>NZ_MASJ01000042.1 GCF_001700315.1 Caryophanon tenue | reverse complement strand
AGGATCAAACTCTCCAAAAAGAATTTGAGTTAAGCTCAAATTTTCCATCTCAAACCGAAGTTCTCGATGTTGCTGGCATCATTTAAGATGTCATAATTTTGTCGGTTAAACCGACTATGTTTCATCAACGTTTGTTGTTCAGTTTTCAAGGTTCATGTTGCAGTCACCTTAGCGACATTTACTATCTTATACCATCTAACAAATAAGGTCAACACTTTTTCAAAAAATTATTTAAAAAAGTTAAGAAAATTTATTATCACGCCAAACGCGTACTTTTTTATCTTAAAGATTTTAATAGGAATTTTCAAGATATTATTTTAATATGCTACACGGCTATCTAGTTTCTTCCCATATATTATATATAAGAAACACCGGCGAATAAATTCCAATCGACCACTATTCATTTAATTCGATAAAAATCTATCTACAGCAAAAAGCGACTGGGACAAAACCCTACTTCTGATGAAAATACATGTATGGAGATAATCAAAATTTGCGCGTGCGTCCCGACAC
Organism: Caryophanon tenue; assembly: GCF_001700315.1. GTDB lineage: Bacteria > Bacillota > Bacilli > Bacillales_A > Planococcaceae > Caryophanon > Caryophanon tenue. The sequence continues at coordinate 111,129 of NZ_MASJ01000042.1, read as the reverse complement.
AAGCGGCGATTTCAGCAGGAATAGCAATGTTTGTCTGCGACGAGGTACCGTAGGAGCATGCGCTTTTAAGTGGAACATCGTGTTTGCCTCAAGCCATCCCTACGAAACGCGTCTGCTATGTAGAGTAGCACCCAAAGCAAAAAATATCCTTCAGCCGTTGTCGTTGCTGAAGGATATTTCCTTTTGTCCCAATCTCTTTCCTACTCTTTTAATACTGCCGTTCCACACAAAATAAATCCTTTAATTCCTTTAAGCTGCTTGCAATACATTGGCTTGTTGTAAACGACGCTTCACAACTAAACCGATTGAAGCAGCCATCACCGCTTTTAATACGCCCGTCACTAAAAATGGCACAACACCTGATAATAAAGCTGCTTGCCACGATAAATCTGCAATAACTTTAAGCCATACTGCACCAAATGCTAGTGTAACGAACATGCCGATAACGTTGGCAACAACTGCATGTGTAAATGTATAGCCAAAACGTTCAAAATACACGCCCATCACTAATGCTGTTGGTAAAAACCCAATAATATACCCACCTGTAGGTCCAAAAATAATACCTAAGCCGCCTGAAAATGCAGTAAACACTGGCAAACCAATTGCACCTAATAATATGTATAACCCAACTGCTTGTGTCCCCATTTTTTTACCTAAAATCGTTACAACTAAACCAATGGCTAACGTTTGTCCCGTAATTGGTACCAGTGGCAACGGAATTATAATTTGAGCTAATACAGCAATAATCGCCGCACAAAAAGAAACATAAATTAATGGTCGTACATTCGTTTTCATACACACACCTCTTTTATTTGTTAACCAAATTATAAAATAGGTTAACAAATAAAACAACCTCCTATTATTTAATATGAGGAAATTTTTTATAAAAAGCATGTTCATCCGCTGGATAAGCGAGATGACACGTATGACTTACGGTAAACGTAGCTTCTTGGAAAAATGTACGCATCGTCTGCAAACTATGTTGCACATATTCTATTGTCCCTAAATTAAATGTTTCAACGAACATCCCGTACTGTTCTGCGTTCAGAATACTTTCTAATTCGTTATACGTCGGGTTCATTGTTAACGAAAAAGATTGCTGTGCGCTTAATGACCATAGTAACATCGTCATAAATGGCTTGCGTATTTTATGTTCAATATAATAAATAGCGGGCAAATGCTCTTGACGCTGTAAAGATGTAAGTGCGAATTGTTGCCCTTGCCAAAACTGTTGGCAGCATATCGTAAATTGCTCATTTGTTGGCGCACTAATACACGGCGAGGTTGTAGACGCTAAAAACTGGTCTTTATCAATCAGCACACGTAAATACTCTTCATATTCTAAAAGTTGATGTGCTTGTTGCTCCGTTAATGATTTCACATGTAATTGTTGCCCGTCTTGCGCTAATAATAAATAGGCACTTTCATGCTTTGCTGGTGGAAAAAGCATCATATTTGGCATGAGGACACGTTGTAAACGCTCGAAAAAAATTTGTGCTTGAAACGTTTCATTTACAACAAGCAATACGTAAAAAGCATGTGTAGCCATTGTTTCATCAATCACTTCTTCTTGCTGTAAAACAACTGTACGTATCATTTGTTCGCTCTCTACTACTTCAAGCAATCGCGATAATAAAATTTGTTTTTCCGCCATACGCCCCCTCCTTTTCTTTTTATTATACCGTGAGAACGACTATTTGAATATGAAGCAAGTTAGTCGCAATATCGATTTCCTTTATTTTATACTGTGTATAGAAGAGGTGTTTTTTTATGACAATTACAATTGAACAATTAGAGCGCGATATTGAAGACGTGTTTTATCGCTGCCTTGAATTAGATGCCGATGATGCACAATATAAAATGTCACAATCTTTTGCGTCATTATTGCCGAAATTACAACAAATCGGTTATATTGACCGCTCGCTAACGATTTTAGTACAACCTGAAACTTGCGCGCCACAAGCTCGTCTATTATTACAAAGCTTGCAAAAAGCACATGCACGCAAAACAAGGAAGCGACAACTACTGACACATCGACAAATTATTCGCGTTTGGCTTCGCCAACATCAATCCTACACACATGAGTATTTACCGACAACATTTTAAATAAAGGGGGCATGCGCATGGTCATTCAACGTATTTTATTGGCGTGTAGTTTCTTGTTACTCGCAAGTGCTACACTTTTCTTTCCACTTTATCATTTCAAAGAACCATCTTATGCCGGGCAAACGTTTTTGCCTGCTACATATGTAAGTTATTTATGGATTGCATTATTTGCGCTTTTACTTTCATGGCTAATTCGCTCATTCCATTTAAATCTATATTTTCCTCGCTCCTTTATTTGGTCGTTTTTTGCTAGTAGCTTTCTCCACTTCCTACTCGTCGTTTGTTGGCAAATGGAACTGTATATGACGTCTACTGTATGCGTTAGTTTATTGCTGTTCTTCCTTGTAAAACTGTACGGGGTATCTCATCGGAAGCGCGTCTCCTCATTAGCGAAAGTAACGTTTTCGTTATACGTGAGCTGGATTGGCATGTTAAGCTTTTTCTATTTAAATTTTTTAGTCGTTTATTATGATTGGTCTGCGTTTCTGTCTCAAAACGTGTGGACATTTGTATTTTTAGTCGTTGCCGCTCTTATTAGCGTGACCATTCGTTTTCGCTTTGACGACCGATTATTTCCACTCGTTTGTGCTTGGACGATGATTGGTATCGCTATTTATACTGGCTTGTCACAAATGCTGTTGTTTACGAGCACGATTTTACTGAGTATCCTTTTAATTAGCAGCGTCTTTGTAAAGCCACTGACTGAGCCACAACAAGCATAATCATTGAAACGCTACTTATTTTCTTTTACAATAAAATCATTCCGTCTAAAAGGTGAGGTTTAAACATGAAATTGTTTTATATCGCTATTCTTTTAATGGCTGTCGCAGCGTTGATTTTAGTCGTTTCAAGTATTGCGCAAGGTACACTATCTCTTTTGTGGTATAGCTTATTATTAACAGGTGCGGCGATTGTGTTCGCACGTATTAGTACACATAAAGCGTTGCATGTATCGTAATATATTCACCGCTTTTCATATGAAAATAAACAAAAAGCACATGCATTTTCCGCATGTGCTTTTTGTTTATTTTTTCGCTACGTCGTATGCTTCAATCCAGTCACTGAAACTGCCAACATATACTTTTACATGTTCATAGCCCGCTTCTTTTAACAATGTATACACCGGTGATGCGGTAACCCCACTGCCACAATATATAACAATCTCTTCGTCACGTGCGACCGTTTGCGTAAGCGTATCTGTTACACGTAGGAACGAGCCATCCTTTGCTTGCTCCCAACAATAATTGCGTGCTGTTGGAATATGCCCTGCTACTTTATCCAGTGGCTCAACTTCCCCGCGATAACGTGCCGCTTCACGCGCATCCAGTAAAACCGCGTTGTGCTGACCATCAACAATCGCTTTTACATCGTCACGCGACGCATATATTGCAGACTGCCAATTAGGTGTAATCGTTGTCGCTGTCACATGAACAGTGTGTGCATTCACCGTAAACCCTGCTGCAACTAACGCATCAAAACCACCGTTTACAATACGTACATTCGAAAACCCTGCATACGCTAGCATATAATACGCACGGCTTGCAAACGGTGCACCGCCTTGGTCATAAATCGCGATGGCATCGTCTAGCTGTAAGCCTAAACGCTCAAATACTTGTTGTAATTGCGCATGTGACGGCATCGGATGACGACCACGCGTGCTTGCCATATCCGATAAATCCACCTCTAAATCAATATAACGCGCACCGTCAATATGTGCCTCGTCGTATTGACGTTTGCCAGCTGTCTTATCTTGCAGTGCAAAACGTGCATCTAAAAAGATGACGTCTTGCCCTACTAGTTCCGTTGCTTCTACAAAAACACTCATATCACTCGCCCCTTATGCGTGTTGTAATTGTGTATAAATGTCTTTCCAGCTTTGTAACTGACTTTCCTCTTGTAATAACATACGCTCCGTTGCAATTTGCTCTTTCGCTTGGTCGACTAAGTAATTAGCTTGGCGATCCGCTTCTTGTGCAACATACGCAAATGCCCATTGTAATAAGCGCTCTTTTTCCATATTTAAGAATTTCTCAGCGTCTGGCTTCGTTAATTTCTCTAATGCGTCACGTAAGTTTTCTTTTTCATTTTTCTCGAAGAACGCTTTCGTATTTTTAAAGTGTGATTTTACCGATACATACGGTACTTCAGATTGGAATGGTCCAGTAAAGTCCAGTAATGACGGCTCTTCGGCTTCATATCCTAAGAATGAGAACGAGTTGTTTTTCTCTTTTAAGTTTTGAACATTTTCTTTATATAGCATTAATAAACTGCGTTGTACGTACTGTGCTAAACGGAAGTTCGTTACGCGTAACTCTTGCGCTAAGTCAAAGCTTAAACTTTGTAACACTTCTTTTAATGCGACTTCAAGCGCTTGCTGTGCCGGCTGATGTGCAAACGTTGCTGGGTTATAGCTTTCACGGAAGAAGTCTGGGTAACGATAGTACACACGTTGTAGTAAGTAATACAGTAACTCATCTAACTCTTGCTTCGTATCCGATTCAAGCATTGCTGTTTTCGGTACGCGGTAATATTTCTCAACATCTTGCTCTAACTGTGTTAACTCTTTTAAGCGCTCTTCTTTACGCGATAAGTTGTGCTCTGTTTGTGCGATTAAATCGGATAAACGTTGCTCTGTTTTTTCAACTTCCTCTGCTAACGCTTGTACTGCCAACGCACGTAACTCATCGTTTAAGAATGAATGGAATGCCGATTCAAACGGCTTCATACCCGAATTGTAATCTGCACTGTCTACTTTTTCATTCAACGCTTGTAAACTTGATACTCCGTATAAACGTGGGAAACGAATACCGAAGCGTTGTAATTCTGTACGTACGTATCCTTTTACGTCTTCTGCTTCCGCTTCATTTGACGCTAAATCAATCGCATTTACAATAAAGAACATTTTATCTAGTTCGAACGCATCTTTTACACGCCCTAATTGAATTAAGAATTCACGGTCCGCCTTTGCGAATGCGTGGTTGTAATACGTAATGAATAAAATCGCATCCGCATTACGAATATAATCAAATGCTACACCTGTATGACGCGCGTTAATCGAGTCTGCTCCTGGTGTGTCTACTAATGTTACGCCCATACGTGTAATTGGTGAATCATAGTAGAAGTCGATATTATCAACGAAGCATGAACGATTTTCTTGTGCGACGAATTTTTCAAAGTCTTCACGATTAGCACGAATCGTTGTGCCAAGCTTTGGCATAAACTCGTTATACCCTTGCTCATATGCACGAATAAATGATTTATGCACGTTTAATCGCTCGTCTGTTAATTTAACAGCTAATCCTTCTTGTGCACGACTATAAGCTTCTTCTAATGAAGAAATCGTTAAGCCAATTGCCGCATACGATGCTTGAATATCCGCTAACATATCTTCCTTCGTCTTTAATACAACGTCGGCTGTTTCATGTGGACAGTCTGGTGATACCGGACGAATTTTATTAATCGCAGCTGTTGTTGGGTTTGGTGATACCGGTAATACTTTTGAGCCCATTAACGCGTTTGAGAATGATGATTTCCCTGCTGAGAATGCACCGAATAACGCAATTGTGAAGTCACGCTTTTCTAAACGCTCCACCTTTTTCGTTAAGTACTCCGCTACCTCTGTAAAGCCGTGAACATCTTTTACTAAGTTTGCTGTATGCATCGCACGTGATACGACTTCATCGACAGCAAGTGTCGCAATTGGTGCACGTTCTACTTGTTCTTCTAACACTTCTTGCTGCTCTTTTGGCTTCAACATCGACTCATCAAATAGACGAATTTCTGCTAATGCACGTGCATATTCACGTTCCCAACGCTCTAAAATTAATTTCGATTCTGCGCGGTTTTCATTGCTCACTTGGTGCATCATTAATGCCGAAGCTGCCAAACGGTTTTCAACATCGACAACGCCTTGAATCGCATCAATTTTTTCTTGCATCGCTTCAATTTTCTTTTTCACTGGTCCAGATACTTCTGTTGCCATATTTTGAAGCTCTGCTGCCATTTCCTTTTTCCACACATCACTTTGTTCGATATAGAAACGGTTCGTCGCTTCAGCTACACGGTTCGCAAAGTTTAGTAACGCATCGCCTGCAATTCCCGTACCTGGCTGAATTTGTGCATCAATTAATGATAATGTCGGCACATAGGCAATTGCATCAATTTGCGCTGAGCGTTCCTCTGTTAATGCGCCAACATCACGCAATGCTTGCTTCATTAGCCCTTTTAAATGACCTGTCACTTGCTGTGACGTTACGTGCTGGTATGATTTTTCAACCTCTGCCCCACGACGTGCAATTTCTTCCTCTTTCTTGCCTTTACCACCAAATAAATTTCCTAAGAAGCCCCCCACTTTAAAGTCGGGTTGCTTACTTTCTAAATAATCACGGAGTAAATCACGGAAATGTGCTGGAATAATAACTGATTTTGTATCCGCTAACAATTCTTTGCGCGCATCCTCAAAACGTTCAATCCACTCGTCTACATTTAATAAATCTTTTTGCTGTGTTAATTTGTGATACTGCCCTAATAAATCGTCACGGTGCTTCCAATCATCTTCAAATACGACATCTGTTGAATCCATGATGATTTGCTCTTTTTCTGCTGTTAAATACGCCGTATGCTCATCTTGTAATTTCGTTAATGTATTAGCTGCTGTTTTCACAAGCTCGCCTTGCCAATCGTCCATACTGTCCATTACGATTTTTTTCACTGTTTCAAAATCGTTATGCGGATGATCTTTTTGCTTTAATGATGTGAAGAAAATCGCTTTCGGTTCAACACCCCATGCCGCAAATGATTGGTGTACGGATTGTTTAAAGTCTTCAAATGACAGCTCATTGTCTTTATGCTTATCAATTTGGTTCACGATTAAATACACATTTGGGTTGTATTTCATCAGCTGCTTCGTAAATTGGAAGTTTAACTCAGACTGTACATGGTTATAATCCATCGTGTAGAACACAATATCCGCAATATGCAGCGCTGATTCTGTTGACATCGCGTGTGCATCGTCTGTTGAGTCAACACCTGGCGTATCCATTACCGTTACACCATCTGGTAAATTCGAACCAGCATGACCAATTTCAATCATTTGTACTAAGTCGCCGTTTTTACTTAGTTCTTTTACCGTTTTATACTCATAGCCTGCTTCGAATTTGACGGGTTTGTCATTATGCATATACACAATCGCATAATCTTCATCTGCCTTGTGCACCTTTACAATATTGGCACTTGTCGGAATTGGACTTGCTGCTAGTAAATCTTCTCCAGATAATGCATTAATCATACTTGATTTACCAGCTGAGAAGTGACCTGCAAAGCCGATAACATACTCACGCTGTAACAATTTGCGCGCAAACAATGCCGTTTTTGCATGGCGCTCATCGTCTTGATTGTTTTTATACAAAAGTGATTGGACAGCAGCTTGTTTTAATAGCTGCTCTAAATTTTGCTCGAATTCGCTCATTTTATTCTATAAATCCCCTTCTAGTTTATATAGTATGCCTTATATTCTAACATGTTTTTAGAATAGAGGAATCGTCAATTGTACGTTTTTCAATTTTTTCGAAAAGCGACTAACAAAAACATGCCAAATAGTATTTTTTACGCATATAATCGAAATCATTTAAATGAGCATTAAGACATGGTATGATGGTATACAGATGCTGTTGTTTAACGAACAATCGCCAAATAACCTTCGACACATCAATCTTTCCTCACATAAATGAACAAATTCTATGAGAAATGGGTGACCTATTATGAGTACCACAAAACATATCCAAACTATTTTAAATGGCACAATTCAAGCGATTAAAACCATTATTCCTCTCCCTCTTACAGTAAGCAGTCCTTCTCTTACCGCTGAGCCGTATGAGCAACAAGAAATGGGTGTACTTATCGGCATTGTTGGCGACTTAAAAGGACGTATTATTTTAGACTCTATCCCAACAACATTTTCAACAATTGGGCATTCGATGTTTGGTATGCCACTCGAAGGCGAAATGCTTGAATCATTTACTGGTGAACTTGGTAATATGATTGCTGGTAATTTATGTACAAATGTTGGACAAGAACAGCTCGACTTAGATATTACGCCACCAACTGTAATGGTAGGCCATACAAAGTTATATGGTTTCCAACAAGCATTCCAATTAACAATGTCACTAGAAACAGGCGACAAATTAGTTGTACTTTTAACGATTGATGATGAATCTTAAGCCAAGGTCTATCTAGGCGGGGATAAAATCCTGCTTTAAATTGAATACAAAAAGAAATATCCTTCAGCAACGACAACTGCTGAAGGATATTTTTGTACTTTTGGTGCTATACCACCACTTTTTATGAAAATATTTATTCACGGTCAAATAAATATTTTCGTGAATCATCTTCAATACGTCGGTCGCAATCATCACATGAAAATTTTTCGTGGCGTCGTTGCTTATAACGCATATATTTTGTTGTGCCTTCTTCAAGTTTAAACGGCTGTCTACAATAACGACATATAATTTCGTAATAAATCATGTGTACACCCCTTTTACGCTAATAACACTAGACTGACTGCCATAACGGCCATTCCTGCAACTAAACCATACACAGAAGAATGCGCTTCATCATATTTTTTGGCAGCTGGTAATAATTCATCGATTGAAATAAACACCATAATTCCGGCGACACCAGCAAATACAATGCCAAACATCGTGTCGGTTAAAAATGGCATTAAAATTAAGAAAGCAATTAATGCACCAAGTGGTTCTGATAAACCTGAAGCAAATGACCATTTAAATGCTTTCATCTTTTTACCAGTTGCATAAAAAATCGGAATCGCTACGGCAATACCTTCTGGAATATTATGAATCGCTACAGCAATGGCAACCGCTACACCGACACTTGGGTCTTGAATCACTGACATAAATGTAGCAATACCTTCTGGGAAGTTATGAATCGCAATGGCTAACGCTGTAAATAACCCCATACGCATTAAGCGCTCCGCTTCAGCATGCTCTTGTGCATATTGCACATCTTCAACCGTTTTCACCTCATGAGGGTTGCTCGCTTTTGGAATGAAGCGGTCAATTAACGCAATGACTAACATCCCTCCGAAAAAGCCAACAAGTGTTAACCAATAACCTTTTGTATCACCATGTGCCGCTGTTAATGCATCTTTCGCTTTCACAAAAATCTCGACTAATGATACATAAATCATGACACCTGCTGAAAACCCAAGTGCAATTGATAAAAACTTTTTATTTGTACTTTGCGTAAAGAACGCAATTAAACTCCCGATGCCGGTTGCAAGACCTGCAAACAATGTTAAGCCTAGCGCTAACAATACATCGTCAGTTACGTTCGTGCTAAAAAAACTCATGATACTATCCATTATTCCTCACCTCTACTTACGTATGTATGTTTATATGCTCATCATACACAAAAAGTTTCCTTCGAACAACATTTTTATATCGATGAAATAAATAAGCTTACGGGAATATGACAGAAAAATGCATGTATAAAGCTAGTTGCTTACAAAATCGCGGCACAAAAAATGTGTAACCAGAAATGGCTACACACTTTTTCGAATATAACGTTCTAATAGCTGTGGAATTGTTTCTACAGTGCGTTTGATTTCGTTCGCTTGTTGGTACATCGTAAACGGCGGATGCCCCATTGCCCGAAAACTATTCACTGCCACTGTGTATACCGCATCCATTTGCATGGCATGCGCACCAACTTGTACATCCGTAATACGCTGTCCGACCGGCTGTTGCCATTGACATGTAAATGTCACGCCACCAATAAAGTCAAATTGATATGGCTGCAATGTATTTGGATACACATTGACCGCATAATCAAGTGTTCCGTCCTCATATGTTGCGAATACGGCCGCACTTTGTTCAAGTGCTGCACAAATTTGCGCACCCGTCATCTCTAGCGTCACGAGTACATTGTCGCGCGGATAGCAGCGTCGTATATGTTCACGCGTCACGTGCTGTGGTAATCCACCTTGCTCTTGAAAAAACAGTTCTGTTACAGAAATATCTGCGCCGGTTATATGTCGCTGAAATTGATGAAACCAATCAATGTATGGATGCCCTTGTATCATCGTTTGTTGTAAATCGTTATATGTTAATCTAGCTGGGGCCTTTCCGATTGTTTCCGCTAGCCAAGTTTCCACTTGTGGTTTTCGCGGCGCTTCTTCCACTACCGGCACAATTTGTGCAGCAACTTGCCAAGTGCCGTGTTCATATGTAAATGTTACAGATGCAAACGCTGTCCCGTGTGAACCAGGCTGTATGTACGAAACACCATTTTTTTTGCCGACAAACTGCATATGCTGATGTCCTGTAATGAGCAGGTCAATACCTGGCAAATACAACATCTTTTCAGCTTCATTTTCACCTGTACCTTCATCAAATATCCACGTGCCGTTTGGGTCTTGCGCAAAACCACCATGATAGCTCACAATGACAATGTCCGCTTCCTCCTGCTGGCGAATACGTGGCAATTGTGCAGCAAGTGCTTCGTATGCCTGTTGAAAGTTTAGACCTTTCGTATAGCCATGCTCATCCCAATGCGGTGTAAAATGTGTAGTAACACCGATCACGACTACTTTTACATCCTCAATCATCTTCACAATATACGGTTGCGCAAAGTCACCAATATTACAGCTAATCCACGGGAATGTTGCTTGTTTGCGTAGCTGATGCAAACGCTGCGGTGTTTCATTAAATTCATGATTTCCAAATATCATCGCATCATAGCCAAGTTCATTGGCAAGCGCAATCACTTGGCTATCACATTCATGCGCTGTATCATACATATGCTCAAAACTACCTTGCAGTAAATCGCCATTATCAAGTAGAAGTGCTGGTTTTTGTTGGCGAATATGCGCCGCTATCGTTTCGAAGCGACGCAATTCCCCATGTATATCACTTGTCACAATTGCTGAAAATGATTTACAACGCATATAGACGTGTATATTTCTCCTGTAAATAAGCCGTTAAATACGTTGGGTTTAGTCCTTCACCAGTACCTTCTTGTAATAATTCAAATGGCTTTTTCAGCGCGCCGTGACGATGTACTTTTTCAGTTAACCATTCACGAATTGGCGCTAAGTCACCTGTTGCGCACAACTCATCAAAGTTCGGAATGTCCTTATCCATCGCATGCTTCCACTGTGCTGCATACATATAGCCAAGCGCATAGGATGGGAAGTACCCGAAGCTACCGTCTGACCAGTGCATATCTTGTAGTACACCTTCTGCATCATTTTGTGGGCGTACCCCTAAATATTCTTCATATAAATCATTCCAGCGCTGTGGTAAATCTTTTGCTTGTAGTGAACCGTTAAATAAATCACGCTCTAGCTCATAACGCACCATAATATGTAGCACATATGTCAGCTCATCTGCTTCAATGCGAATAAGTGACGGCTTCGCAAAATTAATTGCCTTTAAGAAATCATCAACCGCAACATCACCGAACTGCTGCAGTGAATATTGTTGTAATAAGGGGAAATTATATGCCCAAAACTGTTCATTACGTCCAATAAAGTTTTCGTAAAACAATGACTGTGACTCATGAATACCCATTGATGTGCCCGTACACAGCGGTAAACCCGTTAAGCTTTCATCAATATTTTGTTCATAAATCGCATGTCCACATTCGTGAATCACACCAAATAACGCTGAGCGGAAATCATACTCATCATACTTCGTTGTCACACGAATATCATTGCGATTTAGTTCAATCATAAACGGATGTACCGTCTCATCTAATCGACCGGCATCAAAATCGTATTGTAGGCGGCGTAGTAATTCTAATGATGCTTCACGTTGCCCATCTTTTGGGAAGTGTTTAAACAACATATCTGTATTTGGTTGCTTGCCATTTGCGACAATTTGCTGTACAAGTGGGGCAACAACTGCACGTACTTTTCCGAATACATCATCTAAAATAGCCGTTGTCATGCCTGGCTCAAATTGGTCCAGTAATGTATTGTACGGTGAACCATTTTTCTCGCCCCAATAGCCGATAAATTTCTTTTTCCACGCAATCATTTTTTCTAAATGTGGTAAGAAAATCGCGAAATCTGCCGCTTCCTTTGCTTGTTCCCATGCCGCTTCTGAATGTGCTTTTTCAATTGTAAATTGCTCAAACTCCGCCACCGGAATACGTTTATTTAAATCGTAGGCCTCGCGTACTTCCTCAACTAAACGCTTTGTGATATATGGCAATGTCTCTTTTTGCGCCTCAAGTGTTGTCAGCATATTGCCAAGCTCATCTGCTGTTTGTAATTCGAATACTTGCGCAGATAATGTTCCGATTACATTGGCACGCTGTTCTAATCCTTTTTTCGGCGCACCTGTACGCATATCCCAATATAATACGCTTAATGCTTCATTGTAATGTTGAATCTTCTTCATGTACTGAATAAATGTTTGTTCCATATTTATCACCTCATCCCTATAGTAGCACGAAAAGATGTGAAACTTTTAGCGCATTAAGAATTTTCACCCTTCATTTTTTATATTATTAAAACAACTGAATTTTCCGACAAATATGAAGATTATTTTAGTACAATACATTTATTACACCAATGCGTCAACGCGAAAAGGAGCATAATATGACAGTATCATTTTATTCAGGACAACAAATTCCACTGGAAATGCACAAAGTACGTATCGTACAAAAATTAAATTTACCACCTGTAGAGCGTCGCGTCGAAGCGATGAAAGAAGCCGGTTATAATACATTCCTTCTAAAAAATGTAGACGTTTTCATGGATATGTTAACAGATAGTGGTGTTAACGCAATGAGTGACCGCCAACAAGCAGCGATGCTTGAAGCAGACGATAGTTATGCAGGCTCAGCTACGTTTACAAAGCTTGAACAAAAAATCGAAGAAATTTTCGGGAAAAAGTATTTCTTACCTGCGCATCAAGGTCGTGCATGTGAAAATATTTTGGGTCAAGTATACGTAACACCAGGGAAAGTCGTGCCGATGAACTATCACTTTACAACATCAAAAGCGCATATTACCGTAAACGGCGGTACAGTAGAAGAAGTATTCAAAGATGAGGCATTAAACTTAACATCGGAAGACTTATTTAAAGGTAATGTAGACATCGATAAATTAGTCGCAATTATTGAAGAAAAAGGCGCTGACAATATTGCATTCGTGCGCGTAGAATCAGGTACAAACTTGATCGGTGGACAACCACACTCTGTTGAAAATATGAAGGCTGTGCGCAAAGTATGCGACCAATACAATTTAAAGCTTGTGTATGATATTAGTTTACTTGCTGACAATTTATACTTCATTAAAACACGTGAAGATGCTTACAAAGATGCGTCAATTCGTGATATTACACGCGAACTTGCCGATTTATCGGATATTTTATACTTCTCAGCACGTAAGCTTGGCTTCGCTCGTGGAGGCGGTATTGCCACAAATAGTGAAGAAGATTACTTACGTATGCGTGAGTTTATTACGTTATATGAAGGTTTCTTAACATACGGTGGTATGTCTGTACGTGAAATGGAAGCTATTACAGTCGGCTTAGATGAAACGATGGATGAAGAATATATTGCACAAGGTCCTCAATTTATTCAGTATATGTCGGATGAATTACAAAAACGTGGTGTGCCAGTTGTGACTCCGGCTGGCGGTTTAGGCTGTCATATTGACGCCACTCGTTTCTTATCACATATCCCACAAGAGCAATATACAGCAGGCGCACTTGCTGCCGCAATTTATATCGCAAGTGGCGCACGTGGTATGGAGCGCGGTACAATGTCGGAACAACGTGATGAAAATGGTGTTGAAACGTTAGCACATATGGAACTTGTGCGTATGGCAATGCCGCGTCGTGTCTTCACACTTTCACAAATTAATTATGTTGTAGACCGCATTGCTTGGCTATATGATAATCGCGAACTCATCGGTGGTATGAAATTTGTCGAAGAGCCAAAAGTGTTACGCTTCTTCTTCGGGAAACTCGATGCATTAACAGATTGGCCAACACAATTAGCGAAAAAATTCCGCGAAGACTTCGGCGAAAGTTTATAAGAATAAACGTGGCTGGGACAGAACTCTATTTCTGATGAAAATGAGTGTATTGAGATGATAAAAATGTGCTGGTGCGTTCCGACACAAGCGGCGACTTCAGCAGGAAAAGCAATGTTTTTCTGCGACGAGGTACCACAGGAGCATGCGCTTGAGACTACTAAGAGGAACATCTGCCAAGAACGCCACGTCGTGTGGTAGGGCAGATGTGACAAACATCGTGTTTGCCTCAAGCCATGCCTGCGAAACGCGTCCGCTATGTGGAGTAGCACCTAAAGCAGAAAAATATCCTTCAGCAGTTGTCTTTGCTGAAGGATATTTCTTTTTGTCCTAGCCTCGTTTTCTTAGAGGAAGTCATTTCTTGACCGCACGTAACAGTTGTTCTGTATGTGCATGACGCGCGACACCAACCGTCGTATATTGTGGCGTATCTCCCGACGATTTAATGACTACGTCACCTCGTTGTTGCATCGGCAATTCGCTATAGTTCATTTCACTGCATGCCTCAACGCGGTGCCATACGAATGGCGCCATCTAAGCGAATCGTTTCCCCATTTAACATTTCATTTTCAAAAATCGCTTGTACAAGTTGTGCATATTCAAATGGTTGCCCTAAACGCGACGGGAATGGCACTTGCTTCCCTAATGACGCTTTCGTCTCTTCCGGTAAGCTCGCTAATAATGGCGTTTCAAATGTACCTGGGGCAATGGTCATTACACGAATGCCATAGCTGGCTAAATCACGTGCAATCGGCAATGTCATACCAACAATGCCTCCTTTTGAAGCGGAATAAGCAGCTTGTCCAATTTGCCCATCGAATGCCGCAACAGAAGCGGTATTTACAATAACACCGCGTTCTCCACCAGCAGTCGGCTCATTTTGTGCCATCTTTTCAGCTGCTAAACGAATGATGTTGAATGTACCAATTAAATTAACATGAATCACCTTTTGGAATGTTGCGAGTGGAAAAGCCCCGCGTGAGCTGACGGTTTTTGCCGCATCGCCAATACCAGCGCAATTGACAACACCATAAATGCCACCGTAACGCTCAGATGCATTATCAATCGCTAGCTGCACGGCTCTTTCATCGGTTACATCAGTCTCATAAAACGCGCAATTTAACTCCTCAGCTAATGCTTGTCCACGCTCTTGTTGTACATCTAAAATAATGGGCACACCACCGTTTGATGCAATCATTCGAGTCGTTGCTTCCCCTAGCCCTGAGCTACCACCTGTCACAAGAATTGCTTTATTTGCAAAGTTCATTCTCAACACCCCTTTATCGGAATTTTAACCTCCTTTAGCTTATTCGTGACATAAAACAGAAATTCCTTTATTAAAACAGAAAAAACCTACCAATAAATTGGTAGGCTTCATTATTATGCTTGTGGGGCAACTGGTAAAATCGTTAAGAAGTGCTCTTTTACGGCTTGCTCTTGTTCATTACATAAAATTGTAATTTCTCCGTGGTCATTCGATGTACGAATTAAACGACCCATCCCTTGCTGTAAACGCAACTGCATAAATGGCAATTCCACTTCATCAAACACATCTTCTGCAAAAGCACGCTTCGCATCAAATAACGGATCATGTGGTGGGAATGGTAAATCAAAAATAACAACGCGTGTTAATGCTTCTTCTGGTAGGTCTAAACCTTCCCATAAGTGGTATGAGCATAGCACTTGTACAGCACCTTGTTGGAAGTCGCGTACAATTGCTGATAACTCACGGTCACCTTCAAATACATAGTCAAGTAATTCATCTGCTGATAGCGCCTCTTTATAGGCAAGCATCGACTGCTTCGATTTAAAGAGCATTAACGTTTGCTCCCCTTGTGCCACGACTGCGCGGGCAGCTGCTACTTTGTCTGCTTGCGCGACATCTTTTACGTGAATTTTCATCACTTCTTCATAATCAAACGGTGATGGTACCGAGAAGTTTTGATGCTTCTTCACACCTAAGCTATAGGCAATATACGAGAAGTCTTTATTCACAGATAGCGTTGCTGATGAGAAGACAATCGGTGTCTTTTTCGAGAATAACTTCTCTTCTAACACTTCTGTAATTAAACGCGGCATAATTACGAGTGTATTACGACCGTCCGTTTGTTCTAACCAATCGACTGCATCTGCTTTTGAAATAAAGATATTTAATGCCGCTTGGTAGTTTTCAAGGAATTCCTCTGCCATGTTCAGCTCATATTCTGGAATCATATATAGCTCAGATTCAAATACAAATTCCTCTAATAACTTCTCAACATCGGCTACAAGCTTTTTCCCAATTTGTAACAAACGTTTTGATTTCTGAATGCGTTTACGCTCATTATCAGATTGTTCCACATCATCCATTAATTGGTCAAAGAATAATTCATGGTCATCTTGTAACATTTCCATCGCATATAATGTACGCTCACGAACACCGTCCACCATTAAACGCTCTAGCATTTGTACAATTGTGTCCCCTTGAATTTTATAAGTCATCGCTTTTTGTGCTGCGTATTCTAATAAATGCCCTTCATCAAGTACCATCATTGATACTTCTGGTAATAATGGCATTTGTCCTTCGCGCTCACGTGACTCTTTCGTCGCTAAATGTTCCATTAAGAAATCTTGTGAACAAATAATTAAATCCGTTGCTTTACGGTAATGCGCGCGGTGTAATGTTTGTCCACAACGATTACGTAAATCACAAACCGCACACTGCATTACTTCGTTATAGTTCACTTTTGCCCAGTTTTCATCGCTGACAGATGGGAAATCACTACGCTCTCCGTACGGTGCTGCATCTTTTAGCGGTGCTTGTGTAAAGACATCTTCCGGAATGTTCATCGCGATTTCATCAATCCAATGTACGTCTTCCTCATCGTCCCAATCAATGTTTTTCACTGCATCTGAATTTAATAAATCCATTAAATTACGTTCTTTTGATGACTCTTTTGATTGTGCGAATAACGAATCAATTAAACTTGCTGTTGAAGCAGGCTTTTCGTCAACAACTGTTTCTTTACGCTCTTGCAATTGTGCTGCTTCGTGCTCACGCTCCGCATACTCAAAGCGTTTTAAGCATAAATATTGGTCGCGTGACTTCGCTAAGCGCACATCAATCGTTAAACCTAAATGGTCGCGTAGTTTGTGTACATCGCCACCTTCTTTGACAAGCTGGTCAATTAATGTTTCATCTGCACACGCAATTAATGCCGGACGCCCTGTATAACGTGCATAGGAAATCGCAGGTAATAAATACGCAATCGTTTTTCCTGTTCCAACACCGGCTTCCGCAAATAAAACATTTTTCTCCTTTAACGCTTGCTCAATTTGATAAGCCATAAAAATTTGCTCGTCTCGACACTCAAAGCCTTTCTCCGGTAATTCATCATATAGCACATCGCCCATCCAATCGCCTAAGCTTTCAAAGAATGAACGGTCTTTCGTTAACTCAAATGGTAGTGATTGTCTCATATCACAAGTTCCCCCTCTAGCACATATTTCGACGCACCAACACGTACGAACATAAGAACGGAAGGAGTCTAGCCCCTTCCGCCGTCATTTATATACAATCAATTCTTGAATTTCTATTCAAAGTTGCAACACTCATTATACTATGAAAGTATCATCATTGAATACTATTTTGCCTAGCACTCGGTGAAAAAAGCTGTGCTACTAAATTCCCTTTAGCAGCCAGCTTTTAATGTTTATTTATTTCGGTTGACGTTTTGATTTTTGTCCCCAGAATTGATAATACTCTGTTTGAATAAAGCCGTTGAATAATTTACGTTTTTTCGTTGCGCGCTTCCCGTATAATTCTTCAAAGTTTTCCATTGATGATAACATGTACACTGACCATGTTGGGTAGTTATACATTTTATCGCCTAGCTTACGAATAACACCTTCCACCACTTCAATATCACCGATACGTTCACCGTACGGAGGGTTACCAATCATTACACCATCTGTCTCTAATGTCGTGAAGTCTGGTGCTGTCATTTGCTTAAATGTAATCATATCGCCAAAGCCTGCTTCTTCAGCATTTTCTTGTGCGATAGCAACCATTTTATGGTCAATATCTGAACCGATAATGTTCAGTTCTTGGTCGTAGTTGGCTAATTCATCTGCTTCGTTACGTGCTTTATCCCACACGTCTTTTTTCATCCAAGGCCAGTCTTCTGAAATAAAGTCACGGTTGTATCCTGGTGCAATATTTTGTCCAATCATTGCCGCTTCTAGTGCGATTGTGCCTGAACCACAGAATGGATCATAAAATGGACGGTTTGGATTCCATTTTGAAATATATACAAGTGCCGCTGCTAATGTTTCTTTTAGCGGTGCATCCCCTTGTGTTTGACGGTAGCCGCGTTTGTGTAAGCCAGCGCCCGATGTATCGATTGTAACGGTTGCTACATCTTTTAAAATTGAAATTTCAATTTTATATTTTGCACCTGATTCATCTAAAAAGCCTAGACGTTTATACGCTAACTTCATGCGCTCAACAATCGCCTTTTTTGTGATAGCTTGACAGTCTGGTACACTGAATAATGTCGATTTTACCGATTTGCCTGATACTGGGAAGTTAGCATCCACTGGTAAATATTTTTCCCAAGGTAATGCTTTTACACCTTGGAATAATTGTTCGAATGTTTTTGCGGGGAATGTCCCTACAACGATTTTGACACGGTCTGCTACACGTAACCAAAGATTTGTACGTGCAATTGCTAGCTCGTCTCCCTCAAAATACACTTTGCCGTTGTCGACACGTGTTTCGTATCCTAATGCTCTTACTTCATCCGCAACAATTGCTTCTAAGCCCATTGCTGATGTTGCTACTAATTGAAATTTACCCATACGTAATTCCTCTCTCATATCATTTCTAGGTGTCTATTTGTTCTGAAGTGATGTCTGCATAAAGCGCACCGCTTCGTCAAATGGTAATGGTTTACTATAATAAAACCCTTGTATTTCATCACAATCTAATGTGCGTAGCAATTGCACTTGGTCTTGTTGCTCAACACCTTCTGCAACGACACGCATATTTAAACGATGTGACATATGAATAATGGCATCTACTACTGCCTGTTTTTCTTGTTGGTGACAAATTTGCTGAATAAAGCTACGGTCAATTTTTAAAGTATCTAACGGGAAACGCACTAAATAGCTTAGTGACGAATATCCTGTCCCAAAATCGTCAATCGATAATGTAAAGCCCAGCTCACGCAATTCATTAAATTTTTCGACCGTTTCATTCGCATTGTTCATAACGGTACGTTCCGTCACTTCAATTTCAAAAAATGACGCATCTGTTTGTGCACGGCCTAACATCCCTTTTATCGACTCTAAAAAGTTCGGATGTTGGAAATGCAAACTTGAAATATTCACAGCAATTGGTAGACGTGGTAAACCTAATTCCGCTAATCGCTTTGAGTCTTCAAATACCTTTTCTAAAATCACTTCGCTAATCGGTACAATTAAGCCTGTTTCCTCGGCATACGGAATAAATTCTCCTGGCGACACAAAACCTAATACTTCATTGTTCCACCGCGCAAGTGCTTCAAAACCGAGAGTTTCCTCCGTTTTTGTGTCGACTTTCGGCTGATAGTACACATCAAATGCTTTTTGTTCTATCGCTTTGCGAATTTCAGCATCTAATAATAGCACACGTGAACTATCAATATTTAACTCATCAAAATAAAGCATGATTTTTTCGGTTGTTTGTCGTTTTGCAAAGTCCATCGCCTTTTCTGCGCGATGCACTAAGTCCTCGGCTGTTACACCTTGGCTCGGATATAAGCTAATGCCAATGTTCGCTGTGACAAAAATTTCATGATCTTGAATATAAATTGGTTCTTCAATTAATTCCGTCATTTTTTGTGCAAAAAAAGTCGCATCGTCAAGGTTTTGTAAATTGGTAATCGCAAGTATAAACTCATCTGCCCCGTAGCGTGCCACAATATCTTTATTACGTAAACATGTACGTAGACGCTTCGCAATTTCTGTTAGTAATATGTCGCCGTTTGAATGACCTAATGTTTCATTTAAATGTTTAAATCGGTCTAAGTCGATAAAATATACAGCGTGATACATATTTTCTAATGTTGTCGACGTTTCTAACAACGCCTCTAAGCGCTTTAAAAAAGCAAAGCGATTCGACACATCGGTTAAAGAGTCCGTCAACTTGCGTTTTTCAAGTTCATGTTCGACAGTTTTTCGTTCTGATAAGTCGGTGAAAATGGCACAATTATAAGTGTGCTCATTGGATTCATCGACTACTTTTAAAATATGAAGCCACTCGGGGTAAATTTCATTGGTTTTACGTTTATTCCAAATTTCACCTTGCCAAGAGCCTGTTGTGTGAATCGATGTCCACATCGTTTGGTAAAATGCTCGATCATGGATGCCTGATTGTAAAAGTTTCGGGTTTTTACCAATAACGTCTTCACGGTTATATCCCGTTACAAACTCAAAAGCTGCGTTGACCTCAATAATTTCACCTTTTGCATTCGTAATCATAATGCCTTCTTTTATATTTTGGAAAATCTTCCTCACTAAACATTGCGGCAAATTCACGGTATGCTGTTCAGGAAATTCGTGGTCAAACTTTTGGTCATCCATTGTGCAAGTCCCCTCATCATAACAGTTAATATTATTTATATAATCGGTCGTACATTGATTTTAAATCGAAAGAAGGCTCTCCAATATCATTGGAGAGCCCAAATTTGCATGAAATGACATCAGTAAATTTTATAAGCCATGTTTTGTTCTCGGGTACTCAAACAGTTATAAAACCTCGTACCATGAGCAGTAATCATCTATCTACGCAACTATGTGCGTCTCTTCATCTGTTCAATTCCTTCAGAAGAATGCCCCTACCATAATTTGGGTTTCTCACTCGTGGGGTTTACCTCGTTCCACCTCATAAGTTTCCTTATAAGCTCCGTCACTGTGGCACTTTCAAGAAGTTTCAACCATATCTAAAAGACTTAGGTTTTCCTTCTGCCGTTAGCCGCTAAGCTACCTTACCTTATTGATTCAGTAAGCACGAACACTACGGTCATCTCAGATCCGTGTGAGCATGGACTTTCCTCTACG
Source organism: Caryophanon tenue (assembly GCF_001700315.1). Taxonomy (GTDB): domain Bacteria; phylum Bacillota; class Bacilli; order Bacillales_A; family Planococcaceae; genus Caryophanon; species Caryophanon tenue. Next base: position 89,879 of record NZ_MASJ01000042.1, on the reverse strand, counting down.
CCATTTTTCAGACGCAGCGATTACTCAAATTTATTGATGATATGCCTATTATACTAAAAGAACCAAAAAAAGACAACCTACGCAACTATATTCTATCTATTCTCACATTTCTGAGTTATTCACGGTCTAAACGAGAACCGAAAACATGTTTTTCTAAATTCGAGAGTCGTTGCAAAATATCAAAATAAGTCGTACCTGATGCAGAATGTTGCACTGGCGCCGGCTTTTGTACAGGTCGCTCTGGTTGCACGTGCTGTTTCGCTCGCTGTAACTCTTGACGCAGTTGTGCCATCTCTTGCATTAAACGACGATTTTCTTCTTGTAAGTTTTTTACGGTATCATGTACCTTTTCAAATTCGCGATAATCTTCAATTACTTTATCTAAAAAATTGTCTACATCATCTTGATTATACCCACGTAAACCACTTTTAAATTCCTTTTCATAGATCGTTTTCGCATCTAAATGAAGATTCATACTATCCTTCCTTCCACCAAGACATACGTAGTTTCAGTATAGCATACAACTGATAAAATCATTCGTCGCAAACGTCGCAAAATTAATTTATTTCCCGCTTCTTCATTAAGCGTTTTAAACGATGCTGCAAACGTTGCTCGAACGCTTCTTTTGACTTCCATGGCAATGTTCGGTCAATGTGTACTTTTTGGAGTGCCGCCGTCGTCAGCTGATACGCATCGTCATATGCTTTATACGTATGTTCATAAATTTTTGCCGCTTCCTCATACGACTGCAAAGAAATCCGCATATCCTCTGCTTTTCGCCCCTCTAAAAATGATGCTAATGCTTCATCATACTGAGCACGTTTTTTTCGCTGCAAGCCTAAATAATAATGCGCCGTAAACGTTTCATACGCCTCATAGCTCTGTGTAACATTTGTCAGCACCTCTTCACTGCGCGCATGCTGTTTTAAATCCGCATACCATTTCCCGACATTCGTATACGCAACGACCGTTTCATTTGTAGCTTCCTCAAATAAGGTAATGCTCAAATGAATATACAATGTAATGAGCGATAATAAATCCCATTCATTATGCTTTAATACTTTTAGTAAGCTCGATGTTTCGCCGCTTTTAATGGCGTCCATATAAATAATCGGCGCTAAATGCCCTGGAATATCATCCTCACGTACAAAACCTAATTTCTGCTCTTCCACTTGCTTTAGTTTCATTTGTGCTAAGTCATTTTTCCAAAGACGCTTCGAGCTATGCAGTAAATCAATTTGACGTTGCTCACGTAAACGCGGAATGACACCTTGGCTAAATGTCCAGCGCGTTTGAAGCTGTGGCCAGTCAAAGCTTTTCCCGTTATACGTCACCACCGTTGCTTCTCGCTGCCACAATTTACTTTCAAAAAACATTGCTGCCTCATGCGCAGGGTCCGCTAACACATATTGTGTTAGCACAAAGTTTTTCCCACGACGCTCCAAAAAGCCCAGCAAAAAAATATGGGTGCCGACACCTTTTAAACCCGTTGTTTCCGTATCAAAAAATAAGAGTGTCTCGTCACTATCGGTCGCATATGGATGCGTTAAGCCCGCTTCTTCCCAGCGCATCATGACATCATCTAACATACCTAATGCGTACTGACCGTGCCGATACTGTTCATCATACGTAACCTCATATTTAAACACCGTGCCAAAATCATTGTCAATGCGGGTTAAGCCTGCTTGCTCCCAACGTTCGCTATAAAGCGGCGGCGCTGGTTTTTCATAGCTCGACTTTTGTGTAGGAGCAGTTGGTTCTTTTTTGATCATCTTTTTCATTTGCATTAACTTTTTTTCATAGGACATAGTACAGAACGCCTTTCTTAATTAAAAAGTTCACGTAACTGTGTCATTACGCGGATTGCTTGTTGCTTTGGCTCATCAAATGTCGCCTGGGCCCCAATACATGCCGGACAGCCATTTTCACAGCGACAACGTGTAATATGCTCGCGCGCTTTCTCTAATAACGGCCGCCACATATCATAGACCTTCTCGCTTAGACCAATACCACCTGGATAGCTATCATACACAAAAATGGTCGGTAACTCATTGTGTACGGCTTTTACTTGCGGTACAACATGTACATCCGCGCGGTCACAATGAATAAATAATGGAATAAACGAATTGATTGTATACGCAACATAATGGAGCACATCGGTCAATTGTTCCTTTGATAATTGCGATGGCGGTGTAAAGGATAACCATGTTGCGGTTGTATGCATTTCCATCGGTGGCAAATGAATTGGACCACTGCCAATATTGTCATGACTGTCAAAACGAATCTTTTTGAAAATAGTAGCTTGTGCTAGTAGCGATACGTCTCCAAAGCCTATTTTAGCGTCGGATAATACCAATTCTTTATCTTCGCTCATCACCTTTAGCTCCACTGCAAGATTCGCATCGGTGAAATAATCAACATCTACTTGTCGTACAAATGCTTTCTTCTCGTCCCAATCGAGTGTTTCGACTTGAAACTGAACACCTTGGTGCATATAAATCGCTTCTTCATGTAATAACGTCATCGCCGAATACGTATCCATCTCGCCAATAACACGCGTATGTGCTGGCACAGATTGGTCAATAATTACGACATTTTCTTGCGCCGCGGAACGCAAGCTAATATCATGTGCAGGGAATCGTTCATTCATCCAATGCCATGTGTCTGACGTTTTAAAGAGCACATGCTCGTCCACTAAATAATCCAGTAATTCCTCAATATGAAACTCTCCGTATAAATCATTCGTGCGAAACGGTAATTCAAATGCGGCACATTTTAAATGGTCCATCAGTATTAACATATTATCCGGTGAAATACGTGCTTCTTCCGGCTCTGAGCCAAAGAAAAAGTCGGGATGCTCAATCATATATTGGTCGAGTGCCGTGCTTTGCGCCACATAAATAATGAGTGCCGAATCTTGTCTTCTTCCTGCACGCCCTGCTTGCTGCCATGCTGAAGCAATATTGCCCGGATAACCGGTCATAATACAGGCTTGTAGTTGACCGATATCCACACCTAGCTCTAACGCATTTGTGCTGACTACGGTCCGAATCTCGCCATCACGCAACCCTTTTTCAATAACACGACGCTCTGATGGTAAATAACCACCACGGTATCCGCGAATGGTCGTATCTTGTAATTGATGCTTTGTAAATGCCTGTAAATAGGTGACGAGCATTTCAACTCGTACACGGCTTTTCGCAAAAACAATTGTCTGAATATGGGCATCGTACAATTGCTTTGCAATATCACGCACTTCTAGTACCGCAGAACGGCGAACACCGAATGCTGGATGAAGCATGGGCGGATTATAAAACACAAATGTTTTTTTACCAGTTGGTGCACCTGATTTGGCAATAAGCGCATGCGCCGTATTCGTTAAACTTTCCGCTAACTCTTTTGGGTTTTTAATCGTTGCGGATGTACAAATAAAGAGCGGGTCACTGCTGTAAAACGCACAAATTCGTTTCAGGCGGCGAATAACATGCGCCACATGCGAGCCAAAAACGCCTTTATACGTATGTAATTCATCAATGACGACATACTGTAAATTTTCAAAAAGCGATACCCACTTCGTATGATGCGGTAAAATGCCGCTATGCAACATATCTGGATTCGTCATAATAATATGTCCCGCTTTACGCACCTTTTGACGAATGCCTGGCGCTGTATCTCCGTCATATGTGTAACTTAAAATCTCTTCATCCATCGCTTCAATCAGCGCATGTAAATCGCTTTTTTGGTCTTGTGCAAGTGCCTTTGTTGGAAATAAATAGAGTGCACGTGCATGACGGTTCGTTAAAATCGTTTGCAGCACCGGCAAATGATAACAGTATGACTTCCCTGAAGCTGTCGGTGTAATTGCCGTAAAGGACTGCCCTGCCATTGCATAATCAAACGCCTCGCGCTGATGCGTATATAACTGTTCAATCCCACGCGCATGGAGTGCTTTGACAAGTGATGGCTGCATATCGCTTGGCAATGGTGCGTAGGTGGCTGCTGTTGCCTCAATCGTCCGAATCGCTTCAATCCGTTCCGCCATAGCAGCATCTTGCTGCCACGCTGCCACTAGCGCATCGACCGTTTTCTTTTTACTCAGCATATTGCGCCTCCTTTAGCGCTTTTAAAAATGTTTCGAGCGTGTACTTTGTTGATAAAATCGACTGCTCAAAGCGCTTTTTACTCGTTCCTTTATAAAATGATTGCACGACGAATTGCGTAAACGCTTCTTGTGCATTGTGTACTTGCATCGTGTGCATATATTTTGGTCGGTATCTTTGAATAAAAACATCCGCTTGTTGCTGCCACTGTAAAACGTGCTGATGCCAATAATCGGCATGTGGCTTTACTTCTTGAAAGAAATCTGGCTCGCGGTCCTCTTCACGCATTTGCCAAAAGCGCGCTAAGCAAGCCGTACACTCCTCAATGAGTTGCTCTGTTAATTGTTGTAGCATTATTTTGTCCTCCGCTTATATCCTTTGAAAAGCATATTTTGTACATGTATTATACCACTGAATAATCCGAACACGACAACTAGCATCACGCGCATAGTGTTAGCGGTCGAATAATAGCAATTTCCTTACGATTTTTTAGCATATTCCACCTAACGAAACTGTAAGACAGACGCTTCTTTTCTATTTTGAAAAACTTTGTTAAACTATGGCTTAGTGATAGAAAGCAGGTGAAGACATTTGGTTATTCGTTATCCTAATGGCAAGGCATATACACAAAAACAACCGACGTCACCCACAACAGCCAAAAAAGCAGTTGAAAAAAAACAATCATTTAGTAATCGTGGGAAAACATTAGAAGACGAAATTAATGAAGCAAACGAGTTTTATTTGCGCCAAAAGCTCGCTGTCATCCATAAGAAACCTGTTCCGCTCCAAATCGTCAAAGTAGAGTATCCATCTAGAAGCGCAGCAGTTGTACGCGAAGCTTATTTCCGCACACCTTCTACAACGGATTACAATGGCATTTGGCAAGCTCGTTATATTGACTTTGAAGCAAAGGAAACTGAAAATAAAACGTCCTTTCCACTAAAAAATATTCACGCACACCAAGTACAGCATATGCAAGCTATTGTTGAACAAGGCGGCATTACATTTGTCATTGTGCGTTTTTCGAAGCTTGAACGTTATTTCTTGTTATCGTTTGATGTGTTAAAAGAAGCATGGGATGCGATGCTCGTAGGTGCGCGCAAATCAATCCCGCTTGCAATTTTTGAAACATCTTGCTTAGAAATTCAAACGGGCTATTACCCACGCCTTGATTATTTAAAGGCGGTTGAACAGTTTTACGAACAAACATAAGATAGTTGTCTGTTGAAAGAGAGGGATTTACATGTCAGAGCAACAACCTCCTCAGTCACGTGGGGAGCGTCGCAAAGCAAAAAAGAAACAAACAGCAACCACACCAATTAGCAAATGGGTGAAACGTGTTATTTTACTCATTCTCGCAATTGGTGTGGTCGGCTTGATAACAGGTGGTGGTTTATTCGCCTATTACGCATCAAAAGCCCCTGAGCTGGATGAGGAGTTATTAAAAGACCCCATTTCTGCCGAATTTTTCGATAAAAATGGTGAACTATTCGCCACAATCGGTGCGGAACAACGAACATATATTGAATTTGATGATATTCCGCAAGATATGGTCGATGCCATTTTAGCAACGGAAGATGTACGCTTCTTCGAACATAGCGGTATTGATTTCCGTCGTTTAGCATCAGCTGTTGTTGCCAATCTTACACAAGGCTTTGGTGCACAAGGTGCGTCAACGATTACACAACAAGTTGTCAAAAACTCATTCTTTACCAATGAAAAAACGTTAGAACGTAAAGCACAAGAAGCATTTTTAGCGTATAAATTAGAGCAAGAATATTCAAAAGAAGAAATTTTTGAAATGTACTTTAATAAAACGCTGATGTCTGGTCGTATTTATGGCTTTGGCACAGCAGCTAAATATTTCTTCGGCAAAGAGCTGAACGAATTATCATTAGATGAAATGGCAACGTTAGCCGGCTTACCACAAAGCCCGAATAACTATAATCCATTTAACTATCCTGAAAATGCAGAAAATCGCCGAAATATCGTATTAAGTTTAATGGTACAGCACGGCAAAATTTCTCAAGAAGATGCCAATGCTGCGAAAAACTTATCAGTCGCACAAGCGGTACTTCCTGAAAATGAACGTAATCAATTTAAATCGTCTGATTACCCTGCCTTTTTACAAGTTGTATTAGAAGAAATCGAACGTTTCCAAACAGAAGGTGCTGAATTTACGCTTGATGAAGGCATTAAAGTATATACAACGCTTGATCCAGCAGCACAAGCCATTGTCGAAGCACAGCTAGCAGACGATGCCAACTTCCCGACAGAGGATATGCAAACAGGTGTTGCCGTCGTTGATACAAAAACTGGTGCATTACGTGCAATTGGTGGCGGTCGTCACTACGGAGCGGAACGTGGTTGGAACTACGCCTATAATTTAAACCGTTCTCCAGGTTCAACGATTAAACCGTTAGCCGTATACGGTCCCGTTATTGATAAAGAACAATGGTCAACAGGCACAACGATGATTGATGAACCGTATGAATACGATAGTGGTCAAGCAGTAACAAACTGGGATAGCCGTTATCACGGAGCTGAAACATTACGCTATGCATTAGCAACATCTCGTAACGTACCAGCTGTGAAAATTATGCACGAAATTGGCACAGAAGCTTCTGCTGACTTTATGTCACGTCTTGGCATTTCGATTCCAGACCATGGTGTCTATGAATCTGATGCGCTTGGTGGCGGGAATATTAGCCTTTCACCAATCGAGATGGCTGGTGCATATGCCGCATTCGGGAACAATGGCGTCTTTACAGAGCCTTACGTGATTTCATCTATTGAATTCCGCGATGGTTCAACTCAAAACTACACACCAGAATCAGTTGTCGCAATGCAAGATTATACAGCGTATATGATTACTGATATTTTACGTGATGTCGTTGCACAAGATGGCTCAGCGCGTCGTGCAGGTGTACGTGGAGTCGATGTTGCTGGTAAAACAGGAACAACCAATTACAGTGACCCATCGAAATACTCAAGTGGTGCAGTACCAGATACATGGTTCGTTGGCTACTCACCGAACTACTCGATCGCCGTTTGGGGTGGCTATGAAAATAGCACAACGCCAATTACAACGTGGGATGAGCGTTATATGCCACAAATTTTATTTAAAGGCATTATGACCGATTTATCGGACAATTTAGCAGACGCGCGCGATGAAGAGTTTAAAAAACCTTCTTCTGTATACGAGCAACAAATTGTTGTCGGCTCTGTACCATTACGTGTTGCTGCAGGTGGTGGACGTTATGAATTATTCGTTCGTGGCGGCTCTGGTGCGATCCAACAACCGATTGAAGAAGAGGAAGAAACTGAAGAAGTAACAGCACTTCCTGCGCCAACAGGTTTCTCAGCAACTGCAGATGGCCCAACAGCGAATTTAAGTTGGTCATATAACGCACCTGAAGGCGTAAGTAATGTACAATTCGAAGTGGCTGTCGCTGTTGATGGTGGCGCAACACAGACGATTACTACAACAAATGCAACAAGTGCAGCGTTTAGTCCATTAGAAGATGGAAAAAACTATACATTCACAGTTGTTGCACTTGCAGACGGTCAACGTAGTGCCGCTGCAGCAACAGGCATTAACTTAACGAATGCAACAGACGAAGACACTGAAGAAGAGCCAACTGAATCACCAGCAGAAGACACTGAAGATGTTCCTTCAACGGATGAGGAAGAAACGCCACCAAACAATAATGGCAATGGCAATAACAGTAACAACAATAATAACAATGGGTCTTCCAACAATAACGGTGGTAATGGAAACAACAATGGCAATACGGAACAACCGACGGAGCCTGAACAGCCTGCCGAGCCAACGCCACCTGTTGAAACAACACCGCCAACAGAACTAGAGCCTGAACAGCCTGTTGAACCGACACCACCTGTCGAAACAACACCGCCAACAGACCCTGTACCGACTGAACCTGCTTCAGAAACAGACCCAGCCTAATTTACACGATGGCAATGCTGTTACGTATAAATGAAGGTAAACAAAAAGAAGTATCACGTGACGACATGTCTCATGATACTTCTTTTCATTTTATCGGAGTATATAGTAGACATTCTACGCGTCTGTCGTTATTCTATTACCTAGTATAAACATATACAAAGTGGTAGGTGAACATAGTTATGACAAAAGCTAATATTGGCGACCGCATTCGCTTTACAAAAGATAAAGTGCAATTAGAAGGTCACGTAGAGATTGTCTACGAAAATTCTGTGATGGTAAGCATTGATAACACATTTTTAGAAAAAGCGTCACGTATTTTACCAAATGACCGTACAATCATTAGTCATAAAAAATACGATATTATTTCATAATCAATCACAGTGAAAACACAGAGCGGTAGGAGAAATTTTATCATTTCTCCTACCGCTTTTGTATGCTGAATAACACTCATTTACAAGCAAACCCTCTCTTTCACATCGATAGTAGCGCGCTTCATCGTACTTTCACGCCACATACACCTTTATACATCGGCTTCTTTGTCTAAAGGTACTAGTTGTTGTACACGTGTCGCAAAAGCCTCTACAATGCGTAATGGCATCATAATCCCTTTATAAATACTTTCTAGTTGTCGGTCCTCTATTTGTAAATGCATGCGTTCTTCCATTACATATCGGTTTCCTTTTATCGCTACATATACATGCTGTCCTTGTATATACATATCCATTTGACGAGCCGGAAAGTCATCACGTATTTGCGCTAACGTTTGTTGTAGTGCTTCGTTCAGTAGCATATTTATTTCCGCTTCGTCATTAGAATGCACACGCCAATGGTCCTGAAAGAAATCATGCCCGACATCCAGACGGTCCAACGTATTTAATTGGTCATCATACTTCACTAATTGTTTATATGACCATTTCGACATTTGTTGCTGCATCATCATACCCCAGCTTGTCGTTGAAAATGTTCCTGATAACAGGCGATGCTGTCCGTTACATGCAAAAGGCAAATCAATAACGAGTACGGTCCCTGAGAAAACTTCTAGCAATGTCGCATCCATATGTATGTCTTCATTGCCCGATGATTCATCAAATAGCTGCACCATACTACTTTTAAAATAGATGGGCTGTTGTAAGTCGGACAATTCCATCGTTCCCGATAAAAAATCACTACCTTCTACAGTGCAACCTTTATAACGCCAAAGAGAGGATGAAAAAATCACCTCATCATACAGCTTCTCCTCCGGTACATAACGCGCTGTGAGCGGCATTTTCGTCCGTCCATAACACGTTTCAACCGCCTGAATAACCGGTAATACAACATGCTTACGATAATGCTCAGCATATGCAATAATGCCGGCTTGCTTGCGCCGTTGCCGTACAATCATGCTATAAATTAAAACGCCTAGTAACAACAGTGACAGCCACCAAATATCCACTAAAAAAATAACAGCAAGTATAATCAATACAATATTGGCAACAATGTGGAACCATGTATTTTTTAATAACTCGGTTCTATGTAATTCCACATCAAATTCTTCTACTTTTAAAGCATCCTGCACTTCTTCAAATTTTGGATACATCGAACGCACCTCACTTTAGCGTAACAGCGCTGTATGTAAAGATGCGACATCTACTACAATTTGCTGCGCCCCTGCTTGTCGTAGTTCTTGTTCATCACCGTACCCATATGTAACACCGATTGTAGCAAGCTGGTGCGCTGCTGCCCCCACCATATCATGCAGACGATCTCCAACCATAACGCACTGTTCAGGTTCGCACTGTAACTGACGTAATACTTCAGCAATGACCTCTGCTTTTGCAGAACGCGTACCATCTAACTCACTGCCAATGATTACATCAAAATAAGTCGCTAACTGAAAGTGCTCTAAAATCGTCACTGCAAATACTTGTGGCTTTGACGTTGCCACTGCTAACGTTTTACCTGAAGCCTTTAATGCTTGCAACATCGGTATAACGCCATCATATACTTCATTTTCAAACATGCCTTGCGCAACAAAATATTCTCGGTAATACGCAATTGCTGCTTTTGTTTTTTCGTCGTCAAAGCCCCACTGTGTAAATGATACAGCTAATGGTGGTCCAATAAACGACAGCAATTGTGCTGTCGTTGGCACCTGCTCCCCTAGTTTTTTAAACGCGTACTGAATCGCTCGTGTAATCCCGTCTTGTGGGTCAGTTAATGTGCCATCTAAATCAAATAAAACCGTTGTCGTCATGTAATCCCTATCTCCTTTACTATAGCGATATGAAAAGGTCGCTAAGAATATGCTTCCTAGCGACCTGTTGCTTCATGCTTTTTTTGCTTGTGCACGTAAGCGCGCCATCCGTTTTTTCGTCTCTTTAAACAGCTCATCTAATTGACGATAGCAAGCAAATTGCCCTGGCTTTGCTTTAATAAATAAAAAGCGCTCCACACCGTTAATGGGCATACAAATCAGTTCACTATTTGCTTCAATCGCCGTTGATGTCGTATTAGACGCGTGCAAGACGAAATTTTCATATAATGTAATCGCCTCTAACATCTGCTCTTTTACCGCCTTGTTTCGTGCGGTATGTAGCTCCTCAATTTTTGGCTGCATGGCTTCCCACTCGCGAAACCAAGCATCCACTCGCTCTTTTTCGATTGCTTCAACGCGTACATTACTCACCTGTTTTCACCAGCCCTTTTTTCAGACGCTTTTGCCCTTCGCGACAATCCTCTAATAACGGACATGCATGGCATCCTGGATTTTGTGCTTTACAATGATAACGTCCAAAGAAAATCATTTGATGGTGTGCCTTACTCCAGCGCTCAATTGGTGTTTTTTTCATAATCGTTTGTTCAACTTCTAATACATTATCTTTCCAACGGCATAAACCTAAACGCTTTGAAATGCGTTCAACATGTGTATCAACTGCCATTGCAGGTACATCAAATGCTACGGATAATACAACATTTGCTGTTTTACGCCCAACACCTGGTAACGTTACTAAAGCGTCACGGTCTGCTGGAATTTCCCCACCATAAACCGTTAATAGACGTACACAAAGTGCTTGAATATTTTTCGCCTTATTACGGTATAAGCCAATCGAGCGAATATCGTTTTGTAGTTCCTCTAGTGACACTTGTAAATAATCTTCGGGTGTTTTATATTTTTGAAATAAATCCTTCGTCACACGGTTTACTAATGCATCTGTACATTGCGCAGATAACAATGTCGCAATCGTTAGCTCAAACGCATTGTCATGCACAAGTTCACAATGTGCATCTGGATACATCGCATCCATCGTATCCAAAAATTGTAGCCATTTTTGCTTTGACAACATGTCCTAATCTCTCTCCTCTAGCCAATTATAAAATTCAAACTGTTCGCTTTGTTGAGGCGCTGCTTTTTCTGTTACGATGCGTGGCTGTACCGCTGTTCGGAACTGTGCCGCCTGCGTTTGCGCCTGCTGTACGGTTTGAATATTTTTCTTTTTCCATTCAAATAAAATACGGTCAATATAACGCAAGCTCACTTTCCCTGCAATGACCGCCTCTTTTAGTGCCTCTTTAATTAGTGCTGGTGTGTGTGCATCTTGATCAATCCACATACCAATCGTTTCAATTTCTATCGGTGATAATAAGCGTCCTAACTCCTGCTCAAACATTTGGAAAATATCGCTCTCTTGCGTTTTTTCCTGCTGCTCTTGTTGTTCCACTTCCTGCTTCTCATAATGTAAGCAAATTTTCTCCCATAGTGGATAAATCGTATATTTCTCAAAAATCATGCCTTGTTCATTAATTCCTTGGCGTAATTCAATAAAGCCATGTTGCAATAAACGCTGTAATTTCATCGTGACTGCATGTGCGGATAAATGCATATGACGCGCTATTTCAGCAGGCGTTGGGAAATCATTCCCTTGCTCATGGAAATTCATCATATGCAGAAGCATCATCGCTTCGTCATCTTGAATGTTCAATTCTTTATAGCATTGAAAGAACAGCTGTGGCACAGATAATTGACGCTGTTCCGTCCAAAAACGGAGTCGATTGTTTGTCATACGTAGTAGACTCCTTTCACATTATCGGTTTCTCTATTTTAGCATAAAGCACTCTTACTTTGTGTATCTATGCCTTTGTTTTCTCGGAAAAAATCGCTCGCCAAATAAGAAAAACACCACCCCAAAAATACAGACGTTTCTGGGTGGTGTTTCCTTCCCTAATTAAAGGTATTTCCGGCTATGTTGTTACTTCCCACAGCATTTTTTATACTTTTTACCGCTGCCACATGGACAGTCATCATTACGGCCAACTTTTTGTTGAATCGCTTTTTGTGGTGCATTTTTAGCTTGTAACTCTTTTGTTGTATAGCCACGGTTTTCCCATAAGCGTGTCGTTACAGCTACATCACTAATGACTTGTAAATAATCGTTCATACGCTCTTTTTGTGCTGGCATATGTGCTGTTAAGAAATCATTGATAAACGTGTTAAAGTTCGCGTCTACCCCTTGTAAACGCACGACTAATTCTAGTACTTTGTCGTGTGCTAATGCTTCGTTACCTTCATAAAAATCATGTGCTAACATCGTTGTTAATTTTTGCTGATATGGTGTTGCTTCGACATAGCTTGCATCCGCATAACGCATAAACTCGCTATATACTGGAATATAAAATGATTTTTTAAACGTGCGGCGTACAAATGCTTGACGATTTTCAGCACGGTCTAACGCTTCATGTACAAACACATCATTGTAGACAACAACTTGATTGTCTTTTAAAAGCGCCACATTATTTGCATCTAGTAAAATTGCTTGCAGCTCTTTTACGTGCAATTGCTCATGTGCATGGTGCATTTCATATAAACGTAAGAAATCACGCACGCTAATAATCCCGTATAAATTGACAGCTGCTTTCACATACTGTAACGCTTCTGGTAACGTCGTTGTCTGTTGCGTCACAACAGCTTCTTTTGGCGCTTCACTAACTGATGCTGTCTTTTCTTCCGCTACCGGTGCTGTCGCTTTCGGGCCACGGTACGGGTCTTCTAGCACTGTGTAATTATCATGCTGAATGTGTTCCCACTGTGTTTTACCGTATTTCACCTGTTTTAACATTTCATTGATTAATGCTTCATCATATTCTTTAAATGATTGATGTGATGCCCACTCACGCATGTTTTTATGATCTGAATGTGTTTCATCATTGTACGCTGTTAAAAACTCCTTGAAGCCTTCTACACCGCCTACATCATCTGCTGGTGCTGTGCCTTGTCCCGCTAATAACGTTGGGAACCCAAAATAATAATCTTCAACAATTTTCTCAACGGTAATCGTTAAAGTCCAGTAGTCACCAAAATCATATAAATAGCTGAATGTTTGTCCTACTTCCATATACGCATCAATTTTTAAACGCGTTGGTGATTTCACCGGTTTTCCTTTATATGATTTGCGCTTTGCTTCGTCCACACGCTCCGAGTCGTTTGTGACGATTAACTGCTCAAATTCAAATTGATATAAATGGCTGTCGGTAAAGTTCGTTACCGTTTGAATCGTTTCATGTAAACGATTGAATGTTGCACCTGCTGGTAATACAACTTGACGTGTAACAGCTGGTTGCAACTCATTGAATGTAATGTTTAAAATATAAGCTTTCATAAGTCACCTCTACCTTTTAGCATACGCTAAATCGAACAAATTTTCGAGCGTTAATTCGTAATTTTCACGAGAAATCTATGAATATCGACACTTTTGCATAAAAAAACAGCTTGCATCCCAAAATTGAGATACAAGCTGTTTTCGTTTGGGAATTACATATCCCAGTTGAAGATTAATAATGAACCGAAAACTGTCATAACAGCAATTACCATACCGTATAATACGTTAATGTAAATTGCCCATTTGTCTTCTGACTCACCAGCGTGCATGAACACGACTAATTGTAGTGTTGCTTGTAAGAATGCTGTAATAATTAATACAGCCATACCCATACCAAACGACATGTCTAGGAAGTATACTAACATCGCCACTACTGTTAATACTAGTGAGAAGATGAAGCCCATTACTTGACCTTTTGGAAAGAATTGTGCCATATTACAACATTCCTTTCAGATAGATGAAGCTGAAGATGAAAATCCAAACAACATCTAAGAAGTGCCAATACAGTGAGAAGATAAATGCTTTGTTCGCTGTAATTGGGTTTAAACCGCGTTTAACGATTTGGATGATAATTGAAATACCCCAGAATAAACCGAATGTTACGTGAAGTCCGTGAGTACCTAAAGTTGTTAATAAAGTAGATGTGAAACCTGAAACTGTAATTCCAGCGCCTACGTGTACGTAGTGGAAGAACTCATAAATCTCAACACCTAAGAACACAGCACCTAAAATTAAAGTAACAATCATGAAGTTAACTGTTGCTTTTTTAGAGCCTAATCGCATAGCATGGACAGCTAAACCGATTGTGAAACTACTTGTTAAAAGTACGAATGTTTCAATTAAAACTGGTCCGATTTCGAAAATCTCTGCACCAGTAGGGCCGTTACCTGTACGACCTTCCATTACAAAGTAACATGTAAATAATGTCGCGAAAAGCATGATTTCGGCACCTAAGAAAATCCAGAAACCTAAGATCTTTAAGCGACCTTCTTCTGTTTGATATTCTAAAGGTTTTGAAGTATCAACATGAGCCATTATTTAATCGCACCTCGCTTTTCACGTTCAATTTCTTCGATTTCTTCAACTTCAAAGTAGAAGCCGTGATCATCTTCAAATGAACGGTGTAACATACAACCAAGTACCCCGATTAAGCCGATGATTGCGCCAATCCAGATAGAGAAGATTAAACAGAAACCTAAGATAAAGAAGAATACGTTCATGATAAATGGAACGCCTGATTTGTTAGGCATGTGAATTCGCTCGATTTTTTGACCAGCGAATAAGTCCATGTCTTTGCCACCATATTTGTGATCCCAGAATGCTTCACGAGATTTAATTTGTGGTGTAACCGCAAAGTTGTACTCAGGAATTGGCGTGTTAGTTGCCCACTCAAGAGAACGTGCATCCCATGGGTCTGACGAAATATCGCGAGACGCATAACGGAAGCTGTAGTAAATGTTATACACTAACATTAAGAATGAAATTGTCATGATAATCGAACCGATGAACGCTACCATGTTTAAAGTTGAATAACCTGTTACTTCTGAGTAAGTGTAACCACGACGTGGCTGACCATCTAAACCAGTGATGTACATTGGAATGAACGCAAGTACGAAACCGATAGACATTACCCATGCAGTTGCTTTACCGATTTTCTCGTTAAGCATGAAACCAAATAATTTTGGCCAGTAGAATGTTAAACCTGCTAACATCGCGTAAACAACACCTGGGATGATTACGTTATGGAAGTGGGCTACTAAGAACATTGAGTTGTGGTATTGGTAGTCAGCTGCTGACATCGCAAGCATAACCCCTGTTACACCACCAAGAGTGAATAATGGGATGAATAACATCGCATAAAGCATCGGTGTTGTCATCTCAATCTTACCTTTGTAAAGCGTGAATAACCAGTTGAAGATCTTAACCCCTGTAGGAATCGCAATCGCCATTGTTGTGATTGAGAATACAGAGTTTGTTAAAGCGCCTTGACCCATCGTGAAGAAATGGTGAGTCCAAACACCGAATGAGAATACTGAGATTATGATCATTGAGAAAACCATTGACGTGTAACCGTATAAGTTACGACGAGCGAATACTGGAATGATCTCAGAGTATAAACCGAATGCTGGTAAGATTAGGATGTATACTTCAGGGTGTCCCCAAACCCAGAATAGGTTGGCCCAAAGCATGTCCATACCACCGTTATCCGTTGTAAAGAATTGCGTACCTGCTAAACGGTCTAATGTACCCATAGCTAAAGCTACTGTTAATACAGGGAACGCGAATACGATAATAACGTTTGCGATTAACGCTGACCAAGTGAACATAGGCATACGCATTAATGTCATACCTGGAGCACGCATACGGAAGATTGTCGTCATGAAGTTAATACCTGTCATTAACGTACCAAGACCAGCAATCTGTAAAGAAATCATGTAATAGTTTGTTCCTACTGAAGTAGAGAACTCGTTACCCGCTAATGGGAAGTAAGAAGTCCAACCTGCATCTGGTGAACCACCAACGATGAATGATAAGTTGAACAGACCCATACCCATGAAGAATAACCAGAAACTTAATGAGTTTAAGCGTGGGAACGCTACGTCACGAGCACCAATTTGTAATGGTACAAGGAAGTTAAAGAAGAAAATAATGAATGGCATCGCCATGAATAGGATCATGACAACCCCGTGTGTTGTAAATACTTCGTTATAGTGTTGAGAATCTAAGAAAGTATTCTCAGGCATTGCAAGTTGGTAACGTAACATTACTGCGTCTACGCCACCACGGAATAACATTACTAATGCTACAATCAGGTACATGATACCGATTTTCTTATGGTCTACAGTAGTAATCCACTCACGCCATAAGTAGCCCCATTTTTTAAAGTACGTGATACCTGCTACGATAACGATCGCACCTAAAACAATGGAAATCATTGCCATATAAATTAAGAAACTTGGATGTGGTATGGCAAATCGCTCAAAGAATTCCATCTTTTCGTAACTCCTTCCAGATGATTTATTGCTTGTTCGCTACGAATAATTAATGTGTCATCAATTAACTAGCTGAAAATTATTCGTGTCCAACTTCTGCATTTGGATCACGTTCGCTCACTGGGCTATGTGGACCAGGAGGCGGTGAGAATTCTAAGTGAGTACCTGTGTACGTAGATGTACCTAAGTGACCAGGCTCTAATAATTCTTCAAAAATTTCTTCTGTAAGTGGTTCAGCAGTTTCGTGAACTTCTTGTACCCACTCATCGAATTCAGCTTGAGTCATTGCTGTTGTAAGGAATGTATTTTCAGCGAAACCTACACCACTGAAGTTACCGTTACGGCCCATGAACTCACCTGGTTGGTCAGCTGCTAAATGTAAAACTGTTTCCATGTCAGCCATCGCATACTTTTGACCACCTAATTGTGGAATCCAGAAACTTGTGATTGGTCCGTGAGAATATAAACGGAACTCAAGAGCACGGCCTGCTGGAATGTATAGGTAGTTTACAGTTTCGATATTTTCTTCTGGATAGCTGAAGTGCCATTTCCAGTTTGAAGAAGACGCATATACTACTAATGGTTCTGTATCTTCGTATCCTTGTGGAACCGCTTCTACGATGTAGTTTGATTTTACAGAAACTACAGATAAGAAAATAACGATAATTACTGGGATACCGATACAAATTGCCTCTACAAGCATGTTACCTTCAATATGAGGTGGCTCGTAATCAGGGCTTTGTTTCGATGCACGATATTTATATAGCATTACTGCCATAATTGTAAATACCGCAATAACAATTGCAGACATAACGTAAATTAATAACATTGTGTCATCTGCTTGTCGCTGAGCTTGAGGACCTTTAGGGTCTAGCACTAATAATGGTTCACATGCGCCTAAAACAATCGCACTTAAAGCCATCATAGTAGCAAATAAAGTCCCTTTCATCTTCGCTTTCATAGGTGGACTCCCTTCAATCAAATTGACTGGCTAGAACTGTCATATCTACCCACTAAACATCGTTCTTATGACCATATCCAATAGATACATATGGCATTCCGAAGTAAATAGAATGTGTAAATTCTTCAACAGCGTATTGCTGTAACTCTCCCTCCCTTACAAATGTCACAAGTGCATCAATCCAATAATAATGTAGTTTACAATTACATGAAGCTTGAAGGCCACATTACGGAAAAATGCAAATATGTAATATGACAAACAATTATTGATTTCTTGTGCCATGTAAGCAGAAAGCTTTGGTAACTTTGTCGAACGAATCCCCTATATATCATTTATATTGAAACAATTTCACTACAAAACCGTCCCATTCATAAAGGATATATATCCGCAGCACAAACAAACTTTAATAGCTTTTGTCTACCGCTTTTACAGCTAGATAAGTTCATAAGGCTAAACAGCACTACCAACCGGATTTTTACACGATTTATTACCCCTCTAACCTACTCAAATTTTATGTGAAGTTGCCCAGGAAGTCAAAGTAATCTCAACACATAATTCCATTTAAATAACAATTCCAATATAATTTACCTTTTATATTTGTCAATTTATTCCCTTGTAATAATCACCCAAAGTCAGTTACATCAAGGGTTTGAGATACTTTCTGAAACCCATTTGAATTATGACAGTTCTATGGCAACATATGAATTTTTTATTAATTCAAAAGACATTATCCACCCTTTTTAAAAGGATAATTATCCCTTTAATTGTATTATTAAGGTCATATTTTATTTTTTTAACAATAATATTTGGTAATTAAAGGTTGTTTTCACGCCATTCGTCATCATTTTGTCAAAACTATTTTCAAATTCATCGTTTTCTATGCGCGTTGGCTTTTTTCTTCACTGTTCTTTCACAAAGAGTTCAAGGTCTTTTTAATTTCTCCAATTATAATAGTAGAAACCCCTATTTATTTTTCCGTGAACTATGTGACACCTTGTATAAAAGATGGTATTTTATTAGTAGTTCATTGAACAATATACATATTTAGAAAGGAGCTTCCACAATGACTGAATTTTTAACGAATCCAACGCTCGTGATTGTGTCACTTATTTTAACAATTGTCGGGATTATTGCAGGTATCGTCTTGCATAAAATGACGGATTATAACGCTTGGATGATTTGGGGCGCTATCTCTACACTCATTTTCTCTTGGACTTCTTCTGTCTTCCTTGGTTATTTCTTTAACTTAGCAACGAATGGTATTGATGACGCGATGCTGATTATGCTAATTTTATGGGTACCACTATTTTTCGGTATTGCGATCGTCGCCTTCGTATGGGGTTATGTAAAATACAAAGGCATTACGATTGATTTATAAACAGAAAAAAAGAGGTTGAGACAAAACAAAGTGTTAGGAGAAATATCGTCATTTCTCCTAACACTTTTCTGCTTTCATCGTCGTTAAATTTTCGAGCAGGCTTTTCTGCGGTACGGCTCGAGCCTGTAGTCTCTCGCTCGTACTGTTCCGCTAGAAGTCCGCTCTTCATTTAACGACGACGTATCAAATGTTTATCATCGAACATCGGTGGGATTGATTTGGATTATCCTTCTGTCCCAGCCTCTTTTCGTTATGCGTCACTTCCCTATTAAGGGTATAGACGGTTTAATAAACGTGGGAATGGAATGGCTTCACGAATGTGCTCTGTTCCTGAAATCCACGCAACTGTACGCTCTAAGCCTAGACCGAAGCCTGAGTGCGGCACAGAACCTTGTTTGCGTAAATCTAAATACCAAGCATATGCGTCCATTGATAAACCATGGTCTTCTAAGCGTGATTTTAATAAATCGTAATCGTTAATACGTTCAGAGCCACCGATAATTTCACCATAGCCTTCTGGTGCAATTAAGTCTGCACATAATACGACATCATCACGCTCTGGGTGCGGCTGCATATAGAATGGTTTAATACCGACTGGGTAGCACGTAATGAATACTGGCTTGTCGAAATGGTTCGCAATTGCCGTTTCATGTGGTGCACCGAAGTCATCGCCCCACTGAATATCATCAAAACCTTCTTTGTGTAAAAACTCAATCGCTTCATCGTATGAAATACGTGGGAATGGCGCTTGTACATTTTCAAGTTTCGATGTATCACGTCCAAGACGCTCTAAATCTAACTTACAGTTTTTCAGTACAGATTGAACGATATGTGATACATATTGCTCTTGTACTTCTAAGCTTTCGTCATGCTCTGTGAATGCCATTTCTGGCTCAATCATCCAGAACTCAATTAAGTGACGACGTGTTTTTGATTTTTCTGCACGGAATGTTGGACCGAATGAGAAAACTTTTCCTAATGCCATTGCTGCTGCTTCCATATAAAGCTGACCAGATTGAGATAAGAATGCATCTTCATCGAAATATTTCGTATGGAATAGTTCTGATGTTCCTTCTGGTGCTGAACCTGTTAAAATCGGTGGGTCCATTTTTGTGAAACCATTGTCGTTAAAGAATTCGTAAGTAGCACGAATAATTTCGTTACGAATTTTCATAACAGCATGTTGCTTACGAGAACGTAACCAAAGATGACGGTTGTCCATTAAGAACTCTGTTCCGTGCTCTTTTGGTGTGATTGGGTAATCTTTTGCTGCGCTAATTACTTCAATACCTGTTACATTTAACTCTGCACCGAATGATGAACGCTCATCTTCTTTTACTTCGCCGATAACGTACATTGATGTTTCTTGCGTCATTCCTTTCGCAACTGCGAATAATTCTTCGCCAACTTCAGCCTTTACAACAACACCTTGTGCAAAGCCTGAACCGTCACGTAATTGTAAAAACGCCATTTTACCACTTGCACGTTTGTTGGCTAACCATGCGCCAATTTTAACTGTTTCGCCAATATGTTTTGGCATTTCTTGAATTGTAATTTTTTTCATAATGTCCTCCAAATTGTACGAAGAAACTACGCTTGCCATTTACTTTCTACAAAGTTATGCATACGTGTTACCGCTTCTTCTAATAATTCTAATGATGTCGCATATGATAAGCGGATTGTACTTGGTGCACCGAAGCCTGAGCCTGGTACAACAGCCACATTTGCTTCCGTTAATAATGCTGTTACGAAATCATCGACTGAATCGTAACCTGTTTTTTGTGCTGCTTCTGATACATCTGGTAGTAAGTAAAATGCACCTTGTGGCTTTAACACTTGGAAACCTGGAATTGCACTTAACTTCGGATAAATCACTTCTAAACGGCTTTCAAATGCTTGACGCATTGTTTCTACCGCTTCTTGTGAACCATTGTATGCTTCAATTGTCGCATATTGTGCTGTCGTTGTCGCGTTTGACGTTGAGTGAGAAGCAAGGTCTGTCATCGCATTAATGATGCTCGCATCACCTGCTGCGTACCCGATACGCCAGCCCGTCATTGAGTGTGATTTTGCCACACCATTTACAACGATTGTACGTGCTTTCACACTGGCAGAAAGTTGTGCGATTGAGTAGTGCTCTACCCCATCATAAACAAGCTTTTCATAAATTTCATCTGAGATGATGAGTAAATCTTTTTCCTCTGCTACTTTCGCTAACTCAGCTAGCTCTTCTTTTGAGTAAATCATACCCGACGGATTACTTGGAGAGTTAATAATAACTGCTTTTGTTTTGGCTGTTACAGCATCACGTAACTGCTGTGCTGTAATTTTATATTGTTGTGCCGCTGTACCTTCTACATACACCGGCTTCCCACCAGCAAGCTTTACTTGCTCTGGGTACGATACCCAATATGGGATTGGAATAATCACTTCATCGCCTTCATTTAAAATAACTTGGAATAATGTGTACAGTACATGCTTTGCACCAACACCTACCATCACTTCATTTGCTTTATACGCTAATTGATTATCACGCTCAAGCTTTGCAATAATTGCTTGCTTTAATGCTGGTAAACCACCCGCTGGCGTATACTTTGTGAAACCTTTATCCATCGAGTCTTTTGCTGCTTGTAAAATATTCTCTGGTGTGTTGAAGTCAGGTTCACCTGCTCCTAGACCAATTACATCTACGCCTTGCTCTTTTAGTTCTTTCGCTTTAGCGGTAATCGCTAAAGTCGCTGATGGTGTTAATGTTTGTACACGATTCGCTAATAAATGATTCATGAATGGATTCTCTCCTTACAAATTTAAAATGCGCTTCCACCCGTTACCATCTTTATGGAGAAAATAGACGTAATTCAATTGGTCGTCCGCATCAATATACGTTAGTTCCCATACAGCGCCGGGTTGTTCGAAGCCTAGCTTAGCATGAAGCAGCTTATTGACTTCTTGCTCGCTACGTAAAACATCTAAAGCTTGTTCTTGCGTAATACCGTCCTCTAAAAATACTTCCTGTATGAAATCCACTTCTAGGCTCGTCGGAACAAAGACAGCTTTTTCTTTACCATTTTCGTCTACCCCGAAAACGGTAATATACGATTTTTGTCCATTGTACGTATATGAACTTGTTACATCGCTAACATACGCTTCACTTAGCGCAAGTTGTTCCGCTTGTCGCTCAATACTCGCAAATGGCGCATTTGCTTTCCAAAGTACACCAATCGTAATGACAAGTGCTAAAGAAACAAAAAATACGGAAATAAACGTAATCCAATTTTTCATGTGCTCACCCGCTTCATGCCATATGTCGGACTACTTTTATACCTTTCCGAATACAGACATCGGAATATTTGTGTGTGTCTTTCCATAATTGTCTCCTGCTTTCTTCCTCATCGTTCATTATTATACCAATGTTCTAGCGCTAAAACCATATCCTCTAATGATAGTTTTTGCACATCAATTGGCGGTAATGCATCAATAAATTGTTGGCCATATGATTTTGTATGAATACGGCGGTCGAGCACAATAAAAACACCGCGATCATGCGATGAACGAATTAAACGTCCAAAGCCTTGTTTAAAACGCATAATGGCTTCGGGGAGTGCTAGCTCTAAAAAGGAATTTTTATGCTGTTGCTCATACATATTCGCCCGTGCCTTAAAAATAGGGTCTTCTGGTGATGAAAATGGTAACCGTGCCACAATCACGGCTGAAAGTGCATCCCCTGGAACGTCCACCCCTTCCCAGAAACTGTTTGTCCCAAATAACACCGAACGCTGAAACTTTTGGAACGCTTTTAATAAACGCATGCGGCTGCCTCCCGTAACACCTTGTGCAAATAACATATATTCCGTAAGTGCTTCGGTTTCTTGAATATATGCGACCGTTTCCTTTAACATTTGTTGCGACGTAAACAACACAAAGCTTCGTCCCTCTGTTTGCTGTACACTCGCAATAATCCCTTTTGCAATCGCCTCGACATATGCTTGTTGCGATACAGTTTGTACATCTGGCATATCACTAACAATCATCATTTTCGCGCCTGCATAATAGCTTTGTGGTGCTTGGAACTGATGCACTGGCACACGTCGCTTCATGCCGAGCTGCTCGGTAATAAAGTGCGGATTATGTGGTACGGTCATTGTACCTGACGTCCAAATAATACCGATGTTCCCGCGCTGCTGTTGAAATAATTGTTGAATAGTACGCGCGACATGTAATGGCTTATGCAACACATGCAAGCTTCCTGGTAAACTACGTTGATCAAGCTCTAGCCACGTTGTGTAATGGACATCCTTTTGAATAAAAATCCGTTCCCACTCGGCAACTTTAATGGTCATTTCACGAATTAAATAGTGCCAGTCATTCAGTAAATACATATCTTCAACAACGAGCGGCTCTGTGCCACTTGAGAAATACGTCGCAATTTGCTTCGCCGCTGCTAACCACTGCACGACCGCATCGCGCGTTTCTCGAATCGCTTGCTCCGGCAATGCAATTTGTTGTAAAAATACCGTTTGTTTAACCGCGTCTAGCTGCTCATTTTGTAAGACTTGTACCATTTGTTGCACCGCGCGCTCAAAGCTTTGCGTCATACGCACATAGCTTCGTTCTGCTTGTAATAAAGCATTCATACTCACACGGCGCGTTTTTAAGGCACGTTTGTACAGTTTTCGAAACAATTGATGCTCCTCAGACGTACCAATTTGACCAAAAATATATTTCCACTGTGTGTATTGAAATATACTTTCATGCTGTTGAATCGCTGCTTGTACCATTTGGTGCGCCTCATCAATAATCCAACCACCGACCTCTTGATACAGCGGTGTTTTACGCGTTGTTTCAGCGAGTAACATCGCATGATTCGTAATAATAACTTCCACATGACGACTACGTTTTAATGCGCGCGTATAATAATCAACTGCACCTGTTGGACCGCTCACTGATTTGCGTAAACGGTCAAGCACAAGCTGTCCACCACCACTTACCGTTAACTCACTTAAGTCACCGGTAACCGTTTTTGTGAGCCAGACGATTACTTGTAATAACGCTAATGTTTCATCATAAGATTCTGGTTCTTGGCGCACAAGCTGTGTAACACGCTCTAAATCGACATAATGCTGCATGCCTTTTAATAAAGCAACGTGTACAGTTGTCCCAAGAATACGTTCAACTTTTTGCAACTCTTCTTGTAATAGTTGCTCTTGTAAGTAAGATGTATACGTACTAATCGCAATTTTTTTGCGTTCCCGCTTTGCATATAAAATCGCTGGCAATAAATAACCGAGCGATTTTCCAATACCCGTTGAAGCTTCAATGACTGTTTCATGGCGCGCCTTTAAAGCCTCCCATACAACATCCATCATTTGAAATTGCGCAGGGCGCTCTTCAAATTGCGGATAAGCTTTCTCACATAGTGCCATTTTTTGCTGTGTCGTTTGTGGATAGGCTGTTTCTACATCGTCTGCTTTGTCAATATGTGGCTCTTTTTGAATGGCTAGTCGACCGTAAAACAGTAAATCTTCACGCGTTTCCTGTATTGTGCGTTTTTCACGCAGTGCATCAAATAATAAATGAGCGATATTTGATTTTAAACGAAAAGCACGTTTATGCAACTGTTCAATCGTCGCTTGTGGCAATGTTAAAATTTCCTCATAACATTTCGCTAATAATTGCGCAGTTGCTAATGCATCTTCATCTGCTCGGTGTGCTTGCTGCAGCGGGATATGTAAATCTGCCGCTAAATCCCCTAACTTAAAGCTTAACGCAGTTGGGTACATAATTTTCGCTAACTCGACCGTATCAACAAATCGTCCTTGCCATGGTGACATGCCAATACGCTGAAATTCTTGTTGTAAAAAGTTCAAATCAAAATCGACATTATGGGCAACAAATACACTATCTTCCAATAATTCGTATACATAATCTGCATGCGCCTCAAACGGCATCGCATATCGTACATCTTCATCCCGAATATGGGTTAAATCCGTAATATGAGCTGGAATTGGCTGTCCCGGGTCAACAAATGTTGAAAACTGCTGCTCTACTTGCCAATTACGCATAATGACAATCGCTATTTGAATGATGCGGTCGCCATTTTTAGATGAATGCCCTGTTGTCTCTAAATCAACAATCGCATATTTTTGACTTTCCATTCGCTACTCAACTCACTATCTTCATAATAGAAAAAAGTGTACCATACTCCTGCTTTATCGGTCATGTTTTTACGTTAAAATCTCATAATTCGTTTAAGTGACTTTCTCATAGGGTAATCATTACTATACATGTTAAAGGGGTGATTCATTTGTTAGATGTTCAAGAAACAGCATTAAGCATTTTATCGAATGAGCGTGTCGGTACATTAGCGTCTGTTCATGACGGTAAACCATATACACGCTATATGACATTTTATAATGAAGGGTTTACGTTATATACCGTAACATCCAAAAACGCACCAAAAGTACATGAACTACTCGCAAACCCGCGCACTCACATTTTATACGGCTATGAAAATAATGACTTACTGGAAGAATTTTTAGAAATTGAGGCGACGGTATCTGAATATGATGATGCCACAATTAAAGAGCAATTTGTGCAACACTTTAAAGATGCCTATTTCAATGACCCTTCCGATATGCTTGTTTTAAAAGTAACGCCAACGCGTTTACGCATTATGAATAAAACAGGCGACCAACAGCAAGAAGTGCCACTGCCGTAAAAATAGAGAGGAGCGATATACAAATGGAACATGTAAAAGAAAAAATACTCGATATTTTAAAAAATAATAAAATTGGTGTCATGACGACTGTACACAATGAACAACCGTACTCTCGCTACATGACATTTACACATGAAGAGTTTACATTGTTTACACGCACACTTGAGGATTCTGAAAAGGTGCTCGATTTACAAAAAAATCCGTATACGCATATTTTACTTGGCTATACAAACACCGACCCAGATGCGTCGTATATCGAAATCGAAGCAAAAGTAACCGATTTTCGAGACGATGAATTAAAACTTAAAATCGTCAACACGCTTCGCAGCATTTTCCAAAAAGAAAGCGATATGATTGCCATTCAAATTGAACCAATCCGTATTACACTACACGATAAAAAAGGGACAGCACCACAAACGGTTGACTTCCCTCTACAATAATAATGAAAAAAGCCATCTGAGCATTTATGCTCGGACGGCTTTTTTTGTTACACAGATGAACTAATATATGCGTACTGGTCCATCATTTCAGCACGGTCATACAGCATAAATTGCTGCTGTAAGCTGTCATCTGCCATATACGCTAAAAATGTACAAATATACTGACCCTCTGCTGTAAATAATAGTGTATCATCACGGAAACGGCTCCCGAAACTTTCCCAATACAATGTTTCTTCACTAAGAGGCAATGCGTCTTCTACTTCATCAATCGCACGCGCTAATAATAAGGTCATATAATTTTGCACGGTGCGTACACTCATCGCAATTTGCGCTTCAAACATATCGCGCACCCATGCCACTTCCGCATCGGTCATATGCTCAGTACAAATACCTAATGGTGCTACCGGCATGACTTGCTGTAAGATTGCATACTGAATCGTCGGGTCTATCGGAGCTTGCTGTACCGCTTCAAATTGTCCATCTACAACGCGGTACATAAATGCTTTTGCAGCATGTTGCTGAACAGCTGTTAAAAACGGCACATGCGCCTGCTGAAATAAAGTCGTCAGACGTGCTGCCCAAATCGGCTCAACATTGTGCATAATGAATCGTGGTCTGTCATACACAGTTAGCTGCTCCACTTCAACTGTCTGCAAACCATATAATTGAAAATCGACTTGAATTTGTTGCGTAATTTGTGCCATGAAAAATTGATAAATCGGATGCTGGCGGTCCTTGCATTGGCGAATGGCTTGCACGTATTGCCAAACGGTTTGCTTGCGCCCTGCATCCGGTAACTGTTCAAATGGATAAAGTGTCGTCATAAAGCCACCTCTCTTTTGTTTACTATCGAAATAATGGCTAATTTCTTAACGATTATTTATCATTTCTGGACGTTTTGTTGTCGAATATAACGCGAACTGCGCGAGTACGAGACCGATAATCGTGCACACCATCACAGCGACAATTGCCCCAATAATGCTTGGCTTCATCGTCATCATATAAACAATCGCTATTAATTGTAGTGCCATCATTGACACACTTCGCCACAAAACGACGTTGCGACATTCGATTTGCAGCGCCTCCGACATGTGCTCTAACGGATGCTCATTTGCAGCTGCAGCAATTCGCTTTAAACGTGGTAAATTAATCACTGGACCTGCCATGCACATAAATAGCAATAACACTAGTGACATATTAATCCAAGCAGTTTGCCATCCCCAAGCACTTATCGTTAAATAAATCCCAGGTCCAATGACAAACACCGCACTCGGTGGCAATAAACCATCCATTTTCACTGCAAAGTTTGCCCACGTCCGCAATATCATTACATGTCGTGCTACGAGCAAACCAACCATCGCAGCGAGCGTTAAACTCACTGCACCAAACATCAGCAAGACACCAACAATGTGTAAAAACACCATAAATGAATACATTTTATCCCCTCGTCAAAAAAAACACAATAACAATGAGATTGTTATTGTGTAAATTTTACCAAGTTATCATTTTCTTGACTATATGTGTAGGTGTGATTTCTTTATTTTTACATTACTGTCGCTTCTGGCTCGTACGATATCATTTCTTTAATGTGATTACCTTCACCCATAATTGCTACAGTTGGCTGATGTTCTGCCGCTTCTGCATTGTCAACATATACATACGACATAATAATGATGATATCCCCCTTTTGTACAAGACGCGCTGCCGCACCGTTGACACAAATAACACCGCTACCACGCTCTCCTGAAATAATATACGTTTCAAAACGCGCACCATTATTATTATTGACGATATGCACTTTTTCATTTGGGAGCATCCCTACTGCATCTAAAATATCTTGATCAATTGTAATGGAGCCAACATAATTTAAATCCGCTTGTGTAACCGTAGCGCGGTGGATTTTGCTATTCATCATCATACGAAACATTTTAGTTTCCCCCTAAATTTATCATTAAATTATCAATGAGACGCGTCTTGCCAATATAAACCGCTAATGCTAATACCACTTGTGTTGTACTATCATCGACCGGTGCTAAATCTGGATACGATAATACTTCAATATAATCGATACGACCTGTTGTATGCGTTGTAATATGCGCTGTTGCCGCATCAATCGCTTTCTCAACATGATGCGTGTTAAGCAGTACATCTTTTGCGAGTTGTAATGCCGCATATAATTGCGGCGCCTCTACTCGCTCAGTTTCAGTCAAATACATATTGCGTGAAGATTTTGCTAAACCATCGTCTTCACGCACAATCGGCACACTGCGAATGACCACTGGGAAATTAAAATCGCGTACCATTGTCTCAATAATTGCCACTTGTTGTGCATCCTTTTGACCGAAATAGGCAACGTCCGGTTGTACTAAGTGAAACAGTTTGGCAACGACTTGTAGCACACCATCAAAATGCCCTGGACGACTTGCCCCGCACAGCATCGTTGCTTGACGCCCTGCATGAAGACGAATGCCGCCGTCATGTGGATACATTTCCGCAACAGATGGTGCAAATATCGCATCGACACCAACCGATGTAGCAAGCGCCACATCGCGTGCTAAATCGCGTGGATACGCATCGAAATCTTCATTTGGACCAAACTGCGTCGGATTGACAAACACGCTCATAATCGCAATATCGTGCTCCTCACGCGCTGCTTTCGCTAACGTTAAATGCCCATCATGTAATGCGCCCATTGTCGGCACAAAACCAATCGTTTGCTGTTGGCGTTTCGCATTGCAAATAAATGTCTGTAATGCGGCAATTGTTTTCAATACTTGCATCTTATTTTACGCCTCCGTACAACTGATCTAACTGCTCTTCTTGCATCGTAAAGCTATGCGCAAGCGTTGGGAATGTCCCATTTTTCACCGCTTGTGTATAACCTGCTAGTCCTTCGCGCATCACACGCCCTGCATCTGCAAAAATTTCGACAAATTTCGGTACACGGTGCTCCCCAAACTTTAATAAATCATGGTATACAAGCACTTGCCCATCCGCTTCTACACCTGCACCAATACCAATTGTCGGAATGACTAATTGACGTGAAATCATTTCCGTTAATTGATGCGGAATACATTCGAATACGACCGCGCATGCTCCTGCTTGCTGTACAGCTTGTGCATCACGAATAAGTGCCTCGGCTTGTTCTGCCGTCTTTCCTTGCACTTTGTAGCCACCAAGCACGCCCGCTGATTGGGGTTGTAAACCTAAATGTGCCACGACTGGAATGCCAGCTGACGTCAGTTTACGAATTACCTCAATTACTTCGCCTGCTCCTTCAACCTTTACTGCATTGGCGTTTGTTTCTTGCATGATACGTACCGCCGTTTGCAATGTGTCATTGACATCACCGTGATAGCTACCAAATGGCATATCGACCACGACAAATGTATCTTTCGCACCGCGACGTACTGCTTTGCTATGATGAATCATATCCTCTACTGTGACACGCATCGTTGAATCATAGCCTAACACGACCATCCCTAGCGAATCCCCAACTAAAATCATATCAACACCGGCTTGCTCTGCTAATGTTGCTTGTGCGTAATCATACGCCGTCACCATGACGATTTTTTCGCCATGCGCTTTCATTTGTAAAAACTGTGCTGTCGTTTTCATACATTTCCTCCTTCTAAAAGGTGGAAGAAAACAAAAAAATCTTTCTGTCAAAAGGACAGAAAGATACAAGGCGTACTGGTTCCGCTATGATGCATGGCTAAATAAGCCTACATATGGCGTCATAAAGTGTGCTGTTTTCTTCCGTCCCTGTCTTCGTTCAAGATCAAGGCAGATTTTTTGTAGTTTATGGTAAATTAAGAAGAGGTACAGTTCACAAACGGATACTGTCCTACACGCCTACTATAACAAAAAAAAAAATACGCGTCTATTTTATTATACAAACAAGGGGGATTTCTATGCGTCACACATTCATTTTGCTCGTTATGTTGTTAGTTGTAAGCGGCTGTACACCAACAACCGAAGAACAACAGCCACAGCCCATTGATACGAGCTACTTTGAACTCCAACTGCAAGATGCTAAAAATATGTTCCAAACAAACGCCACACTGGGCATTACGATGCTCGCAGATACCATTCCAAAAGAGCATATTTCGTATGAACATGAGCATGGCATTATTACAGCCATTACAAAAGAAATAGAACCGGTAACAACGGACGTTTTAAACGAGCTACAACTAACATCACCGTACACGCTAGATGACCTTCACACATTAACGTGGGACGCCAGTGATGTCGTGACAACGCTCCGCATCACACGAAACGCACCAACACTCAAACAAACGGTTTATGACATGCCACTTGATGAAAAGATTGGACAGCTCATTATTACCGGCTTTGAAGGCACAACCATCACTGAAGAATTACGCCGTGCAGTTGAGGAACAGCACATCAGCAATATCATTTTATTTTCAAAAAACATTGTAGACCACACACAACTTCAGCAATTTGCAACAAACTTTCATGCACTTGAACATACCTACCCTCTTTGGATAAGTATTGATGAAGAAGGGGGCAATGTTAGTCGCTTACCGGACGAACTCGTGTCTATTCCGACTGCCACAACATTAGCGAATAACCATTCAACAGCGGAAATTGAACGCATTGCAAATCATTTAGGACAAGCACTACTTGCATATGGTATTCAAGTAAACTTCGCGCCCGTTATGGATGTTAACAGCAATCCTAAAAATCCCGTTATCGGCACGCGCAGCTTTAGTGACGATGCATCAATCGTTTCTCAGTACGCTCTTGCGTTTCATCATGGTTTAACGGAGGCACATGTACTAACAGCGATGAAACATTTCCCTGGGCATGGTGACACCGATATTGATTCACATCATGCGCTGCCTGTGTTGTCTCATTCAAAAGAACAATTGTATGACGTAGAGCTTGTACCGTTTATCGAAGCCATTCAAGAACAGGCACCAATGATTATGGTCGGACATTTACTCATTCCAGCGCTCGATGATACGTTACCCGCCTCTGTATCTCCTGCTGTTATTACAGAACTTTTACGCCAGGAGCTTGGTTATACAGGATTAGTCGTTACCGATGATATTACAATGGATGCGCTTGACATGCCGATTGCCGACACCGCCGTACAAACATTAGTAGCAGGCAGTGACCTTGTGCTCATTGGACATGGCTTAGCAAATGCCCTCACTGCGCAGCAGGCGATTATAGAAGCTGTAGAACAAGGTGTTTTAACGGAGGAGCGCATTAATACAAGCGTATTACGTGTGTTACGTCAAAAACAGATGCTCGGTGAAGCAAGTGTGAAGCAATTTTCCATCGCCACATGGAATGACACGATGCGACAATTACTGCAATCATCACAATAAAAACGCGTCCGCTATTTGACGTAGCACCAAAAGCAGAAAAATATCCTTCAGCCATTGTTGTTGCTGGCTGAAGGATATTTCTTTTTGTGTCACGGTCTTTTTTATGTTAATTCAATATCTGCTGAGTAAATGCCGCGCACATCGCCATTCGCAAGACGTAGCTGTAATACCCCGTCTTCTGTAATGCCAACCGCCGTACCTTCTAACACTTCACGTAATGTTGTCGCACGAATATTTTTGCCAATCGTGCCCGATGCTTCTTCCCATAATGTTTTCAAACGAGAAAAACCATATGTCACATATTGTTCGCTATAGTTTTCCATATAGCGACAAATTTCTGCAACAAGCGCTGCTCGGTCTAACACTTCGCCTGCTTCCATACGTAATGACGTCGCAATAGACTGTAGTTCTTCTGGAAAATGCTCTTTTTGCTGGTTCACATTAATGCCAATGCCAACAAGTAACGCTTGCACACGGTCTGCTTCTGCAATCATCTCCGTTAAAATACCGGTCGTTTTTTTGCCATTGATTAAAATATCGTTCGGCCATTTAATTTCAGGCGTTATTGTTGGGTAAAGCGACTTCATCGCGTTAACGACTGCCACTGCTGCGACAAGTGTAAATTGCGGCGCTTGATGTGGCGGTAAATCAGGACGCAAAATAATCGTCATCCAAATCCCTTTACCTGCTGCTGAGTCCCATTCACGTGCCATACGTCCACGCCCTGCTGTTTGTGCCTCTGCAATAACTACCGTACCATGTGGCGCATTTTGTTGAACGAGGTCACTCGCAATAATTTGCGTCGATGTTACCTCTTTATAATAATGAATCACTTGCCCAATGTGTTTCGTCTGTAAATGTTGTGCAATATGCGCACGATCGACAAAATCCTTCGATGAAGCGAGACGATAGCCCTTTTTGCGTACGGATTCAATGTCGTAACCATCTTGTTCGAGCGTTTGAATCGCTTTCCAAATTGCTGTGCGAGAAATGCCACACGCTGTTGCTAATTGTTCACCGGATACATATGCTTCTTGTGGCAAAGCAAGTAATGCTTGCAGTACTTTTTCTTTAGTTGTTCCACTCACGACTATACCATTCCTTTATGTGTTCAATGTCATTTGGCACCTCACCGCGCACAACCGCTTCTAATAGCTGTGCCAATGCCTCTTTTAACCACGGGCCTCGTGTGGCATCACGCCACATCATGAAGTGCTGACCGTTTACAACGAGCTGTTCTTTTTGCTGAATCGGTAACGCTTGTTTCGCTTGTGCAATGGCTTCGGCTGTTAATGCGGGTAGATTACGCCACTTTTTCACGTCATTTGCTGCTTGTAAAACCGCGATATCATAACGGAAATAATCCATCACGTCCCAGCGCGGCGCGGCAACTAAATACTGGACATCCCGAATAAAATGCTTTTGCTTATTCGATAAACGATACGCTTTCCCTATCGCGGTTGCATCCATATTTGAACAAATTGCAAAGTATGCCCAAGCAATATCAGTAGTTTCGCATATTACATGTCGCCACTGCTCTGCTTCAAAATGTCCTTCGAGCTGCGCTGCTAACGTACTTTCGACTAAATAATGAATGCCCGTTGCTACGTGCGGCGCCACAAACATTTTGTCAAATTCCGCTTGCACACGCTCAACCGAGATAGCTGTAATCTTTTGCGCATGTTGTTGGATCGCGTTAAACGTCATAGGCTCAATTGTAAAGCCAAGCTGTGCTGCAAAACGAATTGCACGTAGCATGCGCAGTGCATCCTCTTCAAAACGTGCTGCTGGCTCTCCTACTGCACGTATCATACGCTGCTGTAAATCGGCCTGCCCGTTATAATAATCAAGAATGTCACCATTTGCTCGTTTCGCTAACGCGTTCATCGTAAAATCACGGCGCTGTAAGTCTTCACGTAGCTCCCGAACAAATAGCACGTCATCAGGGCGGCGACCGTCACTATACGTCGTTTCGGTACGGTATGTTGTCACTTCAATCCCTTCACCATCAACTAATACGAGTACCGTGCCGTGTTCAATCCCGACATCAATTGTTTTTTGGAACACGCGCTTTACGTCTTGTGGCAACGCATTTGTTGCGACATCAATATCATGGAAAGGGCGACCTAGCAATTCATCCCGTACGGCACCACCGACGAACACTGCCTCGTATCCCGCTTGTTCAAGTTGCGTAATTACGTGTAGAGCAGCCATTGACGCTTTACTTGCCATGCCACACCGCCACCTTGTCATATAAAGCTTCATATTGCTCAACGATTGATGCCGAGCTAAAACGTGTTGCAACCGCTTCTTTCGCATGCGCTTTAAACTGCGCTAAACGAGATTCATCACGCAGCAGCGCTACGGCATGCTTGGCAACTGCTTCCACATCGCCTTCTTCAACAATAAAGCCTGTTTTACCATGTTCAATCACTTCTGGTATACCGCCAACATTTGTCCCAATTCCCGGCACACCACAAGCCATCGCTTCTAATAGCACTAAACCGAACGACTCTTTCGATGATAATAGCAACATTAAATCACTCATCGAATACAGTTCCGATAAATTCTCCTGACGCCCTAAAAAGAGCACATCTTCTTTATATGGCGTTTCTTTTACCATTTGCATAATGCGGTTCATTTCTGGTCCATCGCCGACTAACATGAGCTTTGCAGGCATTTCTTTTCGCACGCTCATAAACGCTTCGACAATATGGTCAACATTTTTGATTTTGCGGAAATTCGATACATGAATTAGTACTTTTTCATCGTCACGAATGCCAAATTGCGCACGTAAATTACCGACATCGACTGGCTTATAGACGCGCTCATCGACAAAATTATAGACCGTTTCAATATCTTTTTCTGTTGGAATTAAATCATATGTCTGTTCCTTTAACGCGGTTGAAACAGCGGTTACAATATCCGATGCTTCAATACCATATTTAATCGGTTTTACCATCGACGAATCTTGACCAAGCACCGTAATATCTGTTCCGTGTAGCGTCGTCACAACACCGAAATCCACATCGCTCATATTGCGCGCTAATGCCGCACATACTGCATGTGGAATCGCATAATGAACGTGCATGACGTTTATTTGTTGTTCTTTCACAACCTCTGCAATTTTGCTCGCCAAAGCGATGTCATACGGCGGATATTGAAAAACAGAGTATTGGTTTACGTCCACTTCATGGAAAAATATATTTGGATACATACGATTTAAACGAAACGGCATACTTGATGTAATAAAATGAATTTCATGCCCCCGCTCCGCTAACATTTTTCCAAGCTCTGTCGCAAGTACACCCGAACCTCCAACTGTTGGATAACACGTAATGCCGATTTTTAGCTTTCTCATCCGACGAACCCTCACTTTCTTAACGACGCTCTTGAATTAAACGCCAGTCAATAAACCCTTCTTGTAATCCTTTTAATAACACTTCTGCCGTGCCCATATTTGTCGCAAGTGGCACATTATATACGTCGCATAAACGAATAAGCGCTGACACATCTGGTTCATGCGGCTGTGCTGTTAACGGGTCGCGGAAGAAAATGACCATATCCATTTTATTCATCGCAATCATCGCGCCAATTTGTTGGTCACCACCAAGTGGACCTGAGCTAAAGCGTTGAATGTGTAAACCGGTCGCTTCCATTACGCGCATACCAGTCGTCCCCGTCGCGTATAAGTCATGCTCTTTTAAAATTTCTGTATATGCAATTGCAAATTCTACTAAGTTGTCTTTTTTGCGGTCATGTGCAATTAATGCTATTTTCATGTACTTCATCCTTTTCAATACATAGAGGGCTGCGCGAAAGCATCTCAACATTTCATGCAGCCCTGACTATGCGATATTATGCGTTTAAATAATATTTTCTAATCCATAAACAAGTGTTTTCATACTTACAACTTCTTCAATACAAAATGCAACGCCTGACATAAACGAACCACGGTTCATCGAGTCGTGACGAATTGTGAGTAACTGTCCTTCACCACCAAACAGCACTTCTTGGTGTGCGACTAAGCCTGGTAAACGAACGCTATGAATACGCATACCGTCAAAGTCTGCACCACGAGCACCTGCTAATGTTTCTTTTTCATCCGGATGTCCCTGCTGTTTGGCTTGACGTACTTCGCTAATCATTTGCGCTGTCTTCACAGCAGTCCCTGATGGCGCATCTAACTTTTGGTCATGATGCATTTCGATAATTTCCACATCTGGTAAGTATTTCGCTGCTTCTTTGGCAAACTTCATCATTAAAATCGCACCAATGGCAAAGTTCGGGGCAATAATTGCACCTAGCTCTTTATCCGCTGCTAGCTGTGTTAACTCTGCTAGCTGTTCATCCGTAAAACCTGTCGTGCCAATAACTGGACGTACGCCTAGCTGTAACGCCTCTTTCGTATGTGCATATACCGCGTGTGGGTTCGTTAAATCCACTAACACATCCGGCTTTGTATCTGCGACTAATTGTGCCATCTCTGTGTAAATCGGCGCTGTATACGACGTTGGAAATAATCCCGTATCCGCTAATGTTGCACCGATTTGTTTATAGTCCAGTACAGCGACTAATTCCATACCTTCTTTTTTCATCACCGTATGTACGGCCTCTGTTCCCATTTTACCACGTGCACCTGCAATTGCTACTCGAATCACTCAATCTCATCCTTTCATCATTACGTCCATGTTGCTAGTATGTAGAAGCTTTAAGGGGGTTGTTCAACTGTCATCTATGTACCCTATTTCACGAATCATTGTCGCGCCAGCTCTTCTTCCATCGTATCGAAAGAACATGGGGGTTGTCAAAGGAATAAAGGGCATGGTAGTGTGATTTTAGAAGAAAGAGAGGTGCTTACATGTTAAAAATGATTAAATGGCAAAATGTCGTTGGTATTTTAATCGGAACAGCAATTTTCGCGTTTGGTTTTGTTCACTTCAACATCGCTCATGAGCTTGGTGAAGGCGGCTTTAGTGGGATTACATTAATTTTACTATTCACACTTGGATGGGACCCAGCGCTCATGAACATTATTTTAAACATTCCAATGTTCATATTAGGGTATAAACTTCTTGGTAAGCGCTCGTTTATTTACACCTTAATCGGGACTGTCGCATTTTCAGTATTCTTAAAAATTTTCCAAACATACGCATTCGCTATCGACTTGCATGAAGATCTGCTGCTCGTCGCATTATTTGCAGGGGTATTTATCGGTCTTGGGCTCGGCATCATTTTCCGCTTCGGTGGGACAACAGGTGGCGTTGATATTTTAGCACGCTTAATGCACAAATATTTCGGCTGGAGCATGGGCAAAACGATGTTCACGTTCGATGCATTCATTATTTTACTATCATGGCTTACATTCCTCGACGCCCGTTCGATGATGTACACATTAATCGCCGTTTACGTTGGTGGACGTGTCATTGATATGGTACAAGACGGACAATATGCAGCGCGTGGCATTTTCATCATTTCACCGAAGCACGAAGAAATTGCCGAACATATTACGATGCATATGGAGCGCGGTGTAACCATTTTAAATGGGCAGGGCTATTTCACAAAAGAACATAAGCAAGTGCTTTATTGTGTCGTACCTAAAAACGAAACGATTCGTATTAAATCTATTATTGAGCGCATTGACCCTCATGCCTTTGTCTCCATTTCTGAAGTACGTGACGTATCGGGCGAAGGCTTTACGCTTGATGCAGCGAAACAACCACTGCATTAAAAAAAGCGCGTCGGGATTTCCCGATGCGCTTTTTCATTAATCTTCGTTACTTGTCATACCTGTATACATTAAAATTAAACGTACAAGCTCAAGTACCGCAACTGCTGCTGCAGCTACATATGTCATAGCCGCTGCATTTAATACGCGACGTGCTTGTGGATATTCTTCATTATTAATGATGCCCATTGATGAAATTTGATTCATCGCTCGACTTGATGCGTCGAACTCAACAGGTAACGTTACTAACTGGAATACAACCCCAGCTGCCATCAAAATAATCCCTAATAACAATAAGTTTGAAGATGTGGCAATAATACCGATTAAAATGAAAATCCATGATGCATTTGACGAAATATTCGCCACTGGCACTAATTTCGAACGAAGTGTTAACATTGCATAGCTCTCTGCATGCTGAATTGCGTGACCCACCTCGTGGGCTGCAACTGCTGTGCCGGCAACAGATGTGCCGTAATAGTTTGATTCTGATAAAGCAACTGTTTTTGTTGCTGGATTGTAGTGATCTGATAAAACCCCTTGTGTCGGAACAACACGTACGTCATATAAGCCGTTTGCGTCCAACATTTCACGTGCAACTTGTTCACCCGTTTTGCCAGATGTCGAATACACTTCCGAATACTTTTTATACGTGCTCTTTACTTTCCATTGTGCGTACAGCGGTAAAAGTAAAATCAGTAAAAAGTACACAATAAACATTACCAATAGTCTTCTTTCCTTTCATATAAAGTATCCATTTTTCTAAGAAGAAGGTAAATTACCTACAATTCCCTCGATACTTCTATTTTACCGAGTGTTACGCATATGAGCAAATAATCCGCGCTGTTTGCTCACATAAAATGCAAGTGCTATACAGAAAATGGATAACCAAAACGTAAAATACCCAATGTATTCAGCGTATTTCGTAATAGAACGATAAATCGGCATTTGCCCAAACACATAGTCGATCACATCATTATGCAGCGTCCATACGGCTGCGATTGCCACCGATACATAACCAAAATCATATTTCGGTATATAGAGTACGGCTTGTAACGCCATGGCAAAGTGTGACACAACAAGCATCCAGCCAATTGGACTTAGCGGCCCTGTCTCATACGCTGTCCAAAAATTCATCACATCTGCCCATATTCCATATTTCACGAGCGTAATGAGCGCGAGTGCCTCAAATAAGCGATAATTTGTGCCACGTAACCAACCAATAATGACCAGACAGAAAAATAATGAAGCAGTTGGACTATCCGGTACAAATAAATAAAAAATTGGCTCCGTGTTTGCTAATTGCCCACCGTACCATATGTATCCATAAATCGTGCCACCGATATTCACGACTAATAACAGCCATAAAAAAGTGCGGTGCGTTAATAAAAACCATAGTTGCGTCCATAACTGTCGCATATCCTTCCTCCTTTCTTAACTGTTGTCAGTGTACACTATTTTTTTTACACTGCGCATCGTTTTACACATTGTTTCATAAAAAAAGAGTGTCGAAGCCTATCAGCTCGGACACTCTTCTTTGCTCCATAGTTCGTTCCTATGAAAGCTTGTATGCTACTACTATTCTTCTTTTAAACTTGCGATAAATTCTGCAACAACTTGTAATTCCTCATCTGTTCCAGCCCATTGACCTGCTGGCATCGCACCACGGCCATTGACCATAATCTCAGCAACTTCATCCGCTGTTAACTCATTGCCAACAAGTGGTGGCGCAGCTGCACCACCGGCTAAATCAGCTCCGTGACAGGCTATACAGGATTTCCCTTGCT
The DNA here is from genome assembly GCF_001700315.1 of Caryophanon tenue. Taxonomy (GTDB): domain Bacteria; phylum Bacillota; class Bacilli; order Bacillales_A; family Planococcaceae; genus Caryophanon; species Caryophanon tenue. The sequence goes on along the minus strand of NZ_MASJ01000042.1, from coordinate 50,814 downwards.
CACCGGTCAACAATAAATAGCCTTCTGCCGTTTCGTCAATTTCAACGTTTACTTCTTCTTGAATTTGACCTTGTGCTTCTGCGGCTTCCCAGTCATGGTTTACAACAGACTCCCACGTTAAGTAAATCATCGACGCAAGTGCAAGCAACATAAACGCTGTCGGTAACGGACGTTTAAATGGGCTACGCTCTTTCGTCGTATCTAAAAACGGGGCAAGTGCTAAAGCACCAAACGCTAAACCTGGAATAATAATTGCGCCAATAATATTATAAGGCCCCGATGCATACGTATACTTTAACAACTGATACATCTGTAAGAAATACCAGTCTGGTAACGGAATATATGCTGTATTTGTTGGGTCTGCCTGTCCTTCTAACGGGGATGGATGTGCAACCGTTAATAATAAATAACCGATTAAAAAGACCGCACCAACCATCCATTCTTTTAGTAAAAAGTCTGGCCAAAATGCTTCTGTACGTCCCGGATATTCCGAATAATCTTTCGGCTTATTTGGCATCCGACCAGTTGCTTTTACACGTGAATCGCCTACAAACTTCATGCCTTTTCCACGATGCATATTGTCCTCCTCCTTTTCTTATTCGCTCGCGTTCTTTATAACGGTCCTGAAATACCTTGACGACGAATCATAATAAAGTGTAGTGCGAGTAATACGAATAAAACAGCCGGTAAGAAGAATACATGAATCGCAAAGAAGCGCGTTAATGTTTGTGCGCCGAGAATTGTTGCATCACCAGCTAATAATGTTTTGATAAGTTCTCCTACAAATGGTACTGAGGCGGCAATTTCGATACCTACCTTTGTTGCAAATAATGCTTTCATATCCCAAGGCAATAAGTAACCTGTAAAACCTAAGCCAAGCATAACCCCAAAAATTCCAACACCAACTAGCCAGTTCAGCTCACGAGGTTTTTTATACGAGCCGGTAAAGAATACCCGCAACGTGTGTAAAAACATCATGACAATTACTAATGACGCCCCCCAATGGTGCATACCACGTACGATTTCACCGAACGCAACTTCATTTTGTAAATAGTAAACTGATTTCCAAGCATTTTCGATATCAGGTACGTAATACATCGTTAAAAACATTCCCGATAAAATTTGAATGACGGTAATGAAAAAGGTTAAGCCGCCAAAACAATAAACAAACGCTGAAAAATGGTGTGCAGGGTTCACGTGCTCAGGTACTTCATGGTCTGCAATATCACGCCAAATAGGTGTAATATCAAGACGTTCATCGACCCAGTCATAAATTTTATTTAGCACTGTTGTTTCCCCCTAACTATTATTAAATTAAAGTGTTCTCGGTTGGCTTTCCGATTAATAAAAAGCCATCTTTCTCAGAAATTTCATATTGGTCAAGCGGTCCAAGTGGCGGCGTCCCTGCAACGTTTTTGCCATTCTTCTCATAGCGCCCTAAATGACACGGGCAAAAGAATTGGTCAGGATGTGCAGTGTCTCCCCCCCAATTGACCGTACAGCCTAAGTGCTTACATACCGGCGATAATGCAATGACATTGTCACCGTCTTTATACACCCACGCTGAATTGGTTACTTCAGATGTGTACCAGCCGTCTACTTGTTCATAAGAAAAATCGACACGCGTCGGCTCATTCGATAGCTCGCTAATTTTTTGCGCAGTTTGCACAAAATCACCATCACCCTTTTTTTGTAAAATTGGGTCTACTGCAAAGCGAACCATCGGCATTAACATTCCTGCCGCCATAAATCCGCCTACACCGGTTAATGTGTAGCCTAAAAATTGGCGTCGTGAAACCCGATTGTTACTCATCTCGTTCCCCCCTCTAACCATAAAAGTCAGAATCATACTTCATAGCAATACTAAGACAATTCTATGATATATCATTAAATTTTCTCGGTCAATACACGAAAATCCTATTTTATGAAAAGTGGGAACTTTCTACAAACTATTGCCCCGTATTCCAATCCGCTAAAAAAGTCGGTAAAATTTGTTTCAATTGGTCTTCTAAAATACTTTTGCGTACGTTTTGATCCATCGACTCAAGTGGAATCGGAGGCAACCAAATGATTGCTTTTTCAGCATCAATTGTACGCCATGACACATCGGTTGTTATGTAAAAAATATGGCGAAATCCGCCATTTTCAAGCTCTTCATGAATGTTTTGTAACAACGTTGGTGAACGGAGCATCATCGTATAACAAACCGGTGGCAATAACACCATTCTCCCTTTAAATTGCTGCTCAATATAATTAGTGAGCGATAATAAATAAGAGGCTGCCATGCTTGACTGTAACAGCGCCTGTTCTGAAAAATCGAGCTGTACGAGTGGCACAATTGCCGTATCAATAAATTGTTTTTGCTGCTGAAAAATCGTCATATCTTGCACCGTATATTTCATCCTTATCCCCTCAGTTCCATCAAAATAATCTATAAATACAACAAAGCGAAATAACTAAGTCGTCATTTCGCTGTTTGTGATGTTATGTGTTGCGCACTTGCTGTAATAATTTTGATAACGCGACAAATTGCTCTTTGTCACCCTTATCTAATGCTTCATCAATGTCACGCAATATTTTTTCTTCTTGGAAATAATGCAAGCTCTCATGTACGAGTTGCTCCGCCACCATTCGGTCATGCTCATTCACTTGAAGCGACTGTGGCATATGCGGGTTTTCTTCTAGTACCGCTAAATATTCTTGGCTTGGTGGAATGTTATTAAAGTTCAGTTGAATATAAAGGTCTTCCTCATGGTGAATGCGTAAATCATGGAATGACTTTTCCGCATCTGACGTCATAATATTCCCTTTATAAAAACGAAACGGAATGCCCGGTGTATCAACTGTTGACATCACCATTGCACGCGGACGACAGTGATGCACTTCCTCTGTAAAATGTACACGCTCTAATATTGCTTCATCACTCAGCAAATAATTTAAAATCCATACACATTCTCGACGTTTTAGCTGATGATTTCTCAAAAACCACTGAACAAAGTTACGTTTTTCATCAATTGATACGGATGCAGTCAACAAATCATCCCCCTTAATCTAAACTTAATTGTAATTCTACATAGCGGTCATCTGATGGGTCAAGCGCAATTAGCTTTTCAACAATCGCTTTCGCCTCATCGCGACGCCCTTCTTCTAATAAGAAGTATGCATACTCCTCTAAGAAGTTCGCATCCTCTTCATGGTCGCGGTATGCTTCGGCATAAAACGTTGCCGCTTCCGCGTACTCTTCTAAATTAACATGTGCTTTTGCTACGAATGGGTACAACGCCGTCCATTCAAAATCGTCACGCTTTAAATCATTGTATAAAGCAATGACATCTTCATCACGCTCTTGTTGCGCATAAATCGACATTAATACAAGCGCGGCTTCCATATACTCTGGGTCAAGCGCTAACGCTTCTTGTAAATGTTGAATCGCTTCTTCTGGCAATTGATTTTTCAGCGCCATTTTTCCAGCATATAAAAATAGCGACTTATCATACTCATCACGCGTAATTCCGTCTTTTATCGCCTTATATGCCTTATCATTTTGCTCAAGCATGCCATAGCTTTGCGCTAATAATAAATATGCCGAGAAGTAATCGGGATCAAGCTCTTTTAAGTCCTCTAACTGCGTAATTGCCGTATCGTATTTTTCTGTTTGGAAGGCGGCGTATGCTGAACCAAATAGTAAATCAGCTGTCACATCTTCCTCCAATGCTTTCATATAATAATCAAGTGCTGTTTCATAAGCTGCACCTGCGCGGTATACTTCCGCTAAACGTGCCGCTAAGTTTACACCTGCAAATGTTTGCTGCTGTGTATAAAGCTCTTCATATAAACGTGCCGCTTCTGTAAAGCGCCCAATTTCTACTAATAGCTCCGCTTTTGCAAAGTGCAGTAACGGTTCCTCTGGTAGTAGCTGTAATGCCTCATTTAAACGCTGCTCTGCGACTTCATATAAGCCTTGCATTTGATAATAATCTGCTAACACGAGTAAAGCTTGCGGATATTCCGGAGCTTCTTCCGTAATGTCCATTAATAAGTCCAGCGCCGTATCTTCGTCGCCTAATTCCATCTGTACTTGCGCACGGTCAATTTTTAACTGCGCTTCTTCCGGGAATAAAAATTGTAAATGCTCAAACACTTGGTCTGCTTGTGCCATAAATCCTAACTGCAAGCAACCTTCCGCAAATGCGTACTGTACGTCCGGTGTACCATTTACTAAAAAATCGTCTAGTTGCGCTTCAATTGCTGCTAAATCACCTTGTTGTAATGCTTCAAAAATCGTTTCTTCCAATATCGTCACCTTACTTCTTCATAGTCATGCATTTATGCTACATGACGAATGCGTTTCTGACAAGAAAAACACCCCGACTGCTACGTCGAAGGTGCTTTTCGTTGCTGTTCCTTTATTTTACCACATGTGCGAGATGTTCGAAAAACGTTGGGTATGATACTGCGATGCACTCAGCGTCATCTAACACGACCTCACCATCTGTAATGAGCGCGGCTACCGCTGCCATCATGCCGATACGATGGTCACCGTAAGATTTTAGTGACCCACCATGTAACGGTGTTGGGCCTTCAATAATCATGCCGTCGTCTGTCGCTTGAATATTTGCACCAAGCTTTTTCAGTTCATCCACAACCGCTGTAATACGGTCGGTTTCTTTTACTTTCAACTCTTCCGCATCACGAATAATCGTTTTTCCTTGTGCCTGTGTAGCGAGTAGCGCAATGATTGGAATTTCATCAATTAATGTTGGAACGACTGCACCACTAATCTCAATCCCTTGCAGCGGCGATGTACGAATTGTTAGTGTCGCTGTTGGCTCTGCCGCTTGCTCATCATCAATTTGTAGTTCTAAGTTTGCGCCCATTTGCTGTAGCACTTCAATAATGCCTGCGCGCGTTTCATTAACACCGACATTTTGTAGAACGATTTCCGATTTTGGCACAATTGCGCCGGCAACTAAAAAGAAGGCCGCTGACGAAATATCGCCTGGGACATTCACATGTGTCGCTGTTAACGTTTGACCACCTTCAAATGATACAACGCCGTCTGTCACATCCACTGTCGCACCAAACTGACGTAGCATGCGCTCTGTATGGTCGCGCGATACTTCTTGCTCACGTACAATTGTTGTCCCTTGTGCGCGTAAACCTGCTAGTAAAATCGCCGACTTCACCTGTGCAGAAGCTACTGGCATTGTGTAATCCATCGCTTGTAGTTGTGTGCCTTGAATGGCAAGTGGTGTATACTGACCGTTTTCTCGCCCTGCAATTTGTGCGCCCATTTGACGAAGTGGATCCGCTACACGACGCATCGGACGCTTACCAATAGATGCATCACCTGTCATGACCGTATGTAGTTGTGTACCTGCTAAAATCCCCATCATTAGGCGTGTTGTCGTACCAGAGTTTCCTGTATAAAGCACTTCACTTGGCTCTTGCCATGCGTCGATACCATTACTTTCAATCGTTACATTTGTGCCATCTACGTCGATTTTAACGCCCAGCTTTTTAAAGCAATCAATCGTACTTAAACAATCTTCTCCTAATAAAAAGCCGCTTACAGTCGTTTTACCTTCTGCAATGGCACCGAACATCACTGAGCGATGCGAAATCGATTTATCGCCTGGCACTGTTAATGTCCCTTGTAGACGTGGACGCGTGTATTGCATTACTTTTTTCGTCATATGGTCACCTCATTAATAATTTTGTGCATAAAAGCGCCCGCAAAATTGTGGACGCTCAACTTTATGCAATATGTGTTTCAAATTTTGCGCGACGTTCAATACAAGCTTGCGCGCGCTGACGGTCTTCTTCATTTTGAAAACTAATGACTAAAATACCGTACACATCATCACGTGCTTCGACGATACGTAAATTCGTAATCGAAATACTTTCTTCTGCTAAATAACCGGTCACAAGTGAAATTACCCCTGGATAATCAGGAATATCTACATGTAACTCAAAGCTTGTAAATAATGCACCGGCACTAAACGGTAACGAATCACGTAATTTTTTCGCATCGCCAAAATAATTTTCAATCGCCTCGGATTCACCGCTCGCTAAAATATTTTTCACGCGTTCCATCTCTTGCTGCCACTTCGTTAACTGTTCCAACACTTTCGGTAAATTTTGAAGCGTAATATCACGCCAAAGTGCAGGGTTTGATGAAGCGATACGTGTCACATCACGAAAACCACCTGCTGCGAGAAGCTTTGCCATTGGATATGCCTCGTCTTCAGCTTGTAATTGATGTACAAGTGAAGCAGAGATAATGTGCGGAAAATGACTGACTACTGCCGTCATATGGTCATGTTCCTCAGCCGTTACCTCGACAATTTTACTATGCGTATAACGTAATATGCTTTTTAGCTCGCGCGCCGCCCATTCATCTTGCTCATCTAGTGCTGTTAACACGTAATAAGCATTTTCAAATAAATGAGGACGCGCTGCCGTAACACCACTTTTATGTGAGCCTGCCATCGGATGTCCGCCGACAAATGTAATGCCATGCTCACGAAGTGTACGTGCCTCATTCATCACCGCTTGTTTTGTACTTCCCGTATCGCTCACAATGACATGTTGCTTCAACTGCCACATCGGTAGCTGGCGTAAATGTTCTACCGTTACGCTGACCGGCGTGCCAAAAATAATGACATCCGCCTTTTCTGCACCTTGTTGTAACGTAGCTGCCGCTTCATCAATCATCTGGAGCTGCTTTGCAATACGAATTGTTTCTTCATCTCGATCATAGCCAATTATGTGGAAATGTGGAGCTTTTTGAAGCGCAAGTGCGACTGAGCCACCAATCAGCCCTAGTCCGACAACAAGCACTGTTTTGGTCATGCAAACACACCTTGTGCTACAAGTACTTCTGTTAACTTTTCAAGGAACTTCGCATTTTGCGCTTCCGTACCAATCGTTACGCGAATATAGCCTGGTAAACCTAATGCTGCACCACTGCGAATAATAAAGCCGCGTTTCATAAGCTCTTGGAAGACCACATTGCTATCTGCTTGTACATTAAATAAGATGAAGTTTGTTTCTGATTCAAAATAATGTAAATTATGTTGTTCACAAAACGCGATGTATTGCGCGCGTCCCGCTTTATTTTTTTGACGACATTCTTCAATGAACTGTTGGTCCCCCATCGCAATCGCCGCTACTTTATGACTAAGTACCGTGTTATTAAATGGCGCACGCACAGGGTCAAGCTGCGCGATTACATCCGCATGTGCAATACCGTAACCTACACGGAAACCAGCTAATCCATATGCTTTTGAGAATGTACGTAAAATAATAATATTTGGATATTGCTCCAAATAAGGAACCGTATTTTCATGTGCTTCATTATCAACATACTCATAATAAGCTTCATCTAATACGACTAATACATCTTGCGGTACTTTTGCTAAAAACGCTTGTAACGCTTTTGCTGGTACAATACCACCTGTAGGGTTATTTGGCGTACATACCCAAACAATCGCTGTATTGTCGTCAATTTGAGCGAGCATACCATCTAAATCATGATTGCCATCTACTAGTGGCACTTCACGAATTTCAGCACCTTCAATTTGTGCGTTATGTGCATATTGAGAGAATGATGGTGTTGCCATCACCGTATTACGACCAGGCGCTAATAATGCACGTGTTAAAATCGCAATTAAATCATCTGAACCGTTACCGAAAATTAATTGTTCTTCATGAACGCCTACAAAATTAGCAACTACTGTACGTAAATTTTGCGCATAGCCATCTGGATAAATTTCATGGTGAGAGTCATCCTGTGCTAAAAATGCTTTTACTTTTGGAGAGAAACCAAATGGATTTTCATTCGATGCTAATTTAATCACTTCATCTAATCCAAATTCACGTTGTACTTCTTCAATCGGCTTCCCTGGTTTATAAGCTTCCATGCCTAAAATTTGCTGTTTCCATTTCATAACGGTGTAACTCCTCTACTGTTTAAACATTTTTTGTGATTAAATCTGGGCGTAACTTTACAGCATCGTTTAAATAAACATGCGTAATGTCACGCTGTGATAATGTTGTTTCGACATGTATCATCACACGTACACATAGCGGTAATGCATCTGCTACATTCATCTCATGCATACACATCACTGGCACGTATTCCCAACCCTCTAACATGCGTACTGAACGCGCTGGAAATGCTGATGTAATATCTGGTGTTGTTGAAATAATAATAGATGCAATATCATCTGGTTGCACATTATTCTCCGCAACAATTGCTTGTACTAACTTTACCGTTTCATCCCAAATGATTTGGGGTTCATCTTTTTCAATCGTAATGGCTCCGCGCATTCCTCGAATCATACGTGCACCTCCGTTAATAATTGACGTAATTCCGCATCTACTTCACGACACGTATTTGCGTCCACTTTTTGCACAAATGGCTTGCCCACTTCTTCTAGTAATACAAATTGTAAAATGCCATATTCTGCTTTTTTATCTTTTTGCATATAGCTGAGTAATATATCAAAATCAAATTTTGCCACCGCTTCAAACGGATATTGCTGAGACAATGCGTAACGTAAAACACGCACCGTAAAATCGCGTGTTATGTTGCCGTAGCGTTCACTTAATAATAAGCAATAAATTAAGCCAATCATAACACTCTCACCGTGCGATAATTTGCCATATCCACTTGCCGCTTCAATAGCATGACCGTACGTATGCCCTAAATTTAAATATTTACGCACTGATTGCTCTGTTTCATCTTCTGCGACAATATCAGCTTTTACTTGTGTACCTTTACTTAAGTGATACTCTAGCTGCTCTGCTGTATAGCCATAAATAGGACGCGCAAATAATTCCTCTAACCATGCGGCATTTGAAATAAGTGCGTGTTTAATTACTTCCGTCATACCTGAGCGAATTTCTTGCTCCGGCAATGTTTCTAAAAAAGCAATATCATATACAACAGCTTGTGGCTGATAAAATGCACCAATCATATTTTTTCCAAGCGGATGATTAATGGCTGTTTTACCACCGACTGCTGAGTCATGTGCTAAAATCGTCGTTGGCACTTGAATAAATGGAATACCGCGCATAAATGTCGCTGCTACAAATCCTGATAAATCACCAACTGCACCGCCACCAAACGCAATGATTAACGATTTACGCGTCGCACCTTGCTCTAGTAAATATGTTTGACATGCTGTATATTGCTCAAAGTTTTTACATGCTTCTCCACCAGGTAACACAAGTACGTCAAACGCGAATGGGAAAGCTTGTGTAAAGTTTTCCCCTTGCGCTGCCCACACATGTTCATCCGTTAAAACGATTATACGGTCCGCTCTATCGGTAATTGCTGTTAATGATGCAAATGCTTCACGTAAAAACGAATAGCCAAATAACACATCATATTGATGAGAAGCTGTGTGTACTGGAATTTTCATCATTAAAACTCCTTTGTATACGCGCGTAATTCTTCAATTTGCTGTTGTAATTGTGGGAGTTGATCCGCGTGGAATTGCTCTAAAATCGCTTTTGCTACTTCAAAGGCAATCACACTTTCTGCCACGATGGATGCAGCTGGTACTGCACATGCATCTGAACGTTCAACGGTCGCTTTAAATGGCTCCTTCGTTTCAATATCTACACTTTGTAATGGCTTATATAATGTAGGAATCGGCTTCATAACGCCGCGTACAACAAGTGGCATACCTGTAGTCATACCGCCTTCTAAACCGCCAAGACGATTTGTGGCACGTGTATAGCCTTGCTCTTCATCCCAAATAATTTCATCATGCACTTCTGAACCTTTGCGACGTGCTGCTTCAAAGCCGATACCAAACTCTACACCTTTAAACGCATTAATTGATAACATCGCTTGTGCTAACTTACCGTCTAATTTGCGGTCATAATGTACATATGAGCCAATGCCCGCTGGTAAGCCTTCTACAATGACTTCAACGACACCACCGATTGAATCGCCTTCTTTTTTTGCGGCGTCAATCGCTTCCACCATTTGTGCAGATGCTTCAGGGTCAGCACAGTAGCACGCGTCTTCTTCAATAATCGCGCGAATTTCATCAGCTGATTTACCGGCAATTTTTTGTGGGTCTGCTTTAATGCCGACAATTTCCGTCACATGTGACACGACATGAATACCAAGCTCACGTAATAACGCTTTTGCAACAGAACCAACCGCTACACGTACTGTCGTTTCACGTGCGCTTGAACGTTCTAATACGTTACGTAAATCACGATGACCATATTTCATACCACCGACTAAATCTGCGTGCCCTGGACGTGGACGTGAGATTTGGCGTTTAATTTCATCTGGATCGATATCTTCTGGTAATGGATCTGCACCCATAATTTTTGTCCAATGCTTAAAATCATCGTTCGTCACGACTAATGCAACGGGAGAACCTAATGTTTTTCCATGGCGAACACCTGATGTAATGTCGACAAGATCCTTTTCAATTTGCATACGGCGACCACGACCATGTCCACCTTGACGACGCTTTAAGTCGTAGTTAATCATCTCTTTTGTTACCTCAAATTGAGCGGGTAACCCTTCGATAATGGCTGTTAATTGAGGTCCATGAGACTCTCCTGCTGTTAAGTAACGCATAAAACACTTTCTCCCTTCAACTCGCTAAAGTATGTATTATTCACTATATCATAGTTTTTTCAAAAATCCAGCGCCCAAATTCAAAAATCCAGTGGTATTAATACGAATTTTCCGAATTTTAATTCACTGTTTTTACTATAGCACAATTTTTCTCTAGAAAAAGACGCTTTTGCCGAAAGTAGGCGAAAAGCGTCGAAAATCATCGTATTCAGTCACACACTACACTTTTCGGTAAAAGAATGTATCTTCCACTTCAAAACCGTAACGCGCTGGATTGAAAATTTGCTCGGTGCTACCTACAAATAAAATACCGCCTGGGCGTAATGCTCGACTAAAGTTTGCATAAATTTGGTCCTTCGCTTCTTCGGTAAAGTAAATCATTACATTGCGACAGACAATCAAATCAAAATTAGCGTCATATGAATCTTTTAATAAATTATGTTTTTTATATGTAACAGTACGTTTAATATCATCATGGACGCGATAAAAAGCACCTTCTTGCGTAAAGTGCTTCGCTTTGATGGCTGCTGGCACTTCCGCTAATGAACGCTCTGGATATACAGCGTTCTTTGCTTTTTGAATGGCATTTTCATCTAAGTCCGTTGCTTGTATTTGAATTTGTGATAACGGCACATGCTGTGTTAGCACCATCGCTAGTGAGTATGGTTCTTCGCCCGTTGAACACGCGGCACTCCACACTTTCAAACGTTTATTTTGCGCTAGCAGCTTCGGAATAATTTTTTCATCTAAAACTTCCCAGCGTTTACCGTTACGATAAAACTCTGACACATTAATGGTCATGCGGTCTAAAAACTCATTCATTAAATCGCGATCCGCTTCCACGGCACGCAAAAATTCAACGAAGCTTTTATATCCCTTTTTTTCATATAAAGACGTTAAACGGCGTTTCATTTGTGATTCTTTATAAAGTGCTAAATCAATACCCGTTCTGCGTTTAATGCCTTCTATAAACTGTTCATAATCAGACATGTACATCTTTCCTCTCCACGTTCGTACATTTCATTATAGCCGAAAGCATTCCGAGCGACTATAGTTTTTATGAAACGTCCGTACCATATAAAAAAGCAATGCTTGAGTACTCAAGCATTGCTTTCTCCATTATTGTCGGCGAATTATACTAATTCAGAACCGAACCATAAACCGATTTCACGCTCTGCAGATGCAAGAGAGTCAGAACCGTGGATGATGTTGTGAGATAAAGTTGTAGCGAAGTCGCCACGGATTGTACCAGGGGATAGTGGAATAAACCCTAATTTAACATTAACAATCAAGTAGATTAATGATTGCTAATGTGTAAAAAGTTGAATTATACATAAATCATACTAAGTTATTTACCTTCTAATAGGCTTTATTATAATCTTTTAATTTAATGGAAGCAAGTTTAATTATTACTTCCTATTAAAATAGATAAAAAAGTTAAGTAAAAAAATAAGAGGACTACAAAAAGTCCCCTCAAATTTATGTATTAACTGGTGTAATCATTTTAATTAGATTACGACTTAATACATTACCACCAATGCTAACGAATAATAAGTTTTGATTTAATTGATTTGCAAACTCATTAGCGTCAAAATTAGGAATTGTTGCCTGAATTGGTTGCTCCATGTTATGTAGGTAAATTAATACGTCCATTCTCTCACCTCCTTTTTAACTTAATCCAATCACCGTTGCATTGCTAAAATCAACTACACCATTAAATTGGTGAAATGCTGAATCGTATGAAATACTATTAAACGCCATGATGTGCAAATTAGCATTGCCTGACGTACTTATTGATGTAAAGTCTGCAAACTGTAGTATATGACCTAATTTAATATTAGATGATACATCAATTGTTGTAGCTCCTGTAATCGTACCATTAACAACTACTGCTCCATTTAGATTAATTTTATCCGCTGTAATCGATGCAGCCTCTCTTGATAAGTTGATTGCAGAGATAATCCCATCACTATCTACCTTCATTTCGATTGCGTCTGACAATACATTGATACTTGACTGTGTTTGTGTTGTTAACTCAGTCACACTAATAGCTATTTGATCTGCTTTAATATCAACTGTAGCAATTGACTCATTAACAGCTTCTACTTCTAACGTAATACGCTCATTCGTTTGTTCTATACGTGAACGATATTCTTTTTTATTCTCATCAATTTCAATCTTTTGCGTCGCTAATATATCACTTGTTGTCACTGGTACAGCATTACCTAGCACTACACTTGTAACAACTACCTCATCATTACGCATCGTTAATACTTGTTTATGTATACGGGTTTCAAACTCAATTCCCATCGGCTCATAAATTAACCATATACGGTCACCTATGCTTGTTTGATAGCCTATCTCAACTGTATCAGCCTCTATACTAACCTCTGGATAATCAATTAACTCATTCTTTAAATGCTTTAGAAGTGATTCAGGCTGTGTAAAACGGTCATCTGTAATAGGCTCTGCTTCACGTATACCGTAAATAGTTGCATTTGGTGAAGTGTATTCGACATATAGCTGATTACTACTGATGACATTACCTTCTTCATCCTTTTCTTCACTTTTCGCGCCATATCCTTTGATAAACGTGCGCAAATCAGTGATATTACAATACTGCATAACTCCATTAACGTTGTGTTTGTAGCGATATTGAATGTCTGTGTCACTACCTATTTGCTTGCTAAAGTGTACATGGTTATTTGCCTTAATTTCGTACTCACATTCGAACGCTTGGCATAGTGCATTAACTAGCACGATTAAATTATTATCACCAAAGTTAGGTATCAATTGACTCTCAGTAATATCTGATGTAAATGTCCAATCTGATTCATTAAATATGTATGCAGCAAACTCGTTAAATGTACGTGTACCACCATAAATGTCTGTTTTACGCTTATACTGATTGTCGTAAAATGTCGAAAGTGCTGTAATCGTCTTACTATGCTGTGTCGTTTCAATTTCTAGCACTCGATACTCGTAATTATTAATGTTAATAATACAATCCTCTTGCAGTAACTCATACGCTGGATTGTTAGCATAATTAAAAGAGGTCAAAGACAATGCTAAACTGCCTGTAACCTCTTTTTCGATTTGTAAATCTTGTATGTGATTAAGTGGCTCAATTTTTGAACCATTTTGAACGATAATCAAATGTTATCAGCTCCTATGTTAATGTACCTTTGATTGTTGCATAACTTAAATAACCGTCCTCAAGCATTTTAGTAGCTTGTTGAACGGCTTTTTCTTTATCTTCTTTGTAATTACCACTGATCCAACGATAACCATTTGCCTCACTATTGGCTTTATCTGCTTCAGCATAGCCGATGTAACCGTCTTGTTTAGCCTTATCCATTGATTTTTCCATATCTTGTAATGTCGGATATTTTCCTGATTGGATACGATGTGCTTTTGCATCAGTTACAATGTCATATCCTAATTTATATGATACGTCAGGCTTCGCTTTAGGTTGTGTAATGTTTAACTTGCCAAACGTATCTTTACCATATGCAATTTTATCATACTGTAAATGTGGCGAATCCCACCCCCATCGATGACCTGATGTAAAACCTAATACCTCAGCACATGTAATTGCCTGTAAACCCTGCTTCGTTTTATAAGCATTCCATAATGTATTTCCCTTTGTATCAACTAATACCCAATCTAATGCTTGACCTGTTAAGTGCCAACTATTCATCGTCTTTGATTTTCCTGCTTGTACATTTAAGCGTTGTTGTTCCTTTGTACGAATTGTTTCATAAATAAGCACTGGAATCTCATTATCAATACAATATTGATACCACTTATAAGCCTTTAATTTTGTGTTATCAGCTAACTTATCTAAATTGTCACGGTTACGTTTATCATATTTCATGATGAATGTCATTTACTATCACCTGTTCCATCTAATGCTGTTGATTTAGCAAAATAATAACCTAGTACCATTGTAAAAATAGGTAAACTCTCAGATGGTGCAAAGGCTAATGTTAAAGCTAAATAGAGAAAACCTAACGCAAACATCAATGTAACAATTTTACGCACTTCAATTAATGCTGCTAATTTTTTAATCATATGTATCATGCTCCTTTGTATTTTATCTGGACGTTACGGTACAAAAATTACACCTATTAGCGCGAGAATAACAGCACCAATAATTGTTGTACCTGCCCAAAAGGTAATTTTATCGATTTTATCTAAACGTGTTTGGTTAGCTTCTGATAAAGCCATTGCACGGTTAGCTATATCTCGTGTATCACCAATGCCATCGATTTTAGTCTCAAGTCGCGCTAATCGTTCTGAGATATCGACCAAAATTTTATCATTTGATTCCATGTTGACATGCTCCTTTCTTAATAATAAAAGCCTCCACATTAATTATGTGAAAGGCTCGTTGTATTCATTTGTATAATATTTCACTTTCATTAAGATTATTTACGACTAATTCTTCATTAGTAGAGTTATTGTAAATCTTAATTTCTTGATTACCTACTTTGTCGAATAAGTTTAGTTTAATAGGAATGTCCATATCACCATCATTGTTATGAACAACTGCTTCTTCAATGAATAATTCTATTTTTTGTAAGAATACGCCTTGATTATAACGATCTGTCAAAATAGCCCCGATTTGGTAATAAAAAGATGATGAAAAGGATTCCTCTCCTGAATAACCAACTACTTTTCGATAATGTGTCCACGATATATTATCGGCAGATGACCTTATGAATAAATTAACATCATAACCTACACTCTCATAGATAGAATTGATAAGTTTACCATCTAATTCACTTCTCACACTAAACACTTTAGATTCATATACACCGTTTTTTATGTATAGATTTTGCCATTTAATAAGTATCAGCTCCTCTTTTTAAAGAACATACTCGCATTCAGCCTTTAAGGTAATATTTCTAATTTTAAAGTTTCATTCATATTATTACCTTTAAAATTTTTAACAAAAATAGGGATATTACCATCACTATTGATGCTATACGTATCAACTCCACCGCCAGCGCAATTAATTAATACTGCTTTACCTTCTCGTTGCGCCGATGCAGCGTCAAAATAAAACGCTGCTTTGGTATTAGCTGCTGGACGTGTAGAGTCGTACATAGTGCAATCATACATTAGTACATCACATCCGTTTACATCCGCACATACGGGTCCATAACAATCATATCCAACCGAGTTAACGCGTAAGATACTAGCGCCATCATGTGCTGTAAATGCGTTATTTGTGCCGCTTTTTAAAGTGCCGTTACCGTAAGAGTGGCAGTCATACTCAAAACCAAACTCATATGGATTAGCTCCCCCACGACCATGCAAATTAAATCCATCGTACCCTGCTTTAGTAGCTGTACACCCAAAAGCGTAGTACGCTCCTAAATCGTCAAACTGAAGTGCGTTATAAGTACCGCCCCAAACCTTAACGTTATCTAAAAATACTTTACTGTTAACATTACCTAAAAAAGTGAGTGCTGCCGTTGCAGTTGGAGATGTTCGTTGTAAAAAACCAACATTTTTAATGTATAACTCCGTATTCCCACTCACAAACTGATTACCTGCGACTGAACGGATTAATGCTATATTTTCGCGCAGGTTAGGTATTAAACCACCGCGCATGTTTACCCACGTCGATACATCATCCGTGTAGTAACTGTTTTCGGTTTGGTCACATAATTCTTTTGTACTCACTCTTTCCAATTCTGTCGGCATCCCTCGATAGTCTGTGTGATATAAATCGACAACCGCTGCGACTTTATCAACATCTAATTTGTAAGCAACAACATCTTGAATTGCCGTGCTTGTCAATAAAGATTTTCCAATCCAGCTAAAACTATGCGGTGTTGTAAGTGCGAATTTACGCAAGAAGGAAACGTCTACGGTTAACGGAATCATGTTTTGTGGATTTATTGCATCTAATAAAACTACATTTAGTTCGGTCATGTTTTGTAATGCAGCTTGTTCTAATAAAAAATTAATATCTCGGAAGGGTTTGTTTACACTACCATCTGCGGTAGTATTTGCGCCAGTTAAGTAAGATAGATACCACTTTGTTTCGATCGTATTTATTTTACTATCTATATCAAATGTGTGACGGATGATACCCAAAGAATCTCGGTATAACTCAAAAGGTAACGTATGTCGCCATCCAACAAAATCTCTACTTGGCGCTATTTTTCCGTACCGTATAAAATCGTTTGCAATCGCAATTTTACTACTTGATGCAGTTGTCGCTGTAGTTACTATATCATTTGTAGATGGTGAGAAATCTGTATATCGATTACCTCGCTCTAATTTAAAATAATCAAATTCAATGAATGAACCTTTTAAGTACGATGATGTGTAAATACGCAAAGTGGATGACGCTGTAGCATCGAGACTTTTAAAAATAAAATATCCAACTTTCCATTCGGATGTAACTTGCATTGTGTCGCTATATAGTAATTGCGCGTTTACAAATCCACGAATGTCTAAATTAACGTTACTTCTATACGCAAACGATAAGGTGTATTCTTTCTCTTTTAGCACCCCCGACGGGATAAGAATTTCAACTCGTGTCGCACTAGCACCATCTGCCACAATTTCGTAACGTGCCACACCTTCACTTACGGTTAATTGACCATTAGCAGACCGCAACCATGTCGGTAATACCGATAAACCCCCTCCGTCTAATAGGTTGACTGCCCCCACTGCAATATCATTCACACTTTTGCTGATAAAATCTAAACGTTCGCCACCAGTGTTAAATGTCTCACCTGTTATAGTGTCAGTTCGCATAGCGATAACTTCCGCATCACTTGTACCACTTTCAACAATCAACGTTTCTAATTGTTGTGCTGTTGCGTTCGCTGTTACAGTTGCCATAACTGCATCTAATTCCGCTTGTGTTGCTTTTCCTTGTGCAATATTCGACTTGTTTAACGCTTCTGTTGCTTTGCTGTCTATATTATTCGCTAGGTGTGTAGCGTTCTTTGCTGTATCTAGCGCTGTTGTAGCTAGACTATGTACACTTTCAATTTGTTCATTTGTTTGGTGTAAATCTGAGCTTAAGTTATTTACTTCACTTTCGAGAGTATCCCAGTTCTCATTCAATTTAATTCGCTCATCACGACTAATGATGCTCTCTGTTCTGTTTAATTGCATCTAAACATCTTCCTTTCTTTATTTGTATAAAAATCTAAAATTAAAAACGACACTACTGATAGTGCCGCCTGTAATCGTAAAATTATTCTCTTTTGGTGCTAACGTAATTAGCTTTTTATTCGTATTTTTAAAGGCGCTCACACCATTTTTAAAAGTTTGAATGCCTTTCAGCCTCAATTCGTCATTACTTGATAATGCACCGTTATATATGTATACGTCACCTGTCGTATTGTTCGTAATCGTCACTGAATTGCTAAATGTACCTTTTAATATCATTTCTAATTCATGCTGACGTGGATCAATTGTGACATTACCTAAATTTTTGACGGTAAACGAGTTCGTATTAAAACTGTATTTTAGGTTATCATCCCACGTAATAGCACCATTCCATGCCCATTTGTCAACGTCCCATGCTTTTATATCTGTTGTTATCGCAATCGCTTCAGCAAATATTTCTACGCACGTAAAAACGACTTCAAATGCGCTCATACGTTCATGTGGCGGTACTTCAAAGTCGCTTGCTAGTTTTACTTTATAACGTTTGTACGGCTCATTTTTAAAAATGATGTAATACTCTTGTTGACTAGTGAATAGCGCGTTAACTTCATCACGAATCAAATAGTAGTCGTAAATATCATAGGCTTCGTACAATAATTCCACTGTAATTTGACGTTCACCGTATGTACTTCCTAAAAAGATTAAACCATGTCGTCCATCTACAGTTACTGTATCATGCTGCATCGTTAAAGACGGAATGTGATGATACAGACGCCTTAAACTATGCTGTGCAATATCAATTTGTGTCCCGTCTAAGTGTTGAATAATCAATATCTATCACAATCCCTTCTTAAATTTGCTTAATTTTGTGTTACTCGATAACTTACCGTCCATGTAGTTAAATGTTGCATCTGCTATCTTCTTGCCATCTAAATAAATCGGTGAAGGATTGATGATAATAGTTTGTGAGCTGTTTAAATTGTCCATTTGTGCTGCAATACCTTTACCAATTCCACCTAGTACTGATGCAGTAAGGGGTAAAACGGCTTCTTTACCTGCTTCACCGCCAACCATCAAATTATTGCCGTTCATGCCGAATGCTGTAGGCTTTGTAAGAACGCCACCTTTAGCGAACCAATCTATCGAAAATTTTGGAACACTCGGTGGATTAAGTGAGAAGCTCCCAGAAATCGAAAACTTAGGTAGCTTTGGACGCTGAATGTCAGGAATTTTTAATTTTAATCCACTGAAGAATCCTTTGATTTTATCAACTGCCGACTTCACTAAATCACGCGCTTTTTCAACGGGTGACGTAATAGCTGACTTTACTTGGTCAAATTTAGATTTGACGGCTGAATACGTATTACTTGCTGCTGTGGTCGCGCCTGACTTTAGCTCATTAAATTTACTCACAACTGATGTTTTAGCTGTAGTTACTGCATTTGTAATACCTGTTTTTAACTCGTTGAATTTATTGACAGCATTCGTTTTAGCTTCAGCAATTTTGTTTGAAATGCCTGACTTGATTTCTTCGAATTTCGCAACTACATTAGTGCGTAATTCTGTAATTTTATTGACCGCTGCTATTTTTAACTCGTTAAATTTATTAACTACGTTTGTTTTTATCTCATTAGACTTATTCGAAACATTTGATTTTAGTTCCTCGAATTTCGCAAGTGTTGCTGTCTTAAGTTCGTTAAATTTGTTAACAGCTCCAGTTTTGAGTTCGTTGAATTTATTGACAATCCAGTCCTTTAATTGACCTGCTTTTTCTTTTATTAAGTCCCAGTTTTTGTATAACAAAACACCTGCTGCTACAATGGCTGTAATCGCGGCTATTGCAATACCAATTGGTGCGGCTATTGCTCCTATTGCTGCTGCCCCTGCTGTAAATAACGGTACAATTGCGGCTATCGCTGGTGTTAAAAATGCGAATGCACCTACTAATACACCGATTGCTGTACTAATAACTGCTAATGCGGCTGTTAATGTTGGATTCTCTGCTGCCCATTGAGCAAACTTACTAACTAAATCGGCAACAATTGTTAACAACGGTTGTAATGCGGTCATCATATTATTAAATGCATCTTTTAATTGCAATGCAGGATCAGCATTCATACTTTCGATTGAACTTTTTAGCCCATCTGAGTTCTCTTTTGTCGTACTCATATTTGCGTCCATATTCATGAGCGTATCGACAATTTTTGTTCCTTGCTCTTCCCAGAGCGTACCATACATAGCAGTACCCAGTTGATTACGTATCGTTGCATCATCAACGGTAGAAAGCATTTTAGCCATTTCTTGCATGGCAACTGAACCTTGTTCACCACCTGCTGCAATAGAATTACCTAGCTCCTGAAACTTAGTTGTAGATAATCCAGCACTTTCAATGATTGCTTTCGTTGAATCACTTAATTCAGCACCAAATTCAGCACCGACAATTCGACCTTCCTTAATTCCATCTAACAAATTATCAATATTCCATGTACCAGTATCAACACCTGATGCCATGATTGCTTGAATCTCTAGCGCATTGAAACCAGCCATTTTGAGCTGATTTCCGTATTCGCTGATAATGTCTAATTGGTCAGGCGGAAAGCCAACTTTTAATAAAGCATCTACCATATCCATTGCTTCTTGTTGTGAAATACCTAGCTCTTTACCAATCTCATGAGATTCTTGAATAAGTTCCTTAAAGTCAATATCGCTATACGCATAAGCAATAGCTGTAGCACCTTCAATAATGCGTTGATTTTCTGCATCTGATGCATCTGCATTGAGCGTAAATTGTCGTCTTACACCTTCTAACGCGCCTTCTTCATCTTCAATTGCGGCTGTAACACTTTTAATTGATTGACGTACTGCTTCAGTCGAGCTTTCATCTAAATCCATCGTCATTTCAATTTTCGTGTCTAAACTAGCCATATCGAGTGCCGATTGTATTGATGTTGCAATTCCACCACCTGCTGCTAAACCACCAATCGTTGTACCTAATCCACCTAATTTACTTTCAGCACCATCTGCTGCATCACCAATCTGATCTAATTCCCGTCGAATATCATCTAAATTATTACTGCCGTCCACATTACGTAATAAGCGCTGAAACTCTTGTAAATCATCTCCACTATGTCCTGCTGCTTGCCCTAATCGACGTAATGCCATTTCGAGTTGGTCGCTAGATGCGGAACCGTCACGAATTGCATTTGTTAGTCTGCTACCTAACGTTGAACTTAAATCATCGATTGTTTGAGTAGTAGCATTTAAATAGTTCTGCATACCCGTTTGTGCTTGTTCAAACCTTGTTTGCTCTGAGCCTAACCCACGCAATTGATTTTCATAACCACGCAAGCTTGCTTCAGTGTTTGCTAATTCGCGTTGAAATGCACGGTATTCTTCAGCTCCAATGTCACCTCGTTGAAATTGTGCTTCTACTTGTGCCTGTGCTGTACGTAATACATCTAACTTTTGCGATGTACCCTGAATTGCTTCTGTTAATAATTGTTGTTTTTGAGCTACTAACGTTAAATTGGAAGGATCAAGTTTTAATGCTTTATCAATTTCTTTTAACTCGGATTGTGTATCTTTCGCTTTCTTATCAACATCTTTTAACGCGCTTGTTAAAGGGGAGGTATTACCGTCAATTTCAATTGTGATCCCTTTGATGTTTCCTTTTGCCATTTTCTCACTTCCTTTTTACGATGATAAAAAAAGAGAGTAACGATAACGTTACCCTCTAAAAACCTTTCAACTTATCAATATCTGCTTGTGTTGCTTTACGTACTTTTGCTTTCTTATCTTTCGATGGTGTAATCATTTCCATGTACTCTTGAATATGACCTAACACAAAGCCGATGCTCATGTCGTCCATTTCCATCGTAGAAAGTTTTGCGTATTTTGCCATTGCAAAGTATTGATATGTCGTCATCGGTTCATCATCGTCATTTACTTTTTTTTAGTTGGTGGCTTCTTTCCTGACGTTAAATTCATTTGAATAAATGGCATTAGTTCCGTTAAAACATCGTAAATTGGAAAACCATCTTCAAACGAATCTAACCACTCTTGCATATCATCAATATCTTTATTAGCCTGCTTTGCTAGACAATAAATGATTTGATAAATAGGCATCGTCGAATAAATTTCGCCTGATTGAATCTCTTTCTCTAGCTTCGTAAAATCGGCTAAGAAATCTTTGCCACCATTTTGAGACATGTACAATACCGGTGTAACACCTGTCACTTTAAACTTTACATCTGTTCCGTTAATATTGATTGTTTTAACTGCCATATATATTTATCCTCCCTTAAACCGACGGAATTTCTACAGGTTCTACTACTGCCGTATAGAATGAATCATATACTGACTTCGGTGTAGCTGAACCTGTAGCCCATTTAATTGCACGATCTGATGTACGTGGTTTTGCTGAGAATGTTAATTCATTCGTGTTAACTTCTGTTGATTCGCCTTTTGTTGTTGTTGAAATTGAAGGACGTGCAACTGCAACATCATACAATACCATACGTGACGCTTGCTCATCACCTTCGATTTGATATAGTAACGCGATGTCTTTTGTTTTAGCGTCACCTTTTTCTAATAAACCACCGTTCACTAATACTTCCCCCAACACTTCAGTTCGGAATTCTTCTGTTAAATTCGCAATCGTTAATGTGCCTTCATAGCCATTGTTCGTTGAAGTTGCATAGTACACACCATTATCTGCATAGAATGGTGTTGTTTCTCCTAGTGCTGATAATTCGAGCGATACTGCCCCTGTAATTCGTTTCGGTGTTGCATATGTATACGTACCATCAGTTCCTTTTGTAATCACCGAAAAATGTACGTCTTGTAATCCAAACATTACTTTATTTTCTGCCATATTATTTTAGTCTCCTTGTTCGTTAATTAATGTAATTTGATATGAGCGTTGAAATAACTGCTCCTTGTCAATGTAAAAATCACTCGTATCATAATAGATAGAGTGACTGTCTAGTAAATCTTCAATTTTTTGCTCAACTTGTAATTCTTTCTTTTCGGTATACAAGTCGATTGAATAGTTTTTAATCTTTTTATGTACTTTATTATCTGCTGCTACGTTTGTGCTATCTTCCTCGTAATACACAATAAAAGGAATAGTAGGTGCTGGTGTATCATCACTCGTTTTAAAATGACTGTATGCAAGTGGATAACCTAACGCATTCAATGCTTTTACTAACTCAATTAATGTCATTCGCTAATCACCCCGTATACTTTGCGTTCAAAGTCAGCTATCATTTTTTGTTCAACGGGTTTGATGTGTGGCTGCGCTTGACTTAATGATCCATCGCGTTGTACATGTGGCTTCTCAAGTAAATGCGTCAATCTGTATTCATCTTTGTTGTGAACGACATAAGCATCTTTTACTTTCTTGTATGTCCAACCTGCTGCATAATCACCTTTATCTTTAGGTGATGTTACCTTTAATTGACGTACACCGTCTTCAGCAACTTCTTTTGCAACCACATCTGTTTCGTCCGTAATACGATTAGCATAACGTTGTAGCTCTCGATTAATTTCATTGGCTAATTGACTAATATTAATTGTTGCCATCTAATTCACTCCTAGCCGTGCTTCACAATACAACTCGATGTCTCCATCATCACGTACAAAGGTACGATAAACAGAATACATTTTACGAT
This sequence comes from Caryophanon tenue, assembly GCF_001700315.1. Lineage (GTDB taxonomy): Bacteria > Bacillota > Bacilli > Bacillales_A > Planococcaceae > Caryophanon > Caryophanon tenue. The sequence continues at coordinate 27,384 of NZ_MASJ01000042.1, read as the reverse complement.
TATATTCAACTTGTTTTTGTCCATCATACTCATCATGATTAATAATGATAGTTAACTGCGCTTTTAAGCCATGTTGCATAGCCATACCAAACTCACGTTGTCCTACAGTAGTAACAGCACAATAAACCATTTCTGGTGTCGTTACCTCAATTTGCTGCATTAATTCATCTACAATAATGGTTGTAGACATTAAAAAGCACACATCATCTTTTGATACATGCGTTTTACTTCCAATAGATTGTTTTAGACTAGGCATCACTAGCACCTACCTTTTGAATCACTCTATTATGAATTTTAAATTGTAAATTACGAGGTAATCCTACATCTTCTTGGCGTTTACGATATGACCATGCGCTGTAATCTACAATCAATTGCACATCTTCAGCAGTTTCATTTGTAAAGTCAATTCCCATTTTTTCTAGTTCCTTAAACGATGCTTCGATTAAATTAATGAATAGAGTATCACGCAAATTATGCGTAATACCCATATCCAATTTAAAAAGGGATAAACAATTAGCAAGTGTTAGCTCACTCATCATTTATCACCTTCAATCTCCATAATTAATGGAAGTCCTATTTTATTGTTAGTTGATGATAACTCCTCAGCACGTTCTTTATTGATACGTCCTTTGCGAGGATACTTATCACCGACATTATAAATGTGGTTGTTATCCTGTAAATCTTTAAATTGCTTAATTACTTTGTACTTCAATATGTATCATCCTTTCTTGAGGATTATGCACCTGCTACTTCTGGTGTGTATGTTACGTAAAACCCTGCATCTGCATCTGTTTTCTCAACATCGAATCGAATGAAGCCAGCTAATAATTGACCGTATACATCATTATCAACCCATTTAACTGAAGCACGTTTGCGGTCAAATAAAGTTGCGAATGCTTTTGTGTCACCGATAAATGCTACTAAGTCACCTTCAGATGTACCAATCATGTCATCATCTAATACAACTACTTCCTTACCAAATAACTTTTTACCTGACGCAACTGTAATGTCAGTTTGTAATAAGTAACGACCATCGCCATCTTTTAATGTATCTAGCTCATTGTATAGAGAAGAAGAAATAACTGCTTTAGCATTGTACACTTTCTTTAAGTCCTTATTAAATACTGCTTTTAAACCATCTAAACCTGTTACTGATTTAGCTGTAGCCGTCTTTAATACAGATGCAATAACAGCATTCTTTGTATTTAATTCTTGGTCTGCAATTTCTTCTGCGATAAGAGTAGTTACATCAAAATCTGCATCGTCAATTACTTCTTGTGATACAGGAATAAATCCACGGTACGTCTCAATGTCGTATGGTACTTCTACGATTGTTGGTTTTGCTAGTGCTGGATTAGCTGCTAACTCCGCAACTGAGTTCATTTTAGAACCAGATTTCTTGATAACAGGGTATTTACCCGAACCACTATTTACTTTTGCCGTATTTACTAACTTCGTTAAATCAATAACATTCTCTGGTGCTTCTTGTGGCTTTAATAGTTCTTCTGGAATTAATGCGCCACCTTCAACTGATGTAAAGCCATCGCGTGTTTGACCTTTCGTGCGTACGTATTCGTTAATTGCATTGCGTGTTTCCATTTGATTTGTCATGTTTCGTTTTGCTCCCTTGTTTGGTGATTTTCGGTTTGATTGTTCTAATTGTGCTTGTAATGCTCCGATTTCTTCTTCTAGCAATTCCTTTTGTTCTTCTAGTGCTGTAATCTCTTCTTCTAATTTATTAATTTCAGTTTCGATTACTGTTAAATCTTCTTCTGTTTCAACTGCTTCAACTGTTTCTGCTAACTCATTACGCTTAGATAATAAGTCATTTAACTTCTCTTTTTGTGCCTCTAATGCGTTACGTTTTAAGTTTAATTTTGCTCCTGTTAATACTGGGTTTGTCATATGTTATTTACCGATCCTTTCAATTAACGCTTTTTTGCGTTGTTCTAATTTTTGTTTTTTAATTTTTTCTACATCTTTTTGTCGTGCTGCAACTTCTGTTTGCTTATAAGCAGGGAATGCTGTAATTGATACTTCTAGTAAATCCGCATCTTTTACAATCCATTTCATCGTTCCATCTTCACGCTCAATGACTTCTTCTTTTACAGGGTAGAAACCAAATGAACAACCTCGGACTTTCCCTGTTTGGATTTTACGATAAGCAGATTTAGCAAATGGGTCTTCTAAGTCAATTTTAATTTGACCAAACAAGCCATGTTCATCCACTTTTAACTCAAGTGTTTTGCTTGCAATACTACCTAATACAATTCGTGTATCATGGTTATCAAGTGCAATTACATCTACTTTCTCAACGTTTAAAGAACGGTTAAATGCTTGTGGCGTAATTTCTTCATAAGCACCTTTCCATAATTCCGTTTCTTGGTTAAACACAACAAAGTAACCTTCGATGATTGCCTCATTTGTATCTTCAATCGAGTGTGTTTTTAAGTCACTCATAAAATGCATGTGTCGTTTATTCAACATTATCACCTCCATTCAATTTACTTTGGTCTGCCAATTTGTTAGCAGGTATGTAGTTCTCTAAGATGATTAACTCATTCATTTCATCATCTGGTTCTAAGCCGATCCAATCACGCAATTCATTACGTCGCATCGCATTACGATCAATTAGTTGTACTCCTGATGATGTCAACTCACTAATGTCGTAGGAATACAATGAGCGAGGATTTAAACGGAAGAACCAACTTTCCTTATACAAAATATCTCGTGTTAACGTTTGGGAAATGACTTGTCCAATGGAGTAAATACGAGTATTGATAAAGTTGTTATACGTATCTTTATCGAAGTCACCTACGCCTAGAAAGAACGCTGGTACATCTAATATTCCTGCAACTGTTTTCTTGTCTAGCTCAACACCCTCGATAATTGCAATGTCTTTTAACGATAGAGGTTTAACTTGCTCCACATTTAACATGTCAGACGGAATAATCCACGGTTTCCCACCTTCTGTCTCCGCAAAATATTTATCCGTAATCTTTGCACGACCTTCTACTGTCGCTAATTCCTCTGTCAATGCATCAACGCTGATAATTAGTGAAGGCATGTATTTACCTGACATAAAATTATTCTTAGTTTTATTTGCTTGGGATAAGTTTTTTGCTATTTCACGTAGGGATGCTTTGTATCCTGTTCCCTTGTAGGGATAAAGAGGATGAGGGTTAATGACGAAATGACATACTTCGTCTGGGGTATACGTTTTACCATTACATTCAATTAAATAATCGCCATTGTCTAAGTCTGTATAATCCACACATTGCATAGGGAATGGTGTGAGGTTGTCAATTAAGCCTGTTTTATTATTTACTGCAATATGTACAATGGAGTTACCGTTGCCAAACAACAATAAATCTCGGACAATCTTATAAACCCATGATTTCCTTGTCATATTACGGCATGGCTCAATATCAATCTTACGTGATAAATAGTTTTTAACTCGCTTATCACCTTTATCAGTGTTCTCCATGAGATGAATAGTCATGTTACTTACTAAGTCAGCAATTTTATTGACACCTGTAACAATGTCAGGGTGTTCTGCTAACGATACGTAGCCAATAACATCATCTAATTTCTTCGCTACTGCAATATCTTGAGTAGATTCTGTTTGTACAACTTCATCATTTGATGAGCGTGTTTGTGCTTTATTAATTCGATTCCAAAATGCCACTATTTCACCTCCATTCACTGTTAATTATTTAGCCAACTTGACGCTTGATTTGCTTTTGATATGTCATCTAACATTTGTACAGCACTAAATACTGCTGCATCAAATAAATCTATACGCTGAGTACCACCATCGCCATCTACTTTTTCGTACTGAATCATGTCATCTGTCTTTTCAATCGCTCTAACGTTTTGTACGCAATACTCAAATGCTTGATTATGTAAGTAATACAGTTCACCATTTTTAGCTTTTGTTTCAATCCTTCTAAAACCTTCTGATTTCACATGGAAATATTGCGGTTGATCGACCACGTTAAATCTAGCTGCTTTCATTCCGAGTAAAAATTCTCGACCAAACTTTTTATCAAAGCCTACTTTCTTAATTTTGAAGCCCATGTTACGCATCTTAATAAACCAATTAACTACATCATCGTAATGTACCGTAGGGGTATTGCTCATTGTTAACCAACCGTCACTAGCCCAACCAAACAATGGAATCCCATCTTCATCGGCTTTCTTATACGCATTAACAATCGGGAAGAATGCATGTGTTATGACAATATCAATATCCTTACCGTTATGATTGTATTTGCCGTATAGAGCTACAGCATTTAAGTCATGCAACTTAGCGAGGTCTGCACCTCCATACCAGTCAATTTTAAGTTTCGCTAATTCTTCTAGCCTCCAATCATAATGGCTATCAGAATGCTTAAACTCGTTAATGTCAAAGTACGCTTTTAACGATGATGTAAAGATGTTCAGCGTCTTGTTAAAGAACTCGCCTCGTGTTTGTGGATCATTCATCGCTAACTCAGCATCACGTTTTAAGTCCTCTAATGTTACTGTTACGCCGATGTTCGGATTAGCCATTTCTAATATTTCATCACTCGTGTAATCTGGTACATTGCCTTTTTCATCTTGGTCTGCCTTACAAATAAAGATAAAGTATTCATCATCTACAATTGTTCCATTTAAAACTTTTTTACAGTACTCTAAACGTTGAGCAAGGAATCCGTTTGGTATGTCTCCTGCTGTACTTATGGCGATTAATAGTTTATTCCTATAAGCCTTTTGTGAGTTTTTCATGAGGGTGTATTGTTTTGCGGATTTCCAAGTATGGACTTCATCGAGGATTAATAGATTGGAGTTAAGCGAATCAAGTCGTTTCGGATCGTTCGCTAACGCTTGAATATAAATAGAGCCACCATCACCAAAGTTTTTAGTAATTGAATGCTCTTGGTTGTTATCGCGTATACGGATTGATTTATCATTTAATCGCTCAAGGTTGTATTTAAGGAATCCAAATGACTCCATCGTTTGCTTTAAACTGTTTGCTAATATGTATAATTTTGAGCCTGATGCACGTTCTAAGATGGATAATGCCCATCCAAGTGAGGAGGCGAAGGCTGTTTTACCTTGCTTTCGTGGGATCATGAGGAGACTTTCGTGGAATCGTCTTACATTGCTATCTTTATTGAAGAAGCCTAGCAGATTGACAACGATAAACTTTTGCCACGGTTGTAATATCATCGGTGTACCCTTTAATGGAGCACCTTGTAAGTCTTCACCTTGTTGATGTGCTATTGTATTCTCAATCAAACCAATAACAAAATCAAATTGTTCTTGCTTGAAATCCAAATCATCACGGTCTAAATCATTTAAAAATCGTATAGCTGCCAAACGATTCTCTACGCAAGCAACCTTTTTATAATCTGCTATTGTTTTAGCATAATCATAAGCCACTTTAAAATTGTTTGAATCAATATGCTTTAAATTCATCTATTTCATCACTACTTTTGACTAGCGAGGAATTGATCTAGTGGGCTAGTAACTACTTCAACTTTTTTAGGCTGCTCTACATTCAATGATTTAGGATTTAAGCATAATCGGTCAGAATACGAAACAATATCTTTCCGTAATGATTCCATCGCCGTGAAAATGGGACGCTTTCTATCGTTTGTAGCCCCTGCTTTATTCGTGTATTCTTCTGTTATTTGATAATCTGACTGCTCAAATTGCAATTCAAAGACTTGATATTGATGTAATAGACCTGCGTAAATCTCAATCAAGTTATTGTACTCTTTCTTATACGTTCCAAGACTTTTCATTTCGCGTATTACCGCACTTTTTAGTTGTTTTTTCGTTTTAACTGTTGTCAATTTCTCACCTACTTTATTTTTTTGTTTGTAATTTAGCACCCCTTTATCTCTCAACCTACCAAAAATTCGGAAAAAGTTGACCGCATCGGGCTATATAAAAATTTTTTATTTTTTAAATTGGGGAGGGGTTACTTTATTTCTCCAGTATTCACCTAATTCTGTTAATACATCATTTTCTCTGTCATGCATTTTATCGTGACAACTATTACACAAACTAATTAAATTCCACATTTGTATTCGCCACTCTGGATGCTCCAACAATGGATTTACGTGATGCACACATGCAGCAATTCGATTACGACCGTACCGTCTACATTCTTTACACTCATATCCATCTCGCCTTAATACTTTTTCTCTTGTAGCCTTCCACCGTTTCGTTTTGTAAAAATTAATTTATATCACTTCCTTACTGCTATATCTTCAATGTTATAATAAGTTAAAGGTGGTGAATTTTATGAGGTTGAATCATGATTGTGTGAGGGATTTCTTGCTAGAAATAGAGGATAAATTAGGCTTAGATGAACAACTATTCTTACATCAAATTGAGGAATTAGATTGTGTGAATACATATGGTCGAGACACTGTTATTTACTCGATACTAAAATTAAAAGAGGCTAACTATATCAATGCTTCTGTAACCTATGCTGATGATGAAATTTATCACTTAGCCGTATCATCAATTACATTTGATGGTCATTCATTTTTAGATAACATACGCGACAATACTGTATGGCGTAAAACTAAAGAAATTACATCTAGCGTTTCTAGCGCATCTATAGGTATAGTAGCTAATACTGCTTATACAGTTTTAACTAGCTACATACAATCTAAACTAGACTTATAATTGTATCTCTACTGAATCTAATAGAACGTATAGCTCATCATCTGGATTCTCTTTTTTTATGCGTTCTATTAATTCTTTACTGAAAAGCAAACTTAAATCATTCATCTGCACATGTCCTACTAGTTTATTCAACCCATTCTTCTTCACATAAAATATCGCATCTCTATTCATTTAACTTATCCACCTACCTTACTGCATAATAAAAAGCCGATGATTAAACTCATCGACTAAGCATTGCATCTTGTAATATATCTTTTGTATTTAAATTTGAATACTTATCGAAGTATTTCTTCATTTCTTTTTCATTACCTAATTCCATAAAATAATATAAGATTGTAATTTCATGAATAGTAAATTGAGAAAAGAAAATATTTAAATAATCTTGTTTATTTTGAATGTTTTTTGCGAGATCAATGTATCTAATGATAGTCCTTACACTTTTAATATAATTTGATAAAAAGTATTTACTTTGGATATTGGCGAGCTTCAAGGCATATGCTTTATTGTTCTGTTCATCTTTGTAAGAGTTAATTAAATTATTTGCCAAATTTCCTTTGATTAAAAGCTGTTGAGACATTTCTTTATCTATTCCTATAATACTTAAACCTGTCGTATTTCTGGAAACTTCTCTGTTCAAATTCTTTACATTATATTGAAAGTTTTTATAATCCATTGCTGGTGGATTCATTAAAATACTTTTTCTAATCATTTTTACTTCTTTATATATTTCCTCTAAATTATCTTCACAATCATAGAATAGATTTTCGATATGTTGATTAAACAAGTGATAATAATACTGTTCATTGACTTGTTCATAGAAGTTGATTAATGCTTCTCGTCCTCTAAACTCCCCATATTTTAAATCATTAATTAAATTACTATGCATATTAATCATATTAAAGAATGTAGTTTCGAATTGTTGTTTCAACATCGTTTCATTAGTAATTATAGCTTGTTTAACCGTTTCTAATAATTGCTTATTAGTAGCAGCTAATTCTTTTTGTTGCGTTTTATATGTAGCGTAAATTAAAAAAACAGTTGATATAGCTAAAATTCCACCTAAAAGACCTCCTAAATAGTCTCCTAGTAAAGCTAGTTCTGTAAAATCAAAATAGAGTTTAAAATAATTTTTAATAATGACTAAAACCACACTCAAAATGACCGTAATCAGCAGGATTAGTAATGCAAATTTTACAATACGATCCTCCTTATTTAATATATTATCATTTTCTTCCATAAAATCACCACCATGTTAAATGATAGCTCATGTCTACAAGAAAATCTATTGCCAATTATTAAATATAAATGTACTCTTCAAGTAAAATAAAAGCCACATCATAAATTTGATGTGACCGGATTCTTTACAATCTATTGAACAGAAAAATGGTAATATCCTGAAGTTTCATTATCATATAATGCAACTGAATTACCATTAAAATTTCCAGAGAAATGATTATTCGAATTGTAATCATACCCTTTAAAACTATTATCTACATAGTTAAAATTGATTTCTACATAGCTAGATACCCCATAGTGATATAACTTAGCTATACCATTTGTAACTGCTCCAGAAAAATAACATTGTGCATTGTAATCATAAACCTTGATATTTGTACTATCTACTTCTCCTAAAAAAAGATGATATGCCCCCTCAGCATGACTATAAGCTAATTTTGAAGTAGAATTATTTTCAAAAGATCGAGCCACAACATATGCTACAGCATATTTTACATCACTTTTCATAAGTAATTATCTATCTCCTTTTCAAAATATTTTAAACGGATTTAAGTGTTTAGATGATTTCATATAAAAGTATATGTCGCACATGTATTAGACTTAATAACCATTTATAATATTTATTGTAAAATAAAAGGTTTTTAATGTAAAGAGAAACACAAACAAACGTTCCTTTATACCTCTACAAATATTTCTGTGACACTATCTGACTTAATATAATTTTCCCACGCACCAAAACCATTTCTCGCCTCATAAAGATTCATAGTATCTCCCTCCTAATTTCCTACATAATAAAAAAGCCACATCAAATGAATGATGTGACCTCTATTATCTAATTATTTCTCTTCTTTTATCTTCACATACTTTACTGCACCCATAAAATAAACTTCAGCTTCGTCATCAAACTTATTTCTATAAAAATTATTAGATGTAATCATAGTTTGAACTTCTTCAATAACTTGATCTATACTTTCTGCTTCTATCAACATATTGAATGTTTCTTTTTCTGAATAATGACTTGTTACATGATACTTTTTCATGAATAATCCACCTCCTACCCTTACTATTATTGTAAAGGAAAGAGATGTAAATTTCTGTAATAATTATTTGCTATAATTTATAACCCTACCATGATAAATCCTTATCCTTTAAACATTTAGCAATAGCATCTTCCATATGCTTTAATGTTAATAATTCAGGCGAATAGTTTATACGTAGCTTTTGAGGTTTTCCTGAAGAATAATTTACTCTTAAAACTTCTTCTCGATATTTAATATTAGTAAGTGTTACTAAATCATTATCCACTTTCAATTCAAAGTTACGATCTAAAAGAACATAATTGACAAGTGAATCATTTAATTTTGTTCTCTCATATACTGACTCATCATATGCAAGGACTGGCTTCACAAACTCTTCAATCATAGCATCAATTTTTGAAAACAACTTTTCCTTTGTCTCAATGCTTTTATAAAACTCTCGCTTTTGCATTTCTTTTATAAAACTTTCTTGTATCTTCAGTAAACTTTTATCCATTATGGCACCTCCATTTATATTATTTATTGTAAAATAAAAGGAGATATATGTAAAGAAAAATACGAACAGATATTCTAATAATTTTAAATATGTATAAAAATCTCTCTCACTGTGTTTGATTTAACATAACAAAACCCTTGTTTGTCATCATCTTCATTTCGTTCTGCACGTATAAAATCTATATGATTTAAACTATCTTTAATAGAGTTAAAAGCATCATAAGCGTCCATAGCACTAACATATAAAAAGTACGATAAATTATCAGTTGAGAGCGTTACTTTATATGTTTTGTGGTCTGTCTCATTAATTACATTCAATTTCTTTTCTGCCATGTTAAATAACCCCCTTATTGTTATAACCCAATACATTATTTTGAATACAACGGTAACTAACACCATATTCTGTTGCTTTCTGCACACACCAATCATGTTTAGTACCATGTATCAATTCCTTATACTCTTGTCGTAAATCATCAATTACATTTGTATCTAATCGCTTTGTATTTTTAGCCATCTTACGTCTAGCACGGTTAACTGCTCGTGGTGCTAACATTAGATTTAAAATCGAGTTATTTGAACGATCAAAGTCTACGTGATCAACTTCTAAATTAAACTTTTTCCAATCAAAACCATCTAATGCCGCTGACATAATTAGTACATGTACTCCAATTGATGACGCAATTCCACTATCACTTTTTACATGTGCATAACAATAACCTATTTTACTCGGACTAGCCGTTACCCATTTTTGCGTTACCTTGTTAAAAATACGTCCATTCCTTAAATCTGCTGCATAGTTGCTATAGTTCGGGATTTCATATAACTTGTCTAAATCAATTTCTTTTAATAATTCCTGTACAATTTCATTCATAATAAAATTTTCCACCTTTACCCTTTTTTTTAATTAGAAAAGGCACTCACGTAATTAAACGCAAATGCCTTGATATGTATGTATTATGTATTTGACATCTCGGAAAAAGTTCCGACATATATTTTTATGTATTATTTGCTTGTAGCTGCTGTACGATAACGCATATTTTCCACACTTACACGTACCATCTCACGTACTCGAATTAACTCTGTAGCTAATCCAATCTGTTGATGCCCATAACTATCAATTCGCACATTTAACCACGCCACTAACTCATCACGTACTTCTTCCATTGACTCAATATGTGATTTATATTTCTTATTGCCGTGTCGAGCTTTCGACTTATATTTATACGGAAGTCGTGTCTTATTAGCTCGATGATGTTGTAAGAACTCAGCAACTAAGTCATATAGCTTAGTAATGTCATAGTTATTTAAATTTGCCATAAACAAATCCACATTATAAATTACTTGCTCATATGTGGCAGAATCTGATACAACTACACCTTCCTTACGTAATTGTTTTAAGATTGCCTTTACTTCCTTTTTAACGGCTTTTGCAACTGGTTTACGTGATTGCATGAGGACTTCGTATACACCGTCATCTGTTAAGAACCACATTTCACGTTTTTGACCTGATGTGTGTACTAAACACTTCAGCTTTTCATCGTCATCAACAAGTTCAACCATTTGTGTAGGCTGCTTATTATCAATCCACTCAGCTACTTCCTTCGCTAAAATCAATGGTTCTTCTACGCTTCCATACACTGTAAATTCCTTGTCTACTGCCTCTAATTTTAATACCGATACTGCTTCTAATACTTGTTTTGTCATAATTTTCTTGTCCCCTTTGGATATTTTTTTATTTTTAATATCCATGTCTGCCTCACTGGACAGCCTATTAATGGAGTTTTTTACAGTTCAAATTTAACAGTTGAAATCAGTAATATACGTAAAGTTTTCGTCGTCAAATAGCGTTTCAAGCATTTCATCAATTTGCTGTTTCGTCATAAATTTCTTTTGAATCGCCTCGTCTAAAAACTTAATCATCGTCATGTAACCACTTGATTTAAATGGCATACCTAATTTATGTCGATTCTCGTAAAAACTTTCGCAACAACATGAGATAGCATCAATTGATACGCTACTAAAATCATCGTCACCATAACCAAAATAAAACTTATGTACGTTAATCATTTTGTCAGTCAGCTCGTCGACCATATCCTCTAAATCATCTTCATCTAATTTTGTCATAAATTCCTGAAGTAACTCATCGTCATAAATAAATGCTGATAATTGGTCTTTGATTGACAACTTATCTGGCTCTACGCTACTAAATAAATCAATAAAGCTATTTCCAAACACTGTTAAACAGCTATCTAAAACGATTTTTTTACTATGGTATAAAGTTGCGTCACACATCCAGTAAATTGCGTCAATAAAACTCAGGTCACTTTCCCATGCAATAGAACCTTTGTTGTAATAGTAAGTTTTGCACTCATCTAAACGGTCAACAAATAGCTCCCCTGCTTGCGTATCATACAATTCCTCATATAATTCTTTTAACGATTCGATAATGGAACGAGACTTAGCAATCATTTGATTGAGGTCTGTATCACATCGTTTAACGTAGCTCAATACTTCCTCTACATCATCTTTTAATAATGCTTTGATAATGCATACACCGTCTAATTGTTCTTCTAATTTTAATGTTGTCATACTTTAATTTCCCCTTTTATATGTTATTTGTTGTTGATGTATTCTGTGATTGTTTGTAAGTCATGCTCACTTAGTTGCACCTTGTCGGCAAAGAATTGACTAATCCAGCTGTTGCTGCAACCAATTAACTTGGCTAAATCTTTTTGCTTGATGCGCTTCAATTTCATTTTGTGATGAAGCTCACACTTTTGTTCGTAATTCATTTTGATTTTCCTTTCTTTTTTGTTTACAACACACCTCATTTCGTGTTATTGTTATATTAGATAAATATGTACTTTTTTAAGTTAAAAAAATAAGTTAAAAAATAATTAATATCCTCATTTAAAAAGGGTTGTGCTGGCTACCACCCTGTATAGCAGTAACCAACACGATTTAAAAGGAGGAAATTATTAATTATGTAAGTTGGAAAAAGCTCACACTCTCTCCATATACCCACTAAAAAAACACTCCCGAACCCTTGACAAACTTAACTTTTTGATGTAAAGGTTCTACTTTTCTTGCTCATTTTCGCCTAAAAATGCATTGACAAATTGTTTTTTATGTGTTTTATAAATTACATTCATTACTTTCAACACCGATTCTTCTGTACTTTCCACCTCGAATAGATGATAAAGAATAGCGTATAACGTTACAGGCTTAATAGTACGTTTCGTCAAACGCTTCTGCATTTCTTCTGCTTCCACTCTTAACTCTCGCTTAATCGTCTTCTTTAATTCTTCTTTACTATTTTGATTGTCTACAATAGATTGTAATTGATTTGTATTATTGATGTACTCATTTACAATCTCTAACACCTCTTTTTCTTGCTTATCATCTGCTTGAGCAATTTTAAATGCTTTCCCATCAATACCTGCTTTATTAACTAAAGTCATCATATCAATACGATCAGCGGCTTTAATTACTTTAGCCCGTTGGACACCGTCTTCATTTTCTTTCTCCACTTTAAATTTCTTGTAAACGTAATCCATCGTAGTATCGTATTGAGTGCTATTTGATTTTCGTTCCATAAATAAAGGGAACTTACTATTTCTCAACTTAGTTCTAACTAGCTTATCTAATCGTTTTAATTCTTTATCTATTTCAATGTCGTATGACTTTTTAGCTCCATCAATTGCAATCGTAGAAGCTACAGATACAATCTCAATCACTTCTTTCATGATTTTAGCTGTATCCTTATCATAATTATAGATAGCATCATACATAACTGATTGAGCAGCTTGTCCAACGTTCACGATACTACCAATAACATCAGAAGCGATTGCTTTGTCAACTTCACTTCTATTTAACGCTGTTAATTTATATGTATTTGAGGTAGCTGACACTTTATTTAAGCACACCTGAGAAGTATTCTTTTTTGCTACATCAACGATAATATCATTATTCGTGAGCAGTGCCGTATCACTATCGTAGTCGCAACCACTTAATAAATCTTGGAGCGCAAACTCAATTGCATTTACTGCTACAATATTATTAGTAAAGTTAAAGTATGTATCGATTTTTTTATTATGTACGTTTTGAGCATGTAAGATATTATTTGCACTCGTATGAGGGTTACGGAATCCAGCTAGTTCCTCACCATCATCAAATAACTTAGTATGTACTTGATTTTTTTCTAAAGTATGAGACTTTAAATTATGTAAATTTAACTTATTAATACTATGTAAAAGCATTTCATATGGATTTCCGACTAATACGCAATAGTCACCTACGATACGTAACTTCCCTTTTCTCATTCGTTTTGCATATTCACTCATCGCATTTTTCTTGAATGTGATGAATAAATCCGTCTTAGCAAACTTACAATTACGATTATATAAGTCAACAATCATGTCATTGCTATTCATCATTGTCGCTGTATCTACTAAGTATTCGATAAACTTATCATCACTTTCCTTCATGTCATTGATATAATCAATTTCAAATTGGCATAGTTTTGTCGTTTTATCTTTTGTTATTGGAAGTGAATTAAGCATCTGATAAGACATCTGGTTTAAAGGTTTACCTTCAATTGAGCCGCGCTTTGAAGCATACTCACTTTTACATACACCAAACACATTCTTCTCACCTTTAACAATGCTTTTCCAGTGCTTATACATCTCTTTGTCTGACCCTTTAATAAAACTAAACTTAAAAATCTTTAAAGAACTAGGTGTAACGATGCATTTCACGTCTTTAATCTTAATTTTATTGCCCAACATATCTTTGATCGTATCTGTTTCATATGCTGCATCGCCAAATTCATCTCGCATAAATTGCTCAATATTTGTGTTAAATAATGCCGACTTCCAGAAATGTTGACGTGTTAACATCATACCCTTACCTTCATATTTGCCTGTAAAGTATGATGAATCAAGTAAGCCCTGCCCATCAAACAAACTATTTTTAATTTCTGCATTAGCATCTGTTTTAGATTGAAGGATAGACTTTCCGTTTTCATCTTTTACTGTATTGATTGTAATAGCTTCCTGTGTAAATACTGATTCCACATCACTAATCAATAAGATGTTTTTAGGATTAATTTCAATTGTTCCTTCAATTGCTGATGCAACAAGTGCTTCATATGCTGACCATGCCGCTAAATCAATTTCTACATCCTCTGAGAGTTCCAAGCTCATTCGTGACCATTTAGTCATTTCATCTAATAACTCTTCTCTGATGAATAGGATTTCACCTGTACGAGCCTTTGCGCTACTACGTTTATATGGACGATATGTAATCATTTCACCTTTGTAATTCTTAAAAGTGAATCCATCTTTATACATTGAATCACGTAACTCGTCTGTATTGATAATTTCACTCCAACCACCATCTGCTCTAGCCGTGATTTCTTTAATTCGTTCATCTCGCTCTTTATTTAACGCGTTTACTTCTTCCTCACTTTTTGCTGCTTCAATTTTATTATCGTAACGCTTATTAGTATTCGCAATCACACCTTTTAGATCGTGAACCTTGCTTTTAAATTTGACGTTAATCACGTCATCGGTATAGAAACGGCTAATATTTTGAAGTGTACGCTTATCTAAATTTTTAACACTTTCTGGCTGAGGTGCACGAATCACTTTACCCTTATCATTTTTCATTTCATTACCATCAGCATCTAATTTTGGCTTCAATCGTTTTATAAACTTATCAATACCCACCTTCGATAATTTCATCAGCTCTAAAGAATGTGGAATGTAACCTGTATAGTTATCCTGAGCTTTATTACCTCGATTATTAACCTCCCAAATTACTGCTGCCTCAATAGTACGAATATAAACTCCATTATTTTTTACTTGTTTTGCCATAAATAATATCCTCTTTCTTCCTTTTTAATTTTTATTTTGTATAATACATACATTAGATAATATGATAAATCAGCTTACAGGTAGTATCTATGTAGAATTATCAATTGATTTCTGATTTCGTTAATTTGTATCGTTTACCATTTTTAAACCATGCATGATAACCACCATCTTTTGACGGATCAAAGCGAATCATTTTCCCATTAACTATACTTAAAGTATCTGCTGCTGCTTCTACATCATCCCCAAACACCGTTAAGTAGTGCTTATCCACCCCATTATGATAGCATTGCATTACCCATGTACTAGAATCTCCTTCATATTTGTATGGTGGTGGAAAGCATTTTAAAATAAACCTTACTATTTGTTTTCTTCGCACCTGTTTTTCCCATCGCTTTTTCTCTTCATTATGCTTCAAGTCAAAATGTCGCCAATCTAAAAGCTGTGATTCTTCTTCAGTTTTAGGGAACTTAAATATGCGTTCAGTTTTTTTATTAGTCTCATAATCTGTAATAACAATACGAGTGTACAAATAACCATACAATGTATTTGTAATGTTATAACGACGTTCTCCTTTACCACGTGTTGCTATGTATTGTTGGTGATATTCATTATAATTAATATACTTTACTAATTCTGTGCCATCTGGATTAGTTTCTTGAATGCGAATAGATTTTAGCTCGTAATCAATGATTTCTTTCATGTTTAAGTACATACCTCCTATGATTAAATAAAATAGCTCGTGTATATAACCTCGTTTAGCTACCTTAGATTAACAGCTAATCCTTTTTTTGAAAAGCAATGTTCACACTTGTTATTTCTATGCAAATTTATCCATCGTTTCTTTGTGTGTCGCCGTAAACTTCTCAACTTCATTTTTGTCGGTACTGTCTAATATGTAATGTTCAAATCGGTATCCTTGTCGATCTGTGCGTTTACGTCTACGGGAAGCCAGTAAATAATTACGATTCATTTCATGAATCATTTTGTTAATGTAATCTTTATCAAACCCTAATACTGTAGCCATCTTCTCAATTGACATGTACATTTTTCCTTCCATGTTCTGTGACCACTTCTCAATTAAACAGTACAACGCATAATACTTCTCATTTAACCCTTTGGATTGATAAATGTTGAATAAATCCAATGGTACGTAAATATAGAAGCGGCTATCTTCCTTCTTATAATCTTCAATTGGAAACGTATCGAGTGCCGTAATATGTAAAAGTTCCTTATCTTTAACTTGACCATTATCAAGCAAGTAATCCCACCTGCTATAATTATTTACCTTAATAATCTTTGCAGATTTCAACTTCTTGAGAAGATCGAATACTTCATCAGTTGTATAACCTGTTTCCTTCCGTAGATATGCGATTGAGGTTATAAATGTATGCTCATCATCTTGTCTATGTAATCTAAATTTGTATAGTTGGAAGTATAAATTCAACCCTTTGTAACCTATTTTGCTATAAACACTTTTCTTTCTTCTATCATCGTCAAACCAGTTGCTATTAATTTTGATACTGTTTAATGTGTAATTCACTAATCAAATTTCCCCTTTTAATTTAATGTTTAATAATTTAATAAATAGATAAAAAAATAGAAAAAAGAAAATAGTTGTGATTGTCAGGGATTGGCTAATTTTAATTTGCTGATCCCGATATATTAACTTATTATTTATTAATTATAAACTTAGTAATTACATCCCCTATTTCCTCAAAATATCATAGTTTTTGTTCCTAAAAGTGTACGCTTGAACCCAAAATATCAAGGTAACTTTTTCAGATAAAACTCCTCAATCCCTTGTGGCTGTAACGTTGAACATGATTTTTATTTCGATTTTCTATATATCCCTTATTTCCTGAAAATATCACGATTTTTGTAATTCAGTGTATACCCTCCGAAGTGAAATATCACAATTTTTGTTTCCCTCTTATATATCGAACAGATAATTGAAAAATTTAATAATTTTAACATATAAAAACAAATAAGTAAATATATTTTTATAATATTTCACAATTTAGACATATATTGATTGAAACGAAAAATGTATGAGACACGTAGATAAAAATACGCATCCCATACTTGTATTAGCTATATAAGCCTTTGTATACGTTCATCAGTACTTGCTCCAGCTCATGCATCGTAGTTACGTTGTAAAAGTCCATGTATACTTGTAGTAGCATCAAATAACGTCCTCTACCGTTACTGATTCAATTTGTAAAACCTTCACATGAGCGTAAATGTCGTTTGTCTCATCATTGTGCTTGAAATCAGATACGTGCATTGCGTGGCTATTAATTAGCTCCTCACATACGTCATAAGCGTGATCAGCGTCATAAGCATTAACAGTAAGCAGTACACCAATTTCGTACTCTACATGCCCGTTAACATGCTCAAATGATGATCCTACGTATTCGTATTTAAGATTGTCGAGACCGTCCATACTAATTTGCATATCTTGCGTTAAAAACTCTGGATATTCAATCATGTCACTTGTGTACGTAGATGCGAATTGGTTAATGTTTTCATCTGTCAGCTCAACTGATTCCGTACCGACTTCTACAACGTCCCCGATATAAAGTAAGTAAGGGATAGACGCTGGCACATCTGCATCTGTTATAAGTTTGATTGATACCGATACGTTGAATGCTTGCTTTGGATTAACTACTACTTCTGGTAATACTTCTTGTAAAGTTTTTTCCATGTTTAATGATCCCCTTTGTGTTATAATTTCAAACCTAAATAGTTTAACTAATTTCGTTTAACTATATTAAAAATTATATAACGAATTTCGTTTAACTGCAATAGGTTTACGAAAAAAAGTTTTCAAGTTATAATTTTAAAAAAAGGAGTGATAATACATGGTAGTAGAAATTACACTGAGCCAAACACTAAAGGAACTTGAAGAACGAGGTAAAAATCTAACTAAAAATGCAATTGCAGTTGAAGCAAAAGTTAGACCTTCTACTCTTTCTGATCTAGCAAAAGGTGACAGTAAGGCGATTAAATTCGAAACATTAAATGATATACTTAACGCAATGAATAGACTCATGCCTGATGAAAACTTTGATATTGGACATATCATTAAATACAAAGAGGACATAGAGCCACAATTAAGAATCTATTTTTCAGAATGATGGGAGAAGGATTAGCTTATAGTAGCTAGTCCTTTTTCAATTCACGATACTAAACCGTTCAACTTGAACCTGTTGCATATTTGCAATACCTTATTAAATTGTAGTCACTCAAAACGACCACAAATATATATATAAGGAGGGTTAGATTTGACCTCAACGTGTTATGTTCTGGGACACTCACGCATCGTTTGCGTATCCTATTTCTACTACGTAGCATTATCTGTAAGGCTGCTTAAATTACAATGACCATTCATTCAATGCATGTTTAAAATGCTCTCACAACGTTCTCTACGTTATCAGAAAACTATATAAACTATCCTGTTATACCAAAACGCTCAAACAGTAAACGTTGACATTCTGTTGATTGTTCCTGCTCCCCACTTTGTAGCCACTCTGGTAAATCTGCATCGTTTAATAAAAAGTCATGTTCTTTCTCAAACTCTTCTCGCGCTACAAATACTTGCTCTAACATGTAATTATCAATCATATTGCTTAGAGTGCCGTTAAAATAACCCGTAATCGAGCGTACTTTACCTTGCTTATACTTGCGTAATGTTTCTTTTAGTGCCTCAAATGCAATGTCAATGTCTGGTGCTGCTATTAGTTTGCATGTATGAGCGCGATAAATACCGTATAACTTGCTTGCAATTGTTTTATCTGTAATGAAATTAGATACATATGCTTTAAAACGTTCATATGGTATTACAGACTTAGGTTCTAAATCAACATTATCGTTAACCTCGCTTACCGACTGCGTAGCATACGTATTCTCTTTATCTTTTAATTTTGGTAGTTTAATAAGAATATTAGTTATTGGTGCGTCAATTTTCAGTGGTTCGGCTACGTCAATTGTGTGAGAATTTGACACAATTTCAGTTTCTGCTTGAGGTAAAATGATTTCATCTGCACGACGGAATACATAAACGTTATGTGTCTGTGATCCATTTTTACGCGATTGATTAACAACTGCAATGAGATTAAGTTTACGAGCTTTACGAATCATACGTTCAAATGTAGAACGCGATACACCAATCGTCTCAGCCCACGTCGAAGAAACAACCTTTTGTAACTTTACCCATGCGACACCTACAATGTCACTACCAGCAAATTTACGTAGCTTGTTTAATGCGATGTATTCTGATTTAGTAAATTGATCCTTTACATCAATCATTACCTGTTCAAATTGATCGTTGAAGTCTTTTAATGACGTAAAGTTAGATAACTTGTCGTATTTTCTCTCTTTTGCATAAGTTGTCATGTTAATTCGCTCCTTTTATGTGCGAATAACACTAAAATATTAAATATAAAAATAAAGACATGCTCAAATAAACCTTTTTTTATTGAATTTTAAAAAAGGAATTGATATACTTTATACATAAACACACTTAATATTGCTTGCAGGCGTATTTTAGTGTTATTCAGTTTTACCGGTTGTTGGTGTTGACGCACTAGCAACCATTTTTTATTGTTTAAAGATAATCTCGTAACTCTTGTGCAACCTTATTCAGCGACAATCCTAAATATTTAGTCGTGGATGTTAAGTCTGAATGGTTTAATGCTGCTGATACTAAGTTGATGTCTGCGCCTCGCTTGATTAAATTTTGGGCATAAGCTCTACGGAGACCATGACAAGTAATTTTTAATCCCCACTTCTTATTGTATTGCCATAAGTTTTTAGCAATAGCATTTGATGGAGATACTGTTTTGCATATTGGTATTGCCAAATAAGACAAGAACAAATGCGTATTTTTACGCTTGCGCTGCTTACTTAAGATTAGGTTTTGTTTAATTAACTCTTGTAGCAATGCACATAAATCATCATCAAGTGGTAACAGTTGTGGTTTGTGACTTTTTAAAACTGATCCATCTAAGCGTAATAATTTATTTTCAAAGTCAATATGCTTAATCTCTAATAACCCTAAAGTTTTAATACGGATTCCACATTTATACATCAACATAATTGCTACTGAGTCACGAAACCCAGAATAAGTTGATTTATCAAGTAATGATAATAATATTGCTACATCATTTTCTGTAGATGCCTCTAACAAGTCTGAATTCACCTTTATTTTTATATGCTTCCAAAACTTTACTGGAATCCATCCGTTATCATGAAAGCGCCCTAATATGGCTTTAATTTGTTTTAAACGTGCTTGTATTGTCACATCTTTTACATTTGTTAAACTCCCCAAGTAGTCATAAATCTTAGCTGAATCGATTTCCTCGATGTATTCAATTCCAGTTACTTCAATAAATTTTCCGAAAGTGTAATTATAGCTATCAATCGTTCTCGGTCTCATACCATTAATTATCCATTGTTGATTAACTATCTTCATGGCATGGCTTATTTTGATTGTGTGATGTTGTACAGCCTCCTCTAATAAAGCTGCAATTTTGTGCTCATTTCTCTTAATATTATTTAATTGCTGTTTTGCTGACGTTAGTTTTAACAACTCTAAATCTACGTCCGTTGTAATTTTGTTATAAGAATTGGACACAAAAAAACCCCCTAACAAATAGAATTTGTTAGAAGGTAAAATTAGTATTTTTATTAAAGTACAATTCGAAGTACAATCTCTTCAGTTCGGCGAATTATACTAATTCAGAACCGAACCATAAACCGATTTCACGCTCTGCAGATGCAAGAGAGTCAGAACCGTGGATGATGTTGTGAGATAAAGTTGTAGCGAAGTCGCCACGGATTGTACCAGGGTTTGAATCTTCTGGTTTTGTAGCACCCATCATAGTACGTGCTAATTTGATTACGTTTTCGCCTTCCCAAACCATAGCGAATACTGGACCAGAAGTGATGAAGTCTACTAATTCACCGAAGAATGGACGCTCAGCGTGCTCAGCGTAGTGCTTTTCAGCTAATTCTTTTGAAGCTACCATTAATTTAGCGCCTTTTAATTCAAAACCGCGACGCTCAAAGCGGTCTACGATATCACCGATTACTTGACGTTCTACGCCATCTGGTTTAACCATTAAGAAAGTTTTTTCGATTGCCATGTGTAAATACACTCCTTAGAATCTGTATAAAGGGACATTTCCCTACCGTCTAATTCTATCAAAAGAGGCTTCGTTATTCAACAAAATGTTATCGTTTCGCTCGATTTTGCACTATTTTATTGGCGTGATTTGTCCATTTCATGAAAAAACACGACATTCTAATAAATTAGAAGTCGCGTTTTGAAATAAACATCGCAATATCACGTAATTTTCGCTTCATCGGGTGCTTTGGTAACTGGTCGATTTCGCGTAACGCCTTTTGTAAATACAATTCACTTACACGTTGTGCTTCATCAATCGCAGGTGAATTACGCACAAGCGTCAGCATATTTTGTCGCTCTGCCTCGGTTAAAACACCGGCTTGAATTTTCTCGACATATTCATGAATACGTCGGTCATGCTGCATTAAAATGACGGGTAATGTAATATTACCATTCAATAAATCACTACCTGCAGGTTTGCCTAATTCTTTATCCGTTGCCGTGAAGTCCAAAATATCATCAATAATTTGGAAGCTCATACCGATAAAATAACCAAAGCGTTTTAAATGGATGGCATCTTTTTTGTTGACACCTGCAGCAAGTGCACCCATATAACAGCTTGATTCAATTAATAAAGCTGTCTTTCGCTTAATGCGGCGGAAATACGTTTTTAAGTTTTGGTTGAGTTGAAATTTATCTTCAATCTGAATCACTTCACCGTTACATAGCTCTACCATTGTATGTGCTAGAACTTGGTGTACTAATGGATTTTCGATATGCGCAAGCGATTGCAATGCGCGCGCAAAAATGAAATCCCCTGTATACATAGCGACGCGGTTATTCCACTGCGCTTTTACCGTATACTGACCACGTCGCATATTAGAATCATCAATTACATCGTCATGCACAAGTGATGCCATGTGGACTAATTCTAACGGTGTTGCAACATGCTTTAGACGATGAATATCGTACTGTCCAAACTTCGCACAAAGCAGTACAAACACTGGACGAATCCGCTTGCCCCCTGCTTGTACTAAATGAACAGACGCTTCATTTAACATATGTGAAGACGAGTTCAACGCTTGTATTAATTCTTTTTCGATGATGTCTATATCCGATTTAAAATCAGCATACAGCAACGCTAGCTTCATCTTTTCCACGTGAACAAACCTTCCTCACTTATGATTGTTTTTTATATCCTAAATGCATCGCAGCGGCTCCACCACTGTACGCACGATAACTAACATCCTCAAGTCCAGCTTGTCGGAACATATTCGCTAATTCACTCATACCTGGGAACCCATTTGCCGACTCTTGTAACCAAGAATACTCTTTAAAGCTTTTCGCAAATAGCTTACCGAATGTAGGCATAATGTATTTAAAGTAAAAACGGAATAGTTGACGATATACCGGAATTTCCGATTGAGATGTTTCAAGACATACGACCATGCCACCTGGTTTTACAACGCGGTGCATTTCACGTAATACTTGCATATAATCAGGTACATTACGTAACCCAAAACCAATTGTTACATAATCAAATGTATTGTCGGCAAATGGTAATTCCATTGCATTACCATGAATTAACTCGACATTTGGCATGTCTTGTGTTTTTTGCTTGCCCACTTCTAGCATGCTTTCACTAAAATCTAACCCTTTGACTTCGCCAGTCGGACCAACCGCATTCGCTAACGCAATTGTCCAATCAGCTGTGCCACAGCAGATATCCAATGCTTTTTGTCCAGGTTTTACACCCATACGCTGCATTGTATCTTTACGCCATTGCACGTGCATTTGAAAGCTAATCACTGAGTTCATTTTATCGTAGTTCTCAGAAATTGATTCAAACACTTCATGTACGTGCTGTTCTTTCGACTTTACCATACGTGCTATACCTCTTTCATTACTGGTGTTAGTGCTACGTTACTGAGCTGTATACGTGCTGTTGCTTGCTGCTTTAACACGTCAGACATTGTCGATTGTACAATCAATTGCTGAATGTCTGCAGCTAGTGCACGAAGCTTTTGCTGTAACACCACGTTTACGTCGCCTTCCATTTCAAACATGCGCGTCAGAATTAACGATGCTTCGCCTGTTTTGTTAGCGGCAAGCTCTGACTGCAAACGTAAGTATAGAAGACTTTTCTGTGCAAGCTCACGATAATGTGTAAATTGATAGTTTGTATAAAACTGTGTAATATGTTCACTTTCGACTGTCATCATTGTATGAAGCCATTCATCAATCGTCGTTGGTTGACATTCATACACTTGAATTTGCTGTTCACAACGACGGACAATTGCCTCAGACAACGCACGAACCATATTAAAATTGCCACGGTGCGCCAACACTTCATAATAGCGCCCACTATAAAAGTCGCCCGCTAATACAATCACTTGTTGCTTAATTGAAATGCCACCTTGTTGTGTAATTTTTTCATGCTCGTATAACGCCGTACTTACAATCGCTGCTGTTACAGCGCTTTCATGATGCTCTTCCGTCCACTGCTCATCATTAAAAAATGGTATTAATAAATAAAACAGCTGGTTTTCATTTAATACAGGTGTGCCTGTATATGTTTGAAGTGACGGATGTTGAATATATGAATAAATGGTTTGTTTAAACTGTTCAATTGCCTGCTGAATGGATGTTTCATTCATACTTCTTACTCCATTTCGCTCATCGTCCTAGACAATGTTTTCTATCACTAGTATACTCGTTTTTTGGCAATTTTTTTAGTAATTAGCTCACGTGCTTATTTCGTTTTCGGCGCACTTTCAATTACACCATGTGCAGTATGAATTTGTGCTTTCCCACGAATTTTCATCGCCGATGTATGCTCTGTAAACTGTGCAATCATTACCTCGCCAGCATCTAGCTTTTCAGAATGATGGAATTTTGTATCTGTTCCACGTGTTAAGCCGATAACATGTACGCCATCTTCCTCGGCTTGAATCACAATATAATCTGGTTGTGCCATGTAAGTAGCTCCCCTCATTCACTATAGTCTTTGTCTATTCTAACACAATGCCCGTTGCATATTAAGACATTTGAATAAATGATATAATTTCTTGACGCTTTACATTATCTTCTTCATAAACACCACGTGCCACCGACGTAACCGTTTTAGCGCCTGGCTTTTTCAGTCCGCGCATCGTCATACACATATGCTCTGCTTCAATGACTACATAAACACCTTTTGGCTCTAACATTTCCATAATTGTATCTGCTACTGTTGATGTAATACGTTCTTGTAACTGCGGACGGCGTGCAACCGTTTCTACACAACGACCTAATTTACTTAAGCCCGCAACTTTGCCGTCTTTCGGAATGTAAGCAATATGCGCTTTGCCATAAAACGGTACTAAATGATGCTCACACATTGAGTGGAAAGAAATATCTTTTACTAAGACAAACTCTTCATGATCTTCATGGAATACGGTGCTAAAATACTCGCGAGGATCTTGTTGTAAACCGCTAAACATTTCAGCGTACATTTTTGAGACACGCTTTGGCGTATCTTGTAAACCTTCACGATTCACATCTTCGCCCACTGCTTCTAAAATCATTTTTACTGCTTGCTCTATTTTCTTTAAATCAACATTCGTCATGACGTCCAGTTCCTCCTAAAATCAACCTCAACTTGCATCGTAGCACATTCTATGCATGAGCGCAAAATGACTTTCGTCTTTATATCAGGCTTCACACTTCTTTTTCGTGTGATGCACAAAATGATGATAAAAAAGAACAACCTCAAAACAAGTATTGTTTTGAGGTTGTTCTATGTAATTGCTACGGAGTCTGTATTATTTTACAGCGTCTTTAAGCGCTTTACCTGGATAACAATGATTTTTTTTAATAAATCATCATTCTACTTTGTTATAAGCCTTTGTCCTATTTATAAGTACAGTATCTTTATTAATATCTACTGTACTTATAAATAATAGTCACTATAGATTATTTTGTATATACTTTTTGAATTAATTTTAAGAAATATCTTCTTTTATAGAGTTAAAAGGATTATTACTTATATAATAGAAGAGAATAAAAATACATTTACAGTGAGGTGATTATTTGAATTTAATAGCAGACTTAGAAAAAATCCTAATAAGTAAGTTTATAAACTTAGGATTTAAACATCCAGTTAGCAATATTCACGATTTATTAAGAGCATTTTTCAATTTAACAGATAAATCTATAAGCATACAAAAACGTAAGGTCTATCTTTCAACGGAGTTAAAAAACAAACAATTACCTAAACCATATGGACACTATTTAAAACAAGTAATCCAGAAATTTAAAGAGGGACAAAACCTTATACCACATTTGAGTATTAAGGCTGTTAAACCGCATCAGAAGGACCTATTACTCTACGATTGGGGAATACATCATTTACATTTAGGGGACACATTAAACCCGAATGGCTTTATTAAAAGATCCGATTATATTTTATTTTTTGTGCTAAAAGAAAATGAAGTCTATTTGATTGATGTAACCAAACACAAATTGGAGGATAGAACTGAGTTCTCACAACAGCAGCTATTACAGATTCTGAAGAATAATTGGCCTTTTCTCTTAACTCCTTTTCAATTAAAAAACATTACAAATTTAAGTAAGAAATTCACTGATAAAGAGCTTTCAATAATTAGAAAAAATGGGGGAATGGCATTAGTAGAAATAGATAACATTATATTTAGATCAATGGGAGGTGGAATATCAACTGCAAAAACAAATTTAGATCACACTATTAGAGCAGATAAAATAGTTAAAATTTTAAGAACCATAGAAATCGACATAATCTCTAGAAAACAAATCATAGAAACTATTGCTACTGATTATAAATTGACATTAAATCCCATAGACTTTAATTTAATTTTACACGAAAAAAACTTTTATATCATACAATCGTATTCCAAGCAAAAAATAATTACTTTGGAGGGGCTTCACGAAATTATTTTACGTCATTTATTCGATTCCTAAGACTTCGCTACTCTTTATCATCATAGTACCTCTCTAAATCGTTTATTTAATTATTCTTAAAAAGGAGCTATAAAAAAATTTATGATATTACAATTCAACACTTCAGTCGAATTTGATGATCAAATTACTAAGGAAGAATTTGAAGAAGAATTAAGAGAATGGCTATCCTCTAAAGGACATAATGTATTGCAAACTCAATTATCAACGCTACCCTCACAACCTCTGTCACCATTTCAATTAGGTAGCAATACAGCCGTATTTCACAGTCAATACGATCCCAATGATACAACCAATCGAACTACCTATAAACGTTATTTTTTATCTAGATGTTGGGATAGCAAGTTACCTATTATGACGTTTTTTGGAATGAACCCTAGTAATGCATCTACTTGCTCTAATGATCCTACAGTAGAATTTATGATTCAGATGGCGAAATATAATGATTGCGGTTCTTTATATGTAGTAAATTCAAGTCCTTACATCAAATCTAAGGGGACAAGCAAAGAGGATTTCGTCATAGATGATGAGTCATATAAATATATTCAATTTGCAATTGAACAATCTGAATTCGTTATTTTAGCGTGGGGAAAGAACGGTCAAAAGTGGGGAATACCTACACTTCTTCAAAAGTATCCTCTAAGAACGTTATTTTCTAAAAATATATATAAACTTAAAGTAATCGATTTTGGCAGACCAAATACTAAAGAAACCTTCCCAAAGCACCCTTTACAAATTAAGGACAAGTTTATTCCAAGTCACGGTTTATTACCTTTAAATCAAAAACAATTTAAAATTTTATTCCCTATTTCAAATTAAACCAAAACTTAATTATTAAAAGTATCTAGTATATTAGATTTTAAAAGGCGTATACAAAAATAAAATTTGTTATACGCCTTCAATTCACAGTAAGCCCGAATTATAAAAAATAGCGCACCTGTACGGTACGCAC
>NZ_MASJ01000041.1 GCF_001700315.1 Caryophanon tenue | reverse complement strand
TTTCATCAACGTTTGTTGTTCAGTTTTCAAGGTTCATGTTTTTCGTTCGTGTTAAGCGAACTTCTATATCTTAGCATTTCTGTTTTTTATTGTCAAACACTTTTTTAAAAAAGTTTTTTGACTCACTGTTTAGCGAATGCTTTACAGTGTTACTTGCTAAGTTTAGTTGTTGTTGCTGTGTTAGCAACGGAACTAAATATACCACTACTTGTTTTTATTTAGCAAGCACTTTTTATTTAAAAGATTATTCAATTTCTTTCACAGTTTTTTAAAATTAGTTTCTTCCTATTATACACGCACCAAAAACACGTAAAGGCTTTTCACTTGTCAGCCTTACCGTACAGATAAAATATGCCCTTTCAAGACGTAATTGCATCTGCAGTCACATCCTCATCACATAAAAAAACTGTCCTAACCGAATGGCTAGGACAGTTTTTTATTTTATGCTGTGAATAAGTACACTAAGAAAATAACCGCAAATACATACATAATTGGGTGAACTTCTTTTGCGCGACCTTTTACAATCATCGTTAATGGATAAAATACGAAGCCGACAGCGATACCTGTTGCGATAGAATATGTTAATGGCATCATAATCATCGTGAAGAATGCTGGTACTGCCACTTCGAACTTTTTCCAATCAATATCTGCAAGTGACGCAACCATTAATACACCGACAACGATTAATGCTGGTGCTGTTACTGCTGATGTAATCACTGATAATAATGGTGAGAAGAATAATGCTAGTAAGAAGAAGCATCCTGTAACGATTGCTGCAAAACCGGTACGAGCACCTGCCGCTACACCTGATGATGACTCAACGTATGATGTAATTGTAGATGTACCGAAAATCGAACCAACAATTGTTGCGATTGAGTCAGAAATTAATGCTTTACCAGCGCGTGGCAATTTATTGTCTTTTACTAACCCTGCTTGGTTTGCTACAGCGACTAATGTTCCTGCATTATCAAAAAAGTCTACGAATAAGAACGTTAAAATTACTGAAAGCATTGATAATGTATAAAAACTTGGGTCACCGAATGCTTCAAATAATGCACCGAATGTTGGCGCAATGCTTGGTGGCGCTGACACAATTGCTTCTGGTGTGTTCACTAAACCGAAAATCATACCGACAATCGCCGTTACAGCCATCCCGATAAATACGCCTGCCTTTACGCCGCGTACTAAGAAAATAATTGTAATGATAATACCGAATACTGCTAGTAATACTTGTGGGTCACGTAAATCACCGATACCTACTAATGTTGCATCATTGTTAACAATTAACCCTGCACTTTGCATCCCGATAAAGGCGATAAACAAACCGATACCAGCGCCAACTGCTAACTTTAATTCTAATGGAATTGCATTAATTAATTTTTCACGTAAGCCTGTGACTGTTAGTAATAAGAAGAATACGCCCGAAATAAATACGGCTGCTAAAGCATGTTGCCAAGGACTACCGTTTACAAGTACTACTGTGTATGCAAAGAAGGCGTTTAAGCCAAGTCCTGGTGCTAGCGCGAGCGGGTATTTCGCAAATATCCCCATTATAAATGAACCGATTGCTGCGGCAACGGCTGTGGCAACGAAAATTGCGCCGTAATCCATACGTAATGCTTCTGGGAAATCCGTTACGCTTTGTAATGATAATGTTTGCGGATTAACAACTAAGATATACGCCATTGCTAAGAACGTTGTAAAACCACCTAAAATTTCACGGCGATAATTCGTTCCAAGTTTATCAAACTCGAAATACTTCTTCATTGTGTAATGTTCCTCCATTTGTCGTCGGAAAAAAAAGACGCACAACTGTTTAACAGTCGTACGTCTACGATTGGCTTACGCCTTTTGAAATGATCATGCTATTTCAAATCGTAGTCGAGCTTTTTACGGTAGCTCGGTAGAAACTTTCAGGCCATATCCCTGACTTTATACGACGACATATTTAATTTACTACTGTAATATAGCACTTCAATTTTCGTATTTCAATCATTTTTGCGAACTTTTTTTGTCATTTTGTTCACAATGTTCGTGATTAGCTGTAAAATCCGTTTAATACTACCAATTAAAGACGTCTGAACACATACATCCACCGTACGTCATTCGCTTATGAGAAATCATGCAGTAAATGTTGAATAACGTCTGCAACACCCGACATTTGGCGTACCGCAACATCAAATAATGTACGGACTAACTTGCCATCTTGTTCGTCATCGCTATCGATTTCGTATAACCAGTCGCCAGTTGCGTCTAAAAAAACAAAGCGTGTATGCTCTGTTTCTTCGTTAAAAAATAAAGCGAGTGTGGCTTTTTTCTTTTCATAATAATATGTGACAACGATGTCTTCGCCGCGCGTTTCGGCAATTGTTTCCGCTGCTGTCGATGTATCAATCGTCCACTGTAAACGATTTTTTAACGTCGCTTCAATTAAAGTTTGGAGTAAAGGTTGTTCACTAAACATTAAAGCCCCCCTCAAAGTCCGCCAAAAATTCATTCATTGCGCGTTCTGCCCCACTTGCGACACGGCGTGCAACTTCTTCTAATGGACGTACTAACTCCGCTTCTTCTGCCGTCATCGTATTCCAGCCATATAACCAGTCGCGTGTTCCTTCCGTAATAAGGAATGCTGTTACTTCTTGGTTATTTTGAACAAACGTTACGAGTAAAAAACGATAGCGCTTATAATTACAAACGATTGGTTGGCTATAACTCGCCCCGTCCACAACATCCGCAATGATATTTTTCATTTCACCTTGCTCATATGTCCATTGCATTTTGCCATCTGTTGATGCTTGCTGCAATGCAGCGAAAAATGTTTTCACTTTTTGATCTACCATATTTACTTCACTCCTTCACGCCTATTGTATCAAAACAATTTCAAGTTGTTGAAAATGTTGCACGTGAAACATTTTTGACAATAAAAAGACCACCCGAAAAGATATGCTCTTCTCGAATGGCCTGGGGAATAGACGACTATTTTGCTAATCCAACTGATGTGTTTACATACTTTTTATCATCAATTGCTTTTACTAAGAAATGTGCCACACTTTCACGTGGAATCGAATTTGATTTTGCTGGTACACCTTCAAATGTTTCTTGGTATTCCACAAATGGCTCATCTTTTAAGCCCATTGGACGCGCGATTGTGAATGTTAAACCTTTTGAACGATAATAATCTAATGCAGCGCGATGATCTTTTAATGGCTTTTCTAATAATTTCATCATCATTTTGCCCATCATCCCTGGAATTTCTCCGTATACACCTGCTGATGCACAGTAAACAAAGCGCTCTACACCCGCCGCTACCATACCATCTGCTATATTTTTGCCCATCGTTTCTAATTCATTTGATGCTTTCATGCCTGAGCTTGAACCTAAACAAGATACAACCACATCATGCCCAACAATAGCAGCTGCCACTTGCTCAGCATTAAACGCATCTCCTTGTACAATGTGAACACCTTCTGTAAATGTTAACTTTTCAGGTGTACGTACAAATGCCGTTACCTCATGCCCTGCTTCTACTGCACGTTTTACAGTATGTTGACCTACGCCACCTGTAGCACCAAAAATAATTACTTTCATGATTAACTTCCTCCTTCACTTATCTGTTCTTATCTTACAATATTTACCCATCAAAACAATGTGTTTACACCTGAAATTAAAAGAAATCCTAAACTCAATACGAACTCCAGTCACATATTTCGTCCATCTCCGTTAAATTTCATCATTATTCAAATAAATTTATTACAGTCGGAATTTTCTGTAGTAAAATAAGGAAAATATGCGTTGCTTTTTTATTTTTATTTAGATGTCAAACAGGGGGTATTAGTCACATGTTTATTGGCGGTTTAATTTTCATGTTAGTTCTCATTGCCATATTTTTTATAGCGAAATCGATGAACGCTTCATTTATACAATCCACTTTCTCGATGAAAGATATGAAGCAATTAATCGAACAATCGTATGATATTATTTATTACTATGAAATCTATCCGACTGAAAAACATTTATATATCTCCCCGTCTGTCGATAAACTTCTCGGAGAAGGCACACGGCACAAACTGATGACTGAGCATGCATACCCTTACGAAGCCATTCACCCGGACGATTTATATATTTTCAAAAATAAAGTTTCTGGTAATATGGATTATTCCAAACCGATTATTCAACGTTTTCGTAGTTTAGAAGGAACATATCACTTTTTTGAAGAATACATTACGCCAGTTTATAAAAAAGGGCAGCTTATCGCCATTCAAGGGATTTTACGAAATATTGATGACAAAGTGCGACTTGAAAATGAAATAACGTATCAGCTGTCTCATGATGTGTTAACTGATTTATATAATCGCCATTTTTTCGAGCAACAAATACAGCGCCTGAACGAACAAGAAAATCACGCTGTCACACTGATTTTGTGTGACTTAGACCGACTAAAACATGTGAACGATTCTTTCGGTCATCAAGCTGGCGACAATTTTATTATCACTGCCGCAAACGTTTTACAAAAAACATTTCATCATCATACAGTTGCGCGTATCGGTGGCGATGAATTTGCGATTATCGTCGAACATCTACATGTAGAGGATACCGACATTGTGACCATCCTTGCTAATTTACACAAAACTATCGATGAATTTAATGCTGGTGAACAATTGCCGATTCCTCTTAGTATCTCGGTCGGACTTGCTTCTACTGCGCAATCCATAGGGCACATGCATACATTGTTCACACAGGCAGATTTACAAATGTACGACGAGAAACGCTTAAAAAAACAACACCTACCTGTTTAAAAAAACACCGCTACGATTTCTTTCGTAATGGTGTTTTTTACAGTTTATATAAACGTTATATGCGTTCGTTATAGTAAAGCTATTGACATATAAGGGGGACTTTTCGTGATGGAAAAACAACGAACATGGGCATTAACATTAATTCGCTTCTCTGCTATTTTTGGTCTCATCGGTGTATATATCGGTTCAACAATGAGTGGTAATATGGATTATTCATTACGACCAATTCACGCACACATTTTACTTGTCGGGTGGTTATCGGTTTTTGCTTGGGGTATTTTTTATTATTCTGTGCCAATTCGTAAGTTACTGTTGGTCAAAGTGCACGCTATTTTTGGTATGGTCGGCGCATTCGGTTTAACAGGCGGCATGTGGCTCTATAATCTAAATCCATTCAATATGAACGAGACATTAACAATGGTGTTGTTTATTATTGGTGGCTCAATTTTATTACTGGCGTTCGTCTTATTTGTCATCGTGACATTTTTTGTCGACAAACGCACTGCATAAAAAAAGAAGTACCATTCGATTTCAAAAATCGACGGTACTTCTTTTTAATTTTCACGATGAGTAACGTTCATTTTTGACAATTTCCCAGCCATTCGCTAATAGTTTGTCGATATACTGTTCAACTGGTATGTCTTCTACCTCAATCGCAAGCGGGCTGAGTGACACATAACACGCCTCTTCTTCATAATTAATCGCCACTTTTACCACTTCATAGCCGTTATGAAAATTCGGATCAAATCCTGGGTCATCAATATGGTCCCCCATTACTGGTCGAAACGAAGAATACACGGTTTTCATTAACATTTCACTACGACTTCCTACACGCTTTGCTGATGTAACAAATAACACTAAATGAATATCCATGAACAATCCCTCTTTCTATTAGAAGCTCCTTCTATTATAACGAATGATGTCTAAAAAAACGCCCGCGTCATCCATTCTTAATAATTGTTATAAAAAATAGCATCTAAGAAATGATTCTTAGACGCTGCTTTTTCGCGAAAACGACTCGCGCTTATTTATCTTGTGCTTGCTTGCGCTTTAAATACTCCGCACGTAGCTTTTCAATTTGTTGCTTTTTATCAAACTGCGCTGGCTTATTTTTCTCATGATACTTCGTTACGGCTACTTGCCCTTTTGTATCTAATTGATATTTACCCATATTTTCACCTTCTTTTGCTCGTTCCACATATCTATGTCATTACTATAATATACGCATTTTGGTGCTGTACATTTTTTTGCTTTCTTAGTGTACTATGTTCGGGTAGAAATATCAAAGTGGAGTGGTGGATTTAGACGTTACTCTATGACTACTCCTATCTCTATGCCTATATTTCGCTTTCTTTCCGATCGAATAGCTTTCTGTAATGATATGAAATAAAAAACTTAGTAGAAACCTTATTAAATAAGGCTCTACTAAGTTTTTCTTCGTTCAATTTAATTTCTGCTCCTGCGCTGCTTCGCATGCTCGTCGCAAACAAAATCCTTGCTGCCGCAAGAAACTTCTGCGGGGCTTTCGCTTCTCGAAGTTTAGATTTTGTTTACTCCCACTCAATCGTTGCAGGTGGCTTAGACGTAATATCATACAGCACGCGGTTTACGCCTTGTACTTCGTTTACGATACGTACTGAGATTTTTTCGAGTACATCATAAGGAATACGTGCCCAGTCGGAAGTCATACCGTCGATTGATGTTACACCGCGGATACCGATTGCGTAGTCGTACGTACGGCCATCGCCCATTACGCCTACTGAACGGATGTCTGGTAAGACGCAGAAGTATTGCCAAATGTCGCGGTCTAGTCCTGCGTTTTTGATTTCTTCGCGTAAAATATAGTCCGCTTCACGTACGATTTCTAATTTTTCTTCTGTTACTTCGCCAAGCACACGAATGCCTAAGCCTGGGCCTGGGAATGGTTGACGCCATACAACCGCTTCTGGTAAGCCAAGTTCTAAACCAAGTGCGCGTACTTCGTCTTTAAATAATGTGTTTAGTGGTTCGATTAATTCGAACTTCATGTCTTCTGGTAAGCCGCCAACATTGTGGTGAGACTTAATTGTTTGTGCTGTTGCTGTACCTGACTCAATAATGTCTGTGTATAGCGTACCTTGTGCTAGGAAGTCCATGTTTTCAAGCTTCGCTGATTCCTCGTCAAATACGTAAATAAATTCGTTACCGATAATTTTACGTTTTTGCTCTGGGTCAGAAATACCTTTTAGCTTGTTCATGAAGCGTTCACGTGCATCGATTTTAATTAGTTTCATATCGAAGTCTTCTGTGAAAGTTTTCATCACTTGCTCAACTTCGCCTTTACGGTTTAAGTTGTGGTCTACGAACATACATGTTAATTGGTCGCCAATTGCTTTATGGATTAATACCGCTACAACTGATGAATCGACACCGCCTGAAAGGGCACATAGCACTTGCTTGTCGCCCACTTGCTCACGAATTTTAGCGATTTCGATTTCGATGAAGTTCGCCATTGACCAGTCGCCTTTTGCACCACATACGTCAAATACGAAGTTACGTAATAGGTCGTTGCCGTATACAGAGTGCCGTACTTCTGGGTGGAATTGTACTGCGTATAATTGGCGTTCTGTATTTGCCATTGCCGCGATGTGACAAGCTGGGCTTGTTGCGATAATTTCAAAACCAGCTGGTACTTCTGTTACGTGGTCACCATGACTCATCCATACTACTTGTTCTGTTGGTAAGTCCCCGAATAATTTATTTTGTGTTGCAACTGTTAATTCTGCTTTACCGTATTCACGTGTTGCTGCACTTTCTACTTTTCCGCCTTGTGTATGTGCCATTAACTGCATACCGTAGCAAATGCCTAAAATCGGTAAACCTAATTCGAAAATAGCTGGGTCCACTTTAAACGCATTGTCATCATATACAGAGTTAGGTCCACCCGAAAACACGATGCCGACTGCGTTCATCTCTTTAATATCTTCTGCTGTAATTGTATGTGGATGTAGTTCTGAGAATACACCGAATTCACGAATACGACGTGTAATTAATTGGTTAAATTGGCTACCGAAATCTAAAACGACGATTTTTTCTTGCTCTTTTAATAATGGAGTTGACACGATTTACACCTCTTCAAAAGTTTTTTTATTTTTTGAACCAAAAAAAGATGTGTCTAGTACTCATAAGACACACCCTTTTGAAAAAGGAGGGTGATAATTTGCGCAAATGCTGTCCAAATGAATCCCCTCCCCCATTACTTCACAAAGTTACATTGACAACTTGGGAATTATTCCCACTCAATTGTACCGCCTGGTTTTGGCGATAAGTCGTAGCACACGCGGTTAACGTGTTTTACTTCGTTAATAATACGATCTGTAATTTTTAATAAAATCGGCCAGTCGATTGGCTCGATTGTTGCTGTCATTGCATCAATTGTGTTAACAGCGCGAATAATTACAGGGTATTCATACGTACGTTCATTGTCGCGTACACCTACAGATTTGAAGTTTGGTACAACAGTGAAGTACTGCCATACTTTCTTATCTAATCCTGCAAGTGCAAACTCTTCACGTAAAATGGCATCTGATTCACGTACAGCTTCAAGACGCTCCGGCTCAATTTCACCTAATACACGTACCCCTAAGCCTGGGCCTGGGAATGGCTGACGGTATACCATGTCATGTGGTAAGCCTAACTCTACGCCACATGCGCGTACTTCGTCTTTGAATAGTTGGAATAAAGGCTCCACTAATTCAAATTGAAGGTCTTCTGGTAAACCACCTACGTTATGGTGAGATTTTACAACCTTATGCGTTTTCGTACCTGATTCTACGATGTCTGGATAGATTGTTCCTTGTGCTAAGAAATCAATGCCATCTAATTTACGTGCTTCTTCTTCAAACACACGGATGAATTCGTTCCCGATAATTTTTCGTTTTTCTTCTGGCTCTGCAATGCCTTTAAGCTTTCCTAAGAAACGCTCGCTTGCGTCTACATAAACAAGGTTTTCTTCTAAGTCTTTTTCGAACATTTGAATAACGCCCTCAGACTCATTTTTACGCATTAACCCGTGGTTTACGTGTACACAAACTAATTGCTTACCAATTGCTTTAATAAGTAGTGCTGCAACAACTGAAGAGTCGACGCCACCTGAAAGCGCTAAAAGTACTTTTTTGTCGCCGATTTGTTGGCGTAGTAAAGCTACTTGATCTTCGATGAAGTTTTTCATATTCCAGTTTGCTTCTGCTTGGCATGTGTCAAAAACAAATTCTTTTAAGAAAGCTTTTGCTTCTTCTTCATTTGGCCATTGAGCTAACGTTTTAGATGCTTTCGTAGAAGGGTGTTCTACACTAATAACAGGTAAACCTAAGCTATAGATTTCATCTAATACGTCAATTGCTTCGCCATCAACGATATTATTTTTCCCGCCATTTAAAATAATCCCTTTTACTGTTTGTAAATCTTTGATTTGTTGAGCAGTGATATCATGCGGGTGAATTTCACTGTATACACCTAAATCACGAATCCAACGAGCAATCGTTGTATTTTCACTGCTACCTAAATCTAATACTAAAATATTATCTTGTTTCAAACTGGTACAACCTCCAATAAAAATTTTTGTTGCGCGAACACTGCGGCTTTACTCTTCAAAAATAAGTTGTATAGCGCACCTAGAAAGCAAAAAGAACGCATAGAAAAACTATTTAACCTAAGTTTTTCTACGCGTCCTCCTCACAAATTATATCAACAGATAAACGACACCTAAAAAAGCGTTCAGTTTATCTGCCATCATAGATAAGTTGTTTAAGGTAACTTAGTAGAAACACCCGAACCGTATTATCGGGCTTATATGAAGGCACATGCTATTTTATTTTTTTAAATTTTACTCTTTGTGTGACATAAAATCAACCGCTTGTGCGATTGATTAAATATTCCCAACATTCTTTTAAATAGTGAAAGTCAACTTCCGGCAACTGGTCACTATAAATATATTGCTCATAAGCTGCTATTAACGTTGCCATCTCTGTCGTTTCAAGCGACATATCCACACGTTTGGCAAACGCCGCTAACGTCTCATCCGGCTGTCGTACAAGTCCTTTATATTTCAGCTGTTTGATGAGTTGTTGGTACTGCTTATCAAATGTTTGCCATGTTAATGCTTCTTTATTCGCTTGTTTAATATAATAATTTGGCAACCAGCGCTGTCTACGACGATACAGTATAATCACGATAATAACAATGAGAATTAGCATGATATACACAAACCATTGCACTTTTTGCCACATATTCGCAAGCCATTTGCCAATATCGACACTTTGCGTTGCTGTTTCAGTATCATTTGGCTGTTGTGGCGTCGGCGCTTCCGGTGTTGATGGTTCTTCCAACGCTTGCTCTTCTAATAATTGCTCCTCTGTATCTAAGTCAAACTCAATGTCTAAATCTCCATTAAAGCCAATTGTCGGCTCAAACGGCACCCAGCCCGTTCCGACTAAATAGACCTCGACCCATGAATGGGCTTCATTATTCGTAATCGCATACGTTGACTCATCAATCGCATCACCTGTGACAAACCCTTTTACCCAACGCGCAGGAATATCGAGTGAACGCAGTAGCACAACCATTGATGTCGAGAAGTTATCACAATAACCGACCTTCGTTTCAAATAAAAACTGGTCCACATAGTCATCTTCCTCACCTGGAATTGCCGCTTCTGACGTGCTGTAACGATAACCATTTAACGCAAAATAATTTTCAATCGCTCGTGCTTTTTGATAGGCAGTTGGTACACTTTCGGTAATGTCGACTGCCAAATCACGCACACGCTGCGGTAAATTCTCTGGCAGCTGTAAATAACGGTCAAACGACGCATCTAAATTTTCGTACTTCGACATATCTGTGTCACGTAGCTGTTGTAAGCTATACGCTTCGTCGACAACGTGAATGCGATAATTTGGAATCGCCGCTTTTGCCTCCGGTTCAATAAATGATGAATAACGATAACCTGATTCAACTCGCTCTTCCACCATATAGTTCCACGGATATTCATATAAAAAGTTGCCATATGGCGACAGAATATACGGGTCTTCCGTCGACATCGTAATCGATACAATATCGACGTCCTCTATCGGCTGTGCGCTTCCACGTAAATTGGATTTTGGCGGGACATACTCAATCGTCCCCGTGTCAAACGAATTTTCCCAACCTTTTGAAGTATACGTATCGCGTTCATCAATTCGCCAGTAGCGCTTTCCTTGCGACTGCGCTGTAAACACGAGCGTATCATCTGCTTCAAACGCGCCACCTAGCTGACGATCATCTTCATCATAGCCCACTTTCGATACACCTGACCCACCATTTGTGACAGTTTTAATAAATGGTACCGGGTCTGGCCATATCGGTGCATTTTTCGGCAATGCGTACGCAACAGCGCCCATCCCAATAACACAGACAATCATCGGTAGCACAAAGATTATTTTCTTCGGCGCTGACATGACTTCTGGTATG
This sequence comes from Caryophanon tenue, assembly GCF_001700315.1. Taxonomy (GTDB): domain Bacteria; phylum Bacillota; class Bacilli; order Bacillales_A; family Planococcaceae; genus Caryophanon; species Caryophanon tenue. The sequence goes on along the minus strand of NZ_MASJ01000041.1, from coordinate 51,524 downwards.
TACGACAGTAAACGTTTCGCAAAGAGAATGCCCGTTAAAATTAAGCCGTACATTAACACTTTTACAATTGCCCACGTACCGTCATACGGACTAAATGTATCTAGTGTGGCAATAAAGAAAATGGTCATAACGATAAAATAAAATAATGAATAACGCACCGTTAACCAATAATGAATTAAATACATTAACATCCAAATTAACATGAAAAATAAAAATGTACGTAAAGAATTCGTGACATTGACAATATCGAGTGAGACAAGTCGACCCACATTAAACACAACTTCTGACACTAAAAAAGTAAGGCCATCCTTCGTTAATAAATGAACGCCGCCATGTGTTAACGTAATAAACCACCCGATGTAGAGTACTTTAATGCTGACCGTTAACCAGCTCGGGAAACGCATTAATGTACAGAACATCGCGACTAAAATAAACAGCATAAAATACTGTATGCGCCCTGTGTTCGTTAATTGTAAAATCGGCACAAGCCATTCATACAAGATGAGGAATACAAGCATGTAATACACCAGTAATTCCCACCGTTTTAACGGTTGCATCATCGCTTCGCCACCTCCATTAACACACGTTCAAAATTTGTCGGTTGCACATATACGACGCGGATTTGTTGCAACACCTTTGTTTGCTGCGGCTCTCGCTGTATGACAACGCACGTCACTTGTTTATTGAGCAATTTGAAAAACTGTAGCATTTGTTCATCAAACACCGTCGTAATATAAACAAGCGCATGCACTTGCTGTACAACCGACTCATGCGACAACTGACGATATGCGCTACTCATCGTTTCTGGCTGTACAATCGCTAAATAACGCATAACATCCTCTACTTGTGTACTACTTTGTAATAATGGAAATAGTCGGCGTTGTGCCCCAATCGTCATAAACATGACATCGCTTTGATGCTTCACAAATGTTTGAAGTAGCGATGCTGTTAATGACACAGACTGCTCAAAATACTCACCTGCTTGTAAGTCCATCGTAATAAATAAATCTTGTGACTGACTATCTTCAAATGATTTTGTGCGTAATTGCTCTGTTTTCGCAAATGACTTCCAATGTATCCATGACATGCGATCTCCTGGCTGATAGTTACGCACACTTGTTACCATTGATGTGTCCTTTACGAGCGCATATGGTGACGCCTTTGTTCCGCGTTCAAACTGTGCCTGTAACGTCGCATGACGAATTTGTTCAACCTTTGGATAGACAAGACATTGCTGTGGCACTTGTACCGTAACTGTACGGGCAATCCATCCAAAGAAGTCGTAGCACGTTACCGTAAACGTTTGAAATGGATATTCTCCGCGCGCAAGCTCCTTTACAGGCATTTCCCACGTGAAATATTTTTTAAAGCCACCCACAAATAATGTACGGCGTGGCAAGGCGTTTTTTGCGTGCACAATGTCATCTTCTACAAGCATAAAAAGGAGCGGGAAACGGTTTTTGCGCTCAAATGTTACCGTGATCGTCATATCATCCCCCGCTTCAATTTTTGACGGTGACCACGTACGCGTCACCTGCTGAAACGTCAATGGCACAACCGCCAATAAATACGCATATAAAACAAACGGTGTCATCACAAAAAAGATAAACCAGCTAACAAAGCCACCTTGGAACATCGCAAAACAAAACGACACGACATAAAACAATAGCACCGCTAATAAATATTTTTTACGTGACGCGTTGCTTACACTACTCATACTGTGCAGCCTTTTGTGTCGGTACGGCTACGCGTGCAAGTACGCGGCGTACAACTTCTTGCTGTTCAATTTGTTCATACCTTGCTTCGGGCTTCAAAATAATGCGGTGGCTAAATACGGATGGCATTAAATATTGCACATCATCTGGAATGACATATGAACGTCCTTTCATAAACGCGTACGCTTGAGCAGCACGCATTAACGCAATCGATGCACGTGGACTCACACCTAAATATACATACTGGTCTTGACGCGTTTGTCTCGCTAATTCCACAATATACGTTTTTACGTTTTCTTCTATATGTACAGCTTTTACCGCTCGCTGCAACTCGTATAATTGCGCCACTGTAATGACCGGTTGAAGTGTGTCAATTGGTGAAGCATGTTCCGCTCGTCGTAAAATTTCAATTTCCTCATCAAACGTTGGATAGCCCATACTAATTTTCAATAAAAATCGGTCTAGCTGCGCTTCTGGTAATGGGTACGTGCCTTCATACTCAATTGGATTTTGCGTTGCCATTACAAAGAATGGTTTTGGAATCACAATCGTTTCACCGTCTACAGTCACCGAACCTTCTTCCATTGCCTCTAATAAAGCCGACTGTGTTTTTGGAGATGTTCGGTTAATTTCATCAGCTAACACAATATGACTGACAATCGGTCCTTGTCGAAATTCAAACTGTAATGTTTTTGGGTTATAGATAGAAACGCCGACGACATCGGATGGTAATAAATCTGGTGTGAACTGAATACGTTTAAAATCCGCACCAACCGATTTTGCGAGGGCACGTACCATCATCGTCTTCCCTACACCTGGAACGTCTTCTAACAATACATGTCCACCTGCGAGTAATGCGACAACACTTAATTCTGCCACCTCACGTTTACCAATCATTACTTTTTCGATGTTTTGCAAAATAATTGCTACTTGTTCATTCATCATCTCTGACACCTTCTCTCTTTAACACTGCTAAATTAAGCATAGCGAAAAGGGCATTTGAATACAACGAATCCACGACAAAAAAACAGCACTTCACAATGTGAAATGCTGTACCCGTTCTTAAATCGATGTTTGGTAACCATGAAGCGCACGTCGTTGATTGCTAAGCGATTGTAGCTTTGCCGAGACATGGTGCATATGTGATTGTAAAATTGCCGCGTTCGGGTCTGTATGAATATTCGGCAACACATTTTGCTTCTTCGCGGTACGTGTTGGTGCTTGTCGCTTCTGCTTTGTGTTCTTCTGCTTCTTTGCCTGGCGCTCGTTTTGCTGCTGTAAAAAGCCACTACTTTCTTGAAATGCTCCTTCAACAGTCGTTACGCTTTTCTTATTTTGCCCGCGAAATGTTGTATCACGTGCTGGTCCAACCGATGATGTACGCATTCATCGTTACCTCCTTTCGATGTATATATTCACTATATCGGTAGTGTTAATATTTTCTTTAAGGTAATTAGTACGAGTTATTGCACTATTTTTAATAGCACATGTCGATGGAGCGGATAAAAAGAAACATGTTTAGTACTAGATGACGCATAAGCTAACGTAGATGAAAAATCCTTCAGCAACGACAAGCTGCTGAAGGATTATGATTCAATCTATTTTATGCTTTCCAAAATGTATCAAATACGGTAATTGGTAAATGACGTTTATGCTGTGAACGTAAATAATGACCTTCTAGCACTTTACGCGCTTCTTCTGGAATATCTTTACCTTCTAAATAATCGTCAATTTGCTCATACGTAATACCAAGTGCTGCTTCGTCTGGTAATGACGGGCGATTCTCTTCTAAATCCGCAGTTGGCACTTTTAAATATAAATGCTCTGGACAATCAAGCGCTTTTAGCAACTGCTTACCTTGGCGTTTATTTAAACGGAATAACGGTACTAAATCTGCACCACCATCGCCAAATTTCGTATAAAAACCAGTAATCGCTTCTGCTGCATGGTCTGTGCCTAATACCACTCCGCCATTCATTGCCGCAATCGAATACTGAACCTTCATACGTTCACGCGCTTTTTCATTGCCTTTTGCAAAGTCACTTAGCGTAATACCCGCTTCTGTTAATGCAGCGACTGAAGCATCTACTGCTGGCTTAATATTCACCGTAAAGGTTTTTGTCGGCTGAATATAATCCAACGCATCTTGGCAGTCCTGTTCATCTGCTTGAACACCATATGGTAAACGTACCGCATAAAAACTATATGCTCGTGTGCCTGCTTCTTCGTTTAATTCATCAATTGCCAATTGTGCAAGTTTCCCCGCAAGCGTTGAATCTTGTCCACCAGAAATACCTAGCACAAAGCTTTTTACAAATGGATGCTTTTTAGCATAATCCTTTAAAAAATCAATTGTCGTCCGAATTTCCTCAGCGACATCAATTGTCGGTTTCACACCTAACTCTTCAATAATTTGCTGTTGTAACGTCATCTGTATTTCGCCACCTTTATTGTTCTAGCTGTTCGACCATTTGACGCGCTTCTTCAATATTGCGCATTTTATTATCCCAACACTTTTGGCTTAAGTCGACTGGATACTCTTCAGGATTTAATGAGCGCTTATATTCATCCCATAACACATTTAAATTATTATATGCATATTGTTGCATCTCAAATAATGACGGGCTTTCATAAACAAATTCACCATTGTCAATCACTTTCACATGCAGATTTTTCGCTTCAAAGTTCGTCACAAACTTCGACACAAATGTATGCACGGGGTGGAACATTTTAATGCGTGTCTCATTTTGAGGCGTTTCATCCGCCATCGTAACATAGTCACCTTCAGATTTACCCGTCTCTTTATCGATAATACGGTATACATTCTTTAAGCCCGGTGTTGATACTTTTTCAGCGTTTGCTGAAATTTTAATCGTATCTTCCATTTTCCCATGCTCATTTTCAATGCTCACCATTTTATACACAGCACCTAATGCTGGTTGGTCGTACGCTGTAATTAATTTTGTTCCGATGCCCCATATATCAACGCGAGCACCTTGCGCCTTTAAATTTAAAATTGTGTATTCATCTAAATCATTCGATACGATAATTTTGGCATTAGGGAAGCCAGCCTCATCTAACATTTTACGTGCTTCTTTTGATAAGAAGGCAATGTCACCGCTATCTAAGCGAATACCGATAAAGTTAATTTTATCGCCAAGCTCCTTTGCAACTTGAATCGCTGTTGGCACGCCTGATTTCAATGTGTTGTACGTATCTACTAAAAACACGCAATCTTTATGACGCTTCGCATACGAATGGAACGCGTCATAATCACTTTTATATGCTTGTACTAATGCATGTGCATGTGTACCGGCTGTAGGGATGCCGAATAATTTACCTGCACGTACGTTACTTGTTGACGCGAAACCACCGATAATCGCAGCACGTGCACCCCAAATCGCGGCATCCATTTCCTGCGCACGACGTGAACCGAACTCCATACATACTTCATCTGCTGTCACTTGTTTAATACGGCTTGCTTTTGTCGCGATTAATGTTTGGAAATTCACGATATTTAAAATTGCTGTTTCAATCAGCTGTGCTTCGACAAGAGGGGCTTCGACACGCACCAGTGGCTCATTCGCAAATGCAAGCTCACCTTCTACCATTGAATGAACTGTGCCTGTAAAACGCACCGTTTGTAAATAACTTAAAAAATCTTCCTTGTAGCCTAACTCACGTAAGTAAGCAATATCGCTCTCACTAAATTGGAAATCACGTAAATAGTCAAGCATGCGCTCTAGCCCTGCAAAAATCGCATAACCATTACCAAATGGTAGCTTACGGAAATAAAGCTCAAATACCGCCTTTCGGTCATGAATACCGTCCGCCCAATAAGATTCCGCCATATTAATTTGATATAAATCAGTGTGTAACGTTAAGCTGTCATCTGCAAATTTTGATGTTTTCATAAGGATTCTCCTTCTTCCGCTTAATAATACGTCATATTATACACTAATTCGTCACATTTCAGTGAATGTTATCATGGCTTTTCTAGATTTTAGGGGCTTTGTCCGTAAATCCATTTTGCGTCGTGCTACGTAACGCCATTAAATTACTTCATGATAGTTTTCATTACTTACATTGCATGTATAGGTTGACTACATCATTTCTTATAAAAGAAAAACATGCATTTTCACGCTACATTGTTAGAAGATACACATATGTAGCTACTTTTTTTCACATTTTTTCATGCGATGTGATGTTTTTTAACAAACATTAACGCTTGGTATCCAACGGTTTCGGCATCACCCCCCAATCATTCATGTCAGAAATTATAACATAATCATCTAAAAATGAGATTGATTATTTTAAAAATTCAATTTAACATGTTAACTATCCTAACACATACGAAAGAGAGTGATTGTGTATGAAAAAAATCGAAGCCATTATTCGTCCTGAAGTGTTTCCAAAAGTTCGTGAAGGATTAGCAGTTGAAGGAATTGACGGCTTAAGCATTACAGAAATTGCTGGGTGTGGTCGTCAAGAAGGCCGTACAGGTATTTTCCGCGGCAACACGTATGAAATGGAATTTTCATCGAAGCTTAAACTTGAGATGGTGGTCGATAACGCCAAAGTACAGCCAATTATCGATGTCATTTTACGTGACGCCTCTACCGGTGAAGTTGGGGATGGCAAGATTTTCATTTATCCAGTAGAACAAGCCATTCGCATTCGTACGAAAGAAGTCGGCGCGATTGCAGTCGAATAAATAACAAATGAACATATACCGCATTACGTATAAGCAGAAGGAGGAATTATTATGACAGTAGAAGCTTTAGAACTATCAATTAATTTAGTTTGGGTTATGCTCGGTGCGTTTTTAGTATTCTTCATGCATACAGGATTTGCGATGGTTGAAGCAGGATTTACCCGCTCGAAAAACGCCATTAATATTTTGATGAAAAACTTCATCACCATTTCACTTGGTGGTATCGTTTACTTCTTCGCAGGCTATGCCATCATGTTTGGTGATTCTGTAAACGGCATTATCGGATTCTCTGGTTTCGCTCTAAACGGTGTAGAAGATATTGCATTCTTCGTCTTCCAAGCAATGTTCGCGGCAACATGTGCCACTATTATTTCAGGTGCTGTCGCTGAACGTACAAACATCACAGCGTATATCGCAATCGTCGTTGTTATGACATTATTCATTTATCCAGTAGTTGGACATTGGGTATGGCAAGGTGATGGTTGGTTAACAAGCTTAGGTTTCGTTGACTTTGCAGGTTCGACAGTCGTTCACTTAACAGGTGCGGTTGGTGCTTTCGTTGCCGCTACAATGATTGGCCCACGTATCGGAAAATATGCTGGTAAACGTGTTAACGTTATTCCAGGTCACTCTATTCCACTTGGTGCGTTAGGTGTATTCATCCTTTGGTTAGGTTGGTTCGGTTTCAATGGTGCTTCTACATTAGCCGCTGACCCAGCAGCAGTTCCTGGCGTTATCGCAAATACATTTTTAGCCGCTTCAGCTGGTGTATTCGCAACAGCAATGTATACGAAATTCCGCTATGGCTACATGGACGGTTCATTAACATTAAACGGTGCGTTAGCTGGTTTAGTATCCATTACAGCAGGTGCTGCAAACTTAAGCATGATTGGCGCTTTAATCGCAGGTGCAATTGCTGCACCAATCTTAGTTGAAGGGGTTCGCTTCATCGACTCAAAATTAAAAATAGATGACCCAGTAGGTGCCGTAACTGTTCACGGCTTATGCGGTATTTGGGGTACATTAGCAGTTGGCTTATTAGATACAGCAAACGGTTTATTCTATAGCGGTGGGGCTTCACTTCTTGGCATACAAGCGCTCGGTGTTGCTGCAGTTATCGCTTGGACATCATTTGCGGTATTCGCAAGCTTAAGCATTATCAAAATTGCCATTCCATTACGTGTTTCTCGTGAAGAAGAGTTATCAGGCTTAGATACTGTTGAACACGGTGCAAACGCATATGAATTCCAAGATTCATTCAAAGGGGTTCAACGTAGCGGTTCATTCGCAGAGCGTTTAACAAGCCTTGGTCAACAACCTGAGACACCGTCTACATTACGAAAAGTATAATCTCACATCTTATTAGTTACGAACAGCGTGTCCGAGAATGACTTCTCAGACACGCTGTTTTTATGTTAGAATTTTCTGATACAATTAGAAGAAAAGGAGCGATATCGATGTCTTACGAAACAGTTGTTGGTTATTTTAAAGAGGTTGGACGTGATGAGGATATTTTACAGTTTAACAGCAGTAGCGCAACCGTTGAACAAGCTGCCGCTGTGTTACAAGTTATCCCTGCTCGCATTGCAAAAACATTGTCGTTTCGCGGCCAAGATGAAGAAGCATTATTGATTGTAGCGGCTGGGGACACAAAAATTGATAACAAAAAATTTAAAACGACATTTAACGTAAAGCCACGCATGCTTGATGCCGAAACAGTCGTTGAAAAAACAGGGCATCCGGTTGGCGGTGTTTGTCCTTTTGCGTTAGCGACAGCGATGCCCATTTACTTAGATATTTCTTTACAGCGATTCACGACGGTGTTCCCTGCTGCGGGTAGTCGCAACTCAGCTATTGAGCTAACCCCAGAGGAGCTTTATACATATGCACAGGCAATTCAATGGGTTGATGTTTGTAAAGAGTGGGATACTTCTCTTACATAACACATCGACATTCAACAGCGACCTAAAAGGGAGCGCCCTAGAGTACCTTCTCGGGCGTGCTCTTTTTTATTATAATAAGTGTACTGTTTACGAAAGGAACGATGTCCGTGTCACATACAATTACATTTAAAGATGTATGTTTTACCAAAAATGACCGCCCTATTTTACAGAAAATTTCTGGCACATTCGCCGCAAAGCGTATTACAACATTAGTCGGACCTTCTGGCGCTGGTAAGACGACACTCCTGAAACTATGTAATGGGCTTTTAACAGCAACAGCAGGCGATATTGTCATCGGTACGCAGTCGATTTCCACCATTCCACCAACTACATTACGCCAAAAAGTAGGAATGGCACTACAAGCTGCGCCTATGATTAACGGGACTGTTTACGATAATTTATGCTTACCGAAAAAGCTCCATAACGATAATTTGTCCGAACAAGAAGCTTTGCGCTTTTTAGAAGATGTACACTTGCCCGCTTCTTTACTGCATCAGCAAGCACGCGATTTATCAGGGGGACAACGACAACGTGTGTCGATTGCTCGAACACTTGTAAATGCACCACCTATTTTATTACTCGATGAAATTACATCGGCACTTGACCATACAGCAAGCCTTGAAATTGAACAGCTCATTACACAGCTAAATACAAAATACGGCGTGACAATTATTTGGATTACACATAATTTAGAGCAGGCACTTCATGTTGGGCACGATACATGGGTCATGATAGATGGACAACTTATTGAAGCAGGCCCTTCTTCATTGCTTGAAAATCCACAGCAACACGCAACGAAACAGTTTTTAGCAGGAGGGATTCGATGACATATATAGGGCTAAGTTTAACATTATTATTTGTCCTCATTCCTTTCTTACTTTCGAAAGCACTACATCTTCAACTTGAAAAAGACATTACGATTGCGACCGTTCGTGCTATCGTACAGCTATTTGCCATTGGATATGTGTTAACGTTTGTGTTTGAGGCAGAAAGCATGGTGTATATTGTGCTGATGGTAACGTTAATGATTGTTGTGGCTACGCTAAATGCGCGTAAAAAGGGCTTATGGATTCATGGTATTACGTGGAAGTTAGCACTTGCGATTATCGCTGTTGAAGTCATTACACAAGGCGTACTGTTAGGTTTTCAAATCGTACCCGCAACCGCACAATACATTATTCCCATTAGCGGTATGATGATTGGAAATGCGATGGTGCTCTCTATTTTATTTTTAAACCGTTTTAAAGCTGAAATCGACGCAAGACAAGATGAAATCGAGCTTATTTTATCGCTTGGCGGTACACCAAAACAGGCGATTCATCGACAATTGACCGATGCCATTAAAGCGAGTATGATTCCGACAATTGAAAGTCAAAAAACAATCGGCCTTGTACAGCTCCCTGGTATGATGAGCGGTCAAATTATCGGCGGTGCAGACCCGCTTCAAGCTGTGCAATTTCAACTCCTCATTATTTTCGCACTGTTAACAAGTGCAGCTGTATCGAGTACAATTCTTGGATACACAAGCTACAAAACATTATTTACAAAGCATATGCAGCTTTATAAAGCATGAGTGCAACGCGCCATATTTTATGTAAAAAGGTGCTATACTAACAATAAAAAATACGTTCGTTGATGGAGGAATGTTGAATGTTTTTACGCAATGTTTTTATGCAGTTCTCTGAAAATCCAATGCTGAATAAAGCCGCACAACAATACGGCTTGAAATTAGGCGCACAACATGTCGTTGCTGGCACAAATTTAGAAGAAGTAGTGGCAACAATTCAAAGCTTAAATGCTTCAGGTATTGAGGCGACAATTGACCATTTAGGTGAGTTTGTAACAACTGAGCAAGAAGCAACGCAAGCAAAAGAGGCGATTTTAGAAGTGATTCATGCGATTACAAGTCATGACCTACAAGCCCATATTTCACTGAAGCTTTCTCAACTCGGCTTAGATATTGACATTGACCTTTGCTATGACAATGTACGTGAAATTGTAGAGCTTGCTTACGAACACAATATTTTCATCAATGTCGATATGGAAAACTATGACCGTGCACAAGCGACATTTGATATTGTTAAAGAACTACATAAAGTCTTTCCAAACGTCGGTACGGTTATTCAATCTTATTTACACCGCGCGAAAGACGATATTGAGGACTTGAAAGATTTCCGCCTACGTCTTGTGAAGGGTGCGTACAAAGAAGACGCGTCTGTTGCGTATCAGCGCAAGCTAGATATTGATATTCAACTATTAGAGCTAATTGAATATCATCTCTTACATGGACAATTCACATCCATTGCAACACATGACCATAATATTATTGAGCACGTAAAACGCTTTGTCGAAGAGCATCATATTCCGCGAGAGCAATTTGAATTCCAAATGCTTTATGGTTTCCGTACAGACTTACAGCAAGCACTTGTAACAGAAGGCTACCGTGTTTGTGCGTATGTACCATTCGGCAAAGATTGGTATGGCTACTTTATGCGTCGACTAGCAGAACGTCCACAAAATATTTCACTTGTTACAAAGCAAGTGTTTACGAAAAAGACGAATACCGTTCTTGCCGTGGCAGCGGGTGCCTTTTTATTAGGTCGCCTTACACGAAAGAAATAGCTCGTATAAAAAAGCATTACGCTCAACTTTGGCGTAATGCTTTTTCTTATTTAAATGACGCGACAACGCGCTTCTTTTTGCCGCTCACTTGCTCGCGGTAGCCTGTTGCTTTTTTATGCGTCTGTTGTAACGTTTCGAGTAATTCTGGTACATCGACATTTGTCGACTTCGCTAAGTTAATTTGAATATGGCCGCCATTTGATGCGTTCATTTCAGCAATTTTACGTTGTACATTTGATAATGTTGCCCAGTACTTTTGTGGGTTTTGTAAGTTTAGTAAAATAACCTTCCCTTTGCCAAAATCCGCAAGTTTCACTTCACGAATTTCTTCCCATGTAAACGTACTACCATCATACGTAATTTGTTCTTCTGTCACTTGTAAAAATGGCTTTGTTGATAAAAAATCTTTCGCAAAAATAAACATCATGCCTAAAAAGAAAAATAAACCAATGACGCCTACAATAATATTAAATGTTTCGCTTGCCCCAAGACCGACGACAATCGACATGACACTCATCGCTGTCATTAAGACCGATAATGAAAACAGCATAATCGGACGTTTTTTATTGCGTTCAATTTGTTCAATAATTTCCATACGTACACCTCCTATTCTAGTATAGCGAATGCCCTTCGATGACACTACGAAAAAAGAAGACAAAATCATGAACAATGATTTTGCCTCCTTACTGCTTTATTTATTCCAACCTTTTTCTTTAAAACGAGCTATCGCTTCAATACGATTGCCGACGTTTAGCTTTTCTAAAATAGTCGAAATATAATTGCGCACGGTACCAGCTGATAAATACAGCTCTGCGGCGATTTCCTTTGTCGACTTTCCCTCAGCCACCAACTCTAGCACTTGGCTCTCACGCTCAGTTAGCGGATTCTCACTATCATCTTCATATACAAAATCGACAAGCTCTGGTGCATAAATGCGTCGTCCGTCCATAATGACACGAATCGAATTGACTAGCTCTTCAATCGGGCTGTCTTTTAATAAATAACCACGTACCCCCGCTTTGCGCGCACGTTCAAAGTAGCCTGGTCGTGCAAATGTCGTTAAAATAATTACCTTACACTCATATTTCTCTGCATAAATTATTTCCGCTGCATCTAACCCTGTCTTCACAGGCATTTCAATATCCATAATACAAATATCCGGTTGATGCTGTTCGACAAGTTGTAGCGCTTCTTCTCCATTTTTAGCAAGGCCGACAATTTCAATATCCTCTTCCATGCTTAGTAGTGACTTCAATGCCCCTAATAGCATCCCTTGGTCTTCTGCAATGACAATTTTAATCACTTCATTCACTTCCTTTTTTGTCGAGTAATCGCAATCGGTACACGAATATGAACAATCGTACCGTTTTGTTGTGATAGCTGTACCGTGCCGTTAATAAATTCTAAACGTTCACGCATCCCTTTTAGACCGCTACCACCTTTTAATGTAGCTTCTTCTGTATAGCCATGCCCGTTATCTTGGACACGTAAAATAATTTCATCATTTGTTTCATGATATGTGATATGACACATTGTCGCGCCACTATGCTTTACAATATTGTTGACAGCTTCTTTCAAACACATACTCAGCACACTTTCTACAAAGAGTGTTGCCTTATTTTCTTCAAAGTTCGCATCCAACATTAATTCAATTTCGGCAGCTGATAACATTTGGCGAATACGCACGACTTCATCTTGGAGTTTCACGGCGCGCATATCTGCGACTAATTCACGTACTTCCTTTAGCGCAATACTAGCCGTTTGACGAATCTCTTTAATTTCCTCAATCGCACGAGCAGGGTCTTTCTCAACAAGACGCGCTGCTAAATCACTTTTCAGCCCAATCATTGATAATTTTTGACCTAATGTATCATGTAAATCACGTGAAATACGCTGACGTTCCTCAATGACAATTAACTCTGAGATCTTGTTTTTCGCTGTCGTTAATTCACCTTGTAAATTTTCGCGGCGATTGCGGTTATACAATGTAAACGGTAAGAGCACGACCCCAATAACAGATAACACAACAAATGGTAACTGGTATAAAAACAAGTCAATATCAATGAAAAAGCCAAGGACAATGGCGAGTACTGTAAACCCTATATGCAAGCCATACATAACGTAAAAGCCTACCGTATGTTTAATGTTGCCAATATAATACGCTGTGAAAAGCGATAAATAGACGTAGCCAAACATTAACGTCATGACAATATTTAATATCATCTCGAAACTTATCCACATGTAGACAAGTCCTGGTCGGGCACGCTTTGCCATTTGATAAAACAGAAAATAGAGCATGACAAGCGAAATACCAATTGAAATTTCAGTCCACAATTGCGAACGGAAAATAAAAAAGAACGGTAATATACAAAAAGCAATCCATACATAAACATGAACGAGCGTGCTTTTTGTGATTTGTTGCATTGTTTCCATAATAGCCTCTTTCACACTTTTTCTACTATTATAGCGAAATTTTATTACGTACGTCTGTTATAAACTCTACTTCATAATAAAAGCTTTCCGATAAATTCGTTCGGAAAGCTTTTGGTTGTTAAATATTTGCGATATTACGACGCTGTTTTAAACGTTCGCCAACTTCTTTAAACGTAACAAAGCGTTTATTTTCTGGGTCGTATAATTTATAACGTAGTGAATCTAAACTAGATGCTAACGTAATTGTTGTTGCTTGGTGTAGCGGTGGGTTTGCTTCATGCGCTTCTTCCAAATGGTAGTTCGGTACACGTGGCGCCAAATGATGCACATGGTGATAACCAATATTCCCTGTAATCCATTGCAACACTTTTGGTAACTTGTAGTAAGAGCTTCCTTCTACTGCTGCCTTTACGTAATCCCACTCTGACTCGTGTTCAAAGTAAGAATCTTCATATGTGTGCTGGATGTAGAATAACCATATACCTAATGCACCTGCGATAAACATTGTAATACCATGCACAAGTAATACTGGTAACCAGCCTACTGTTACACCTAATAATACAAGAATGCCTACGACTACTAAATTCGTTAAGTATGTGTTCATACGCTCTTTTTTCTTTGCATCTGAGCGGTTAACACGATTCGCAATCAGTACTAAAAATAATGGTCCTAATCCGAACATCACAAGTGGATTGCGGTAAAAACGATAGCCTAAACGTTTCATTGGTGATGCCTCGATATATTCATCGACTGTTAACATGTCAATATCACCAATACCACGCTTATCTAAGTTTGAGCTTGTTGCATGGTGAATCGTATGTTCACGTTTCCACTTCGCATATGGAAATGATGTTAATACCCCTGTAATAAAACCAATTGTGTCGTTTGCTTTTTTGTTTTTAAAGAATGAACCGTGTGTACAGTCGTGGAAAATAATAAATGTGCGTACAACAAATCCTGACGCTACTACGGCACATGCTACAGAAATCCACGGTGATACACCGTAAAAGATATAGCCTGCTGCCCAAATTAAAATAAGTGGCACTACCGTATTAATAATTTGTTGCACACTTTTACGCAAATCTGACTTCGCATAAGGTGCAACATCTTTACGTAGCTTTTTTATTTGCTCCGCATATTGTTTGCCTGCCATGATGTATTTCTCCTCCTCTATCCGTTTGCTTATGACCTAATCATAATAGTTCTTAATAAATTCGTGTAGCGATATTTATCATCTATGTCATATGACAAGTGTAGTGTTTTTATATGACAGTTATCACTGTTCATAAATGCATTTATTTGCTTAGAACAGAACAAGAGGCTGAGACAAAACAAAGTGTTAGGAGAAATCTCGTCATTTCTCCTAACACTTTTCTGCTTTCGTCGACGTAAATTTTCGAGCAGGCTTTTCTGCGGTACGGCTCGAGCCTGTAGTCTCTCGCTCGTACTGTTCCGCTAGAAGTCCGCTCTTCATTTAATGACGACGTATCAACTATTTATCATCGAACATCGTTGGGATTGATTTGAATTACCCTTCTGTCCCAGCCTCTTTCTGTTGTCCAAAACTCATTTTTTAAATCGTATACTCTAAATCTGGGTGTAAGCGCACTTGGCTTAAGCGTTGAATCACTTTTGCGAGCAAATACGTACGCTCTGTAAATGTTGGCAGCTCTAAATACTCATCGACACTATGTGCACCTCCACCAACTGGACCTAAGCCATCGATTGTCGCAACATGGACACTTGATGTAAACGAAGCGTCCGACCCGCCGCCTGTCGCCACATCTTGAATCGGTACACCAATCTCCGCACCGACCTCTTGAATATGTGTCAGTAAATCGAGGGTCTTTTCATTCTTCACGACTGGGTAACGGTTGATACCACCGACTAATTCAATATTCGTTCCTTTAATATGTGGCTTCGAACAAATTTTTCGGATAGCTTTATCAATCTCTGCACCTTGTTCCGGACGTGTAATACGGACATCAATCGAAGCTTCTGCATACGGCGACACAACATTCGCCGCTTCGCCTCCACGAATTAAGCCGACATTGACGTTCATACCTTCTTGCTGACTATTGAGCTTTTGTAGCTCGATAATTTTATAGCTAATTTCTTCAATTGCGCTAATGCCATCTTGTGGGGCAATACCTGAATGAGCAGCCTTCCCGTACACGCGTAGTATATATGTACCTCCACCTCGACGTGCAGAAACGAGAGCTCCGTTGTCGCGAGCGGGTTCTAAAATAAGTGCATAATCTTTTCCTAATGCTACATTTTCAATGACAATTTTTGAACGATGTGAGCCAATTTCTTCATCACTATTTAAGATGATATGCACATTTGTGTAACTTTCCTTATCGCCAAGCTCTACCAATGTAGAAAGCGCTGTAAATAATGCCACTTGGCTTGCTTTCATATCAATGACACCTGGGCCGTATGCACGTGATCCTTTAATCGTAAAAGGACGGTCCTGCGCTGTGCCGACTGGAAATACAGTGTCCATATGTCCAACGATAACAATACGTGGACGCACCGTTTCTTTATGACGAATAATTAAATGATTGCCGACTTCTACTTCATTCACGACATCCACAATAAAACCTAATTTTTCGTATTTTTGGCGTAGCATATGTCCAATTGCATCGACACCCTTTTTATATTTGCTTCCTGAGTCTTGATTGACCATACGCTCTAATAATTGGAGCATTTCCTGCTCCTTCGCATAAATCGCTTCCTTTAACATATGTTATGACCACCTTCTCCGTACATCGCGCCTTAATTGACGGATAATTCCAACTATTTTTATTCATTGTAATGGACTATTCCCCTTTTTACAAATTTCAACGTATGACGCGCTATTTTTTTAATATGAATGTAGCTGGCATTATTTTATTCAATCCAAATTAAAAGAGATTGGGACAACACCCTATTTCTGATGAAAATACGTGTATGGAGATGATCAAAATTTACGGGTGTGTCCCGACACAAGCGGCGACTTCAGCAGGACAAGCAACATTTTTCTGCGATGAGGTACCGCAGGAGCATGAGCTTTTAAAAGAGGAACATCTGCCAACAACGCCACGTCGTGTGGCAAGGCAGATATGACAAACATCGTGTGTGCCTCAAGCCATGCCTGCGAAACGCGTACGCTATGTGGCGTAACACCAAAAGCAAAAAAATATCCTTCAGCAGTTGTCGTTGCTGAAGGATATTTCCTTTTGTCCCAATCTCTTTGCTATTTATCGTGCTGTAAATTCCACTTTCACTGGCTCATAAATTAACTCGCCATCCACAGATTCTAATCCTTCATCAATTAATAATGTGTACGGTTGCTGTGGTAAATATTGCTGCTTCGGTAAAATTAAAATCGTATTATCTGCATTGGTAAGACGCGTATTGACATCAATCGGCATACCATATGCATTGATGATTTGAATATTTGGTTTCACCGTTGAACGTTTAATTGGCTTTGATAATGTGACTTGCCAAGGATGTACTGCATATACTGGATTCACATTTGCTAAGTTAAATAAAGACCATTCTTTATCCGCAATACCTGGTGTTGTTAAAAGTGGTGCTGTTTCAAGTGGCTCGCTAATTAAACGAACATCGTGGACATCGTCAGATATTTCCCCAACAAATGTGAACGTTGTATTGCCCTCAACGGTTACTTCTTCTTCAAATATTTGCTCGTCACCTGTTAATACATTCATCGTTGTGTACCTCATTAAATACGTACCTTTTGTTAACATAATATTGGACTCTTTCATTAAGTTATATTCTTCATCGAAAGTAGATCCCGAGACACCAGAACCGGTTGCTAAATCTTTAATGTGTATATAACTGTCATACCATTGTCCTTCTTCCTCATCGAATCGCTTCGTCACCTCATCGACTACGACTGTTGTTAGCATTTCCGCATGGTCACCCATATCTACTGTGATTTTTTCTAATTCATCTGCATACGTTTTATCAATCGTGACCTTATTCTTTACAAGTAATCCGTTGTAAAGTGGGTTACTGCTAGTGTGCGTCGAAATGAAATGATAGTCCCCTGCCTCGATAAATAACTGTGTACTATCTCCGTAAAAATTAATTGGTGCAGAGATTGGCACCCCATCAACCTGTCGGAACAATTCTAAAAGTGGGTAGTGTGGCTCTTCTGCCAGCGCTATATAACTGTCCTTTACGACTACTGGAACAAGATTTTCAGCTGTAAACGTCATGACCTTTTCTGTCAGTGGGCGAATATAATACGCATTATCGGCTTGAACCGCTACATATATCTCCTCATATTTGTCTGGCTCTAATACCGTCATTTCATGGCCATCCTCATATCCCTCAACATACTGCTCAGAGATCATAAATAAATTGCCATCTTTTTTGCCGAGGATGCTAATGATAGGTATAACTGGTGTTTGACCTTGTTCATTTTCAATAAAGAATGTATATGGCTCCGGCTCAAGATCAACTGTTTGCTCTGTAGAAATAACATTAATATTTTGGGCATTTTTAATTACTAGCTCAGCTGTAAATGCTTCTGCTACTGGTGATAATTCAATATCGTATTGTTGTTGTCCTTCAATAATATCAAATGTATACGTTTCGTCGCCAACCGTTATAATACCTGTTCCTGCGTCGATATTTGAAACAGCTACGGTTAACACGGGCGCTTCTTTATTAACAACGGTTATTTGAATAATGGCGGCTTGCTTTGTCGCGTCAAAATCACCGATATATGTGTGACCGAAGCCAAATGTTTTATCAAATCCTACGTCACCTAAATCAAGTGCGTGGTCTTTTAATAATACTTCTAGCGTTGTTGTCGATAATGTTGGGTAGACTGCGCGCATAACCGCTAATGTACCTGCTGTAAATGGTGTTGCCATCGATGTACCTGAATCGACTAAATAGCCATCTTGCTCATCATCATAATCTAACTCGGGAGGGACTGTACTTAAAATATCTAGCCCTGGCGCAACGACATCGACAACTGGTCCGTAGTTTGAAAACCATGCTAACTCGTTATGTTCATCAACAGCACCAATCGTTAACACATTTTCTTCACTTGCTGGGTAAACTGCACGTGCGTCCATCGTTTCATTCCCAGCAGCAACAACGACCATCACATCTTTATCAAGCGCGTATTGAATCGCTTCCTTTTCTATTTGTGTTTTAATAAAGCCACCTAAGCTTAAGTTGATAATGTCTGCACCTTCATCAGCAGCTCGACGAATCCCAGCAGCGATATCATCGGACTCACCAAAGCCCTCATCATTTAACACTCGGATTGGTAAAATTTTCACCGGATATCCTTCTGTTGCACGCGCGACAATACCAGCTACGTGTGTTCCGTGACCATGATAATCATCGCCACCTGACTCTTCAAACACTTCATCGTAGCCTTCTAATACTTTTCCTTCTAAGTACGGGTGTGTAGCGTCTACACCTGTATCAATGACCGCTACAACGACTTCTTCTAAATCAGCTGTAGGTGTAAACTTATCCAGCCCAAGTGCTGTATAATCCCACATTGTTTGTGAATCTTCTAATCCAAATGCTTGGCGCTGTCTTACGGTTTCAATAAAGCGCACATTGGGATTTTGACGTAGTTCCTTTAACTGTTCTGTAGATACATTGGCTTTGGGGATGGTAACGGTATGCGATGACTTCTTTTCAATAACGGCACTAATGCTTTGTAAGTCCGATGCTGATGGTGGCTCATTAAACTGAATAACCCATTTTTGTTGCTCGAATACTTGTGCGTCTGCTGATGTTGCACCAACAATAATGGCGGCGCTTGCTACAGTGAGACTAGCAAATTTTTTCATGTACGTATCCCCTTTGTCATGTTGTAATAGAACTATACGCTGACCCACAAACAATATGTCATAATATAGATTCTTTTGTTAAATTATAACTTATTACACACAAAAAAACTGCTGTAATTTACAGCAGTTTTTTTGAATTACACATTAAAGTATCGAGCATCTGGATGTGCAAACACAATCGCAGTTACACTTGCTTCTGGCTCCATCATAAAGCCTTCTGTTAAGTTCACGCCAATATCTTCTGGCTGAATCAGTTTAAATAATTTGGCTTGGTCTTCTAAATTCGGACACGCTGGGTAACCGAATGAGAAACGCTGGCCTTGATATTTCGCTGCGAAGCGGTCACGCATTGTGAAATCTGTCGCATCTGGGAAGCCCCATTGGTCGCGAATTTCTTGGTGAATACGCTCAGCAAATCCTTCTGCTAATTCAAGCGCTGTCGCTTGAATCGCATGGCTTTCTAAAAACTTGCCTTCTTCTTTTAAACGCGTTGCTTCTGCGCGTACACCGTGACCGGCAGTAACAACCATTAATGCAACGTAATCCATCTCACCACTTTCTTTTGAACGCAGGAAGTCTGCTAAACATAAGAAAGGTGCTTTTTGTTGACGAGGGAATGTGAAACGTTCGATTTCAACACCAGGATTTTCTGGGTCATAAATCACGACATCATTACCGTCTGATTGCGCTGGGAAGAAGCGATAAATACTTGATGGCTTTAATAATTCTGATTGTAAGTAGCCCTTTGTTAGTTCCGTTAATTGAACGGCACGTGGGTCATTTGCTTTTAATAGCTCGTCTAAATTACCTTTCAAACCTAGGTGATGTCCAATTAATGTACGCATGTTCACGTACGGCTGTAAGTGAGCAACCGAGTATTCGCGTGTAATGTGACGACGTAAATCTTTTGGCACAAATACTTGCGCATCCGTTACAGTACGTACTGGACGTTCCATTATTGCTACCGGACGCTCGGCACGTTTCGCATCAGACTCAGCACGTTTTTCTTGTGCATCTTTTAGCTCTTGTAATAATGCTGGACGCTCGGCATCGTCTACTAAACGGTTAATCGTTTCTAAGCCCGCCATTGCATCTTTTGCATACATCACTGGACCGTCATAGTTCGGTGCAATTTTTGTTTCGGTAAAGCGACGTGATAATGCAGCGCCACCTACAATAATTGGCACATCAATGCCGGCTTCTTTAAAGTCTTGTGCTGTAATGACCATTTGCTGTGCTGATTTTACAAGTAGCCCTGACAAACCAATGATGTCTGGTTTCTCTTTACGAATCGCTTCAATTAACTCTGCTGGTGTTACTTTAATGCCTAAATCAACAACACGGTAACCGTTATTACTCATAATAATATCCACTAAGTTTTTACCGATATCATGTACGTCACCTTTTACAGTCGCAAGTACCATTTTTCCTTTACCGGCAGACTCTTCGTCTTTTTCCATAAAGCTTTCTAAATGGGCTACTGCTGCTTTCATAACCCCTGCTGATTGCAGTACTTCCGCTACGATTAATTGATTGTCATTGAATAAGCGACCAACTTCCGCCATCCCGGCCATTAATGGCCCATTAATAACATCCAGTGGCGTGTCGTATATTTCAAGCGCCGCATCTAAATCTGGAATCAAACCTTCCTTCGTACCTTCTAAAATATAGTACGCTAAACGTTCTGGCACCGTTTTTGGAATGTCATCTTCCGTCTTTTCTTTCTTTTTGTCACGGTAGAAGTCTGTAAACACCGCCAATGTTTGATCATTTGTATTAAAGATTAAATCATTCGCTAGCTGAATTTCTTGCTCTGGAATCGATGCATAACGCTCAAGCTTTTCGGTATTTACGATAGCGTAGTCTAAGCCCGCTTGCGTACAGTGGTATAAATACACCGCATTTAACACTTCACGTCCAACAGGTGGTAAACCGAATGATACGTTACTTACACCTAGCACGGTTAATACACCTGGTAGCTTTTGTTTAATAAGACGGATACCTTCAATCGTTTCTTCTGCAGAACCGATATATTGCTCATCCCCTGTACCAACTGGGAATACAAGTGGGTCAAAAATAATATCCTCTGGTGCTAAGCCCCATTTTTCCGTTAACAATTTATATGAACGCTCTGCTACCTCTAGCTTTTTCTCACGCGTAACACCCATGCCGACTTCATCAATCGTCCCGACAACAACTGCCGCACCGTACTTTTTGACAAGTGGCATTACCGCATCAAAGCGCTCTTCGCCGTCCTCTAAGTTAATCGAGTTAATAATCGCTTTCCCTTGAGAGAATTTTAATGACTCCTCGATTACTTTTTCATCCGTTGAGTCAATCACAAGTGGCACTTTTACTTTTTTCACGACTTCTTGCATGAACTGCTTCATATCTTCTAGCTCGTCGCGGTCTGGGTTTGCTAAACAAATATCAATAACGTGCGCACCACTTTTTACTTGAGCACGCGCGATCTCTGCTGCTTCTTCAAACTTACCATCAATAATTAAATTTTTAAATTTACGTGAGCCGATAACGTTCGTACGCTCACCAATAAATAATGGACGCATCGTATCATCATATAATAAAGGCTCGATACCAGATACTGCGTGGCCATGTGTTTTTTCTGGACGTTTACGTGGGGTAAAACCATCTACCGCTTCACGAATCGCTGTAATATGTGCAGGTGTCGTACCACAGCACCCACCAATAATGTTTAACCAGCCCTTTTCAGCAAAGCCACGTAACTTTTTCGATAATGAATCTGGTGTTTCGTGGTAGCATCCTTCCTCATCCGGTAAACCAGCATTTGGGTAACAGCTAACATAGCTCGTTGCTAGCTCCGATAATGAACGAATGTGGTCTGTCATAAACTCTGGACCTGTCGCACAGTTTAACCCAACGGATAACGGCTGAATATGTTCGATTGAAATATAAAACGCGTCAATTGTTTGCCCTGCAAGCGTTGTTCCCATTGGTTCAATCGTTCCAGAAATCATTACAGGTAGCTCAATCCCTAGCTCATCAAAGGCTTGTTTTACACCTAGTGTACCAGCCTTTACATTCAGCATATCTTGTGATGTTTCGAGTAATAATAAGTCTGCGCCTGCTTTAATTAACGCACGCGCTTGTACATAAAAGTTTTCAACAAGCTCATCAAATGTAATACCACCTGTTACCGACAATGTTTTCGTTGTTGGACCCATTGCGCCTGCAACAAAGCGTGGCCATTCTGGTGTCGAAAATTCATCTACTGCTTTACGTGCAATTTCGACACCTGCTGTATTAATTTCGTCTGCTAAATGCCCTAAATCATATTCGTTTAATACAAGTGGTGTTGCACCAAATGTGTTTGTACAAATAATATCTGTACCGGCTTCTAAATATTGACGGTGAATTTTTTCTAACACATCTGGACGCGTCAATAATAGGTTTTCGTTACAGCCATCAAGTTCTTCGCCACCGAAATCTTCCGGCGTTAAGTTTTCATTTTGCAGCATTGTCCCCATTGCGCCATCTAAAATTAAAATACGCTTCTCAAGCTGCTGTTCAATCAAATGCTTAGTCATTACGCTTGTACTCCCTTTTGCTGTTCATCTAGCTGATGAATATAGTTCATTAATTCTAATGTCATATCGTATCGTAAAAACGGCGTAATTAAGTAAATACCATTAAAGTATTGCGCCGCCACTTCAACAAGCTCTTTTGCGATTGCAATACCTTCTGCCGTTGCTTTATCTTTGTCATCGCCACACGCTTCCATACGTGATAAGGCATCTTCTGATAATTTAATGCCCGGTACTTCATGGTGTAAAAACTGTGCACTTTTATGACTTGTTACCGGCATAATCCCAATATAAATCGGTGTTTCTAAATGTTTCGTTGCTTCATAAATCTCAATGATTTTTTCTTTTGTATAGACAGGCTGTGAAATAAAGTAGTCTGCCCCATGTTCAATCTTTTTCTCTAAACGCGCAACAGCACGGTCAAGTACACGCACATTCGGATTAAATGCCGCAGCTACTGAGAAGTTTGCTTTTTTACGCAGTGGCTTCCCTGAGAATGAAATCCCGTCATTTAATTGCTTAATTAATGAAATCAGCTCCATCGACGACACATCATACACACTTGTTGCGCCAGGGAAATCCCCTACTTTCGTTGGGTCGCCCGTTACCGCTAAAATATCATGAATGCCAAGTGCATTTAAGCCCATTAAATGCGACTGTAAACCAATTAAGTTACGGTCACGACATGTTAAATGTGTCAGTGGACGAATGCCCTGCTCTTTGAGTAAAGCACCCATCGCAATATTACTAATACGCGGTGATGCTAATGAGTTATCCGCCATCATAACAACATCTGCACCTGCATCATACAGTTGCTGCGAGCCATCTAAGAAGCCTTCGATTTCTAAATGGCGTGGCGTGTCTAGCTCTACAATAATCGAACGTTGTGTTTTTGCCTTTTCATGTAATGGCTGTTGCTCACGTGGCTCAGCTTCTTGTAGCTCGATAACTGGTTGTTGCTTCGCTTGCTTTTCTGTTACTGGCTCTAGCTGACTTAACGCTTGCTTCACCGCTTGAATATGCTTTGGTGTCGTGCCGCAGCACCCCCCAATTAAACGCACACCTTGATTGCGCAGTTCAACAGCCGCTTTTGCGTAATAATCAATCTCTGACTCATACACAACGCGCCCATCTTCAATATCCAATAAACTCGCATTTGGGTATGCTGACATAAATGCCTGTTCCGGCAATTGCACCGTTTCGAACGCTTGAATTGTATGATGAGGGCCTAAACGACAGTTTACACCGACAATATCAGCACCGATTGCTTGTAATTGCTCGAATGCATCGTTTAATGGTAAACCATTTTGTAACACACCTGGTTCTGCCATTGATACTTGGGCAATGATCGGCACATCCGTTAAGCTACGAATTAATTTCACCGTTTCCGTTAGCTCTTCAAAATTATAATATGTCTCTAGTAATACAGCGTCTGGTTGTCCAGATAAAAGAGCCTCTGCTTGAACAAGTACAGCTGTCAAAATCTCTTCAAGTGTTACATCTGTATTGCGGATACCTCGAATGCCACCAATTGTCGCTAACACATATTGACCACCTGGTGCTGCTGCTTTTTTCGCAATCGCAATCGCAGCTTTATTAATCGCTTCAACGTCTTCTTCTAAACCGTAACGCGCAAGCTTAATCGCATTTGCACCGTAGCTGTTTGTTTGAATGACATCTGCACCTGCTGCTATGTACTCACTATGAATTTTTTCGATTAGTTCTGGGCGCTGTAAGTTCATTTCTTCATGGCAATACTCTAAGCCGTAGCTATAAAGCACCGTACCAATTGCGCCATCCGCTGTTAATACTTCGTTTTTTAGTCGTTCAAGCAATTTCATCTGTTAAAACCCTCTCTTCTCTTCACGTTCCACAATCTAAAAATTCGCACTATTTTTTGTTGATTGGGTGCTACCTTATTTTGTCTATAAAAAAAGCCTTCTTTTGTCTGAACAAAGAAGGCAGTATCGTTATACGTTCGCTCATCTGCCAAAACAATATGTTCTGCTGGATTTAGCACCTTGCTTAATCGCTGGTTGCTGAAGCTTCGTCGGGCCAGTCCCTCCACTTCTCTCGATAAGAATTTATTCAATTGATTGAATTATTAAAAGAATCATAACGTTATAACGGTTTTCCGTCAAGAGGATTCACGATTTTAACGGACTAAATCACGAAATTGTCGGAATTCGGTCACGAGCGATTTCACGACCATTCTGGATACAAGCACCGACACCGACACCATAAAATGAACAACCTGCTACAGTAACTCCTGGGTAATGCTGTTGTAACGCATTCACTAGCTCATCTCGTGCTGTACGATGGGACAAATCGTAGCGCGGCATTTGGTCAATCCACTTCGTCACATCGGTCAGGACAGGCTCCTCTACTAGCTGTAAACTTGTCGCAATATCATGCTTTGCTACTTCAATTAACTCCTCATCGGACATCGCTTTAAATTCCTCATAGCGTGGATGTACGTCTTTATAAAATAAGCGTACAAGTAACTTGTCATTCGTTGACGTATGCTTCCATTTACGGCTCGTCCATGTACAAGCATTGCACTGTAAGCTACTATTATGTGAAACAATAAAGCCGGTACCATCTGCTGGTAAAATGCTGTCAGGCACATCATACCCTAAATAAACTGTAATCGCCGAACCGTTACGGAATCGTTCAAAATACGATTGCATGTTCACATCATTCGCAAATAGTTGCTTTGTCACATCATGCGGTGTTGTGACAATGACTTCATCGACATAACGAATATCACAGTTCGACAAATAAAGTGCATAACGAGCATCTTTTTTCTCTAATAGTTCAACGCTTACACCTTTTAACACTTCAACGCCGTCTAAACGCTCTTCAATACGTTCCATCATGCTCGATAAGCCACGCTTAAATGAAATAAATTTTTTCGCATTCGCTTTTTCAAATGTTTCACGATTGGCTTCAAAGCCTTTAATAATACTGCCATACTTATTTTTATAATCGATTAAATATGGAATGGTAGAAGCAATCGATAACTCATATAAATTCCCTGAATACACACCGGATAATACTGGTGCAATTTGTTTATTTACAAGTTCTTCACCGAGGAAGTACGCTAAAAACTCACCAATTGAGCTGTCCTTTGTAAATGTTGTATTGGGCGTCGTTAAGTCTTGTAGCGCACGTTGCTTCCCTTCTTCTGAAATCAATGTGCTCGACATTAATGACTCGACACTCATCGGAATACCGAATGTTGAATTCAGCGGAATTAAGTGTAATTCTTCATTTGTATGAATGTAGGAAGCACCTACTTCGTTATACACAAGTTCATCTGTCAGCCCAAGCTCTTCAATAAACGATTGTACACCTGGATGTCTTGCGACGATTGAATCTGCTCCTGTTTCCATCTTGTACGTGTCCGTATACGTTGTATGAATTTTACCACCGACATACGGGTTGCGCTCAATGAGTAACAGCTCGACTTCTTCTTGATGAGCACGCGCATTTTTTTGTAGCTCATACATAGCACTCAGCCCTGTAATGCCGCCACCAATTACTGCAATTGTTTTCATTTCTTTGCCACTCCTGCTTGATTATATTTATCGTTCTTCCTGCTCAGTGCTATTATACAGCTGAAGAAATCAACTGGCTATTTTTGCACAACAAAAAACGAGTTTGTTCCATTATTGGTACATACCCGTTTTTTGATCTATGTTATTTTGCGATGTCTAAATCGCCAGCTAAGTTCGCTAAGTTATCAGCTGAGTAAACAACTTCTCCGAACGCTTTTGAAATGTCGCACATCGTATCGCTCACAACACCTAAATGTTTGCCCATCAATTCATTTTGCTCCTTCGATTGATGAACCGCTTCTAAAATAACCGTAAATTGCTGTGCAGTTTCAGCAGTCGATGACGAGCCTTGTTTCACGCCATCGAGTATATGTTGTAAACGAGACTCTAAATGATCGATATATGTCGTCGTATTTTTTAATAGCTCGGACACGCTCGCTGTGGATTCCTTCGTTTGCTCAGATAATTTACGTACTTCCGCCGCAACAACCGCAAAGCCTTTTCCGTATTCACCAGCACGTGCCGCTTCAATTGCGGCATTTAATGATAATAAGTTTGTTTGATTGGCGATTGCTTCGACAATTCCAATAATGTCACCCATTTGCCGTGAAAGCTGAACTAAACATTGAATATCGTCAACGATCGCATGTACAGAGCCTTCAATACTGTCCATATTTTGAACATGGCTCTCAATATACTGATGACCTTGTAACGCTTTTTGTTCCACTTCTAATGAATATGCCGTTGCTGACTCCGCTAATCCTTTTAATTCGTTCGCTTGATCATTCAATACTTGAAACGATGCATTCGTCTCTTCAGAAATTGCCGCTAAACTTTCAGACGTTTCGACCACAGTCTGTGTTATTTTTTGTTTGTTGCTCTCCATATTTTCTTTTAAGTGTTCAACAATCGTTTCAAATTCTTCTAGTACAATTTGCTGTTCAAAGTTCGAAATTTTTGAGATAGCTTCAATCATATATTTACGATCTTCTTCATGTGGGATATATCGCCATACAAGTGCGACTAAACCAACGAATAATTGTTGAAATGATGCAATATACCAAGGAGACTGCAAACCAATATGTACATGTACTTGAGCGATGCGACGACGCGTTTCAAAGTACATGTCATCCAAAGTTCCTGCAAACATTTCAATAATATGCTTTCGCAATGTAATTTTTAGCCGTTCTACTGAACTATGCTGATTAATGATAGCAACTAATGATGGCTCTTTTCCAATTGCACTATAGAACGCATCGACTAATTCCTCGATATGCTGCTGTACATATGGACGCATCGCACATAAGTACTTTAAGTCCTGCTCGCCAATTTCAATGATGTCGATTTTTTTTAATAAATGCTGGTGCTGGTTAAACTGGATACGAACACTATAGGAGCTTATATCTACACGCGTTACTTCCTTCTCGCGCTTAAAAAGCATGTTCATCACTTCTTTCACTTTAAAATACATCTCTTTTCATTTAGATAGTCTGTTTCTTTACTCTTGCCATTATTTCGTTCACTTATACTACTTCTTTATAGTAAAAAAAGAAAAGGAATATTAATACTTAGATGTAAAATTTGCGTTTGTGCCTTAAGAATGGTCATACCTATAATTTTTCTAACTAATAGTATTTTTAGCAGGTTATAAATCCATTAATTTTATCTAAAAATAAACAAATAGACCCAAACAAAAGAGTGACTATCACTACAAAATGTAGCATACGACAAAAAGAAATATCCTTCAGCACCAACAACGAATGAAGGATATTTCTTTGCTTTTAGTGCTACGCCACATTCCTTAAACATTACATTTAACGGTTGGCAAGCATCGTTGCTTTCTCTTGCACCAACATAATTTGCGCTTCTACATCTGCCGAGCGCTTTTCAAAATAACCTAAACGATCAACAGCGCGATTTCGCTTTAATGTACGATTGCTTAACATGTCAATAATGTCTGTTAAAAATAAACGTAATGTACGCAGGCCCGCTTCTGTTTGACGCGCATCCTTTGCACAACGATAAATACGGTCATCGGTCGTTTTCTCTTTGCGTAAATCTCTAAATGTATCATGTAATAATGTATCAATTTCGTCATAACGCTTTTGTTGACGCGCTTCAATTTTCGCTACGTTTTCTTTAAATGCTACAACTTCGTCATCATCTATGCCAACATGTTGCACACCGATACAATATTCTGCGTATGTGCAAAGTAATTGTAAGTCTTCTTGCTGTGCGGTTAATGCTTGGCGAATTAATCGAATATTTTCTGTATCATGCAATGTCGTTCCCTGTACTTGCTGTGCCATTCGTACACCCCATTTACTCATATTTGCTTACTCGTATCGTCCTTCTTTACCTCTTTTAACTATAACCGATTTTTATTTTACAAAAACACCTCATTGAAAAAATCATGCAAAGGGGCTATTGTTCTAAAGTTTTCTAAATAAAAAGCGCTACTGTAAGACTATTGGCTATTTTAGCAACTCATCTAGCCGCTCTTGCGCTTCTAAATCGCCTAGTCCCGCTGCCAGTCTATAATAAAATATTGCATGTTCATTACTTTTTTCACCACCGATGCCATGTTCAAAAAAGTAACCACAATTATATAAACTATCGACATGTTCATAAGATGACGCATGTAAAAATGCCTCACGTGCGCGCTCTAATGAAATCGGTTGCTCTAATAAGCCGTAATAATTAATTTCGCCTAAGCGATAAACAGCTTCGACATCATCGTAACTCGCTGCCTCTTCATAGTATTGTAAAGCGCGGGCTGCGTTGCGAGCGACACCTAAGCCTTGCTCATAGATCATACCTAATGTAAACATCGCCTCTGGTACGTATCGCTCGGCTGCTTGCTCAAACCAATAGCGCGCGTGCTCATAGTCTTTCGCAACCGCTTCACCGTTTAAATACATATCGGCGACATTATTCATGGCATCCGCATGCCCTTGTTCAGCTGCACACATATATAAACGAAAAGCATATTCATCATTTTTCGGGACAATTTCTCCCATAAAAAATTCATTGCCACATTCAAATTGTTCTTCAATATCACGGCTATTTAACACCTTTAAAAACCATTGATTGCTTTCAAACTCATTCATCGTTGTCCCACCTTTTCCACGTTCATTACGAGTCGTTTTTATTATACTCTATTTCTCCAAAGACATAGAAAAAAGAGAGACTGTATAGAAAGCCCACGCTTTCTATACAGTCTCTTCACATTAATTCAGTAAATGGTCAAATGTATTAACAATCATTTTCGCTGCATGAGAACGTTTTGCATATTGTGCTGGCATAAACTTTCCTTGCCATCCCGTTACAATCAAACGCTGATGCATAACTTGAATCGCTCGTTGTGCCTCTTCATCATATTGTTCAATATCCGTAAAGGTCGGTAATCGTTGTACCATAAAGTCATTCTTCACAAATGTGTAGGCACGTGTGAGCATAAGCGCTAATTGTGCGCGTGTCACATATTGGTTCGGTCGAAACTCACCGTTAATATTTTTAATAATGCCCGCTTCATATGCTGCTGCAATTTGCTGCTGTGTTTCTTCCGCATGGATTGAAATATCAGTAAATGGCGCGTCATGTTGTGGCTCAATTCCGAGCATTTTCACAATCATTTTCACAGCTTGTGCACGTGTTAAGTTTTGATGTGGTCGGAATGTTTGATCCGCGTAGCCATCTACAAACTCTAAACGAAACGCTCGGTCCATATAAGCTGCATCTGGATGCGCTACAATATCGGTAAAAACATATTGTGACGGCTCTGACCACAGTAGCTCCCAACTTGCGAGTCCTAAATTGACCTCATGCTGACCATCCATATCGACTAAACGTATTTCTACATTATAGACATGACCTGGAGTTAAATCATTTATCGTTAATTGACGCTCAGTCGCCGCCACATCCGCATACCATTGTTCATTTAAATAAATGCTGTAGTGACCTACTTTTTCTGCAAATAACGGCGCGTCCCATGTTAATTGCATCGATGTCGTACTTAACGCTTCTACATGTAAACGACTCGGTGTTTGTTGCTTTAAGACACTCATATATTGTAAAAATTGATGCGCAATCACCTCATAGCCCGCTTCACTCACATGAATATTTGCGGGGTTCGGTAAGTAGCGATCAATATCACTATCAATTGCCGCTGCCGTTTCAATAAATACTGCATTTTTTGCCTGTGTGACTGTTGCTATTGTTTGATTTAGCTGTGCTAATAATTGCTGAGCTTGTGCTTCATATTGCCCTGACACATGAGCAAAAGCATTATAATAGCCCATTACATACACACGTGCGTCTGGATTCACCTCGTAAATTGTCGCAAAAATGTCCTCGTAATTTTTCGCAATTTGCGCAAACGTCGCGTCTATATTCGCTGTATCAATGATGATACCGATATCTGTCATACGCACATGTCGCAATAAATCATTCGCACCAGCGCTTATCGTAATAAAATCAGCTTCGGTTACTGCATCCAGTGTACGTTCAGGTAATCCATCTTCTTGAATCCCTAAATCCGTTATACGCAATGCATTCGCTTTCATTTGTGTTAACACATCTGTCGTCGTATACCCAGGAAACGCATAACCTTTTGAAAAGCTTGCCAATAAGTGATACGCTCGCAGTTCCTCTGCAATAAAATCCGTGTAACTTTTCCCAAACTTATTTTGTTCATTTACACCAATTGCTAATGAATCTCCAAGTGCTACATATTTCAATTTATTGTACCAAGTAGGTGTATCAACAGATTCATTTGCACCGGCAGTCTGTGGTAATAACATAGCACTAACGAGTATGACGGTCATCAAAATCATTAAAATTTTACGCATATTTGATTCTCCTTTTCTTCTAAGTGTATCTTAAATTCCCGCAATTGCTAAGTGCTAATTTTATGCAACAAAAAAAGGTTACTCGTTCCCTACTCGAGTAACCTTCTGAGACACGCTTTTCCCTCAAAAAACGTTCTATATCGTCGAAAATGTATATGCTATATATTGTTGCGTACAAAAATATATAACACGCATTACTAAAATTGCCACTATTCGAATCTCCAAAAATAATGTGCCGTTTTCGCAACACGAATATGTCTTTATACAATTTCTTGATTGTGTTTAAAGCCGTTTTTAATCATCTACCGCACACAACTTATATTGTCCCTCTCCTTACAATATAAGTATATATATTATCATTTTTAAACGCCGCTTCTCGGTTTAAAAATAATAATCGTATACAAAAAACTCCCCCAAGCTTTTTTGTGGATACATGTTGTACATTAAAATGCTTCCAAACACATTTACGTCATCCATCATCCTCTATTTTTCGTGAAATTGCAACGATTTCAAAACATTCCAGCGAAAGTTTTACTATTCTAATAATTTTTATTCACTTTCATATAACAGAAAGTTATAAGTTTTACACACTTTAGCATGCAAAAATAGTCTGTTCTATAATACCAATAAAAAAGCAAGTGCCTAGCCAATTGGCATCGCACTTGCTTGAACAATTCGATTATTTTTCGTCTGCTTCTTCTGTATCAGCTGTATCAGCCGCTTCTTCTTCTGTGTCAGCGCCTTCTGTCTCTTCAGCTTTTTTATCTGCTAAGCTATTTTCAACTTTGTACTCTTCTTTTTTATCTTCCATCCATGTTGGGAATTGCTCAGATACTTTTGCGTATACATAGTCGTCTTTTACTTTATCTTTTACATCTTCAAATGTTGCTTCTGACGCTTCTTTTTTATCATATACATTAATGATATGGAAACCGTAGTCTGTTTGAACTGGCTCAGATATTGTACCTACTTCTTGTGCAAATGCTACTGTCTCGAATGCTTCAACCATTGTACCTGCGCCGAAGAAACCTAAGTCGCCGCCTTTATCTTTGTTTGATGTATCCGTAGAAAGTTCAGCTGCTAATGCATCCCACTCTTCACCTGCATTTAAACGCTCAAGTGCTTTCTTCGCTGCATCTTCTGTTTCCACTAAAATGTGTTTCGCTGCTACTTGTTGCTCTGTTGAGTAGTTTGCTTTATTTTCTTCGAAGTATGTTTGTAATTCTTCATCTGTTACTTCAATTGTAGAAGCAATTACTTCTTCTGTTAATAATGAAGTTTCGATATCTTTACGGATGTCATCTTCTGTCATCCCGTACATTTGTAACATTGATGCGAATTGCTCTTCGCCACCGTAGTATTCAACATAGTTCGTAAACTCTGTATCAATATCTTCTTCTGCTACCTTTACATCGGCTTTTTCTGCTTCTTGCTTAACGATTTCAGATGTAATCATTGATTCTAATGTGTCGTTACCGTATAAACCGATTAATTGATCTGCTAATTCAGTATATTTAATTTCAGTATCACCAACAGTTGCTAATGTTTCGTTTTCTACCTTTTCGCCTGAACATCCAGCAAGCATTGCTGCTAAAGCTGTTGGTAATGCTACATAACGGAAAACCTTTTTAAAATTCATAATAAAAAATTCCTCCAAATAAAGTTAAATTATTCATAAGTATAGTGTGACAATACGTCAAACAGCCGTCAAGTAATCACACGCTTTAATGCACAATAATTACCTATACCGTTCCACTTCTCTTTACGACAGGTAGCATATCATACATTGCTGTGTACATGCCATTTTTTGTTCGTACAATTGCCTTAGAAATATGTAAGTTTTCAAATGGACATTTGTAAATAGGACGCCTGTTTGTGAACAAAGTTGCTCCAGCTTTTGCTGCGATTGTACAAATTCTACTTAATTCCCTTCCTTATTATACAAATTAATAGTGTAAAAAAATATGGTTTCTCAATAAAAAGTATCCTTTAGCAATCGATTACGCGCTAAAGGATACTTCGATCGTTCATATTCACCTGCATTTGCATAGCAATAAGCCACTTACTTTTTCCAAACGTCCTCATACATAGATTTCGTTTCGAATTCTTTTTTAGCAAACGGACAAAGTGGCATAATTTTTTTGCCGTCCGCTCTCGCTTTATCCGCCACAGCTTCGACAAGTTGCTGTGCTAAACCTTGTCCACGATGCGCGTCATCAACAAATGTATGGTCAACAATCATTACTGTCTCTCCAGCATTTGACCACGTAATCTCTGCATATGCTTTGCCATCTTCCTCTAAGTATAAACGATTGCTCTCTTCTAAAAATTGCATGTTATTTACCCCTTTCGAATATACTACAATGCTCCCGAAGGACATGTGTCAATGACGCTTGCTACTTCATTAGCAGACGCCGCATCTGCAATTATCCAAGGCTTTCGCTTTGTGTCAAAGACTTCTCCATTGCCTCGTACACAATTTCCAGAATGCTCACAAATGTCTTATGCAAAAAAACATCAATGTCATTTCCTTCATATTTTCGGTAACCTTGTTGCATTAATTGCTCTTCCGTCGTCGTGTAACCCCCTCTAGTAAGTCATTAATATGTGTTATGTCACATTCCCCTTTTATCATTTATCGAAACAAAACATGTTATGAAACAAAAACATTCAGAATATTACCCTTTTTCATTTAACAAAAAACATGTATAATCGAGACAATCTAGAACATATCTTTTTATAAAAATATGAACATTTAGCTAATTAAAATGTTATAATATTCGTAAATTCGTACAATTCAGGCATGTTCGACAGTACAATCGTTTGTATTGTATGTCTTTCGAGTAACGAAGCATCATTTTATGTAAAAGTGACTAACAATGAGGAGTGTTTCAATTGAGTACAACAACTACACGCGCATACAATTTCAACGCAGGTCCGTCAGCTTTACCATTAGAAGTGTTAGAGAAAGCACAAGCAGAATTAGTAAACTTCCAAGGTACAGGGATGTCTGTCATGGAATTAAGTCACCGTAGCGCGACTTTTGAAGAAGTACATAACACAGCAATTGCGAACTTACGTAAATTATTTGCAGTACCAGACAACTATGAAGTGCTATTTTTACAAGGCGGCGCAAGCTTACAGTTCACAATGATTCCAATGAACTTCTTAAAAGAAGGACAAACAGCGAATTACGTGTTAACAGGTTCTTGGTCTGAAAAAGCATTTAAAGAAGCAAAACTATTCGGTGAAGCAGTTGCACCGATTTCAACAAAAGACAATAAATATAAAAACATCCCAACAGACGTAGAAGTAGCTGCAACAGATGCCTATGTACATATTACGTCGAACAACACGATTTACGGTACACAGTGGAAGCAATTCCCGAACACTGGCAATACACCATTAATCGCTGATATGTCTTCTGATATTATGTCGAAGCCAGTCGATATCGAAAAGTTCGGTCTAATTTATGCAGGTGCTCAAAAGAACTTAGGACCTTCTGGTGTAACAGTTGTCATCGTACGTAAAGACTTATTAGAAAATGCAAACGGCAACTTGCCAACAATTTTAAACTACAAAACATTCGCTGATAACAACTCGTTATACAACACACCACCAACATTCGGTATTTATATGTTAGGTGAAGTATTAAAATGGATTGAAGCACAAGGCGGCTTAGCACAAGTTGAGAAAAATAACGAAGCAAAAGCAGCATTAATTTACGATACAATCGATAACTCAAATGGCTTCTATTACGGTCACGCAGAAAAAGATTCTCGTTCATTAATGAACATCACATTCCGTGTAGCTGATGAAGAATTAGAGAAAAAATTCTTACAAGAAGCAAAAGAAGCTGGCTTTGTTGGCTTAAACGGTCACCGTTCAGTTGGTGGTTGCCGTGCATCTACGTACAACGCTGTACCAGTAGAAGCTTGCCAAGCATTAGCAGACTTTATGAAGCAATTCCAAGCAAATAACCAATAATAATAAAAAGCGTTCGGAGCGATTGCTCCGAACACTTTTTATTTTATTTGACCAAACTCAAGATGAATGCGGTCAATTTCTTCTTTTAATTGTTCAAAACGTAATGGTCGACTAACGTAGAAGCCTTGAATATAATGGCAACCTTTTTCCGTCACATATTGCAGTTGCTGTTGTGTTTCAATTCCTTCTGCAACTAACTGTAAACCAAGTTCATTCCCTAAATGAATGACGGACTGTACAATTTTTTCGCCGCGCATATTCACACCAATCATCTCGATAAAACTGCGGTCAATTTTTAATGTATCGGCCGGGAAGTCACTTAAATAAGCAAGTGACGAGTACCCTGTGCCAAAATCATCTATCGCAATACAAACATTCAATGCTTTTAATTGCTTTAAAATTGGCATCATCAGTTCAATATTCATCGTCATGCTTTCGGTAATCTCAAGCTCTAATAAATGAGGTGGCAATGCCGTTTCAGCTAACGCGTTCGCAACATCCTCTACAATTTTCCCTTGCAGTAATTGACTGATCGATAAATTGACAGCTACTGTAATATTGTCATGATATTGTTGCTGGAAGCATAGTGCGTCTTTACATGCTTGCATTAAAATCCAACGCCCGACTTTTGCCATCATACCCGTGCGCTCTAAAATCGGAATAAAGTTTGCTGGTGATACAAAGCCTCGCTGCGGATGATGCCAGCGTAATAAAGCTTCCATCGCATCAATTCTCCCTGTACGTGTATTAAACTTCGGCTGGTATTCCAAATAAATTTCTTGATTTTCTACTGCCTGCAATAAATCGTGTTCGATTTGTAAGCTTCGCACTTCTCGAATCGATAATTCGTCGTCATATTCCTTTAAGTTTATCTCTTCTATATTCGCCTCTTCAATGGCTAGCTGTGCCATTTTAATTAGCTGTGTCGCATCTTTAGCATGATATGGATAATAGGCAATGCCCACTACTGGATGGACTTGAATGGCATAGTCATCAATGTCGACACGTTCCGATAACATCGTTACAAGTCGCTCATTAAAGCAGTCTACTTCATTGCGCTTTCGTGTTTGAAAGGAAACGAGAAACTGGTTGTCAGAAAGTCTTCCTAACAGCGCACCTTTTGGTAACATGCCTTCAATCATAGCTGCGACAGAACACATTAAATGATTCATACTCGTATCCCCTAAAATCGAACGAATATACGCGAGACGGTCAATTTGAATGACAATAACAAGTGATTCATGAGGGCTGCTATCTAAACGCTCTGTTAAGCTTTCAATAAGATACTGTTTATTTGGTAAGCCTGTCACCTCATCAGAATAGGCAAGCTGCTTTAAACGTTGCTTACTATTGTCTAACTGTAAATAAGGACGCTCTACCGCAAGAAAATACATCATACGATACAATAAAATAATGACGATAAGCTCTAAAATTTTCACCAGTATAAACATATATTCATTCACTAAAACATATATATTACTAACCGCAATATTCACTAACAATACAACACTCGTAGGAATCGCGATATGTCGCATCGCTTTCACGTGAGGTTCGTTACTTTGCCAATAGCCATAAATAATGGCGATGATGACGAATGCGGCAAGCATGCTGACGCCTCCGTATAAAAGCTTTAACCCGTAAAACGAAAACGTCTCAATATTTAAACGGAAGTAAATATAACTCCCCCATATATACATACTCACAAGGATAAATGTTGCAATATATACATTACGTCGGTAATTTTTCGATACCGCTTTTGGTCGTTGAATCATTTGAACAAGTAACGCGAGTGGTAAAGCGACTAAAATCGCTAAGTTAAACCATTGTGCAACGCGACCTTCAAAAAAGTCGCCGCCAAATAACATATAATCCGATAACACTAAGCTTGTAACTTGAATAAAAGCAACCGTCATAAAAACAGCGCCTTGGTGAACGATGCTATTAGTCAAATCAAAGCGCGTCGCCAGCCATAATTGCAACGCCATACTACTAATTAAAATGACGGTAAAGAGATGTAAAACAAATAATAAATAGGGCCGGTATATTGGAAATTCTGAAGTAATACTAAAAATAATAAGTAGTGCAATTGTAAGAAGTGACAATTTCATATAAAAAGCACGTGTAAAAAGGCGTTCACTCTTCGTTGAAAATTCTTCATTTAAACGTTCGTCCATGCTTCGCCACCTTCTCGTTAAAATATTGCCATCTATTTGACAGGCGATTTTAATGTTACATGATTTTTCAGACACGAGAACATTATTTTCTCATTTTCCACTTATTATGCGCATTCTATAAAAAGTGATATACTATAATATTATGTTTATAAAATAAATGTTTCACACTATTTACCGCCATCAAAAGGATTCATGTATCTAGTAACATAGCGTGAGCATGACCTCATTTTAACATAAGAAAGACCCTGAAACAGAAGTATAATTCCAATAAACGCCAAAAATATTCAATGATAAACAGTTGATACGTCGTCGTTAAACGAAGAGCGGACTTCTGGCAGAACAGTACGAGCGAGAGAGTAGATGTGACACACTTCCTGTTTGCCTCCGTACCGAAAGAATTGCCCGCTTGAAAATGTGCGGCGACGAAAGCAGAAAAGTGTTAGGAGAAATTTCATCATTTCTCCTAACACTTTGTTTGTTCTCAAGCTCTTTCTTATGCGTTTAACATCGCTTCATTTCTTACTGTTGTGACTGTGCGATTGCTTGTTCTAAATCGGCAATAATATCACTAACGGCCTCTAATCCAACAGAAATTCGCACTAACTCCTCTGACACACCTGCAATCGTAAGTTCTTCTGCACTCAGCTGCTGGTGCGTTGTCGATGC
Source organism: Caryophanon tenue (assembly GCF_001700315.1). Classification (GTDB taxonomy): domain Bacteria; phylum Bacillota; class Bacilli; order Bacillales_A; family Planococcaceae; genus Caryophanon; species Caryophanon tenue. Next base: position 13,463 of record NZ_MASJ01000041.1, on the reverse strand, counting down.
TGGATGAATAATTAATGATTTCGCATCGCCTACATTCGCAACATGCGAGAATAATTGAACTGCATCAATTAATTTGCGACCTGCATCACGCCCACCTTTAATGCCAAATGTAATAATCGAACCATAGCCGTTACGTAAATATTTTGTCGCCAATGCATGGGATGAGAAGTCTTCAAAGCCGTTATAATTTACAAATGATACTGCCTCATGGTTACGTAAATACTCGGCAATTTGCTGCGCATTTTCGTTATGCTTCGCTACACGTAAATGGAGCGTCTCTAAGCCTTGTAAAAAGTTAAAGGCTGCATCTGCACTCAATGTTGGCCCGAAGTCACGTAATAACTGCACACGTAGCTTTGTCGCGAATGCTGCACCAGCTGCATCAATGCCGTAACGAATACCATGATACGTTTCATCAGGCTCTGTAAATCCAGGGAAGCGCCCTTGTGTCCAATCAAACTTCCCTGCATCGACAACTACCCCGCCAATCGTCGTTCCATGTCCACCAATCCATTTTGTCGCAGAATGTACGACAATATCTGCACCAAAGTCAATTGGGTTACAGCCATATGGAGACGGGAATGTATTATCAACTATAAGCGGTAAACCATGCTCATGCGCAATCGCTGCGACCGCTTCAATATCTAGAATCGTTAACGCTGGATTCCCCACCGTTTCTGCATAAATTGCTTTTGTATTTTCAGTAATAGCACGACGGAAGTTTTCTGGGTCACGCTCATCAACAAACGTTGTTGTGATGCCATAGCGTGGCAATGTTGTCGCAAATAAATTGTATGTACCGCCGTACAATGAACCTGCTGATACGATATGGTCCCCTGCGCCTGCAATATTTAAAATTGAAAATGAAATCGCCGCCATACCAGATGACAATGCTACTGCCGCTGCACCTTTTTCTACAAGTGCTACACGCTCTTCAAATGCACCGACTGTTGGGTTCATAATACGCGAGTAAATATTGCCTGGCTGCTCTAATGCAAATAAGCGTTGTGCATGCGCTGTATCTTCAAATGCGTAAGCCGTTGTACGATAAATTGGTACAGCAATCGCACCTGTTGTTTTGTCTGGTTGTTGCCCACCATGCAATAAAATTGTTTCAGGTTGAAATTTTGTCACTGTATGTCTCTCCTTTTCAATTCCTAGTTATTTGGTTTGCTTTAACTACCGTACCAAATATCTTTTCACGGCGCAATATATTTTTCTAATTTTCAGTTTTTTAATTTCGTGGTATACTACTTCATACGTTTTATTGAATAGGAGTGGGAACATACATGAACGCAACATATTTCCAACAACGTGAAGAAACATTAATGCATTATCGAAAAGCAGATTTCGCATCGCTGTTAACGGAGGATTTCGTTGAATTTGGTGCTTCTGGTGCACGGTACACAAAAGCGCAACAGCTTGAAGCGCTCGATGATGTTGGCATAGACACCCCACCATTTTATATTACGCATTTTCACTTACATATGCTTGCTGATACAATCGCACATATTACATATCAAACAACACGAAAATCAGACGGTGCGTGTGCTAACCGCAGCTCTATTTGGCGCTACGAGGATAATACTTGGCGCATGTGCTTCCATCAAGGTACACCGATGGAATAATAGTTGAAGTACAAATAAGAGTATGGGACAGAACCCTATTTCTGATGAAAATGAGTGTATGAAGATGATAAAAATATCCTTTAGCAGTTATCATTGCTGAAGGATATTTCTTTTTGTCCTAATCTCTTTCTTTTCATCACTTCCGCTCGCGATAAAACTTCTACAAATAAAAAAACCATTTCCCAAGAGTTCATCTCGGGAAATGGTCATGATGTTACACATAAATAGTGAGCATTCACTTAGGTATGAAAACCTCGTTCCAACAGACAATGGTTCAAAAGCTAAAACCACCACGTCCTGTGGAAATTACATCATACCGCCCATGCCACCCATGCCGCCCATATCAGGCATTGCTGGTGCTGCTTCTGGAATGTCTGCGACAACCGCTTCTGTCGTTAAGAATAAAGCGGCTACAGATGTTGCGTTTTGTAGTGCTGAGCGAGTAACTTTCGCTGGGTCAACTACACCTGCTTCGATCATGTTTACCCACTCGCCTGTTGCTGCGTTGAAGCCAATTCCTGCTTCTTCTGTGCGTAGACGGTGAACGATTACTGAACCTTCAAGACCTGCGTTTTCAGCAATTTGACGTACTGGCTCTTCTAATGCGCGTAATACGATTTTCACACCAGTTGCTACATCGCCTTCAACTTGCTCAAGTACTGCGCTTACTGCACCGTATACGTTTAGTAATGCTGTACCACCACCTGCAACAATTCCTTCTTCTACTGCTGCACGCGTTGAGTTTAATGCGTCTTCGATACGTAATTTACGCTCTTTTAATTCTGTTTCTGTTGCGGCACCAACTTTAATCACCGCTACACCGCCAGCAAGTTTCGCTAAGCGTTCTTGTAATTTTTCTTTATCGAATTCAGACGTTGCCTCTGCCGCTTGAGAGCGAATTTGTGCGATACGACCTTCAATTGTTCCTTGGTCACCAGCGCCTTCAACGATTGTTGTATTGTCTTTTGTCACAACCACTTTCGCCGCGCGACCTAAAGATGTTAAGTCAGCTGATTTTAAGTCTAAACCTAAATCTTGCGTAATTACTTGACCACCTGTAAGGATTGCGATATCTTCTAACATTGCTTTACGACGGTCACCGAAGCCTGGTGCTTTTACTGCTACTGCATTGAATGTACCGCGTAATTTGTTCACTACTAATGTTGCCAACGCTTCACCTTCAACGTCTTCCGCAATAATTAATAATGGACGACCTTGTTGTACAACTTGCTCTAACACAGGTAGTACTTCTTGGATGTTTGTAATCTTTTTATCTGTAATTAAAATGAATGGGTTATCAAGAACCGCTTCCATTTTATCTGTATCTGTTACCATGTAGTGAGATGCGTAACCGCGGTCAAACTGCATACCTTCTACTACGTCTAATTCTGTTGTGAAACCTTTAGACTCTTCGATTGTAATAACGCCGTCGTTACCTACGCGCTCCATTGCTTCAGCGATTAATTGACCAACTTCGTCATCTGCTGCTGAAATAGCGGCAACTTGTGCAATCGCTTCTTTATTTTCTACTGGACGAGAAATATTTTGTAATTCTGTTAATGCCGCTGCTACTGCTTTATCCATACCTTTACGGATACCAACAGGGTTTGCACCAGCTGTTACGTTTTTTAAACCTTCACGAATCATCGCTTGTGCTAATACTGTTGCCGTTGTTGTACCGTCTCCAGCGATTTCGTTTGTTTTTGATGCAACTTCCGCTACTAATTTTGCGCCCATATTTTCGTATGGGTTTTCTAATTCGATTTCTTTTGCGATTGATACACCGTCATTTGTAATTAATGGTGAACCGAATTTTTTCTCAAGTACAACGTTACGCCCTTTAGGCCCTAATGTTACTTTTACTGCGTTTGCTAATTTATCTACACCTTGTAGCATTAATGAACGTGCTTCTTCAGAGAATTTAATATCTTTAGCCATGTGAAAGTGCCTCCTGTAATTTCGTTTTATCTATTATGAGTTATGAATGTGTTAAGTAAAGCTACGGATGCCAACGAGACATCCATAGTTATAAATTATTCTGCGATTGCTAGAACGTCTTTTTCGCTTAAAATTAAATATTCTTTTCCATCATATTTAACTTCTGTACCTGCGTACTGAGAGAAAATGATGCGGTCGTTAACTTTAACATCAAGTTCTACACGTGTTCCGTTATCAAGCACACGACCTGTTCCAACAGCTACAACAACACCTTGCTGTGGCTTTTCCTTTGCTGAGTCTGGTACGATGATACCAAATGATGTAGTTTGTTCTACCTCTTCTAACTCGATAATGATGCGATCACCTAATGGTTTTAGCAAGTGAAACAACCTCCTAGAAATAGTTTATGTAGTTTTATTAGCACTCTTAGCAGTTGAGTGCTAACACAATTATTATAATAAATAAATTACAATCATTTTGCAACAATAAACCCCAATTTTTTATGAATAATTAAAAAATGATTTTCGTTGGTTTAAGGAACAATCATTTGATTTATGTATGCATTCCTCTACAATAAGAAAAGTGACACTCGAAAGGATGTGCGTTATGGAACAAGCTATACAAAAGCCCAAAATGACCGCAATTTGGGTCATTTTAATTTACTGCGCCATGCAGTTTTCCGGCATCGTATTAAATATACCTGCCATTTTAAATATATTTCTTGAAGCGAGCGGTTTGCAAGGACAGGAAGCACGCATTTGGGCAGTCGGTATGTGGAATACAGCTGCATTCGCGATTGCTACGGCGCTAACATTATTTATTACAAATCGAGATAAAGATTTTTGGAATATTTTCAAGGGGCAACAACAGGCATCGCTTGGTGAAACGATAGGATGGGGCTTTGCTGGTTTTATTCTTGTCATGTTCGCACAGTATATTGCCATTTATATCGAAACATTAATCGGCATTCCACAAGGCTCAGACAATACGGCAACCATTATGGAAATTTCAAAAATTGCGCCTGCTATGCTTTTAGCAACGGTTTTATTCGGACCAATTTTAGAAGAAATTTTATTTAGACGTATTATTTTCGGTTCATTCGTTGGACGCTTCGGCTTTATTATTGCAGCGCTCATCAGTAGCTTTGTATTTGCGGTCATCCACTTTGACTTTGCACATATTTTAATTTATGTCGCATGTGGCTTTACGTTTGCATTCGTCTATTACAAAACGAAACGTATTTTAGCGTCGATTATTACGCATATTTTAATGAACGGCTTTGTCGCCCTCTCAATCTTCATCGTGCCACAACAAGCAACGATTTTATTCCCGTGGCTATAGCGGTCATATAAAAAGGACTAGCGTGACGCTAGTCCTTTTTTTATTTATTCGCTGCTTCAATTTGTCGTCGTTGCTCAGCAAGTGCTTCTTCAATCAATTGACGCTGCTCTTGCTCTCGCAGTTCCTCATCACGCAGTTGCTGCTCGTGTAAACGCTGTGCCTCTGCCTTTAAAAACTTACGATAACCTACACGTGAAATAATAATGCTCACTTCATATAAAATGAATAGCGGTACACTGACAATAAGATGCGAAATCAGTTCCGGTGGTGCAATAATAGCCGCTGCGACAAATAACGCAAAATACGCATACTTTCGCATCTTCACCATTGTGTCCGGATTTAATACACCAATCCTCGCTAAAAACAACAACACAACTGGCAGCTGAAATAAAAAACCAAATGGTAATGTTAATTTAAATAAAAATGAAAAATATTCGTGGATACCAATTGTTTGCGTAATGTCGAGACGATTTGATAATTCAAATGTAAAACGCATCACAAACGGAAATAATACATAATACGAGAACGCTAGGCCGCCAAGAAACAATAAAAAAATAAACGGTATATACGCTAGCGTTGCTTTCTGTTCTTGCTCATGTAAGCCAGGTCGGATAAATGCCCATAATTGGTAGAGCAACACCGGCGATGATAAAACAAATGCAACAATAAAAATAACTTGAAAATAAATTGCTAACGGATCGAGTGGACTAAACGCATTAAGTGTTAACTGCTGTGCTTCATCGCTATATTGAATATAACGAATAATCGGTTCTGCAATAAAAAAACCTGCGATCATCGCTGCAACAAAAAATAACGCAACGGTAAATAATCGTTTACGTAATTCTTCTAAATGTTCAACGACAGTAAGTTCACGGCGTTCCATTGCATTATCCTAGCTTTTTCTTCTGGTTGTCGTCGTCATCGTCGTCTGCCAAGCCTTTTGTTGCATTTTTAAATTCACGAAGTGTCGAGCCCATCGCTTTTCCTAACTCTGGCAATTTTTTCGGACCAAAAATTAATAGCGCAACTACCCCAATGATGATTAGACTCATAGCACTAATACCACCCATTGCACCCACCTCCTCTGTATTCTCTTTTATCATACTCCTTTCTGCTCGATTTTGCACAGTTTCTCTTTAACTATTTTGAATTTTCTTTATTCAAAAAGCCCTCGACCATAAAAACAGTCGAGGGCATATTGCGTAAAGCAAATATTAACTATCCGCTTGATTATTACGTGCTAAATAAATAAGTGCTTGTAACTCTAGTGATAAATCAATATTCATCACATGCGTTGATTTCGGCACATCCAAACGTTCCGGTGTGAAGTTCATAATGCCTTTAATCGGAATTTGGACTAAACGGTCTGTAATAGCTTGTGCTGAACGTGACGATACCGTTAAAATGGCCAACTCAACACCATATTCCGCAATCTTTTCTTCTAATAACTCCGGTGGAAATACTGGGATATCACTTACATATGTACCTTCTAGTGGTGCTTTTGAGTCGAATGCGACAAGTATACGTGTATTTTGTGTCTTCGAGAAATTGTATTTCAATAAGGCATTCCCTAAATTTCCGACACCAATGAGTGCCACATTCGTCACTTCATTTTGGCTAAGTGTCTCACGGAAAAATTCAATTAAATACTGTACATCATAGCCGTAGCCTTTTTTCCCTAACGCACCAAAATATGAAAAATCACGGCGTATCGTAGCAGAATCAATTTTCATTGCCTCACTTAACTGCTGTGACGAAACACGCTCTTGGCCTTCTGCGGCAAAGTTTTGTAAAAAACGATAATAGAGCGGTAACCGCTTCGTTGTCGCTTGTGGAATTTTTGCTTCTTGTTTCACTGCAATCCTCCTAAAAAGTCGTTTCAATATATGTCAATTTTTTGTGTGTCGTCAACATTATTAAAAATTGTAACACATATCCTCTGTTTTGAAAGGTGCTCAACTATATTTTTTCAATGCATCGCAAACATTGCCAACCCCTAGCGATATCCGATAAACTAAGGAAGAACTGAGGTGTAAAGAAATGATTGTTTTACAAGTAAATCAATTATATAAATCATTTATTGCAGATGAAATTTTAAGTGGCGTGAAGCTCGAAGTACAGCACCGAGACCGCGTCGCTTTAGTCGGCCGTAATGGCGCAGGGAAATCAACCCTTTTAAAAATTATCGCTGGGCAAATGTCATACGATTCTGGGGATATTATTATTCCAAAAGACGTGCGCATCGGCTATTTAGAACAACATGCAGGTATTGACTCTGCACTCACAATTTGGGACGAAATGATGACCATTTTCGAGCCGGTTCGCAAAATGGAAGCAAAACTACGTCACTTAGAACAACAAATGGCAGAACGTTATGATGATGACAAACTATTAGCGGAATATGACCAGCTACAGCACGACTATAAAGCAGCTGGTGGCTATCAGTATGAGGCAGATACACGTTCTGTCCTGCACGGGATGCAGTTCTTTCCAGAAGATTATACGAAGCATATTACGTCACTGTCAGGTGGTCAGCGTACGCGTTTAGCACTTGCGAAGCTACTATTATCAAAGCCGGACCTACTGATTCTTGATGAGCCAACCAACCATTTAGATATCGAAACATTAAGCTGGCTGGAAAACTACTTAAAAGGCTATGACGGTGCGATTTTAATTGTGTCACATGACCGTTATTTCCTCGACCAAATTGTGTCGATTGTCTATGAAGTATCACGCCATAAAGTGAGTCGCTATGTTGGAAACTATAGTGCCTATTTAGACGAAAAAGCGAAAAATTATGAACGTGATATGAAAACATTTGAACGCCAAATGGATGAAAAAGCAAAGCTAGAGGCCTTTATTCAAAAAAATATTGCGCGTGCATCTACAACAAAAATGGCACAATCACGTCGCAAACAATTGGAACGTACGGAATGGATGGATGCACCAGATGGCACTGAAAAATCCGCAAGCTTTGGCTTTACGATTGAACGCCAAACGGGGAATGATGTACTAACAATTGATGACTTAGCAATCGGCTATCCTGGCAAAGAAATTTCGAAAAATATTACGATGCGCGTCTACCGAGAAGATCGCCTTGCACTCGTTGGGCCAAATGGTGTTGGGAAATCGACACTATTAAAAACCGTTGTGAAAGATTTAGATGCTTTTCATGGGACAGTACGCTACGGTTCAAATGTACAAATCGGTTACTATGATCAGGAACAAGCAAAGTTAAACAGCAATAAAACCGTTTTACAAGAGCTATGGGATGAATGGCCACTGCTGAACGAAAAAGATATTCGTTCAACACTCGGACAGTTTTTATTTAGTGGTGACGATGTTTCAAAAATCGTAAACTCCCTATCTGGTGGCGAAAAAGCGCGTTTAGCACTCGCAAAATTAATGATGCAAAAAGCAAATGTACTGATTCTCGATGAGCCAACGAACCATTTAGACTTAGACAGTAAAGAAGTGTTAGAAAATGCGCTCATTGACTACCCTGGTACACTATTATTCGTGTCGCATGACCGTTACTTCATTAACCGTATTGCGAACAAAGTCATCGAATTATCAAATGACGGTGCATTTGAATATTTAGGTGACTACGATTATTACGTCGAAAAGAAAATCGAGCTAGAAGAAATCGCTGCTGCCAAGCTTGCTGCAGCAGGAGCGCAACAAGTAGCGTCTACACAGACGAAGCAAACGACCTCAACAATTGATAAAGATGCAAAAAAACGTGAGCGTCAAATTCGTCGTGCCATTGAGGAGCTAGAGCAACAAATGGCGACATTTGACGATACAATTGCTGAGCTGGAAGAACAATTATGTGACCCTGAAGTATTCTCAAATCACGAAAAAGCTTTTGCTGTGCAAAGCAATTTAGACACGCAAAAAGAACAACGTGAAGAAATAGAAATGCAGTGGTTAGAGCTAAGTGAAGAATTGGAGCAGTTTTAAATAACGCCTTATGCACTAAAAAGGAACGTCTGAGTACTATTTCTCAGATGTTCCTTTTTTACTTTCTTACAATAACATTTATATGTGCGTTGTTCACATGGACAGCATGACACAAAAACAGTCGTATTTCATACTATTTTTATATTTTTGTTGTAGTCTGATGCTCTCTATCGTTTTCCACATACTTATCCATTATTTTGTAAAAAAAGTGACAAATAGCGCAATTTCAAAAAGTTATACACAAGTTATCCACAATTTGTGTATAAGTACGCATGTTCCCTCTTGACAACATCACCTGACGTGTCATATTTTGTGGATAATTTTTCAGAAAAATCGTGCCATTTTTAACATCGTGCATAAATTAGTAAATAGTGAACATAATAGAGGTCTTACATTTACTTTTATTTTTTCACATAAAAAGCGGCATATTGTCAAAAGACAATATGCCGCTAAATATTATTTTACCCAACTAGTTAATTCCATGCCTGGGCGACCATTCATCGCTAAATTGCCACGAACACCTGCTTCATACATATAATGAGCCGCTGCACCAATCATCGCTGCATTATCGGTACATAAATGAAGGGGTGGCACATAAAGTGGAATACCTTCTTGTGCAAACGTTTGCTCTAATGACGTACGTAAACCTTTATTCGCAGATACGCCGCCTGCTGCAATTACTTGCTTCACATCAAACTGACGCGCAGCACGTAATGTTTTTGCAGTTAATACTTCTACGACACTATCTTGGAAACCTTTTGCGACTTGCGCTGGAATAATTTCTTCCCCGCGTTGGTCCATATTATGCTTATAATTAATCACCGCTGATTTTAAGCCACTAAAGCTAAAATCATATGAGCCTTCTTCTAACCATACACGTGGGAATTTCACAGCTTCCGTCGCCTCATGAGCTAAGCGGTCAATATGTGGGCCGCCTGGATATGGTAAATTCAGCACACGTGCTACTTTATCATATGCTTCACCTGCTGCATCATCGCGTGTTTCGCCAATTAGCTCAAAGTGACCATGTTCTTTCATGAGAACAATTTCCGTATGACCACCGGATACAACAAGTGCTAACAGTGGAAATTCCATCGGCTGCATTAAGTTATTGGCATAAATATGCCCCGCAATATGATGTGTCCCAACAAGCGGTAACTGATGAGCAAATGCAAACGCTTTTGCCGCGTTAATACCGATTAATAATGCCCCGACAAGCCCTGGACCTTCTGTTACTGCCACTGCTGTTAAGTCACTCGGTGTCATATTTGCTTGTGATAACGCCTCTTCAATAACAACGGTCATTTGCTCTACATGATGACGTGACGCAATTTCAGGAACAACGCCACCGAAGCGTTTATGACTATCAATTTGTGATGATACGACATTTGAAATAATGTCTGTACCATTTTTAATAATTGCTGCTGCTGTTTCATCACAGCTTGTTTCAATTGCTAAAATATATGTTTCCATTATAAGTTCACCCACATTACAAGCGCGTCTTCACCGTTATCAGCATAATAGCCTTTACGTAGCCCGCCGTCTTGAAATCCTAACTTCCGATATAAATTTTGTGCCACCATATTTGTCACACGTACTTCTAAACTCATGACATCCATCTGTGCTTCTTTCGATACGCGCATGGCTTCGCGCATTAATGTTTCACCAACACCACGCCCACGCATCTGTGCAATCACTGCCACATTCGTAATTTGCGCAGCATCAATCACGTTCCATAAACCACAAAAGCCGACAATCTTTCCGCCCTCTTCCGCTACTAAATAATGCGCATATTGATTTTCGTTCATTTCATAATAAAACGAGTCTAACGTCCACGGAGTTGGAAATGTTGCGACTTCAATATCGTGTACAGCAGGGACATCACTGACCGTCATTTTACGATACGTAATCATTTTTTTTGCTCCTTTATCCAGTTCGCCTCTGCTTCTGCAATACGTTTATATTGCGGAACGAAATGGTGTGTCGCTTCAAGTGAAGGCATATCCTTGTCAGCTGCAATTGCTGCAATTTGTGAAGCACGTGGTAAATCTAACACACGTGGCGCACGCACTGCTAAATGCTCAAGCTGCTGCTCAATTTTTTCCCAATACATATCGACATCTGTTCCAATAAATAATACTGGACGCGCAAACGCTTTGAGCTTGATGAGTAAATCATCAATTGACTCATGTGTATCCACCATAATTTCCTCAAGCGTTAATCCTTCATATAAGGCTGTATATACGTGCTGACGACGCGCATCCACAATCGGACAGATTAACCCGCCAAAAAGGCTTGCATTCGCTGCAAGCGCTTGTAAGCTTGATACACCAATTAGTGGCTTTCGTAATGTCCAGGCTAACGTCTTCGCAATCGTTACACCGATACGGACACCTGTATATGAGCCAGGACCTTCTGATACAGCAATAACATCAATATCGGCTGGCGTTAGTTTTGCCATTTGTAGCACTTGCTCAACAGCGGGCATCGCGCCAATTGAATGTGTCGTTTTATTATGTTGCGTCAACTCTGCAATCACTTTACCATCGCTTACGACAGCGACAGAGAGTGGTGCATTTGCGGTTTCAATTGCTAAATAGATCATTTCATTAACTCCTCACATAAACGCTCATAACGCGCTCCTCGTGGCTTTATTTCGATACGACGCTCCGTATCTCCTTCACGATAAATTTCCAACTCTAAACGTTCACTTGGTAAATCTTCTTCAATATACTGTGCCCATTCAATCACGCTTACCGCATCCCCATAAAATAACTCATCCCAACCTAAGTCCTCGTCACTATCCCCTAGGCGATATACATCTAAATGATTAAATGGTAAGCGTCCTTCATACTGCTTTAAAATCGTAAATGTTGGACTACTTACTGTGCGTGTAATCCCTAAACCTTTCGCTAAAGCCTTCGTAAATGTCGTTTTCCCTGCACCTAAATCACCTTCTAATGTTATCACATCTGAAGCTTGTAATAAATTGGCCAAACGCTCTGCAAATGCTGTCGTGTCGTCCAATGACGCAATATGCTTTGTATAATTCATCATGTACCCTCTCTACTCTCAAAATTCAATACTCCTAGTGTACCTAAATATGTGTAAATGTTCAAAATGAATCACTTCAAAATACGCTTTTTCATAAATCTGTTATACTAAGAACGTAGAATCTAATTTTGAGGTGAACCCATATGAAAGTAAATTTATTCCGTGATGGCGAAGAAATCGCAACGATTAACGGTACTGACATTGTATGTGACGATAATAAATTACGCGAATGTCTCTTTGCTATCGTCAACAATTACGAAACAAGCTCATTCCCATCACATTTAAACAAAGAAGATTTATTATTTGATTCAATCAAAGGCTTTGCTTCAATGAATGCCATTGATGTAGAACGTGCCTAATATTAAAAAAACGCGCCCCATTGCTGGGCGCGTTTTTTCTATTCAGATGCTGCATCCGCTGTTTCTCCATCAGCTTCCTCAGTAACTGCATCTAAGCCTCGTTTAGAATGACCATGAATCATTTGTTGTTCTTTATTTACAAGCTGCCCATTATCAAATGTCACTTCGTATAACTGTGTCATTGATATTTCATCACGCCAAATATAAGTGCTGTCATCTTCTTTCTCTCCTGCACCTCGCGCAATTTGTGCAACCTCTTCATATGTCATGCCTTCTTCTAGTTGTTCAAACTCTTCTGCGTTCATATGACGTTGCCAACTATATTTATTCGAATCCTCAATTTCTTGAATTGGGTCTCCACAAGCACTAACAAATACTACACCAAGTAAGACTACACCTAGTTTATGTAGTTGATTTCTCATCATCATATTTCCTCCATGAATAATGATTTATGTATACCTTTATTAATACCCATGCTTTAAAATTACTAAACGATAACCAGTATTTATTTGTGAAAAATTGCTCAGTATTTATTGAAAAAGAAACATGCATCAAGCGTTTTAAAATAAGTACGTCTTCATTTTTACGATATATTCACTAAGAGCTCATCAAACGATGTAAGTATATGGAAGAATATAGAACATTCAATTTCCATGTATTAAGACAACATGAGCGAAATAGTGACGTACATGTTGGATATATAACATCTAAATATATAAATTTATTATATGGAAGTATGCAAAGCATGGCGTTACGAAGTATTTCTGAAACAGAAAGCCTCGTGTAAATAACCTATATAAAATTTACAAAGCGCAAGTCTTGAATTAGAAGAGCACATATAAAGAGTACCAATATGCTACAGATGTACATAAAGCAGATGTGAATAGATGATGTAAACTACATCTTTCAAAATAAAAAAGCTGAGTAAACATTTTAGTGTTTACTCAGCTGAATAGTTTATATAATGGCGGTCCCGACCGGGATCGAACCGGCGATCTCCTGCGTGACAGGCAGGCATGTTAACCGCTACACCACGGGACCAATTAAGACATTTATTATTCTACTATTTTTTTAATGATAATACAAGTGCTTAAAGAAAAACGAGATACGAATCAAGTTCGTATCTCGTTCTTTGCGAAGCGACGTCCTACTCTCACAGGGGGAAACCCCCAACTACCAT
>NZ_MASJ01000040.1 GCF_001700315.1 Caryophanon tenue | reverse complement strand
GTATACGTGTCCAAACGGAAAGAACATGCGCTTTCAATCAATTGACCGTGAACAGTTCACACGTGAATTCAAGGTCTATCATTGCGAAGATTGTTCAGGATGCCCCTTACGCTCACAATGTACGACGGCACAAGAGGGTACAAACCGAAAGATGTTGGTGAACACACGATGGGAAAAGAAAAAAGAATATGTACGACACAAGCTTTCAGAACCAGAAACAGCTGCCATCTACCGTCAGCGTAAAATAGACGTAGAGCCCGTTTTTGGATTTTTGAAGGCTATTTTAGGGTTCACACGTTTTTCTGTTCGAGGAAAACCGAAGGTGAAAAATGAAATCGGCTTGGCGTTGATGGCCGTGAATTTACGAAAATATCGCTTACGAGCGGTCAGTGAATGACCGCTCGCTATAAATATAGACAAAATCGACGAAAAAGGGAGATTGCCTAGGCAATCCCCCTTTTTCGTCGAGACTAGAAATACTTATGTCCCAGTCTCTTTTTATTAGTCAAGTGTCGCTAAGTACTGTTCTAATACATCTTTTAATTGTTCGTATGGTAATGCGCCAACAAGTGGCTCTGACATGCTATTACCAATGACTAAACGTGAGTGCGGAATGCCTTGTACTTCGAAAATTGCTGCAAGCTCTGGTGATTCGTCTGAGTTTACTTTCACAATTTGAATTTTATCTTGTAAATCTTCGTCAATTTCGTTTAACACATTCGCAAACATTTGACATGGACCACACCACGGTGCCCAGAAGTTTAAGAAAATCGGTTTTCCTTTTTGTGCTTCTTCCACTAATTGTTGTTCTGTTTTTACGTGTAAAATCGCCATGCATAAGCTCCTTTAAATGCGTGTTCACGCGGAACACTTTGTTCTATTACTATATACCCTCTCCGGTATTTAGTAAACTATTTTGTCTTACGCGATAACGTAGCGTCCGCGTCCTTGGCGTTTTGCTTCATATAATGCGGCATCCGCGCGCACAAAAATGTCTGAAAACGTTTCATGTGGCATGCTTTCCACAATGCCCATACTAATCGAAATACAAAGGTGTGGCGCTTCTTCTACAAACTGTCCTTGCACCGCTTGAAATAAGGTAATCAAATCTGTCGCCCGTCGCTTCGTCACAATCACAAACTCATCACCACCGTAGCGTGCTAAAAAAGAATCGGGAGGCATCACGGCTTCTAACGTTGTCGCGATGATACGTAATACGGTATCGCCCATTACATGACCATATGTATCATTTAAGCGCTTAAAACGATCACAGTCAAACACCGCTACACTCACCGCTCCTTCTGCGACAAAGCGCGCACCTTGCTGTTCCAAGTAATGACGTGTATAACTACCGGTCAATGTATCTTTATGAATGAGTGCCGTTAAGCTATCCGTTTTCGTTGCCATTTCCGCTTCGAGCTTTTGTGAGAGGCATGTTTCTAAATATATACTATATTGCTGTAATGCCTCAAGATGTAGCACTGCTTCTCGTTCTGCAACGTCGACCCACTGCTCGTATATATGACGTACATGCTGTTCAGGTACATCGACTTGCTGTAAATACGCTATATATTGCGTATATTGCTGACATGCCGCCTCTACTTGCCCGGTCCGTACATAATAGGCAATAATCGTCTCTTCATAATAACTACGTGTTCGGCGATATTCTGCCGGCAGTAACGGTAGTAAATGAGCAATGATATCACGTAGACGCATCACTGCTTGTTCATCGTTTATTTCAATTGCGATAGCCATTTGTAAAATATGCCATTCTACATACTCGAGTATTTCAACATCCGCCGTTTGTAAATACGCCATGACTTCATGTGTTAACGCTGTCGCTTCTTCTAACTGTGCAAGCTTCATATAGCATTGTTACAGCCATTTTACAATTCGATGTATAAAAGGACTGCGCGTCGTTCGTTTTTGCAGAAGTAGCCGCACGTAAAAAATACGGTAATGCCGCTTCGTATTCGTGCTGAATATAATACTGCGCACCAATGAGCGGCTCATAATGTTCACTCACTGGTGTTATGCGGTAACGGCTACACAAAGACTCATATAAATTCGCCATCGTAAAACTTTCTTCATAACGCCCTTCATTATAATGAATCGTCGCGATATGCGCGTAACACTCGACGTATTGTGCGTATTGCTGCGCTTGTTCAAATGCAGGAAGTAATATTTCGAGTAATTCATATGCTTCTGTCATACGTCCTTGCAGCAACGCTTGTTTCGCAGTGAGTAGTTGTTCGTTTAACATATGGATGTCTCCTCTACATGTAATACACCGCGTGTTTCCTTTGCTTTGTAAAGCGCTTCGTCCGCTGCGGCAAATAATTCTTCATACGATGTATGTTGACGAACGGCAACGCCCATACTAATCGACAACTGGATCGTAATGTCCCCGTATGTCCATGTTGTTTGTTGAAGTGCATTAAAAACAGTCCGGTAGCGCAACGAGTTTCCGTGGCATACAAAGACAAATTCATCGCCACCGTAACGCGCAATAAATTGTATACCGACTGTACAGTGTGACTGTGCCACTTCGCCAAGATATACGAGTAGCGCATCTCCAACTGCATGACCATACGTATCATTTAACTGTTTAAATTTATCTACATCAAAAATCGCCATCGTCACGCGGTCGCCTTGCGCTAAATATGTCGTTGCTTCCTTTTCTAAAAAACGACGGTTGTATACATCTGTTAGCGTATCATGCGTCGCAATGTATTGAAGCTCTTGCTGCTTCCGTTTTGCGAGCTCTTGCTCCGTGTTTAACGCAAGCTGTCCTTTTAACGATGTAATATAAAACTGATGTGCTGCCACGAGAAATGCCAGATTGCCACTTTCAACAGCACATGCTTTATATTTTTCGACAACAAGACACATTAATGGTGCGATTGGTGTAAGTATTGGTAATATGCGTAAGCCTTCTTCATAAATATCATCATAACGCTGCTGTTGACGCCACATTTCCATTTGCAATATAAAAAAATTACCATGCCCACGAATATAGTTAGGGTCTTGTAATAACGGTTCATGACGCATATAGTCCATTAACTGTGTTGCAAGCGCGAGCTGTTTTTTTGTAGTGCAATATACGCATACTGGCTATAAAACTCAACACGATTGACGTTCATCGATGGCACAAACGGTAAAAAAGGTTCAATCGTTTTGACAACGACTAATGCTTCGTCAAATTGGTTATCGTTTGTCAATTGCATCGCATATAGTTTGGCATTCGCAAAATATAATAGTAACAACTCTTCCGTTTTTTCTTCCATGTACTGTGTCTGTGCATGCGTCATGGCTGCTTTGCGGTAAAAAAAGCATTGCTCCTTATCACCAAGCGCTGCATACTGTGTTGCAAGTAGTGGGTAATAGTAAGCACAGGCAATGGCTAACCCAAAATCCGCGCATAGACGTTCATAATCATTGGTCATTTCATACGCACGTTTTATATTGCCCACATTATAATAGCTATATGCTAAATTGACGTAGCATTTCATTACTTTGTCATATGCTCCGACTGCGACACATTCCTCATAAAGCGTTGGCAATATATCCATCGCTTTTGCGGGCGTATGCGCGATTAACTGACGTGCCTCTTCATATCGTTCATTGACATCCATAACAGTCCCTCACCTTCACGACGAAATTTTTTTGGATGTACATGTGTATGTGTATCGTACCATATTTCTTCAACGCTGTTGACACAATGCGGTGAAGCATACAGGCAATAAAAAAACCAAAAGGAAAAATTGCTAGTAGCAATACTTCCTTTTGGTTTTCGTGCTGACGTCGTCAACAACTATTTATTGATATACTTTAATCGTCACTGTACGACGACCCCAGTTTTTGGCTTTTGCTGTTGTTGGTAAAAATACATCAATTTTATTTCCTTTAATTGCGCCGCCTGTATCGCCGGCAATTGCTTCCCCGTATCCTTCAACCCACACTTTTGAACCAAGTGGGATAACACGTGGGTCAACCGCAATCACTTTCATGTTTGGGTTTTTCTTTAAGTTAATGCCTGTTGCTGTGACACCTGAACAACCACGGCAATACGCTGTGTACGCTGTTGACGTTACACGAATTGTTTTATATGCGCGTTCTTCTTTAACAGCTGGCTTTGTTGTTTGTTGCTGCGCCATATTTTCTGCAACTTGTGCTGTTGCTGAAGTTGCTGTCGATTTTGACGTTGTTTCTTTTGCAGTTGGTACAACTAATTGTTGACCAGCTTGAATTGTATTTGATTTTAAGTTATTTGTCGTTTTTAATTTTGCTACCGTAATGCCGTGCTTTTGTGCGATTTTAAATAAAGAATCGCCCTCTGTGACTGTATATGTAGCCGCTTCTGTTGGTGCAGCAAATAAAGCAAACGCTAAAAATGTTGTCCCTAAGAAAGCAAATAGTTTTTTGATTGGCATGAATTCCCTCCGTTATAGTTCGTTCAGTATTTCATCCATGTACCTATCTTACTATCTTTATATTTCAGCTATGTAACAAATAGAAGAAAGAAATGTTACAGAAACATTACCACCACACGAACAAACATTCTTTTTATATTATTTTGTAACACTCCTGTAATAAAAATCACGAAAAATAGGCTGTATTCGCCATTTTTATTCTTAATTAGCCAAATAAAAGAAATTATTTTTAATAACTACTGTGCATTTTAGTACAGAAGCATGTGATAAAAGGCGTGAAAAATGGATATTTTACCCGCTATACAGTTCTTTTTATCCAGGACTGTCATATTGATGACAAAAAAACACTGAGCGATGCTATTTCGCTCAGTGTTTGCTTCTTTATGCGTTACGAACCCATGTTAAGCCAATTGTTCCTTCACCAGCATGGACACCTACTGCTGCTGAAAGAGGCAATGTAATAAAGTTTGTGTTCGGATATTGTGCTTGCAATTCCTGCTTCCACATTTGGGCTGCAGTTTCATCATTACAGTTAATAATCGCAGCTTCATCTACGCCCGCTTGTTTTACGTCCGCTTCAAATAGCTCGATAATTTCTTTACGCGCGCGTTTATCTGCACGTACTTTTTTTTCAACGAAACATGTACCTTCTTTATCATATGAAATAACAAGCTTAATGTTTAATAAGTTACTAATAAACATCGCTGTGCCTGATACGCGGCCACTTTTGTGTAATTGCGTTAAGCTCGCTGGAATAAATGATAAAGATGAGCGGTCACGCAATGCGTTGACACCCGCTATAATTTGCTCTGGCGTTGCACCTTGTTTGTGCAAATCCATCGCATGCTCAAGCATACGTTGCATTGGATATGAGCCGATACGTCCGTCAATTGCATATGTCGTAAAGCCAGCTTGCTCTGCCGCCATTGGAGCAGATGCCACTGTACCTGATTGTTGGCCTGATACGTGAATCGCAATCGCGTAATCATAGCCTTCTGCTTTTAAGCGCTCATATAATGCGACGTGCTCGCCAAAGTTTGGCTGTGATGTTTTTGGTTGTGTTGCTGATTTACGTAATTTATCGTAAAACTCGTCATGTGTCATATCAACTGTTTCTTTAAATGAACCTTCTTCAAATACCATTACTAGCGGTAATACATGTATATTGTGCTGCGCAATAAATGCTGGGGATAACAAGGCAGCTGTATCTGTTATCCATGCTACTTTTTTCGTCACTCAAAATTCTCCTTCATGCTCGTTTGCTTCTCAGAAAAGCTTATAGAATTCTCGTTTATTCAAGAAGTGACAAATGTCATATTGACTATAATTTATTACATGTCTGACATGATTTCGACACGTTTTATGAAAGCGGTTACGCCATTCTTTTAGTTCGTTTTCCATACGAAAAAATTTTGGCGTGTAATGTACATAATCCATCACATAATGTACAAATTTTTTTCGTATCGAAATACGTGCTGTCTAGTGTTTTTTCGCACGTCACAAAAAAGACTTGGACAAAACAAAGTGTTACGAGAAATATCGATATTTCTCGTAACACTTTTCGGCTTTTATAATTCTTGACGAAGTGCCTGAATAACTTCAATATTTGTCGATTTACGCGCTGGACGCCATCCTGAAATCATCGCAACGCCCAAACTAATCGCACTTGCTACAAGCACTAAGCTTAGTGGAATGGCTGAGAACGTAAAGTTTGTTAAGCCGTCACTGCCTTCTCCTAAAGATGTGGCTAAAATCATTGGAAGTATCGCGTTGACCCCGATACTAATTGTATAAGAAATAATAATCGCTAATACGGTACCAATAATGCCGATAAATGCGCTCTCCATTAAAAATAGACGCTGAATTAATGACGGTGATGCACCAATTGCTTTTAAGACGCCAATTTCACGCGTACGCTCTGTCACTGCCATTGTCATCGTGTTGAAAATACCAATTGATGAAATTAAGACCGCAATTGTACCGATGAAAATGAGACCAGCTTTGAAAATAAAGAAGAAGATTTCCACTTCTTTTAATTCCTCGACTACTGAATATACTTGATACCCTTGTTCTTTTAATGCATCAAGTGTTGGTATCACATATTCTAATGTATCGACAAAGATCGTGGTTGACGGTGACAAGTCCAACATCGGTAAATCTGCTTGAAGTGCATCTATAAATTGAACTTGGTTATCAATATACCAATCATAGCCTGGCTTTTCTAAAATCCCCACGACCGTAAAACGCTTCGTTTCGTTCGTATTAACCGTCACGGGAATCGTTATGTCGACTTGTTTGCCTAAAATATCGCCCTTATAGCCTTCATCTGCACCATCATACCACGTGCCGTTTTTTTCAGCTTCACGCGATTTACGTTCAATTTCACGCGCATCGGCATCGTTAATTAACGTTTGTGCAAAATGATACCCCACAACAATCTCATTCGTAGCTTCTGGTAAACGTCCTTCTGCTAAATTCGATGGTAATTGCTGTTGCGCCTCCATATCGACAAGCATCGACTGTGTCGTTGTCGTGCGGTCTTCAAACGCTACCTCAACCGGTCCGACTAGCTCTGACTTCGTTTGAATAACGTTGACATGCTCCATGTTTTCGATTTTCGTGCGGTCTGCGTCTGTTAACGCCTCGTCACCCCATAGTTGAATTTGCGTCACGGTTTCTTGCTGTAAAATTTCATCTTCCATTGTTTGCTGGACACCGAACCCAACCGATGCTAACACAATTAAAAAGGCACAGCCAATTGTGGCCGCTAAAATCGTCATCGTCACACGCAATTTATTTTTGCGCATATGACTTGTGACAAACTGTAATTGGTCTTTAAATCGCATGTTGTGCCTCCAGTAGTAAGCCATCACCCATACGCAATATACGATGCGCAATCGATGCTACCTCGTCATCATGGGTAATCATAATAAACGTAATATTACTTTCTTCATTCAATTGTTGAATAAACGTTAAAATTTCGCGTTCTGTTTGGCTATCCAAGCTCCCTGTTGGCTCATCGGCTAAAATGACGGGCGGGTCGGTAATCAGTGCGCGCGCAATCGCAACACGCTGCTGTTGTCCACCTGATAATTCATTTGGATAATGCTCTGCCACTTCGGTCAAGCCAACACGCGCAAGCATATCTTGTACTTTTTTCTTACGTACGACTGGGCTTTCCCCGCGCAATTTTAACGGCAATTCAATATTTTCAGCGACATTTTGTCCAGGTAGTAGCTGGAAATTTTGAAAAATAAAGCCGAAGTTTTTCAATCGAAAAGCAGCACGTTCTTTTTCACTAAGCTGTGCAATATTTTGATGTTTCATATGTACAGCCCCGGCATTCGGCTGTAAAAACCCTGCAATAATTTGTAATAATGTAGATTTCCCTGAACCACTTTTGCCGACAATGGCGACGATTTCGCCTTCCTTCACGCTGAAATCAATCCCCTTTAGTACATGAACTTCCTTTTCTTGCCCTCGTTTGCCAATACGAAAGGCATGTTGTAATTGTTGTACGTCAATCATAAAAACATCCTCTCCTTACTTCTTACATTCATTGTACCGAGCAGTTCTTAACAGCAAGTGTATATAATTCTGAAGAAAGTCTTAAGAAAGCATGTAGTTTTTCTTAATGATGTTTACATTTTTGCTATTTGGGCATAATGTAAGTAGCAACACGAAAAGGGGATGACATCATGAAAAAACAACTATTAGCGATTGGTTTAGGGACATTATTAGCAGCGGGCGCGGTTGGCTTTACAATTAGCGAAACGCCACCAACAAAAGTCGCCGCAACAAATATCGAACAAACAGAGACACCACCTGCAACGCTTTCGATAAAGGATGCTTTTTTCACAACCCTTCAAGCTGAAGGCGTTACGGGTATCATCGAAAACTTTTCGGTGGAAAACATTGAAGCCGCATATAACCAAATGTCTGATGAGGAATGGATGGATTATGCGAACAGCTTAACGACAGATGAATGGGTGCAAATCGATACGTATATGTACGGCGAGCAACCTTGATAGATATATAAATTGAAAAAAAGAAATATCCTTCAGCAGTTGTCGTTGCTGAAGGATATTTTTTGATATTAAAACTCGATAAACGTCAGCATACGTGACGCGGTATCCATTCGTGCTCTCCCACCAATTGGCAATGTCAGAAGCGGCTGGGTATGCCCAATATCGACATTATACATGACTGGAATATCGGCAAGCTGTGGATGCTTTTGCAAAATAAAATGTAGTAGCTCCTCCGTCATGCCACTTTTTCGTTGGAAGCGCCCAATCATAAGTCCACGAATCGGTCCAATCGCCTGTAATAGCGATGTTAAATCGCGCGCAAATGTTTCGGGTATCGATAATTCATCATCTTCCACAAATAAAATGCAGTCAGAAATGTTTGGCATATACGGTGTACCTTGCAGTAAATTTAGCGTACATAAATTACCACCAAATACACGCCCTTCTGCTACACCTTCTGTATACACGTGCCACTGCCCTTCATAATACGTACGTGGGGCATTTTCGATATACCATTCATCGTCGCTCCACTGCGGAGAAGCAGTGAGTGAAAATGGTTCAGCTTGCATCATCATTTGCATAAAGGCATCTTGCTGATACGTATGTAAGCCGCGTAATTGGAAGCTTGAAAAGTGAGGCCCAATATAGGTCATTAAGCCACTTTTAGCCGTAATCGCATGGGCAAGCGCTGTAATATCACTATATCCACATAATATTTTCGGATGCTGCCTTAGTAGTTCATAATCAATATACGGCAGTAGTTCATTGCTGTTAAAGCCCCCAATTACCGTTAAAATCGCTTTCACATTCGGGTCGCGAAATGCTTCATGTAAGTCGTCAATTCGCGCGTCAATCGAACTCGATTGCTGCATATCACAGTCAAAAATATGTTTTCCAAATGTTACATGTAGTCCAAGCTCCTGTAGTGACGCGGTCGCCAGTGCAATACCGTCCGTTGATAAAATTGCAGCGCTACGACTTGGCGCAATTACGCGCACTTCGTCACCGCGCTGTAGTTTGTACATCGCTTCCATCATACTCCTCCTTTAGCTGGTGTAATACTTGTGCCACGTCATGTACATCAATGCGCTTCGTTGCCAATGTGCCGACTGCGTGGTTGCCAACACAAACACTCACCTGTGCGTGACGAAACAAACTTTCATCATTGGCATCGTTGCCAAACACAATAAATGGCTCATCGTAAAAGCGCTTTAGCATATCATATTTGGTCGTACGCTGTGGGCTAATATCGACGATTCGCTCGGCATGATGGGTATATACCGTCACAGGTAACGACGATAACGCATCTAAAAAGGCAGTAGGCGGCTCAAACACAACGAGCTTACATAATGGCTGAAGCACGTCTAACGATTGCTCCGCTCCGTCACCTTTATGAATTTTCGCATAAATCGCGTGCTTTTTGTCTCCTGTATACGCATATGCCCACTGCCCATCCGCTAAATATGCAGTATTGTGACGCTTCAGTAATACGCATAATGTATTGCGCGTTGTCTCGTCAAATGCTACCGTCTCAACGATATCATCCTGTTGATAAAATGCACCATTGCCGCCAATCCACGCACAATGCTGAAGTGAGCGTGGAATAACTGGTGCGATATCACGTAACGGGCGCGCAGATGCAAATACAACGGTATGCCCCGCTTCGATTAACGCTTCAAGCGCCTCGACAATGGCTTTTTCAATCTTCTGCCCATCAAAACAAATTGTACCATCTATATCCAACACAAATCGCATCTTTTCTCCTCCCTTTGCAGTAGTATATAAAGAGATACCGTTTCCGAACAGGACAACGGTCTTCTCACAATCTATTTTTTAAATGTGCATGAAAGGATGAGGTAAGATGATAAAAGCAGCATGTTTATACTAGCAGGGCTGGCTGAAATTGGGGGTGGCTATTTAATTTGGCAGTGGCTACGTGAAGAGAAATCCATTTATTTCGGCTTATTTGGTGGTATCGCACTTATTCTGTACGGCATTATCGCCACGTGGCAAGTATTCCCGTCATTTGGGCGTGTGTATGCCGCATACGGTGGTGTATTTATTGTTCTTTCACTACTTTGGGGCTGGGGCATCGATAAACAAATGCCTGATATGTACGACATCATTGGCGCATGTATTTGTCTTGTCGGTGTCGCGATTATAGTTATGCCACGCGTGTAGCACCCCACAATCAGAACACAACATGCTACAATGAGAATACGACTACATAAAGCATTTTTAGAAAGGTGTTGTGATACAGTTGACACACACTTCCCTTGAACAATTTTCAACGATTTACGGCTGTACATTATCGCCAAATGTGGCGTTACAACAGCGCGTATACGAAGCTGGTGCTGTCATTACCGAAGTAGGGTCAATGATAGATGGCTTCTATTTTTTACTGAGTGGCACGTATTATGTGACAAGCCCTGAAGCAAATGGAAAAGCGCTGTTACTACGCCGCTGTACAACGCCTGCGATTATCGGGGACGTTGAATTATTTCAAGAGTGCCCCGTGCAAGCACAATGCGAAGCGATTACACGCTGTACATTTTTATTTATACCGACTGCGTACTATACATCAACGCTGCGCTTTCAAGCACCGTTTACCGAGCTATTATTACGCGAGCTAGCGTTTAAATTAAAAACATGCACAACGTTATCACGCGTCAATGCGCTATCATCTGTAAGCGTCAAACTGGCTGCGTATTTATGTACGATTCATACTGAGCAACAGGCGTATTTAATTGTCGAGCAACCACAACACATAGCCGACTTAATCGGTACAACGACTCGTCATGTCAACCGCATTTTAAAGCGCTGGGAAGATGACGGCATTTTACAGCGTACCCAAGACCATATTCATATTACACAGCTCGATACGCTACAAGACCTCTCACACGGGGTTCGGTATGTGTAACAAATAAAGCTGTGCACCGCGTCTAAATGACTGGATGCACAGCTTTGATGTTATAGGCGATGTTGCAATTTGATTCCCTTCAAAGCGATAGGAATAAACATTCTTTTTTGGAAAGTTCAAAGATGAGTAAAGCGTGTAAGAATTTATTAAATTGAATTTGGGAGCGTGATTACAATGAATAAAAAATTAGTAAATATATTTATAAAATGGGAAAGCAAATTAAATGATGACGAGTGGTATTTTATAAATCAATCGCACTGCCACCTGTAACACCGTAAATTTGCCCTGTCGTATAACTCGCGTCGTCTGAGGCAAGTAACACATACACTGGCGCTAGCTCTACTGGCTGTCCCGCTCGACCAAGTGGCGCGTTTTGTCCAAATTTCGGGATATTGCCGTCAAGCTGGCCATTGTCAAGCTGAAGCGGCGTCCAAATCGGTCCAGGTGCTACACCGTTAATTCGCACGCCCGACTTCGCAAAATATGGTGCTAAGTTGACGATAAAATTGCTGATTGCTCCTTTTGTCGCCGCATAGTCGAGTAAAAACGTTGACGGATTAAATGACTGTACAGATGTTGTCGCAATAATCGCACTGCCTGGCTGTAAATAAGGCTCGGCTGCTTTTACACTTTCAAACATACTAATAATATTTACTTGGAATGTATCTTGCACTTGCTTGATTGATAAATCGCTTAACGTTGGCTGCGCGATTTGCTGTGCGGCATTTAATACTAGAATATCGAGCGCGCCAAACGCTTCCACTGTTTTCGTCACGATGTCCGTTGCTGCACCTTCATCACGTAAATCATATGGCAATAACAATGCTTGTTGGCCCGCTTCCTCAATCAGCGCTTTTACTTCCTCAGCATCTTGTTCTTCCCCTGGGAAATACTGAATAGCAACATTCGCGCCTTCTCGAGCATATGCAATTGCTGCTGCGCGACCAATACCTGAATCCCCACCCGTTACGAGTGCATGACGGCCTGTTAAACGGCCATATCCTTTATAAGACGTTTCTCCACAATCCGGCTGTGGTGTCATTTGCTGTTGTAAAGCAGGCGTTGATTGCTCCTGCTCTGGAAATTCCTTCGTATAAAACTTCTTTCGTGGGTCATGTAAAGCACACACATGTACCAGCTCCTTTACGATGAATTGTTATTCAAAAATAAAGTGTACGGTCACTGTTTACCCGACCGCCCAAATGCTAAACAGGACACGTATTTTATAAAAAAGTCTTTATTCTTAAGAATAGGTGAAATTAAGCAAATATACAGGTGTATAGGCACGTATAAATAGGGTGTCCTCTCATTCAATGCACTAAAAAGCATGTAAACTATTATTGAAAATCGCATCGTTTGACCGATTTAGTAAGATTGCTTCAACACAACAGGTGCATTTTCCAAAATATCGAGAAATTGCACATAGACAATAACACCATCATCACTTATAAATTGAATAGAATCTGCAACGTCAAACCCTTCAACAAGCGGGTAGATGACATATACAGCTTCTGCGTTATATTTTTTTGCATATGCATACATTTGATACATGTCTGCTTGTGCGATTTGATGCTGCTTTGATGTCGTTTTCGATAATAGTTTCCATTTGGCATCCATGACAATGGTGCGCGTACCTTTCGTTAAGACAATATCTGGTCTTAATGCAAAGCTTCGTTCAAACAAATAATAACGATTATCCTGTAAATTAATATGCCAGCCCGTTCGCCGTGCCTCTTGTTGCACTAAATGACCAACATAACTTTCAAATAGCTTCTCCATTGGAAACAATAATGCTGGTGCATCGTGTTGTCCTTGGAAAGCACTGAAGCTTTGTTGCTGTAAAAAAACATTTGCCCAAGATAATGCCAATTCATAGTGCTTCATATCACGTTGTAAAGACACATCATTGAAATCTTGCTTAATCTTTCGACTATGTGGTACATGGTCAAAATGACGTAGTAATAGGCGTAATTGTTTTACATGCTCATTACTACTAGAATGTTTGATTAAATAATGTAGCGTTGTTTTAATTAACCGATTCTCTGGGCGGTTGGCATTGTACTCATCATACTGTACAAAAAAGCGCTCTTGATGAACAAAATTTTTCTGTAGATGTTTCGAGAAATTAATTTTCCCCTTCATCACATATAAATTGTCTTCTACTTCGTTATACGTACATTTAAGACCATGCTTTACTAACCGCTGGATGATTTCTATATAGGCATGAATAAACACCTCAAAAATCGGCAAATTATCGATGTGCAACGTACTATTGTAAAACATTTTGTAAGAAAACGTATGAAGTGTACGTAACATATGTAAAAAGGCTTTTCGTGCATCTACCGTAGAGGCACGATGAATTTTAGGTAAAATTTCAAGTTGGACATCGTCACTAATTTGCAATACCCCCACATAACTTTTAACACGAATCATTTTCCCTACTCCTCGTCGTGAACTAAGCGTTAAAAAGTCATGAATACCCGCATCCTCTGAGGTTTCACGTGCTTCAATAAACTGTTCGATTTGACGAAATATTGCTGCTTCAATGTAGTGATAGCCGTATTGCTGAGACGCTTGAGCATGATTACTTAACACCGCATGTTCTGTAACGGTAATCAGTCGTTTCATTCGTAAATACCTCGATAACTCGCCTCATTCCTATAGGCTGTTCGATTAATAATGTATGTAAAACGCGGCACATCGAATGCTGTTTTAAAAACATTTTTTATGGGCACTTGCTGAATAAATGATTCATGCGATGCCTTCGCATCATCCGCTAAAATAAGCGCAATTTTTTCAAAATCATCATAAAAGTACTCTTGAAGTAGAGGCATAATTTGCTGTTCAAAAATCCGTGCTAAATGCGCTAATGTTGGTTCTTCTATTAATGGTGTAAAATAAGCATGGCCAATCATGTGCTCGCGGTCATATAATACTTCAATCCGTTCATTTATTACGCGCAACATTTCTCCGACATTAATATTGCCTACACATACATTTGCCAAAACATCCGGTGACGGCATCAGTTCAATAAATTGGAAGCGGCGACGTAATGCGGTGTCTAAAAGAGCAATCGAACGGTCTGCTGTGTTCATTGTTCCAATAATATAGACATTATTCGGCACACTAAACATCTCTTTTGAATAGGGTAAAACGATACGTATCTCCTCACGTGCTCCTTCGCGTTTCGTCGGCTCAATTAATGTAATGAGTTCACCTAAAATTTTAGAAATATTTCCTCGATTAATTTCATCAATAATAAAGACATAATTTTCATCGGTCTCACGAACAACTTTGGTGCTATTATCAGTACTGTACTTGTCAATTAATTCTTTCACATGGCTAAATGAAATACGTGTCAGTTCGTAAATTGTTTGAAGTGTTAAATTTACAGAACCATTCAGTTCATAGATACGCTCATAAATATCTGTTGCAACCCATTTCACATAACGAACGTGCGGATATTCTTCTCCTGGTGTTTCATCACGAAATGCCTCACTTGTAATAATCCCTATCGCATCAATGTGCTTATTATTAGCCAGTGAAAAAACGATGTCGCCTTGTGCCATTTCTTCAAAAAAATAATGCAGTGAATTATTCATATATCCTTCTTCTTTTGCTACGTCAATAACCTCTTTTGGCCAGCCAATACGAATTTCTGACTCACGAAAGCAATATTGCTTCAATTCATTGTGACCACTGCCACCGAGTGATATTTTCCAAATACGTGCATGTTGCGCAAGCTCTTGTCCATCTGCCATTACTTTCACTGATTTCGAGTCTTCACAAAACTGTTTAAACACGCCAGACTCTACTTTGTAAGAAATACTTTGCTGGCCCTCTTTCACTTGCGGTTTAATTCCTTCTATAAACTCTTCATAGCCGTATGATTGATGGAATGTTGTAAATTGAATTTGCGCAGCGTCTTGATATGCTTGATAACGCGACAATACTTGCTCATAAGGTTGCTGTTCCAACTGTTCAACCGTTGTTTTTTCGATAATGGCTACCGCATATAGTACCGTATGATATGTTTTCCCCGTTCCAGGTGGGCCGTATAAAATTAAATTTTTAGGATACATTGCTTGTTCTTCCTTTCGCTTTTCTGAACTTTTTTGTACATTCCGTGTCGCACCTTCAAAACTACCTAGTTTATATAACGTATTAAAAGCTTGCTTGAGTTGTTTTATAATTTCTGTACTTGATAACGCCTCAAATTGTTCTGGCATATAGCTTAACTCGTAGGTAATCAATATTTTCTCTATTTTTTCCTGTATTGCCGGTTGCTTCAAATCAAGCTGTGAGCGAATCCGTGCGCGTTCACCGATATACTGTGCGTAATAACAATAATGTGCATCCATTGTTATTTTCGCATGCATGGCTGCTTCAAGCTCTGGCGAAGTCCACCATTTTTCCGTGATATCCATCGCTATATAGAGTATGATTTTTTGATGACGTTTTTCAGCCGTTAGAAAACATTCAAATCCGGTGTTGTGATTTTGCATACGTACCCAGATGTTGCTCCCTATACTATTTCGTTGAATAGGTTTAGGTGTTGTAAAGTAGGTTACCTCGTATGCCTCAGCCAAGAAGTACGCCAGCTGTTGTAATGTTTTACACGCGCGCTCGCCACTTTCCACTGCCAACGAAAGTTGCCCTTTTTGCTGACGCTCACCTGCATAACTATGTAAATGCTCCATCACTTGTACAATATTCAGTGTGGATGGATCTTGGTCGTTCTTCAATCTATGCATAAATAAACTCCTTTTGTAATCTTTGCTTTATTTTATTGTACCTCATTTCAATTTAATTACACCCTAAAATTCTAATATTTACCTTATAAATGAACTTTTAGACCTTACCTAAAAACCTGACCTTTACAAATAATCAAAAATTGATCCTTTTAAACAGTTCAATTTCTCGTTATAGTAGCTCTATTCTATTAACAAGGAGCTGTTTTAGTTTGACAACATTTCAATCTACACGTTCAAAGCAAACAACAACAACACTCGATTTAATTCAAACAGCTATGATGATTGGGCTCGTTTTTAGTGCTACAGCCTTTTTATCGATTAAGCTACCAATTGCCGCAAATGGCGGGCTTGTCCATTTAGGTTCGGCGATGTTATTTATCGTTGCCATTTTATTTGGGCCGAAAAAAGGCGCGTTGGCTGGCGCAATTGGTATGGGTTTATTTGATGTACTCGGTGGTTGGTTATTATGGTCACCGATAACGCTTGTGGCACGTGGCTTACAAGGCTATATTATTGGTAAAATAGCACACGGAGCTAGTCGTCGTGGGCGTCATACTGGCTGGAATATTGTCGGCATGCTTGTGTCAATTCCGGTCATGCTTGTTGTGTATTACATAGGCGAAGGTATTTTATATGGGCTTTGGCTTGCACCACTCGCGTCGATTCCAGGCAATATTGTGCAAAACTTCCTTGGTGTCGCGATTGCGATTCCTGTTTGTCTTGCACTACGTAATGTTCGCTATTTCCGCTAACCCCCTGCATGGATTTTTAACGCTGCGTTTTGAAAATATGCTATGCTAACACTACAAAACGCATCGCATAAAGGAGGAGCGTATATGAAGATTTCGCTCAAGCAGGGGACGATTTTAGTATGCGTTGGCACATCGAGCAGCGGTAAAACGACGCGGCTACAAGCACTGCTCGAGCAGCACGAGCTAACTGCAGCTCACATTGTCAGTGCCGATGCTTGCCGACTACTCGTTGCTGGTACAACAGCTGAACAAACACTTGTTGCGCCGGATCATGCTCATATTCAAGCGGAACGCTATCATCAAATTTCACACGCCGCATTTCGCCTAATGCATACACTTATTGAAACACGCGCATCGTTAAACGAAACAACGATTGTTGATGCGACCCATTTACACGCACAACACCGCAAAAAAATCATAGCGATTGCAAAGCGGTTTCATGTGCCAATTGAAGCGCTCTACTTTGACGTACCGCTTCAAACATTATATGAACGCGATGCTACACGCGCTATCCCGCGTGGCAAAGCACGACTGTCCGCACAATGGGAGCAGCTACAATTACAGCGACCGTTACTTGCAAAAGAAGGCTTCGGTGCGGTACATGTATTAACAGATGACACATTGCATATAACGATTGAACCTCCGCGCAACCGTATTGCACTTGGCAACGGGCTTGATATCATTGGCGATATTCACGGCTGCTATGACGAATTCATTGCACTCATTACAAAGCTGGGCTATCAACAGCACGACGGCTTATACACACACCCGAAAGGACGCAAACTTGTGTCCGTTGGCGATATTATGAGCCGTGGCCCGCACTCCATTCGTACGATGCAATTTTGGCATAAGCATATTGAAGCCGGGCTTGCGTATATGACCGACAGTAATCATGGCTATAAAATTGCGCGCTGGCTTTCAGGGAATGCGGTGAAACTACATCACGGCGATGAATGCGTGGAAGCGGAATTTGTGCGCTATGAACAGCAGCACGGCGCGAAACAAACTGCTGCGCTAAAGCAACAGCTTGCGCTGATGCTTCACGACGCGCCGTCTCATTATATAGTGGAACAATCCGGTCTACCGGTAGCGGTTGTGACTCACGCAGGCATTTATGATCGCTTTATCGGTAAACAGT
The DNA here is from genome assembly GCF_001700315.1 of Caryophanon tenue. Taxonomy (GTDB): domain Bacteria; phylum Bacillota; class Bacilli; order Bacillales_A; family Planococcaceae; genus Caryophanon; species Caryophanon tenue. Next base: position 21,835 of record NZ_MASJ01000040.1, on the reverse strand, counting down.
CAAAGCGCATTGCGGATTTTTGCCGTTACGGCGATGTTCAAGGGGAAGATGAACGCGGAAAGCCGATTCGCGGTGCGTGGTATGAACAGCATGCAACGCTCCCGCTTATTATTTGGGGACATGAGCCGAAACTACAACCTTTTTACGCACAAAACACCGTCAATATTGACCAAGGTGTTGTGTTTGGCGGACAGTTAACCGCCTTTTGCTTACCGGAAAAAACGACAGTGTGTGTTGCGGCATATAAAAATTATGCCGGGACAGATGATAATCCAATTATCGAGGCAAAAGAGGCACGACGAACGCTTGCAGACGATGCGTATTTTCATGACACGCGCACCATTACGAATACACTTGCACCGATTGCACCGGTTGATGGCACAGCAATGTTTCATGCACATGAACAATTGCGCCACGCACCAACAAAGCAATTATTTGTCGCACCGCATGTTTGCGAGCCACCGAGACATCCAGACAAGCATGCGACAATTAGCGATGCACTACGGTATTATGAAAAGCACGGCGTGTCATCATTTGTTGCTATTCCGTATGAAACGAAGCGACGCGTGACACTGTTTTTGGCAAAAGATACGCATATCGCCAAGCATATCGTTTACGAGGAAACACTCGGCTTTCTGACAAAGCGAAGCGGTGAAGTACTGCAAGCGGACGATGCTATTCAACAATTGCATGCGGAACTTGTTGCTAAACAGTATTTCACGAATTTTCAAACAGACTTTGTCGTCATTGATGCATATATACATGAAGAAATGCCACTACGCATGACCATCGTGCATATTTTAGCCCACAGCGGACATGTGCATATTGATAAGCCTCATACATGGCACATCGATATGGCACAGTTTTTAGCAACAAATAGCCGTTACTTTACTGCGCCCGATGCGTATTTCTTCTCATCATCCGATGATGTACAAGATGTTGAAAATTGGTTAGCGACGCATCACGCAACGAAGCAAGGCGTTGTCATTAAACCACTTCAAATCGTGACCCAAAAGCGTCAAAAAGTATTGCACTACGCACTGCGTATTCCGTTTGCTACACATGCACAGACGAATGAGTCATTCCCGATGCGGATTGCCCTTGAACAATTTTTACTCGGTATCGAAGGGTTGCAACGCTTCGTGCAACACGAAGGCATCACCCGTGTGTACGAATGTGCGGTTGCCATTCACGCACTCGAACATATAGCGCAGTCCCATTAAGTACGAAGAGCCGTCAACAATAGACGGCTTTTTCACAGGAGGTTTTTTCATATGAACTACGGAGCCATGCTGAAGCTCACGATTTCAATGACGATTTTCGGCTCCATTGGCTTTTTCACTGCACATACAGGCGTCGATGCTGTCGAGCTTGTATTTGCGCGGTGTATTTGTGCGACCATCTTTTTAGGCGCACTTTGGCTACTGACGAAACAATATCAATCAGAGATATTCACCAAAAAGGAAGTACTGCGCGCGCTGTTATGTGGTGTGTTTTTAGTGCTCAACTGGGTGTTTTTATTTAAAGCATTTGAAGAAATGTCCATTACAGTAGCGATTTCCATTTATAATATTGCCCCGATTTTTGTATTACTCTTTGGTGCTGTGTTTTTACGTGAGCGCTTGTCTGTTGGCGCAGTGATTGCAACGGCTAGCTGTTTCCTCGGCAGTATCTTTATTGCCGGTATTCACCAGTTAGGCAGTATCGATGCCGTTTTAACGTCCGGTTTTGTGCCTGCCCTATTATCAGCCATTTTTTATGCGCTCACTATGCTAATGAGTAAAACTATTCATCAGCTGTCATCCTATGCCTTAACAGTATTACAAACGCTTGTCGGGATCGTAATGTTATTGCCATTTTGTGATTTCAGGGCCTTTGAAGGGCTCACAACAACAAACTGGCTCTTTATTTTAGGCACAGGCTTTTTACATACTGGCTTTGTATATTATTTATTTTTTGATAGTATTCGTAGCCTTTCTACGATTATTGTGTCAGTGCTCGTCTTCGTTGACCCGCTCGTTGCAATTTTACTCGATGTCGCACTGTTGGCATTCCGACCAGATATGTGGCAACTCGTAGGCATTGCCCTTATTTTTGGCGGGATTTTGTATACGGTGTACGAGCCATTGCGTCAACGTAGAGCTACGTAAGAGAAAAAACCCCATTCGACTTGAACACGGTCGAATGGGGTTTTGTTTTGTCTAATCTCTATTGCACGGCTTTCTTCTTGCTATAACGTTCCTTTTCGCCAAAGTTGCTGATAGTACGTGTGCGTAGCGAGAAGTTCTTCATGCGTACCTGCACCTGACAATTGTCCGTGCTCGAACATAAAAATTTGGTCCGCTTGCGTAATCGTCGATAGACGGTGCGCAATGACGATGGTTGTACGTTCCTTCATTAATTGCTGGAGGGCGAGCTGTACTTCACGCTCCGATTCATTATCTAAATTCGATGTCGCTTCATCGAGCAGTAAGATATGCGGATTACGTAAAATCGCACGCGCAATCGCAATACGTTGCTTTTGCCCACCCGACAATTTAATACCGCCTTCACCTACTTCAGTGTCAATGCCATGTTCTAGCTGTTCGACAAAGTCAGTCGCATATGCTAGGCGTAACGCTTCACGGACTTCTTCATCCGTTGCTTCTGATTTGCCGTAGCGCACATTATCGCGAATCGACCCATTCATCAGCGGCGCGTCCTGTGTCACATAACCAAACAACGCACGCCACTCACTCAGCTTATAGCGACGAATATCATGGTCTCCGTATGTAATTTCACCGCTCGTCGCATCGTAAAAACGCTCAATAAGTGAAAACATCGTCGTTTTGCCACCGCCACTACTACTCACAAAGGCGGTCGTTTGGAACGGCTGAATTGTAAAGTTCATCCCACGTAAAATAGGCGTATCCCCGTACTGAAAATGTACATCGCGGAACTGTAATGGCTGTGCGGTTACTGGAACAGCCATGTCCCCTTTTGGCTCAACTGGCTGTACAAGCATTTGCTGAATACGTTCCGTCGCACCTAATGCCTTTTGTAGTGCCGTGAAGAATGTTGCCATTTGTGTGAACGGAATAATAATTTGGACTAAATAAATCATAATCGCAACGAGCGCGCCAGCTGAAATGGCGCCCGATGCCACTTGTGCACCACCGTAGCCAAATAAGAGAATGAGCACAATCATCATAATGAGCGTCATAATCGGTGATAATATCGCCATGACTTTCGCTTCCTGTAACCCGAAACGATACAACCCTTCAATGCGCTTTACACCACGCTCATTTTCCATATGCTCACTTTGTGCGGATTTCACTAAGCGAATGTTGGCAAGCACACGCCCAAGATGTCCACTAAACTGCGCTAGCTCATCTTGATTGGCTAGCGCAATTTTATGCATACGTTGTCCAAGCGGCAATGTCGCAAAAATCGCCAGCGGTACCGCGATTAACATCAGTAGTGTCATCTTCCAGTCAATCCACAGTAAAATGATGACCGCTCCGACAATCGAGAAAATGCCCGAAATAAAGCTAACAAATTGGTCCGTTACTAATTCTTTGACAACGCTTGTATCTTGCGTAATACGGCTCATCGTCTCACCCGATTCATGCCCATCAAAATATGGCACACGTAATGCGAGCACATGTCGCCACACATATTTACGTAAGTTTGCGACAATGCGCTCACCCAATTTCCGCATTGTATAATACGCAAAACCACTTAAAAATGCCTGCACAATTAATACCGCGGCGACAATACCAATCATCGACCATGAAAAACCGACGTTTGCAAAACCATTAATCATATTCATCGTCAGCAGCGGAATCGCAAGCGCAGCTATCGTTTCAATCACGCTCAGTGCAAGCACAATCATCACTAAATTTTTCGGAATATTACTTTTTCGTAGTAGTTGCCATAACGGCTTCATTGATTGCATCCTTTTAGCTCCCCCTCATCTTTCTCATTGTATCATGTGGAAATGTTTTGTTGCCGCTAGGACGTAACACCTATTTTCAACTGTAGGCTACATGCGCTAAACCGTTGCGGCGACAAGCTTCGTTACACATGCTCAAACTTTTGAGCTAGTTTATATACGTATAAACAATGGGAATAGTTACAGCAGAATGCTAATTTATCAATAAAGGAGCGAACAACGATGACAAATTATAAACGACCACAAGAGGATGACCCAAAACGCTATAACGAAACCGAGGAAAATCCGTTAATGCCCCATAAAAAAGAAGTGGAACAGCCACTTCAAAAAGAAGAGCAACAACTAAACGACCGCAAATATATTGACCGTGAAGAATTACGTCAACACGATGCACTGACACCAGCACGCGATAAACCAGACTTAGTGGACTCAGACAATGCGAGCCTGTTTGATTTACACGAAGATATGCAGACGGTCGACCCACTTCCAGTTGAAGAGCTAAATGATGAAGTAAAAGACGAAAAACATAAAGAGCATACAAAAGATACATCCTCTAGCGAACGTAGACACGAAGCGGACGAGGATTAAGGGCTTACATGACTCCTACTCGATATGCTTTTTACATTTCTAGTGGCATTACGTTTTTTCCTTCTATTTAAACAGCAATCATTAAAACCCCCGCCATGCTAGACTGTAGCGTTGCGGGGGTATGTATTTCATTATGTAATCGGCATATGTAAACGCTCTAAAAAAACTTCATAGTTTTTACATATATTAGGTTCTAAAATCCGCATGACTGTCAAGCTATCTTCAATTAATTGCAGACCATTTTCACGTCCACTTTTATGTTCGGCTACTCCTTCTAAAAACATAATGCGCGTTTTTTCGAAAAAGTAATACGGACCGAGATATTGCTTTACAATGTCAATTAAATTTTTAGCGCGAGCATTATCGTCACCATTAATGAAAATGACAATGACATTTAAAAATAAATTCACAATGTTTTTTTGAAGCGCCGAACTTGCTTGTTGCGCAGACACCAGCTTATTAATTTCTTTACAAATTAATTCGATCGTGTGGAACGTTAATAAGTTTAACGTGTTACCAAATAAATAAATTTCATAATTAGACCACGTATTAATATTTAATAGCGCACTAGCAATATATTCTTTATCAGCTTCTTCTACTGGCATATCTGGATCTAAATCTTGTAAAAGCGATAATAAAATTAACGCATTTAGTTTGTAGTACGGACTTTTTGTTTCTTCAAATAACGCTAATTGCTCTAAACGGATTTCCTTTAGTCGTTCGGCATTCTGTTGTATGTAAAAATCTGAAACTTCGTTTAAAAACATATTGAAATCGCCGCTCGATTCACGTGATTTAAAAATAATTTCACCCACGTCCATATTTAAACGATCAGCTAGCGATAAAAAAGACCTAAGAGAAATATCTGTCTCACCTTTTTCAAATTTACTTAAACAAGACGTCGAAACAATGTCCTCACTTACTTGTTTGAGCGTATATCCTCTACTTTTTCGCATTTTCCTAAAAACTTGACCTATATTATAACTCATTTAAGCACCTCCTGAACAAAATTATCATATAAGAAAAAAGTATAATTTATTTTAACATATACTATATAATGTTGTTAATATCTTTCAAGTATGTTTATTAGGAAAAAAGGAGTGTTTAAAATGAGCAAAAATAACCTTATGAAAAATCTTTTAATTGGTGCTTTAGGCATTTTAGTAGTAATTGGTGCGGATTTCCGCGCGGCTAGCTTCTTCACAACAATGTAATTGCATTGTGGGGTAATGGCTTCTTTCAATAGCAAAGAACTTCGCGCCATAAAAAGTAGTTTGAGCACATGCTCAAGCTACTTTTTTCAAAAATATATACTTTGGAAAAGGAGTGTTATTTGTGAGCAATGTTTCTCGTGTATGTGCGTTTCCTGCGACACACCGATTGCAGCAGCTGGTGCCGACAAATTGGTATACATATAGCTTTCAAGGGCCGCGAAAAAAATTTGTGTTTCAGCCATGTCCAATTGATATACCTGTTTGGCTTGCTTTTCACGCTTTTCCACACTATACAAAACCTTCAATTGCGCCGTGTTAATTGTTGTAACTAAAAAGAGGCATAGTAGAAATCAATTCGTGATTTCTACTATGCCTCTTTATGTTTTTAGCGCAAGCGACTTTCAATAAAGCTACGGCGCTGTTCTAAAAATGGTGGTAAATACAATGGAATCGTATCGAAATCTGTTGTATCATATTTCACTTTTTCAAAATTTGTTTGTTCTGTCGCGACTTCAATTAATAAATTGTTCGGCTCGCGGTAATAAAGTGATTGGAAAAACTCACGATTTTTAATGCCTGAATAGCGGAAATTTTTCTCTAATACGCCCTCTTCAATTTCAAGCAACTCGCTATATGTTTTGGCATTTAGCGCGATATGCTGTACCGCACCGACCCCCATTTGCTCTAACGGACGATCACGGTCTTCATAGAGATGAATTTGCTGATTAAATAGCGCATTTTCTTTTGTTAGCACCGTAACGGTCATGCCATTTTCGTCAAATGACTCCACAACGTGTAAGCCAAATAGCTTTTCAAATGAACAGGCAGACGCCTGCGCATAACGAACACGGCAATGCATCGAATCAATCCCGATAATCGCATGCTCCTCTGGGATGTCCGCCGTCACATGCGGGAAACGTTCATCGTCTGTTGTTTTAATCGGCGTTAAACCAAGCTGTACACCATCTTGGTCTTCAAAGCGTAATATTTTTGTGCCGTAATAGTCTTCAATTTCACAATTAAATACATCATATGCTTGTAAACGTGCTTCCCAAAATGACAGTGATGCCTCTGATGGTACAGCAAAAACTGTACGCTCTAATGAATTCGTACCGAACGATTTTTTCGCACCGCTCTTCATTTCAAAAACGCTAAACTCTGTGCCTGGTCGTCCTGTTGTATCCCCGAAAAAGAGGTGATACATGTCCATATCGTCTTGGTTAACTGTTTTTAATAGAAAATCTAAGCCAAGTACTTTATGATAAAAGTCAAATGAAACTTTACTATCTCGGTTAATGACCGAAACATGGTGAATAATTGGATTTGTCATCGTACACTTTCTTACTAAGATTGGAGAGATAAATGTATGGACTATTTTAGCATAGATGGCACAAACAATGAATTATTTGTGCTCTTTCACGGAACCGGTGGCAATGAATATAGCCTGCTGCAAATAGCAGGAGACATCAATCCACATGCACACATTTTATCATTTATCGGAGACGTTGACAGCCACGCGTCACGTCGCTTTTTTGCGCCGCTTCAAACCGGACAATTGCAACGCGCTGATTTCAACAAGCGTGTCGATGCCTTTTTAGCGCAGTGGGCAGAAATGCCACCACATAACGGACCGATTACATTTATCGGCTATTCAAACGGCGCAAACTTTATTCTTGGGTTATTAGAAAAAGCACCCGCGATTGCAGCGCGCGTTATTTTAATGCATCCATCGAATTTACACTATACGTTTTCTACTGGTAGTGATGCACATATTTTCATAACAACAGGCGCGCGCGATACGCTTGCACCGGCTGGACAAGTTTTAGCACTAGAAAAGCAGCTACGCGCGCACTTCCCACACACAACACTACAATTATTAGACGGGGCGCATGAAGTGAGCGACGAAGAAATTACGTATTTACAACACGTCATTCAACCGCTTGTGTAATACATGCGTCGCTAGAAAAAACGCAAAAATAAGAGACTACGTCGCAGTATACCCATTTGCGATTTCATAATCAATTTCAACTAGACGAGACTTACCCTGGTGGAGCTATCGAAATTCCGTTTCGATAGCTCTTCCTCGGTTATTCTATATAGTAATTGAAGAATCTATTCTATTCATCACTATTAAGAAAAGAGTGTTTTTATGACTTTACAACAATTAAAATATGTCATTGAAGTAGCTAGAAACCGTTCTATTAGTAAGGCTGCACAAATTCTATTTATAAGTCAGCCGAGCCTGTCTAACGCATTAAAAGAGCTTGAGCAAGAGATTGGCATTCAAATTTTTATCCGCACAAGTAAAGGCATTTCTATCACACCAGAAGGTACTGAGTTTTTAGGTTACGCTCGACAAGTAGTAGAACAGGCTGAACTTCTTGAAACACGCTATGCAACCGTTCAACCTTCTCAGCAGCATTTTTCAGTGTCTTCACAGCATTATGCCTTTGTAGTAAGTGCATTTGTGCGCTTATTTAAAGAATATCATCAAGAGGAATATGAGTTTTCCTTACGCGAAACAAAAACGTATGAAATTATCGAAAACGTCAAAAATCTACAAAGTGAACTAGGCATTTTATATATCAACGATTTTAATGAACAAGTCATTCAAAAGTTTTTAAGGGAAGCCAATTTAGTATTCCACCCATTATTTGAAGCGAAGCCACATGTATTTATTCATTCTAAGCATCCTTTAGCACATAAAAAATCTGTCCTGTTAGATGACTTAAACCTTTATCCATATTTATCGTTCGAGCAAGGTGAATATAATTCCTTTTATTTTTCAGAAGAGATTTTAAGCACCCATTCACGCCCTAAAAACATTAAAGTTAGCGATCGTGCAACGCTATTCAATCTACTAATTGGTTTAAATGGTTATACCATTTCTACCGGTGTAATTAGTCAAGAACTGAATCAAAATATTCGTTCTATCCCTCTCGACGTAAATGAAACGATGACTGTTGGATATATTATCCATAAACATCTTACACCGAGTAAACTTGCCTCGGTCTATATCGATTATTTAAAAGAAACAATCCAATCAGAGCTATTATAAATTACCATGAATTTTTGTATAAGCTATAGCTTTTAACTATACCGTCACATACTTTTTACGTGTTACACCTTTGAATATGCTCGATGATATGATGAAAACACTTCAACAAGTGCATCCATCGAGGAGGAAAAAAATATGTGTGAAAAATTTCAAATTGTAGGCAGTTTATTAAGACCCAAAGAATTATTAGTATATAAAAATCAAATTGAACAGCGTGATGATATTACATATCCATTCTATAACGATTTTGAAGGGTATGAGCAAACCGAGTTCGCATCGATTCAAAACATCGTTCAAAAAGAAATCGAACAAAATATTACAGTCGTAACAGATGGCGAGTATTCAAAGTCGTTATGGCATTTAGATTTCGTGTGGGGCTTGAAAGGTTTTGAACGTTATATTGCAGACCATGGTTATTTCTTTAGAGACTTTGACGGCAATTCACATTATGAAACGCGTAAAGATATCGGCTTACGTATTAGTGATGAAATTAGTGGAAAAAATCATCCGTTCATTGATGTCTATAAAAAATTACAAGCGAGTGCTGGCGAGCATCAAACAAAGCTATGTATTCCTTCCCCATCACATATTTTAGGGGAATTAACCTTCTCTCATAATTTCGGACCCGAAGCAATTTATAAAACGAAATCGGATTTGAAGAACGCTTTAACACAAGCTTATACAGAATTTGTAGAGGAGTTTGCAGCAGCTGGTGGCGAGATTTTACAATTTGACGATTGCTTATGGCAACTATTTGCAGATGATAACCCGAACTCACCGTTTACAGGCGAAGAAATCAATCAAGACGAGGTACAAACGTTAGCGACGGAGTTTATTGATATTAACAATCGCGTTATTGCGGTTGGGCATCGTTTAGGCTTAAAAATGTGGACGCATAACTGCCGTGGTAACTACGATTCGCGTAATATGGGTGGCGGCTCTTACGTTAAAATCGCCAACCTATTTTTAAAACAATTAAACTATGATCGCTTCTTCCTTGAATGGGATGACGACCGTGCAGGCTCTATTGAAGCTTTAGCTGTATTTAAGGATAAGCCACACGTTGAAATTGTGTTAGGCTTGCTATCTTCGAAAACCAATACATTAGACGATGAAGAACGTATTTTAAAAATGCTCGATGAAGCTTCTTCAATTATTGACAAGGATCGATTATTTATTTCACACCAATGTGGCTTTGCTTCTTGTGATGGAGGAAATGAGTTAACTGAGGCTGAACAGTGGGCAAAAATCGAGCAAGGACAAAAGCTAGCACAAGCTTATTGGCAATAATAGTTCGCTTCTCATAATAGTGACATGCATACGAATAGGCTGATTCCAAATGGAGTCAGTCTATTTTTTTGTAGTATCTTATTTATATGTTCTCACTGCAGCTGGTTCAACATACGCTCTGTAATGGGCCATTTCCTTTCATGAGTTCGTAAACACTATTGCTTTTTGGTCATCTGCTGTTAAAGATTATTCGGAATCATCGCTTAATAAAAGCGCTCAGATCGTCATAATAGCCCTTTACGTTAAATGAGATACATGTTTGATTGATACGTGTCTATAAGATAACCTCCGTTTTCAAGCGTTAAACGTGTATTTCTGTGCTGAAAAAGTGACTAAACAGCGCTTTGATAACTTTTTCTTAAAGGTTTTTAAAGACAAATAACGAATCAATAAATATTAAAGGTGGTGGTTTTATAAATAGAAAAACGATGCTATTAATTTTATTAAGTATGTTTATTTTTGTTGTAGGTTGCACATCAAAACAAGGAGGTGATAGTAAGATAGTTTTACCTAATGATATTCCTAATTTTGTTCGAGAAAGTGATGTTGATACAATCAATTGGGAAAGAAAAGCTGTGGTATTTGGTGATAAAGGAATTATGGGAAATGAAAATAAATCAGGTGTCATTGGTGCAAATATGCCAAGTTTAAACGGGCAAAAGTGGATGTGGCACCTTTGGGGAATTGAAAATACTCAAAATACAAAGTTAACGGTTGTTGGTTTTCATAAAGAAACCGAAACTATCCACCAAATTTTACCAGATGATTGGACTACGGAGCTAGGTAGCGCAAATAATGGAGCTGATGCACATATACCTTCTAACGTTAAAATACCAAAGTCAGGAGAATGGGCAATTTTGCTTTATACTGATGAAAAATTATTTGATATTTTAGTTTATGAAATTAAAGAATAATTGAGGTGCTTTGGTGTAAATAGCATTTATAAAGGATACAAAATCAACTAAAAAACGTTCCCAAATGAATGGAAATTTGGGTACCTCGCCAAAACCCACAAAGCGCTCTACAACAGCGTTTCGTGGGTTTATTTGTGTCAGTATGTTAGACAACTTTTTATGTAACTTCTAACAAACGCTGGTACAGCACGATTCAACAACTCGCCGTGCCATTCGCCATAAATATATGAAAACACCACACGGCACATATGCGCTCACTTTTTGTGAAAGGCTTAGTCAACCAAACCGGCAAAATTGACTCGGCCATGTATGTTAAACAACGCATTGAGCCATTAATTGCGGCAGAAAGTCACGAAGCGCCGTTATCCGCCAAAATGTTAACAGAAACCCTTCAACAAGAAGGCATTCAAATTTCACGCCGCACTGCTGCAAAATACCGCGAAGAACTCAATATTGTGCGCTCGGCAAAGCGCGTGCATTTATATCGTCTTAATACAACGAAAGAGATTAGGACAAAAAAATCCCCTTCAGCAACAACAACTGCTGAAGGGGATTTTTCCTACTTCGAGTGCTACTCCACATAACGAGCACGTTTCACAAGCATTGACATGTGGCAAGGCACATATTCCTTTTTTAAAAGCTCATGCGATTACTCGTCGCAAAAAACATTGCTTTTCCTGCTGAAATCGCCGCTTGTGTCGGAACACACCAGCACATGTTTATCATCTCAAGTCATTCATTTTTCATCAGAAAGAGAGGTTGTCCCATCCCCTTTCACTTGAAGTGAACACGTTTAGTTATACTGCATTATGCCGTAAAGTTTCCGTCATAGCTTAGCATAATTGCAGATGACACACCTTGTAATTTTAATAATTGCGAAACAAGCGCTGCATCATTGCCTTTTAAACGGACCTCATAGGTTACTTCCATTTCGATATCGCTCATCGCTGATTTTGATTTTAATAAATAGCGTTTCGCCGCATTATTTAACAGCTGTTCGATTGCTAAATTTGTTTCTTCTATATCGAAGCGAACGACAACTAAATACGGTGTATCTACAACAATTTTATGTTGGAAAACAATGATGGTTAAACCAATGATGATCGAACCCATTACAGCTAATGGAATAAAGCCTGCACCGCATAAAATGCCGACGACAACTGACCAAAATAAGAAAATTAAATCCATTGGGTCTTTAATCGGTGTACGGAAACGAACGATCGATAATGCCCCTACCATCCCTAGTGATAACAATACATTTTGGCTAATCCCCATAATGACAAGTGCTGTTGCTAATGACATAATCATTAATGAAATATTGAATGAATGTGAATAGACAACACCATTAAATGTTTTCTTATACACAAAGTAAATAAAGATCCCTAATAAAGCACGTACACGCGCACGTAAAACCGCCATCTCAAACGGTTTCACTAAATAATCATCTGCACCCGCATCCAGCCCTGCGACAATATCTTCATTCGCATCCTTTGCTGTTAACATCAAAATGCCCCCATCATAACGACGTTGCCTTACATACTTACAAACATCAACTCCTGAAACACCTGGCATCATCCAATCTAAAACGAGTAAATCATACGCGTAATATTCGATCAAATCAATAGCCTCTGTACCACTACATGCTGTATCCACCGCGTGGTAATCAAAACTTAAAATTTTAGCAACATTTCCACAAAGTGTTTCATCATCATCTACAACTAATATACGCATACATATAAACTCTCTTTCTAAACATATATGCTCACCATTATACAAAACAAAAATGAAGTAAAAATGAAAATAGCAACATCTTGTAGTATTATCTAACATATCGAACGACTATATATAAAATACCCTCGTAGACAAGAAACAACTCCATACTATGCATGTGCAATCGTCGTCCAGTTTGCTTTGACACCACGACCTTTGCCGGCCATTGTGTTAATAAGTGTTCTTGTACTTGCTAAAAAAATTCACTATATGCTACTCTTCTATACTAGATTACGTTACTGCCCCTATCTTGCCCCATCTTTACGTTATCTTTACGTTGGCGTTTTATACTGTACTTATATGAACTATACGAAAGGAATTATCGTATGACACATACACAAATAGTTGTTCAAATCGAGCAGTTAACGAAGACGTATAAGGAGATGAACGTGCTCGATAATATTTCATTACAGTTAGAGAAGGGTAAAATTTACGGCTTAATCGGCATGAACGGTGCTGGGAAAACGACGCTCATGAAATGCATGTTGCAATTAAGCCCGCCAACAAGTGGCACGATTACATTATTTAATGGGCGGGATGCATTAAAACGCATCGGTATGATGATTGAAGCGCCTGCGTTCTTTTTACAAATGACCGCAAAACAAAGCTTGGAGTATTACCGCAAGCTAAAAGGGATTCCGAGTAAGACGCGCACCGATGAAGTGTTAGCGCTTGTTGAGTTAACACATGCTGCTAATAAAAAAACGAAGGAGTTTTCACTCGGTATGAAACAGCGCCTTGGCATTGCGATTGCACTACTTTCGAAACCGGAACTGCTCGTATTAGATGAGCCGATTAACGGGCTTGACCCAAAAGGCGTTGTCGCGATTCGTCAATTGTTTAAACGCTTATCAACAGAGCATGACATGACGATTTTACTATCGAGCCATAACTTGCCGGAGCTTTACCAAACGGCGACCGATTACGTTTTTATTCATGAAGGAAAATTATTGAAGGAGCTGACGCTGCTTGAGCTGGAACAGGCGTGTAAGCAGTATATTATGATTGGCTGTGAAAACCCTGCACAAGCAGTCACGATTTTAGAACAGCACTTTCAGTTTACAGACTATACGATTTTACCGAATGGGCAACTGCGTTTATTTGAAGGCACAGAGCAACTCGCAGATATTTTAACGACACTTGTGCAACATGGTATACGCGTCACACATTTTAGTCTTGAAGGTGACACACTTGAAAACTATTTCTTATCACTGATTGGAGGCGAGGCGCATGCTTAACCTCATTCAAGCAGATATTTACCGTGTGCTACATTCCACAACGATTAAAATTTTACTGACGATGACGACCGTATTTAGCTTTATTTTATTTGGTGGTATGTATCTTGTGGAGAATGGCACGATTAACCAAGACTTAACAAATATTATTTTTTTAGCGAGCGATATGAATATGATGACATTAATCGGGGCGGTACTTGCCATTCACCTTGTGAGCGCTGAATTTGAGTCCCGTAATATGCATCATTTAATTACGAGCGGCTTTTCACGTATACACATTGTCATCAGTAAAATGGTGGCGTATTGCCTGTTATTTACGCTTGTCATTAGTCCATACTTTATTGGCGGTGTGATAACGATACTGTTCAACCTTGATGTGAATGCGAATACACAGCTTGCCGGGATAATGCTTATGCTGCAAGAGCACCCAGCAATTAGCACGACGCACGCACTTTTATTACTTGCAGTTATTGCACTTGTATATATTGCGCAGTTATCGACAACGGTATTATTTGCATTTATGTTTAAAAAAGCGTCACTTGTCATTCCTTTATTTTATGTTATTTCGATGACGAGTGGACAAATTTCACTTTATAAAGAACATCTTGCTACTATTGCAGACATGCTGCGTATTACGCCATTTGCTTCTGACTTTATTTTAATCGGTGTCGCAACGACGAATGACACGTTGCTTGCCGCTACTGTGACAAGCTTCCTATATATTATTGCGATAACCGCTCTTGCTTGTTTATACTTTAGAAAACGTGATATTCAGTAAAAGTCACTTCCCCACCTATTTACTATTTAGGTGGGGAATATCTACGTGAAAGGACTGAACCAATATACTATATATTTTTGCCGTAGTCATAAGCCTACTTTGTATATATCTCCTATTTTTAACGCGCGAAATACACCTTGTGCGGAACAAGTTACAACAGCGCATTGAAGAAAACAGCCAGCGCCCACTCGATGTGCAACTAATGCATCGTTCTCTAACAACAACTACTCGAAAACTCGTCGCTTAGTGCACTGCAATATCAGCAACTGATGGTCTCTGCACGTCATGTGCAACGCTTAGAAGAATTATTAGAAGTGTTCTTTGAGTACTCATACTTAGTGACGCAACATCAGCTTGTTGACAATATACCGGTGAATGCAACTGCCTTATTACAAGACGTTGTCGCGGGCTATTATGTAGCGTTTGAGCAACAACAAATTGCTGTTGAAATGCCCGACAATACCATTATTGTCCACAGTGATGCGACATTACTGTTACGCATTTTTCAAAATGTGCTACGCAATGCGCTAAAATATGCAGATGATGCTTTACACCTGACAATTGATCAACATACAGATCGTGCAATGTTTACATTTTGCAATACAACAACACTCGAAGCACATCCACAGCCAGAGCGTCTACTCGAACGCTTTCAAACGGGCGATACAACGCGCAAAGAAAGTGTGGGACTTGGGCTTGCGATTGTTGCCCTACTTACTGAAAAACTTGGTGGCACACTTACCATTACTCATGAGTAGTTTCAATTTACGCTAGTCATCACGTTACCGCTTCATGTAACGAATCGCACATAACAACGTGAGGAGAAAGTTTTTCATTCGCGACATGGCGTAGCAAACGTGCCAAAAATATGTCGTTCAAACTGTGACGCTTTCGACCTTATTTCGTAACCGCTTACAAATAAAACTAGAAATCCTGCTTAAAGAAGCATAAAATAGAAATAATACAGAAAATGTATCGATAAGGGGGATTTTTTATGAACTTTGAGTTACACATGTCACAGCAACTGCAACAGACACTAACAACTGAGCAATTGCAACATTTAGAAGTACTCCAACTGTCAGACCGAGAACTCGAACAGTTTTTATATGATAAAGCTGCTGAAAATCCATTGCTTGATGTCACTGCGCCTTCCATTGATGAGCTACAACAAACGCTAGCACTCGCAACAATGTCTTCGCGTGTACAGCGCGACGGTTCATTCACAGACCGTACTGCCGTTATCGAGCAAACGATTGCTGCGAAATCTTCGTCGCTTGATGCGCTAATCGAGCAAATTCCGCTTCATGCTAATTTACATGCACAGGATAGACGCATTTTAAAATATTTAATTTATAACTTAAATGACGCGTATTTTTTAGATGTCTGTACACATGAAGTTGCCGAACGTTTCGAAGTAACAGAGGCACATGTACTCGACTTACTTTATTTATTGCAGTCGTTTGAGCCAGTCGGTGTCGGCGCGCGCAACGCAACCGAATATTTACTCATTCAAATTGACCAAGATTTGTATGCCCCACCACTTGCGGCTACATTTGTTGAGCATCATTTAGATGAGATTGCGAATTTATCGTTACAAGCGTTAAGCAAACGTTACCGTATTTCTTTACAGGAAACGCAGCAAATTGTGCAATATATTCGCTCATTACGGCCGTCACCATCACAGCAACAACAAGCTGTGGACGAAGGGTATATTATTCCTGAAGTCGTTGTCGAATACATTGACGACACATGGGTGATTCAAATTCAACATGCACTACGCCCAACCATTCAATTAAATGAAGAATATGTCGCGATGCTAAAAGGCGATGCTGAGCACGAAGCGTATTATGCTACATGCTTAAAGCAAGTGATGCTCCTAACACAAGGCATTGAACAGCGTGACCGGACGTTATATCGTTTAGCGAATTACTTCGTTGAACAGCAAACAGCCTTTTTAGAAAAAGGACTTCAGGCGCTGACACCGGTACGTTTAAAGGATGTCGCTGAACACTTGTCATTACACGAGTCCACAATTAGTCGTGCCATTCGCCATAAATATATGAAAACACCACACGGCACATATGCGCTGCGCTCACTTTTTGTGAAAGGCTTAATCAACCAAACTGGCAAAATTGACTCGGTCATGTATGTTAAACAACGCATTGAACAATTAATTGCGGCAGAAAGTCACGAAGCGCCGTTATCCGACCAAATGTTAACGGAAACCCTTCAACAAGAAGGCATTCAAATTTCACGCCGCACTGTTGCAAAATACCGCGAAGAACTCAATATTAGGAGCTCGGCAAAACGCGTACATTTATACCGTCTGCAATTGTCTTAATACAACAAACAGAACCCCATTTCTGATAAAAATGCGTATATGGAGATGGTAAAGATGTGTTAGTGTGTTCCGACACAGGTAACGACTTCAGCAGAACAAACAATATTTTTGCGACGAGGTACCGCAGAAGCTTGAGACTCTGCGTCCGCTATGTAACGTAGCACCAAATGCAGAAAAATATCCTTCAGCTATTGTCGTGGCTGAAGGATATTTCTTTTGATGCTAGCTCTTATGTTTCGTTGCTCGTGACCCCCAGAATGTTGCTAAAATCGGACCGGAAATATTGTGCCAGAAGCTAAAGATAGCACTCGGTACAGCTGTTACAGGGTCAAAGTGTGCCACAGCGAGCTGTGCACCAAGACCTGAGTTTTGCATGCCAACTTCAATCGACACCGCTTTTTGGTCCTCAAATTTCAGCTTGAACATTTTAGCGACAAGGAAGCCAATTAAATAACCTAAACCATTATGTAAAATTACCACTGCGAAAATAAGTAAGCCCGTTTCTAAAATTTTATCTCGGCTACCACTTACAACACCCGCTACAATCATGACAATCGCAATTACTGAAATAACCGGTAAAATATCAATACCTTTTTCAACAACTGGCTTGAACACTAATTGTGCAATAATCCCTAAAATAATTGGAATTAACACCACTTTGACAACAGACATAAACATGTCCATAAAGGATACCGGTAACCATTCGCTTGCGAGTACATAAATAAGTGCAGGTGTCATAAACGGCGCAAGTAACGTTGTAAATGAGGTAATTGTTACTGATAACGCTGTATTTCCTTTTGCAAGGAATGTCATTACGTTCGATGATGTACCACCTGGGCAACAACCAACTAAAATAACCCCTACCGCAATTTCCGGCGGTAAATTAAATGCTTTCGCTAAGCCAAACGCTAAAAGAGGCATAATAACGAACTGCGACACAATCCCAATGATTACACCTTTTGGATGCTGCAGAATTAATTTAAAGTCTTTTACCTTTAACGTCATCCCCATCCCAAACATAACGATACCAAGTAAAATCGTGATATATCCGCCAATCCACGTAAATGAATCTGGCATCCAAATCGCAAGCCCTGCCGCTACTAACACCCACAGTGCAAATGTATTGCCTGCAAACTTACCGATTTTTTGTAACATATTCATGTAAAACAAACCTCCACTTCCTTTATACGATGCTCCTTATTCTAAAATACCGACACGTTCATTGCAATAATATTCTGAAAATAGAGAAATTTAAGACTTTAGCTAGCATAAATTAACCACCAACTACTGCATAACGAAACATCAAAATAGCCCGCTACCGATAATCGCTCGGTAACGGACTAGTATACATATCGTTATGACATGTACCGCAACATTTACTCAGCAATCTTTACTGGCGGCTTTTGTTGGCGCAGCGTAATAATTTTGCCTTCGCCATTTGTGTCCAGTCGCAACTGTTTTCGTGCTTCAGCCGGTGTACGTGTATGAATAAATGTCGTTTGCTCACGGCCATCTACTTCATACGTTACCGAAAAACATTTTGTGCCACATCGCATCGTATTCACCTCTTCTGTTATTGTACAAAAGATGGCGAATTTTTGCTGTTAACGTGCTCATGAGCAGGCGCATGTAGCGGCTTACGCATCGTCACAACAACCATGCCCTGTTCCTGCTTATTTTTTGTGTATTCCTCTAAAATAATCGCATAGCCAAGTTTTGTATAGAGCTGAATATTGCCAACTTCGGTTTTACGCACACGACATGTCACTGCCTGCTTGCCTTCTGCTATTGCGAGCGCCTCAATGAATTGCACCATTTTTTTAGCATAGCCTTTTCCTTGCACAGTCGGCAATACCGATAAGCGGGCAAAATAAAGGGCATCTTCTTGCTCTGTTACTTTCACAACTGCTACGTGCTCACCATCAATATGTCCACCAAACATGCGGACACCTTGCTCGATTTCGGTTGTAATTGTCGCTGCTGTTTCATATAATGCGCTCGATGGAATCGGGTCTTCTTTATAGCGGTCAAATGCCTCGTGAATAATATGAATAATCGTTTCAGGTTGGTCGCATAACTCAATGAACATATTGTACACCTCACAGAATATTAATTAGATAATTTGTATTATTATACATTATAACGTATTTTGCAACTATTATTTTGATTGTTCTGAAATATCTTTTGTTGGTACTTAGGTAAATAGACTGCTTTGTTGACATTAATATTGACATTAAAACCCACTGCAAGAAAATGCAGTGGGTGGTATTAGACATGTAAAATGGCTAATGCTTGTGTGAGTACCGCTTCATTGCGCACAATAATTAGCGTAATGCGTTTTCTTGCGCGTGTTAACTGGCGATAAAGAAGTTGACGAACAGCCGCCTCATCTGCTCCGGTGACACGTAATTGCCCACGCTCATAAAAAAATCGTTCATCTACAATCACCACCACATCGTCAAATTCTTGGCTCGTCACGATGTCATATTGAAAATGTGTCGCTGCTGAAAAAATATGCCACTGTGGTGCTAATGTATCAATGTAGGCAGCGAGTGCTTCATCCGTCGTAAAAAATTCCACTGTAATGCGCGAAAAAGATGGTAGTACCGCCCGTTTACCAGTATCAAAAAAGTTTTGAATAAACGCTGTTAATTCTTTATGCGCACGTAATTTCGTCGTCAGTTCATAGCTCGCGGTCACATGTTCGGCAAGTTGTTGCGTGATAGCGGCATGCTCTTGTGGTGCAAATAGCTGCTGCTCTGGGTCATATGAAAAAATACTCGACAATTCTGCTTGCTGAAACAGTGCCAGCATATGATCAACTACGTCCGCATCTAACCGCTGTGCTTCATCGACAACCATGACATCGACATCAATATGCCACTGTGGATGCGCCTCGATGTACTGACGCCACGCGGCTATATGAAAAATAAAAAAGCCCGATGCATTTAAATATGCATGTCCTTCATGAAGCGGCGCACTATGAATCATAACAACGCGCTGTTGCTGCTGTTGAAGCGTGCGTACAATATCATACAGTAATAACGTTTTCCCCGTTCCAGCTGCACCTGTTAATGCGACACATTGTTCATTGCCGGTTAATACAGCAAGTATTTTTGCTTTAAACTGACTTTGCTGGGAGTTTAAAAAATATTGCCCTGCTAAAAAAGCATCGGGATGATACAGCGGCGAAATTAAATAATTCGACACATCAAACAATGCATGCACATCACCTCGGTAAATATCGAGTTGTTGTTGGAGCAGTGATACAATACGTGACGGCTCGACAACCACTAGCTCCTCTCCTTGTAACTCATAGCACAATCCTTCTTCATACACATACGTAAAATAATAGACAGGACGCTTTAAAAACGTTAAGTAATAGCGATTTTTTAAGAGCTGTTGCCGCATTTTATCACCCGTATGAATCGACTTTAACTCAATGTTTACAACATGCTCCTCGCTAATACGCAGCAAATCGAACTCTTTGCCGATTTGTTCGATTTGAAAACCGACATACACATCACGCACGTCTCGTGCCTCTAGTGAAAATTGCTGTAATTGTTGGAGTAAGCTTGCGACATGCGTAACTTCAACGGGGCGCAAACGAATCTGTTTATAGCGTAAATAATGAACGAGCAGCTCTTGATTTTGCGTCGATGCTGCATCGGCAATCGTATATAAATGAACTGGGTACATAAGCTTCACCTGTTTTTTCTTCTATTGTAACAGTTTTTTACGCACTACCGATTCAAACAAATACATACCGTTCCAGAAATATATCGATGCATGCATCATTGAGTACGAAAACATGCTCACGTCAACTATTTACTTCTGAAAAAAAAGCTGTGTGACGGTCACATTGGACCTTCACACAGCGTAAAATCGCTCAGTATGTATATGTATCGAACTGCGCTAATAGTCGAACAAGTTCTTCGTAATCAGCTATCACTGCATCTGCTTTCACATCGGTCCACTGCTCATTTTGTTTCCAAATAGCCTTCATGCCGACTGCTTGAGCTGCTGCTATATCATTTTCAGGATGGTCGCCAATAAAGAGACTTTCTGAAGGCATGACCTGTAACAACTGTAATGCTTTCTTAAAGATGTTCGGGTCAGGCTTTTTCATACCTTCCCATTCCGATACTAAAATGACATCAAAATATGCTTCAATGCCAAGCGCTTTAATATTGTCCATTTGAAACTGTCCGTAACCATTTGTAATCATCCCGAGCACAATATGATGACGTTTTAGCTCGTCTAGCATATCGTGCATATGTGGAAAGGCTACACAATGGTGCTGAAAATTTGCGATATAATCTTCCAGGAGCGCTTCTGGTGTAGTAGAAGAAATGTGAAACTCCGCTACTAGCTGCGCGTATACTTTATCTTTCCACACGTATCCGTGATTATCCAATTCAATAAAACGTGCACTATAATGTTCTTTCGGAATATGCCCTAGTATCTCTCGTAGCCGTTCATATTGCGCCTCAATAAAAAGTGACAACGAAGTATCTCGATCTAATAACGTACCATCTAAATCAAATAATATAGCTTTTATCATATTTGTCTCCTTCTAAATGGGCTGTGTATTGCCGTGTAAATACGATAAAGCGAAAAGAACGTGAAAGCGAGTCGTTGCAATCATTCAATCCACTCGCCCTATGCGGAGCGAGACATAAATCTGCATCGTACCTAAAGTAGAAGTTGTCC
>NZ_MASJ01000039.1 GCF_001700315.1 Caryophanon tenue | reverse complement strand
CTCCTTAGGGTTCGGCGGTTCGAATCCGTCCCCCTCCACCATTTATATTTTCCCAATGTGGCGGCATAGCCAAGTGGTAAGGCATGGGTCTGCAACACCCTGACCGCCGGTTCAAATCCGACTGCCGCCTCCATAAATTTGGGGCCTTAGCTCAGCTGGGAGAGCGCCTGCCTTGCACGCAGGAGGTCAGCGGTTCGATCCCGCTAGGCTCCACCAATTATATTTATTCCCTTTGGAGGTATACCCAAGTCTGGCTGAAGGGATCGGTCTTGAAAACCGACAGGCGGGTAACACCGCGCGGGGGTTCGAATCCCTCTACCTCCTCCATTTTTAAAAATTTAATAATATGTATTGTCGCGGGGTGGAGCAGTGGTAGCTCGTCGGGCTCATAACCCGAAGGTCACAGGTTCAAGTCCTGTCCCCGCAACCAAATGGTCCCGTGGTGTAGCGGTTAACATGCCTGCCTGTCACGCAGGAGATCGCCGGTTCGATCCCGGTCGGGACCGCCATTTATTTCTTTTATTATTCCGAAGTAGCTCAGTTGGTAGAGCATCCGGCTGTTAACCGGCAGGTCGCAGGTTCGAGTCCTGCCTTCGGAGCCATAAAGGCCCGTTGGTCAAGTGGTTAAGACACCGCCCTTTCACGGCGGTAACACGGGTTCGAATCCCGTACGGGTCATACGAAAAAAGCACGTAGCATTCATTGCTACGTGCTTTTTGTATTTTATATTGAAAGAAATGTATAGCAAATAAGGTTGCTCGCGAAAAATATTTCTGTAGGTGACGATATGAGCATAGTAAGTATACGCTGTTACTTTTCAAAGTGTATAGAACATAAAATATAGCTTCAAGCTTGTTTGTAGGCAATTCGCGTATACAAAATATACGTTTTCCTTTTTAGTTGAACTGGAACAGCTAGTAGGTAACGAATAGCAAACATCTCGCTTTAAAATAATGAAGCATATATTTGTTACATGAAACAACATACCTCTATACAGTAGCTTGCTTTTAGCTCATATAAATATGGCTAAAAGCAAGTGGTTATGGATATTGTGTTAAGGCGTCGTATATTTTTTTAATCCTTTATACATACCGAATGCTTTCCCGATTTTAGTAAGGACGCTAAACAGTACACGCTGTGTTTTTAATGATTTGCCTGCAATTAATGTGTTTTGAAGCTTTAAAATATAAAGCAAATGGAAGAGGTTTTTTGGTACACCTTTATCGTCTGTTAAGCCATCTGCCATTAAACCATAATGAATACGAACAGATTGTTCAAATTGTGATGGTGGTGTTAAACGCACTTCAAATGTAACGGGTGTATCATGAGAATTTGTAAATGTATGGGCCGTACCAATTGGCGCGGTAATGGTGTCACCTGCTACGAGCGTGTGTACAGTTGTATCGACAGTGACTGTTAATGTTCCTTCTTTGACGGTAAATACTTCAACAAATTCATCATGGTAGTGAAGTGGTGGTCCATCACCTTGTGGGGGTAACGATACCTCAATACGCAAATATTGGCCGTTTGTGTCAGCTGCGGTTTCTAAAAATGTAATGGCTTCGCTGGTATAGCGATGTGTGACGGTTTGTGCAAGCATAAAAAACCTCCTATGTGTTTTGTCATAGTATTATTATGCTATAAATTGATGCATTTAAAAAGAGCTACTCAAAACTTTAGGAGTAGCTCTTTTCGATTATCCGCGAATTTGTCCGTTACCAATGCCGATATATTTCGTTGATGTTAATGCTGGTAAGCCCATAGGACCGCGTGCATGTAGTTTTTGTGTACTAATACCAATTTCTGCACCGTAACCGTATTCAAAGCCGTCTGTAAAGCGTGTAGAGGCGTTGTGATACACAGCTGCTGCGTCTACATTACGTAAAAATGTTTGGGCGTTTGCTGCATCTTCCGTTAAGATAGCTTCCGAATGGTTTGTGCCGTACGTATTAATATGTGTAATTGCTTCAAATACGTCATCAATGACTTTAACACTTAATTTTAAGTCTAAATATTCATGACCCCAATCGTCATCTGTAGCCGCGGTAGTAGCAGGGAAAGCGGCTTGTACAGCATCGTCACCAATAATTGTAACATTTGCTTGTGCAAGGGCTTCAAATAGTGCTACGCCATGTGTTGCAAACCATGAACGCTCGATTAATAAGCTCTCAATGGCATTACATACAGAAGGGCGCTGTGTTTTCGCATTTAATACGATGCTTTTTGTCATGTCTACATTTGCAGAGGCATCAATAAAGATATGACAGTTTCCTGCGCCTGTTTCAAGTACAGGTACACTTGCTTCACGCACAACTAAATTAATGAGTGCTGCGCCGCCGCGTGGAATTAATACGTCTAAATACTCTGTTAAATGGAATAGTTCAGCTGCAGCTTCACGGCTCGTATCTTCAATTAATTGTACCGCGTCAACTGGGCAGTCTGTTGTAGCAAGTGCTGTGTGAATCGATGCTACAAGTGCCATATTTGAATGTTTAGCAGAAGAAGAGCCACGTAAAATAACGGCGTTTCCTGTTTTTAAACATAGTGTGGCTGCATCAATTGTTACGTTTGGACGTGATTCATAAATCATCCCGACAACACCAAGTGGTACGCGCACTTTTTGAACGTGTAAACCGTTATCCTTGGTGAAATCTTCTAATACTTCGCCAACTGGGTCAGCTAAATCAATTAATAATTCAATGGCATCTGCCATCGCTTGAATGCGGTCGTGTGTTAATAGCATACGATCAATTGTTGAAGCTGGTAATTGTTGTGCCTCGGCTGCTGTAATATCTAAGGCGTTTTGCGCTAAAATGGTATCTGCGTCTACAACAAGCTGTTTAGCAATCGCTTGCAGTGCCTCATTCTTTTGTGCAGTTGTTAAGGTGTTCATTGTGTAGCTTGCGCGTTTGGCAAGCTTGCCTTTTTGTGTAATTTCAGTTGTCATTATACATGCTCCTTGTCGTTTAAATTTGTACCCATTGGTCACGGTGAATTAGTGGTTTATCGGAAGCGCGTTTGCCAATAAGTGGTCGAATTTCATCGCTGCTATAGCTTATTTCGCCGCGTCCTAAATATTCTTTATTGTAATAAACAGCTACAACATCGCCTTTTTGGAAGATGCCATCAATCGCACAAACGCCCACGGGCAATAAGCTACCACCTTGTTCAATGAGCGCTACTTTCGCGCCTTCATCGACAAATAGTTTACCGCTAATTTCAGCAAGAGAAATCCATTGCTTGCTCGTATTGACGATTTTTAATGCGTCATGCTCAATGTACGTTCCGTCACCAAGCCCTGCTAATATTTCCGTTAGTTTATAGGTGCCTTGTCCCGTCCCGATAAATGTTTTTACGCCGAAATTGAGTGCTACACGCGCAGCAAGTAATTTGGATTGCATGCCGCCCGTTCCAACTTTTGAACCTGCGCCATCTGCAAATCCAAGCATGTCATCGGTAATTTCGTGAAGTTGGTCTAAACGTTTTGCGTCTGGATTTTTCATTGGATTGGCATCATATAAGCCGTTAATATCCGTTAAAATAATGAGCTGATCTGCATGTACTAGGCCACTGACAAGGGCAGACAGCATATCGTTATCGCCAAACGTTAACTCACTAATTGAAACGGTATCATTTTCGTTAATAATCGGAATGACGGAGCGGTCCAGTAATTCTGAGAATGTAGCATACGCATTTTTATAGCGCTCTTTTTTCGAAAAGTCATTGCGTGTTAGCAGTACTTGAGCAGCGATAATGCCAAATTGTTCAAAAGCACTCATATATGCTTGAATGAGCACACTTTGTCCAACAGCGGCTGCGGCTTGTTTGCCTTTTAGCGTGACCGGACGAGATGAGTAGCCAAGCTTACGGAAACCTGCTGCGACAGCGCCAGACGACACGAGTAACACTTCATGCCCTTGCTGTTTTAAACGCGCAATTGCACCAATATGGTCATGAAATTTAAAATAATCCAGCTCACCTTTTGCATTTGTCAGTGAGCTACTGCCAATCTTGACAACGATGCGTTTTTTTTCCATCGATAATTCCTCCAATACAAATAAAAAAGCCTTCTCATCCTATTATGAATAGGACGAAAAGGCATATGTTTTCCGTGGTACCACCTAAATTGAGCATTGCTACTCCACTTAAACCTCATAACGCTTGAGACTGCGCCTAGCTTGTACTAGGGATATTTTTATAGAAGGTAGGTTTCGGTAGTGGGCTATGCGAAATCTTGCAGCCGGTGAATTTCGCTCTCTTCATAGCTTGTTGCTACGTACTGGTCTTCTTATCATAAATATATTTAGTTACCTTCAATATAGCTGTACATCCATCATTATGTCAAGTGTAGAAATATGCTTGTCAGAAAAATTAGAAACTTTATTGAAATAATGATTTGAAAAAATCCTACCAGTTGGTCATAATAAACAAGGAAAGAGCAAGAGGAGGTACAGGCAACATGACAACATGGTGCGAGCAACAACAAATTGAAGGTGTTACCTGCACAAAAGGGTTTCATCAACTGGCGCAAGTACGTCAAGTGAGTGTGTATACATATATGACGGAAGGGCTTGTCATTGATGTCGGTGGCAGTAAAATACCACAGTTCCGTGATGTGTTGAAGCAACAGTCACCTGAAGCTGTGTTACTAACACATCATCATGAAGACCATACAGGCAATAGTGCTTGGGTTGAGCAACACTTACAAATTCCACAATACATTCACCGTTCATCGGTAAAAGATATGACGCAAAAAGCCAATAATCCTTTGTATCGGCAGCAAGTGTGGGGAACACGTGAAGCGTTTACCGCATTGCCACTAAGCGATACATTTACAGCGAAGTCTATATGGGATGTGATCGAGACACCGGGTCATGCAAGTGACCATGTCGCTTTTTATAACCGTAGCACAGGGCATTTATTTGCGGGAGATTTATTTGTCGCACCAAAATTAAAAATTATGCTAGAGGGAGAATCATATAGTACACTACTGCATTCGCTCCAAAACATACAAGCGATTGATTATAGCGGTGTGTTTTGTCACCACGCAGGATTCTTAACAGATGCGCGTTCATTAATCGACCGTAAAATTACGTATATGCAGGAGTTTGCAGAGCAAGTAGTACGTTTACATGATCGTGGTATGCCTACGACGCAAATTGTTGCCGAGTTACTGCCACATACACATGTGATGGAAGCGGTATCGGATGGTGAGTGGAGTCGCCACTATTTAGTGAATACGATTGTTCAAGAGCGTGACGCGATTTTTATGACCGTATAACGGACGTCGCTTTGTGTAACGGTGTAAGTTAGTATATAATTTTTAACAGATAAGTACATTTGAAGGAAAGTAGGCGACAGTATGCGAGCAAATTGCGGCTGTAAAGAAGGAACGACGACTAATATTACAATAGAAGGTGAATTTGGCGCAGATGCATTATGGTGTACAAAATGTACGTATAATTTAGATGTTGAAGAGTTACCTGTATCAGATAGTATAAAAGATGCGTTATTAGATTGGGCAGCACAATACGGTGTATGGATTGATTTAGAGACAAACCGTTTAGTAGAGGATGCCGAACAACTAGAAAAAACACATAATGCAGCGGGGCAAGTGTTAGCAGACAAGTTGAAAGCGGAACTAGGCATTGCTTATACGATTCAATTTACACCATCTGTTATGAGTGCATCATAGTAGAGATATCGCTCACGAAGGGTCAAAAGTTTTTTCGCGAAAAGCGTGGCTCAAAACGGAGCCAACTCGACGATATATAAATAAAACAAAGCTCTGGCGAATATGGCATTCGTCAGAGCTTTGTTCAATTCAGAGGAGAGTGCCTCAGTTCATTTTTCATTTATCAAGTAGCGTCCTCGACATCAAGCCTACTTTAAACGGCGTCTGACGCTCTGTAATAAGGCAATGCTATAAAAGATAGCCAAAACGATAAACGTTGCAAATACGAGTGGATATATGCTTTCTAGCTGTTCTACTGGAATATGTGCACGTAGTTCATCTGAGAACGCTGTATGCCCTTGTACAATTTCATAAACGGCAAAAGCTTGATAGCTACTCATGATTAAACCAACAATCGCCATCATGAACGTAACAATCCGCCCGTACACAATCACGCGACGACGAGCAAAATGCTTCAGTAAAAATGCCATCATACCGATGTAGCAGACGAAACAAATGATCAGTGCGAGCAAAAAGCGATAATCTGTGTTGCCACTGACTACATTGTACATATGAAATGCCCAATGTGTGTGCGTAAATGCAATCGACAAGCTGACCATGCCGCCAAGTAATAGCACGAACAGTCCATAAATGGGTAGCCACCATGTAAATGTGTATTTTTCAATAAACTGGCCAATATCATCTAATTTTTGACCGCAATTGCCACAAAACTTCGCTGTTATTGGATGGATGCGGTCACATGTTGCACAATAACGTTTCACTGTTCGTCACCTACTGGGAAATCAGCTGTGTATGTACCTGCTGCTTGAAGCGTAATCGGTACAGTAGCAGTACGGTTTTTATGGCTAAGGGTCATATCATATGTACCTGGTACTGCGTAAATGTTAAAAATCTCTTTAGCATAAATACTAAATAGCTCGGTATCACCAATAACAATCGTTTCGTATTGAAGCGGTGCAATGAGTGTAATGTCGACCGGTAAATAGCGTAGCGACATATTCGATAAGCCATACGTAGATGTGATATTCATTTCGACAATATCTTCACCAGCTGCATTTTGCAGAACGGCAAACTCCTTTTCCTCATCAATGGCTGCTTGAAGTTGTAACGATAGCAGTGGCCATTCATCAACAAATGTCTCAAAGAAATGTTCCGGTGTTGCAATCATTGGTGATGGCTTTATAAACGCATCATAAAACGTTTGATGATTTTGTTGTTCAAATGCGCTATTGATAGAATCGAGCGTTTTTTGCGGTGACGGTAACGCGCTCCAGAGCAATGTGAAGATGCCAACGATGCTCACCAGTAATACGGTAATGAGCGTATACGACAACACAAGTGCGATTGGGAGCGGCTTGCGTTGCTTTTTCTTTTCCTCTTTTGGCGGTACACTTGGTGTTTCTGCTATTTGCGTTGTTTCAGGCGCACTCGCTGGAGGGAAAATGGTTTCAATTGCTTCATTTGTCTTTACGGGTGTTGGTGGCATTGATGCCGCAGCAATAATTTCGTCAATGTCTAAATTTTGCGTCTCAACTGTCGCTTCGCTAGTCGGTGGTGGTAATGTAATGCGTGAACCACATGCTTCGCAATATGCCATCGTGTCGTCAATTGGTTGCTGGCAGTTCGTACAACGTAAATCCATGAGCACACCTTCTTTCTGTATATACATAGAATATGTTGATTATATCAAAAGAATTAGGTCTATACTCATTCTTTTTTTAGGTAATTTTGTCTGTTTTCAAAAGAAATGATAATAAAAGAAAACATAACGCGACCCGTAACATGGCAGAAGGGAATTTGCTGTAAAGTAGGTGCTTTTATAAATGAAAAGATACCGCTATCCAAGATGAATGCTCATTTCGGATAGCGGTATCGCGTTAAAAGAAGTAGATTATAAAGATTTTACGATTTTTAATGTGCTGTTTAATAATTTCGCCATTTGTAAACGCGTTAAGTGTTCAGCTGGTTTTGCTGCACCGGCATCACCTGTTAAAATTTGCAGCTGTTGTAATGTTGCAAAGGCAGGTTTTGCATAGTCAGAAATTTTCGCTGCATCTGTAAAGTCTGGCGTTGTAGCTGTGGCTTTATAGCCTTTATATTCAAGTACACGGAATAAAATGGCCGCTGCTTGTTGACGTGTTAATGTTGCACCAGGCTCAAATGTTGAGTCACTTGTTCCCGTTAAAATGCCTGCTTCATATAATGCTTGTACAGATGATTCGTACCATTTGCCATCAACGTCTGTAAATACGGTATTCGTTGATGAAGATAACTCTAACGCACGGGTAACCATAACCGCAAATTGTGCGCGTGTCATATTTGCTTGTGGTGAATATGTTGTAGCTGTTGTTCCTGTTGTAATACCTGCTGCGAATAAGTCGTGAATATCTTGTTCAGCGTAAAGACCGGCAATATCTGTGAACGGTGCAACTACTGGAGCAGGTGCCGGTGTTTCTCCGTCTGTTTCACCATTGTCTGTATCTGTATCGCCTTCGTCAGGTGTTTCCGTACCAGGTTGTTCTTCACCATCTGTATTTCCTTCACCAGGAGCAGGTGGTGGCTCAGTTGTAGAGCCATCCGGTGTTGTCGGTGGTGGTGTTACAGGAAGTACGCTGCCATCTTGGTCTGAAGCAGTAGGGAATTGTGTGTCATTGTTTACTTTGTCACCTAATGTTAACGTTACGGCTACGTTTGTATATGTGTGCTCATAGCCAACAGCCGGTACGGATACAGACATTGTTGCTGTAATGTTATTTAATGATGTCGTTGTAAATTCATACACACCTTTTGCGACTTGTGTAGAGTTGCCAATCGATAAGCTTTGAATTGTATCACTGCTCTTCACATAGACACGTACTTTATACACATCGCCTTCACGAATAACGCTTGCAGTAGGGCTTAAGAAGCTATCCCCAGTTGAACCAAATGAGATGGATGCGTTATACGTACCATTTGGTGTTTGCACTTGCTCATTACCACCAGTTGAGCCGCCGCCAGTCGAACCACCGCCAGTCGAACCACCGCCAGTCGAACCACCAGGTGTAGTCGTCGGTGGTGTCGGTGTAACAGGATCTGTTGTTGGTGGTGTAACAGGCGTTTCAGGTGTCGGTGTAACATCTACTGCTGGTACGTCCTCTAGTTGTGTAATGGTCTCAGCAATTGTAATAACCGCTGCTACAGCATGTTCTTCGTTATCATACGTAAATGTTAAGTCATCTAACGTTGGTGCTGTAAACGTAATTTTTTCGAATGCTGAATCGTTAGAAGGTGTACGTGCTGCTTCGTAATAGGTTTCTGTGCCAGCAGCAATTTTAGTGATCGCACCTTTTTTAGCTGTTACAGTCATTTCAATGCCATCTGCTACACGTTCAACTGTCGCACGTTTTACAGGGTTTTCAGCGTTATTAGCAAAAATAATCGCTGCTTGTGTAGGTGCTTGTAGCTCTGTTTCTGGTGTTACAGCTGTTACGCCATCCGTATAGGTAAATGCTGTTGCTTCTGATGCTTGAATGTTTTGCAGTACTAATTGTAAGTCTGTATAAACATGCTCATATACACCAGGAATGCTTACCGATAAATAAACGGATAATGCTTGCTCTACATTTGTAACAGGCACAAGATACACATTGTACGTTGTGTCGTCAATTGTTACTTCTTTTTGTGGTGTTTGTGCAACATCGTTAATCGCAATTGAGCTGATACCTGCATTTTTGACAGCTAATTGTACGTAAGCTTTGCCATCGACAACGAATAATTGTGATTGTTGGTATAAGAAGCTATCGCCAGTTGTACTGTTGAATGTTAAGAATGTATCGTAGAAGCCTGTTCCAAGTGCAAGTGCTGTTGATTCTTCGTCTGGTGTTTCAACAGGTGCGTCAATTTGAATCGTAAAGTTTGTCATAGTTGTTGGCGCAAATTTGACAGCTGCTTTTACAGCAATCGCATCTGTTAAGTTCGCTACATCAAATGACACTACTTTTGTATTCGATGTTTCTTCTTCTTTTACAGTTGTTACAGCAGTAGCATTCACTGTAAATGTTGAGACGATATCCGCTGATGCCATTTCCACAAATACGGTATAGCCTGTAGCTGTTTTTTCAGCGTACATATTTTTTAGCATGCTTGCAAAACGTTGCCCAGCCGCGTCAATGATATAGGTTACTTGTTCACCTGTGCCGTCATATGTCGCATCTGCAGGTGGTGTATACGTATATTCGCCTGGTGTGAAGTCAAGTTCATAATCATGGCCCATTTGTGTTGTACCGGCGTTGTAGCCAATCGATGCTGCTTTCACGCTATCAATATTGTCAAAGTTAAATAATACATTTGTATACGTTACTTTTGCTGGATTACCGAAGCGGTCTGTGCCATCTTCTTCAAATGTACCAAGTACTTCACCTGATTGGCCGTCAATTTCGAACTTTGTGAAAATCTCGTAATTGCTAACAGCTAATGTTACATCATATGTGCCATCTTCTTTCACGACAACTTTTGCTGGTTTACTATTAATCGCAGTGAAGTGAGATGAGTTTGTTTCACCTTTGTAATACGTTTCAAATGGTGCAATTGTTGGATCGTACTCGCCAGGCGTGAAGTCTAGTGCAAAGTCATGTCCCATTTCTACAGGTCCAGCGTTGTAAGCGATGGCTGCTTGCTTGACGTTTTTAATATCATCAAATAGGAATTCAACGTTTGAATACGTAATTTTTGTTGGATTGCCTTGACGGTCCGTGCCATCTTCTTCAAATGTGCTAATGACTGTCCCTTGTTTACCATCAATTTCAAATTTCGTGAAAATATTATAGCCACTTACAGCTAATGTCACAGCGTATTGACCGTCTTTTTTCACAATTTTTGCTGGCTTCGTATTTAACGAAGAGAAATGCGTACTGTTTGTTTGGAATTTATAGTACGTATCGAATGCTTGTTCATATGAGCCATCGTATTCACCAGGTGTGAAGTCAATGTTGAAGGCATGGCTCATTTCACCAATAGGTCCTGCATTATAGGCGATAAGTGCATCTTTTACATCATCTAAATCATCAAATGTAAAGGCCACTTTCGTAAACTTCACCATCGTTGGGTTGCCTTGGCGGTCCGTGCCTTCTTCCTCATATGTTTCGCCAGGCACACCTTGTTGCCCACCGATTTCAAATTTTGTAAAGATATCATAGCCACTTACATCAAGTGTCACCGTATATTGACGATTTGCATAGCTAACATGAGCAGGTTTACTTACTAAAGAAGAGAAGTGCGACGAATTTATTTCTCCTTTGTAGTATGTTTCTGGTGCAACGTATGAAGGATCATATTCACCAGGTGTGAAGTCAAGCTCAAAATCATGGCTCATGCTGAAGCCAGCTGCGCTATATGCAACAGTCGCGTGTTTCACATCATCAATTGAGTCGAATGTGAAGTGTACTTTCGTATACGTTACCGTTGTTGGATTTCCTTGACGGTCTGTACCTGGCTCGTCAAACGTTTCACCAGCGATACCTTGCTGTCCATCGATTTCAAACTTTGTAAAAATATCATAGCCAGAAACTTGTACGGTTACTTTATATGTATCGTCCGTTTTCTCAATGATCGCTGGCTTTGTATTGAGCATGGCAAAGCTTGAGCTATTTGTTGTAAATTTATAATATGTTTCGAATGAGCTTTCTGATACAGATTGCTCGGCTGCCGCAACGGAAGTCGTTACAGAAGGAATGATAGGGGTAATGGCGATCGATGCTGCTAAACCTACAATAAATTTATTACGTAGGCGGAAATTGTTACGAAATAGTTTTGACACGGAAAATCCTCCTCTAAATATGTAAATGATTATCATTATCAATTGATACTTAGTATAGCTTTTTTGGCAGATGTGTCAAATTTCAAAGGAGGCCGTTTTTTTATAAAATTTCGGCAAAAAAGATGGTCGTTTGAATGTGAAATGTCTAGATCATTTAAAATGATCAGAAAAGAAATGGCAAAAAGACATAAAACTATTTTTTAGCAGGAGGAAAAAAAGTAGGTGAAGTTTCCTGTTGATGTGATGCGGTTTGGAGGGCGAACACTCGTAGATAGAACGTGATGAACAAAGAGTCGTACCTCAATGAAAAGAGTAGCGTGTGTGTTGTGAAAAATTGTGATGTTGCCGAGTGAAGTGGCTCGTCATACACACATAAAACAACCTACTAAAATACCAACTGAATGTGGCATATAGTAGGTTGTTTATAGGCACTCTTATTGGTTATCTAGCTCGTTTGTTAACGTTTCTAGCTCGTCAATTAATGAGCCGATATAAGCAATTGTATCGCGTAAAGGTTGTTCGGTTGTAACATCAACACCTGCCATTTTTGCAAGCTCTGCAGGCGATTTTGTGCCACCAGCTTGTAAAACAGCTAACCAGTCATCAACAGCAGGCTGACCTTCACGTAAAATACGCTGCGATACTTGTGTTGAAATTGTTAAGCCAGCACTGTATGTGTATGGATATAATCCCATATAGTAGTGTGGTTGGCGCATCCATGTTAATTCAGCACCGTCGTTTAATGTAACGGTATCTCCCCAGAATTCTTCAAGAACAGCGCGTTTTAACTCATTTAATAGCGGTGCATGTAAGCTTTTTCCTGCATCAATAAGCTCATACACTTTACGTTGGTACGCAGCTTCTAATAAATGCGTGACAAAGTTATGGTAGTACGTACGTGCCACAATTGATGAAATCACCCAACGTTTAAAGCGAGCATCATCTGAGTTTTTCAATAAATGATTAGCCATTAACATTTCATTCATTGTTGATGGTGCTTCAATGAAGTAAAGAGAAGGGCGAGCATCAAAAATATTTTGGTGTTTTTGTGCTTCATAGAAATGTCCAGCATGTCCAAGTTCGTGTGCTAATACAAACACTTCATTCATACGGCTCGTCCATGAAATGAGCACATACGGATGTACACCGTACGGGCTTGAACAAAACGCGCCTGTTGATTTACCTTCATTGTTCGCGAAATCAATCCAGCGTTCATCAAATGCACGGTCTAGCATTGCTTGATAATCATCACCCATAATGCCTAACGCATCTTGCATATATTGACGTGATTCCTCGACTGTAATCGTTGGTTCATAACCAGGGTCTAACGGTATTTTTAAATCTGCAAATGTCATGTTGTCTAAGTTATGCACGCGTTGTAACAGTTTTGCGTATTTGCGCATGTGTGGCGCAAGCTCTGTCATAATCACGTCGATTTGACGGTTATACATATCGCGGTCTACCTCTTGCGGGAACAATAAGAAATCGAGTACTGAATCGTAACCCCGTAAGTCCGCTTCTGTTTTTTCTTGCTTCACATGTGTTTCATATGTTTTAGCCGTTGTATGTTGGTAATCACGTAATTTTGCCGAGAATGCATCAAAGGCAGCGCGGCGTATGTCTGTATTGGTTTCAAGCTCCCAATCACCTTCAAATAAATTATAGCTCATCGGGTAATCTTTGCCTTCCACTGTGAAGTCTGGGAACTTCATATCAACCAGTTTTGTCGTATTATATAGTGCGTACGGTGCGTTCCATGTTCCGCTAAATGCCGCTAATGCCTTTTCTACTTCAGGGTGTAGTGTGTACGGCTTTTCACGTAAAATCGCTGCTAAAAAGTTTTTGTATTGCGGTGCTTGCTGCATCGTTTCATCTAAAAGCGCAGCTGGTAATTGTAATAGGTCACTTTGTAAAAATGCCGTTTGTGCCGCAATTTTAGCAAATGCTGTTCCGACTGCACCGGCACGCATTTGATGCTCCGTATTCGTTTGGTCGACACTATGATGCAAGTTTGCATATGTACCGATACGTGTCATCACAAGACGAAGTTGTTCCAGCGCTTCTAGCGCCTTAATAATCGTTGTGCTATCTTGTAAATTTCCTGCAAACTGTGCTTCAAAATCTGTTGCTTGTTGCTGCACCTGTTGTAGTGCTTCTTCAAACTGTTGTTCAGTTGTATAAAAATGTGTTAAATCCCATGTTTCTTCGACAGCTACCGCTGCGCGTGATGGAAATGCCATAAAAATCGCTCCTTTTTATTACGGTTTACGAAATAAATGTATCATATTTTTGAATTGTTTGAAATAAAAAAGTATAGGCCAAATGAGTAGGGAAGAGAACTGTTCGTAAAAGTAGATGGAATTCATCTCAAACGGTTATATATAATAGAAGAAAAAAACTGTAGGAGACGTTTTTGTCTCCTACAGTTTTTAGTGAGTGTGCTTATTTCGCTAGCATAATTTGTTCAAGTTGTAATGGCTCGATATACGTATCACCTTTATATGCGCGCATATTACCGCCAGAAATTTCATCGATTAATAAAATTTCATTTGTTTTTGCATCACGGCCGAACTCTAATTTAATATCGTAAAGTGTTAAGCCTTTTTTCTCTAGTTCCGCTGCTACAAACTTTGAAATTTCAATTGTACGATGTTTTAAAATCGCATATTCTTCAAGTGTTAAAAGACCAAGCATATCAAGTGCGTCCGCAGAAATTGGAGGATCTAAGCGCTCGTCATCTTTAATTGTTACTTCAACGAATGAATCAAGGTCTTGTCCTTCTTGTACGTAAGCACCATAGCGACGTAAAAAGCTACCAACTGCTTTGAAGCGGCAAATTACTTCTAACCCTTTACCGAATACTGTTGCAGGCTTTACAGTCATTGTAGCATCGTCAAAGTTTGCATCTACGTAGTGTGTTGGTACACCTTGCTCATTTAGTTTTGAATAAAAGAATGATGTTAAACGTAAGCCAGCTAAACCAGCGCCATCAATTGTTAGACCAACTGTGTTAGCACCTGGGTCAAATACGCCGTTTTCACCTGTTACATCATCTTTAAACTTTAATAAATAATGACCATCTTCTAATGCAAATACATCTTTTGTTTTACCAGTATATAATAATTCCACAAAAAACCCTCCAATATTGAATATGTTCATATTATAAACGAACATTATTAGCTATTCTACAATAAATTGTTCGTTTATTATAAGACGGATGTCTGACGAGTGTGTCATTTTGTCATCAAGAAAAGAGCTGGTGCTATGGAGCGACCAGCTCTTTCAAAAGCCGAACGAATAAAGATATAATTAATATACGCCTTCAGAAACTAAGCCGTTTGCTACTTTTACAAAGCCAGCGATGTTTGAGCCGATAACTAAATTGCCAGCGAAACCATATTTTTCAGCAGCTTCTTTTGACTCTGTATAAATTGAGTGCATAATTTCTTGTAATTTGCCATCAACTTCTGCGAATGACCAAGATGTACGGCCAGAGTTTTGAGACATTTCAAGTGCAGATGTTGCTACACCACCAGCGTTTGCAGCTTTTGCTGGACCGAAGTATACATCATTGTCTAAGAATAGGTTGATTGCTTCTAAGTCAGAAGGCATGTTTGCACCTTCTGCAACAAATTTCACACCGTTGTCGATTAATGTACGTGCCGCATCGCCGTTAATTTCATTTTGTGTTGCACATGGCAACGCGATGTCACATGGAATTGACCAGATAGCGTCACATCCTGGTGTAAATGTTGCATTAGGGCGGTAGTTTAAGTACGTTGAAATACGCTCACCTTTTACTTCTTTAATATCTTTTAATGCGTGTAAATCAATACCTTCTGGGTCATAAATATAACCAGAAGAATCAGAGGCAGCGACTACTTTTGCACCGTAGTGTTGTGCTTTTTCAATCGCGTAAATCGCAACATTTCCTGAGCCAGATACAACAACTGTTTTATCTAGGAATGACTCGCTTTTTTCGCGTAACATTTCTGCAACGAAGTATACTAAGCCGTAGCCCGTTGCTTCTTTACGTGCTAATGAACCACCGTAACCAGGTGTTTTACCTGTTAATACGCCTGCTTCATATGCGCCGCGAATACGTTTGTATTGTCCCCATAAATAACCGATTTCACGACCACCAACACCGATATCACCAGCTGGTACATCGACATCTGGTCCAATGTGACGGTATAATTCTGTCATAAAGGCTTGGCAGAAGCGCATGATTTCAGCATCTGATTTGCCTTTCGGGTTAAAGTCAGAACCGCCTTTACCACCACCGATTGGTAAACCTGTTAATGCATTTTTGAAAATTTGTTCGAACGCTAAAAACTTCATAATTGATTCATTTACAGAAGGGTGGAAACGAAGTCCGCCTTTGTATGGTCCAATTACGTTATTGAATTGTACACGGTAACCGCGGTTAACATGAACGTTATTATTATCATCTTGCCATGTTACACGGAATGAAATAATACGGTCTGGTTCAACGATACGGCTTAAAACATTATGAGTAATATATTCCGGATGTTGTTCAAAAACGGGTGTTAAAGAAAGTAAAATTTCTTCAGCAGCTTGAAGGAATTCAGGCTGATGTGCATTTTTTTCTTTTAACTGTGTGAACACCTCATCGATATATTGTTGTGCTGCTGTGTAGTTTAATTCTGTCGTCATTGTGTTACCCCCAAATTTCTTAATAGGTGTATGTTACACTGAATTATATTGTGTGAGCAATAAAAATATTCAGATAACTAACACAGTTACGTCATGCACCTCACAAAAAATGTGAGGAAATAATTATGTTGAAATAATTTAAAGTCGAAATTCATATCAAAAAGAGAAAGGTTGTGACTTTGTGAAATTACGCTTACTAATAGACGCAGATGCTTGTCCTGTATTGGATTTAGCGCTCTCTATATCATCACAATATGAGATAGAAACTATCTTGTTTTGCGATACATCGCATTCGATAAATAGGGAGGGAGCAAAAACAATTATGGTAGATAAAGGGGCTGACTCGGTTGATTTTAAGCTATTGAGTGCGCTTTCAAAAGGGGATATTGTTGTGACACAAGATTATGGGCTTGGCGCAATGGCACTTGCGAAAGGCGGATATGTTGTGAATCAAAATGGGCTAGAGATGACATCAGACAACATTGATGGATTATTAGCGCAACGACATATTAGTGCAAAAATTCGTCGTGCAGGTGGACGTACAAAAGGACCGAAAAAACGCACAGAAGAAAATAATTTGGCGTTTGAAATGAAATTTCGACAAATTTGTGAACGTGCGGTTTTAGCCAGAAAATAGGAGGGATTTATAAATGGATACACAAAAAATACAGCAATTAATCGAGGACTATCCATTATTACGGCAAATTGTTGCGACACAAGAGGTAATTTGGGAAAATTATCGAACGCAACAAGCGCATGATGAAACATTTACGGTTACTGATATGTTGGAAGCACAGGCACGTTTAGCGCGCTTTGCACCGTATTTACAAACGGTCTTTCCAGCACTTCGTGAACATAACGGTATCATTGAATCACCGTTACGTGCAGTGCCACAACTACAATCGACTATTGAGGGATTTGCAGGCCAACTGTATATCAAATGTGACCATGAGCTACCAATTTCCGGCTCAATTAAAGCGCGTGGTGGTATTTATGAAGTGTTAAAATTTGCCGAAACCATCGCATTAGAACAGCAGTTACTTTCAATAGAAGATACTTACGATATATTGGCGTTACCACAATGTAAAGAGGTGTTTCAACGTTATAAAATTGCGGTAGGCTCGACAGGGAATTTAGGATTAAGTATCGGTTTAATGGGCGCTACTTTAGGTTTTCAAGTCACGGTACATATGTCTGCGGATGCGAAGCAATGGAAAAAAGACTTATTGCGTTCGCGTGGCGTTGAAGTTATTGAATATGCGGCAGATTATAGCGTAGCCGTTGAGCACGGAAGACAAGAAGCGGCGCAAGACCCATACTGTCATTTTGTCGATGATGAAAATTCACGCGATTTATTTGCTGGTTATAGTGTGGCGGCATTACGTGTAGCACAGCAGTTGAAAGATGCGGCAATTGAAGTTTCCGCAGAGCAACCATTACATATATATATCCCTTGTGGGGTCGGTGGTGGACCAGGTGGCGTTGCGTTCGGCTTACATGAGCTATTTGGCGAACATGTTCACGTTTATTTTGCAGAACCGACACATGCGCCGTGCATGACGATTGGTATGATCACAAAATTGTATGATGCTGTAAGCGTGCAAGATTTTGGCATTGATGGGATAACGGAAGCGGATGGTTTAGCTGTGGGACGAGCGTCTGGTTTTGTAGGGCAAATGATGGAGTCTCGTATTGCAGGCTGTTATACTGTAGAGGATAATTTTTTATTTGAGAGTATGAAGCAAGTGTTGGAGACGGAGCAGATGTTTTTAGAACCTTCTGCACACGCAGCTGTAAAAGGCGCGTACTTATTCCGAGAGCGTCCAGGAACACATATTATTTGGGCAACTGGAGGAAGTATGGTACCAGCAGAGCAACGCGCACTTTATGCACAAAAAATGTAATATGGAGGAACACGTGCGTTTATGATAATTTTAGTGGGGGCATTTCTTGCCGCAGTTATATTGGAGGTCATGATTCGAAAACGCATCACCGTTGCGAAAAATGAACGTTATCAAGACCAATATATAAATAAAAAGCATATGTTTGCCGAAATTTTATTACTGGTTATGTATTTAACAATTTTAAGTAGTGCTACATTTAATGAAAAGACATTATATGCGTTCTTATTTTTATTTTTAGCAATTATGTTTATTATTCGTGCGTTTTTAGATTTTGTTTATCGTAATGCACATAACCGTCATTATATTTCAGCGATGTATGTTGTTATTTGTTTAGTCGGCGCAGCGTTTGCGCTTGTTTTTTAAAAATGGGTTAGACGATTTGAAAAAGCACGTCCGAAAACAATTTTCGGACGTGCTTTTTTGTTCAGCAAACGATTATGCTTGTTGTTTAATTTCTTCAACCGTTTCTTCAACTTCTTGACGGGACATTTTTTCACGTCCGTCTTTAATCGCTTTGAGTGATTTATGCGCTAAAGCGAGCGGTAGCTTACAGAACATTAAAATACGTTTGTCATGAAGCGTTGTCATATACTCATCGGCAGCGGCTAAGTTTTCATCGGCATATGCGAATAAATCTGCTTGCGTCCAGCCATCTGGTACAAAGCTTACACCACGCTCATCCATATCTTCTTTTTCATTGCGGATGATATTGACAGCTTGTAACCCACGCCCGTAACCAATTGCTAACTCACGGTTTACCGTTTCTCCGTCATGCCATTCAAATAGATTTGATAGCATCACACCAACTAAACCAGCAACATAATATGTGTAGTCATCTAAATCTTCACGTGTTTGAACATTAAAGTCTAATTTCGCCCATTTTGCCATACCGCCAGCCATTTCGCTCGATGCAGCTGTAACGATATCATATGCTCCTGCTGGTGTTAACGATAACCAATCGTTCATACGCATCGTTACTTCTGGTAGTAAATGTTTGTAAGGTGCTAATAATGCTAAATAATCTTCATTTGGGAAAGGTTTGATTAACAGCATTTTTTCGACTTCTTTTAATAGATCATATTTAATTTCTTTTGCTAACACAT
Source organism: Caryophanon tenue (assembly GCF_001700315.1). Lineage (GTDB taxonomy): Bacteria > Bacillota > Bacilli > Bacillales_A > Planococcaceae > Caryophanon > Caryophanon tenue. The sequence goes on along the minus strand of NZ_MASJ01000039.1, from coordinate 327,193 downwards.
CGTCGTCTTCGATTTCATCCAGTGCGCGCATTACTAAATAAGACATCGCAACGGCGTCCTTTAATTCTTTCTTTAAAAAGGTAATCGGTATATAAAATGTACGGCTTGTTTCTTTTAATACTCTGAAAGCTTCTTTATGTAATTGTTTTGTCGTCATGCCACTTTGCCTCCGTTCAATCATGTAACTACTGTTATCCTATCGTACTTTTGAAAAAAGATAAACTAATCACTAATCTTTTTCCTCATTTATGGGGAAATTTTTTTGTTTTCACTAAAAAAAGTTGGAAATGATTTCAGTTTTCTGAATGTATATCTATCAGTAGGGATTGTACAGTTTAATGACAAATCGCTATTAGTGGATGAGTGTGTACGGACGAATGAAGCGTTATGATCATTATCCAAAGATTTGTAACGTATAAAGTCGCACTGCAGCCGATGTACTTCCGGTATGCAGTGCTTTTTTTTAGAAAGGTTTGCTTCGCTGAAAAGGGTGGTAAATAATGGGGGAAACTGACGAGAAATGGGGATTGTATATGAAAGCAATGGTTATTATGAATCCAACATCAGGCAAGGAACAAGCAGGAACATATAAGGAGAACATTGTTGAACAATTATCTTCTACGTATGAAGTTATTGTAAAAGAAACACAAAAAGAACATGATGCCACTTTATTTGCACGTGAAGCGTGTGACGAAAAATATGAAGTCGTTGTGTTAGTCGGCGGAGATGGCACCGTACATGAAGGGATTGAAGGCATTGCAGAACAGGCACATCGACCGATTGTAGGGGTTGTGCCACTAGGAACGGTAAATGATTTTGCGCGTGCACTACGTTTACCGTTAGAGCCTGAAGAAGCGATTGCGTATTTAGGGAAACAAACAAAAGCGGTTGATATCGGGAAAGTGAATGAGCAATATTTTGTGAATTTACTAGCAGTTGGTTCGTTACCGGATGCAGTAGGGGATGTATCGATTGAACAAAAAACAGCGCTGGGAGCATTTGCCTATTTCTTTGAAGGCGCAAAGGCGGCGATTGCGAATGAAACGTATACACTGACACTACAGTATGATGACCAGCAAGAGGAGATGGAGGCGATGTTATTTTTAGTGGCGCTGACAGATTCTGTTGCGAGTTTCCGTAATATTGCAACGGATGCAGAAGTCGATGATGGACTATTGCATTGTTACGTCATTAAGGCAGGTTCTTTACTTGATACAACACGTGTAATGACAACATTATTTTCTGGTGATTTTAGTGATGATACATCTGTGCATTATTTTACAACGAACTGTGTGAACATTGCGTCATCGGAACCGTATGCGTTAAATGTCGATGGCGATATGATGGGGCAATTACCTGCACGAATTGAAGTGTTAAAGCAGCACATTCATGTGTTTCATGGACAAGTGTAAGCTGACATCGCGAGGCTATGTTCTAAATAATACGTAAACATGTCGTTCATCCGTTGTTTTATGTCGCTAATGCTTTTCTTCTAGTAGTTTATGCTACAATATTACTCTAAAGCAATGTGCACAGGTCATATTAGCTAGGGGGACATATTGTGAAACGATTATATACAGATGGAACGATTTACACAATGACACCACATCAGCCTGTTGTTGAGGCGGTACTTGTTTCGAATGGTCAAATAATAGAAACAGGCACGAAGGAGCGCTTGCAAGCTCAGGCTGATGTGGTGATTTCATTACATGGTGCAACGATGTATCCAGGATTTGTTGATAGTCATAGTCATGTCACACGTTATGCACGTCAATTACAGGCATATCATGTCGACCATTACAACACGGTAGAGCAAGTGTTAGAAGCGATTCAAGCATACATACAACAAAATGATGCGTTGGATACGTATTACGTAACCGGTTACACATTATCGGAAACATTGCATAAATCGCAGCTAGATAATTTGACAACGAAACCGATTATTGTGTATACAACACATCAACAAATTGCCTATGTAAATAGCGAAGCATTACGTGTCGCTCATATTAGTGATGACACAAAAGGCGCGAAGAAAGATGCGCACGGCTTTACCGGTGTAATTGTGGAAGAAGCGGTGACAAAGGCAACCAAGTATTTATTTCACGACACATTGTCACAGTTAACGACCCAGCTTATCGAAACATTTGAGCAGATGGTTGCTTATGGCTACACTGGTGCGCATACAGGCGACTTAGCAGATTTTCACGACTACACAGTGCCAATCCGTGCATTTGAACAGGCGACATATCATATGCCATTTAGACTTCATTTATTACGACACCATCGCGTCTTCGAACAGATGATTGTAGATGGTGTGAAATATGATGACACATGGTTAGAGATGGGCGCGATGACCATTTGTTTAGATGGACCATTTACAACGTACGATGCACAAGTAACGCAGGGCTATTTCGACGAGCCACATATGTCGGGGCAACAAAAGTATGACGATAAAGATGTTGAACGTTTGTTGTTTTTAGCACGTGCTTATCATGAAGCAGTTGCATTCCAAGTGAACGGCGATGGTGCAGCTGAACAAGCGATGCGCATTTTACGGAAGTTCCCGGCAGTACCATTAAAGCCTGACCGTTTTGTTTACAATACATTGTTAAATGAAGTGTTATTAAAAGAATTGAAGCATTTGTATGTTGGCTTTGATTTGCAATTAATTGATGCTGCCTATATTTTAAATGAACGCTTAGGCACGGTGCGAGAAAGCTACATACAGCCAATTGGGAAATTAGTTGAACAGGGCTATGTATGTGCAGGTGGTTCAAATAGCCGTGCGAAAGATTTAAATCCTTTCCTTAAAATTGCGAAAGCATCTGAGCATATTCCACGTACCGATGCGATTAAGTTGTATACAACGAATGCAGCAATGTTTATTGGACGCAGTCATGAACGAGGAATGATTGCGCCTGGATATGTAGCTGATTTTACAGTCGTTGATACGGATATTTCTACATGTGCATTAGCGTGTATTGCTCGTGCACAAGCAGTGATGACTATTATCGGCGGGCAAATTGTTTACAATCGCTTGTAAATTTTGGACAAATTACAGAATATATTTGCATTCATACAAGTGGAAATGTAAAGTGGACGTAAGGGACGTTAAAAAGGAGTTAAATTTATGCCAAAGTATATTGGAATTGACACAGGGGGGACACTGACAAAAATCGCGTTTTTATCAGCGACAAATGAATTGCAGTTACTTGCATTTCCGTCGAACGATTTACAATCAGTGAAAGAATGGATTCTACAGCATGCATCAATTGCCGCAATCGGTGCTACAGGAGGCCGAACGGAACAATTACGTGAGGTTGTAAAAGATATTCGTTCAATGCATTATATTGTTGAGTTTGAAGCAACGTTAAAAGGTGTACGCTATTTATTGCAGACAGAAAAGGTTGATATTCAAGATGCCATTATTACAAATGTCGGAACTGGTACATCAATTCATTATATGTCGGAAGAAACACATGTACGTGTTGGTGGTACAGGTGTTGGCGGAGGTACATTAATTGGCTTAGCAGGTTTAACGACAGGTGTAACAGATTACGAACAAATCAATATGTTAGCAAATCGCGGTACACGTCATGGCATTGATTTACTCGTAAAAGATATTTATCAAGGTATGGACACGCCGATTTCTGGAGACTTAACGGCAAGTAACTTTGGGAAAGTCGGCATTATAGGACGTACGGATTTTGCGCAAGAAGATATTTTAGCAACGGTACAAGGGCTTGTTGGTGAAGTCATTAGTACGTTGAGCATTCAATATGCAGAACAAAATAAAACAAAGCATATTGTGTATATTGGTTCTACATTAAGCGATAATGACCATTTAAAGTATGTCATGGCGCATTATACGGAGCTAAAGAAGCATACGGCGATTTTCTTGCCAGATCATGGATATGCCGGGGCAGTAGGGGCACTTCTAAATATTATGGAAGAACATGAAGAAGCAATCGAAAATGTCTCGATTTAAGGAAGCGTCGATGTGAATAGAATGTGGTAGAAGAAATGTCATTATTTCTTCTACCATTTTTTGTTGCTGCACGTACCTTCACGATTTATGATGAACGTTTGATGGCTTGTCGTGCGAGTACATCGGCTGCTTTATTTTGGTCGTCAGGAATCCATTTAATAAAAAACAAATCGAAGCGGTCGATAATCGCAAGTGCTGCGTCTAGATGTGGCTTAAATTGCTCACTTTTTACATAACGTTTTTCAATGGAAGCGACGACAATTTTGGAATCTGAGCGCATCGAAATAAGAGATGATTGGAGTTTCTCTGCTTCCTCTAATCCGCGCACGAGTGCGACAAATTCTGCTTCATGATTTGTCATTACACCAATCGGCTCACTAATTTTAAGGTGATGACCTTCACCTTTTATAAAAATACCAATACCGCTTTCACCAGGATTACCAGCTGTTGCGGCATCCACATAGATTTCTAACATATTGATTCTCCTTTAGTCGTTTGCAATTAGTTATATAAACAGTGTACAATAAAAAAATGTTAAACGAGACGTTCTTTTTTTAAGGGGGCGAAAACATGGATAAAATATCAGTGATGCAAGATATCGATGAGTTGACAGATACGTATTGCGAAGGTTGTCTTGTACGCCAAGAGTTACGAAAGCAACGAGGGAAGTCCGGTGCACATCGTTTTTGTATTGAACATTGCTCAGTTGGGCAACAATTGCAGTTTTTAGGACAGGAACTTATGAAAATATATACGCCATAAAAAACACCGTCTTATTAGACGGTGTTTTTTGTATGATGTGACTGTTGGATGCATGTGCTATTCGGTATAAACGGTGGATAGCGAGTGATGTCCTTACACTTTAAATTTATGAATTTCATCTTGTAATTGTGCTGCACTTTCTGCAACGCGCATGGCAACTTCTGTTAGTTGGTTCATCGCAGCTGCTTGTTCGTGCATATTTTCGGATAGCTCATCCGTATGGGCAAATGTCTCAGTAGTCCCCGTTGAAATCGCACTCACCGATGAAGCAACTTGTTCAGCATTGGCAGATAATTGCTCTGAAGTGGCAGAAATTTCTTGAATCTGTGTCGTCATTTGATCGACTGCTGTTGTAATGGTTGTAAACGATTGCCCAGCATGTTGGATAATTGACACACCATCTTCTACGGACGCTAATGAATTGGCTAATGCTTGTTCAACATTGGATGTATCGGTTTGGATAGCACGTGTCAGTGTTGTAATTGCATTAGCCGATTGACGTGATTGCTCGGCTAATTTTCGGACTTCGTCAGCAACGACTGCAAAACCTTTACCTGCTTCACCGGCCCGTGCGGCTTCAATCGCTGCATTCAGTGCCAGTAAATTCGTCTGGTCGGTAATATCGGTAATCGTTTTTGTCATTACATGAATTTCTTCAGATTGTTGTGTGAGTTTAAGTACAAGTCCATTAAGTGTTTGTGTAGAAACATTAATCGTCTCAATTTGTTGCTGCGCTTGTTCAATCGCAACGAGACCGTTTGTGGCAGCTTCAGATGTATCACTTGATGTATAGGCTAATTGCTGCGTTGCTTGTGCAATTCTGCGGACACCGTAAGCTGTTTCGTCGACCGCACGTGAACTTTCAGCCGCTGCATCTGCAGATAAGCGTGCATTTGTCGTTGTCGCGGCAACTTGCTCAGTTGCATATTCCGCTGACGCACTCATTTCCTCGGTGCTTGCTGATAATTGTTGTGCCGCCGCATTTAAATTTTCCGTTGAGTTTTGCACATGGAAAATAAGATTTTGTAAATTAGATTTCATCATATTAAAAGCTGTCGAGAGTTGACCAATTTCATCGTCGGTGGATTTCACGGGTAAATCCGGTAACGATAAATCGCCTTGAGCAATGACTTCTGTGCGACGTACGATATGTTGTAGCGGTGTTGTAATCGCACGGCGCACGTACATGATTGTGACGATAATAATAATTGTCGCAATGATGAAGATAATAACAGCCGATAGCAACGAATTATAAATCGCTGCATCTGCCTCTTGTTGGATATTTTTTAGTTGTGTATCTTGAAATGCAAGTGCTTCATCTGTTGCAAGCAATAATGCATCATTTGTTTCTTCAAGCGCGCCTGTTACGTATTCTTCAGCACGAGCCATTTGCTTGTGCGAAACGACACGCTGGTATTCATCCGCATGTCCACTAAAGGATGCATTCGCTGTTGATAGTTGTTGATAAATGTTTTTCATTTCCTTGGATTGTTCAAGTTGACCAAATTGTTCGATAGTTGTTGATAGTTGTTCACGATGTTCTTTAAAACTATTAATATTATGCTGTGATGGATCTAAAATCGTTGCGCGTGAATACATACCTTGTCCCATCGCATGATAACGGATTTCGTGTAAAACATTAATTTGTGCAACGCGTACATCCATTGCTTCATCCATTTTTTCACGGATATTCGCAATATTTGCGTAGCTTAAACTTACTGTAACAATAAGCAAGCAGGACAACATGAGGAACACCATGTTGAGTTTTTTACTAATATTCATAATCGTCCTCCTTTTAGAAATATAGACTATATTAAGTGTACTACATATTTAGGATAAAAGGACCTATAATCTAATTTTTATGAATATTTAGTAACGAGAAGTTTTGTGTCAAAGACATGAGAAAAGAGCTGTTTGCAAAAGGTGGGAAGAAATTGGATTGTTATAGCATAAAAAATGAGCGTAGAGTAAACGAAAGTGATTGGGTCGCAAGAAATGGCATACATAAACAAAACAAAGCTCCGACGAATGATGTATTCGCCGGAGCTTTGTTCAATTCAGAGGAAGATTTTGTCCCGCCTCTTTTTCGTCGTTTGGATTAAGACCAGTCTAAACCGTCTAAAAAGTATTGTACTTCTTTGTAGACAAGGTCACGTTCTTCGCCAAGCGTCATAATATGTCCAGTATTGATAAAACTTTTGACTGATTTAATACGTGATTTTACACCGCTATAAATAATATCTGCTGATTCACAGTAGTATTCATCATCTTTCATACCACGTAAAATATGAACAGGAGATTTAATCGATGCTAATTTTTCACTTGTATCGTTAATAATCGTTTGTAAACGAGATAATTCAGGCATATCATACTCTTCTTGTAATAACGCAATATCGTCGGCAATTGGGTTGTACGTGCCTTGTAGCTTTTTAAAGTTAATTGCGTAATCGACAATACGGCGGTTTAAGCTATCACGTGTTTTGGCAATCGCCGGAGCAGACATTGTTAAGACACCTGTTGTTTCAAATTCTTCTGCTAAGCGTAATGAGAATGCGCCACCTAATGACACACCACCCACTGCGATTTTTTCATAGCCTAAGCTGCGTAAATATTCATAGCCTTCAATTGCAGATTGCCACCATTCTTCTGGTGCAGTATGAAGTAATGTTTCTGGGTCAACACCGTGCCCTTTATAAAGCGGTGCATGTACTGTATAGCCTTGTTGATTTAAATAGCGACCTAAACGTTTAACATCATTTGTATTGCCTGTAAAACCGTGTAATAAAAGTACAGCGCGATTACTATCAGGCGCTTCAAATGTGAATGGTTGTGGTGCTTTAATAATCATAGTGGTAAGACTCCCTTTTCGACGTAATATATTGGTGAAATAAGTTTTATGATAAATGGTTTATATTTATTGTGTTAAGGCTTATTATAGAGGGGGTAAACGATAAGTACAATTCATTGTTTCTATCAAATTGATTACTTTAAGTTATGAAGAAAAGAGGCTTTTCAATGGAGCTACAGCAATTAGAATATTTCCGCGTCGTTGCGAATTTACAGCATATGACTCGTGCGGCTGAAACATTAAACATTTCACAGCCAGCACTTAGTAAATCTATCGCACATTTAGAACAGGAAGTGGGCGCGCCACTGTTTGATCGTCAAGGTCGTTCAATTGTATTAAATCGCTATGGTCAAATGATGCTAAAGCATGCCGAGCACATGTTACAAGAGTGGGAGAAGGCAAAGCAAGAAATACAAGATTTAGTGTCGCCGGGTCATGGAGAAGTAACGTTAGGGTTTATTCATACATTGGGGATGTCGATTGTACCAGAGTTAATGGCAGAAGTGCGCAAAGTATTTCCGCATTTGAATTTTACATTTTCACAAAGTACATCGCTTCGCTTATTGCGTCAATTAGAAGCAGGGGAAGTTGATATGTGTTTAACACAGCCAATTCAATCGACGACCGTGCAAGTGAAGTGGCGTAAATTATGGAGCGAGGAGCTATTTGTCATTGTGCCGAAAAACCATCGCTTAGCCGCACGCGCTAGCATTGCGTTACATGAAATTGCAGGAGAGCCGTTTATTTCTATCCGTAAAGGGAACTCATTGCGCAAAATTATTGATCACTTTTTACAAAAAGCGGGTGTTACTCCAAATGTCATTTTCTCGGGTGAGGAAGTGCATACGGTTGCAGGATTTGTAGGGGCAGGGCATGGTGTTAGCTTAGTGCCAAAAATTAAAGGCATTGATCAATATCATTTAGCGACGATTCCCGTACATGATATGAAATGCGAGCGGGATATTGGACTAGCTGTTGTAGAAGGACGTTATTTGTCACCGACGACAGACCGTTTTGTTGATTTTATTGAAAGCTATTTGCAAGCAAAGTATAATAAAAAATAAAAAAAACGACCTGCGCAAAACTGCACAGGTCGTTTTTTTATGCTTGTTTCTCTGCGTAATACGCAGCTAACTCTTGGGCATATTTATTTAATGATGAAGCAGAGATTTCGAAGTGCTCAGAAATTTCTTTAATCGTAAATGATTGTCCACCGAAGAAATCATGCTCTTGTGCAAAACGCACAGCACCTGCAGAAATCGCTTCTGTTTTACGTGCTTTCGGTTGCTTTTCCACTAAGAAATCTTCAACAAGTTCTACTAACTTTTCAGCTTGTAAGTTTTGTTTCGTTAAGAAAGCTTGTAAGTCGTTGACAACTGACGCTTCTTTTTCGGTAAATTCTTCACCGTTATAACCAGCAGCGACAAGTTTTTGCCATAGCGCTAAGTGGTTTTTCGCAAAGAACGCGAATACATCTTCACCATCAAAATCTTTTGCATAAGCTTTAAATACTTTTGCATAAGCATCAGAAATAAAGATTAATGTTGAAATCGCTAAGAAGTGGTTTTCTTCTAACGTGCGGTCTGGTAATAAGAAAGCAAATACGAACATATCCACTGGAATAGGCTTGTCTGTTTCACGACGAATAAAGACAGTTGCCCCTGTTAAAATATGCTTTGCTTCGATAAATGTTTCGTGAACGGCTACTACTTGTCCAACGAACATTTCAGGCTGACGCCAAGTAGCTAATACTTTTAATGTAGCAGGGCGTACAAAGTTTTTCATCATTTTATCTAAGTGACCTAACCAAATATCTTGGCGTTGGTGGAAGAAGAAATCATCAATTGAAATCGCTTCTACTAATTCACGTGATAATGATTCATGTAGTGTTGGAATCCAACCTTGGAAATGTTCGATTAACGCGCGGTGATCTTGGCGTTCTGGGTAGTTTGCGAACATTGTATCTAATACTTGCTCTAGTTCTTCTTCAAATAATACAGTTGTTGTGACAGCCTCATTGTTTGCGCAGCATTTTTTATATTTTTTACCGCTTCCACATGGGCAAGGGTCGTTACGTCCGATCATAGTGACACTTCCTTCTAAATTGTTTCAGTAAATTAAAGTCCACCTTATATAATAACGTGAAACAGTATATTTTGAAAGAGATAGTATTTTCAGAAAATAGCGAGTGATGTTCGTTTTATCAACATATAAAAAAGCATGATCCGAAGCGAATACGTTCGGGATCATGCTATATAAAGGAAGAAGTTAAATAGCCTTTTCAACAGAAGAGTCGAGCGCTGTTGCTTTTTTGAGTGTTCGGAACTGTGTGAACTGCTCCGCTTGTGCCACTAAATTACCAAGTAAAATGAATGTCCCACCGATAAGCAGTTTTGCTGTAATGGCATCCCCTAAGAAAATCGTCGCAAACATCGCTGCAAAAATCGGCTCTAATGAGAAGATTAAGCCGGTATGTGTCGCGGTTGTATATTGTTGTGCAACCGTTTGTCCAATGAAGCAAAACGCTGTACAAATTAAGCCTAAACCGAGTACGCCAATCCATGCATTTGTTGTCGTAGGTAATGTGAATGTTTCGAATGCAAAGGCACCGATAAAGCCAAATAGACTGGCAAACCCAAGCTGGTACACACTAAACGAAATTGAATCGATGGAATCCTTTCGTACAATTTTACTGTTAAGCATAATGTAGCAAGCGTAAGCAATTGCGACAAAGGCCATAATGATATCACCTTGTTGGAAAGCGAAGTTTGGTTGAATCGTTAGCACTGAAATACCGACTAATGTCGCAACAATCGCGATAGCAACTGGGCGAGATGGTAGTTTGCGGTCAAGAATCGCTGTGAAAAGAGGCACGAGTACGACCGTTAAGCTTAAAATAAAGCCAGCATTTGCAGCCGATGTCGTTTTTAAACCGATTAAGCTGCCTGCAAAGATAAAGAATAATAAGAAGCCTTGAATGGCTGAGAAGCTAAGTGATTGTACTGACACACGCTTCATTTTTGTATAAAAGATAGCACCTGCAACGGCAAAGCCAACCGCACATCGTAATGCAACGATTGAATACACTTCCATCGAATCCAGTCCGAGAACCATAAATGTATAGGATAATCCCCAAAACATCGTCACGATTATTAATAAAATATTTGCTTTCCCTTGTTTACCCAATTGTGTCACCGCATTTCTATTGATTTTCGACTGGATTCAAATAAATGTCATTTACTGTCTGTGTACTATAACATGTTTTTTTTAGAATCTAGTATAACTATAAAGTGTGTATTGTTATTAGTAAAACGAATGTTTATAATGAGGTTTATGAAAAAAATTCATGTAATCCGTTACAGAAAGACAGAAGTGTTTTGAAGACGTACAAAATGGCAAAGAAAGGTGGTTTTCATGAGTTTAGTCAAATATCAAATTTTAAGTAAAGTTGGGCAATTAGGATCGTTTACAAAGGCTGCAGATGTGCTTGGTCTAACACAGTCTGCAGTCAGTCATGCCATCTCAAGTTTAGAAAAAGAATTTGGCTTTCCGTTAATTCATCGGGGGCGTGGCGGCATTAAATTGACTGGTGACGGAGAGATTATGCTTGTAGAAATTCGCAAAGTATTAGCAGCGCAAGAGAGCGTCGAGCAGGAAGCGGCAAACGTGTTAGGTTTTGCGCGTGGTAAAGTTCGCATCGGTGTCATTTCAAGTATTTCATCGAATTGGATGCCGAGTATTGTGCAAATGATGGATGAAAGTTACCCGAACATTATCGTTGAGCTGATGGAAGGGGATTATTACGAGATTGAACAATGGTTATATAGTGGTCAAATTGATTGTGGCTTCTTAAACGGTATGCAAAATGAGCAGTATCGTTTCCATCCACTATTAAAAGACCAGCTATTATGTTTAGTTTCTGAAAAAAGTCCATTATTTTATGAAGAAGTTGCACGAATTGAAGACATCGCGCATCAACCTTTTATTATGCCATCTTATAATGGTACACATGATATTAAGCAGTTGTTTGAACAGGCGAATATGAAGCCTAATATCCGCTTTGAACTATCGGAGGAGATGGGGATTTTATCGATGATTTCTCACCATATCGGTATTACCATTTTGCCGCAGCTCGCGACGCAAAATAACATTCCGAGTAATGTAAAAGCCATTCCATTAGAAAATAATAGCTACCGTACAATAGGACTTGCGACAAAGCAAAATATATCGCCAGCGACAACGAAATTTATGGAAGTATTACAAGCATGGTTAGGCACACATCCGTACCGACTATAAACGTACTTGACCGCCTTCGTAAAAATAGCATAGAATGTTTATATTTAAGAAAATTCAGTTTGTTTTATCAAACTAGTGAAAGAGACAAATGTTTTCGATTTTTTAATGCATTTATGTTACGCTAGTGGGCAGAATAAGAAGTCAAACATATATCGTTGAGGGGGCTACGGCAAGCAATGAACTTAAATGAATGGTTAAACAATGAAGTGCCAACAATTGCGAAAAATTTAGAAACAATTCATGGGACACATTTTCAAGTAGAAAACACAATTGGTTTTGCAGGGGCAGAGAAGATTTATCGTATTTTACGCGATTTTCGTTTTGCGCTCTTTCCATGTGTATGTGAGTCGGTGTCTGGTGATGAAGTTCGTTTAAATGTAATGATTGGCAATAAATTGCGTACAAGTGCACTAGATTTACGTGATTTAATTGAAAAAGTGTATATTTCTGAAGATAAACAACTAACGGCGGACGTTGCTCAGCAAAAGGCCAACGATGTCGTAATGACACTGGTGAATCAGTTCCCGACAATTCGTGAAATGTTACAAACAGATGTACAAGCAGCGTATAACGGAGACCCTGCAACAACATCACATGAAGAAATTTTATTAAGCTATCCGTCGATTGAAGCAATTACGATTCATCGTATTTCACATGAATTATATAAAGCTGGTGTACCGGTCATTCCGCGTATTATGTCTGAATATGCACATCAATTAACAGGCATTGATATTCACCCAGGGGCAACGATTGGCGAATATTTCTTCATTGACCACGGGACAGGTGTTGTTATTGGTGAAACATGTACGATTGGCTCGCATGTTAAAATTTATCAAGGGGTAACGCTTGGTGCGAAAAACTTCCCACTTGATGAAAATGGCAATCCAATTAAAGGGATTAAACGTCATCCGAATATTGAAGATAATGTTGTTATTTATGCGGGGGCAACGATTTTAGGGGGTAAAACGACAATCGGTGCGAACTCGACGATTGGTGGTAATGTATGGTTAACACATTCAGTGCCAGCGGATTCGAAAGTATACAATGCACCGCCAACACCAAATATTGCAAAGTAAAAGCGAAGCGCTTAGGAGATAAGTTGTTTCTAAATGAAATAAAGCCACAGCGAATTGAATGATCGCTGTGGCTTTATTTTGTTTTAGGGAATGCTCTTTACGGACATATCCCAGTACTATGTTTTAAGGTGTGTGTGTATATTCACGCTCACTGCCATCATCGAATGTAATATCGATTTCCAACTGTGTATAGTTTGTTTCTAAATTGAACGCTTGGACGATTTCATCAACGACTTCATCATTGCCAGTGGAACTGTCGAATGTGAAGTTTTCAAAAATCGGCTCTAAATAAGCAAATGCATCATCGCCATTTAATCGTTCGCCTGTTTTATCGTTTTCATAAGATGCTTCGACGCCGGACGATTCATTTGAATAGTCTGCTTCAATGTTTTCGGTTGCGCTATATTCAGCATCGAATGAGAATTTAGCGAAGGCATAAGGCGCATCAGTAGATGTTGTCACTTCGTCATTATTGGTATCTTGTTCTGTCGGTGCATTATCTGGTGCGGTTGTGACCTCTTCATCATCACCACAAGCAGCAAGTGCAAGTGCCACTATTGGTAGTAAGAATAGCTTTTTAGACATTGTATACGTCATCCTTTCTTCTTCTACGATAGTAATTCTATTCCCGCTAAGTGGTAAACGTAATCATATTTTTGTAGAAATAATTATAAGACATGTGAGGATGCGAACCAAAACGAGGTGATGACAATGAAAATCGTGTGTAGGATATAACGTAAATATTAAACCTATAAAGCTGTTTCAGTACTCTGCCAACGACTATTTTTTACAAAAAAATATCCTTCAGCCGTTGTCGTTGCTGAAGGATATTTCTTTTTGTTCTAATCTTTGTTTTTTATTTTATGTCGTTGATGCGATATTGAAGAAGATGCCTACGATTTCCTATAGCAAAAAATTGAAGCCATTCTTATAAAAGAAGCCGCTGTTCGTGTCGGAATACATCATCAAATACGCATGATTAAAATATTGTGATTTGGGGTGTGAAAAAGAATGCTCGTCTTTTACACGATTGTAACATTGACAGCTTGTGGGCCGCGATTACCTTCTGAAATGTCAAACTCAACTTGTTGCGATTCTTCTAATGTTCGGAAACCTTCTCCATTAATTCCTGTGAAGTGAACAAATACATCTTCGCCGTTATCACACTCGATAAAGCCGTAACCTTTCTCGCCATTGAACCATTTTACTTTGCCGCGGTGCATACAATACCCCTCCAGTCAATGTGAATAAATTTAAAAAATGTACAAAAGTACAACATATAATATATAACAAATAACGAACAATTGTCAATAATTCTATATAAAATGTGCATGTTTATAGCTTTCTTTTTTCTGAATTCATTTCTATAATGGACGTAATAACATTGAAAGTAGGGTATTTCATGACAACAAAATCAACGCCATTAACAGATTTAGAAATTGCTGCTCAAGCAACGATGCAACCAATCGCGCAAATTGCACAAGCAGCAGGAATTGATGAAGATGCTTTAGAGCCGTATGGACGATATAAAGCGAAAATTGATCCAGCAAAACTTTCAGCACCTGCCAAGAACGGTAAGGTTGTACTTGTAACAGCAATTAGTCCAACGCCAGCAGGGGAAGGAAAATCAACAGTAACAGTTGGTTTAGCAGATGCTTTTCATCAATTGAATCAAAATGTAATGGTGGCACTTCGCGAACCATCATTAGGACCAGTAATGGGTGTTAAAGGTGGCGCAACAGGTGGCGGTTATGCACAAGTATTGCCAATGGAAGATATTAATTTACATTTTACAGGTGATTTACATGCCATTACGTCAGCGAATAATGCATTATCAGCTTTCATTGATAATCATATCCATCAAGGGAATACATTAAACATTGACCCACGTCGCATTATTTGGAAACGCGTACTGGACTTAAATGACCGTGCGTTACGTAAAGTTGTTGTTGGTTTAGGTGGCCCTGTACAAGGAATGCCACGCGAAGATGGTTTTGATATTACGGTTGCATCAGAAATTATGGCAATTTTCTGTTTAGCGACAAGCTTAGAAGATTTACAAACACGTATTGCCAATATTGTATTTGGCTATACATTTGACCGCCAACCGTTATTCGTTAAAGATTTAGGTGTAGAAGGTGCCTTAACATTATTATTAAAAGATGCGTTCAAACCAAACTTAGTGCAAACGATTGAAGGTACACCAGCGATTATTCACGGTGGTCCATTTGCCAATATTGCGCACGGCTGTAACTCGATTGTGGCGACACAAACTGCGCGTCATTTAGCTGACATTGTTGTGACAGAAGCCGGCTTTGGTTCAGATTTAGGTGCGGAGAAATTTATGAACATTAAAGCGCGTCAAGGCAACTTCAAGCCAGATGCAGTTGTTATCGTAGCGACTGTGCGCGCATTAAAAATGCATGGTGGTGTAGCAAAAACGGAACTTCAACAAGAAAACGTCGAAGCATTACGCGCAGGTATTGAAAACTTAGCGAAGCACGTTGATACGGTACGTCAATTTGGCGCGGAGCCAGTTGTTGCGTTAAATCGTTTTATTACCGACACAGAAGAGGAGCTTGCAACGATTTTAGCGTGGTGTGACGAGCACAATGTTCGTATTGCACGTACAAATGTATGGGAGCAAGGCGGTAAAGGTGGCATTGAGCTAGCAGAGAAAGTGCTTGAAGTCATTGAAGCGGGCAATGATTTCCACCATCTATATGACGTTGAGCAGTCAATTGCACAGAAGGTTACAACAATTGTGCAAAAAGTATACGGTGGAGACGGCGTCCACTTTACCGATGCGGCGAAAAAGCAAATAGCACAAATCGAAAAATTCGGCTGGGATGTGTTGCCGATTTGTATGGCGAAATCACAGTATTCATTAACCGATAATCCATCATTACTTGGTCGTCCAACAGGATTTACGATTACAGTGCGTGAAGTAATTCCAAAACTAGGTGCAGGTTTCTTAGTATGTTTAACGGGAGATATTATGACAATGCCTGGCTTGCCGAAGCAACCCGCTGCACTGCGCATGGGTGTCGATGAACACGGTCATGCTATTGGTCTGTTTTAATCATCTAGCTTGCTCTTTTGTAAAAATTACTCACATGTATAATGATAGATAGAATCGTACAACCCCATTTGGCACTGAAAATGTCAAATGGGGTTGTTTTTTTTTAGGTTAAAGTTTTCGTAGCGTGTGAATTTAATTGAAAAGAAATGCAAGAAAATTGAAACAATCTGG
This sequence comes from Caryophanon tenue, assembly GCF_001700315.1. Lineage (GTDB taxonomy): Bacteria > Bacillota > Bacilli > Bacillales_A > Planococcaceae > Caryophanon > Caryophanon tenue. The sequence goes on along the minus strand of NZ_MASJ01000039.1, from coordinate 310,970 downwards.
GGAGTTCTCTCGTATACATTCATATAAGGAGGGACGGACTATGACGACAGTAGCGTTATTTCAAGATAATGTACGAACAATTAATGAGTATACAGGTTGGCGTATGCACGGGAATGTTGTGGACTTAGCGATGCGTCTAAGCGTTAAAAATCGACGTTTTGACCCTCTCGTATACGAAGGTGTGAGAGAACATATTAAGCGACATACACATTTGCTTTCGAAAGCACGTTACGATAAAGTAATTCGCCATGCTTTATTTTCACGTGCGCACTGTGAGCAACACGTTGAAACGTTCATTGCCGACGTCTTCCAAAATGTACGGAAGCTACGTGATATGAATTTGGCTCATCGCGCGCCTCTTTATCATGCAGCCATTTACTTTGAGCGCCATCATCGAATTGACCAGACGCGACTTTTAGAAGTGTTAGCCATTTTGCAACGCGTCACACCGAAAAATGTAGAGCCATCTTCATATCACGCGGTTGTGCTAGCGAAATTACCGCATGCAACGTCACAAATCGACACGCAGTTGACGCAAATTCTTGCGCTCATTCAACAGAAGGGCTTTGACCAACAATATGCACATATAACAGCGACAATGACCTACATACGGGAGGTCGATATGGAAGAATGTGCTACCACAGCATTAGCATTACAGGCGCATTTGGCAAAAGAGGTGCTATTGCGTCCAGTATATGACAGCTATTTATGGCTGATTAGTACAAAATATGACGCTTGGAGTGCGTGGAAACGATTGCAAGAGTTCAAGCAGGCGCTAGAGCAATTAACCCCTACATTGCCACCAAAAACCGATATAACGCTTTTAGCACTGCAATTATTAAGTGCTGACGTATTGGATTGTAGTGATACGCGTTATGATGATGATTGCTTTCAAGATATGTTTTATGATTTTACGACAGCGTGTGATGACAGCGGTCGTGTAGATACAGCATGTGATGATGCCTCTGGTGGGAGCGATAGTGCCGATGGGGGAGATAGTGGTGGAGGCGGCGGTGGAGATTAATTCACCGCTTTTTTGCTATGATAAAATAATGCATTGAGGGGGAAATGGAGGGATCGCATATGTTACAGTTTGCAACCGTTTTGCACACATTACGAAAACAGATGGGCATTACACAAGAGCAAATTGCGCAACAAGTAGGTGTGTCCAAAGCAGCTGTATCGAAATGGGAAACAGGGTTAAGTTATCCAGACATTTTACTGTTGCCGAAAATCGCCACGTATTTGAATGTGTCGATTGATACGTTACTAGGTTATCAACCACAAATGACGCCAGCACAAATTAAAGAAACGTATCAGCGTCTTGCCCAACAATTTGCAACGCAACCGTTTGCCGATGTATTTGCAGAGATTGAGCAATTGATCGAAGAATACTATGCGTGTTTTCCGCTGTTAAATGAACTGAATCTTTTATTGATGAATTATTTACAACAGGCACCAGAGCCACAACGTGTGATGCAGCAAATGATGGTGATTTGTGATCGGATTCAAGAACAAAGTGAAGATTTAGAAATGATGCAGCAAGCGCGTGTTGTAAAAGCAGTACTTTATTTACAAACACACAAACCGGAAAAAGTGTTACAACTTCTCGGCAAAGATGCGGAGCTTCGTTTAGGGACGGATCAAATCATTGCAAATGCGTATGCACAAATGCAAAATATGCGCGCAGCAGAAGAGGTGATGCAAGTCTCACTGTATCAACAAGTATGTGAAATGATGTCGAATATAACGTCGATGCTACAGCTTATTATTGCACAGCAAGTCCAGTATGATGAGACCGTTAAACGAGGGCATGAATTAATTGAAACCTTTCAGTTACGACATATTAATATTCATCACCCGTTAGCTTTTTATTTAATTGCAGCACAAGGCTATATGCAACAAGGGAGACCGCAAGAAGCGATGCGACAATTAACACATTATGTGCAGACATGTCAGTATGTATCCTTCCCATTAAGGCAGCAAGGTGATGCTTATTTTACGTTAATTGAACAGTGGTTTACACGACGAATGATGCTTGGTGGCAGTGCGCCACGAGATGATGCGTCCATTACAGAAGATATATATAAGCATATTGCCGACAATCCACATTTCGTATCGCTACAACCGCTACCACAATATCGTCAGTTACTGCATCAGCTACAACATTATTTGCAACAAGCGACAAAACGTTGTTAACATCATAAAAAAGGGGAGATTTTTAGATGAATGAAACAATTCAAAAGTTAGTAGGACATACATCCATTCGACGCTATTTACAAAAAGAAGTACCGCAAAATATGATTGATGCGATTTTGCAAGCTGTGCAACAAGCGCCGTCGTGGATTAATGGGCAACAACTATCGATTATTCGTGTGACAGATGCTGACAAACGTCAGCAATTGCAACAATTAGCTGGCGACCAAGTATATGTTGGACAAGCACCTGAATTTTGGGTATTTTGTTTAGACTTTTATCGTGTATCTAAAGCGTTAGCACTTGAAGGAAAAACATTTCAAGCGGCTGACAATCCAGATTTAATCATTGTCGGTGCAAGCGATGTTGGCATTTCACTTGGCACAGCCGTTGCTGCAGCAGAAAGTTTAGGCTTAGGCACAGTCGCAATCGGCGGCGTTCGACGTGACCCGCAAGCAGTCATTGATGTGTTAGAGCTACCAGCGTATGTCTATCCGATTTCTGGTTTATGCATCGGCTTCCCTGATGAAGCGCCTGACGTAAAACCGCGTTTGCCACGCCAAGCAATCGTCTTTGAGAATACATATAATACCGAGGTTGACGAGATGCTTGAAGCATATAATGAGACAATCTCAGCTTATATGCACAAGCGTACAGACGGTCAAGCGAAGACGAATTGGTCAAGTGGTGTAGCATCCTTTTATAGCGAGCCATTTTATCGTGGTAATAGTTATGCAAATGCAACGCCGATTTTAAAGAAGCAAGGATTTTTAAAGAAGTAAACAAAAAGAGTTGCTGACGCTTTTGGCGAAAGTAACTCTTTTTCGTTGCTACATAGGCAAAGGACGTCCAAAACACAGCCTTTCATGTTACACTAAAAAGAATGAGGCAACTGCCGATTTAAAGGAGTATGCGAATGCCAAAACGACAACAATGTAAGGCACTTGTAGAAGCGATTTACATACAATTTGATGCAAGTCACGATTTTGAGCATGTGTTACGGGTTGAGCAAAACGCACTTGCGATTGCAGCCAGTTATGAAGATGTTGATATCGAAACATTACAGCTTGCTGTTTATTTACATGATGTCAGTGATAAAAAATATGCAGCTGATACAGCAGCGCTAGAGCAAATACTCAAAACGCTACAGCTACCCGTGATGCAAGAGCAACATGTACGTCATATTATCGAAGCGATTTCATTTCGTGGTGGTAACGAAATAGAGACACAAACACTTGAAGCGCAAATTGCGCGTGATGCAGACCGCTTAGACGCACTTGGCGCGATTGGGATTGCTCGTGCATTTGCATTCGGTGGTGCAAAAGGGCGCAAGTTGTATGATGATGCAGAAGCGGCACGTACAGAGATGACCGAAGATGCGTATTACGGTAAGCCAACCGCAACCGTTACACATTTTTATGAAAAATTACTGACGTTACAACAACATATGTGTACGGAAAAGGGACGTGCGCTTGCAAAAGAACGACACGCCTTTATGAAACAATTTTTAACGCAACTAGCAAAAGAAAGAGAAGGATTATTATGAGCCATTTAATCGTATCGAATGTTACAAAAACAGTTGGCGACAAAACGCTATTTCAAAACTTAGAATTTACTATTTATGAAGGGGAGCGCGCTGGATTAATCGGCATTAATGGGACAGGGAAGTCGACATTGCTTTCGATTTTAGCGGACCAGTTAGAAGCGGATGTCTATGATTTTGAGCGTCCAAATAAGTATAATATTGCGTATTTACCGCAAGACCCTGTATTCCCAGAAGGTGAAACAGTATTACAAGCTGTATTCGCGGGGGAGTCGCCATTATTAAAGCTGAACCGTCAGTATGAAATGGCACTTCAAGTAATGATGGCACAGCCTGAAAGTGAACAAGCACAGCAGGAGCTTTTCCGTATTCAACAGCAAATGGATGAGCAAGAAGCATGGGATATTAACGCGTTAGCCAAAACCGCATTAACAAAGCTAGGCATTACAGATTATGACAAGGTCGTCACAACGATGTCAGGTGGCCAACAAAAGCGTGTAGCACTCGCTAAAACATTAATTGAGCCGGCGGACTTATATTTATTAGATGAGCCGACGAACCATTTAGACGTGGAATCGACACAATGGCTACAAGAGATGGTTGGCCGTCTAAAAGGAGCGGTTATTTTTATTACCCATGACCGTTACTTTTTAGATGAAATGGCGACGCATATTTATGAGCTTGCCGACCAAACATTATATCGTCATGTTGGGAACTATGGTGACTACTTAGAAGCGCGTGCTATTCGCGAAGAAATGAATGCAGCGACACAAGCAAAAATGCGCAACCGTTACCGTTCAGAGCTAAAATGGATTCGACGTGGGGCAAAAGCACGTACAACGAAGCAAAAGGCACGTATTCAGCGTTTCGATGAACTCGATAGCCAAATCGAGCGCGGCGGGAAAGAAGAAGCATTTGAGATGAATTTAGCAACGACACGTTTAGGACGTAAAGTATTAGAGTCTGATGGAATTTCAAAGCGTTTTGGTGACCGCAATATCGTAGAGAATTTTAGCTTTTTATTACAGCAAGGAGACCGCATTGGTATTGTTGGTGCAAATGGCTACGGAAAATCGACGTTACTGAATATGCTGGCAGGTGACTTAGCGCCAGATACAGGCGAGGTTATTGTTGGCACAACGGTTAATCGTGTACATTTCAAACAGCAGTTACCGGCGATGAACGAAAATGCGCGCATGATTGAATATATTCGCGAAGCCTCAAACGATATTACCGATGCAGCAGGCGAACGCTTTAGTGCTGCACAAATGCTGGAGCGTTTCTTATTCCCGTTACACACACATGGTACACCGATTAGTAAGCTTTCCGGTGGTGAGCGTAAACGTCTTCATTTATTACGCCTTTTAATGGAGCAGCCGAACGTATTGCTACTAGATGAGCCGACGAATGATTTAGATATTGAAACATTAGGGGTATTAGAAGATTTTATTGAAAGCTTCCCAGGTGTTGTTATTACGATTTCCCATGACCGTTTCTTCTTAGACCGTATTGCGAAAAAACTATGGGTATTAGACGGTCAAGGTGGCGTTGATGAAACACTGGATATTTACTCAGATTATTTAGAGAAGAAAAAGATTGCACAAACACCGAAAGAGACGAAGCCAGAACCGGTAAAACGTGAAAAACCAAAGTCTGAGAAAAAGCGCCTTAGCTTCAAGGAACAAAAAGAGTGGGAAACAATTGCGACTGACATTGAAAAAACAGAGCAAGCAATTGAGCAAACTGAAGCCGAAATTGCAACATGTGGTGCAGACTTTACGCGCTTACAACAATTAACAGCGCAACTAGATGAGCTGAATGCACAATATGAGCATTATATTGAGCGTTGGAGCTATTTAGAAGATATTGTAAACAGTTAGGAGTAGATAAAACATGAATATTTTAACAATTGAACCAACACCAAGTCCGAATACAATGAAAGTGGTGATTGACCAAGAGTTAGCATTTGGTACAGCCCATAATTATACGAAGCAAAATGCACAAGGTGCACCACAAGAAATTCAAAACATTTTACAAATTGATGGTGTCAAAGGTGTTTATCATGTAGCGGACTTTTTAGCAGTAGAACGTATTGCGAAGTTTGATTGGGAAGGTATTTTAGCGCAAGTGCGTGTCGCGTTAGGGGAAGATGCACAAGCGGTTGAAGAAGCGGCTAACCGTCCAACCGATTCATATGGTGAAGTGTATGTCCATGTGCAAATGTTTAAAGGCATTCCACTTCAAGTAAAAGTATTTGATTCAGCGAGTGAGCATCGTATCGCGTTACCAAAACATTTTGTCGATAGCTTTAATGAAGCGATTGCGTCAGAGGAAGATGATAACTATATTTTCTTACGTAAATGGGTCGATTACGGTGTACGTTACGGGGAAAAAGAAGAAATCGCCGATGAAATTGCTAAAGAAATTGAAGCGACATATCCGCAAGAACGTCTAGCACAGCTTGTAGAAGATGCGACAACAGAACGACCTGCGCTTGAACGCCAAAGCAAAAAGGTAACGTTAGACCAGTTTAAAGTCCCAGAATGGCAACAACGCTTCCAACTATTAGACCAAATGACATCTGCAGATATTGACGATTTGCCACTTTTAGCAGTAGCATTACAAGATGAGCAAACCGCAATTCGTCGTTTAGCTGTTGTGTACTTAGGCATGATTGAAGATGAAGCGGTTATTCCGTATTTAGTACAAGGCTTACAAGATAAAAGTGCTGCAGTGCGTCGTACAGCAGGAGACTGTATGAGTGATTTAGGATTTGAAGGTTTCGAGCCTGCAATGATTGAAGCGCTCGGTGATAAAAATAAATTAGTCCGTTGGCGCGCGGCAATGTATTTATTTGAAACTGGTACGGAACAAGCATTAGAGGCATTACATGCAGCAGAAAACGACGCTGAGTTTGAAGTGAAGCTACAAGTAAAAATGGCAATTGCGCGTATCGAGCAAGGGGAAGAAGCACAAGGGTCTGTGTGGAAACAAATGACAGAATCGCGCTCAAAATAATGAACGAAACGATGGTGTGAAAACGACATGGGGCGTAAAGCGGTTTATACGGAAACGGAATTACTCGATGCGACAGAGAAGTTATTACTGACGTATGGGTATGACGGTTTTCATTTGAAATTGTTATCAGAGCATGTGAATGGTGCTCGTAGTACAATTTATCAATATTATGCGAATAAAGAAGAAGTCATTGCTGCCTGTTTGCGCCGTGCAATGCATCGCATTATGAAAAAAATCGAAGTAATCGATGAAACAGATAGTAGGCAAGCTATTTTTGATACATTACGAGCATATATTGAAGAGTCAAAGCTACATCAAATTTTAAGTGCATCCAATAAGGTGGACACGACACAATCTGATCATGCGCTAGCAGATATGACGTTTGTTAAAGAAGGTCATACGATTTTAAAAGAGCAGTTAATGCGTATTATGCTTCAAGCACAGCAACAAGGCATTTTACGAAGCGATGTCGATAGTTTGGCAGTGGCTAGTGTATTTTTCACGTTTGTTAATGCACCGAATATGCTCGGTGTAACAAATGAAGAGTGGACGCATATATTATTTAATATGTGGCTACACGGTGTTGGACAACAGTAAGGAGGTTTTGCTAAAAACAATGGTTTTTAGCGCCTCTTTTTATTTTTTAAATATTATTTAACAGAAAGAAGATGACAAGTTGGAACAAAAGTTGTGGACAAAGGCATTTATTGTATATTTCCTGTCGACATTATTTATGACATTGACCTTTTATACACTCATGACAACGATGGCAATGTATGCGATGGAACAATTCGCGGCGAACGAAAGTAGCGGCGGACTAGCTGCGAGTTTATTCGTAGTAGGTGCATTATTAGCACGTTTAATTGCCGGACAATCCGTTGAAAAAATCGGGCGTAAAAAAATGATGTATAGTGGATTAATTGTGTTCTTCTTAGCTACGATTGCTTATTTTATCGTTGAAAGTTTAATTGTGTTATTTATTGTCCGACTGATACAAGGGGTGGCGTTCGGCTTTGCAAATACAGCGATGACAACAACGGTGATGGCAGCTATTCCACAAGACCGCCGCGGAGAAGGGACAGGCTACTATTCATTAGCACCGACAATTGCAACAGCGATTGGACCGTTTTTAGGCATTTTCTTAATTGTGAATTACAGTTTTGATGCGATTTTAATAACAACATCGATTTGTGCGTTTTTATCGATGATTTTAGTGTTCTTCATTCAAATTGAAGAAGCGCCGCTCACAGCTGAGGAGCGTAAAAATATTCATATCGGCATAAAGCCATCGAATTTCTTTCAAAAAGAGGCGTTACCGATTGCGTTAATTACATTGTTTATTGGCGTGTCGTATTCAAGTGTAATGTCGTTTATTAATTTATATGCGATTGAAATTGATTTAGTAGATGCTGCGAGTTACTTCTTTTTAGTGTACGCTATTGTACTCTTTATTGCGCGTCCAGTTGCAGGGCGATTGCTCGATAAAAAAGGCGACAACTTTATTATGTATCCGTCAATTGTATTATTTGGTATTTTCTTATTAATTTTAAGCCAAACGACAACGAGCGTTATGTTGCTCGCATCGGCTGTTATTTTAGCACTCGGCTATGGTACGTATATGTCATCAGCGCAAGCAATTGCTGCAAAAGTATCACCACCGAAAAAGATTGGTTTAGCAATGTCGACATATTTTATTGGACTTGATTTTGGGATTGGTATCGGTCCGTTCGTGTTAGGCTTTGTGATTCAAGCGACAAGCTATAAAACGATGTATGTCGCATTAGGTATTATGACATTACTGTTAGTGTTTGTTTATTATATTGTGCATGGTCGTCAAGCACGTGCAGCATTTCATAATGCCCATTCGTCATAACGAAAGGAGCAATAACGATGGTTTCCTTTTTATTAACAGCTGTACGGTTGCTACGTGCATTAGGCGTAGCGATTAAAGAAAAGGTGTTTTTATCCCTTTTGACAACATTACTGCTTATCAATATGTCAGGTGTGTTATTTTATACGAGTGTCGAAGGATGGAGCTATGTAGATGCGATATATTTTTCCTGGATAAGTTTAATTCCAACAAGTATTGACATTGGCTATGCGCCGGTAACGACATTTGGCAAAATCTTTACGATGATGTATTTAGTCGTCGGTGTTGGGCTGATGATTTCATTGCTCGCGATGATTGCGAAGGCGGTATTGCGTTTTGATGACGATGAAACAGGGCGCACATCGATCAAGCAGCGCTTAGACGATCGTCGCAAAGTGAAATAAATATTTGAGAGTCTTCGGCATTTATGTCGGGGCTTTTTTATATGTATAGTGAAGGCATCTTGAAAAAAAGAATAGGTTTTGTAACAATAAGCTACAAGGAGGCGAAGTACGTGTATTATCCAATCGCATTAAATATTGCACAGAAGAAAGTTGTCATTATTGGTGGAGGCGTTATTGCGACACAAAAACTGCGCACATTACGTGGGTACGATGCAGCAGTAACGGTTATAGCACCGACATTAACAGAAGAAGGCCAAACATTGTTAGCACAATTAAATGGTCAGTGGCTACAGCGCTCGTTTGAAGAAACGGATGTCGTAGGCGCGTTTATCGTCTTTATTGCGACGAATTGTCTTGAGGTTAACGAAGCAGTGAGTGCGGCTGTATCGCCACAGCAAATTGTGCTACGTGTAGACGATGTATCAAAAGGCAATATGTTGAACCAAGCTGTTGTACGTCGTGGACCGTTATCGATTGCTGTTTGTACGGACGGAGCAAGCCCTAGCTTAACGCGAAAATTAAAACGTCAGTTAGATGAGCAGTTTCCACCACATTATGATACATACGTGCACTTTTTAGCACAGGCACGTCAAGAAATTTTAGCGACTGTACCCGCAGCCAATCGTCGTACCCTATTACAGCAGTTAGTAGATGAAGAGCTTGAGCAACTTGTATTAACACAACAACAAGAGCAAGCATGGGCGCTTGTACGTACTTGGATACAGCAAGCAATGAAAGCGTAAAAGAGGAGAGATGAAGATGCGTGTAGCACAATTTCAATTTATACAGCAACAGCACCAAAAATATGTACAGTCTCAAACACAGTCAAATGACCGACATGTCAAAAATGCGGTGCGTGACATGATTGACGAAGCAATCACCCCGTATTTAACGGTTGCACAGCGTCAAATGTTTTTTGATTTGACTGAACGTGATGCCGCAAAGACATGGTTTGCGCAATTAAAGGAGCAGCACGTCGAAGCCATCGTCATACCAACTGAACGTGAGTTACAACAATTGTTTAAAAAAGAAAAAAAGCTAAAGTTACCGAAGCAATTATTACAGCCATATGTTGTGTTCTTTAGTTGGGATGACCCGACGCAAATGAAGCGCTTTATGGTCCATGAAAAGAAAGGTATTGTGGGTGTATTAAGTAAACAAGTCGTCAAAGGTATTTGTACGATTTGTCATCGTCATAATGATACGGTGTTATTTACAGTGAAGACAAAAAGTAGTGGTGATGGAATGTATACGAAAAATAGTCAGTATATTTGTGTGGATTCCTACCAGTGTAATCAGCTCGTTGTTGATGAGCAGCGTGTACAGGATTTTATCGCAACATTACAAGCAATATAAATGCGCACAGTTTTTTTACAATGAAAAGGAGTTAGTGGCCTTTGTAAAAAAGCTGTGCTATATTTAAATCATCTTAACTGACGAACGTTCGTAAGGGGGATGCGCAATGTCAAAATTACAAATTCAAACGGAAGCGATGCAGTTATTTGCCCAACACGGTTATGAAGGTACGTCGATGCAATTCGTCGCAGAAGCGGTGGGCATTAAAAAGCAATCAATTTATACGCATTATAAAAATAAAGATGCGCTCTTTTTAGGCGCATGTGAAAAAGCAATGGAAGAAGAGTTAGCAGAAGCGAAACAGGTGTTAGCGAAAATCGGAAAAATATCCGACTTACAGCACTATTTGCATTTTATGGTGATGCAATATGAAACGTCTGCACGGGCACAGTTTTGGGCACGGATGTCGATTTATCCACCTGTGCATTTACAGGAGCAAGTGATGGCGAGTGTTTATATTTATTTGGATGCTTTGGAGCAAGAGGTCGCGCACATATTAGCTCAAAACGTAGCGCAATTAAATCCACTTGTGAGCGTAGCATCAGCAACCTCTGCATTTTTAGGTGTAGTGGATGCTTGTTTACTTGAATTATTATACGGAGGACCACAGCGCGTCGAAAAACGGCTGCAGGCAAGCTGGGAAATTTACGAACGAGGTGTATTAGTATGACGAAATATTGGGTGTATATTTTAGTCGCAGGTTTAATGGAAATTGTATGGGCAACAGGCTTGAAGTATTCCGAAACGACGTGGCAATGGACAGGGACATTTATTTGTATTGCGTTATCGTTCGCGTTCATTATGAAAGCAACGGAGAAGATTCCTGTTGCTACAGCCTATGCCATCTTTACCGGCATTGGCGCAGTTGGTACAGTACTCATTGATATTTTTGTATTTGATGCACCAACGAGTCTGTTGAAGATAATCTTCCTTATCGGTTTAATTGGCGGTATTTTAGGTTTGAAATTAGTGACGCCAGAAAGTGAGGCTACATCATGAGCTGGGTATATTTAATTTTAGCAGGGTTGTTTGAAGTTGTTGGTGTTATCGGTATGAACCGTTTTGCACAAGGTAAAAAGACATCGGGTATTATCGTACTCATTCTTGGTTTTGCAGCGAGCTTCTCATTATTAGCAAAAGCAATGGAAGTGTTGCCACTTGGTATGTCTTACGCAATTTGGACAGGGATTGGCACGGTTGGTGGTACATTGGTCGGCATGTTTGTATACGGAGAGTCGCGTGATTGGAAGCGTATCTTCTTTATTGCGCTTATCATTTGTAGCGTTGTCGGTTTAAAATTATTTGCATAAGGGAAAAGTTGTTCACACAGGTAATATTTAGTGTTGAACAACTTTTTTGTTTTCTAAAAAAATTTTTTTGAGAAAAAAAGTGCCAATTTGTTGCTAAAATTACCGTTTATACGCTAAAATAGTATTATTCAGAAAATTAAGTAATCTAATGGGGAAGGGTGCGATAGTATGAAGCAACAAAAATTTTGGAAAGTTATTTTACGATATGGCCATGTCGGTCAATTTAATGAAGTTAGTGTTGCTCGCTATTTAGCATTTCCGGCACATTTTTCAATTATGGATGTGTACGACCATGCAAAAGAGATGCCTGGTGTGAAAGAAAAGGGCGTTATGGGGGCAAAGCAAGTATCGTTTGCCGAATTTAAAAGTGGTCGTCGTGAAGAAGATGAAGATTTTTATTTACGTAAATTAAAAACATTTAATCCGCGAACAGCCTAGTTGAAACAAAACTCAAGACAAATATCACGAAGTTTACTATAATGAATACGTTATGAATGAAGGGTCCGTCACTATAGATGGGCCTATTCTTTTGTGCGTGATAGTTTGTTAAGAGGAGATGGCAATTGATTTATGTTAAATCAGTTATTAGGCATTGCAGAAAAATTATTACAGCGCGGCGAACGCGAGCAAGTGTATCAACTTATTTCCGCAAGCCAATATGTTGTATATAAACCGAATTATTCCCTTCAAAAATCAATCGAAGTATTCCATACATTTTTAAATACGATGTACCCGAGTAATGAAATGCATAGCACGCCGACAATGTTGCAAGACGTAGCATTTATGGGGCAGTTTGATGAAGCATTTCAAACGTTGCTTTATAAATTTGATGCGCATACAAAATCAACTGTAGAGCGTCCGATTGAGCTTGTTGAAGCAGGGCGTGCGGTGGAATTATTATTACCGATTTACATGTATTATTTTGAAACGATGTGTGAAGAAGAAATTGAACCAACACAATTAGAGCGCATTAGTGAAGCGCTTATTGACGTTTATTATGATGTTGAAGCCAATCGTGGCGATGCTAAAGCATCCTTTGAAATTGCATTGAATCATTTAAATGGACCACTAGAGCTCTATGATGTAGAGAAGGCGCTTGATAGGTTGCACAAATCTGCGAATGAGGGGCATTTTTATGCCAATACGATTATCGGCATTATGTATTTAGACGGCGAGCATGTTGAAAAAGATGAAGAAAAAGCGGTGGCCTATTTGAAACTAGCAGCAGAGAGTGGCGAAGATGAAGCGTGTGAGCAATTAGGTTTATTTTTTTATGAAAAGCAAGATTATCGTGCCGCGTATTATTGGTTGAAGAAGACAAAGAGCCCACTTGCATCAGAGGGATGGACGAAGCTCGCGGAAATGTATTTACATGGACATTTTGTAAAGCAAGATTATGATAAAGCATTCGCATTTTTAACACGTGCGGTGGCGCTACACGAGCCGGAAGCACAATATTATTTAGGCTTTTTATATGAAAACGGCTTTGGGGTTATGCGTGACATTCAAACAGCCTATGAATACTATATGTTAGCGGCAGATCAGCAATATGAACCAGCGATTAATATGTTAGCATTATTAAATGAGAGTATATTTGTCTAAAAAATATCTTTAGTTTTGATAAAAATGTCATGATAAAAAACAGCGAAAGGTAATCCTTTCTGCTGTTTTTTTGCGTATTGAAAGAAAAGTGACGTTTTTTTGGAATGACAAGGTATTTATTATCAATTGGTTGAAAAATAAATGGGTATTATGGTGTGTATTTATGGCATATGAAAATAATAATATTCAGTAAATATGTTTTTTTTATCGATGTGCGGGTAAAAAAGAAGTAAAGAAAAATAATGCTCACATACACAAATGAACATTACTTTACAAGGAGGAGCCGCCATGGAGAAGTTGATTCAACCAGAGCACCGCTATTTGCACATGATGACACGCATGGAGCGCTTATTAGAAAAGCGCAATCGATATATGGAACAAAATAAAGTGGAGCATGTGCTAATGGAAAAAGAGCTACAGCGCTTAGAAAAGCAACTTAGTCATTTAGAGCAAGAAATTGTCAGCAGTCTATCGTCATAAATGGCTAAGGAGGTGAATGTCATCGGCGCAGTAGATGAAATATAAAAGGTTTGTCCAGAGCATGGTAGCCTCGGACAAACCTTTTTTAGTTCATAAAGCTTTGTAACGTTGCATCACGTTTTGTCTCTTCAACTTTTTCCTTCGCAATTAACATCGCACCAACGGAATAGTTTTGAATCTGTTCATCAATTAAAAATTGTAAGTTAACAGGCTGTTCTTCCGTGTCAATGATACATTCCCCTTTAAATTCAACAACGTCTTGTCCACGGTTTGTTTGGAAGTACACCCAGTTTTGTTCGGAACAATTACTTGCCATTAGTTGTTCATATGTTGTTTGTTCATAAGCGCTTTCTTTAATGTAATCAATATACGCATTATCGGTAATTTCCTCTTGCGGCCAATAATATACAACGATACAGCATAAAATGCCAATAGGAATTAACCAAAAGATAGTTCGTTTCATTACACATACCCCCTTGTTGTTATTTTATCAATAAATGAGCGTTTTTGCTATTTAATTCATGATATTTTCTATATAATTAAAGAAAGTTGTTAGGAGGTGTTTTTGTGGATATTGGTATGCATTATATTAATAGTGTACAAAAACGTTTTGAAGAAATGAAAAGTTTAGGTGACCGCACGTTACAACAAATTTCGGAGCAACAATTACATGACAGAGTGAATGAGCAATCCAACAGCATTGCGATTATTATTCAACATTTACATGGAAATATGATTTCGCGCTTTAGTGATTTTTTAACGACGGATGGTGAAAAGCCTTCACGTGACCGCGACCGTGAATTTATCGAAAAAAAGCAGTCATTAGGCGCTGTTTCATCGTTATGGGAGCAAGGATGGGAGACGGTTTTTCAAGCATTGCGTCAACTGACACCCGACCATTTAACGGAGCAGGTGACGATACGCGGCGAGCAGCATAGCGTATTTGATGCGATTAATCGTCAGTTATCACATTACAGTTATCATGTAGGGCAAATAGTTTATATTGCTAAAGCGTTGCGTGGAGAAGAATGGGTATCGTTAAGCATTCCATTAGGGCAGTCCGAAGCTTATACGGAGGAAATGCAACAACGGTTTTCATCTAAAGACTCGTATTGAGGTATAATGAGGAAAAAACGAGTGGGAAGGAGGCGCGATGATGGACCTTTTACAGCGATTAGCGGCATGTAAAGATGAACAGCAACACGCACTGATCATTGGCATTGATGGTGGAAGTGGCGCTGGTAAAACGACGCTTGCTGAGCAGATTGAACAAGCGCTTCCGAACGTGACCGTCATCTCTACAAATGATTTTATCATGCCATTATCTCAGCAGCAGGACCGCTCTCAACAAATTGGCCAAGAAATGGATTGGCAACGTTTAAAAAAGCAAGTATTAATACCACTTGCGCATCATAAGCAAGCGAAATATTGGTGTTATGACGTTACAGAGCCGATGCAGCAACGTTGGAATGTTGTAGAACCGTATGGCATTGTCATTGTTGGAGGAATATATAGCACACGATTAGAGCTAGCACCGTATTATGACATTAAAATATGGGTGTCCACGCCTGCACATATTCGTTTAGCGCGTAATATCGAAAAAGATGGTGAGCATTTGCGCACGTTTTGGGAACAGGAACAGCTTCCTGCTGAGCAACGATATATCGAGGAGCATTTGCCACATAAATATGCAGAGATGATTTTAGATGGTCAAACAGGTGCCGTCACGTCACGTATTTAAGAAAAGGATGTTCCTGCCTGTTTGGCAGAACATCCTTTTTACATGTGCAAAATGATGTGTTTACAACGTAAATGGCTTATACTAACACCAGACACAACTTGAAGGAGGACACTATGTTTTTAGCCTTATTAGCACTTTATAGCGTTGCCATTATTGCATTGCTATTTGGTGGTTATTTATATCCGATTGTATTTGTTGGGCTCACAATTTTAGTCGCGATTACAATTCGTAAAGCGCCGAAGCCGAAAGAGAAAGGCAATATTTTATTATTTTTGCGTGATTTGCTAGGCATTGCTTGTATTATTCTTGCGTATATTATTGTTTTTGCAAATCATGAGCTGATGCCGTAATAACTGTTAAAACATAAAGGGGTGGAACAGCACAATGATTGAAAAAATGACGATACAACATATTCAAGCTGTACAACATGTTGCAGCGATTAGTTGGCATGCAACCTATGAAGGCATTATTCCAAAAGATGTGCAAAAAGCTTTTTTACAGCGAGCGTATTCAACGCAACACTTGATGCATCGTATCGAACATTCACATATGTATGTAGCAGTAGAAAAAGGTGACATTATCGGCTTTGCAAACTTTTTGCCAGTACGTGCAGATAAGAAAGTAGAGCTAGCTGCTCTTTATATGTTACCGAGTAAGCAAGGGCAAAAAATCGGCACGAAATTGTTGGAATTTGGTATTCAGCAATTGAAACCCGATGCGATTTTTGCTCATGTGGAGCGTGAAAATTTAATTGGTCGTCAATTTTACATAGCAAAAGGCTTTCAAATGACTGCGGAGTTTACCGAAGATTTTGCCGGTCATTCCTTACAATCGATTACATACGAAAAGCGTTTAGTATAATGTTTTTAATTTGAGGAAATGGGATAAAGATAATGACAGACGAAAGGGGATTTGTATATGTTACATTATGTAAGAGAAGGACAAGGTCAACCGCTTGTACTTGTACATGGCTTTTTAGGGGGGCAACATGTATTCCAAGATGTCGTGGATGCCTTAAAGGAACGCTATGATGTGATTCGTGTCGAATTACCTGGACACGGTGAAAGTGCTGTCGAAAAGGACGCGTATTCGGTTTATGATTACGCAGATGCAGTGATAGATGTATTAAAGGCAGAAGGAATTACAGAAGTAAACTGGCTTGGTCATTCCTTAGGTGGTTATATTACACTGGCGGCGCTTGAAACGAAGCGTTTCCCAATAAAAAAAGCCATCTTAGCGTACTCGTCAGCTTCACCAGATGATGATGCCGCGATTGAAAAGCGTACGAAGCAAGCGAAAGCGATTCAAGAAAATGGCGTTAAGCAATTTGTGGATGAAGTAATTGCCGCGTTTTTTGCTGAAGATGCGTCACCAGAAGCGATTGATAAAGGACGTCAAGAAGGCTATCGTGCAACGGAGCAAGGTTTAGTGGTTGCGTTAGAGGCAATGAAGGCACGTCCAGACCAACGTGAATTTATTGAGACACTTGATGTGCCGACACTTGTGTTAGAAGGTGCATTTGACGGCGCGGTGAAGCCGATTCAAACGAATAATGCGGTGATTCAAAAAGTGGTAACGCAAACTGGACATTTAGGCATGCTTGAAGACCCACAAGGATTTATTAATGCAGTTATTGAATTTTTAGATGAATAATACGGAAACGAACTTGCTATAAGCGCTACGCTTTAGCAAGTTTTTTTATGCCGCCGTGCGGTATAATAGACATCGAGGTGAAGAACTGTGCGGGCATTATTAATTGCAGAAAAACCGTCACTTATGCGTGACATTCAAAAAGTATATAAAAAAATGAATTTAGATATCGACATTGAGTTTACATCATTTGTTGGACATGTTGTCGAACTAAAAGAGCCACACGAGTATGATGCCGCGTGGAAAAAATGGGATTTAGCGTTATTGCCGATGGTGCCACAACGCTTTGAGTTTCGTGTGAAAAAAACAGCTGCGAAAGTATATAAAGAGATTGAACAAACATTGAAAAATGGGCAATATGATTTTTTAATTAATGCGTGTGATGCGGGGATGGAAGGCGAAAATATTTTTTATTCGTTTTATAAAAAGGTTGGGACGAATTTACCGGTGAAGCGGTTTTGGACGTCACAAACGACTGAGCCTGCGATTCGTGCATCGCTGCAAAATTTAATTGACGAGCATGACCCACTGATTCGTAATTTACGCAATGCAGCGATGTATCGTATGGTATTTGATTGGCTTGTTGGCTTAAACTGTACGCGTGCTGCGACTGTTAAAGGCGGGCGAACGATTAAAGTAGGACGTGTGATGACTCCGACGTTAGCGATTGTTGCACAGCGCGAAGAAGAAATTCAGCGTTTTGTACCGCAGCCATATTTTCAAGTACAAATGGACTGTGGTGCATTTCAAGCACTTTGGTTTAAAGAAAAGGTGAATCGTGTTGCAACAAACGAAGAAGCAGAGGCCATTATTGCGCGTGTCACAAACGAAGCGCAGGTGGTCAGCTTAGAAACAGAGCGTAAAACCATTCCAGCAGCACAGCTCCATTCTTTACTCGAGCTACAAAAGGAAGCGAATAAATTTTACGGTTTTACATCGAGCGATACATTAAAAATTGCGCAAAGCTTATACGAAAAAAAGCTGATTACGTATCCGCGTACAGAATCGAAGCATTTGCCGACAAACTTTGCGAAGCATATTGAGAAGAATGTTGCTGCGATACAAGGTGTGCCGCAACTTGCGCAGTATGCGACTGCCCTTGATGTCCAGCATATGCAGCACGTCATGCGTTCAAAGCGTTATGTGGATGACCAAAAGCTAACAGACCATCATGCCATTACAGTGACCGAAGTAACACCGAAATTTGCGTCGCTTAGCATGCAGGAGCAACGCATTTATGAATTGATTGCGAAGCGTTTAGTAGCGATTTTTATGCCAGCGTATGTACTTGATAAAACAACCGTTATTTTACAAAGCGGTACCGAAACGTTTAAAACGACTGGCAATATGGTGGTTGAGCAAGGCTTTACGGTGTTGTATACATCGCATAAGAAAAAAGAAGAAGTGCCATTGCCGTTTATGCAAGAGGGGCAAGTGTGGCCTGTACAAGCATTTACTATTTTAAGTAAAATGACCGAGCCACCACCGCGCTACACGGATAGCTCTCTTTTAGATGCGATGTTTCATGCAGGGCGCTTTGTTGATGATCCGCAATTACGTGCTATTTTAAAGGACGCAGAAGGTATTGGGACATCGGCGACGCGCGCAGAAATTATCGAGAAGCTACTTGCGATTGGCATGATTACCCGCGATAAAAAATCGTTTCAAGCAACAGCGTTTGGGCGAGAAGTGATTCAAAGTTTAGCAGGGCATGATGTAGTGTCGCCTGAATTGACGGCTGTGTGGAGTAAAAAGCTGAAAGATATTGTCGATGGTACACTTAGCTCACGTGATTTTTATCGTGATATGCTGGCGTTTGTTCATGAAACGACAGAAAAAATGAAAGTACTTGAAATGACAGTAGCTGAAAAAGAAGAAGTCATTGTTGGCGAGTGTTTGCAGTGCGGCGAACGTGTGACCGAAACGTTTAAAGGCTATAGCTGTGCCAATAAAGCATGTGATTTCTTCTTAACGAAAGTGATGCTAAAAGCAAAAATTACGCCAACTGATGCGAAAAAGCTATTGGCATATAAAGAAACACGCGATATTTTATTTACATGGAAGTCCGGGAAAAAAAGTAAAGCAAAGCTGAAGTTTAATGGCACGAAGCTCGAATTTATTTTCCCACAGTTTACAGAAACAACGAAAAAGGGGAACAAGACGACATGAAAGTATATGTAGCGAATGGGTTATTTTCAATCGGAGACCGCTACGTGAATGCGGCGATAGCGACCGCATTACGTGAGGCAATTGATGGTATTACATTATACGTACCGCAGGAAAATGATGCGATTAATGATAAGGAAGCATATGCGAGCAGTGCGGATATTGCACGTGCCGATCTCGAGGCATTAAAAGAAAGTGATGTACTCGTAGCAGTGATTGATGGTGTTGAAATTGATTCGGGCGTTGCAGCTGAAATTGGTGCGTTTAGCATGCTCGGTCGTCCAATTATTGCGTTATTTAGTGATGTGCGTCAGCAAGGGACACAGAATACGAAAAAAATTGAAGCATTGCAACAACATGCGGTAGAAAATCAATTTGTGTACCGTAATTTATTCGTTGTCGGCTTAATTAAACAGCGAGGCGTCATTGTATCAACGATTGAAGAAATTGTTGAAGCGGTAAAACAATACAACTAAAAAAGAGTGTGTAGACAAAATGTCTGCGCACTCTTTTTATACGATCGATAATTTTTGATAAGTCGGCGGTAAATAGTGACGAAGTGCGCCTTCATAAATTAATTTTGTATACGGCAAATAAGCGAAATCATTTGGACGCACAAAAAATGGTTCTTCATGTGGCAATGACAATTGAAGCTCTTTCAATAGCGTTGCAATAAACTGTGAGCAGAAATAGCTATTTTCGCGTTCCCACTTATAGCCACACCAAACGGCAAATAGACCTAAAAAATGATATTGATAGTCTGTTGCGTGTTCATTCATCGTGCGCAAACGATTGCGAAGTGTCTCGTATTGTGTATTTGTTAATTTACAAGCGTAAATGGCACAAAAGGCTTCTTGGAAAATCGGCGTCGAGCATTTTTCTTGTGTGAAGCCCCCATCAAATGGGTTGTTATACTTACGACGTCCGAAACTGTACATTTCACATAAAAAAGGATCTAAAGCAATCGACACATGATTATAGCGGTCACGTGTAACGAATTGAATTGTACGTGATAACCATGTTTTCGTTGCTGTTAAGACGAGGTAAATGGACCGAGTCATCGAAGACCTCCTTTGTGATATTTTACTTACTAGCATATCATGGAATTCTGAAGAAAAATGAAATATAAAAATGAAGAATTTCTTAAGAAATTAAAATGTGACGTAGCAAAGAAGTTTTAGGATGTATTGCACAAAAAAATGCAATTAAATAGGGGGAGCGTGTTCTTTTTTTGTTCTTTGCGCATTATTCATGTTAGAATGGTAGGTATTTTTTAAAAGCTCTAAAAAATGCTTGTAATTCCGTATAAATTCGATAAAATTCAATGGAATCATTCATTTTTCTCATAATAGCAGAGTGTAGTTGTGACAGTTGTTGAAATAGATGTCACAATTATGTGAAAATACGGAGATTCGTGTAAATTTTCAGAATTAAATCTTGACGTAGGAAGTGACAATTTGTACACTGTAAACATTCAAGTGTTTTTATGGAAAGTACAATATCAAATATATTATAGTAAGGATATGATGGTGAAATGATCGTATGTAAATTTGGCGGTACTTCTGTCGCAAGCGCTACACAAATTCAAAAGGTAGCCAATATCGTAAAGGACAACACAGCTCGACGTATCGTCGTGGTGTCAGCTCCTGGTAAACGTTCAAGCGAAGATATTAAAGTAACAGACTTATTAATTGATTTAGCAGATACAGCATTAGCAAATGCAGATGTTGCAGCGAAAATTCAAACTGTAGTAAATCGTTATGAAGATATTACAGCTGAATTAGGTTTAGGGAAAGATATTTCAGAGGTAATCGCACAAGATTTACGTGATCGTGTCGCTGGCGACCGTTCAAATAAAGAGTTATTTGTTGATAGTATTAAAGCGAGTGGCGAAGATAATAATGCAAAAGTAATTGCCGCATACTTTAATACTATTGGTGTACCAGCGCGCTATGTTAGCCCGAAAGATTTATTAATTGTGAACGACTTACCAGAGCGTACATTTGCCGTAGCAGAAGCGTACGAACGTTTAGCAGTGCTTGCACAATCAGAGGAAGTCATTGTCTTCCCAGGCTTCTTCGGCTATACAAAAGACGGTATTTTACGTACATTTGACCGTGGTGGTTCTGACATTACAGGATCAATTTTAGCGGCGGCAGTTGGTGCAGAGCTGTATGAAAACTTTACAGATGTAGACTGTGTATTCTCAGCTAATCCAAAAGTAGTCAACAATCCGGCAGAAATTAAAGAAATTACGTACCGCGAAATGCGTGAGCTATCCTATGCAGGCTTCTCTGTATTCCATGATGAAGCATTAATGCCGGTATTTAAAAAGGATATTCCGGTTAATATTAAAAATACAAATAATCCATCAGCACCAGGAACGCGTGTTGTGCCGACACGCGAGTTAACAGGTCGCCCGGTAACAGGGATTTCGGTGGATAGCGGCTTCTCAACATTATATGTTTCAAAATATTTAATGAACCGTGAAATTGGTTTTGGTCGTAAATTATTACAAATTCTTGAAGATGAAGGCATTTCATATGAACATACGCCATCAGGGCTTGACGATATTTCCATTATTATGCGTTCAAATCAATTAAACTTAGAAAAAGAAGAACGCATTGTAAAACGTGTGCAACAAGAATTACAAGTGGATAATGTATACTTCCGTCACGGCTTCTCAATGGTCGTACTTGTAGGGGAAGGTATGCGTAACAGTACGGGCTTAGCAGGTCGTGCAGCACTAGCGATTTCAAAACTGGGCGTGAACATTGAAATGATTAACCAAGGCTCTTCAGAAGTAAGTTTAGTATTTGGTGTGCAGCAAAACTATGAAGATATTATTTTAAAGGCATTGTATGAGGAATTTTTTTCAGCAGTACCTGTCTAAATGATGACAAATTATGTGCGATTGTTTCGGCATCTCTAGACGAGTAGTTGCATTTTAGCACTACAGTGCGATAAAATGTGCGCATAAGAGGTGACGACAATGAGTATTGCATTAGCAGGAATGTTAGTGATGTTTTCAGGGATTTTTGTTGTAATGATGGTCATTTTAGAAGTGTTACCATGGTTGAATGACACGACAAAGGTTGCGTTTATCGTGATTGGTTTAACATTTGTTGTAGCAGGCGCTGTTATTCGCTTTAAAGCACTAAAAAGTGAAATGAAGCAACAAAAAGAGCTAGAACATAGACGTAAATAATAAAAACGTACGACTTGGCATATGTATGCTAGGTCGTACGTTTTTTCGTATACTAATGTTCCTCGACATCTTTTGTAATGGAACTATTGTTTTCAATATAAAATGCTTCGCCGCGTGTTGTACGTGTAATCGAGTCGTGCAGTTCGATTTTTGAATGATGCAACGCTTGAATGTTTTGGGCGACACGCTCATTGTAAATATAGCATTTATGCAAATCAATTGACGAATGCTTTGACACATAAATGTCGGCCTCCATTGCTTCTGTAAAATGAACGGTGCGTAGTTCAACAGAAGAATGGTCATTTACCCAAAGCTGTGGAAAGCGATGTTTGGATAAAAATGTGTCTTCAATTAATGCTTCGGCTTCATTTCCTAGCAATAAGCCATTTTCATAGCCGCTGTGTACTTCACAGTGACGCAAAATAAGCTGGCTATCATCGACGACAAGCTGTGGTAAACGATGGTCGGAAATTTCACTATGCACCATTTCTAAAAACGAACTTTCCGATACTTTAATCCCATTAGATTGACCAGCTGCAATTTTACTATGAAAAATCGTCATCTTTGTGCGCTCACGTATTTCTAATTGAATGCCATTACTTGTATGGATATGACTATGTTCAATTTTAACGAGCGAGTCTTCCAGTGCGTAAATACTTTTGCCATCTGCTAGCTCCGAATAGCGAATATGAATGGACGCACGAGATTTCCCGGCGAAGTGAGGCATCGCATTTTGCGAGAAACGACAGTCATCGGCATACACAGAAGCATGATTCATCAGCAGAACGGCATTGCCACTATTATGAAAAACATCGCTACTAAGTAACTCAACCGATGCGTCAACTGCCGAAATGGCGCTGCTTTTATGAAAGGACACACAACTTTGAATGACATACACGGCTGATTTGCGCTCGCAAAAAATGCCGTTTTGAATGCCGTGGTCAATCGTGCTGTCATATAAATGGAGCACCGATTTTTCAGACACATGGCACTGTGCTAAATAACTCTCGGAAATTTTACTTTCGGTCATATTAACCGTGGCATGATCCTTTAGTTGAATGGCATTACCACGACTATGCATCATTTGTGTTGTTGTAATATGGGCATGCGAACTTAATGTCACTTGTAAATGTGCTAATGTATGGTGCGTAAATTCAGCATCGAATATTTCAGCAGATGCATGATCTCGCAGCATAATACCTGATTCCTTGCCATGTGCAATCAATGTGTTGCGCACTTTCAAATGTGCATGTTGCATCCACACTTGTGGTAATGTATGTTCAAAAATTTGCGAGCCAATTAACGTCACCTCAGCTTGATTAGACGCATAAATGCCATTGCCATTGCCGCGCCAAATCTTACTGCCTTGGTCAAAAATAGAGGACTGCTGATGCGCAATCAGCTGTGTGCCTGTATGGTCATGGATGCGGCATTTTTTTAAATTTAATAAGCTATCATTTTTAAGCCACACAGCGTGGTTTGCTTCATACAGCGCGCAATAAAAGAGCTCGATATTCGCATGATCTGCTAAAATATTAACTTTTCCGTTCGTGTGTAAATGTGACCGATCCATTACCAGTTGTGCGTTTGGGCGTAATTCAAGACCCACTTCTTTTGCGCCGAATACTGTACAGTTTTTCGTTTCAAGCGTACCGAAAACCGTTACTAATGTAGATAATGACGTTGTGGAAATGTCACAGTTATTAAAAAAAGCATTGCCCTTTACAACGATTGTTGCAGAGGGATGCAATGTCATATTTTCAAGAACAATATGCGCGTTTTGCATGATTATTAATGTACCAGTAAAGACCGTTTGTTGTTTGTGCGAACCTTCAATCGTAACTGAACCTTCAATCTCAAGTGTTTCATTATACGTGCCATTTGCAAGGTGAATGACATCCCCTGCTTTTGCAATTTTCAACGCTTTTGTGATTGTACGAACAGTCGAAAAGATAGAAGAAGCGACTTTAATGATGGCCATACAGATTCCCTCCCATTTTTCGAACTTATCAGTACTTATCTATTACACAAAATTGTTTCTTTTAATCATAATTTTAAGTGAAAGTGTATTTTAAGGGCAGAAGCCTAAAAATAGCGCCGCGCTAAAATAGGTCGAATGTTGCGACTTTTTACGGTGATTTTACAAGGAGTGCGATTAAACAGTCGAAAAATAAGGTATAATTTAGGAAGGCGCTACGCAAGGCGGATGGCCGCAGGGGGGAAGAATAATGTCACATCAAAAATTACAGCATATTAAGCAGGCGTTAAACGCCAAGTTTTTTGACCGTACAGCAGAAATTGATGCGCTGTTAACAGCGATATTAGCAAAGCAGCATATTTTATTTATCGGGCCAGCCGGTACAGGTAAGAGCGCTTTAAGTGCTATGTTGGGTGAAATTGTCAAGCCTAGTACATATTTTCAACATTTACTGACACCATTCAGCACACCTGAGGAATTATTTGGTGTGTTGTCGTTAAAAGATTTAGAGCAAGGCATTTATAAACGTAATGTAGAGGGCATGTTGCCACAAGCGCATTTTGCGTTTATCGACGAAATTTTTAAAGCGAATTCGGCGATTTTAAATTCTTTGCTCACATTAATTAATGAGCGTGTGTATTATAATAACGGCGTTCCGGTAATGTCACCACTTCTGACATTAGTCGGGTCATCCAATGAGTATATTGAAGAAGGCGAAGGGCTAGAAGCATTATTTGACCGCTTTTTATTGCGCTATGAAGTAGATTATATACAAGATGAACAAACATTTATCGCGATGCTACAGTCAGATGGTGAGGTCGCCATCCCCACATTAACGATGCAAGAACTTATATTCCACCAACAAGTGTGTGAGCGTGTGGTCATCCCGACGGCAATTTACGAAACATTAGGGAAAATACGTCAGCAATTATTAGATGAAGGGATTCGACCATCTGACCGCCGTTTTAAACAAGCACTGTCGATTATACGTGCACAGGCGTATTTAAATGGCTGTAGTGAAGTGACAAAAGCACATTTGCTTATTTTAGAGCATGCATTATGGGAAACGGTCGAGCAGCAACAAACGACCGCTGCCATTATTCACCGTATTGCCAATGATGATATTGAGGCATTTATTCAACGAATTACGCCTGAATTTGAAGAGATTTTATTAAAGTCACAAAATGCGGCTGTTCAAAAGTCACCCACGTCGCGTAAGGAATTAAGCGATTTACTCGTGCAAGGAAAAGCATTGTTTTTAGAAGTGCAAGCGATGAATCGCCAACAACCAGACCGTGAAGAATTGCGACATTTAAAGGACCATATGCACCAGCGTCTACTGCATATGACGTCGCTTGTGATCGGTTTTTAAAGGAAGTGTTTCGTATGACAACGATGATGTTTGCGGAGAAGGACGTCGTATTTACACGTTTTGTACAGCTTTTGCAACAAGCGCCGATTTTTGAGCAATTATGTCAGCAAGGTGATACATTGCATCCGCAGTTTACAACTGTTACTGCACATTTATTTTGCGCATTGTATGCAGCTGATGTGGAGTGGCTGGACATGCCACTTGCACCTGAACAACGGATTGTAAAGCAAGTGGTAACAACGATTATCGAAAGTGATTGTTACAAAACACGACATCCACTAACAATAGGTGATGATTTATTAGCGTTAATTTGTGCGATGTCATTTGCCGAGGCAATGAAAGATTGGTTAGCACAGCATCATGTAGGTCATCAGCAAGCTGAAAATAAACGAGATACGGATTATGCGAAACAGCAATTGCAACAAGCACGTACACAAATGTTTGATGCGCAAGCAACGGACGCCGAAAAGGAACGGGCGCGGACACGCAAGCAGTTCGCTGAAAAACGCCTCGAACATTTACAGCGACGCGTGGAGCAACTGCGTCAGATGCCGACGCAATCTTTCGAGCAAATGCCCACAGAGGTAATTGTAGAAGCGCTAGAGCAAGCCTATACGAAAGGTACAACAACAACGGCAGCTGTTCAACGATTAATCGGTGACGACGGACAACGCCGCTTACAGCATATTCCACTACGACAGCAGCTCACATTAGCTGAAAAGGTACAATTTCATCCGAACTTACGAGAAATTGCCGAGCTTGCTGGACGCTTTCGACGCATTGCGAAAAAAAAGCAAAAGCAACTGCATAAAAAAACGATGGAGCGTAAATATATTGTACAAGGGCAGGAACTTGCGCGTTTGCTCCCTGTTGAATTAGCCAATTGGGCAATGCCACGGGCGAAGCAAGATTTTTTACGCCGTTTTTCCGAGCACCAAACACTGATGTTTAGTGAAAAGGGCAAAAGTAAGCGTGGCAGAGGACCTTTAATTATTTGTATGGATGAATCAAGTTCGATGTCGGCAATGCGCGCGAAAAGTAAGGCGTTTTGTTTAGCGTTAATGATGACGGCTAAAAAGCAACGCCGAGATGTCGCGATTATTCCGTTTGCGACGACTGTTGGGCAGACGATGTATGTGAAGAAGGGGCAGTATACAAGCGCGGAGTGTATGTCGTTTTGCGACCAATTTTTACATGGTGGTACGAATTATGAGCAGCCGTTACAGCAAGCGCTTCATGTTTTAACGCAAAGTCGTTATAATGAAGCGGATATCATTTTTGTGACGGACGGTGCGAGTCATGTAAGTGACCGTTTTTTACTACAGTTTCAGGACATTAAAAAACGTAAGCAATTTCAATGTTTGAGCGTGGTGTTACAAACAGCATATACTACGGTGGATGTGGCCGTTGTGGCACAGTTTTCCGATGTTGTTTATGAAGTGGATGATTTAGAAAAAGCAGAAGATATTTTTACAGTTGGGATGAGGTGAGTATGTGAGTGTTGTATGGTTTTTATTATTATGGGGCTTTGTTGGCTACATGCTTTATACAAAGTGGCAACGCATGCGTGGATTTGAACGAAAGCGCACAATAGCCGCAATGAAAGAGCCACGTTTTATTTTTTCAGTCGGCTTTTTATTCGGTGGCTTCTTTTTAACGAGTGTAGCGGGCATTTTCCAAAGCGGTATCGTCTATTTAATCGGTATGCTATGTATGGTAATTGGTGCGGTTGTATTAGCCGTACTTAATTGGCGAAAAAACCGTTCATTCAGCTATTTTTTATTAGCGATTGTTGGTTTAGTATCATTTGTTACATTATTTGGTTAAAAACGTGTAGGTATCATCGCTTGTCGGTCGATGCCTACATGTTTTTTAAACTACCAGCATAGAGGGGGATGCGAATGAAGCGAGCACAGCGCGTTTTAACCCATGCATTTCAGCAAATTTTCGAACATCGTATTGAATATGTACGAACGTTTTTAGTGGTGCGCGGTATTCAGGTATTGCTATTTTTACCGCTAACATCGTTGTTATTTTATTGTATGTATACGTGGACAGGGTTTGATGCGATTACCGAGCA
This sequence comes from Caryophanon tenue, assembly GCF_001700315.1. GTDB lineage: Bacteria > Bacillota > Bacilli > Bacillales_A > Planococcaceae > Caryophanon > Caryophanon tenue. The sequence goes on along the minus strand of NZ_MASJ01000039.1, from coordinate 282,996 downwards.
CAATATCGGAAAATTTTTAGCGCATCCATATGCTATTTTTTTAGTAAGTGTGTGGCTATTATGCTGTATTTTATTTATTTACTATGAGTTAGGCTTTTATTTTTTACAGGCATATTACCAGCAAAAAGGTATGCCGTACACATTCAACAAAATATGGCGACGTTTACATCGCAAAGCGGTTTATTTTTTTAGTGCGCAATCACTTGTGATTATTGCGTATGTTCTTTTATTAATACCGCTTGCGGCATTTTTATTGCCAGTTACGTTAACACAGCAGCTACAATTACCGGCATTTATTGTGGATGAGCTGATGCATTCGACAAGAGGCAAATGGTTGTATGGCATTGCGATTACAGTATTAGGTTTTATGACGCTGCGCTTATTATTTACATTGCCAATATTCATTATTCATCCACATCTTTCCATTTGGGAATCGGTTGTGCAAAGTTGGCAGTTTTCACGCAAAAAGCTATTTGAAACGATTGTATTATTAGCCACATTACTTGTGACATATAGTTCAATGTTGGCACTCATAATTGCTGTGGCATTTTTACCGTTGTGGGCAGTTGAACGTTTTTTACCAGTAGCGGCATTGCCGGTAGCTGGCATAACGCTCACACTATTAGAAGTATTTTTAGTGACGATGTTTACCGTGTTGCAAGCACTCTTTAGCCATATTATTGTATCGGTGCTGTATAACCATTCGCATGCGGTCTTTCATCCACCAACGCCGCAGCGTTTACGCCAGACGTACCGCAAATATATTCGAATAGGCGCACCTATCGTCATACTCGCACTTATTGTGACGAACATCGTCTCATTAGAGCGCAGTATTTACGCACCGGATACGCTGATTATTGCGCATCGTGGCTTTATGAGTGAAGGGGTAGAAAATACGATTAGTGCACTTGTCGCTTCTGTTGAGGCAGGGGCAGATATAGTAGAAATTGATATTCAACAAACGAAGGACGGCGAATTTGTCGTATTCCATGATGCGACACTTAATCGTTTGGCAAACCGGAGTGAGGCAGTGCATACGCTGACATTAGCGCAGTTGATGGCGATTGAAGTAACAGCAGATGGACACCGCGATATGATTCCATCGTTACAACAAATGATTGATGCGGCGAAAGCGCATGACGTCACATTGTTAGTCGAAGTGAAAACACATGGTTATGAGACACCCGATTATTTAGAGCGAATTGTCGCGCAGCTTGCTGATAACGGTGTGCTGAGTACGTATTATGTGCAGTCGCTGAATAATACGATTATGGAAAAAATGGAAGCGTTAGAGCCGCGCTTAAAAACAGGCAGTGTCTATGCGTTTCATGTTGGGTCTTTACCGACAACGGACACGGATTTTTATGCGATCGAAGATTCCTCTGTGTCAGCAAAAGTGTTAGAGGAGGCTCGCCAAAAAAATAAGCCGTTATTTATTTGGACTGTGAACTCAGAACGAAGCTTGCAACGTTATTTAGAGCAAGATGTCGACGGACTCATTACGAATAATCCACATACCGCAGCAAAGCTTCGCAGTCGTTTAGAGCAAGATGAATATTTTTTAACACGTGTCTTCCATCGTTTAACGATCATATTTTAACAACACATGGCTAGTATGAGTTCATTACATATTGAACTTACGCTAGCCATGTTTATTTTATGTATATATACCGTGTGATAAATAAGCGAGATGAGCGATAGAAAAAGAACGTGGCTGTTCATTTTATCTTAATCGGCATCATTTGTGGGCGCACCATTGTCATATTGCTATTTACGTAAAGCCGTAAAAAGGCGTATAGTAGAAAAATGAATGTATACGGATGTATACGATTTTACATGAAAGGAAGAGCTACATGTTACGATTATTAAAATATTTAGCGCCTTATAAAGCGTTTGCGATTTTAGGACCGTTATTTATGGTGGTAGAAGTCGCGATGGATTTATTACAGCCGACCATTATGCAACATATTATTGACGATGGTATTGCGAATAATGACGAAGCGTACGTGTATAAAATGTTCGGCTTACTATTAGTCATAGTGGTTGTTGGTTTAATCGGCGGCGTCGGTTGCTCGATTTTTAGTACACGCGCAGCCATTAATTTCTCGACGGATTTACGCCGTGATTTATACGATGTTATTACGGTGCTGTCAGTCAAAAACAAAGAGGAAGTCGGCATCGGCAAACTGATTACGAATTTAACATCAGATGTTGAAACATTGCAAAAAGCCGTCTTAATGATGTTGAAAATTTTTGTGCGCGGTCCGTTATTATTTATCGGTGCGATTATTGTTGTTTATTTCACAGCACGAGAACTATTTCCACTCTTACTCATTCTCGTACCGATTTTAATGGTACTGATTATTGTATTCACGACGCTCGCAGGGAAAGTGTTTACGAAAGTACAGCAAGCCATTGATAGCGTCAACACGTATATGCAAGAGAACTTAGCAGGTGTGCGTGTTATTAAGGCGTTTAACCGCAGCGCACAGCAAATGGAGAAGTTTGGGCATATTAACTATCACTTAATGAAGCGTAATATTCGCGCTGAGCATGTTGTCGGCATTTTATCACCACTTAGCATGTTTGTCATTAACATTGGCATTATGGCTGCACTTTGGAGCGGCGCCATCAAAGTAGAAGAAGGTATTTTACAAGTCGGCGTTATTTTAGCATTCATTAACTATTTAACAATTATTATGAACGGTATTATGTCGTCAAGTAATGTACTCATTCAAATTGCGCGTGCGATTCCAAGTGCAAAACGTATTAACACTGTGATGGATATGGAAAATAGCGTTACGAATACAGCAAATGCATCAACAACACCACTGCGAGGCGACATTCGTTTTGACAATGTAAGCTTTTACTATTATGACAATGGTGAGTATGTATTGGAGGATATTTCATTCCATGTGAAGCCAGGTGAAACGCTCGGTATCATCGGTATGACGGGTAGTGGGAAATCGACATTAACAAAGCTATTGCCGCGTTTATATGACGCGCAGCAAGGTCAAATTTATATGGACAATCAGCCGATTCAGCAAATTGATTTGACGACATTGCGCCAAGCGATGGGCATTGCCCCACAAAAGGCGACATTATTTAGCGGTACGATTGCCGATAATTTACGCTACGGTGCACCGCAAGCAACAGCAAGTGACATGGCATTAGCGATGGAGACGGCAGTAGCAACAGAATTTGTATCGCGTTTTGACGATGGTGTGGAGCATCATATTGCACAAGGTGGCAAAAATTTATCGGGTGGGCAACGTCAGCGTTTAGCAATGGCAAGAGCATTTGTGCGTCGTCCGAAAATTTTAGTGCTCGATGATTCAACTTCAGCTGTCGATGCGATTTCAGAGCGTCATATTCAGCAAGCGTTAGCACAACAATTTAGCGACACAACAACCATTATCGTCGCATCAAAAATTGCATCGATTCAGCATGCTGACCATATTTTAGTGCTAGAGCATGGCAAAATGGTAGGGCTTGGTACACATGAGGAGCTTGTCGCAACGAATGCGGTATACCGAGACATTTTAGCGACACAGCAGCAACAGGGAGGTGTCGTAGGTGAGTAATACACAACGTACAGGGGTCGAGCGTGGGCAACGTATCGGCATGAGCCTCGAGAAGCCACGTAACCAACGCCAAACACTTACACGCATTTGGCATTATATGCGCAATGAACGACTTGCGGTTTGGGTTGCGATTGTGACTGTTGTGCTCTTTACATTATTACAACTTGTCGGTCCATGGTTAATCGGCGTGATTATTGATGATTATATTTTAAAGCTCGATATTGAAGGTACGATTACGATGGTGCTTATTTTAGGGAGTACGTATGTAGCGACATTCGGTGTCACGTATATTCAAATGGTCGCAATGATTTTTGTTGCGCAAAAAACGATTCGTCGACTACGTCAGCAGCTATTTGAAAAGCTACAGCGTTTGCCAATTCACTTCTTTGACCGTCAGCAACAAGGGGATTTAATGAGCCGTGTGACAAACGATATTGATAGCTTAAACATGGCTTTGACACAAAGCATTACGCAAATATTGTCATCTGTTTTAATGGTCGTCGGTGTGGCAGTTGCCATGTTTTTAATGGAATGGCGTTTAGCGATTGTCGCGTTAACGGTTATTCCGCTTATTGTGTTCGTCACAAAGCAAATTATTAAACGCTCTAGTGTCAATTATAAGGCGCGTCAACGTGATTTAGGTGCACTTAACGGTTATATTGAAGAAACGATTAGTGGAACAGAAGTCGTGACATTATTTGGACAAGAGCAGCATGTTAGTGAAACATTCCATGAAAAAAATGAAAAGCTACGCCACTCGGCACTGCACGCCGAAACGATTTCAGGGATGATGGGACCGTTTAACAATGCGATGAATGGTATCGGTTTAACGCTCGTGATCGGGGCAGGCGCATTCTTTATTTTACAAGGCTACACAACTGTTGGGGTACTTGCGGCATTCGTCACGTATACACGCCAATTTTTCCGTCCAATCAATCAGCTGTCGAACTTATTGAATATTTTCCAAGCGGCAATTGCAGGCGCAGAACGTGTATTTGACGTGTTAGATGAAGACGATGAAGTACAAGATAAACAAGGGGCTGTTGTCGCTACCCATTTTGACGGACATGTACGTTTCCAAGACGTATCGTTTAGCTATAACGAAGGCACACCGATTTTAAAAAACATCTCATTTGAAGCACAGCGAGGGCAAATGATTGCGCTTGTTGGTCCAACGGGTTCAGGGAAAACGACGGTGATTAATTTATTAACGCGTTTTTATGATGTCGATAGCGGACAAATTGAGATTGATGGTCGTCCAATTGGTGATTACACGATGCATTCATTGCGTGAGCATGTCGGCATTGTTTTACAAGATACGTACTTATTTAGCGGCACGATTCGTGAAAATATTCGTTTTGGCAAACTACATGCGACAGATGAAGAAGTAGAAGAAGCGGCAAAAGTCGCGTATGCGCATCAATTTATTCGCCATTTACCCAATCAATATGACACGATGATTACGTCGGGTGGCACAAATTTAAGTCAAGGGCAACGTCAGCTATTAGCGATAGCACGCGCAATTTTAGAAGACCCGGATATTTTAATTTTAGATGAGGCAACGTCAAATGTAGATACGCGTACCGAGGTGCATATTCAGCATGGGTTACTCAACTTAATGAACGGGCGCACAAGCTTTGTCATCGCGCATCGTTTAAAGACAATCGAGCAAGCAGATCAAATTCTTGTATTACAGCAAGGAGAGATTTTAGAGCAAGGCTCGCATCAACAATTGATGGAGAAGCAAGGTTTCTATTATAATATGCAAACAAAGACGCAAGCGCGCTAAATTCGGTGTCTCGATTGCACACTTTTTTGTCAGAGTATGCGATAATAAGAGTAATTTGTAGTGTGGAGGAAAGCATACGTATGGAGCAATTAAAAGAAGTCATTCGCGACGTTTTAGCATTATCAAATGATGAGCGTGCAGACTATATGGAGCAACACGGGGAGTTGCTACTACAACAAATGCTAGAAAATATCGGTTCACCAGATTTAGCGCTACGTGACCAAGCCATTTATAGCTTATTTATGGAGCTATTAGTAAGCAATCAACTATCAGCTGACACGATGGATACGTTAATGAAACAATTGGCAACGGATGCGTATTTATTTTATAAAATGGGCGACCGCATGGATGATTCCGTGTTTACGCGTTCGTTTTCGGCATTATGGTTAGCAGGATTATTACGTATTGATATGATGCAGCCATATTTAACGGATGAGGCGAAAAGTCAGCTATACGATAAGGCGACACAGTTTTTACAACGTGAAAAGGATATTCGTGGCTATGTGGATGGCAAAGGATGGGCGAATGCAATCGCACATACAGCCGACTTATTAGCGTTAATGGTGCGTCATGACCATTTTGAAGTGAAATACGGTGTACCAATTTTACAAGGTATACAGTCGGTGTTTTGGAAAGGGCAAGTACTTGTAGATGACGAGGAAGAGCGTTTAGTTGAAGTCGTGTCAGCGTTAATTGAAGTGGATTTCCCAGAAGAAGTGTTAAGTGAATGGGTAGAGCAAGTATTTGACCAACTGCATTTATACTTAATGCAACGTGGTTATACACGTGAATATTTTACCGCGCGTACAATGGTCTTGCATTTTATGAAGACATTATACTTTGCATTGAAATATAAACAAAAGTATCCACAGTTACTAAGCACAGTGGCACACTTTATCGCGAAAAATTTTAAAGTACAATAATGAAAAACATCCAGCCAATGTACGGCTGGATGTTTTTTTAGTAATTAGTTCAGTAATAATAAATGATACGCACTTAATGTTAACGTATTAAATGACGATAATTCTTCACGCCATGGTGTATCGTCGACTGCTGGGTCTAGTGGCTGTGTATCGATAAGCTTTTGTGCAAGTGCGATATCTTTTTCAGCTTGTGTTACGACGCTATAGTTAAAGATAAGACGCTTTTGTGCCGGTGTAAGACGTTCATAGTGTGCTTTAATTTGCGCAATGGCTGTTTTAAAATCACTAATTGCGACATCACTTGGAATCTCATGATAAAAGTCTTCTGAATATTTTTCATTCACTACAATGCGGTCGATAATCGATGTTAATTGTGTCGTTTCAGTATTTAATGCGTTAATGTCTTGCTCGAATTGCATCACTTTGTCATAGACGCCTGTTGTATCCTCATCCGCGTTAGCTGTCGCGACAAGTAAGCTTACTTGCATGCTCGTTAATTTATCAAAGGCTGTTAAAATCGCTTGCTTTTGGTCTACTGACGGGCTGGCAGGTAGTTTGTTCACTTTATTCATAAATGACTCGACTAGTTTGGCATCTTTAATCGCTGCCGTTAAACGTGGTTTATCGACAATATATTTTTGCAAAGATGGCCCTAAATCTTTGTAGCCTTGTTCAAGCTCATGGATTTCACTTAACGGCATATCATAGCTGTAGCTGTCATTATAGTATTCTTCATACAGATAAACAGTTTCGCCGTCAACATCGGCCATTTCTTCATCGGTTACATTGTTCCAAAGCGGTGTATCAGACAGTTCACCTTCTACCGTAATTAATGTTTCGATGCGTTCATTTAACTGTGTAATCGTTTCGTCTGCCTGTGTTTTTTGCAACATAAACTGTGAGTATGGTGATTCTACACGATCTGTTTCTTCATCGTCTTCATCTAATGTGTATGGCAATTGTAATAATGTTTGCTGTGCAGCCGACAGTTTATAATAGGCGCGTTCAGCTGTTGTCAGGCGCGAAAATTCTTTCGCTAAATCCCCGATAGCTGCTTCAGCTGCATTCATTTTTTTAAGTGTCGCATTCACTGCACGTACATCCGCGACCGCTGTTTGCACGGCTAATGCATTGGTTACCGAGCGACGATGTTTGGACGCAAGTGAACGGTACGCGCTATTCGTCTGGCTAACAACAGCTTCAAAGCCAACGAATGTATCTAAGTCACCATACGAGCTATAGGCATCATCTCCGATTAAAATTGGTAAGCTATCATCAATCATCGCAATGACAATTTCTGCTTCTTCTGGCGGAACATCGACGTTCACGCTTTGTACTAAGTCCGCATAATCGATAAGCGCTTGTTTTTCAAAGACGATCGATTGCTCTAATAATGAAAGTTTCATAAACGCTTTTTGCGCAGTTTGTAGTTTTGCCTTAGCACGGTTATAGCGCTCTTCTGGGTTATGCTGGTTTAACTCTAAAATCAGGCGGTTCACACGCTTAGCCTCTTTAATCGATTGCACCGCTTCTTTTAATTGTAAATAGTTTGGGATGAACTTTTTAGAAACAGAGCTTAAATTATTGTACGCAGTCATAATGGCATTCACATGACTTTCAAATATCGCTAAGTCACGAGGACCAATCGGTGCGCCGTCTAATGCATAAATCGGACGATCCGCATCATCAGTCGCCGTTAAATTTTTAATCATTAATGTAATATTGTCGATTGTTGCTTGTTCTTGCGTAATCGCGTTTAATAATTTGGTTAATTCTTCATTCGTGACAAGTGATTTTTGAAGTGGCGTTAGCTTAATGTAAGCAGCTAGCGCAGTTTTGGCATTGTTAATATCTTGTCTTGTAAATGTTGTCGCATCATTCACACGCACAGCCTTTGTTTTAAAGCTATTGACAGCGCGCAAATCTTTTTGCGCATTGGCAATTGCTGTTTTTTCAAGTAATGCATGGTAACGCGTATTAATGAGTGGGTATTGCTCGGTAATTGCTGTAATTTCTGTTTGTAACTCGGCTAAAGGCAAGCTGTACGCCGCACGGAAGCCATCGTCATTTATCGTAAATAAATCATGAATTTGTGCATTAATACTTTCAATGGTTGCTACAGTTGATGTATAGGATTCGCCAGCAAATGCTGCATCTTTATACGTTAATAAATCGCTTAGCAATGTCGCATGGTTCGGGTCATACTGTAATAAGGATAACTCAAGTTGGTCCAATGTTTGAAACAGAGCGTCTGCTTGCGTCACATTTTCCTTAAATGTTTCAAACTCTTGTGCATAGTTAAATGCGCCTTCTTGTGGGATACCATTATCTTCAATTGTTGTCATAAGTGTAATGAACTGTTGGATATTCGTAATATCCGATTGCGCCTTTTGTAAAATACGCGCATTCGTAATTGTCGCTTTTGATGATGCTGTTAGTTCATCATAGCGCGCTTGAATTTCGGCTACATGCTCAATAAAGCCGTCTAAGCCTGGCGTCGTAATGGATGTAGGTAAGTTTTGTGTATACACATAATAATCGTCATTACTTTCTACACGTAACGCATCAATATCGTCGCGAATTCTTTGTAGAGGCGCTTCTGTAATTTCAATTTTATCAGACATCGCTGTACGAATAAGTGTTGTATTCGTCGGATCATCACCAATACGAGCCGTTACTTCGACCGTTATATACATCAGTGATTCATTCGCTAAGAGTGACGCAGGAATTGTGTACGTTTCGTTTGTGGCGCCGTTGATTTTTTCGGATGCGCCTGAAGCAGATGATTTGTACCACTGGTATGTATACGTCACATCTGTTGCAGGAATGGTTGCAGAAATTGACGATAAATCAATAATTTCAGTATTACCAGCTTTTAATATATCCGCAGGTAGAGCGGTTTCAATCGGTGTTGTGCTCGTTGACGCACTATCAAAAATTGCTGGCTTGTCATGCGCAAAGGCAGGCTGTAATTGCTCAACAAAAGAATAGCCCGTATACGCATTGCCATCTTCATCTAAAGCAACAACTTTTAATGTTTTGCCAGAATAGCTACTTTTTACAGGTAAGATGCTATCAGTCGCACCAGCAATCGGTGTTTCTGTTCCGCTGCTAACTAAATACCATTGATAACTAACGAACACCGTGTCTGCTAACGCTGGGATGTCAAAATTAATCGCTACATTTGTGTAAGGCTTTTGTACGTTATCAGGTGTCAATGTTAATGTCGATGCTTCAGCTGTCATAGGTGCAACGATGACGGCAGTCGCTGCAAGCATGCCGAATGCTAATTTATTTTTATAGGTCATAGTTGGAGTCCTCTCTTTACTTCAAACATTTTACGAGTAGCTTGAATACACCAAATATATTCAAGAGGTCATATTCTACTGTTGTTATCGACCTTGTAACTAAAACTTAAAGGATAACGAGGGAAATTTGACAAAGAGTGGTAAGCGGCATGGGCATAGTAGAAAAAAATCCTAACTGTTTTATGAGGGAAACAGTTAGGAGTAGAGGGAGTATTACTGTGCTAATGATGATTTCGTTGTTTCGATAAGTAGGTTCAGTGCGTCGGATTGTTTTGCTTTTGCATAGTTAATATAAACGTCACATGATAATGAATCTTGTGGCAATGTGTAAATATTCGTGTTTTGTAGTTTTTGTGAGTCCACCGCATACGATGGAATAATCGAGATGCCTAAGTTTGCGGCAACAAATTGTAAAATCGTATCCATGCTGCTTGTTTCCATTAAAATTTTCGGATGAATATTTAAGAGATTGAAATAATGATTAATTTCACGGCGCAGCACGTAGGACTCTTTTAATAAAACAAACGATTCGGTTGCAAGTTGTTTCATTTCAAATGGCAATGGTGTTATCTCTTGAACGTGTTCGTTATACAGACGATGCCCTTTTGGAATTAAAACATACGGTGTCCCTTGCAAAACACGTTCACTGACAATAGCACGGTCAATAACGGGTTGAACTGTAAAACAAAGGTCGACTTTATTCAATAAAATATGTTCGTTTAAATCGAATTGTAATTCCTCAGATACTTTTAATTCGGTTTGTGGTGATAACGCTAAAAAAGATGGTAAAATATTACGTAGTATGTAAGCAAGTGTTGGATGTGTCCCGATAACTAAACGCATGTCATCAGATGCTGATAATTGCTCAATTTCTCGTAATAAAATTTTATAGTCTTGCTCAAGTTTTTGAACCGATGTAATGTACATTTCACCAGCTTCTGTGAAGGCAATTGGATGTGTTTTGCGATTTAGCAATTCTACACCTACAGAGACTTCAAGTGCTTTTACACGATTGCTTAAATAGGGCTGTGAAACATCTAGTGCCTTCGCGGCTTTTGAGAAACTGCCGTGTTCAACAACGGCTAATAAATGCTTTACATCAAATTTTGTCATAAGGTTCTCTCTCTTTCTGGAAACGTTACACGACGTCTTTCGATTTATTATAATCGAAAAAAATTTTGCTTTGAAGTGCTATTTCTATAAATCATCTTTTGGACTTTTTAGCAAGTAGTTAGCTCGTACTTTTTTGTAAAAGTAGAAGTTCTGTGGCATGTATCTCCATTGTATTGACAATGCTCTTCTGAAGAAGGTATAGTCAATAAAGTATGTACACGACAATTATTCATATAGAAATGAGACTTGCACATGAATAACTCATATAAAAGTGAATTAAAACAAACGAATATGGACACTGTGATTGAACCGAAAAGTATGTCAGCCATTATAGCAGCAACAATTAAAACGGGTATTATTAAATCAAATGTCTTTGCGATGTTTGCCGGTTTAGCGATGGCGCTATATGTGAACGGTTTACATCCGTTTGAACACATTTGGCAAATTATTGCGGCTTTTGCCGGTTCCTTTTTAGTCATTGGTGCAGCTGGTACATTTAATAACGTATACGATATTGATATTGATTCGAAGATGGACCGCACGAAGGACCGTCCGACAGTAGCGGGAGATATTTCAAAACGTGCCGCACTTATACTTGGAACAGTAATGATGATTGCCGGTTTAGCCTTTTTATGGAGTGCTAGTTTTTATGCCGCATTATTTGGTTTCTTAGGATTATTTTTCTATGTTGTACCGTATACAATGTGGACGAAACGCTCGACCGTTTATAATACAGAAGTCGGCAGTATTTCAGGCGCATTTCCACCATTAATTGGTTGGGGTGCTGTATCAAGTGATTTAACGAATCCTGCAATTTGGGGCTTATTCTTTGTCATGGTTATTTGGCAAATGCCGCACTTTTACGCGATTGCGATTCGTAAGCATGACGACTATGCAAAGGCAAATGTTCCGATGTTACCGGTTGTAAAAGGCTTTAAACGCACATATATTCAAACGAATGTGTATTTAGTCATTTTAATCGGCGTGAGCTTTTCAATGCTAGCGTTTAGCCCGTATATTATGGCATTAACCGTTGCACTAAGCACAATTTGGCTATGGATTAGCTTAAAGTACGCAAAACTGCAAGATGATGCAAAATGGGCAAAAGTAATGTTCGTTTATTCATTAATTTACTTAATGGTATTGTTTGGTGCCATTATCTTATATTCAATTATTGGCTTATTAATTGCCTAGTATAATGAAAAACTACGTAGCATGAATAATGATGCTACGTAGTTTTTTGCGTTTAGCATCGCGTAGGAAGCGGTTTAATAGCCGTTGCATAACGGGTATGGTTGCTGTACAATACGAAATGATGTTGCGATGGGAAAGAGGGAAAGCAATGGCGAAAATAGTGATGCTAATTGGTGTGATTCTACTCTATATCGTAGCTTTTATATTAATGACTACATCAGAGCCGGTGTTTAGCTTTATACCGCTTATATTGGCTGTGGCTTTGTTGACAAAATTATTTATAGAAGTTTTTGAAAGGTGAGGGAATGCACATGCACGTTGTATTTGTAGATATGGAAACAGGAAATGAATTGTTAGTGACAGTGTCACATGATGTGGCAGGATTGTTAGCGGCATGCCAAGGTGAAAGTGTCACATTTCCTGTAGGCGCATATAAATATGATGCTCATAGTTTAGATTACTATGAAGACGAAGGTGTTTATAAACAAGAGCTTGTTGTGTATTTAAAACGACAACAAACCTAATACATAAATGAAGAAAGGAGCATCTTCCACGATGACAAGTTGTGGAGGATGCTTTTTTTATGTCATATATGATATAAAAAATAGAGGGGGAGTAAATACGTCATAGCTTCATTTTCCACGCGGTAAAAATGCCGTTAATACATAGGCACAACTTGCAAAAAAGGTATAATAAAGCGCTTGTTGCCAAGAACCGGTTATGACCCAAAGTAGGATACATAATGCACCGCAAAATAAGCAGCCTGTTTGAATGAAACTACGCATATGCCCACCTCTTTATGATTGTGCGACGCGTTTACCTAAAATGATTAAATCACGTTCGACATCGTCTAATTGTGCAACTTGTGGCAAGTGTGCCCAACGTTCAAATCCTACTTTTTCAAATAATTTTAAACTTGGCGTATTATGCCCAAAAATAAAAGCAAGCACTGTTTTAATATGAAGTTGTGGTGCTCTTTCAAGTGCATAGTGTAGTACCGTTGTGCCGAGTCCTTTTCCACGTGCGCTTTCTGCTAAATAAATTGAAATTTCAGCAGTACCATTATACGCAGCGCGACCGTAAAAGGATTGAAAACTAATCCAGCCGTACACGATATCATCTTTTTCACCTTCAATTATCCAAAGTGGGCGTGTTGCAGGGTTATGCGCATGAAACCATTCAAGTCGTTCATGAATGGTTACCGGTTCTGTATCTGCTGTGACCATCCGACCTTCAATAATCGTGTTATAAATATCGATGACTGTTTGTAAGTCATCCAGTGTTGCGTCGCGATAAGTAAGTGTTGTCACCGAAAGCATCTCCTTTATATGTATTGCGAAAATTATAGCATTTTTTGCCTCATCGCAGTTATAGTTTCTAAAATAGCCGCCGCTAACAATAGTTGCTATACTAGGAAAAAACATTGAAAGGTGTGTTTTCGTGTATCAGGTTGAGTGAAATGGGCGAGTGGTGATTGATTTGTTACACTGCCGCCACGTATCGTATTAGTCGATGAAACTATGATGGATACATAGCGTTCGTTAAAATGTGTGATGCAGTATAACTTTGACTTTGTGTACTGGGCGCATGTACCAGTACTAGAAGACGGCAAACAGATGCTTCAAGCAAAAAGGGATGTTATTTACAGATGATGGGTGAAGCTGAGCATGCACGATGAGGCGTTATGACACTCGCCACTATTACACAACAAATTTTCTCGAAAATAGCACGATTGTATCACATTCAAATGGTGAATGACCCCGTACACTAATCGTAAGGGCGATTTTACATGACATGTTTTATTTACAAACGCAATATTATTTCACAATTAACGCAGGACAGTTTACTCGTTTCATCACTTTATGACTAACGCTACCAAGCACCATTTCTTGCACTTTATTAAGCCCGCGACTACCGATAACCACTAAATCAACTTCGTGATCATTTGCGTATGTGACGATTGTTGGCCCAGGTTGCCCTTTCAAAATAGTCGATTTAAATTGAATACCAGCTTCTTCAAGTGCTATTTCATATGGACGAATACGTTGGCGTCGCTCTAACGCGACTGTATCAAGCGAAGAAGCATGTAAAACATCGAGGCGAGTTTGATGACTATCAGCTACATACACAAGGTCAATGACAGTTTCTTTGCAATATTGTGCGAGTTTAATCGCTTCTTTTGTTGCCCGCATCGCATGTTCTGAACCATCAACAGCTACTAAAATATATTTATACATGTAAAATACCTCCCAATAATGCGTATTGTTATTCGTAGTTTATCATGGTTATTGACGAAAAAATAGCGCAATATATGCAGGATTTTTAGGGGCATATCTAGAATGTACTATACAAGAGAGAATGAATGGAGAGTGTCGCATGATTCGACCAATTGAAATGAAAGATGCTGAGTCATTTTTAGCGTTATTAAAAGAAATTGACCAGTCTAACGTTATGCGCCAAAGTCCAGGAGAGCGCAATATGACGGTCGATTTACAGCTGCAATTAATTAGTGATATTATTCAAAATCCACGTGCCGTTTTATTTGTCTATGAAGAAGCACAACAACTAATTGGTTATAGTATTTGCCGTGCAGAAACGTTTGTACGCACAAAGCATATTGCTGAAGTAACGATTGGTGTAAGCGAAAAGTTTCGCCGTAAAGGTATTGCAGCAGCACTTATGTTACAAATCGAACAATGGGCTGCGACAGTAGGTATTCATCGATTAGAGTGTATCGTATTTGAGCGCAATGAATATGCGCAGCAATATTTGCATAAAATGGGCTTTACACATGAAGGACGTCGTGTACATGCCTTATATATTAACGGTGATTACTATGATGAGCTTTGCTACTACAAGCTCGTAACACCAGCACAAGAGACGTAAAAAAGGTATCGGCGAATGTGAATTCGTCGATACCTTTTTTAGATGAATAAGAAAAAATTGTTTCTGACTAAACAAGTTGTTTCTTAGCCTAATAAGTTATGCTTTACAACTTCGTATGCTTGGCAAATTGAGGCGAAGTCTTCACGAGATTGTGTTGTTAACATATCATGTGCAATGTCATATAAATTTGATTCGTTTTGCATCGCTAAGTCTGATAATAATGTTGCTTCCATCTGTTCTACATAATAAGTGATTGTTGTATTCATATTGATAAGCTCCTTTTTCGTTCGAGTGATTACCACTAATATACATGGTAAGAGGTCTAACATCAAAAGAAAAAGTGCGTAAAAATAAAGAAAACGCTTTAATTATGACAGAAAAATGAAGGTGTATGAATTTTGCTCGTTGGAAACGCATTTATATAACTGTGCGAAAATTCTAACGTATAAAGATATGGCTGTTATAAAACAAAATAGATTTGTAGTAATACAGATTTCATGTTACTTCACGAATGTCCAACAATTTGGATTTATGGTAAACTATTTAACGACAAAAATTATTCGTGACACGAAGGAGCGCATTCATATGACAAGTCGAGTAGTAGAGCAATTTTTACAATTAGTACAAATTGATTCTGAAACAAAGCATGAGGAAGTAATTGCACCAGTATTAGTATCATTATTAGAAGAGTTAGGTTTTGATGTGTTTCAAGATGATGCATATACGCGAAATGGACATGGTGCAGGCAATATTATTGCGACATTGAAAGGTAATAAAGACGGCGTTGACCCAATTTATTTCACAACGCATATGGATACAGTTGTACCTGGTAAAGGCATTAAGCCAGAAATTCGCGAAGATGGTTATATTTATTCAGATGGCACAACGATTTTAGGTGCGGACGATAAGGCGGGCATTGCGGCAAGTTTAGAAATGGTGAAACGTTTAAAGGAACAAAATATTGCACATGGCGATATTCAATTTATTATTACAGCTGGGGAAGAGAGCGGTTTAGTTGGCGCGAAGGAGCTTGACCCAGCGCATATTCACGCGAAATACGGCTTTGCGATTGATAGCGATGGAAAAGTTGGTGGCATTGTAACATCAGCGCCATTCCAAGCAAAATTAATGGTAAAAGTACTTGGCAAAACAGCACATGCTGGTGTTGCACCAGAGAAGGGGATTTCAGCGATTACGGTAGCAGCAAAAGCAATTGCCCAAATGAAGCTAGGTCGTATTGATGAAGAAACAACAGCGAATATCGGCCGTTTTGAAGGCGGGCAAGCAACAAATATCGTCTGTGATGAAGTTTCTATTTTGGCAGAAGCGCGTTCAATCCGTCGTGAAAAGCTAGATGCACAAACAGCGCATATGAAAGAAACATTTGAGCGTGTGGCACAACAACTTGGCGCACAAGCACAAGTGGATATACAAATTATGTATCCTGGTTTCTCTGTTACAGAAGACGATAAAGTTGTCCAAGTAGCAGTAGAAGCAGTGAAAACGGTAGGGCGTACACCGTTGCTTGGTAGCTCAGGTGGCGGTAGCGATGCAAACGTCATTGCAGGTTTTGGCATTCCAACTGTTAATTTATCGGTTGGGTATGAGGAAATCCATACAACAAATGAGCGTATGCCGATTGAAGAGCTTGAAAAACTAGCCGATTTATTAGTCGAAATTGTTCGTACTGTTGCGAAATAAATAACGAAAAAACACATTATTCACAGCGATTGTTCGTTTATGTGAATAATGTGTTTTTTACCATTGTGAGATAATTAACGGAAAATGATGGATAAAAATACGGCTGTAGTGTAAAATATACCGTAACAAAGAATTTTAATTGTGTCTATTGTTCTAAAATTATTTTTATTTTTAGGTAGTTAGGAGTGTTTTAAGGATGTATGAAGCCTTACAACAAATAGATACGCTAGAACAAGAAGCAATCAGTAAATACGATGACAAACAATATGCAAAGGCAGCGACATTATATAAACGGCTTATTCACTACGCAGAAATAAAAAAAGATTACGTTAATATTATTCGTTACGTCATTATGCTAATTACCTGTTATTTAGAGGCAAAGGACTATAAGATGGCATGTAGACAAGTGGAACTGTATGACTATTTATTCGCGCATAACGTGACATCGAGTCAGAAAAAGCAGTACACATTGTTAAAAGCGACGTTACATATTAAGACAGGGGAGTACCAACGCGCGGAACTCTATTTTCAACAGTTACTACAAATGTCTTTAGACGAGGACGAGTGCTGGGAAATTATTCAATATGGTACGCAGTATATGTCGTTACTCCATCGTATGGGTCAAGACGATAAAGCGCTCTCGATCGCGACACTCATCGAAGGCTATTTGGAAGGTCAAGAGAATAGACAAGTTGAACAGCGTGCAAAGTTTTATGTAAGCTATGTTGCGGTTTTATTGAAATTGAACTTTGCTGAACAGGCACAATATTACTTAACAAAAGCCAATACATTATTAGCGACATTGCCAATTAGCAAATATCATATGTATGCGCAGTATTATGATATATGTGTATGTTTTGCATTACACGCACAGACCGATTTCTTTGCGCGATTTGAGCAAGTACTACAGCAACTCTATGCAGTGCTGGAGCTTGATGATTATGTTTGGTTGCTAGAAGACTGTATTATGCGTTATGAGCAGGCGGCATGTTATAAAGAAATGGCACAGCTGCAAAAACATTATATTACGTTATTAACAGACCCAGCCTATGTAACGATGAAGGCACAGGTGAAAGAAACAGTAAAGAAATTACATTTATCAGAAGCGCAAAAGTTAGCGCATTATGATAGTTTAACAGGCGTATATAATCGCTACTATTTAGAAAAACAAGCAGAAAATACGATTTTGATGAGTCGTATTACAGATGAAAACTGTTCGTGTGCGGTGTTTGATATTGACCATTTCAAGAAAATCAACGATTCGTTTGGTCATTTAGCAGGCGACCAAGCGATTCA
This sequence comes from Caryophanon tenue, assembly GCF_001700315.1. Taxonomy (GTDB): domain Bacteria; phylum Bacillota; class Bacilli; order Bacillales_A; family Planococcaceae; genus Caryophanon; species Caryophanon tenue. The sequence continues at coordinate 265,202 of NZ_MASJ01000039.1, read as the reverse complement.
AATGCTTGCTCAGCGTGTAGCGCAACAAATAAAAGGTGCACCTGTATTATTTGCGCGTTATGGTGGTGATGAATTTGTGCTCATTTTATCAATGCCAGTTGCACAAGCGGAAGACTTTATTATGAGCTTATATGAAGAGCTGCATGAAACGCCATTTCAATTACAAGGTATGGAGTTAGCGCTTACATGCAGCATGGGACTTGTACACAACGAACATGTACAGGCGAATTCATTCCAAGAGCTGTTTAGACGTGCTGATGAAGCGTTATATTTTGCTAAACAAAATGGGCGAAATCAGCTGTATATCGACCAATAAAAACGAGCGATAAATAGCGGATTTAACGATTCGGTAATACGTAATGGGCAGTGGAACAGCGGTAGGGGAAATGTTATCATTTCTTCTACCGCTCTTTTATTGCGATACACTGTATTTTACTACAAATAAGAATGTATGTTTGGTAAAATGGATTGTATAGAGGTGATTCGGATGAGTGGACGTATTATTTTGCATATTGATTTGAATAGCTTTTTTGCCTCCGTTGAACAATTATTGCAACCACATTTAGCAGGGAAACCAGTGGCAGTTGCAGGGAACCCAAAGCAGCGACGTGGCATTGTTATTACCTGTAGCTATGAAGCGCGTGCGTACGGTGTGAAGACGACGATGCATGTGCGAGATGCGCTGCGTTTATGCCCACATTTAGAAATTGTTGCACCAAACTTTCCTGCTTATCGTGACTATTCCCAGCGCTTTTTTGCGTTGCTTCGGGATGTTTCGCCTATACTACAACCAGTATCCATTGATGAAGGTTACTTGGATATTACAGATGTAGTAGGGGAACACCCGTTACAGTTTGTCGACCAGCTACAGCAACGTATTTACACGGAATTACAATTGCCATGTTCGATTGGGGTAGCTCCAAATAAATTTTTAGCAAAAATGGCGAGCGATATGAAGAAGCCGATGGGGATTACGGTGTTACGTAAGCGAGATGTTCCGCAAATGCTATGGCACTTACCGGTAACAGCGATGCACGGAGTAGGTGCGAAAACAGCAGAGAAGCTCAAAACATTACATGTTACAACAATCGGGCAGCTTGCGCAAACAGAACGGCATGAATTACGTCGGCATTTTGGTGTGCAGGGAGAGCAAATGCATGAGCGTGCAAATGGGCAGGATCGTCGCGCCGTAGACCCACTCGCGATTTATGATACGAAAAGCGTTGGGAATTCTACAACGTTCGCCCAAAACTTAACGGAGCGTGTGGCGGTTTACGAAGCGGTAAAACGATTAAGTGTGAAAGTAGCGAAGCGTTTACAAATGAAATCACTCGCAGGGACAACGGTGAGCGTGATGATTCGCACAGCTGATTGGCAAACATATACGCGTAGTCAAACCGTTCAAAATGCGCTTCAAGATGAGGAAGAGATTAGTAGGGTTGCATGGATGTTAGTGGAACGTCACTGGCAAGGCGAACCGATTCGTTTATTAGGGGTAACAGTCAGTCACGTAATTGATGCACAGGCGCGAACGGAGCAATTAAATTTATTTAATTTTGAACAACATGCGCAAGAAGAACCAATTTTAACGTTATTAGACAATATTAATGCGAAATATGACAAACAGCTCGTCATGAAAGGGATGAAAAAGCGTATGGTGAGCGACGAATATTATGCAAATACGAGTTTTTCTAAGGATGTTTTTCTTCATTTTGATGTGAGTAAAAAGAGCTAATTGATGAGATTTAAACAATGAGCAAATCATTTGGGTGCGTGAAAAAACTATACTATAATAGCCTCATACCTTGAACGAAAGGGATGAGAATATGTTTGACGTAGGACAATGGATTCTTTACCGTAATGTACCAGGTTTTGTATTAAAAGCTGATGAAACCGATAACCGTTATTTAGTGCGCTTACCACGTGTGTCAAAAGATGCGTATTGGGTACCGGCGAAATATATACAAGAAAATAACGATGTACATTTACACTCAGACGATATCCAAGAGCTGATGGCAGTCGCTGTCCAAAGTGGCGACTTCGAATGGTACAAAGAATTAACTGAGCGTAACGTTCCGGCTAAAGATGAATAAGAAACAGATGTCACGTATCTTTTACGTGACGATACATAAAAAACAATATCTCATCCTTCTATAATGGAAGCAAGACGAAGTGCTCGTCTTGCTTTTTTATGTTGTGTTGTTTCGAAAAGTGATACACTGAATATACAAAATCGCTAATAGGAGGACGTACAGATGAATGTTACGCTAGAAATAACGTATCAACCGAAAAAAGGTGCAACAGTTACATTTCACTCTGAGCAGCTGTCCTATGAAGAGGCGATTGTGGTGCTCGAAGATTTACAGCAAACCGGACGTTTACAGCGTTACACTATAACCGATATGTATGATAGTACATGGACGTTAAAAGAGCTGAAGAAATATGCAACAGCACTAATCGAAGAGCCGCATCAAGTTGTTGTCTATTTTGACGGTGGATTTGATGAAGCGTTACAACATGCAGGACTCGGTGTTGTCATTTACTATAAGCAACAGCAAAAAATGCGCTTGCGGACAAATCATTTGATGACCAATATTACGTCTAATAATGAAGCGGAGTATGTGGCACTTTATGAAGCGATACGAGCATTAGAAGACTTAGGTGTTTCTCGTCAAACAATTACGGTAAAAGGCGATGCTCAAGTCGTTCTACAGCAAATGGCTGGAGAGTGGCCTGTGTATGAGCCTGTATTTCAACGATGGGCAAATCGAATTGATGCGTTAGTCGAGAAGTTACAACTACACATTCAATATGAACATATTGCACGTGCACATAATACCGAAGCGCACCGCTTAGCAACCCAAGCACTTGAACAAACGTCAATACATGCAGTAGCACCAATCGTCACAAAGCGACAAAGGAGAAGAACACATGATTGAAAAATTACAGCCGTTTGTACAACAAACCATTGCACATACAGAAGAAATAGAGCGCGATTTGTTTGTATTTTATAATCGCGCCGGTGAAGCAATTGGCGAATACGAATACTTTGATGGCTTATTACAGCGTATTCAATTATTTGAGGCAGAAGATGCCGTACTAGAGCACGTGGCTATTAGCGCCGAGCAAGCAACGAGCATTGCGAAAAATTTTATTGAACAAGTGGATAATCGAGGGCTTGTATTAGAGAGCTTAGTTAATTTTGATACGCATTATTTGGTTATTTTTGAAGAAGTGGATGAGCGATATCACTTACCATTACCAAATACTGGTGCGCATGTTTCGCTTGATGCAGAAGGGTACTTAATTACAGCGATGTTTTTCACAGAGCCGTATACCGTTACTTATCCAAAAAGCTGTATTTCAAAGGAACAAGCACGTGCCATTTTACATGAGCAATTACTTGTCGAAAAAGTGCTAGATACACAAAACTGGCGCTATGTGTATGGGCAAAACCATGAATTATTTGGCGTACATGTTGATGGTTCATTGAATCATTTAGCGCAAGATGACACATTAGAAACGCTTTACCATGATGTGCCACTTACCAAAATTGATGCGCCGCTAGATGTGTTAATGATCAATGAATATCCAGGCGTTGTTGTGAAGGAAGATACGTCACTAGACGGCATGAAGCATTGGTATATTGCACAAACAGATGAAGATGATCATTATCAACTTGATTTATCAAGCTTTGAAGATGTCGATGACGATATTTTAGATTTCGAGCTAGAGGACAATCATTTAGTGGAGCTTCCAGATACAGGTATATACATTGAAGATGATGTGCTACTGCAACGCGCACATGAATTACTGTATGTGCTTGTTGGAAATGAAATGGTCCATTATAAACGCGAAGAATCAACAGGGCTAGCGCAAATTTTACAACATTCCCCGTTTTTTGCCGATGACTTTGAATCGAGTGATACAAATTTCCGTTTCGTATATGCAGTAGACGGTGTGTATATTCATGATAAAGCGATTGATATATCAATTCATCGCAGTACCGGTGTTGTATTAGAAATTGTACAGGCGATTTTACCATACGATGTATTGCGCCGACTAGAACAGCCGAAATTATCATTGTCAGAAGCAGATGCAATCGCGCAAAATTTAGCAGATGTGACATTGGCATTTATGCGCACAAATTTAGAAGAAAATTTATATGAATTAACGTATTTAATTACGTACCCAGATTCGCCAACAGGTGGCCATATTGATGAAATTGATGGGGACACGGGTGAAGTAAGCTATGTCGATACGGGGTTTTCACCATTTGATGAATAACAAAGAGCTGTCCCAGAGACTATTATCAGGGGCAGCTTCTTATATGTCGAAACCGCTGGAAAGAAATGAGGAACATAGATGGAGTTACAATTTTTAGGGACAGGGGCAGGAATGCCATCAAAAGAGCGCAACACAACAGCGATTATGATGAAGTTATTAGATGAGCGTGGCACGATGTGGTTATTTGATTGCGGAGAAGCAACGCAGCATCGCATTTTACATACATCACTGAAACCACGGAAAATCGAAAAAATCTTTATTACGCATTTACACGGCGATCATATATTTGGGTTACCTGGATTACTTGGTTCACGTAGCTTTTTAGGAGGCACTGAACCGTTAACGATTTACGGGCCACGTGGTATTAAAGAGTGGGTAGAAACGACAATTCGTATTAGTGGTACGCATTTAACGTATCCACTGTTTATTGAGGAGATGGACGAAGCAGGCATTGTTTTTGAGGACGAGCAATTTACAGTGTATGCTGCTTGGCTGGAACATGTTGTGCCATGTTTAGGCTACCGCATTGAGCAAAAAGAACTGCCAGGTGCATTATTAATTGAAAAAGCGTATGAGCTTGGTGTACCGAAAGGACCGTTACTCGGTGCGCTGAAGAATGGTGCAGACGTAACATTAGCAGACGGGCGTGTCGTACATGCAAAGGACGTTGTTACGTCGCCGAAAGCAGGGTTTATTGTAACAATCCTTGGGGATACAAAATATTGTGACCAAGCGATTCAATTGGCGAAAAATGCGACCATTGTTGTACACGAGGCAACATTTGACGATACGACAGCGCAACTAGCCGCGCAGTACGGACATGCCACGAATATGGAAGCGGCACACGTAGCGAAGCATGCCGAGGCAAAATATTTAATTTTAACGCATATTAGTGCACGATTTTTGCCGGCGCAAAGTGAAGCGTTAGCGAAGCAAGCACGTACGGTTTTTGAACATACGAGTGTCGCGCATGATTATATAAGCTATGCGTTAATAAGTGATAATGATATAGTTATAAAGGATTAGTTTTTGCGGAGGTAATGTAGATTATCTCCGCTCATTTGTGTCTAAATTCTAATATTTTAGATATTTTGAACCTATAATTTTAGGTAATTTTAACAAAAATAAAATCTTTTGACGTATGATAAAGGAAGAAGAAAAGGAGGACAGTATAATATGTTTACAACGTTACGTTCAAAGATGATGGCACCTATTACAGTTGTAGTAGTATGTATTATCGCGGTTTTTAGTGTGTTCATTTACATGACAACCAATAAAAGTATCGAACAAAATGGAGAAGCGTTAGTTGAATCTGTGGCACTTGGGATAGAGGGCGCTATGGTCGCTCGTGAACAAGCGGAAACGATTATGGAACAAGAAATGGTTGCCCAAGCGGCGTTAGCTTCTTATATTGTTGCAAAAGGCACGACGCATGAAGATTTGAAGCGTTTGTCTGAAGTTGCAGGCATTGATGAAATTTGGAGTACAGATGCACAAGGCAATACGACACTCACATCAATCGCACCAACGATTGACTTTAATTTCGGGTCAGAGCCAGGGAGTCAGGCAGCGGAATATATGGCGTTATTAGAGGCGGACGTGGCGACATCGATTGTACAGCCAGCGCAAGTGCGCGTTGTTGATGATGCATTTTATAAATTTGTCGGGGTAGGTGGTTGGCAAGCCACAGCGCCACAAATTGTACAGGTCGCGCGCAATGGACAGCATTTGCTCGATTTAGAACAACAAATTGGGACAACGTTTTACATAGAACAATTAAAACAGTATTTGAGTGACACTGTACTTTATGCAGCTGTTGTCCGTGATAATGGTGACATCGTTGCGGCAACAGCAGAGGATACATTTGAACATGCAGGATTTACAAAAGATGCGTTAGCAGACAATCACTCGTTTAAAGGGGATGTTGGCGGGACGCGTACAACGAATTTTGTGAAGGCATTATCGAACGGTCAATATTTAGTGATTGCTGTAGATGCCCACGTATTAACGAGCATTTATTGGGGGACGATAATTGCTGCCATTGGTGCGAGTATTCTGATCGCTTTATTAACAAGCGTAACGATTACGAAACAAGTGAAGCGTATTTTAAGCATTCGTGATTCACTAGATGATATGAGCCATGATGAAGCAGATTTAACAAAACGCATTCAAGCAGACTCACACGATGAAATTGGGCAGCTCATTATGTCGTTTAACCAAATGATGGAAAATTATCAACGGATTATTAAAGATTTACAAGCACAATCGATGACAATTCATGCTGTGACCAATGAAATTACACAGCGCGCGCAAACGACTGAAGAGTCCACAGCGATTATCGTTGCAAGCACACAAAATATGAAAGAATTTTCGCATGTACAATTACAAAGTACAGAAGATAGTGTAGATGCCCTTGAAGAGTTAGCGCAAAATATTCAGCATATTACCGCATCCATTTCAGAAATTGCAGAGCGCTCAGCAGCAACGGGGCAAGAAGCGGCAGTTGGCTCTAACGTTATGTTTAATTTAACCGAGCAGTTACAACAAATTGAACAATCAACTGCTATTTGTGTTGAAAAGACAGAAGAATTAGTTAATTTGTCAGGGAAAATCGGTCAATTTACGAGTGTGATTACCGGCATCTCAAATCAAACAAATTTATTAGCACTCAATGCATCGATTGAAGCTGCGCGTGCTGGAGAAGCGGGGAAAGGTTTCGCTGTTGTTGCTGATGAAGTGCGCAAGCTAGCGGAGGAGTCGAAAACAGCTGCGGATGAAATTACCTATGTCGTACAAAGCGTTCAACTAGAAACAACGGAAATTGTGAGCGCGATTTTACAAACATCAAATGTTGTATCAAGCGGTCGCCATGTTGTAGACGAAGCACAAGCGACATTTGGTAATATTTCAGATGGTGTACAAATTATCGCGAAGGAAGTCGAAAGTGTATCTGAAGCCGCGCTTGTAATGTCTGCGAATACCGAAGAAATTACGGCATCTTTTGAACATATTGAACATTTAACAAAGCAAGGTGTCGACAGTATGGATGCAATGATGGACGCGACCGGTATCCAGCATGAAAATATGAATGATATGACAAAATCTGTTCGAACGTTAGATGCAGTCGCGAATAATTTGAAGGAAACGACCGCCAAATATAAATTAACGTAAGCATACATTATTTTTTCGTTAAAATTGATGTGCTTTGCAGGACTTTGCCTTATTTTTCACGAATACAACGTATACTTTCAAATAGAAATGAGGGCATGTTAATGATTCACAAAGCATACGGCTATGTTACATATGAACAAGCAGGCGCACATTTTTTACTGACGTTACCGAATGGACTTGTTCCAAACGATCATGTGAACGATGATGAGGAGTGGGCACAGACTGTGTTACGTGCAGTCGAAGAACAAACGGGCTTACAAGCAACAATCCAACGTTTTTTAACATCGGATTATGGCACATATGGCGGAGAAGCGGTACATCGTCATTTTTATTTATTAACGGTTGATTCGTCACAGGTGGAATTAGCGACAGGGCGTTGGGTAACAGGGGAAGAAATGGACGCATTAGCACCGGATATTTCACGTTATGCTTATTTAGCATTTACATAACGAGTAAGTTGACCTGATTTGACGCGCGATTATATCGTTACGTAACATCCTTATAACGTTCGTAAGAAAGCATCACACTCACATGAAATGTTGAGGTGATGCTTTCTTATATTGTGTTCAGATTTTTGTATGCGTTATGCGTATCTGCTACGTGAAATGGCATATTTTATGGTACGATAGATAGATGAAAGATAGGGGGGATGTGTGTGTCGAAACGCCTTTTTTTATATGCGGCGATCGCGCTCTATGTCGCAGCATTTATACTGTCGATGCCATACCCGAACAACATGAATGTCTATGCAACATTATCGGTGTTGACCATTCCGGTACAGACAACAGATGGCCTGTATATGGCTGGAATTTTTAGTTTAGTAATGTTAGTTGGGAGTATCGTCTGTTTTGTAAGTATGATTAAAAAGTGGAAGTGGGCAGCTGTCGTGTTACCGCTTGTGTTATTTTTAGTCTTGCCAAGCGTGGCGATTCCAATGTACCAAGCATATATTGCACAAGGCATCCAAGCGATTCATTATGACGAAGGGCAATCAGGTTGTCAGGCGACATTATTACAACAGGGCGACATGCAATTGTATTGTGAGTTAACTTTGCATAATTATAGTGACGAAGATGTACAAGCTTCGGTGGAGTTCGTTGGGCAACAACATAATGATGCGCTTGCACATTGGCTAAATGAAGCGGGTCCATATGATATTACGATACGAGCAGAGCAAACCGAAACAATTGTGATTGATCAACAAATTGTAGCACCTGCATATGCGCAAAATGTGCCGGTACAATCGCTCGCAATTCGCTTAATTGAAGGTGATGACCGGCGTACAATGTAGCAAATTATGCTACAATGAAATATGCAATTTCGCAATGAGGAGAGAAGGATGAAACGAGCAAAGTATATTGTATTCAGTAGTATTGCGCTCGCATTAATCGTGCTTACATTCGTCATCAAATATGAGGCAGACCAAGAATATGCCAAAAAGTTAGCAGCGAATCAAGAGCAGGAAAGTGCAACAGCAAAGGATAATGCAGAACTTGATGTAAAGGTAAATCCTGCAGGTGGTGTTTTATTTCATTTAGGAAAAGATGTATACGTGCGGGCAGCAAGCTATGAATACGAATTAGAACAACAGCAAACAATTGAGAAGTCTCATGCAACGGATACGATACTAACGTTTAATGTACGTGATCATGAACAAGCACTTGGTACATTAACAACAACGATTCGCCAAATTGACCGCGGAGATAAATTAGTATTTGCGGAATTTTTGAGTGTCACGCAAGAGCCAGTAACGATTCCATTACAGCTCGTTTCAAACAGCAGTGATGTATCTGAACTACGTTTTGATGATATTGAATTTGTACGGGAGCATGATAATACATTCGGCGTCAATGAAACGACGAATTTAGCAGGACTCTTCCGTTTTGAGGGGCGTGCCTATGAAGTGATTGCGTCGCAAAACTTTATTTCTCGTGAATTAGTGAAAGAATATGAAGATGGCGATAAAAGCGTTGTACGTGAATTAATCGAGGAGCAACGTCATGTAGTGGCAGAGCAACGCGGTGAACAATCGGTTGTGGCGATGCCGCTAACAGGCGCAGCAGGACAAATTTCTGAAAGTTGGTTTTTAGTTGGCGCAAATGCATTATTTAATAACGATGCCGATGCACTGTATTATCGCGATTATTCGGAGATTTATCATATTCGCTCGCAAATGTGGTTAAACGCAACTGGTGCGTATACAAAGCTACCATGGTCGATTGAGCCAGGTACGTCAAAAGGTTATGGACGTAATGTCTTGCATCAACGCGGAAAAATTTATTTAGACGAACTTGTCAGTAATGGCGACACGCGCTTCCATTATTCGATGCTGATGAATTCTATTAACTATTTACTCGATCGTAAAGTAGAAGGACAGCTTTGGGAAACGGAGTATACAAGTACATGGTTAAAGAATGATTATGGCATTCGAGCACCGTATACGGATACACGTCATAATGAGAATATCGCGCTCTTTTTAACCGATGCTGGCGATTATTTAGGTGATGAAATGTTGCAAAATATGTATTTTGAGTATGCGGATTATTTATCGAATCAAGTAAATATTGATAATGTACTCGCAACGGAAAACGGCTATTTCATTTTAGATTATTACGGCGATACATTGACGAAGAAAACACATGTATCACTTAACCATGCGCTCGGTGAAATGAACTTCTTACTACAGGCATATGGTCGCGAACCGAATCAGCGATACATGAATACAGCCATTGCGATTAAGCAGGCAATCGAAGATACAGGGTTGCAGTGGGTACGCGAGGATACGAGTGATTTTTGGTATCAAATTAATGGGGACTATACATTTAGTGGTCGCGATTACGAAATTTTAACGCTAGGGGATATTTTAAATACGTTAACGATTTATAAAAACCTTGGTTTAAAGTATGATCCAGTCCTGTATGCAACAATGATTGGTCATAAAGTCGGGTATATTAATTTAACGGGTATTCCTGTTACAAATGCATTAGAAAATGCGTTGAAACATCATGGTTTTGGCTTTTTACTAACACCTGAAACTGAGCGTGATGATAACAGTGAAAATGAACCAGCAAAAAGTGCACCACAAGCAAGTTAAGCTTTGGTGTACTTTTTTGTGTTTTATGAGGCGAAAGTCGGGTATAGATGTTAAAAAGAAACTAGTTGTCGCAAAGAAGACATATTATATGGCAATGGCGCAAAAAAAGAGGGCGAATGTTTAGAAATTACACAAAAAAATGCGTACAATTTAAAGAGAATGAATGAAAAGAGGGCGGTTATGATGGAAAACTACAGATTTACAGCATTTGGAGATGAAGGCGAAACATTGTTTAATGAGGTGTGGACATTTGAAAATGATGAACAAGCTAAACAAGAAGGACAGAAATTGATTGAAGAAAAAGGTGTTACGAATAAAACACATCGTTTAATTAACGCCAAAGGCAAAATTTTAATTTATCACGTATGAATACATAGAAAAGAGCGTAGGACATAATGGAAATGTCCTACGTTCTTTATTTTGGATTCTATAATATCGTTAGAGTATTTGTACAATTTTGAACGTAAATTACTGAAGAAAAGCTTGCTTGAAAGGAGCGCGATGGTAAAAGTAGAAAAGTGGCAAAAGAAATGTTGTTATTTCTCTTGCCACTTTATTTTGTTTCAGACCTAATATTTACGTTAGAACCTTATTTTGAATAGAACGAACTGTATTATTGGTTTTGAATAATTTTTTCTAAATGACGTACAGTCGGTGTTAAGTTAGCGAAGAAGTATGACTCTCGCAGTAAACGAGACGGCTTACTACCTGCAACATAACCTGCTGAACCATTGTGCAACATGCTAGCTTGTGTAGCCTCAAGTGTTGCATACACTGTGTGTAAACGCGTTTGGCAAATATCTTTTAACGGAGCGCCTTGTGTCAGCGTTGCAAGCTGTTGCTGCAGCGCCTCACGCTTGTCCGTTAAATCGCATGCTTGCGTTTGAAGATATTGGTTACAACCGTTTTGTTTCGCTTTTACTTTTTCAATCGAAGTAATCGCAGCGTCAATTACGCCTAGTCCAAGTGGAATTTGATAAATAATAAAGGCAGGGCGAATGTCAGCAACGAATGCACGTGCTTGATGTGAAATCACATATTCATCTGCTATAAAGACATTATCAAATCGGCAGCTATATGTAGCACTACCATTTAGACCGATAAAGTTGACCTTTTCTTTTAACGGTACGGCATGCTTTGTTAAATCGACTAAAAACATTACTTCTTCATCATTGGGCAATTGGGCAATCCCACCGAAAACATGGTCTGTTGCTAAGTTTGAAACAGCGCCTAGTACACCATTTACAACATAGCCACCTTCTACACGTTCAGCGTTTAAATGAAGTTTTTCAAGTTCAGTATAAAACTTCATTGGATTTGATAAACCTGTTGCGCCAAGTTGCTCACCTTGTTCAAGGCGCGGTAAGTACGTTGCTTGTAATGTTTTATTTGTCGTTGTGCGTAAATATGTTAAAGCGGCCAAATGGCACCAGAGGCAAAAGGCTGTCGTCATACATACAGCAGCTGTCTGTTCGACAAGTTTTGCTTCGTCAAGAAGTAGTGTCGCACGGTCTTTTCCAGCAGAGCGGAAGTATCCTTGCTTCCCTAATTCCCGTAAGTAGCTTTCGGCATACAAAGCTTCCTCGTCGATTTTTTTTACAAACGGTGCTAAATGTTGTTCAATAATTTGTTGGACTGCTAATTGCTCTTGTACCATAATAGGCCTCCTTGATTTATACAAACTTCACATGCAGAAAGCATGTGAAGTTTTTGTGTGTGAACTATTCTAATTCTGATAATGAAGAAATTGGTGTTGATACAGCTTCACGTGCGCGTTTTACAGCAGCTTCGTCTGGTGCATCATAGAAACATAAACATTTTGTCATATCTTCACATACATACGTACGAGAGAATTTTACATCTGGTACTTCTTCGTATTTTACAGAGTTTTTCTTTTTGCGCTCTAAATATTTATCCATTGTAATTTCGGCTGGGATTTCCCACTCTACTAAGTAGTTTACCTTTTCACTTGTACCAGCTTTTACCTCGTCAAGTTCTTTACCGATTAAACGAACTTCTTTTGCTAAATCAACAGTAATTTCTTGCGCTTCAAATGCAGCTTTTGCTGTCGCTTCGTCTGCGGCTTCAACGATGAAGTAAGCACGTGCAAATCCTTTTGCAACTTGAACTTCAATAACTTGTGCAGCTTGTGCAACGCGCTCGATTAATGCGTTGAATTCTTCTTTTGTTGCTACGTTTTGAATAGATGATTCGATTAAATATAATGACATAGTAAACACCTCGGATTAATTAATATTGACTACATGAGTTATTTTATTATACTTAGTTAAGAAAAGCAACTTAATTGTGCGAAAAATTAAAATTCGTTACACTAATACTAGGAATTTGCCGAAGGGGAGAAGATTTGTGACACGTTATGACTTACCATGCAATATTGCACAAACACTCAATATTATTGGTGACCGATGGACGATGCTTATTTTGCATGAATTATTAATCGGTACGGAAAACTTCAATGAAATTAAACAAAAGCTACCAGGGCTTTCAAGTAATGTGCTCTCGGCGCGTTTGAAAGCGCTAGAGGAAGCGGAGCTGGTCACGTCGCAATTATATTCAGCGCATCCACCACGCTATTCATACCGTTTAACAAAAGCCGGAGAGCAGCTAGAGCACGTCTTTAACGCGATGGCTATTTGGGGCAGTGAATATTTAAACCCGTGCTTTAAAGAGGTAGTAGACGCGACGACAGATGAAGCTGTTGAAATTGTATACCGCACAAAAGAAAGTGGTGCGATTACCGAAGACCTTGTCATTCGCGCCATTGAACGTCAACCATAATGAAAGTGCCATTCGAAAGAAAAGATTTCGAATGGCATTTTTATATTCTCTCCGATGAAAAACTTATATTGTTTTACCCGTCCATACTTTCTTGATCGCATGTTCAAAAATGCGTAGTAAGTGGTCAAGTGCTAAGCCGATTACACCAATTGTGACAATAGCTGCAAGTACCGTATCTAAATCTAGTGCATTTCGTGCGTCCACAATTAAATAGCCCAGTCCTGATTGTGCACCGACCATTTCACCGGCAACAAGAAAAATCCATGCTGAGCCAATTGCCATATGTAAACCACTACCAATTGCAGGGAAGGCGGCAGGCAAAATAATTTTCCAAATTAAATCTTTTTGTGATAATTCAAAGTTGGATGCCACCTTTAAATAAAGCGGGTCAATACGGTTCACAGCCGCTACTGTTGCAAGTAATACTGGGAAAAATGCAGCGATGAAAATAATGACAATTGCGGGCATATCACCAATACCAAACCATAAAACAATAAATGGCGACCAAGCAATTGGTGATACAGGACGGATGACTTGTACAACCGGGTCGATTAATGCCCATACGCGCGGCAGTCGACCAAGTAGGACACCGGCAATAATCGCAACGATGACTGCACTACCATAGCCAATGATAAATCGATATAAGCTAACACCAATATGAACAAATAACGAGCCATCTGCAACGAGTGCACACCATTTTTCTAATACAGCAAGTGGACCTGGGAACAAGGCTTCCGGGTAATCGCCAACAATAATCACGAGTTGCCATAGCCCGATCGCTAACGCAAAGCTAGCAAGGGCATACAGCCATTTTGAACCTTTCATTGTGTCACCTCATTTACTAAATAGCTATTATTGACAAAATCTTCGAAGGTTGGTGGATTTTCAGATAGCTCTAAATCCATCATCGCTTGACGTAATACTGTGTACGCATCTTCAGGAATCGCTAAATGCTCATAAGAAATCCACTCTAAAGATTGCGCAAGGACATTGTCTTGTAATTTTAAGAAGGCATTGATTTGTGTTAAAGCATGTTCATCTTTGGCATGTGCGTCTAACCCAGCTTGTGCATATTGCTGTACAAATGCAGTAGTTAGCGCTTCATCACGTTCGATAAAGGCAGTACGTAATACAAGGGCACAGTCAATTGAGTGTGGCCAAATTTCTTGTGATTGGTACAGTACTTTTCCAACACCAAGTGATACCCCAATTGAGCCAAATGGTTCTGCTACAACATAGCCAGCAATACGATTTTCTGATAGGGCAGATGGCATTTCAGCAGGAGCCATTTCCACAAGATTGACGTCATCAATCGAATAACCAGCTTGCTCTAGCATCTGATGTACATAAATATGATGGGTTGAATAGCGATTTGGAATCGCGATTGTCTCACCGATTAAATCTGCGGTTTCTTGAATATGTGGTGCAACGGTTACGATATTGCCATCTTCATGACCAAGTGCGACTGCTTGTAGATCAATGCCTTTTTCATGTGCTTTCATCGCCAGTTCAATTAATACAGAAGCACCGTCCACACGACCAGCATTTAACGCATCCATTAAATCAATCCATGTACTAAATCGAACGAGCTCGACGTCATATTCTGCCGTATCTTCCATAAAGTAAAGTGGACCTGCATGTGTTGTTGGCAAGTAGCCGATTTTAATAATCGGTTTGCCGTCTTCATTTACTGCTTGCTCATCGCTACATGCTACTAGTAGTAGCGCTGTTATAAAAAGTAATAGCCATTTCTTCATCGTCATACCCCTTAAATATTGTATTCAATTGCTGGTGGTTCGTGTGAAAGTTGGAATTCTTTGAAAATCAATTCACGATAGTGTTGAAAATCTTGACTTGCGCGGTCACGTTGCCGTGGCAATTGAATCGTAATTTCTTTGTAAATACGACCAGGGTTTGGCGCTAAAATAACGATGCGGTCTGCTAAATAAATCGCTTCATCAATATCGTGTGTAACGAGTAAAATCGTCATACGTTTTTGTGTATTAATCCGAACAATTTCGTCTTGTAAAAAATAACGTGTAAATGTATCGAGTGCTGCAAACGGTTCATCCATTAAAATGATTTCAGGCTCGATAGCTAACGCGCGTGCAATAGCAACGCGTTGCTGCATGCCACCAGATAACTCATTTGGCATGGCATTGGCGCGATCTTCTAATCCAACAAGCGTCAGGCCGTTTATGACACGCTCATGTCTCTGTTCTTTTGAAAGCGGGCTATTTTCAAGAGAAAATAATACATTGCTATAAACCGTACGCCACGGCAGAAGCCCGTAGTTTTGTAAAAGCATAATACTTTTTTTCGATGGCTTCGTCACGATTTCATTATCTAATAAAATACGCCCAGCTGTTGGGGCTTCAAATCCACCAATCATATTTAGTAAAGTTGTTTTACCACAACCACTTTTTCCTAAAAAGGCAACAATTTCACCATGTTCAATAGATAATGAAATATTGGATAAGACTGGTTTCGTAGCGGTAGGGAATTGTTTATGTAAAGCATCTACATGGATTACGGGATATGTCATCGGTTTCACTCCTAATTCCTACAAAATCTATAAGATTTATATTATAAAGGTTATTTTATTATACTTAATCTAAAAAAACAACCTAATATTCCAGGAAAAAAGATAATGCTCCGAATTATCTAAAAATAAAGGATTTTTAACGGTTTATTGCGAAATAATTATGAAGGGGTGAGGGCATCATGTTGTATCGATTACTAGAATGGGTTATTGCACCAGTGGCATTAATCATCATTGCAATTTATCAAGTAATAATCTATTGGGAAGACCACCGAGTTGTCGCTATTTTTTTCTTCATAGGTGGTGCAATCTCTGCATGGTTATTTGTTTATGGGATACGACGCGTCTTCATGTATCGCCAGCGAATGCGAAAACAAAATAATTGAGTAAAGTATGTACATACATAATGTGAACGTCTTTATCGAGTGACATGAAAAGCCCAACCGAAACGCTAATTTCGGTTGGGCCTGCGTTTGTGTGAGCAATTATTCGTATGTTACTTTGTAATCTTCTGCTTTTGAGAAGCGGAATTTTGCTTCAAATAGTTTAATGAACACAAGATTTAAAATAACTGGTAGAGCAATGAATAATGTGAAGGCAATCGTCATGCTTCCGATATGCCAGCCGACAATGTCTAAATATTTTAGTGGGCCGACGAATCCTGCTAAGCCAAAGCCAGCGGAATAGGGTGTTCCTTCAATTTGGAAATATCCACCAAATGCGCCTAAAATAGCCGCTGTACAAAGCATTGGTAATGCAATAACAGGTTTCATAAAGAAGTTACGCATTTGGATTTTTGCCGAAGCGATGTGTGCGAGTGCCGTACCTAAATTGTTGGCACGGTAGCTCGCAATGGCCATCCCCACACCAGAGGCACAAACGCCTAAGTTCGCTGCGCCCGCGCCGATACCTGATAGCATAATGACAGTAGCAACACCGATTGTAGAAATCGGAGAAATGATGAGTAATGAGAATACCATCGCGATTAATGCACCCATCACAATTGGTTGTAAACTTGTTAAATACATAATAAATTCACCGATAATACCTGATGCGTTTTGAACATAGGGTAGTGTCCATGTTCCGATAATCCCTGGAATGAATATTGTTAGCGCAGGCATTGCCAGAAGGGTCCACTCTTTTAGTTTTGTGCCTAAAAATTGAACAAATAATACCGCAATAGCAGCTGTAACCCCGATGTTAATAACAACGCCAATACCTGCAATTGTCATTGTGCCGTCTGCTGCAACAGTTGTGACACCACTGCCGACGAATGCTGCAAGACCGACTGATGTTGTTTGAATCGGTGTTAATTTAAATTGGATTCCAATCATAACCCCCATAATAACAGGTAATAAGCTCATAACAATAATCGATGTTGTTAATACCGGTTGTAGCCACGGGGCATACGGGATAATTAGTTTTAAAATTTCACCGACAAGCGCGTTTGGGATGAGGCAAACAACAATCCCTAAACTCATGCCTGTTAGCAGTTTACTAAAAAAATCTTTCATAAAAATGTCAGTCCTTTCAATCGTTCCGTTCATTTGGATAAGCTTTATTATAGGGATTCTTAATATTTTATCAATATAAAATATTCTGAAAAATGATGGCTTTTTACACGAAAACTGCAATTTACAGAAAACAAAAGTTCGAAACGAGCAAAAAGTGGTATAAATTATTTTAAGAAAATTATAAAAATGTGCGTGTTTTAATAATATTATGCGTTTTTGATAGCAAACGGGGATGGAATAGAAGATAGATAACATAAAAAGAATGAAATGAACGATAAAACGCACTCTCCGCCAGTTATTGTGCCGAAGAGTGCGTTTTTAGTTATGCATGTTAGTAATATTTGTAATGGAACGTGTTATTTACGTGTAATCGTAATCGTTTGTGTTGTGACATTGCCAGCAATATCCGTTACTTCAAATGTCAGTTCATTTTTTCCAGCTGCTAATGATACAGGAATGGCTAATGTATGCTTATATGCTTTTAAATCATTAACAGATTGCGATTTATTCCATTTTTCATCGCCATTTACTGTTAAGCGAACAGCATCATAATTATCACCGATTGTCACGTTCACTGTTTCTGTTGCATTTTTTGTGTTTTTCTTATAGTTGTTTTTAATACTTAATGTTGGCTTCGTTGTATCAATTAGCACTTTACGTCCAACTTCCATAAAGTTGCCGTGAATATCGGTTGCTTTTGCTTTAATATCGTATACACCGTCTTTTTTGAATGTCAGTGTATGGGTAAAGCTTGTGTTTGTAAATGTCGCTTGCTCACCGTTTACTGTAACGGTTGCAATATCAGATTGATCTTGAATTGTACCTGTAACGGTTACATTTTTCGTCGTTAACGCTTCGAGTAAGTCTGGTGTTGTAATACTAACGATTGGCTTTTTCGTATCAGTAATAATTGGTGCTGTTTGAACTGGGAACGTTGCCGTATTACGTGCCACGTCTGTTACATGTACTTGTACATCTTTATTTGTTGCATCAAGTGCAAATATCGTCGTTGTCATTGGTAATAGGTCACTGACAGCTGCACCATCTACAAGCACTTGCCAATAATCAGCACCTGTACCTGCATCGGCTACATTCGTTAGCGAAACAGTACCGTTTGCATAGCTAACGTTAGCAGTCGGTGCTTGCGTATCGACTTGAACAGGGAAGTCCAGTGATTGCCACTCTGCGCCGTCAAAGTCGATGACTGCACGTAAACGAACAGTATATTGTCCATCTTGTGCGACTTGTCCATTAATGAAGCCGTCCCATGCAAATAAATCACTAAATGTATACGGGCGTTGTGGTGCAGTATTTGTGTAATGTTTACGTAAATCTTCAGCTGTTCGTAATGTGCGAACGACATTGCCATGTTCATCGACAACTTCAGCTTTTAATGCTTTGGCGTTACGTAGTAATGAGAATACAGGGATAACTCGATCACGTACACCATCGCCATTTGGAGAGAAACCGAAGCGATTCATATCGTAATCGCCGCCACCGGAAATGAAGTTTCCTTCGTCATCAGCGAGCGCTGTGTAGCCCCAATATGATTTTTCGTCCCAAGCATAACGGTCAAAAATTGGTGCGTCATCCCATTCGCCATTAAAGCCAGTTACAGGAACAGCTAAATCAGGATTACCTGTTATATCTTGCTGCGGGTCTTCTAACGTTACAAATCCATCGACATAGAAGCCATTTGTAAAGAATTGCTTATAGTCGCTAAGTGCTGAAATATCAGCAGTAACGGTAAATTGTGTAGTGCCATTCGCAGGTACTGTAATTTGATCAACTACATCGACATCAACAGTATCCGTTACAACATCTGAGCCGATAATATTCGGTGCTGTAATAACGAAGCCACTTGATTGCGTTAATGCGTCTACTTGGAGCTGGAAATCAACATCGTATGTCTTTGCTTCATCTCCGTAGTTTTTCGCCTGTAATGTGAACGTGAAGCTTTCGCCTTCAATCTCACGTAGTGCTACTTTACCTTCACCAGTAGCTGTGGACGTAATGATCACTTCATTTTCGAGCGCATTGGCTAATTGCATTAAGCCAGCACCTTGACGACGTGGAGACACATATTCGCCTTCTGATAATTCAACAGGTTTTGCGGTGTTCATCAATAGCTGTTTAGCTAACGTAACACGCTCTGTACCAGTAACACCAAATTCTTCATCAATACGCTCAAATAACAAGGCAGCACCGCCAGCCACATGAGGAGCTGCCATTGATGTACCACTATTTAGACCATATTCATTATTGTTTAGTGTTGAGAAAATATTGCCACCTGGCGCAGTAATTTCAGGTTTGAAATCTAAATTTGGTGTCGTGCCCCATGATGAGAAATCACTCATTTTGCCAGCGAGTTCATTTGGCATTGTAATGAAATCACCATTAAAGGCAGCTTCTACTTTTTGACCAGCATCAATAGCCGCTTTTAACGCCAGTCCATCTTCTTGTGATATGGACATATACGGAATTGTAATAGCAGGGTCGGATGCCATATTAATCGTACCGACAGTATTGTTATAAATAAGTACCGCTTTTGCGCCAGCATTTTGTGCATGCAATGCTTTTTCAACGAACGTATTGCCACCGCGTGAAATCAGTGCAATTTTGCCTGAAACATCGACTTGTGCTAAATCTTCAGCCGTACCAAAGCCAGCGAGTACGACTTCGGTCGGTTCATTGACAACTTGAAGCGGGCTTACATCGTTTGCTGTTAAATATTGAATATTGTTTAATGGCTGTCCATCAGCAGTTGCCGCAAAACTATAGGCTGTTACTTGACTGTTTTCAAATGATGCAACACTTAACGAATTGTTCGACACACTTGGAGAGCCAACTAGTCCATAGTCTGGATTTTCAGCAAGTGGGTAGAAGTAGCCAGAGCCGTACATATTCGAATTACCTGCTGAAATCGCGACAAGTACGCCGCTATCTGTCGCACGTGTAATCGCTTGAGATTCTGCGCTATTTTCATCGACATAGCCGGCTGTTGACCCAAGTGACATATTAATAACATCTGCGCCTAGTTTAATCGCGTCATCAATCGCTTTGATATAAATATCTGAATATGTTGTTGGAATAGCAGGGTCATTACCAAACACTTTCATTGCTAAAATTTGGGCTTCAGGAGCAACCCCCTTAATGCCACCGTTTTCTTCGTCACCATTTGCACCGACTGTACCGGCAACGTGCATGCCGTGCATACCGGTTTCAGCATTATAGTCCACAATTTCAGTATTGCCATCCATATAGTTATAGCCGAATGGGACTTTTTCAGTGAAGTACGCACCTTCATGTACAGCGCCTTGCGTAATTAAAGTTTGTACTTCATCTTTGGAAATTTCAGCTTTTGTGGCATCACTTAAAATAAAGTCTTTATGTGTAGGGTCAACACCGCTGTCAATAACGGCAACGACCATTCCTTCGCCTTTAACACCGTAATTATGCCATGCTTGTTGTGCTTGAACGAGTTCCTTAGAATAGGCCATTTGAGGTTTTTCTTGTGGTGCTTCATATTCATTTGAGGCATAGACTGCTTTAACACCAGGCGTTTTCGCGATTTCATTGACATCTTTCGCTTGTACTTCGGCAGAGAAGCCATTGAAAATCGTTGTGAAGTTTTCAAGCACTTGTACGCTTGCCGCATGTTGTTCGACTTGTTGCTGAATGACTTGTTGTTCAGCTTCAACTTGTTGTTCTAACTTTTGGCGCTCTGCTTGTCGTAGCTGCTTATAAAGTTGTCCACGGTTTTTTGCGACAATAATTGTCGGCTCTTGCTCCAATTCAATAATGACACGTACTGTTCCTTGCTGTTCAACTGCTTGGTGTAATGCTTTGTCAATGACAGCTTTATGAGGTTTCTCTTTTACTTGTCCTTTACCAACTGTAACGTCTGCATGTGCAGTCACTGCAGCGGGGCTTAGTGCTAATAACGCTGCTAATGTACTGATACCTATCGTTTTTTTCGTTCCCACAAAAATCCCTCCTTCATCTGTATTCATAAGTATAGAAAAAAGCTTCGATATTAGAAATAGTTTATAAAGATTATTCTGATAATTCTAACTTTAGAGGGATTTTTCATCATTTTATAGGTGAATAGATACAGTTCATTCTACGTATACATATAAAAAAGTGATGTAATGCTACAAAATAGTTTGTCAATTTGAAAATATTGTGGAAAAATGAATCTTTCGGGTGGAGAAACATTCAGCTGTCTATAGGTATCGTGGCGCATTATAATAAAGACAAGAGGTGAGAACGGTGAAAGCTTTTTATGAGGCATTACGTCGTCATGATGATGAGTTGGCGACCTTTTATTTTGAAAAATGGCAAAAAACAGCCTTTCGCACATACACAGTCCAACATTTTTGCGAAGAAATTGGTCGATTGCGAAAAGTATATAAGGAAACGAAGCGCCAACAAGCACTGTTATTTGCAGAAATCATCGGTCAGCAAATGGTCGCAGCTTTTCCGCAACACGTATATGCGACGCAACAGTATGGCTGGGTGCTCTACGATTTATATGTAAAAAATACACAACAACCGCTACAAAAGCGTATCGATAAAGCACAGGAGATTTTGCAGTTAACAACAGCAGCCACGTATTCACCATTTGAGGTGACGATTTGGAAATTACTACAGTTGTATGAGACGAGCGGCGCACCGACTGAAACGTGTATGGCGTTAGTAGACAAGCTTGACCGTCATACGCTTTCACGTGACGAGTTGCGCATAGAGCGACAAGGTGAGCTGAAAATTTATCCGTCAAGTCGCGAAAAATATTATCGTACAAAAATACGTTATTTGTTTAAAGACAAGCACTACCGTGAATGTTATAAAGTATGTTATCAATTTTTATATGAATCGCATATTACAGTGCGAGATAGCTATGCAGTACATGAGAAAATGCTACAATGCTTATGCGAAATAGGACGCTATGAAGATGCTCTTCAATTTGCAACATCATTAGCGCATCATCAGGAGCAGCGTTATATCCTGTTGTTACAAAAGGTGTGTGGGTATATATTAGCGAACGTAGGAGGTCCACAAACAGAAGCGTTAAGACACATGCCGTTAATAGGGATGAGTACCTTACAACAGCACGAACATGAAATGAATGTACAGATAGGCGTTGTACATAAACAAATATATGGACAGTGGCAAAAATGGCAATAAAAAAATTCTTTCCTCTGTGGTGCCAGCATAGGAAAGAATCATTTATTTAATCGTGTGTACACACGTAGTTTTTTCATACATAAAAGTCCTTTTCTTCATCCATAAAAGCAGATAACCACTCAGCCCTTTTTGAGCGAGTGGTGTTCTTCTATGTGTACAATATCATCGGAGAAATTCTATGTCAAAATACCGTTTAGGGCTAAAAAAGTTAAAAGGTGTATACTACTACGTATTATAACGAACTATTATTTTTTGTTTTGTATCTATTGTAAATATCAATATTATGCCTATAAATCATTGTAAATAAAGGATAAAATCATTTTGTGGTGGTATCGGTTACATATGCATTTTTGCGGAAAAAAGTATTGTTTTATTCGTAATCTTTTTATACGGTAACATAAAATTCGTAATATTTAAAATCTTAAATACGTGGTATGATAGTATTTGTATATTTTATAGTGAGGGGATAGCACGATGACAACGATTCAAATTGAGCAAACGACACAACCAAAACAAAAACCAGCAGTAGAACAGTTAGGGTTTGGTAAACATTTTACGGACCATATGTGTATCGTTGACTATACAGAAGGTCAAGGTTGGCATGATGCACGAATCATTCCGTACCAGCCATTAACATTGGACCCATCGGCTATGGTATTTCATTATGGTCAAACGGTTTTTGAAGGGATGAAAGCATACAAAACAGCGGCGGGTGACATTACATTATTCCGTCCAGAACGTAACTTTGCTCGATTAAACGCATCGAATGCACGATTATGTATTCCTGCAATGGATGAGGCATTAGCGTTACAAGCATTAAAAGAGCTTGTGAAATTAGACGAGTCATGGATTCCGACGGCAGAGAATACTTCTTTATACATTCGTCCATTTATTATTGCAACAGAACCATACTTAGGTGTTTCACCATCAAAAAATTATCAATTTATTATTATTATGTCTCCGGTTGGTTCATACTATGCAGAAGGAATTAATCCGGTAAAAATTTTAGTTGAAAAGCAATATGTACGCGCTGTAGCAGGTGGTACAGGCGAAGCGAAAACGGGTGGTAACTATGCAAGTAGCTTAAAGGCCCAAGAACTTGCATCACAACAAGGATATGCACAAACGCTTTGGTTGGACGGTCGCGAAAATGAATACATTGAAGAAGTAGGCAGCATGAATATTTTCTTTAAAATTAATGGCACGGTCATTACGCCAGCATTAAACGGCAGTATTTTACCGGGGATTACGCGCGATTCGATGATTCAAGTGTTACAACATAAAGGGATTCCGGTAGAAGAACGCCGTATTTCGATTACCGAAATTATTGAAGCACATCAAAATGGCACGCTAGAAGAATCATTTGGCACAGGCACAGCCGCAGTTATTTCGCCAATTGGTGAGCTGAAGTTTGGTGACCATCAGTATGTTATCAATAACGGGCAAATTGGGGAAGTTTCGCAATTATTATACGATACGTTAACAGGTATTCAGTACGGTAAAATCGACGACCCATTTGGCTGGCGTGTAATTGTTTAAGTAACAATAACGCAAGAAGGATTTGCTTGAGGGTATCCTTAAGCAAATCCTTTTTGTCATCTATAAAATTAGTTGAATTTATTGTATAAATTTATGGTAATCTACAGAGTGGCAATTGTTTTCTAACGGTGTTAGAAAAAAGGAGGAATGCACAGATGATGCGATTGCTACAAGATAAGCAATATGTGAAGTGGTTAACGGTGCTAGGTGTTATTGCGCTGTTATTCTTTATGCAAAATGCGCTTAATTTTTTATTGTTAACGTTTATTTTTACGTATTTAGCGCATGCAATTTTCACAAAAATACTCGATGTATTACCCGTATCATTACGTAAGCCTAAACTACTAATTTTTATTATGTATAGTATTATTTTGCTCGCCATTATGACGATTGGGTATCGCTATTTACCAGTTGCATTACAGCAATTTTCAACGATTATTATGCAAGGCTCGTCGTTTAATATACAAGCATATAAAGACGTCTTACCGGAGCAGGTATATCACTTCATTGAAAACTTAGATATGCAAGGTATTTTAAGTGATGTAGGGGCGAAGATTCTTGGGGCAACAGCTGGCATTAGCACGCTGTTATTAGAGGCGTTTGTCGCGGTATTACTGAGCTTTTTCTTTTTGTTCGAACTGGATAAAATTAAAACGTTCTCAGCTTCTTTCCGAACAACGACGACCGCAAAAGTGTATGATCAATTAGTCGCATTTGGTCGCAATTTTTTAAATACATTTGGTTTAGCGATTAAAGTACAAATTATGATTTCTACCGTGAATACAGTTTTATCTGTTATCGGTTTAGTATTGTTCGGTTTCCCGAATATTATCGGCTTAGCGATTATGATTTTCCTATTAGGGTTAATGCCGGTAATTGGTGTCGTCGTGTCGTTAATTCCACTGTCAATTATTGCATTTCAAGTCGGTGGACCACTTTATATTTTATACATGTTTGTCATGATTATGGTTATTCACGCCATTGAATCGTATTTCTTAAATCCTAAATTATATTCGATTACGATGAAGCTGCCTATTTTTTATACGTTTATTGTGTTGATGGTTGGTGAATTATTATTCGGTGCTTGGGGATTAGTTATTGGGATTCCATTATTCGTATTTATCGTTGAAGTGATTAAAGGTGATGTGTACGAAACGGCAAAAAATAAAAAAATAAATGTGTAAAACGTAAGCTATGTCAAGGTTTTGGCATAGCTTACGTTTTATTTTCTGAAAATTTATGTTGACAGTTCATTTTTTCGTCTGCTACGCTTAATGCAATTAAACAAGTTGTCTTCGGGGTCGGGTGAAAATCCCAGCCGGTAGTGATTGAGCACAGTCTCATAAGCCTACGAGCGGTTCGCCGCAGGATTTGGTGAAATTCCAAAGCCGACAGTAAAGTCTGGATGGGAGAAGGCATAGCAACAGTCTGTAAAAAGGCTTATTTTGTGTACGAAAAAACGGATGTTTTCGTTAGAGGTATATAAAAAGGTCATGTATTTTTCAGCTTACTTGCTTTGCATATTTTCGCATCTACGACTCCACGTAGATGCTTTTTTAATACAAAAATTGAATACGGTCTTCGGGGTCGGGTGAAAATCCCAACCGGTAGTGATTGAGCACAGTCTCATAAGCCTACGAGCGGTTCGCCGCAGGATTTGGTGAAATTCCAAAGCCGACAGTAAAGTCTGGATGGGAGAAGACGTACATGAACACAAGCTTTTGAACAAGGGGGAAACCTTGTTTGTAAAAGGCGTCTTTCGTAAACACTTTTTTACGAAAAACACGCTGAAAAAGGGCTTATTTCGTGCACCGTAAATCTTCTCCGTCATGTATGTGGCGGAGTTTTTTATGTAGTACGAATTCACGTGTATAATACTCCCTCCTTTAACCCTAGTAAAAACATATGGTTGGGAGGATTTTTAATGTTTACAGGTATCATTGAGGAAGTTGGCAAAATCGAATATGTACAGCAAACACAGCAAGCGGTATCACTATGTATACAAGCGAAAGAGGTGTTACGTGATGTGAAGCTGGGTGATAGCATTGCTGTGAATGGCGTTTGTTTAACCGTAACAAGCTTCCAAGCAACGAGCTTTACAGCAGATGTAATGCCCGAAACGGTTAAAGCAACCAATTTACTAGCATTACGTCAAGGGAGTTTGGTCAATCTCGAACGTGCGATGTTAGCAAATGGGCGCTTCGGTGGTCATATTGTGTCTGGTCACATTGATGGTGTTGGGTCTATTAAACGCATTCAGCCACAGGCAAATGCCGTATACATTGACATTGATGTACCAGCAAGTATTGCGGGACAGTGTATCGTGAAAGGCTCGATTACATTGGATGGCACGAGTTTAACGATTTTTGATGTAGCGTCGACGACTGTAACGGTGTCACTTATTCCACATACGTACCGCGAAACCATTTTTGCAACGAAACGAAGCGGCGATGCTGTCAATGTGGAATGTGATGTCATTGGTAAGTATGTGCAGCATTTTCTAAGTGCGCAGCAATCGACACCAACAAAGATAAATGAACATTTTTTAGCACAGCATGGCTTTTAAAAGGGGGAATGACCAATGATTGAACAGGCATTAGATGTTTTAAAAAATGGTGGCATTATTATTGTGGTCGATGATGAAGACCGTGAAAATGAAGGGGATTTCGTCTGTTTAGCACAATATGCAACGCCGCAAAATATTAACTTTATGGCAACATATGGACGTGGCTTAATTTGTGCGCCGGTAAGTGAAGCCATTGCAGAGCGTTTAGCATTGCATCCGATGGTAACGACGAATACAGACCCACATGGCACGGCGTTTACCGAAAGTATTGATTTCGAAACGACGACAACAGGCATTAGCGCATTTGAACGTGCGGAAACGATTCAGCAGTTATGTAATGAGCACGTAAAAGCGCACCAGTTTAAGCGACCAGGGCATGTGTTTCCGTTACGTGCAAAAGCGGGTGGCGTTATTGAACGACGTGGACATACAGAAGCGGGCATTGAACTTGCAAAGCTTTGCAACAGTACCGAAGCCGCTGTCATTTGTGAAATTTTAAATGATGATGGTACAATGGCACGTCGTCCACAATTAGAACAAATTGCAAATCAACATAATCTACATATTATGACAATTGAAGCGTTAGTTGACTATGTTCAACTTGCACGCGTATAGGAGGAAATGGAAATGGTCAAAACAATTGAAGCAAATTTAATCGGTACAGGATTACGTGTAGGAATTGTAGTAGGACGTTTTAATGATTTCATCAATGCAAAATTAGTGGACGGTGCAGTAGATGGTTTGCGTCGACACGGTGTAGAAGACGACCTTATTGAAGTGGCATGGGTGCCAGGTGCTTATGAAGTACCATTTATTGCGAAAAAGCTTGTTGAGTCAGGGAAGTATGATGCCGTTATCGGTTTAGGAACGGTTATTCGTGGTTCGACAACACATTATGACTATGTATGTAATGAAGCCGCAAAAGGCATTCAGCAAGTGTCGCTACAAACAGGCGTGCCGGTTATTTTTGGCATTGTGACAACAGAATCAATTGAACAAGCGATTGAACGTGCTGGCACAAAAGCGGGTAATAAAGGCTATGATGCAGCGGTATCGGCAATTGAAATGGCAAATTTAGTGCGCACAATTGAAACAGTTCCGGTAAATGCGTAATATATTATAGAAGAAAGACAAAAGGTTTGTTCGAGATTACACCTCGAACAAACCTTTTTCTAATGGTGGGGGTGCTGGATGAATGACTTCATAACGCAGCTCAACAAATTGACCAAATGTTTCTGAAGCACGCAATCGTAAATGTTGCATATTGAGAACACCTGTAAATAGTGGCACACCTTTGCCGAGTAGCACCGGTGCAATTGTTAAAATCACTTCGTCAACAAGTTGGGCATTCAGTGCAGAACGAATGAGTTGTCCACCGCCGACGAGCCAAATGTCGCCACCTTGTCGATATTTCAAATCATGTAAAAATGTGTCGAAATCGTTATTTATCCATGAAAAGTGCGGGTCATGTGGCTGTGGTGTCGTTGAAATGGCGTAGCATGTTTTATCATGATACGGAAACGGTAAATTCGGAACTTTTTTGAGCCATTCAATAGTGTGACGACCAACAATAATTGTATCAATGGTGTCATAAAACCGAGTGTAGCCATTATCTCCTTGACCTTCTACTGCCTCTAGCCATTCCATCTGTTCATTTTCAGTAGCGATAAAATTATCAAGTGACATCGCGATAAATACTTTGACGCTACGCATGAAGCATTCCTCCTATAGGAAGCGATGAATCGAAAAGCGTTGTAAATTGTACGGCACATCTTGCTTCATCGCCATCATTGCTAACAGTTCACCAATGGCACTGCTAAATTTAAAGCCGTGACCAGAGAAGCCTGTCGCGATAACAATTGATGAGTCAGTTGGTAATGTATCGATAATAAAATCCTCATCAGGTGTCATATTGTATTTACATTCTTTGCCGTATTTATATGTACCCACTTGTGGCATATATGTATCCACAAATGATTGTAAATGCGCTAGGTCTTCGTCATGGAACGGTACAAGTGGTTGCGACGGATCAACCGCCTCACCGCCGTCATGTTTGCCAACTTTAAAGCCACTGCCATCAATGCTAGGGAAACCATAAAAGCAATACTTTGGACGTTCAAGCACAAAAGCGGGGAAATGACGCGCATCATACTGTTCAGGAGCATCAAACCATGCAAATGTTTTACGTGTCGGCGTTAACGGTAACGATACATGAATATTGTCTAACAGTTGCTTTGTCCAAGCGCCTGCACAAACAATGAGCGTTTTGCCTTCATATGTACCGTGTGTTGTTTCAACGATATGTTTATTATGTTTTTTAGACAATTGTTGAACGGGCTCATGTACGCGGTAAATCGCCCCGTGTTGTTCAGCAAGCTGACGATAGCTGCTAACACAGCGTTCGACATGTAATACACCTGCATCTTCTTCATAAACAGCTTCCATTGTATCGGGAATCGTAATCCCGTGAAAACGTTCATTTACGTCCGTGCTAGTTAAGCTTTCGACATGCAAATGATGTTGCAGCGCACTTTGTTTCACATTGTGTAAAAATGGCGCGTCTTTATCGGTCATATTTAATACCCCAACAGGCAGTAGCAATTGTTCACCTGTTAATGTTTCAAGCTCTTGCCATAATTGTTTCGCCCGGAGCGCTAAGTCGACATAATCTGCACCTTCCCCGTAAGCGTAGCGAATAATACGTGTCTCGCCATGATGGCTCCCTTCTGTGTGCGGAGGGTCGAATGCGTCGATACATAACACACGTTTTTGCTGTTTCGCTAAAAAATAACTTGCAGCTGTCCCCATCGACCCTGCCCCAATAATAATGACATCATACATAAAAAAGCACCTCTTTTTTACGCTTAGTATACGCGCTTTCACATCATAAATGTTAGATTAGTATGAAAAGTAAGGATATTTCGTTTGAAGAAGAAACTAGACCGTTCGTTGCATTTCGCGGATTCTACAAAATTCAAAAAGGAATATCGCACTCCTTGTCGAATATAAATAAACGAAAAGGGAGGAATGGTATGAAGAAAGGTTGGAAGATTGCACTCGGCATTATCGGTGCATGTATCTTATTCATGGCACTCGCAATTATTGGAGTGAATTGGTATGTGTCATCATCAAAGGCAGACATTGAAGGGGAAATCAATGTTCCAATTCTTGATGAAGAAGTACAAGTAGTACGTGATGACATGGGGGTACCACATATTACAGCAAAAAATGAAGCGGATTTGTATCGCGCACAAGGTTACATACAAGCACAAGATCGCTTATTCCAAATGGATTTATCTCGTCGCCAAGCGAGTGGACGTTTAGCGGAAGTTGTTGGCGAAGCGGCAGTAGATACGGATAAATTTTTCCGTACATTTAGCTTACGTCACGCAGCAGAAGCTTCGTGGGATGGTTATGATGCGGAATCAAAGCAAGTACTCGAATGGTTCGCAGAAGGTGTTAATGCCTTTATCGAAGAGGAGCAGTACACATATGAATTTAAAGTGCTTGGCTACGAGCCAGAGCCGTGGACGCCGATTGATTCTTTAACAATTGGAAAATATATGGCATATGACTTAGGTGGAAACTGGAATTTACTAGCGTTCCGTCATTGGGCGCTAAATAACTTATCAGAAGACTTATACCGCGAGCTAAATGTGACGTATCCAAAAGATGCTGAAACGGTTATTGCCGATATTCGTGACTCCACAGCACAAGTAGCGTCATGGTTTGATGCAAGTGTATTACCAAATGAATTTAATGGCAGTAATAACTGGGTCGTGTCAGGCGACAAAACAGCGTCAGGTAAGCCATTACTAGCGGATGACCCACATTTAGGCCTAGCAACACCATCCATTTGGTATCAAATGCATTTACAATCGCCAGAACAAAATGTCAGCGGTGTTATTTTTGCTGGGATTCCAGGCATTATTTTAGGGCATAATGAAGACATTGCGTGGGGTGTCACGAATGTAGGGCCGAGTGTACAAGATTTATACATCGAGCGTACAAATCCAGATAATCCGTATTCGTTCTTATATGATGGCGAATATTATGAAGCGGATGTCCGGGAAGAAAATATTCAGATTAAAGGCGGCGACGTTGAGGAATTTGAGGTTGTCACAACGAAGCATGGACCGATTATTTCTGATTTAATTTTTGAAGACCGCCCCGCAAGTGAAGTATATTCGATGCAGTGGACAGCACTTGAGCCGACGCTTGAATTACAGGCTATTTTAGGGTTTAATAAGGCAACCACATGGGATGAATTTGATGCAGCGCTGGCTAATTTTAATGCACCTGCACAAAATTTCGTCTTTGCGTCAACAGATGGAACAATTGCGTATAAAGCAAACGGCAATATCCCAATTCGCTTAAAAGGCGATGGTCAATTGCCAGTACCAGGGGATTCCTCTGAATATGGTTGGAGCGGCTATGTCCCATATGACGAGCTACCAACAATCATCAATCCAGAAGAAGGCTTTATTGCGACAGCGAACAATAAAATTGTCGGCGAGGATTATCCTTACCATATTACCGATTTATGGGCACAGCCGTACCGTTATGAGCGCATTGTTGAATTGCTAGAAGCAAGTGATAATTTAACAGCTGACGATATGATGGCCATTCAAATGGATACGGTGAATTTATATGCGAAAGAGTTTTTACCGCAGTTTATTGCGTCAATAGAAAAGCTAGATGAAGAAAAGCAATATACAGATATTTTAGCTTCGTTAAAAGAGTGGGATTATAACGAGACAGTAGACGCACCACAGCCGCTTATTTTCAATTTATTAATCGAGCATTTAAAGGATAATATTTTCCGTAGTGCTATCCCTGATGATGTGTATAAAATGATGCAAGGGAAATATCAAATTATGGATAACCTACTACGTGAAGGTTATGCTGGAGAAGAAGGCGCATGGTTAACGCGTGCAGGTGGTGTAGATGTTGTTGTATACAATAGCTTTATTGATACGCTTAACCGTTTAGAAGGTATGTACCCAGACGTGGCGTATGAAGATTGGCGCTGGGGTGATTATCACCAGCTTACATTTGACCATCCACTAGCGGTGAATCCATTATTTGAACGTTTCTTCACACCAGAGAAAATGGCAGTTGGTGGTTCACGTACAACAGTCATGGCTGCAGGGAACCCAGCGAGTGGCGAAGTCGACCACGGCGCATCGTGGCGATTTGTAGCAGACCTTGCTGATTTATCATATGCATACCATATTGTTGGACCAGGACAAAGTGGTCACTTTAAATCAGAT
The DNA here is from genome assembly GCF_001700315.1 of Caryophanon tenue. Taxonomy (GTDB): domain Bacteria; phylum Bacillota; class Bacilli; order Bacillales_A; family Planococcaceae; genus Caryophanon; species Caryophanon tenue. The sequence goes on along the minus strand of NZ_MASJ01000039.1, from coordinate 233,230 downwards.
TGGTATAAAGACCAAGTGGATGATTGGGTGCAAGGTGACTACCATGAAACATCGTTAACGCCTGTTTCTGGTACAGCACATGAACTAGTATTAACGCCATAACGATAAAGCTCCTGAAAAAGTTCTACACTTTTTCAGGAGCTTTGCTTATTTTTAGCATAAACGGGAATAGGTACATTACCAACGAGCTAAAGAAAGGAAGCGAACGGTATGCAAAAGCAACGAAATGAAGAGCTATGGCTATTTTTATTAGGAGCTGTCGTGGTCAGTGCAATTGGCATTTTAATCACTATGTTCACAGAGCAACTAGCTTGGATTTTAGTCGCGTTCGTCATCGGAGTGTTGTTAATAGGAGAAGTCCTTATTTACGCAGCAGAGCAAAAGGCAGCATTTGAAGATGAAGAAAAGAGCTAAAATCATTTGAAGTTGTGCAATTGTTTTTATACAATGACACAGCTTCGAGTACATAGGCATACCGTTTCTAAATGCTCCATTTTTGTATAAACAATGTATTTTTTAGAAAAACACGAAAAAATAACCTATTTTTGTTATACTGTAGAGGAATAGATGAAAGGTGGAGGAACGATGACAAACTTCTATAAACAAATCGTTGTGGCAGTAGATTTTTCTGAAGCATCTAAATTAGCATTTGAACGAGCGGCAGCAATTGCGGCAGCATATGACGCGACTTTAACGATTGTGAGCGTCATTGATGACCGTTCAGCAGCATCGGTTGCTACATATGATAAAAAATATATCGATGAATTGACAACAGAATATAATGAAAAATTAGACCGTGCCAAAGAAAAAGCGGCATCACTTGGTGTGAATGACGTGCGTGTATTAATTGAAGTCGGTTCACCGAAACAAATTTTAACAAGCTTTGATGACGCAGATTTAATCGTTTGTGGCGCGACAGGCTTAAATGCAGCTGAGCGTTTATTTATCGGCTCAATTTCAGAGGGTATTGTCCGTAAAGCAGCGTGTGATGTGTTAATTGTACGTGTAAAAGCATAACAGTCTATAGCTAAATTAAATAAAATGCACCGTCGAGATATGTAATTATTTCGATGGTGTATTTTTTATTAAGAATTGTGCGCCCAGAAATAATCGAAAGCATCTGTTCAATTGAAAGATTTACGCTATAATATAGTCAGTTAAAAAAATAAACCTAGTTTTAGTGGGGGAATTAATATGATTTACGATTCAATCATTGATTTAATTGGCAATACGCCAATTGTACGTATTAACCGTTTAGCGCAAGAAGGTAGCGCAGATGTGTATGTAAAGTTAGAATCTTTTAATCCGGGAGGAAGCGTAAAAGACCGTGCGGCAGCAAATATGATTCAGCGAGCTGAAGAAGAGGGCTTATTAATTCCAGGGAAAAGTGTTGTGATTGAGCCAACTTCAGGCAACACGGGTATTGGACTCGCAATGGTATGTGCGACAAAAGGATATCGTTGTATTATTACAATGCCTGATAATGCGACAAAAGAGCGTATTATGTTAATGGAAGCATATGGCGCAGAAGTATACTTAACACCTGCTGAAGAACGTATGACGGGCTCGATTAATAAAGCGAAGGAATTACTAGAAGGCTTTGAACATGGCTTTATTCCAATGCAGTTTGAAAATAGCGCCAATCCAGATGCACACCGTCAAACAACGGCTGTTGAAATTTATGATGCTTTTGACGGTCAATTAGATGCGCTTGTTTTAACAGCTGGTACAGGTGGTACGGTAACAGGTGTTGGTGAAGAACTGAAAAAACGCATTCCGAATTTAAAGGTGTATGTTGTTGAGCCAAAAGGGTCACCGGTATTATCGGGTGGCGAACCAGGACCGCATAAAATTGTTGGGACGGGTCCAGGATTTATTCCAACCATTTTAAATCAGCAAGTGTATGATGAAATTTTATTGGTCGAAGATGATCCTGCGCAGCAAATGGCACGTGATTTAGCGGCAAAAGAAGGTATTTTACTTGGGACATCAGGTGCAGCGTCAGTATATTGGGGAATAGAAATTGCAAAGAAATTACCAAAGGGTGCACGTGTGTTAAGTTTAGCACCGGATACAGGCGAACGCTATTTATCGTCTGATTTATATCAATTTTAAAATAACAAGGAGATTGCGAGAAAATCTTCTTTTAGTTGGATAAAGAGCCTGGGACAGAAACCTATTTCGGATGAAAATGAATGTCTTGAGATGATAAAAATGTGCTGGTGCGTCCACTATGTGGCGTAGCACCAAAAGTAGAAAAATGAGGTTGAGACAAAACAAAGTGTTAGGAGAAATATCGTCATTTCTCCTAACACTTTTCTGCTTTCATCGTCTTAAATTTTCGAGCAGGCTTTTCTGCGGTACGGCTCGAGCCTGTAGTCTCTCGCTCGTACTGTTCCGCTAGAAGTCCGCTCTTCATTTAACGACGACGTATCAAATGTTTATCATCGAACATCGGTGGGATTGATTTGGATTATCCTTCTGTCCCAAGCTCATTTCTTTTTATATCAGTCTCTTTGTTTCGTTTTTTAGTAAACACCGAGTTGGAGTCATTTTAGATGAGCGTGGTTTCATCTCTATTTTTAGCTTATAAAAAAATATCGAAAAAATAAGAATGCGCAAAAAAATATCATTTGAAAAAACCTATAAAATAGGAGAAAAGTATATTTCTATTATAGGTTGATAAAATAGAGCTTTTTTTCAGTGTATTATTTTTTAATATAGTATATAATACCTTCACTTTTATCTTTACAGTATCGAAAGTTTCATTCATACTGTTAAGTAACAAATAGACGTAGTTTATTAAGCCTAATGATTTATTTTCAAAAAAGGTTAGAAATCCTTATGTTAACGCCGATTAATAGGTAGGTAGATTTTTGTATTCTTGTAGATAGAGGTGTTTAATAATGAAAAAAAGAGTGTGGTTAGCAGGTCCGATATTAGCAATCGCGTTAATGGTTTCTCCAGTTTTAGCGGAAGAGCAAGTGGCACAGCCGTCTGTAGCACAAATGCAGTTCATCCAAAATCAAGCGTTTGTACCTGTACAACAAGGACAACATATATTCGTAGAGAACATGGAAGCAGACCGTCATGTGTCCTCTACCAGTCAAAATGCAATCTCTGTACAAGCGTTTAGCGATGCAATTTATGAAGCCGCATCGAATTTTGAAGAGGTCATTCAGGTGAAATTAACGGTAACACCAACGGAACAGATTTTAAGAACAGCGGTACTGAACGGATTAGGTAAAGGTGAGTATACGTATGGTAACGGCATTTCAACATCATTTGGTATGTCCTCAGATGGCACGGTAACGGTTCGATTTAGCTATCGTATTTCAGAGGCGAAAGAGCAAGCTATTACGAAATATGTAGAGGATATCGCTGCAGAGATTTTTACAAATGATATGACGGATTTTGAGAAAGTGCATGCGGCGTATCGTTACATTATTTTAAATACGAATTATTCGGTAGCACCACAAGCTGACGGTGGCGGGCATTCGATTTACTCGATTTTGAAAGATGGTATTGGTGTATGTCAAGCGTATGCACTATTATTCCAACGTTTAATGGATGAAGCGGGTGTAACATCGAAATATATTACTGGTATTACAGCACAAAACGTTTCGCATGCATGGAATGTCGTAACCATTGATGGCAAAACATATCATGTTGATGTTACGTATGGTGACCCTGTATTTGCACGCCAGCTTGTAAATTTTGATGCAAATGGCAGAGGGACGGTTGACACGAGTGTAAGCCGTCAAGAAGTGAATATGCCGCAATATGTATCATACGGTACATTTTTATTAACGGAGCAACAAATTACTAGCACGGTAGGGCATCGTATTACCGAACAGCGTCCTTACACAAAACCAAACACAGACACCTATTCAAAATGGCATGTGATGGAAAATGCAGTGACATTAGATGGTAAACATTATTATTATCAAAATGTTCGTACACAGGAGCTCGAGATGGTTGATGTTACTGCGCCAACTTTGACGCCAAAAACATTCCGAATTGATAATTATATTAACCGCGCAAATCATTTAGTAGTCTTTAATGACCGTATTTTATTCTCGAATATATATGGCCAACTATCACAAATTAAAAAAGATGGTACGGTTAGTGTCATTAACAGTGAGTATCGCCCCGGGTATAATTCGTTACATGCAGTCGGCTATATTGAGGTGACCAATGACCGTGTGAATGTATATAAGCTAGATGCAGTACAAACAGGGAATTACTATTCAAGTGTATACTATTATTCAAAAAAAGAGTTAATGTATACCGAAATGGCGACGAATCCGGTACAGCCAGAGCCGCCTGTAGAACCGCCGATAGAGCCAGAACCTGAACCAGAGCCACCAACACCGGAAGAACAAGTAAACGAGCTATTTAAACCAAATTCACCAACTGTTCAAGCGATTAACAATGCGATGACAAAAGCTGCATTTGAAGAGCTGCTTAATTCGTTACGTCAATTCATCAACACACCATCGACAAATGCTGAGTTTGTGAAATTTAAACAAAAAGTAGCAGGCTTTGAGGCTGTAAAGGAAATGGAACAGCAAGCAAGTAAGTGGCATAAAGAGTTCGGCGTAGTTGCACAGCAAAAAACGTGGACAATTGAGTTTTCAGCGCCGCTTCTTTCAAGTGAAGTCACGAAGCTAAAAGTTGTTGATATTTTCAATAATGCATTACGTGTACAGTCAAGACTGGATACATCAGGCAAAATTTTAACGATTACACCGCAAGAACGTTATAAAGAAGGGGCAGAATATTATGTTGTCATTCCTGCAGGGACAAAATCTGCTTCAGCTGGTACGTTAGACAAAGCGGTATATGTACCATTTAAATTTGAATAAGCACGAATGGATTGTCATAAAATCGCTATACTTTTTTAGTGAATTTATGTTACAATGAAATCCTTGTGCTATCAATTCGAGTTCACAGAAGTCTTTTTCTGTGAACTCTTTATATGAAAAAACGGAGGTAAGGTGCATGCGTTATTTTGTTGTCAAAGTAGAACAACAATACGTTGCAAATCGCTATGCATCAGCTCAATTTACAGAAGATGAAGAACAGGCATTTGCCTATACTTCATACGAAGAAGCGTTAGCGGCTGCAATGAAATTTAGCGGAATCGTAGTGGAGCAAGCAGTTACGCAAGATGAACTTGATGAACTACATTTCGAAAAAATCGATGTATCAGCGTGGATGGCTGAAACGATTTTTGCAAGCTAAAAGGGTATGTTAGACATTTGTCTGACATACCCTTTTTGTGTATTAAGATAGCTCTTTATACACGCGTTCATTATACGGAATGAAATCATGTTTACGGTAAAAATATTTCGCGCCGAAATTAGTTAACCAATAATCCAACTCAATGCGTGAGACGCTACGCGATTTGGCAATATCAGTTACGTAGTCGAGTAATAATTTGCCATTACCTTGTCCACGATACGGATCTTCAATACTAATTTGGTGAATATACATCGTTGTTTCACCAAATTTAAAGGGTGTTTCTCGTTGTTCGCGCCACTCTACCCACGCGTAGCCAATCGCTTGCTCATCATGCTGTAATATATAAAAGCTATGTTGCGGCTCGTTGACAAGTGCTTGAAACGCAGATGTCATGGCCACTTCATCAAACGGTTTGAAAATGGTTGGATGCAGCTCAACATGTGAATCATGAAAAATACGATGCATTTGTGCGATAAGTTTTGCATCCGTCGTTTGTGTAATTTGCATAAATGTCCTCCAATATACTTCTTTCTTAGAATAATTTAAAAGAAGGTGCTACCTTTAGTGTACCTAAAAAATGAAAAAAGGGTACAATAAAATGTAGCAGAAACATAATTTTTTCATGAAACATGAGGGAATAACGGCAATCTATTGCAAGTTCTATAGGAAAGTCTGTAAAATGAAACATATTGGAAAGAAATATCCATTGAATATGGAGGGATAACGATGGAAGAGCATTTAATGTATCGAAACCAACTGATGAAACAAATCGGGAAGCTACAATCAGTGGATGTCACGAAATTACAACGTCAGTTAGATGTAGCACAAAATGATTTAATTTATGTACTCCAGCAAATTACCGAACAAGTGAAGGTGGAGCTACTACGCAATCCACAGCTTGATACAGTAGCGTTACGGAACGAATTAGCGCCATTTGAACGTACATTACGAGGTGATGTGCTGCCGACTGCTGCAACATCGGTGAAAGAAGAAGTGAAAACGGATAATACATACGATGCGATTTTACTGCAAGCTATTGATAGTTTTGACCGTATTGCTGAGCAGCAAGATTGTGTGAGTGAAGAAACGGAGCGTTATTTAGATGCGCTTGAACAATTGCATTATGCGGAAATTGCAGTTGTAGGTGACCCATATGATGAAACGGTGATGATTCAAGCAGCTGAAGTGGCGGCTGAGGAAGCAGCGTCCATCGCACCAGGACATGTATGTGCAGTTATAGAACGTGGGTTTATTCATATGAAAACAGGGGCGGTACTACGTAAGGCAACGGTCCATGTTGTCGCTTCTCCCGATGTAGCAGACGACACAACGCAAAACGATAACGAATAGAATTGTGGTGTGAACATGACAGTAGAACAACAATATAAACGTGCAAAGTTATTAATGAAGCGCGAGGCGTATGATGACGCGATTGAATTATTTGAAGCGCTTCGAGAAGCATTACAGCATGACGCGCATATTTTAGAGGAGCTCGGTTTAGCATATGCGTTAAACGGCCAACCGTACGAAGCATTGCTTGCTTGGATGGATATCGCCGAGCCAGACGATAGCTTAGTGGCATTAATGGAATCAACTTATCGCCAACTTCCTACATATGACGCGATGTTTTATGATTATAATGAGGCAATTTTAGCGTTAAAGGATGGGCAATTCCAACAAGCGCAGTTATTATTGCATCGTGTCTGTACGCAAAGTTTACCGCTACCGATTTATGTGTATGAAGCCTTTATTTTAGCGATGCAATACGGTGGCAATGAAGATAAAATTGAGTTATTTGTGAATAAATGGCCACGCCGCGTTCAACGTCATAGCAGTATTCAGCGTTTATTGACGATGAAAGAGACGATTGAAGAACAAACGGAAACATTGCATATTTTAGAAGAAGAGCAAGAAGCATCGCGCAAACAAAACTGGATGCTTTATATAGCCATTGTCGTTGTGATTGTCGGTGCGATTATGGCAATTATTTGGACGCAATTACAGCCAGAAGAGCCAGTGACAGAAGACGTTCCAGCACTAGAGCAACCACAGTCAGAAGAACAAGCACCCTCTGAGGAATCAGAGGAGGCAACTTCTGAACAACCCGTGACTGAAACACCTACGCCAACACCATTAACAGAAGATGAAATTCGTGTGATTTACCAGCAAGGGTTAGCGGCATATGAAGCGGGGCAATATAATGAAGCACGCGATATTTTAGAAAATGGTACAGCAGCAGACCAAAGTTCGTATATGGCGGATGATATGGCATTTTTCTTAGCGAAAACATATGAAGCGTTAGGCGACCAAACACGTGCCAATGAATTGTATGAAATTGTCGCTACGCAAGAAGGTAATGTGTTTGTTAATTCATCGTATCGAGATGATAGCTTATTACAGCTTGTATTAATTTATAAAGAAGAAGACCCTGCATATGCGACATTGTTAGCAGAGCGTATCATTGCAGAATATCCAAATGAATGGACAGCGACGTTAGCGAAAAAACATTTAGAAGCGTTACAATAGAGGAGACAGCATGTTTATTATTGCGAGTACACGCCCATTGCCGATTCATTATGACGAACATGCAAAATGGTATTTTAAACGTGGCATTTATGCCGACCGTAAAGTAACGTATCCATTTTTTGTTGAGGTCGAGCGAGGAGCAGACTTACAGCCAGTTATTGGCTATATTGAGCGTTTCATTTCACAATATACACAGTATGAAATGGCGATACATGCCGATGACTGGTACATTCATTTTTATGTACAACAACAATTCCGACACGCCGAGTTTACAAATGGTGTCATATATTTAAAGCGTTAAAAGGCTATATGTGTCCAATGCGACGACATATAGCCTTTTGCCATTAAAAGAAATAGTCATATGTATTTTTAGCAAGTAAAATAACGGTTACGCTAATAAATAGCACACGTACAAAGCCTGCCCCTTTTTTGATGGCATACTGTGAGCCGATAATGGCACCGAAAATTTGGGCAACACCCATAATTAAGCCGTACACGATATATACTTCACCAACGACTAAAAATAAGAGCAGAGCGGCGATATTTGACGCGAAGTTTAAAAATTTAGCATTTCCTGCTGCGCGTACAAAATCATAGCGCAGTAGTAAAAACGTAAAGATAAAGAATGACCCAGTCCCGGGTCCTAAAAAGCCGTCATAAAAACCAATCGCAAAAATCACGAGTAAAAACAGCGCTTTTTTTATAGCGGTTAATGGTGCAGGCTCATTAATGGCAGACCAGTCTTTTTTGAAAATCGTATATACGGTAACAATGGCTAGCATTATTAACATAAGTGGCTTTAGCACATCAGGGTTAATGCGTGTAACGATATATGCCCCAATAAGAGAACCTAAAAAAACGAGCGGAAAATATTTCCCGACATCTTTTAAGTCGATTTTGCCAGAGCGGTAAAATGAAATGGTCGATGTAAAAGAACCGATTGTGCCAGCGAGTTTATTTGTTGCGACCGCAGCTGTTGGGCTTAAGCCTGCTGACATGAGTGCAGGTAATGAGATTAAGCCACCGCCACCGACGATAGAGTCAATAAAAGCTGCTAAAAAGCCAAATACTAATAATAATACAATAATTTCTACGGAAAGTTCGATGATGGGTAGCTCCTTTGCTTCATTTGTCCCTAAGTATAGTAGTTCGGTACCTTACATGTAAATGTAAACTTTTAAGTTGGAATATTGAGAATATTGTATAGGTCATGTACAATAGCGATACATTTGCTGAAAAAGGAGGGAACAATGTGCAACAGACAACAGGAACGACAGAAGATACCTTTATACAAGGTGTGCGAGACTGTATACCAACATTATTAGGTTATATTAGCATCGGTGTCGCATTTGGCGTTGTTGGGGTCGCGTCAAATTTACATATTTTCGAAATCTTTTTACTGTCTGTACTTGTATATGCAGGATCAGCGCAGTTTATTTTTTGTGGCTTATATGTAGCAGGTGCGCCAATGTCTGCCATTATTGTGACAGTATTTATCGTCAATTTACGGCATTTTCTTATGTCGTTAACGATAGCGCCTCATTTTGTGCGCTATTCAGCATTACGTAATATTGGTTTTGGGACGCTGTTAACAGACGAGACATTCGGCGTTGCAGTTACGAAGCTTGCGACCGAAAAGCGTTTAGGTGGCAATTGGATGGACGGTTTAAATAGTACAGCGTATATTGTTTGGATTGTGTCGTGTACAGTGGGCGGCATGCTCGGCGCGTTTTTACCAGATGCACAGCAATTTGGGCTAGACTTTGCGCTTATTGCGATGTTTGCCGCATTACTTGTATTAAATATGCAGGCGCTACAGAAAACAAAAATTATGCATTATTTACAGGTTGTTGGGATTGTCTGTATTTGTATGTATGGTCTAATGTATATCGTGCCTGGACATGTTGCAGTGTTACTTAGCACATTTATTGGCGCAACGATTGGAGTGTGGCGAGAGACATGACAACAGCTACAATGGTTGGATTAATCATCGGGTGTATGCTTGTAACGTGGCTGCCGCGTATTTTACCATTTTTATTTGTGCGAGCAATTACGTTGCCACCGATTCTACTACGGTGGTTACAATATATTCCGGTCTGTATTTTAAGTGCTCTCGTATTTGATAGCGTATTTGAAAAACGCGGAAATATCGTTGTAATCGACTGGCTACATGTAATCGCGCTCGTGCCGACGATGCTTGTTGCTGTGAAAACACGTAGCCTGTCGTTAACGGTCATTGTCGGTGTCGTGACGATGGCACTTTTACGTTTGCTCGCTTAATTGTGGGAAAACATGGGTATAGACGAACAAAGGGAGGGAGTGTACATGACAGTACTTGTATATGAACGAATTTATGTGGCGGTAGACGGCTCGAAGGAAGCAGAGTTTGCATTTGAAAAAGCAGTCGGCATTGCAAAGCGTAATGTTGGCTCCACACTCCATTTAGTGCATATTATTGACCGACGTTCGACCGTCATGATGGATTATTATGATTCTGCTACGATAGAGCAGGCGAAAGATTATGCGGAGCAATTATTAGCTTCTTATGTAGAACGTGCAGCGGCAGTGGGCGTTGAAGGTGTCGAAGTAATCATTGAAGAGGGGGCACCGAAGCAAGCGCTTATTAAAAAATTTACACCGCTTACGGAAAGCGATTTAGTCATTTGCGGGGCAACGGGCTTAAATCGGGTGGAGCGCTTCTTAATTGGCTCTGTCTCTGATAATATTGTGCGCTCAGCGGGCTGTGATGTACTTGTTGTGCGAACACCTGAACGTTATTTAGAGGAATAAGCACTGAAAATGAAACGAGAGATGCTCCAAAATAATGGGCATCTCTTTTTCTTGTTGCATTTAGTGTAACATAAAAAAGTTTGAAAATTCGGTGAAAATTGTGAAGATTGTTTGAAATCAATTGTCACACAATACGTAACATTAGCTTGTTACTTTCATAATTGTCTTGATTTTTTGTAAAACACCGCCTGTTGAATATGTGAGTACAGCACGTTTATAAAATGACATGCTGACCATATAAACAATGACGATAGTCGCTACTAAAATACCGAGCGAAATCCATGCTTCGATACTCGACATATTCGTACCTGATAAACGAAGCGGTAGCACCATCCCTGAAATAAGTGGAATAAAGCTTGAAATTTTAATTAGCAATGTGTCTGGATTCCATGTGCCTGACAGCATAATGTAAAAGCCTGCAAGTGTTACCATCATAATCGGTGACATCACTTGGTTCGCTTCTTCTACTTTGGCAACGAGTGAGCCAAACAGCGCACCAATAATTAAATATAATAAAATTGTTAAAATTAAGAACGCTACTGTAAAGAAAATATACTCGCCAGAAATATCTTTGAAAATATCTTGAATAACAGATAGCATATCGCCGTCACCAACAAGTGAGAAAATGAGGAAGGCATAGCCAACAATCACAATACCTTGTGTTAATGCTAATGCAAAAATCGAAATGATTTTTGCGTTGAAATGTGTTGTTGGTTTAATCGATACAAGCAGCATTTCAAGAGCACGTGACCCTTTTTCCGAGGCTACTTCGGTAATAATCATCGTTAAGTACATCATAATAAACGCAAAGATGATAATACCGACAACATAGGAAATCCACACACCTGCTGTTTTTTCGCCCTCGGATTTGTCGTTTTCAATATCGACGTTTAAAATTTTTGTCGTTGTGACGGGTTGGGCATTTAAAATATTATTTGCATCAGCTGCTGATAAGTTGAGCTGCTGTACCGCATAAATTTTATTGGCATAATCTAATGTGCTTAAAATCGCTGTTTCATCATTTAATGGCAGTGGGTCATAGCTCATTAAATCTGCATGTAAAACACCATCTTCATCGCGAATATGTAACGCGATGGCTTCCGGGTCATCGGTAATTTGTTGTTCAATGGCTGCAACAGATTCATCGCTAAATGTATACGTAAAATCTGCATTTGAAATAAGGAGTTCTTCTAAATTGGCGTCTGTGTCATTGAGTACTGTAATTTGTTGGGCCTCATCATTGAAGAGCGCATCACTAATTTGTGGCCAAAATGCCGCACCGGTTAAGATCAGTAAATAAATGAGTGTCCCAAATAAAAAGGATTTCGACGTTACTTTTTGAATGTACGATTTTTTCGCTAAAATCATAAACTTAGACATGTGTGCCACCTACTTTATGTTTGAAAATTTCATCGAGTGATAAATAGTCCAAACTAAACTTTTCAATAAATAGTCCGTTGCTGACGATGTCAAAAATCGTCTTTGCATAGCGTTCGTCTTGGAGCGTAATCATATATTCATCACGGAACGCTGTCGCTTCTTCAACACCTTCTAATGCAGCGAGCGCATCCAGTGGGTAATCGGTGCGTAAGCGTAATTTTACTTTACCGTATTGCTTTTTTAAATCGAGTAAGCTACCCGCAAACAAAGAGTGCCCCTGTTTTAAAATGCATAAATGGTCGCATAATTCTTCAACGTTTTCCATTTGGTGACTTGAAAATAAAATCGTTGTCCCGCGGTCTTTTAATAATAAAATGGCATCCTTTAGTAAATCTTTATTGACCGGGTCAAGACCACTAAAGGGTTCATCCAAAATTAAAAATTTAGGGCGATGGATAAAGCTTGCAATTAGCTGTACCTTTTGCTGATTCCCTTTTGATAATGTTTCCGCTTTTTCATTGCGCTTATCGTCTAGCTCAAAACGCTCAATCCAAAATTGTGCCTGTTCTTTCGCGTCTTTTTTCGTCATACCACGCAACTCACCTAAATACAGTAATTGTTCCTCGACTTTCATCGTTGGAAAAATACCGCGTTCCTCTGGTAAATAACCGAGGTAGTCACGGTTAATGTTACGAATTGGCTGACCTTCCCATGTAATCGTGCCTTCTGTCGTTTCTTGCAAATCTAAAATCATGCGGAATGTGGTCGTTTTACCAGCGCCGTTTTGTCCGATAAGACCGAAAATCTCACCCGGTTCCATGATAAACGACAGTTGATCAACAGCTGTAAAGTCTTTGTAACGTTTGACGACGTTTTCAAGTTGTAACATAATGCAAGGCTCCTTTATACGTTAATATGTATTCTACGTATCATTATGCAAAAGGATGTCAAATTTATAAAAAAAAAACGAGCGCTCAGAAAAAAAGCACTCGTTTTAAAATCGCTATTTGCCGCTTGCGAGTTCACGCGAGCGTTTTTCAGCGCTCATCACACAATTTTCAATGGCATCTTTTACATGTAGTTCATCTAATACGCGGATACCTGCTTCAGTTGTGCCACCTGGAGAGGTTACTTGTTTACGCAGTGTCGCAGGTTCTTCATCAAAGCGTTTTAACATAGCGGCAGAGCCAGCAATCGTTTGCGTCATCAGTGCGCGAACCGTTTCTTTTTCAACACCGAGCTTTTCACCAGCTGCTAAAAATGCTTCCATTACATAATAAATATATGCGGGACCGCTACCAGAAAGAGCGGTTACCGCATGTAATTGGTCTTCCGGCACTTCGACAACTGTGCCGACTGCATTTAATAATGTCATGAAAAATGCTTTTTGCTCTGCTGTCATCACGTCATTAAACGCAATACCGCTCGCACTCATACCAAGTGTTGCTGACGTATTAGGCATCACGCGAGCAATCGGACGCTCACCTAAGCCGACTTGAATGGTTTCCATCGCAATACCTGCAAGTACGGATAAAATAATCGTATTATTCGCGATAAACGGACGTAGCTGTTCCATACTTGTATGAACATCTTTCGGTTTCATCGCTAATACGATAATATCCATATGCGCGATTTTTTCATTGTTTGCCAGTATTTTTACACCGTATCGTGTTTGTAGCTCCGTTAAGCGAGCTTTGTTTGAACGGTTCGTCACATAAATATGTCCTGGTTTTACCACTTGTTCACGAATCCATCCTTGTAGTAATGCTTCAGCCATTGAACCAGCACCGACAAATAAAATATTTTGCATATTATTTCCTCCTATACATATAAAAAAGCGTTTTCGTCCTAAAATTTAAGGACGAAGACGCTTTAGCTCCGCGGTACCACCTTAGTTTGCCAATAAGAGTATTGACCACTTTATGAACCCTTGTTAACGCTAGGGCATGCGGCTAGTTTTCTAGCAGCTCAGAAGGAGGGTTTGACCATATACAGTGGGTTATGCTCCTTGCAGCCAGTGGGAACACTCTCTAAAAACCTTCTATAGGAAACATGTCTTCATCAACGCTCGTATTTTTGTACTATTCTAAATTATAACAAAACAATCGTCAATGACGGATTGCGAAAAAACGTGTACACTAAAACTATGAGTTATTATTCAGTACAAAGGGGTGTACATATGGATATTACACGTGTTTCTATTCAAACAATTTATCGCAATATCGTCAACCTGTTTATCACAAAAGGAGAAACTTTGACATTAATTGATGCAGGTTTTAAAAGTGAAGAAGGTAAACAGCAAGTTGAGGATGCGCTTCGGACGATGGGCTATACATTAGCGGATGTTGAGCAAGTCGTTTTAACCCATCATCATCCGGACCATTGTGGCTTAGTTGACGCTTTTCCGAATGCTACGATTGTTGGGCATCCGTACTGTAATCACTTTTTGCAGCCGACCGAAGCATTTTTTGCGTATTATGAGAAGTTTCACTTGCATTTACTTGCACAGCACGGCATTCACGGCGTAGACGCGATGCTGCAAGATTTTATGAAGTCGGATATGGAGCATTTCGGGACAAATCCAGTGACGCATTTTTTAGCGCACGGAGACGAAGTACCCGGCATGCCCGGATTTGTCGCACACTACACACCAGGGCATTGTCAAAGCCACTTAATTTTTGTGAATGAACAAACAGGTGTGGGCTTTGGTGGTGATTTAATTTTAGATACGATTTCACCAAATCCATTTGTTGAACCACCACTAGATTTATCGCTAGAGCGAGAGTCTTCGATTTTAAAATATCATGCCTCATTAGCACATACGAACGAACTTGCGATTGATGCGTTATATACAGGGCACGGGGAAGTCGTAACAGATGTACGTGGACGTATTGCAGAAATTTTAGCAGAGCAACGTGCACGCGCACAAAAAGTACAAACATTCTTTGTGAAGGGGCAGCGCTACACAACCGTTCAAATTGCCAAACAATTATTTGGACCTGTATTTTTTAAGCAGCCAGCGCTTACTTTATCTGAAACATTGGCACAGCTGGATTATTTAGTGCAACAACAAGCACTCGATATTGTGTATGACAATGAAACTTACTATTATACATTGAGGGCATTATGACGAAAAAAATTTTTATTACAGGTGCAACGAGTGGTGTTGGGCTACTCATTGCAAAAAAATGCATTGAAGCGGGACATACCGTATACGCGACAGGTAGAAACGCTGCGACACTTCAAACATTACAAACACTCGGGGCTATTCCAATCGAAGCTGATTTACGTGATGTGGCGAGTTTTGAACGGGTGAGTGCGCAATTGCCGCCACTTGATATTGTCGTTTTTTCAGCAGGTGTCGCGACATTTAAACAAGCAAATGTGTTACATCCATCTGAAATTGATGCGATGTTAGATGTAAATGTGCGTGCACCGATGCATTTTGTACGTCACATTACAGCGAAAATGCAACCCGGTAGTCAGTTTATTTTTATCGGTTCGCAAGCAGGAAAAGTACCAACACCAAAAGCGAGTGTGTATGCCGCAACGAAATTTGCAATTGTCGGCTATGTCAATGGCTTACGAATGGAGCTGGCAAAAGAAGGCATTACCGTATCAGCTATTCATCCAGGGCCAATTGATACACCATTTATTGACCATGCAGACACGACAGGTAATTATAAACAATCACTTGGTCGTTTTCTATTGAAGCCGGAAGTTGTTGCGGACGAAGTGATGACATTGATGTGTACACGGAAGCGTGAAGTCAATTTACCACGCATGATGGGGATTTCAAGCAAATTGTATGCAATCGCCCCAGCATTATTTGAACGAATTGCGAAGCCTTTATTTGATAAGAAATAAGTGTTTGTGAAACAGCGCGACCAATGCATAAAGGGAGCTTTCGATGCTCGTTTTACGAATAGGAGAAAGAGGAGGGCGTACATGGATACACTCATTTATACATTATTTACAGTAGCGTATATTGGCTTGATTATTTGGCTATTGCAGCGAAGTGAACCTCGTTTTGTATGGACGAATGTATTATACCTTATTATTTTAGCGCTTATTTACGATAACGGTATTATTGCATTAGGAAAAGTCATCGGTGAAAGTGATATTTTATACTATTTAAATTATATGCGCTTTGTATTACATGCATTTATCACCCCATTACTTGTTGTATTTTCAGTCGCTGCGTTACGTGAGGCGAATATTCGCTGGGCAAAACATCGCGCTGTATTTTTAATCGCTACATTGTATACCATTGTGTTGATGGTCATTGAGTTTATGATTGGCGTATGGGATTTATCTTTACAGCCGGCGCTAGAATACGGCGCGCTTCGATATGAGTCGACAGCAGAACATAGTGGGCCACCTGTCATGATTTTATTAGCAACGGTTGTTATGCTGATTTGTAGCTTGTTTTTATTGTTACAGCGTAAGTGGCCATGGTTTTTCATCGGTGTGGTAGTTATGACGATTGGCAGTATGGTGTCGTTTAGTGTGCCAAGTAGTGCCATCACCAATTTATTTGAATTATTTTTAATGACGATGCTTGTGCTAACGAAGAAATGGTTGGGCCGAGGGAAGCGTTTTGGCTTTGAAGGTGACTGATATACAAAGATATTCAAGAAAATGCATATTACTTGTATAGCGTGATTGTGCAAAATGCAGAAAAATTACACATGAACGAGCGACAACGAACGCTTGTATAAATAGACTTTTTCATTCATTTGAAAAAGTCTATTTTTTTATAAAAATGCACTTGCGCTAATTTTTATTACGTGTTACTATTCGTGTATAAAGTTTTAAAGAAACGTATAAACATACAATATTGATTATATAATTTGGAGGCAACATTCTTATGGCAAACAAAAAAGTAGTACTTGCATATTCAGGTGGTCTTGATACTTCAGTAGCAATTCCATGGTTAAAAGAACAAGGTTGGGACGTTATTGCGGTATGTCTTGATGTAGGTGAAGGAAAAGACTTAGAATTCATCAAAAACAAAGCGTTACAAGTTGGTGCGGTTGAATCTTACATGATCGACGCAAAAGACGAATTCGCTGAAGACTTCGTATTAACTTCTTTACAAGGTCATACTTGGTACGAGCAAAAGTATCCATTAGTATCAGCATTATCTCGTCCGTTAATTTCAAAAAAATTAGTTGAAATTGCAAACGAAACAAACGCTGACGCTGTTGCACACGGTTGCACAGGTAAAGGGAATGACCAAGTTCGTTTTGAAGTATCAATTAAAGCATTAAATCCAGATTTAGAAGTTTTAGCACCTGTTCGTGAGTGGGGCTGGAGCCGTGATGAAGAAATCGAATACGCACAAAAGCATGGTGTACCGATTCCTGCAACACTTGATTCTCCATTCTCAATCGACCAAAACTTATGGGGTCGTGCAAACGAAGCTGGCGTAATGGAAGATCCTTGGGTAGCACCACCAGAAGAAGCTTACGGCTTAACAGTGGCGCTTGAAAACACACCAGATACAGCTGAAATCATTGAAATCGAATTCGTTGCTGGTAAACCAGTATCATTAAACGGAAAAGAAATGAAATTAGCAGACTTAATTCAAGAATTAAACGCTGTAGCAGGCGCACACGGTATCGGCCGTATCGACCACGTAGAAAACCGTTTAGTTGGTATTAAATCTCGTGAAGTATACGAAATTCCAGGTGCAAAAGTGTTATTAACTGCACATAAAGAATTAGAAGATATTACGCTTGTAAAAGAAGTAGCACACTTCAAGCCAATTATTGAACATAAGTTATCAGAAATTATTTATAACGGTTTATGGTTCAATCCAGTACGTGAAGCATTACAAGCATTCTTAAAAGAAACACAACAATACGTAAACGGTACAGTACGTGTGAAATTATTTAAAGGTCACGCAATTGTAGAAGGACGTAAATCACCAAACTCTTTATATTCTGAAGAGCTTGCAACGTACTCTAAACATGACCAATTCAACCACGCTTCAGCAGTAGGCTTCATCGAATTATTCGGTATGCCAACAGTTGTAGCATCAGAAGTAAACAAAAAATAAGAAGAAGGTGAGGGCTTGTCCCTCTTCCTTTATAGAAGTAAGGACAGGTGTAGAACATGACGAAATTATGGGGTGGACGTTTCCAAAAATCAGCGGAAGCTTGGGTAGATGAATTTGGTGCGTCAATCGGCTTTGACCAACAGTTAGTAATGGAAGATATTGAAGGTTCAATCGCGCACGTAACGATGTTAGGCGCACAAGGAATTTTACCTGCTGAAGATGTAGAGAAAATTCTTGGCGGCTTACGTGAGTTAAATGTGAAGGCAGAGGCTGGACAACTTGAGTTTACAGTAGCGAATGAGGACATTCACTTAAATCTTGAAAAAATGCTAATTGATTTAATTGGCCCAGTAGGTGGGAAACTGCATACAGGACGTAGCCGTAACGACCAAGTTGCAACAGATATGCACCTTTTCTTAAAGAAACGTGTAGCGGAGGTTATCGATTTAATCGAGACGTTCCAAGCGACGATTTTAGAAAAGGCCGAACAGCATGTTGAAACAATTGCACCAGGCTATACGCATTTACAACGCGCACAACCAATTTCGTTTGCACACCATTTAATGGCTTATTTCTGGATGCTTGAACGCGATAAGCAACGTTTTACAGAATCGGTAAAACGCATTGATATTTTACCACTTGGCGCGGGCGCAATGGCGGGTACGACTTTCCCAATCGACCGCTTAAAGTCAGCGGAGCTTTTAGGCTTTAGCCAAGTGTATCAAAACTCAATGGACGCAGTAAGTGACCGTGATTTCATCGTAGAATTTTTATCAAATTCTTCACTGATGATGGCGCACTTATCACGTTTTGCAGAAGAAATTATTTTATGGTCAACAGATGAGTTTAAATTCATCGAGTTAGATGACGCGTTCTCAACGGGTTCATCGATTATGCCACAAAAGAAAAATCCAGATATGGCGGAGTTAATTCGCGGCAAATCTGGACGCGTGTATGGTAATTTAATGGGCTTATTAACGGTGCTAAAAGGTACACCACTTACGTATAACAAAGATATGCAAGAGGATAAAGAGGGTATGTTTGACACAGTTCAAACAGTACTTGGTTCTCTAAAAATCTTTGAAGGTATGGTGCGTACGATGACGATTAATACAGCACGTTTAGAACAAGCTGTACAGTCGGACTTCTCAAACGCAACTGAACTAGCTGATTACTTAGCGACGAAGGGAATGCCATTCCGCGAAGCGCACGAAGTAACAGGTAAATTAGTATTTACATGCATTCAACAAGGCATTTACTTATTAGACTTACCATTAGAAGAAATGAAGAAGGAAAGCGAACTGATTGAAGCGGACATTTATGATGTATTAGCGCCAGTTGCAGCAGTTTCTCGTCGTAATTCTTTAGGTGGTACTGGTTTTGAACAAGTGAAAATCCAACTTGAAGCGGCAAAGGCATTACTTTCATAATAAACGCTGCCGGACAATGTTTGACGTTGCCCGGCATTGTTATAAAATTGGTTATTTGAATATTAGCAATCCTCAATTAATGATGTCCAGTGAGGCACAATTGAATAGCGCAGCTTGTGAGTAAACAGAGGGAGAAAGCAGGCTGTTACATAAAACACCATGCCAAGACGGGCATGGTGTTTTTCCTATGTATTTTTTGATTTACGTGCGGCGCGCTTTTCTAAAATGATATAGTCACGATGTTTTTTAATCGGGATGTCATGCGTCAAACAAAATTGCTCCAGTATGGTCGTAATAGTATCCGGCGCAAAATTTGTGAGCGCAATGCGTATCCCTTCGTGGCGACGAATAATGGCTTTTCTATCGGTCCAGTTGCTGCGATGAAATTCGACAGCGTGAATCATTGGTGGGGTTAGATGTGCTTGAAATAATGTAAATGTAAATAGTTTGGCGCTATAGTGAATCGTCTCGTCGTGTATAGTACAGTAAAATCGAATACAACATGCTAGCGAAAGGATAATCGGGATACTATAAAACAGTGGATGAATATGTTGGTCACGCATCAAGGTCGACAACATAACGATTATTGGAATAAATAACGCGCTTTGCATACGGCTTTCATAACGGTGCATGTACGAAACTCCTTTCTCTTAACATGAATTCGAGGTGGATGGGGGAAAACCCTTTTTATCGCCAGAAATCGTATGCTATACTGAACAAAGAAGAGTGTAGTATTAGGAGGAAGTTAACATATGCGTAAGCGTTTTTTAGGAGCGACTGCACTAGCTGTATTAGTGTTAGCCGCATGTAGTGATAAAGAGGAAGCAATAGAAGAACAGGAAGAAATCGAAATTTTACCTGTTGATGAATATATGGCAGAATTTAAAGCGTCAGAAGGCTATGAAACATATATAGGAGAAAATGAACCGCACTTTATTCAGCCGGTTGATTTTACAAAAGATGATATTCCAGAGTTTGTGACGAGTTATGAAGCGGAAGTAGAAGGTAAAGCGTATACATATGTGTCAGTATTTAGCCGTGCAGAGACAGAAGAAGAGGTTAAATGGAATTTAGCGACAGAAATGTATTCAGAAGACCCGAACTATACGTATAATAACTACGGCACATTTAATGAAGATGAGTTTGTCAGCTTATGGGCTGGTGGTTATACAGAAGGCACCGGGGACGATGCAAAAAAAGTGGTGCAAGTGTATGATTTAATGGGCGGAAAATTAACACCACTTGAGTCGATTGAAGGCGTAGCATCAGAAGACGTAACGTTTGATGTGGCAACGGAAACATTAACGTATGTTGGTGAAGTTACATATACCGTACGTTATGAACAAGGACAGCTTGTTGTTGAAAAAATACAATAAATTGAATGGGGCTGGGACAAGACACTATTTTTGTTTTGTCTTAGCCTATTTTTTATAGCTGTACGAAATTTCAGTGGAAAAGACCGCACTTCATTTTGATTTTTTTGAAAACTTTGCGATAATACGAGTAGATGAAACTTTTTACTGAAAAAAACGTATAACAATGAAGAGAGAGAAAGCATAAAAGGAGGGCTTCGTGCATGAAATTTCACCCTCATAACTCTGAGCAACTTGCACTATGGGATGCACAAATTTTAAAGCCATTATCACAGCGCACAGGGTATGCAGAAAGCCCATATACGTATGAGCGTATTGCCGTACAAGTATTAGGCAGTTACCGAGACCACGATGACTACCGCGATTATTTACACATGATTGGTTCCGAGCCTTTATATAAATGGGACATGCTATTTACAGGTATGCCGAAAGAAATTTTGCCCGAAACACGAGCAGAAGTACAAAAAATACTACAAATTCATAAAGAAACCCCGTTGTCTGCGAACCGTATGATGGCATTTTTCCATGGCGCGAATTTATTTCCGCTAAAAGGGACGATATACGATGAGCAGTACCGCGAAACATTCAAACTTTGGTTAGCCATGTTAGAGGAGCGCTATCCGAAACTGCAAGCCCCAAACTTACATCGCTTTTTTATGGATTTAGTGAAATGGTCTGCGCATTATTTTCCACGCTGGATTGCAGAAGGGCGCTTTAACGATGAAGTACCGCGTGTTTTGTGGTACGGCGATGCAAAAGAAACAGAAGTGTATTGGTTATACTTTTTATATATGTATGGCTGCGATGTTGTCGTCATTCATCCAACAGGCGACGATATATTTGCTCCGTACCGTTTGTCATTACCTGTACACCGACTAGACGAAGAAATCCCATATTTTGATTTTCCATTTGAAAAACCTCGTCGCTTACGTACTGTTGCACAAAAGGCATCTGAGGAATTGCAGGAAACAATTTATGGCGAACATTCGTTACATTATCCGTGGAAGTACCGTGACTATGCACCACAAAACCGTATTTTGCAAACAACATACGATGAAATCTTTTTACTTGCGCGCGAACATACGCATATTCGACAAGGATTTGAAGCGGATAAAACGAATGTATATATTCCAACGCTATTTGCAAAAATTGTTGGTGTGTCACGTCATAAAGAAGAGTATATGACGCGTCTAAAACAACTCGTAGATGATGAGTGGACCTATACGATTAATCAGTTGCCAGCTGTGACACGTCAACGTGCGAATATGCAGTTCCATTACCGCGATGCAAGCGTCAATGGGAAGCTACAGCCGGAAAAAATGATGGAGCTTGCGGTATGGCCGTATAAGCGCTTAGCGATTGCGCTACAAAAAGGGTTAGCGAGCGCGATTATTCGTCTGATTGAAGAAGCGCCGATTGAGCGTTTAGCGAGTGAAACACAAGCACAGTATGAGCATTATTTATTCGGGCAAGCACTTGCGATTCCAGATGAAGCGATTCAGTTGTTCCAGCGCTTCGATTATGCATATAGAAGCCCGACCGTTGTTGTGTTTTATGAAGAAGCAAAAGGGGCATTTACACGAGAAGATGCCGTCCTTTTAAAATTACTAAATATGCTAGGGTTTGATATTTTATTATTTAACCCAACAGGTCAGCGTGACATTGAAGCTTATCTGTCAACGGACTTTTATGATACACATTGGCTAGAGGAAATGAGCTTCACGGAAACATTAGAAGCGATTTTAGCCCATCGTCAAAAACCGTCACTCAATGATACACAAACAAAAATACGTACAATGTTTAAACGATTTTTAAATTAGGGGGAATAATAGATGTCAAATAATAATGAAAATCCATTTTTAAGTGAAGATGTGTTTGCGAAGGAGCCAGAGCCAACGCCACAACCAGAGCCGGCGCATGTGCCAGCACAAACGACAATTTTAACACCGACAACAGAGGAAAAATCACAGCTTTTAAAGCAACGTGAAATGTTACGTACAAAGCCAGAAGTGATGCAACTTGCGACGAAGATTGACCCGAAAGACCAAATTGCTGTACTTGAGTTTGGGAAGGAAACAGCAACAGGTATTTCACAGTTCTCAGACCGCATGCTAGCGTCAATGCGTACGTCAAAGCTAGAGCAGTCATCGGTATTACTCAATAATTTAAACTCGATTATGGACCGTTTCGACCCAGAAGACTTTAAAGAAGAAGAGAAAAAAGCAGGGCTCATTAAACGTCTATTCAATAAAGGGAAAGAAAAGCTTGAAACGGTATTATCAAAATACGACACGATGAATAAAGAAATTGATGTCATTTATCAAGAAGTAAAAAAATACGAAGTCGAAATGAAAAAAGGTACGTTAGAGCTAGAAGAAATGTACAATCAAAACTTAGCGTACTTCCAAGAGCTATCGAAATACATTGCAGCGGTAGATGTGAAGCTAGACGAAATTGATGTGCAACTGCCACAATTAGAAGCACGTGCACAAGACGGCAATCAAATGGCAATTATGGAATACGAAACGGTGCGTCGTGCACGTGGTTTACTAGAGCAGCGCCGTTATGATTTAGAAATGGCACAACAAGTATCATTCCAATCTGCCCCACAAATTCGTTTAATTCAAGAAAGTAATAACCATTTAATTAGCAAAATTAACTCAGCGTTCGTTGTGACGATTCCTATTTTTAAACAAGGGTTAATTCAAGCAGTGCAAATGAAACGTCAAAAGCTGATTGCAGACTCGATGTCAGAGCTTGACCGCCGTACAAACGAAATGCTTGTACGTAATGCGGAAAATATTAGCCAAAACTCGGTACGTATTGCCGAGATGGCAGGTAGCCCGTCGATTAAAATTGAAACGATTGAAAATACGTGGCAAACAATTATGTCAGGAATTGAAGAAACAAAACGTATTCAAGCACAAACAGCCCAAAGCCGTGAAGATGGTCGTAAGCGCATTGAGCAATTACAACTAGAATACGAAAAACTGCAAAATAAATAAGGCATAAAGAGGTGTCCAACTGCGTTTTGTTGGACGCCTCTTTTTTATGGAGAATTGCATTTTTCGCTGAAATAAAGACTCGAACGACGAATGTAGTGTTGTTTTGCTAGTAGATTTGCTAGACTAATAGTAATGAAGCGCAAAGTAGGTGAGGAGATGGGGGTTTTTAAAAAGCTCGCATGGTTTTTTGCGATGCGAAAATGGCAATACAGCTTTGGGGTGCTCATGCTGATGCTTGTGACGATCTTAATGCTATTACCGCCAAAAATTATTGGTGCGATAACGGATGCAATCGCCGAGCACACATTAACACGCACAATGCTATGGCAATATATCGGAGCGTTAGCAGTTTTAGCGATTGTGGTTTATATACTACGCTATTATTGGCGTTTATTCGTATTTGGTTCTGCCAATTATTTAGCACAAGTATTACGCGAAAAATTATTTCGTCATTTCACACGAATGAATCCGACCTTTTATCAAAAAAAGCGTGTCGGGGATTTAATGGCACATGCCACAAATGATATTAGTGCCGTACAAAATACAGCAGGCGGCGGTGTTTTGACGCTTGTGGATTCGTTATTTTCCGGTACACTCGTTATTTTAATGATGGCAATAACGATTGATTGGCGTTTAACGCTTCTTGCGCTAATTCCGATGCCGATTGTTGCCTTGTCAACGCAGTATTACGGCAAGCTTTTACATAAACGTTTTGGCGGAGCACAGCAAGCCTTTTCAGCACTTAATGATAAAACGCAAGAAAGTATTACAGGTATGAAGGTGATTAAAACATTTGGGCAGGAGCAACAAGATATTGCCGATTTTCGTGCGAAGTCGGAAACGGTTGTTCATGAAAATATTCGCGTTGCTAAAATTGATGCGTTATTTGACCCGACGATTAATATTGTTATTGCACTCAGCTATTTAATTAGTTTAAGTTACGGTGCAAAGCTTATTACAGAAGAACAAATTACAGTTGGTGATTTAATTGCATTTACGACCTATTTAGGGATGCTTATTTGGCCAATGCTCGCACTTGGCTTACTGTTTAATATTGTCGAGCGTGGCTCAGCGTCCTATGACCGTATTGAAGCGTTATTAGAGGAGCCTGTTGATATTGTCAATGCACAACATGCCTCTACAACAAAACCGAGCGGCGATTTATCAGTAGCGTTAACATCATTCACATTCCCGAATGCGACAAAGCCCGTTTTGCGAGATATTTCCTTTACGATTCAAGCGGGCCAAACATTAGGCATTGTCGGTAAAACCGGTGCTGGGAAGTCTGCGCTCTTAAAGTTGCTATTAAGGGAATACGATGTGAACGACGGAGATATTTTATTTGGGGGTAAGTCTATCCAGCAGTATACGATACAGGCGCTGCGTGAAAGTATTGGCTATGTGCCACAGGAGCATTTTTTATTTTCAGCGTCCATTTATGACAATATCGCCTTTGCAAATCCGCAAGCATCACAAGATGATGTCTATAAAGCGGCGCAACTTGCACATATTCACGAGGATATTTTACGTTTGCCACAGCGTTATGACACCCTTGTTGGTGAACGTGGGGTTAGTTTATCAGGTGGGCAACGTCAGCGTATTTCGATTGCGCGCGCGTTACTTATGACACCAGAGTTACTGATATTAGATGATTCCTTATCAGCAGTCGATGCAAAAACAGAAGAGGCGATTTTACAAGCATTAAAGTCCGTACGTCAACAGGCGACGACGATTATTACATCGCATCGTTTAAGTGCCATTCAACATGCGCACCATATACTTGTCTTACATGAAGGGCGCGTAGTTGAGCAAGGTACGCATGCACAATTGCTTGCATTGCACGGTGTATATGCAGAAATGTATCGTTTGCAGCAGCTAGAACAAATTGTTGAGCAAGGGGGAGACAGCGCGTGACGACATTTACAAAAAAAGAGCAACGTCGCGTGTTACTACGACTGCTCAGCTACTTAAAATATCATAAAGGTGTCACGGTGTTTGCATTAGTTTTACTGGCGATTTCAAGTGCGGGTGAAGTAATTGGGCCACTGTTAATTCAGCGGTTTTTAGATGATTATGTCGTACCGCAACAATTTATTGCTCCCGAATTAATTGAGCTTGCCACTATTTATTTAACGGTATACATCATTTCGTCGATTGTGAAATATATGGAAGTGTTAACATTTCAAAAAATTGCGCTACGTATTATTCAGCAAATGCGCGTGGATGTATTTACAAAAATTCAAACGCTCGGCATGCGCTATTTTGATGATACACCGACAGGCTCAATTGTCTCACGTGTGACGAATGATACCGAGGCGATTAAAGAGATGTTCGTTAATGTGTTGACGGCGTTTATACAGGCATTCTTTTTAATGATTGCGGTGTATATTGCGATGTTTTCATTAAATCCGACATTGGCATTTTGGACATTACTAGTATTACCGGTGCTATTTTTTATTGTATATATGTATCGTAAATTAAGTGGGGTCGTTGTCATGCGGATGCGTGAAAAGCTCGCAGATTTGAATGCGAAGCTCTCAGAAACATTGTCAGGTATGCATATTGTGCAAGCATTTCGTCAAGAGGAGCGCTTTATTCGTGAGTTTGAAGCGGTCAATGAAGCGCATTATAAAGCATCGATGCGCAACACGAAAATGAACAGCTTATTACTGCGTCCGATGATTGATTTAGTGTATTTTGCAGCGATTATTATTGTGCTGTTTTATTTCGGTTTTACATCGTTCTCGACGGCTGTTGAGATTGGCGTTTTGTATGCGTTTATCACATATATTAACCGCTTCTTTGAGCCGATTAATCAAATGATGGAGCAAATGGCCTTTTATCAACAAGCCATTGTCGCGGCATCACGTGTTTTCCATGTGATGGACCATACTGAGGAAGCGCCAACACAGCGAGGGCATGCACCGATTACAGACGGACGTATTGTATTTAACGATGTGACGTTTAGCTATGATGGGAAAGAACCAGTGCTAAAAAATATTTCGTTTACAGTAGAGCCAGGGCAAACAGTTGCGCTTGTCGGGCATACCGGTTCAGGAAAATCATCGATCATTAATATATTGCTTCGTTTTTACGAATATTCACAAGGCGATATTTCAATTGATGGTACATCGATAAAAGACATTGATGCTGCGCAATTACGTCAAAAAATAGGGCTTGTGCTGCAGGACCCATTTTTATTTTACGGTTCGATTCGTTCGAATATTCGTTTGTTTGATGACACCATTACCGATGAAGATATTGTTGAGGCAGCAAAGTTTGTGGAAGCACATCCATTTATTTTACAACTAGAAGATGGGTATGATGCTTTTGTGACTGAGCGTGGTAGTACATTTTCAAGCGGCCAACGTCAGTTGATTGCATTTGCGCGAACGATGGCGACTCAGCCGAAAATTTTAGTGCTTGATGAAGCGACAGCCTCGATTGATACCGAAACAGAAGTCGCTATTCAGCAGTCGCTTGAAAACATGCGAAAAGGTCGTACAACCATTGCGATTGCACATCGCTTATCAACGATTCAAGATGCCGCGCTCATTTTAGTGTTGCATCAAGGCGAAATCGTTGAGCGCGGCACACATCAACAGTTATTACAACAGCGAGGTGTATATTACAATATGTACGAATTACAAAATGGGGAGCGCGCACTCATTGAACAGCAAGAGTGATTTGTACATGTAAAATGGCTCGTATATTTACGAAGCGGTAGGAGAGATTTTGTTATTCTCTTACCGCTTTTTTGCTTTTAGTGCGACGCTACATAGCGGACGCATGAACGCATTTTGAGCGGAAGTAATGCGTTCTCTCGTTTATGCCATGATGTAAGCCGTACATTCATAGGGTTGTCAGACCTTTAATGTTCGGTTTTTGTTGTTTTATTGACGTATAAAAGCGTTTTTTTTTTTTAATGTTCGTGAATTATTTGTGTTTTTAGCGAAAAATGCCTTAATTACATGAAAAAATGAGCTAAACACGATTTATCTTTATGCTTTACTGTTCTATAATGACATTATTGTGTTTTAGTACACAATCAAAATACAAGCTTCTACAGCGAATCTGGGAAGCAAGGAAGAGGCGTTTCATGAGTAAGATAGACAATAAGTGGATGCGCGCAGTATTGCCTGCATTATTAATCCACTGTAGTATCGGGACAGTATACTGCTGGTCATTATTCAAGGCAGATATTGCGCACTACATTGATAAACCACTAGGGCAAGTCGAATGGGCATTCAGCCTAGCTATTTTTGTGTTAGGGATGTCAGCGGCATTTGGTGGTCGCTTCGTTGAAAAAGATATTAAACGTTCCGCAATTTTATCGGCATTATTTTTCACAGTTGGTATGTTAGGAACAGGCTTCTTTATTTATCAAAAATCATTAATTGGTATTTATATTTGTTATGGTGTCATTATGGGGATTGGGCTAGGTATCGGTTATTTAACACCGGTGAAAAACTTAATGCTTTGGTTTAAAGAGCGTAAAGGATTAGCAACGGGGATTGCGGTTGCAGGCTTCGGTCTAGCAAAAGTAATTGCGTCACCATTAATGGAAAACTTATTAGGACCAGCAAATGCAGACGGTGTACTCGTTACACCATCGAATGTCTATATGATGTTTTACATATTAGCGGCAGTTTATTTAATTTGTATGCTGATTGGTTTTGCGTTAATTCGTAAACCAGAAGGGCATGTTGAATCTGCGTCAGCAGCAAAAGCGTTTAGCTACAAAAAGGTATTAACGAACAAAACATTTATCGGTATTTGGATTATGTTCTACATTAATATTACGTGTGGGTTAGCACTCATTTCACAAGAAAAATCAATGCTTGCAGCAGTTGGTTTTACGGCAATTGGCTTTATGAGTGCAATGACTGCGGTGTTTAATGCAGGTGGTCGCTTATTCTTCTCAGCGTGGGCGGACCGTTTACGTGATCGCAACACGATTTACAAAGTTATTTTCGGTTCAGCACTGATTTCGATTGGGGCAATGATTGTCTTTGACGGCATTGATGCTGGCTCTGTGTTATTAGTCGTTGTCTTATTATGTGTCATTAATGCAGGGTATGGCGGGGGCTTCTCAAATTTACCGACATTACTAGCAGACCGTTTTGGCATTAATAGCATTTCGACAATTCACGGTTTAGCATTATCAGCGTGGGCATTTGCCGGCTTATCAGGCAACCAGCTAAGTGCAATTATTTTAGAAAAAACAGGTTCATATGATTATGTTATGTACGCAATTTTAGCGTTATTTTTAGTCGCGATGGCGATGAGCGTCTTTATTGTAAAGCCTGGTCGAGTAATATTTGATGACAAAGCCGTGCAAACAAACGAACAGCACGCATAGAAAACTTGCGCGGGAATAATTTCTCGTGCAAGTTTTTTGTTATGATGGAATGAGAAACGTACAAAAAGGGGGAACATTGATGAAATGGATATATAGTATGATAATCAGTATTATCGTACTGAGTGTTGGCTTAGAAGTAGCGTATGCTGCTAATAATCAAGGGGTCGAACTCGATAAATCGTGGGAAATTACGTTTACCAAGCCACTTTATATAGACGCGTCGATAAAGGATGATAAAGAAGCAGTGTCCGATTTTTATGCACAATTTGTATGTATGATAAATGATGATGTAGTCGATCAGTTTACGTCATGTAAAACGGATAAAACGGTAGCAGTATCTATTGAACGCGTCAATGATACGACATTAAATGTTCGTCTTAACGGTGTATATAGTGGAAAGAACTATACAATTTATGTGGATGGTATTCAAAGTCAGGACGGCGAGATTGCACCGACCTATAGAGAAACGTTTGAGACAGATAATTCTTGTGCATATCGTTGGCATGAAGAAGTGGAACTACATACGACAAAAGCCGTTCATTTCAAAAATCCAGGTGGTAGTAATTTACATATTTGTAGTGTTGGGCATGTAGGTGATACACCGACATACTTAATGAAGCGTAATTATTCTTCGATGGCGCAGGGATATTATTATCCATACGTCGGAGAAAGTGCATTGTATTACGCGGTAAACATTGATGGGCAACTGATGCACGTGTCAAAAAACGATGCGGAAGTTGTCGAGTTAGGTAATAATGTCACAACATATTATACGGTAGAGCAACGTACATTATACCGCCATATTTGGAACGGAACGACGTATAAAAAGTTGTCTTCATACGGAGCAGTAACACCGAATATGGAGCAGAAGCTAACCGACGGACAGAAATATTACAGTACAGACGGCGGTATTACATTGTCTGAAACACCAAATGGTCCAGCAATTGTCACGAGCTATCGTTATTTCCAAAATGTATCGCTACGTACACCGAGTGCTTATCGTGAACAAGAGCTCCGACACTATATTGAACAATATGTACCAGCAAATTCTGTCATTCATAAAGAAGATTTTGCGCGTATTTTAATCGACACACAGCAGCAATACAATATTAATGCGACCTTTTTATTAGCGTTTGCGCTTCATGAAAGTGCAGCGGGTACAAGCTGTTGGGCGACAGAAGCGAACAATATATATAGCTATAAAGTAGTCGATGGCATGACATGTCAGTCACCAGAACATATGGAAGCGGCGAAACACGACAGTATTGCAGCGAATACAGAAGCGATGGCAAAATGGTTAAATGTACAATATGGTCAGCTCGGTGAGGACTATGCAAATGGCTTTGTCATCGGCAATAAAGCATAAGGCTTAAACACACGTTATGCAACAGACCCACATTGGGGAGCGGGGATTGCGCATCATTATGGGCTAATTGATGAACAGCTTGGTGGCAAAGAGCGCAATCATTATGAATTGGCGCGCGTATGGAATAACCTCAATTACATCAATATTCATTTTACAGGTACAAATTCACGTACCCACTATTACACGAATAATCGTCCGCTTACACTCGTAACGAATACAATGAATAATGCTGGGCGTTATGAAGTGTTTTCCGATTATGATGTAGCGCGTACAATGCTGATTCATGAATCGAATATGCAGCGATTTATCGAGCGTCGCTAATGTGAAAATATCTTTTACGATATAATATTGTCGTAGAGGATATTTTTATTCTCTCAAAAAAATTTTTAGTGGTAATTTTTCGACAATAGATAGATAGCTCGCTATAATATTAGTATTTTTGCTTTAGGGCGTTAAAGTAATGAAAATTATGTTGGCATAAAGCGCAAAAACTTGTTATAGTAAACACATTACTACATTGCACGATGAATTTTATAAAGGCGTTGACAGCTATTAGGTCGTTTAATAGCTCGAGCATTTTCTGGAGAGAGTATAAGTAATTATACCGCCGAAGGGTTAACCATCTCAGGCAAAGCGGACAGAAAGGTATTTTGGAAAACATTTTTTGTTATTCATTTTTGGTTTTTTTATTATGGAAGCATAGTGAAGGAAGCATATATCTTTTGTTTTGTTTGAGGTTGGGAAGCATATTCCTAACCTCTTTTTTGTGCCATCAGCAGTGTAAGTGAAGAATTTGGAGGGTTTCGTTTGGCACAACATGAACAACAAGAATTACAACGGGATTTAAAAAATCGCCACGTCCAATTGATTGCGATTGGCGGAACGATTGGAACAGGCTTATTTTTAGGCGCGGGAAAAGCGATAGAATTAGCAGGTCCATCAATTATTTTAGCGTATTTAATTGTCGGGACAGCATTGTTTTTTGTGATGCGCGCACTCGGTGAATTATTATTAACGGATGCAGGCTTTGAAAGCTTCACCGATTTCACAACGCATTATGTCGGCTCATGGGCAGGCTATATTACTGGCTGGACGTATTGGTTCTGTTGGATTATGGTGGCGATGGCAGATATTATTGCGGTCGGGTTATATGTAAACTACTGGTTTGATATACCACAATGGATTCCA
Organism: Caryophanon tenue; assembly: GCF_001700315.1. Taxonomy (GTDB): domain Bacteria; phylum Bacillota; class Bacilli; order Bacillales_A; family Planococcaceae; genus Caryophanon; species Caryophanon tenue. Next base: position 201,499 of record NZ_MASJ01000039.1, on the reverse strand, counting down.
GCGTTAATCGCTGTAGTCATTTTACTAGCACTCAATTTATTAACGGTAAAATTATTTGGTGAACTTGAGTTTTGGTTCGCATTGATTAAAATTGTGACAATTATCGGCTTAATTATTGTCGGTATTGTGATGCTTGTGATTGGCTTTGAAACAGAGCATGGTACAGCAAGTGTGACAAATTTATGGGCGCATGGAGGCTTCTTCGCAAATGGCTTATCAGGCTTCTTACTAGCATTCCAAATGGTGGTGTTTGCGTTTGTTGGGGTCGAGCTTGTTGGGGTAACGGCGTCTGAAACCGCAGACCCGAAAAAAAATATTCCATCGGCGATTAATAAAATCCCAATGCGTATTTTATTATTTTATGTCGGTGCATTAATCGTGATTTTATCGATTACACCGTGGACAAATATTTCAGCTGCATCAAGTCCGTTCGTACAAGTATTCACATTAGTCGGTATTCCGGTAGCAGCAGGTTTAATTAATTTTGTTGTGTTAACATCGGCAGCGTCAGCAGGAAACTCAGGGCTATTTTCAACAAGCCGTATGTTATACAACTTAGGGAAAAATGCCAATGCACCAAAAATGTTCGCGAAATTAAATCGCCGTGCAGTGCCACAAAATGCACTCATTACATCAACAATTGTAGCAGCGCTTGGGGCATTATTAGCAAAGTTATTACCCGAGACAGCGTTTAACTTAGTAACGACGGTTTCCGCAATTTGCTTTATTTGGGTGTGGAGCATGATTTTAATTTCACATATTATTTATAAGCGTCGTCATCCAGAGCAGCATGCGGCATCATCATTCCGTGCACCGTTAACACCAGCGATTAACTATGTGATTTTAGCGTTCTTTGCATTTTTACTCGTAATTATGGCAGTGTCAGAAGATACACGTATGGCATTACTGTGCACACCGATTTGGTTTATCGTTGTCGCAATTGCTTATAAACTGACGAAGAAAAAATAATGCATTTGTATAGGGATACGAAACAATGATTTCTTAAATCCAATAAAGGATAGAAGAAAGAACAGACTGAGACAAAACAAAGTGTTACGAGAGATGTCGATAGTTCTCGTAACACTTTTTTGTTTTCGTTATCACACACGCTCGAGCAGGCAATTGTTGCGGTACGGAGGCAAAGTAGATGTTTCTCCTGTAATCTCGCGCTCGTATTATTCCGTTAGAAGTCCGCTGTTCCTTGTACGACGATGTATCCAAATTAGAAAATCTCTACATTTAATTTTTAGATCCACCGAAATTATATCCGAAATAAGTACTTCTACATTGTCACTTCCAGAGATGCTTATTTTTCATGTTCGGACAATTCACATTTGCAATTACTTCTCGTCGTTTCGCTTTTTTAGTACAATAAGAAGAAGCGTAGAAAGGGTGATGGCGTGAGGAAAAGACTAATTGTAGGGTTGACGACAGTATTAGGCGTACTTGGTGTTGTCGCATGGAAAGGTGTACAGTCGTTAGATGAGATTGAACTATTTGGCGATGTTCTAAAAGACATCATCGGTGAGGCACATATTGAAAAGTTAGTCATTACAGATGGTAGCGGCGTAGTCTACACAATTCGTGATCGTGTTCAAATTGATGAAATTATGCAGGCATCCTTTTCGATGGAGCTGTATCCATCACAGCAAGCACCACTCGTTGATTATACGATTGATGTGTATACAGCCGCTTCAGTTGTGCCACAGCGCATTATCGTTGGTAGCGACCATCAATTACAAGTAAATGAGGCACGTTTTACAGTACACAGCGATAATGTATTGTTAGGTCATTTACGTACGCAATTATAAAAAAAGGTTGAACGGGGAAGTGTGATGCGCCCGTTCAACCTTTTTATTATTCTTTCGGATTGTCACCTAAGAAGGCATTTAACATCCATGCATGTTTTTCGAGTGATTGGATAATACCGTTTAATAAATCTTCTGTGCGGTCATCGCCTTCTTCACTTGCGGCATCCATTACTTGTTTCGATGCTTCTTTAACGGTTGTAAAGTCTTTGACGATTTGTTGCACCATTTGCGAAGCATTTTCTGTCCCCTTTGCTTCGTCGACTAATGATACTTTTAATTGCTCTTTTAATGTAGCGACTGGTTTTTCGCCGCGTGATAAAATACGTTCTGCTAACTCATCTAAGTGAAGAGCCGCTTCTGTATATAACTCTTCGAACTTCGCATGTAATGTAAAGAATGTTGGTCCAGATACATACCAATGATAGTTATGCAGTTTCGTATACAGAATTGACCAAGATGCTACTAATTCGTTTAATTGTTTTTCAATTGTCATAAAGGACACCTCTTCAATGAATTGTTTTCTACAATTAATGTATTCCCATCTCTTAGAAGGCTAAACATCTTTTTACTAATAATAACTGCTTTCGCCAAATAACACATAAAAAATGCCGATAACGAGCATCGTGAGCATAATGGCAATAGCAACACGCAGCGGAGAAATTGGTGCGTCCCCGCCGACTTTTCCTGTTTGTCCGTTCACCATAAAACGATACAACTTTTGTTTATATTGGAACGACGAAAGCCAAATCGGCAGCATCACATATTTAAACGTAATATCGTCATGAGTTGTCGAAAATTGTAAGCTTTGCACATGGTCTGCACGATGACGCATGCGAATTTCTTGGCGAATTTGACTATCCAAATCACCATGAATCCCCTGCTGTGCTATACGCCAGCCATCATCTAAACCGATGCTATAGCGCTCTGCTAAAAAGCCAGCGACATATTCGGGTTTATAGCCTTTTGCATTATTCGAATCAAATGGCTGAATTTTAGCGAGCATATCGCGGTCATAACGATTCGTCGCCGATACTAAATAATCGTCATAGTGCTGTTGGTAAATGCCACTCGTTCTATACCACTTTGTTTCGACCTGTGTTTTGCCTTCACGGTCCGTATAGTAGTGATTGATGCCGTAGCGTGCAGAATAATGGCTCATTGTGTTTGTATCAAATGTCCAAAACGGCATATACACACCTTGAAACGCATCCGGTTTCGCACTTTTTTTCGCTTTTGACGGCGTGAAAATACGTCCTTTAATCCATTGATGAAACGCTTCACCAGCTTGCTGTTTTGTGACAGCAAACGGGATAACGCCATTTGGTGCGAGGGTATCGGACGCGCTGGCTTCCATGACTTGATGTGAGCCACAATAGGGACAAGTGTCAGCTACTTGCAGGGCATCGTAAATCGTTTCTGCTGCACATGCTTCACAAATAATACGCTTTTTTTCAACGCCCCAGTCAAAATTACCGCGTGCTTGTGCATCGTGGAAATTAATTTCACGTGCAATCGTATCTTGCTGTTGTTCAGGAATCGGAATTTCCGCGCGGTAGCCACAATAGGGACATTCTAGCAATCCACTTGCGGGGTCAAATGCAATCGATGCAGCACAGCTCGGACATTCCGTATCAAATTCAACCGTTACTTCATTTGTTTCAATATCACGTGTCATGCAAACACCTCTTTATTGTTTGTCTGCGTCATCAAATACATCGCCACACTCAGGGCAAAACTTTGGCGGATTTGTCGGGTCTGCTGGCATGCAACCACAGTTATTGCAAGCGTAAGTAGGAAGGGCAGCAGGTTTTTGTGTACCGCAGTTTGAACAAAATTTGCCTTTATTTTGTGTGCCACATGAGCATGTCCAGTGGTCAGCTTCTGCACTCGGCTGTTTTGCACCACATTCAGAACAAAATTTACCGCTATTGGCGGCACCACATGTACATGTCCAAACAGCCCCAGTTGCCGACACAGGTGGCGGTGGGGCAGGTTGTTGTGCTTTTTGTTGTTGGCTTGTCGCGTATAAATCATTCGCATTAATGCCACCTGCATTTTGCGCCATATTCATGCCCATAAAGCCACCGAGCGCACCGTTTTCATTTTTAGACGCATTAATCATCGCATCAGCTTGGGCGCCTGCTAAATTGGCAGCTGCCATATCTGCATTGCGGAATACCGCATTTTTTTGTAATTGCTTAATCATTGCTTCATCTTCTTCAGATGCTTTTAATGTGCTAATCCCAAATGTAAATACAGCGATACCGCGTTTTTTTGTCCATGAAGCCGATAGCACTTCGTTTAATGCTTGTGCAAGCTGTGTTGTATGTGCAGGTACTTCACTATAACGCACACCTTGTGCAGAAATTTGTGCAAATGCCGGCTGAAGTGCCGTCATCAGCTCTGATTTTAGCTGGCTATCAATTTGCGCGCGGTTAAATGTATCTGGTACATTTCCAGCAACGTTTTTATAAAATAAAATCGGGTCGACAATTGTATAGGAATACTCACCGTGGCAACGAATGGCAATATCGATATCAAGACCGATATTGCGGTCCACTACACGGAATGGTACGGGTGCAGGTGTACCGTATTTATTGCCTGGAATTTCTTTAATATTCACGAAATAGAGGCGCTGGTCTTTCGGAGGTTCACCACCAAAAACGAAGCGTTTGCCAAATTGTTTAAAGCTTTCGATAATCGAGTTTTTCAAACTACCAGTGAAAATACTCGGCTCTGTAGAAAAATCGTATACATATTCACCAGGCTCTGCACTAAAGTCTACAATACGCCCTTGTTCGACAATGATCATACATTGTCCTTCATTAATGGCGATAATCGAACCGTCAGAAATAATATTGTCATTACCTTTATTATTCGAGCGTTTTCCTGTTCGGCGATTTGCCTTTACCATTAAAATATCAGCTGGCAACGCGTCCACATAAAAGTAATCACGCCATTGGTCTTCAAGCACACCAGCAGCTGCATCTTTTCCAACTTGTAATAAACCCATACAATCCCTACTTTCTTTATTTTGAATGTTTTACATAATTCAGTATAACAAAAAAACTTACGTTGGAAACTTTCCAACGTAAGTTAGTAGAGTACAGTATGTAGCGTAATAAAAATAGCTGTTGTGCTTAAAATACCACCTAGCTCAAATGTAACCGTAAATAGATCGAGTGATTGTTGTTGGAGCTGTATATAAAGCCGCTTACATGTGTAAGCAATAAATGGTAGCAGTAAAATCGTTATCGGTAACGTGGTTGCGATAATGAATAAGCTAAAGCAAGCATATAAAATAAGCAGCTTTATGCGTTTATCTTCTAATCGAGTTGTCAGTTGTTGCATGAAAACCACGCTCCTTTCTATAATATATAATACTTTAATATAAGAAGTCAGAAAAGTAAATATTTTTAGATTAATTTGTATTTCTATTTGTTTTGCCGTATGCTGTTACTAACAGCACTATGTTATGTGGGGGAGAAATTATGCAACAGAAAATCATTACGTATATTGACCATGCAATGATTCTATTGATGCTTTGTTTTATAAAAGATTATTTTATTATAAATACCGTCTATTCAAAACAGCTCGTAATGATGAATATTATTTGTGCGCTAAGTTTAGCATTTGTCGTACCTGCTTGTTATGAATTATTTTTTGAGCGACGTGATACATCACAATAAATGAATCAGTAACTATAAATGACAACTTACTACGGTTTATAGCGCGTAGTGGGGGATATAAAGAGATTGGAACCAAAAGAGGCTGAGACAAAACAAAGTGTTAGGAGAAATCTGGTCATTTCTCCTAACACTTTTCTGCTTTCGTCGTCGTAAATTTTCGAGCAGGCTTTTCTGCGGTACGGAGGCAAACACGATGTTTGTCACATCTGTCTTGCCACACAACGTGGCGTTTTTGGCCGATATCCCTCTTTTAAATGAAAATATGCTAGAAATGTGCATTATTTCAAAAATAGGCATCTGCGTATTGTTATACAACAAATATAATTTCGCTTGTGAAGAAATGAGCAAGTCTCTATATAATAGGAAGAAACTCCATTTGGCTATTTGTGTTGGCTCATTGTTGTTTATTAAAAGAAGGACTATAATTGAACAAGGAAAAATGATGGAAAGGAATGTTCGTGTGAATGCAAAATTAGGTTTTACAAATGGCATCGCTACATATGTCATGTGGGGGCTATTTCCACTCTTTTGGACATTGCTTGCACATGTGAATAGCTTTGATATTTTGGCCAATCGTATTGTTTGGTCTTTTGTTTTTAGTGTTGTAGCGATGATTGTATTAAACAAGTGGCATCGTTTTACCGACGTTGTGCGACAACTCATTGAATCTCCGAAAAAAGCCATCATTTTATTTTTTGCCTCGGTATGTATTTCGGTGAATTGGTTCATGTATATTTGGGCGGTTGCCAACCATCATGTTATTGATACAAGTTTAGGCTATTATATTAATCCGTTATTATCGATTGTGTTTGGCGTTATTATTTATAAAGAGACATTACTACGTGGGCAGAAAATTGCCATTACAATTGCGGCCATAGGTGTAGCGATTATGATTGTGAGCTACGGTGAAATACCGTTTATTGCGTTAACATTAGCTGTGTCATTTGCGTTATATGGGGTTATGAAAAAGCAAGTCCAGCTAGAGGCGTTACATTCTGTTGCCCTTGAAACGCTGCTTATCTTGCCAATTGCACTAGGGTATATGGTGTACCAATGGCAACAAGGACAGGCTGCATTTTTACACATTCATTGGACAACTGACGTATTATTAATCGTGTCAGGACTTGTAACGATTATTCCGCTTGTTTGTTTTGCGGTGGCTGCAAAAAACTTACCGTTATATGTTCTTGGGTTTTTACAGTATATGACGCCAACAATGACGTTACTATTCGGTCTGTTTTTATACGGCGAAACATTTTCACAAGCAGATATCATTGGCTTTAGCTTTATTTGGTTGTCATTGTTTATTTTTTCAGTGGCGACCTATCGACAACATCGTCGGATGAATAAAGTTGCATCATAAGCGTAAATGAAAAAATTAAGAGAGCAAACAAGCGTAATTTCTTATGACTTTTGGTAGGATGGAAGAAGCAGATAGGAGTTGACGATGAAGTGGCAGATGTGAATATTTTTTTAGCATTTGGTGCAGGGTTTTTAAGTTTTATTTCGCCGTGTACATTGCCACTCTATCCCGCATTTTTATCGTATATTACGGGGATGAGTGTCGATGCGTTAAAAAATGAACGGGGGATGATGCAAAAGCGAGCGATTTTACATACATTAAGTTTTTTAATCGGCTTTTCAATCATTTTCATTGCGATTGGTTTTAGCACCTCGCTCGCACGTGATTTTTTTGTGACATATCAAGACTTATTGCGACAAATTGGCGCTATTTTAATCGTATTATTTGGTACAATGATAGTAGGTTGGCTACAAATTGATTGGTTAATGAAGGACCGTAAAGTGCATTTTACGAATCGTCCATCAGGTTATATTGGGAGTGCTATTATCGGGCTTGCATTTGCGGCTGGTTGGACACCGTGCACAGGTCCAATTTTAATGGCAATTATTGCGTTAGGTGGCACAAATCCAGATGCAGCTATGTCGTATATGCTTGCATACTTTTTAGGATTTGCGATTCCGTTTTTCGTACTCTCATTTTTTATCGCGCGTCTTGGATGGATACGCAAGCATAGTCAAATAATCGTTAAAGCTGGCGGTTACATTATGATTGCGGTCGGTATATTATTGTTCTTCGACGGTATGACTTTTATCATCCGCATCCTTTCTCCTATTTTTGGTGGATTTACTGGTTTTTAGTCTGCTAAAATAAGATAAAGATAAAGAGTGGGGAAGAGGTGGCGTTAATATGCCAAAAGTGTTAGTCGTCGATGATGCATTATTTATGCGTGTAGCATTAAGTGATATGTTAACAAAATGGGGCTATGAGATTGTTGGACAAGCATCAAATGGTAAAGAAGCAATTGAAAAATATAAGCAATACCAACCAGATATCGTCACAATGGATGTAACGATGCCGATTATGAATGGCGTCGATGCACTTGAGCAAATTGTGCAGCAAGACCCACATGCAAAAGTTGTGATGGTCACCGCACTCGGCCAACATAAGCTTATGAAGCGTGCTTTACAAAGCGGTGCAAAAGAATTTATTACAAAGCCGTTTGAGCCGAGTCGTTTAAAAGAAGTGTTAGACCAAGTGCTAACGATGTAAAAATCGGAACGTAAGTGAACGAAGGAGGGACGAAAATGTTAGAGGCAATCCCTTCACATTATTTATTGATTGGTTCAACAGTGTTGGCGCTCTGTATGGGTATCGGTGTAACCGTTATGCGTATGCGTGCGCATTTACGACCAATTAATGCAAAGCGAATTATTATTCCACCATTTGCAATGTCAACAGGTGCATTGATGTTCATTTTTGAACCATTTCGAATCGCACCGATGCAAATACTTGAAGTATTTTTATTAGGCGCAGTATTTTCCATTTTTCTTATTTGGAAAACGCAATTCGAAGTGCGCGCGCAACAAATTTTCTTGAAGAAATCAAAGGCATTTATCATTATTTTATTTGGATTATTGGCCGTGCGTATTGTGATGAAGCTTGTACTACAAGATACGCTCGATATTGGAGAACTTGCAGGTATGTTCTTCTTATTAGCCTTTTCAATGATTATTTGCTGGCGAGTAGCGATGCTCATTAAGTATCAGAAACTAAAAGCGACATTAAATATGTGAATGACACGCATCGATGCCATGTGAAATGATAGCGATGCACAAACATAAAAGAAGCACCATCTGAAACAAACGTGTTTTCAGATGGTGCTTCTTTTATAGGGGTTAAAAGCGTTACAGTTTCAGCATAGTTGCAACCTTTTTAATGATACAACGTATATATAGGAGTGAGGTGATTGTTATCGAACTTGTTATATTTATCGTCATTATCGCAGCGCTTATTTGGTTATCATTTCAGTTAGCGGGATGCTTTGTTGGAATTATCCGCATTGCGGCCATTTTATTTTTATTATGGTGTATGTATGTGTATATAATTGTGCCTTTATGGCCATCATAAAAACAGGCAGTGTCTTATTTATTCAGACACTGCCTGTTTTGTGTTGTCTTGTAATAAATGTTCATATGGAGAGAGGTCGATATCCATTTCATGCAATTTTTTACGTAAAAATTTATGGTCCCGTTTTGGTGAAGCCATAATATAACCGCGAATAATTAAGTCGAGCGTTAATGTTTTTGCCCGTTCTTCTACTGCTAATTTGCCAATCATACCACCAATTTTTTCTTTTGCAACGGGGCGAAACAGCTCGGGAACGGGTGCAGTTAATTCATTCAGTAATGCTTTATGTTCGTCTTGCCACAGGTGGAGTGTTTTATGTAAATAATAGTTTTGCCAATCAAGCTCCGATTTCCCGTCTTGCTTTGGCAGCTGTTTTAAAAATTTGCGGAACATAAAAAAACCACCAATTGCCATTAATACAACCATGATGATAATCCATCCAACAATAAATGTAGAAAACATGCCACTCATGCATCTCGCCTCCTTTTCTCTATTATACCGACTAATGTTGCAAAAAAACAAAACAAAATGTCCTCTTTTTCGACGGAATTTGTTATATAAGCGCGAAAAGGAGGTGAGCAATATGGCGACGAAAGTATTTGAAAAAGCAACGTTACGTCTGACGTTGGATGAAGGGATTAACGAAGGCGGTGCAGTTGTATTTAGCACAAAAAGCTTTACACATGTTCGTGAAAACGCAACATCGGAGCAATTGTATCAATTTGCCGCGGCGTTTAGCTCATTAAGTGCACATCCATTAGTGGACGTACAAATTGTTCCACAATATGCAGTGCAACCAGTGTAACGTGACAGATCGAAAATAGAGGAGGTGACACGGTTATGACGAAAGTGTTAGAGTTGCTATTTACAATGACAGGCGATAAAACAAAAACGTATACGGTCGATGCACCACAGGCAAATTTGACTGCTGCTACAATTGAAGCGGCGATGCAGACGATGATTACGGCATCGATTATTGAACAAGAAGGGCAGGCACTACAAAGCATTAAAGGTGCGCGTTATGTCGAGCGCATTGTCACACCAGTGATTGCGTAATAAACAGGGCTTGTCTTTAGGGAACTAAAGGCAAGTCTTTTTATATGTATGGGGGAGGTGTTGACATGGAACCATGGATGGAGTTTATTTCAACGGTTGGTTTTCCAGTAGCGATTGCTTTTTATTTATTACATCGCATTGAAACGAAGCTCGATGCAATGATTCAGTTGCTCTCAACGATTAAATGAACGATTTTTCACAAAATTGTGAGACTTTGAGAGCTTGTCGCTTTATCGTGCGTACGATAAGATAGATGTAAGGGGTGATAGGAAATGCAAAAGCAAGTAATCGCAGTTTTCCTTTGTGTATTACTGCTAAGTGGTTGTAGCAGTTATCAATTTAAAGCGGATACGAACTGGGAAGTCGAATCGTTTACGATGACCAATCACCGAGGTGAGACCGTAACGAATGAGACATTCGCTGGTAAACCGTATTTAGCGATGTTTATGTTTACAAGCTGTGTTACTGTATGTTCACCGATGACATTTAATATGACGCAAATTCAACAGGAGCTTGCAACATTAGGGGTGGAAGACTATCATATTGTTGGGTTCTCTGTAGATCCAGATGTCGATACACCACAAAAATTAACCGAATATTTATCGTTTTATGAGCCAGCAGATGAATCAAAATGGCAACTTTTAACGGGCTATGACCAAACGTTTATTACACAGTTTGCGAGAAATTCATTTAAAACATTAGTGCAAGATGACCCAACATCAGACCAAGTGATTCATGGCATTACGTTTTATTTAGTCAATGAGGATGGCATTGCTGTTAAAAATTACACAGGCTATGCCGAAGATGATAACGCTGTGCCTATTGAGCAAATGGCGAAAGATTTACAACAATTAATCGAACAATAAAAATGCGATGCCCATCACGTGGCACCGCATTTTTTGGTGTTTATAGGTGATATTTAGCCAGTAATTCTTTTCCGCTAGCATTCACACCAATGACTGTAAGTGTACAGTTGCTTTTTTTTAGCATTTCTTCAATACGCATCACACAAGCAACGGCAGAATCATCCCATAGCTGACTATTTGAAAAATCAAGCGTGACATTCGTATCGTGGAATTCCATTGCGTCAATCGCCTTCACAAGCTGTTCTGTGGAAGCGAAAAATAGCTGTCCGTGAACGATAACTTTTGTCGAAATACGTTCAATACGCAACTTCGAAATTTTGGCTGCAAAGAACATCGCACTAATAAATACACCACCGATAACACCAATTGCTAAGTTATGTGTCCACACAACTAACGCAACAGTTGCGAGCATGACGATCACATCTGCACGAGGCGCTGTACGGATATAGTGGAAGGATGACCAGTCAAACTGTGCGATACATACCGTTACCATAATTCCAGCTAATACAGGCATTGGAATGGACACAACATAATCCCCTAAAACGAGGATTAAAAACATTAAAAACGCACCGGAAACGAATGTCGATAAACGACCACGTCCACCTGACCGAACATTAATCACCGATTGACCAATCATGGCACAGCCCGCCATCCCACCGAAGAAGCCGTTGACAAAGTTAGCGATACCTTGCCCGCGCGCTTCTTTATTTTTGTCGGAAGGTGTGTCCGTCATATCGTCTAAAATGGATGCTGTTAAAAGTGACTCCATTAAACCGACTACTGCTAATGCAAGTGCATATGGCAAAATGATTTGCAATGTTTCAAAGTTAAATGGTACATCTGGAATAAAGAATGTTGGCAAACTTTGTGAAATTGTACCAAGGTCGCCTACATTTTTCATATCTACGCTTAAATATATTGCAAGTGGCGTTAAAAGCACAACCGTAATAAGTGGTGCTGGAATACCTTTAATCAATTTAGGGATGATGTAAATCAGTGCGATTGTTGCACCGGCAAATACATAAGATATCCATGTTACATTGATAAAGTGTGGTAATTGCGCCATAAATACTAAAATCGCCAGTGAATTGACGAAACCAATCATGACGGAATTCGGAATAAAGCGCATGAGTTTCGCGACTTTTAAATAGCCGAAAATAATTTGAATAATTCCAGTCAAAATCGTAGCTGCGAGTAAGTACTGCAAACCGTGTTCTTTGACAAGTGACACAATGACAAGTGCCATGGCACCGGTTGCAGCAGAAATCATCGCAGGTCTGCCACCGAAAAATGCGCAAATAATAGCAATTGTAAACGAAGCGTATAAGCCAACCATTGGGTCAATGCCCGCTAAAATCGAAAAGGCAATTGCTTCGGGAATAAGTGCTAAGGCGACGACCATCCCTGCTAAAATATCGCCGCGAATATTATGAAACCATTGTTGCTGATACCTCATTTTTCAAACTCCTTTTGTACACAACTCGGTTTATCATATCATATTTTGATTTTCGTTCGATATTGTTTTTTTATGTTGTCCTTCTTTGCGCGAAGAAATGAAAAGTTTTGTTAAAAGTATCGTAAACTTTCAGAAAATTTTGTACGATAGAGCAGAGGTGAACGAAAGTGACGACAACAATTTATTATGAAAATGGGCAAGTTATGTATGAAGGGAATACGAAAAAAAATACATTTGGGCATGATATTTATGACGGCTTTGGTACAGTATATGACCGACAAGGACATGTGATGTATAGCGGGCAATGGTTAGAGCATGCTAAACACGGCGACGGAGAAATGTATGTGGATGGCAAGCTACAGTTTAAAGGAACATTTGTGAAAGGGAAAAAGCAAGGCTTTGGTCGAACGTACTTTGCAGATGGGTCGGTGCAATATGAGGGACAATTTGTAAACGACCAATATAGTGGTGAAGGTGTGTTGTATTATCCGCATGATTTTTTAGCGGAGCATATGATTGTGCGACAACAATATGGGTACGTAGACCGTCCGTATTACCGAGGTGCGTTTTTGCAAGGGATGAAGAAGGGGCAAGGTGTACAGTATTACCCATCAGGGGCAGTGCAATATGAAGGTGAGTTTTTATGGCAGGAACTATCAGGAAAAGCCATCGAATACTATGACGTACATGACGCATTACCGAATACGATAAAATATGACGGTTATTTTTTTGATAGTAAACGTCACGGCACGGGACAGTTTTATACAGTTGACGGTACTTTACAATATGACGGTGCCTTTCGTGATAATGAAATGACCGGTGTTGGTAGTTTATATGTAGACGGCAATATAGTGTATAAAGGTGAATTTGTAGACGGTGTGCGACATGGACGTGGTGAAGCGTATAATGACGACGGTAAAGTGATTTATAGCGGGGAATTTGTAGGTGGTGAGCGCATGCGCATTACACCCGAAGTAGCACAGGAAATAGAGGCACTGCAGCAACAGCTAGAGTCGCTTGTTGGCTTGCCAAATGCGAAACGGGAACTGACACATTTAATCCATTTTATTAAAATTCAAGGCATGCGTGTAGACCACGGTTTAGCGAGCGTGCAAATGACGTATCACCTTGTGTTTACCGGCAATCCAGGGACCGGGAAAACGACCGTTGCGCGCATTATTGGGCGTATTTACAAATTGCTCGGTGTCCTGTCAAGTGGTCATTTTGTTGAAACTGACCGAGCAGGGCTTGTGGCAGGGTATGTCGGACAAACGGCTTTAAAAGTACAAGAGGTCGTGAAAAAGGCGACAGGTGGCGTGCTGTTTATTGATGAAGCATATGCGCTTGTACAAGAAGAAAAAGATGTATTTGGTAAAGAGGCGATTGATAGCTTATTAAAAGCAATGGAAGATTTACGCGATGATTTAGTCATTATTGTGGCAGGTTATGAGGAATTAATGGAACGCTTTTTACAGGCAAATCCAGGCTTTAAATCGCGTTTTAATCATTTTGTCGCATTTGAAAATTTTACGACCGATGAATTGTTTCGCATTTTTGAGCAATTATGTGACAAACATGACTATAGATATAAAGAGGCGTTTGCTGCGGCTATTTACCGAGAGTTGCAAGCCTTGCCGGTGGAGCAATTGCCAAACTTCTCAAATGGACGCTATATTCGCAATGTGTTTGAAAAGTTAGCAACGCTGCAAGCAAATCGTTTAGCACAGCAAGCACATGTGACAAAAGAAGAATTACAGACGTTCACACTGGCTGATTTTGAAGCGGGGCAGGCACAGCAGTTGTTTGAAAAAACCTTTTAATCGTTGTCAATTGTGCCGATAATGCAAAAGATAGGGTAGGAGTGACGACGATGAGTATTATAGGAATTGTAGTCGGGGTTTGTTGTTTTATTAGCGCATTTTTAGTGTTAGTTGTGCAGGTGCTATTACAAATTGACGGCTATATTTATGTATATGCCCAAGCGCTTTGCTTTATTGGCGCGCTTGGCGCATTTTTTGCCCGTGAAAATGTCGGGTTTACGTTAAATTTATTACTGCTCGCATTCATTGCGGCCATATGGTTTACATTTGATTTTGTGTGGCTGATTTAGACTGAATAAACATGCAGCGAAGGATATTCAAGACAATGAAGTTGACCACCGAGTGACGATGCTCCGTCAATGCCGATAATGCGATTGTCACCGAAATAAACCGATGAATTGTGTGGGTCGCGATGAAGGCGGGGTGTCGTTGTATGCCCAAATATGACATGCTTTTTGCCACGATAATTGTCATGAAAGTCATCGCGTACCCATAATAATGTGCGTTTAGAATTTTTATGCAGTGGCAGTTTGTCGTTGACACCTGCATGTACGAAAATGGCGTCATCGGTTTCATAATAAAGCGGTAATGTATGCATCCACTGCAATGTGTTCGTTAGCGCTTTTGTACGAGGCTTATGATGCGGTGACGTTTTATGTGGGTCAATACCGTAGCTACGTAATGTTGCATCGCCGCGACATGTGTCGAGCCAATGATACCACATGCCCTCGTAGCTGCCATAAAAAGCATCATACATAATCGCTTCGTGGTTGCCACATAATACAATTGCGCCTTGGCGTTCTAGTTGTTGAGCAAGTTCAACGACTTCCTTAGATTTTGGACCACGGTCTACATAATCACCACATAAAATGAGCTGGTCGCGGTCAGCATTATAGTGTGCGAGCTCGAGTAAGCAAGTGAGCTCGTCATATTGTCCGTGAATATCACTAATGGCTAAAATACGTGTCATAGAGAAGCCTCCTTTCATCTAGTGTACCGAAATGAAAAAACACTTACGACGAATTTGCTCGTTGTAAGTGTTTTTTTGTTAGGCATCTACTTTTTCAAGTGCTTGTGCAAAGTCTGCTACTAAGTCGTCGATATTTTCTAAACCGACAGACATGCGTAGTAAGCCGTCTGTAATGCCGCGTTGTGCGCGAGCTTCTGGCTCCATCGCTGCATGACTCATTTTTGGCGGGTATGACAAAATCGATTCAACGCCACCAAGACTTACTGCAAAAACAGGAATTTCTGTCGCTTCAGCAAATGCTTTTGCTGCTGCGTAATCTTTTAAGCGGAATGATAACACGGCTCCTGCTGATGTACTTTGGCTATGGTGAATGTCATAGCCTTCGTGCGTCGGTAAACCAGGATAGTATACGTGCTCTACTTTTGGATGGTTGTGTAAAAACTCGGCCAAAATTTGTGCTGATTTCGTTTCGGCTTCAAAGCGCACACCCATCGTTTTAATATTTTGAATTAATGTGTAGCAATCTTGTACGCCAAGCGCTGTGCCACATGAATTTTGAATAAAGTAAATGTCTTCAGCTAATTGTGGGTCATTTGTTGCGATAACACCTGCGATAATATCAGAATGTCCTGATAAAAACTTTGTCGCTGAATGAATGACAACGTCGACACCCATCTCGATTGTTCGCTGGTGAAGCGGCGTCATAAACGTATTATCTAAAAATGTTTTCAGATTGTGCTTTTTCGCAATCGCCACAATGCCGCGAATATCGGTAATTTTAAGCGTTGGGTTCGACGGTGTTTCAATAAACAATACTTTTGTATTTGGCTGAATCGCTGCTTCCACCGCTGCTAAATCTGAACAATCAACAAATGTATGCGTAATGCCGTAACGTGGCAATAGCTTCGTTACTAAACGATACGTCCCACCGTATACATCTTCGGTAATGACAATATGGTCGCCTTGTGACAAAGTCATAAGGGGCGCTGTAACGGCTGCAATCCCTGACGCGAACGCATAACCAAATTGTGCACCTTCTAGTTCCGCGATACATTTTTCAAGTGCCGCACGTGTCGGGTTACCTGAACGGGCATAATCGTACTCACCGAAATCATCAATCGACTCTTGATGGAAGGTTGATGATAAATAAATCGGTGGGTTGACCGCACCTTTTTTATCGGCGTAGCCTTCACGAATCGCCCCGTGAATTAACGCTGTTTCGATATGTTTGCCCATGTTTACACCTCCGAGCGAAGTGCATCAAATGTTTGGCGTAAATCTGCAATAATATCGTCCGCATCTTCTAAGCCGACAGAGAAGCGTAATAAACGGTTACATACACCGCGCTCGACACGCTCTTCATACGGCATATCTGCATGTGTTTGTGTTGCAGGGTATGTAATAAAGCTTTCTGCACCACCAAGACTTTCCGCAAATGTAATGAGCTCGATTTTACGTAAAAATGGGTCTACTAATTTTTCATCGCTGACGCGGAATGATAACATACCGCCTTTACCGGTATACAGAACATCTGTTACAAGTGCTTCTGTTTCTAAATACGCGGCAACCGCTTTCGCATTTTTATCGTGCTGTTTTAAACGTAAGTGTAACGTTTTTAACCCACGAATGACTAACCATGAATCCATCGGTGATAATACCATACCAATGCCGTTATGTAAGTAGAATAGACGCTCACATAAAGCTTGTCCTTTTGCGACAACAAGTCCTGCTAATACGTCATTATGTCCACCGATGTATTTCGTAGCAGAGTGGATAACGATATCTGCACCTGATTCCATTGGTCGTTGGAAGTATGGTGTGTAGAATGTATTGTCGACAATAAGCAACGCGTTTTGTGCATGTGCAAGCTCCGCATACTGTGTTAATTCGAATTCTTGCATTAACGGGTTTGTCGGTGTTTCGATAAAGATGGCTTTTGTATTCTCTGTCACAAGTGCCGCAACTGCTTCTGTTGACTCAAACTTTGAATAGATTGTACGGATGTTATACATATCAGCAAAATGTTTAAATAAACGGTATGTGCCGCCGTATAAGTCATCTGGGCAAATAATTTCGTCACCTGGTTTAAATAGAGACATGACTAGTTGAATGGCTGCCATTCCTGAGCTACATGCATAACCTTGGTCGCCGCCTTCTAAATCTGCAATGCCTTCTTCTAAAATTGTACGTGTTGGGTTTTTTGTACGTGTGTAGTCATAACCCGTTGATTCGCCAATACCTGTATGTTTATACGCAGTAGATAAATAAATCGGTGGGTTGACCGCACCTGTTTTGGCATCTGATAAATTGCCTAATTGCACTAATTTTGTTTCGATTGAACGTGTCATACTTTCACTCTTTTCTAGTCAGATTATATAGAAGGTTCATATTTACGGTAATATTCCGAAAAGTGATGAACATTTCTATCAATTTACCATTGAAAGAATTGTTACACAAGGCTTTCTCGTGAAAAGTCGTGAAATTGCCTACATTGTGTGGCTGTATAGGAGGATAAAGGAATGTGAGGTAATGAGGCGTATATAAAAAGAACTGCTAAAATAGAACCCTGTTTCGCATGAAAATAGGTTCATTAAAAGGGCAATAAATGGCTCGTGGGTCCCGACACAATCGTTAACTTCTGCAGGAGTCGCACGAAGCATGAAAAAACCCTTCAGCAATGCCCATTGCTGAAGGGTTTTTAGTTATTAGCGTAGTGTGTTTTGTGATTTTAGTAAATCGCGAATTTCAGCTAATATCTCTTCTTTCGTGTCTAACTCTGGAGCTGTTTCTTCGACAGCTTCCTCTTTTTTCTTCTTCATTAATTTGTTCAGAACGCGTACAAACATAAAGATAGCAAAGGCAATAATTAAGAAATCAATGATGGCTTGTAAAAAGATACCAAATTGTACTTGCGCTTCTCCTACTGTCCAAATAAATGATTTTGTGAAGTCAACACCGCCTGTTAACACACCGACTAATGGCATAATAATGTTGTCTACTAACGAAGATACAATTTTACCGAATGCAGCACCGATAACTACGGCTACAGCAAGATCGATAACATTGCCCTTCATGGCGAATTCTTTAAATTCTTTCCACATAGAGAAACCTCCAATAAAAATTATGATATGATGTCTAGAGATGTATTGTATCCTGTTCACCCATGAAATTCAATCCTCAAAAGGATACAAAAGGAAAAAGGAATGGTGAATTCATGATGCGCCCAACAAAAAAGCAATATGAAGCAAGCAAATGGAAACAAATCACTCTTATCATGATTGTTATACCCACAATTTTTGTAATGTACACCTTTTTATTTATTTCTTGGCAAGATTTACGTGATATTCCGACTGTGCAAAAGGTGCAGTCTGTTGCACAAGAGGTAACTAAAACGGTGGAACATGTATTTGGCTTTGACCTTGAAATCCCTGTGAAGTATATTCCGGTTTATATGGAAGCTGCACAAGCATATGACATTCCGTGGACATTACTGGCTGCACATCACCGTGTCGAAACACGTTTTTCGACGATGAAGTCAGATGTATCGTCGGCTGGCGCAGAAGGACCGTTTCAATTTATGCCGTGTACATTTGTTGGGTGGGAGCATCCGACCTGTAGCGATAAAGGAAAAGGGGACATACCACAAGCTGAAAAAATCAGTGTTACGACAATTACGCAGTACGGGGGCTACGGCATTGATGGCGATGGTGACGGAGTAGCGGACCCCTTTAATATCGTCGATGCTACGTATAGTGCGGCAAACTTCTTATCGCGTTACGGTGCAGCAGATGGTGATTTAGAGCGCGCGATTTATCAATACAATCACAGTAATGCGTACGTATCAAATATTTTATATTATTTTGAACTATATGAAGCAAACCTTAAAAAGTTGGAGCAACAGGTGCAGTAATATATTGTGTCGTCACGAAAAAAACCACAGCGAATGAACATTCGCTGTGGTTTTTTATATAGAGGAGAGGTGCATCTCCTCATGTTGAGTAGGCGCAAACCTTAATGTGAAGTACCGCGACCTAAAGCTTTTAACGCGAAACTTACAATTAAAATTAATACGATGGCACCAATTAATGCTGGGAAGATGTAAAAGTCACTTACTTGTGGCCCCATACTTCCTAAAATCATTGAACCAATCCATGAACCGATAATACCAGCAATGATGTTACCAATCACGCCGCCTGGTACGTCTTTGCCTAAAATAACGCCGGCTAACCAACCTAAAATACCACCGATAATTAAATACCAAATAAAGCTAATCATAATTACGTTCACTCCTTTTGAAAAAATAGTCGTTCTTGAAAAAAGTTAAAAACTGTTATTAGTGCGCCTAGTTATTTATAGCCTTTATTTGATTTATATAAACATCATCGAACGATAAATAGTGAAAAAGTATTAAAATTCGTCATGTTAGCTAGCGTGCAGAAATGACTGTCGCACCAAGTGAATTTGTGAAGTGCGTTAATGCCCAAGCGTGT
Organism: Caryophanon tenue; assembly: GCF_001700315.1. GTDB lineage: Bacteria > Bacillota > Bacilli > Bacillales_A > Planococcaceae > Caryophanon > Caryophanon tenue. The sequence continues at coordinate 181,911 of NZ_MASJ01000039.1, read as the reverse complement.
CCTTGCTCATTGAAACTTGCGACACCATTTTCATGTACGACAATGGAGAAACCTTCATTATACGCATCTACAGCCGTATGTAATACGCAAATGTCTGTACAAACACCGACTAAATGAATTTCTTGAATGCCACGCTCACGTAAACGTTGTGCTAAGTTTGTACCAGCAAAACTTGAATAGCGTGTCTTATCCATATAGTATACGTTTTGTAAATGTGCAATTGTGTCATACAGTGTTTGAATGGACCCATATAAGTCGCGTCCTTTTGTATCACGAATATTATGTGGGGGGAATAATGTTGTCTCCGGATGATAGGGGTCATGTTCTTCGTGTAAATCACATGCGAACACAATGTATTCATGTTCATTTACAAATTGTTCAATTAACGCGTAAATCGGCTGTTCTAATTGTTGACCAGGCTCTCCGCATGTAAGTGCACCGTGATCTGCCACAAAGTCCACCGTATAATCAATGACGATTAAAGCTTTTTTCAAAAAAATCACCCTTTCTTCTATTATGTAGTAGTATAGCATGACTTTATTATTTTTATATCATGTCAACAACATTTTTGTTTAAAGTACAAAATATTTTGTTTTTCGACATAAAGTTGTTGAATTTTAAAATGTGCTGATCTATAATAAATTTAATCAAACATGGAGGTGGCACTGATGAACACATTAACAGTGAAACAGTTAGATAAACGTGCATGGCTATTTGCAGGGATTCATACGCTAGTAATGGTAAATGTAGTAGTCGATTTAATCTTTGCACTATAACAGAAAATAACATAAAGGAGGGAATGCCTCGTGTATAGGCAGTAGAGCTCGATTTGTTCGCGGACGTTAACGTCACGGCAAATCGAGCTTTTAATTTACACGGCGATGACAATTTACAAACGTATTCGGCATGTAAATATTTTATTAAAAAAGCAAGTACTAAATTTTGAACGAACCGTCAAAACTATCTATAAATAGCGAAAATTCGCCTAATTTATCACGTTGGAAACGTTTACAAAAAATCTTAGTTTTTTAAATTGTGCAAATAATTCAAAAAATAGTGTTGACGCACCTACATGTTTCGTACTATGATTACAACAATTTAACACGAACGTTTTAGCAATAAACGCTTCGTTAACCGTTAATCGGTATGTGAGGATGTAGATTCCTCTTACCAATAACGTGTAAGTACTACCATCAAATTACGTTGATGCTAACTACGTAAGTTTGACACTGGAGAGTAAGTTTACATCAACACACAGACAACAGAGCTGTAGGAAGTATCGGGGGCAAGTGAATTATGAGAAGTGATATGATAAAAATGGGGATTGATCGTGCTCCTCACCGTAGTCTTTTATATGCAACAGGAAAAGTAAAAGCAAAAGATTTAGGCAAGCCATTCATTGGGGTTTGTAACTCATATATAGATATTATTCCAGGGCACGTGCATTTACGTCAGTTCGCGGATGTTGTAAAGGAAGCCATTATTGAAGCAGGTGGTATTCCATTTGAATTTAATACAATCGGTGTTGATGATGGAATTGCAATGGGGCATATCGGTATGCGCTATTCATTACCATCACGTGAATTAATTGCTGACTCAGCAGAAACAGTTATTAATGCGCACTGGTTTGACGGTGTATTCTACATTCCAAACTGTGACAAAATTACACCAGGGATGCTAATGGCAGCTGTACGTACAAACGTACCATCCGTTTTCGTATCAGGTGGCCCAATGGAAGCCGGTACATCAGCATCAGGTAAACAATTATCATTAACAAGCGTGTTCGAAGGTGTCGGCGCTCATAAATCAGGCAAAATGACAGCAGAAGAACTTTTAGATATTGAAAATAACGCATGTCCAACATGTGGTTCATGTTCAGGGATGTTCACAGCGAACTCTATGAACTGTTTAATGGAAATGCTTGGTTTAGCTTTACCAGGGAACGGCACAATCGTGGCGACAAGCGACGAGCGTCACCGTTTAATTAAAGAAGCAGCACATCATTTAGTGCGTATGATTAAAGAAGATGTAAAACCGCGTGATATCGTCACAAAAGAAGCAATTGACGATGCGTTTGCATTAGATATGGCAATGGGTGGTTCTACAAACACAGTGCTTCATACATTAGCGATTGCAAATGAAGCGGAAATTGATTATAAAATCGAAGACATTAATAAAGTCGCAGAGCGTGTACCTTATTTAGCAAAAATCATGCCAGCTTCTGATTTATCAATGGATGACATTAATAAAGCAGGTGGCGTACAAGCGATTATTAACGAATTAGTGTCAATTCCAGGCGCCATTCACCCAGATCGTCCAACGATTACAGGGTTAACGATGGGTGAGCTTGTAAAAGACTATGCGATTACAAATCCAAATGTGATTCGTACAAAAGAAAATCCACATAGCCCAGTTGGTGGTTTATCGGTATTATTCGGTAACATCGCACCAGAAGGCTCAGTCATTAAAGTAGGCGCAGTGGACCCATCAATTAAAGTATTTGAAGGGGAAGCAATTGTTTTCAACTCACAAGATGAGGCACAACAAGCGATTGATGAAGGAATTGTGCGTGAAGGACATGTTGTCGTTATTCGTTACGAAGGGCCAAAAGGTGGTCCAGGGATGCCGGAAATGCTTGCACCAACATCAGCGATTCAAGGTCGCGGTTTAGGAACGAAAGTCGCACTAATTACAGACGGACGTTTCTCAGGTGCATCACGCGGTATTTCAATCGGACATATTTCACCAGAAGCAGCTGAAGGTGGTCCAATCGCATGTGTACAAAACGGTGATACAATCATTATTGATTTACCGAACCGTACAATTAACTTACAAGTATCAGATGAGGAAATGGCAAAACGTGCTGAAAACTTACCGGTATTTGAACCGAAAATTAAGCGCGGCTGGTTAGCGCGTTACTCAAAATTAGTAACGAATGCTTCTCAAGGCGGCGTTATGAAAATTTAAATTTTGTTTGACAAATAGATACTAAGATTAAATCGTTGATGAGGTTAAAGGTTTTAGAGACTTGCATCTACCAGAGAGCCGGACGTGCTGGAAGCCGGCGATGCAACTAGAACCGACATCCCCTCGGAGTGGATTATTAAACGCGTAAGCCATTAGATAATCCCGGGCATATTTCAAAGTGCTCGTTATTAATGAATCGTGTAAGCGATGCTACTCATATGTAGCAATTTGTTTACGTGTTACGGTTCCTGAGGTAGCGTAAAGCTATAAATAAGGGTGGTACCATGAAAAGTCTTTTTCATCCCTACGTAGAAGGTTTTCTTTTGCGTGAGGAGAAAAGGCTTTTTCTTTTTGTCAGCAATGCACATAATGAAAGCATTTATATAAGAAGAAAATAGGAGGGAAATCGTATGAATACGAAAATTTCAGAAGATTACAAGGAAGATCAGCTTAAAGTTCAGCGTCAAGCAGCTGAAAACACACCGCCACATAAGGACGGGGCAGATATTTTAATTGAAGCATTACATGAAGCCGGTGTTGAAATTGTGTTCGGTTATCCAGGTGGTGCGGTGCTACAAGTATATGATGCACTATATCGCAACCCGATTCGTCATATTTTAACGCGTCATGAGCAAGGCGCGATTCATGCAGCTGAAGGTTATGCACGTGTTGCCAATAAACCGGGTGTTGTCATTGCAACTTCAGGACCAGGTGCAACAAACTTAGTAACAGGTATTGCGGATGCGATGATTGATTCAATTCCATTAGTTGTGTTTACAGGGCAAGTTGCGACATCATTAATCGGTACAGATGCATTCCAAGAAGCAGATATTATCGGGATTACAACGCCAATTACAAAGCATAACTACCAAGTACAAGATATTCGTGACATTCCGCGTATCGTACGCGAAGCATTCCATATTGCGAATACAGGTCGTAAAGGTCCGGTTGTAGTAGATTTCCCGAAAAACGTATCGCAGGCTGTATTTACAGAAGCCGTAATGGAAGAAATTGCAGCACAGTCAAAAGACATTAACTTACCAGGCTATCAACCGACATATAAGCCGAACTATTTACAAATTCAAAAAGCGATTCAGCTACTAAGTGAAGCGAAAAAGCCACTTGTACTTGCAGGCGCGGGGACATTATTTGCAGACGCAACAGAACAATTAACTGAATTTATCGAAAAGTATAATTTCCCATTAGTAAGTACATTATTAGGGTTAGGCGCTGTGCACGGTGAGCACGAGTTAAACTTTGGTATGGCAGGGATGCACGGCACATACGCCGCGAATACAGCGATTCAAGAGTGTGATGTGTTACTAAACATCGGTGCGCGCTTTGACGACCGCCTAACAGGGAATTTAACGACATTTGCACCGAACGCAACGGTTATTCATATTGACATTGATCCAGCGGAAATCGGTAAAAACGTACCGACAGCAATTCCAATTGTTGCTGATGCAAAAGAAGCGTTAAATGCGTTACTGAAAAAAGATTTTGAAACAGCACAAGAGGATACATGGCTAGCACGTATTCGCGAGCATGCTGCGAAATATCCATTATGGATTAATGAAGAAGCGGCAGCGGGTGAAATTTTACCGCAACAAGCATTAGATATTATTCACCGCGTAACAAACGGTGATGCCATCGTAACGACTGACGTAGGTCAGCACCAAATGTGGACAGCACAATACTATAAATTAAACAACCCACATTCATGGGTAACATCTGGTGGACTAGGTACGATGGGCTTCGGTTTCCCAGCGGCAATCGGAGCGCAATTTGCGAAGCCAGATAAGAAAGTTGTCTCTGTTGTTGGTGACGCAGGTTTCCAAATGACAGCACAAGAGCTTTCATTATTACAAGAGTTTAACTTACCAGTAAAAATCGTTATTTTAAACAATAGCTGCTTAGGAATGGTACGCCAATGGCAAGAAACATTCTATTCAGAGCGCTATTCATCATCATTAATTCCGGTACAGCCGGACTTCGTTAAGCTTGCGGATGCCTATAGCATTAAAGGTTACCGTATTGACAAGCTTGAGGATGCAGAAGCGATTTTTGCGGAAGCATTAGGATCAGACGAACCAGTATTAATCGATTGCCGTGTGAAACAGCTTGAGAACGTATATCCAATGGTTGCGCCTGGTAAAGGGTTACATGAAATGATCGGGGTGGAAGAATAATGAAACGTGTAATTGTTGTAACAGTTATTAATCAAAGCGGTGTATTAAACCGCGTAACAGGTCTTTTAATGAAGCGTCAATTTAATATTGAATCCATTACAGTTGGTCATACTGAAAATGATCATATTTCAAAGATGACATTTATCGTTAATGTACCAGACCAAAATAGAATTGAGCAATTAGTGAAGCAATTATCGAAACAAATCGATGTATTAAAGGTACAAGATATTACAGATAAATCGATTGTGCTACGTGAATTAGCATTAGTAAAAGTTATTTCACCAGCAAATTTACGTATGGAAATGAACGCGATTGTCGAGCCTTTCCGTGCGCAAATTATCGACACAGCCAAAAATGTTGTGACATATCAAGTAGTCGGTTCACCAGAAAAAATCGACGCGTTTATTGATTTATTACGCCCATATGGCATTAAAGAGCTGACGCGTGCAGGTGCAACAGCGACTGTACGTGAAACACAGCTTGTTCATTCGCAGCTTTCTATTCTGAAATAATGAAAAGTTTAGAAAATTTTAAATTATTTTCCTAAATACACTTGAAATTTCTGAATAGTTCGCATATATTAAGTCTTACGCCACACTTTAAAATTTAGACAATTGAAATTGGAGGAACAAAATCATGGCACAAATGTATTATGAACAAAACATCAACGAAGAAGTACTAAAAGGTAAAAAAATCGCAATCATCGGTTACGGCTCACAAGGTCACGCGCACGCACTTAACTTAAAAGACTCAGGTTTTGACGTAGTAGTAGGTGTTCGTGCAGGTGGATCATTTGACGCAGCAAAAGCTGACGGTCTAGATGTAAAAACAGTTGCAGAAGCAGCACAAGAAGCAGATGTAATCCAAATCTTACTTCCAGATGAGCGTCAAAAAGCAGTATACGAAGCAGAAATCGCACCGTACTTAACAGCAGGCAAAACGTTAATGTTCGCACACGGCTTCAACGTACATTTCGGTCAAATCGTACCTCCAGCAGATGTAGACGTATTCTTAGTAGCTCCTAAAGGTCCAGGTCACTTAGTTCGTCGTCAATTCGAACAAGGCGCTGGTGTACCAGGATTATTCGCTATCCACCAAGATGCAACTGGTCAAGCTCGTGACCTAGCATTAGCTTACGGTAAAGGAATTGGTTCAGCTCGCGGTGGTTTATTAGAAACTACATTTAAAGAAGAAACAGAAACAGATTTATTCGGTGAACAAGCAGTACTTTGCGGTGGTGCAACTGCATTAGTACAAGCTGGTTTCGAAACATTAGTAGAAGCTGGTTACCAACCAGAACTTGCATACTTCGAAACATTACACGAACTTAAGTTAATCGTTGACTTAATGTTTGAAGGCGGTATGGCAACAATGCGTTACTCAGTATCAGATACAGCTGAGTGGGGCGACTACGTGTCAGGTCCACGTGTCATCGACGAGTCAGTAAAAGCTCGTATGAAAGACGTATTAACAGACATCCAAAACGGTACATTCGCTCGTGAGTGGATTGAAGAAAACGAAACAGGTCGTCCAAAATATACGAAGTTCAAAGAAGCTGGTGCTAACCACCAAATCGAGGAAGTGGGCGCTCGTTTACGTGAAATGATGCCGTTCATCAACGAAGGTAAGCAAAAAGTAGTTCGTGAAGAAGTGACTCAAAGTGCGCAAAATTGATATCTTTGATACAACGCTACGAGATGGTGAGCAATCACCAGGCATTAACTTAAATACAGCTGAAAAGATTGAAATTGCAAAGCAGCTTGAACGTTTAGGTGTTACCGTGATTGAAGCAGGATTCCCTGCTTCATCGCCTGGTGACTTCGATGCGGTACATCAAATTGCGAAAACGGTAAAAAATTCAATCGTGACAGGACTTGCACGCGCTGTGAAAAGTGACATCGACGCGGTATGGGAAGCAGTGAAAGTTGCTGAACAGCCACATGTTCACACATTTATCGCAACAAGCCCGATTCATATGGAATACAAACTAAAGAAAACACCTGACCAAGTAATTGAGCAAGCAGTTGCAGCTGTTAAGTATGCAAAAGAAAAGTTCTCACTAGTTGAGTTCTCTTGTGAAGATGGCTTCCGTTCAGATAAAGAGTATTTAGTGCGTATTATTAATGAAGTCATTAAAGCTGGTGCAACGACAATTAACGTACCTGACACAGTTGGGTATGCATCACCTCAAGAATACGGCGCATTATTCCGTTTCTTACGTGAAAATTGTACAGGGGCTGATAACGTGAAGTTTTCAGCACATTGCCATAACGACTTAGGGATGGCAGTTGCAAACTCGATTGCAGCGATGGAAAACGGTGCAGACCAAATTGAATGTACAATTAACGGCTTAGGGGAACGCGCTGGTAACGCAGCATTAGAAGAAATTGCGGTAGCACTTCATATTCGCAATGACATCTATCCTGTTGAAACAGGCATTACGCTAAAAGAAATTAAACGTACATCACAATTAGTTAGCCGTTTAACAGGCTCAGTGATTCAACCGAACAAAGCGGTTGTCGGCAAAAATGCATTTGCACACGAATCTGGTATTCACCAAGATGGCGTGTTAAAGCATAAAGAAACGTATGAAATCATTTCACCGGCACTTGTGGGTGAAGGAGACGTACCGCTTGTATTAGGCAAGCACTCAGGTCGCGCAGCATTCCGTGACCGTGCGGAAACAATGGGCTTTGAATTATCAGATGACAAGTTAAACAAAGCATTTGAAGACTTTAAAAAGCTTGCAGACCGCAAAAAAGAAGTAACAGAAGAAGACCTTGTGACAATTTTAACGGAGCAACAAATTTCAATTGAAGATGTTGCAGTATTCGAGTTGAAAAGCGTACAAGTACAATACGGCTCAGCACATATTCCAACAGCAACGGTTGTTGTACAAACACCGGCAGGGCAACAAGAAATCTTTAGCGGGACAGGCAACGGTTCAGTAGAAGCTATCTTTAATACACTTGAACAAATTGCAGATGAAAAAGTGAAGATTCTTGATTACCGTGTGAAATCAGTTGGACAAGGTGAGGATGCATTAGGTGAAGCAGTGATTAACGTAGAATACAAAGGCTATAAATATACAGGACGCGACGCAGCACAAGACGTGCTAGAAGCTTCTGCAAAAGCATATGTGAATGCGTTAAACCGTCACTTAATTCAGGCAAGCACACGTGCATTAGCAGTCAACTAAGAACGTTACAAAGTACCAGCTTAGTCTGACATAGACAGGCTGGTCTTTTTTCTACATAGCAACACGGTTGTTACACATCAAAACGGAAAATGCGAAGAATGAAAGGATGTTTCGAACAATGGAGAAGAAAATCACGATTTTACCTGGCGATGGCATTGGCCCAGAAGTAGTAGCGTCAGCTGTTGAAGTATTACAAGCAATTGAAACGCGCTTTGGTCATAAATTTGAGCTAGATTACGCACTGATCGGTGGTGCAGCAATTGATGCAGAAAATAACCCATTACCAGAAGAAACGATTGCAAAATGTGAAGCGAGTGACGCTGTATTATTAGGTGCAGTAGGAGGACCGAAATGGGACAACAACCCATCTCATTTACGTCCAGAAAAAGGCTTATTACAAATTCGCAAGCACTTTGATTTGTTCGCAAACCTTCGTCCTGTTGCAGCAATTCCGAGCTTACTGGATGCTTCACCATTAAAACGTGAAGTAGCAGAAAACGTTGACTTACTTATTGTACGTGAATTAACGGGCGGTCTTTATTTCGGAGAGCCACGCGTTTTAACAGACGAGCATGCCGTTGATACACTAGCATATACACGTAAAGAAATTGAGCGCATTGTTGATACAGCGTTTAACTTAGCACGTGTACGTCGTGGTAAGCTTTGCTCAGTGGATAAAGCAAATGTCCTTGATTCAAGTAAATTATGGCGTCAAATTGTTGAAGAGAAAAAAGCACAATATCCAGATGTAGAAGTAGAACATAACTTAGTCGACTCAGTGGCAATGAAGCTGATTACAAATCCAGCGCATTATGACGTTGTCGTAACTGAGAACATGTTTGGCGACATTTTATCAGATGAAGCATCGGTAATTACAGGCTCACTTGGTACATTACCATCTGCCTCAATGCGTTCTGATAATTTCGGTTTATACGAGCCAGTCCATGGTTCAGCACCAGACATTGCAGGGCAAGAAAAAGCGAACCCAGCAGCAACAATTTTATCAGCAGCAATGCTCTTAAAATACTCATTCGGTTTAAATGAAGAAGCCGCTGAAATCGAACGTGCAGTAAATGCTGTATTCGAAAAAGGCTTATTTACAGGAGACCTTGCAAAAACAGGTTCTCGTGTACTATCAACGTCAGAATGGACAAAAGAAGTGTTAGCAGAAATTAGTACTCCAGTGTCAAACTAGTTAAGGAACGGTGATAAACATGGCGAAAAATATTATCGATAAAATTTGGGAACAACACGTTGTCTATCGTGAAGACGGCAAACCGGATTTACTTTATATCGACCTACATTTAATTCACGAAGTAACAAGTCCACAAGCATTTGAAGGGTTACGTTTAGCAGGTCGTCAAGTGCGTCGTACAGATTTATGTTTCGCAACGATGGACCATAACGTACCAACAAAAAATTTACCCGTTATTAATGACCCAATTGCAAAAAAGCAAATTACAACACTTGCTGATAACGCAAAAGAGTTCGGTGTACAATTAGCAGATATTGGCCATCCAGACCAAGGGATTGTACATGTAATCGGGCCAGAGCTTGGCTTAACACAGCCAGGTAAAACAATCGTATGTGGTGACTCCCATACAGCGACACACGGTGCATTCGGTGCATTAGCATTCGGTATCGGTACATCGGAAGTAGAGCATGTTATGAGTACACAAACATTATGGCAAACAAAACCACCAACAATGGAAATCCGTGTAAACGGTGAGCTTGGCTTTGGCGTAACAGCAAAAGATATCATTTTAGCGATTATCGCAAAATGGGGCATCGGCATTGGTACAGGCCATATTGTGGAGTATACAGGTGAAGCGATTCGCAAGCTGTCAATGGAAGAACGTATGACAATTTGTAATATGTCGATTGAAGCAGGGGCAAAAGCAGGATTAATTTCACCGGATGAAACGACAGTAGAATTCCTACGTGGTCGTCGCTTTGCACCACAAAAACAATTTGATGAAGCGGCAGCATATTGGTTAAGCTTAGCATCAGATGAAGGTGCAACGTATGATGTTGTTCTTGAAATTGATGCAGCGGATATTGAGCCAGTTGTAACATGGGGCACAAACCCATCAATGGGGATTGGCGTATCAAAAACTGTACCAACAAAAGCAGACTATGATAACGACATTGACCGTAACGCATTAGAAAAAGCGTTAAAATATATGGACCTTGCAGAAGGTCAAAAAATTACAGATATTGAAGTACAACATGTCTTTATCGGCTCTTGTACAAACTCTCGCTTATCAGATTTACGTGCCGCAGCAAGCATTGTTGAAGGCGAAAAACTAGCACCAGGCGTAAAAGGTATTGTCGTACCAGGATCTTGGTCAACGAAAAAAGCGGCGGAAGAAGAAGGTTTAGATAAAATCTTCACAGCAGCAGGCTTTGAATGGCGTGAGTCAGGATGTTCAGCATGTCTTGGCATGAACGAAGATGTTATTCCATCAGGTGAACGTTGTGCATCAACATCAAACCGTAACTTCGAAGGTCGTCAAGGTGCAGGGGCACGTACACATTTAGTGTCACCAGTAATGGCAGCGGCAGCCGGCATTCACGGTCGCTTCGTCGATGTACGTGAATATATGAAACAAAAACAAGAAGCGTAAGCGAAACCATTTTGCAGGAGTGTGAAAGACATGGAACCAATTAATGTTGTGAAAAGCGTATATGCACCGCTTGATCATAAAAATGTCGATACGGACCAAATTATTTCAAAAGAATTTTTAAAGCGTATCGAACGTACTGGCTTTGGTGAGTTTTTATTCCACCACTGGCGTTTTAACGAAGATGGCTCAGTGAATGAGGACTTCGTATTAAATAAGCCACAATACCAAGGTGCTAAAATTTTAGTTGCACAAGACAACTTCGGCTGTGGCTCTTCACGTGAGCATGCACCGTGGGCAATTTTAGACTACGGCTTCAATGTAGTTATTGCGCCAAGCTTTGCAGATATTTTCCACAATAACTGTTATAAAAACGGGATTTTACCTGTGAAGTTAACAGAAGTAGAGTGCGAGGAGTTACTAGCAACAGGTATCGCACAAGCACAGGAAATTGAAGTAAACTTAGCGGAACAAACTGTAACGACTGCGGACGGCAAAGTGTACAGCTTTAGCATTGATCCGTACTATAAAGAAATGCTTTTAAATGGTTGGGACGAAATTGCATTAACGTTTAAATATGAAGATCATATTAAAGCGTATGAAGAAAAGCGCATCGTATTCGAATAAGCACATTTTTAGCGAGGGCCTCGATAGACGAGGGCCTCGCTTTTATGTTTTAGCAAGAAGTATTGTGGGTAAAAGGTTATCGAATATGTGTAAAACGTCAATTTCATACATAGAGGTATAGTAATTTTTAGCAATATATGACATAATACAACTATTCGAGGGGAGTTGTCTAAAAAAGGCAACGGTACTGATTACACAAGGCAAAGGTGAAGAAGACATGGCAAATATTAAGCAAGTAGCAAAACAGGCAGGTGTGTCGGTTGCGACGGTGTCTCGTTTTTTAAATAATAAAGATTATGTGAGCCAAGAGGCAAAAGCGGCAATTGAACGTGCGATTAAAGATTTAAATTATCGTCCGAACCAAGTCGCACGTAGTTTAACGACGAAGCAGACGAATTTAATTGGCTTAATTGTGCCAGATATTACGAATCCGTTTTTTCCGCAGCTAGCACGAGCAGTTGAAGATACAGCATTAGCACTTGGTTATACGGTTGTGTTATGTAATAGTGATGAGCAGCAAGAAAAGGAATTACATTATATTGCGATGTTACGTCAAACATATGTAGCAGGCTTTATCGTAGCATCAAATCTTATCTCAGAACAAAGCTATTTAGATTTAAATATACCGGTTGTCGCACTTGACCGTTCACCGGAAAGTTTATTACCAAATGTATCAACGAATAATTTTGAAGCCGCTAAATTAGGTGCCTCTTATTTGATTGAACGTGGCGCCAAGCATTTAATATGCTTACGTGGTACAGTCGATGTTGCATCGTCAAATGAGCGTGTAGATGGCTTTTTAGCAGCGATGACGGAAGCGGTTGATTACGAAATCCTCATTGGCGATTACGGCTTTGATAACGCGTATAAACTAATGACAACGTACTTACAACAAGGAAAGCCAGTAGATGGCATTTTTACATGTAGCGATTACGCAGCACTTGGCGTCTTAAAAGCGGTCAAAGAAGCAGGGCTACGTGTGCCAGAAGATATTCAAATTGTTGGCTATGACGGTATCCAGCTAGGAGAGCTTGTGCCACCAGGTTTAACGACCGTTGCACAGCCTGTATATAATTTGGGAGAGCAAGCAACACGTATGCTTGTGAACAAATTAGAAGGTAAAGATAATCCTGATACACGGATTGTGCTAGAAGCATCACTTTGTGTACGAGGGACGACTAAGTAACGTGAAAAAGAAATTGGGACAAAAAGAAATATCCTTCAGCAACGGCAATTGCTGAAGGATATTTTTCTGCTTCTAGTGCTACGCCACATAGCGGACGCGTTTCGCAGGCAGGGCTTGGGGCAAACACGATGCCCCGCTTAAAAGCTTCTGCTCCTGCGGTACCTCGTCGCAGAAAAATATTGCTTGTCCTGCTGAAGTCGCCGCTTGTGTCGGGACGCACTAGCACATTTTAATCATTTCAATCAACTTATTTCCATCAGAAATACGGTTCTGTCCCAGCCTATTTTTTAGAAACAATCATCGTACACAAAACCGAATATTCGGTGGGATTGCTGAGAGGTTTGTTCATTGGTACACTTGTATGTATAAAGGAGTGGTACATATGAATTGGAAAAGGATTGGTATTGTCATATTGTTGCTGTTCATTATATCGTCACTTATAGAGAGGTTACCAATCCCGTCGTATGCAGATTTTCTACACTGGGCATTTGGAGAGGATAAGGTGCTTGGGGTAGGCTTTTCAGTGATGGTTATTGCAGTGATAATACTGTCAATGAGAAAAGGGATAACAGGCAAAGAACATTAGTACAAATAGCGCTAAAAAACACAGAATGGTCAACTTGTTTACATTGAATGTATGGTCATAAGCCTTTATGCTTAATGTAAGGGAGTGATGAACATGACATTAATTCAAAAGGGTAGACCAGTGTGGTTATTCTTGTTAATCGCTGTTGTTGGAAGTAATCTATTGCTATATACAACACCGTTTGGCTTGTCATTAATTACACCAGAAGCACAAGGGGTTGTTTTAGGGTCATTACTTGATTTATTACTTGTAACACCTATTTTATTTATGTTATATCGTCAAAAATTTTCATTAAAAACAGCTATAGTGGTGGCAGCGTTTGGTTGTGTATTGTTACGACTTATTGTACCAGCGCCTATTTTAGCGCCGTACGCTTCAATTACGTGGGCAGGTATTGGTATTGAAGTAGCCATTATTCTATTTGAGCTTTATATTATTGTGGCATGTATTCGTTATGTGCCAAAGTTACGTGCTCATATGAAGGCGAGTACATTACCGGCCATTTTTGCCTTTTCAGAAGGCTTTGAGCGTTATATGAACAAACAGCCACTTGTGCATATTATTGCCTCGGAGCTTGTGATGTTTTATTATGCATTGTTCAGCTGGAAAAAGCAGCCGTATGAAGGCATTACATTGTACAAAAATACGAGCTATATTGCCTTTCAGTTAATGATTATTCATGCGCTTATTATTGAATCTATCGGGCTTCATTATTGGTTACATAGTAAAATGCCGCTTGTATCATGGGTTTTATTAGCAGTGAATATATACGGGTTGTTCTTCTTATTAGCGGATATGCAAGTGCTTCGTTTACACCCTATGCATTTTAAGCATAATCAACTATATGTATCCTTAGGGTTAATGCAGCGAGCGGTTATTGACTGTCGCCAAATTGAGGAGATTATCGTTGGGAGTGAGCATGACCACAAAATGTATAAAAAGCAAACCGCGCATTTTATTGTGCGTGAGTTTGAAGAAGCGGTCCCGGATATTGTATTAAAAATGAAATCGCCACAAAAAGTAACGCTTATGATGGGCTTTGAGCGTCATTATGATTATATTGCCATTAAATCAGATGATGCGGCTGCACTAAAAGAAGCGATTACAGCGCGGATGTAAACAGGAAAGATGAGCTGGGACAAAAAGAAAGATCCTTCAGCAACGACAACTGCTGAAGGATATTTTTGTGTTTTAGGTGCTACTCCACAGAGCGGACGCGTTTCGCAGGCATGGCTTGAGGCAAACACGATGTTTGTCACATCTGCCCTGCCACACGACGTGGCGTTCTTGGCAGATGTTCCTCTTAGTAGTCTCAAGCGCATGCTTGTCTTGCTGAAGTCGCCGCTTGTGTCGGGACGCACCCGCAAATTCTTATCATCTCTATACACTTATTTTCATCAGAAATAAGGTTCTGTCCCAGTCTCATCGTTTTTATTGTGCCACTACTGCATGTGATGCGATGACTTCTTTCATAATTGTACCAAGACGTTTAATGCCTTCTTCAATCACTTCTTCGGTTGCGTTTGTATAGTTTAAGCGCAGTGTATTAATATTTTCTGGATGTGTATAGAATGGGTCCCCCGGTACGAATGCCACATTCACTTTCATCGCGGCATCAAATAGCTCAAGCGCTGAAATTCCTGCAGGCATCGTTGCCCAAATAAACATGCCTCCCTCAGGCTTTGTATATTTTACTTCAGCAGGGAAATGCTTTTCGATCGCTTGTAGCATCGCATTTGCTTGTTTACTGTAAAGAGCAATAATTTTATCAACGTGCTCTTGGTAGGCATTGTGTGTTAAATATTCGGCAATCGTCATTTGTGCGAAAATATTTGTATGTAAATCTGTTGCCTGTTTTGCTGTCTCTACATGTGATAAAATCTCTTTGTTTTTTGTGACGATATAGCCTAAGCGGAAGCCAGGTGTCACCGTTTTAGAGAATGAACCAAGAAGCACCGAGTTTTCTAAACGTCCTGCACCGATATATGGTAGTGCTTCACCTTCAAAGCGTAATTCGCCATACGGGTCGTCTTCAATTAATGCGACATCATATTTTTTGACAACTTCATAAATGGCCTCACGTTTTTCTTTAGAATACGTAATACCAGTCGGGTTTTGGAAGTTCGGCACGGTATAAATGAATTTAATATTAGCATTATTGGCAAGCGTAGCTTCAAGTTCGTCCACGTTTAGGCCATCATCTTCTAATGTTACGGGGTAGAAATTTGGCTCGGCTAATGTGAAGGCTTGAATCGCACCTAAATAGCCAGGTGCTTCCATAACAACGCCGTCTCCTTTATTTAAAAATACTTTGCCGAGTAATTCTAATGCTTGCTGTGAGCCAGTTGTAATGAACACATCTTCTGCTTGAATATCAAGTCCGAAGTTTCGTTGATATTTTGCCGCAATGAGCTGGCGTAACGGTTCGTAACCTTGTGTTGTGGAGTATTGGAATAGCTTTGCACCTTGTTCAGCAATTGCGTTATTAATCGCCTCTTGTAACGCATCAATTGGGAACGAAATGGGGTTTGGTAAGCCGCCTGCAAATGAAATGACTTCTGGTGAATCTGTTACCTTTAAAATATTTCGAATAAATGATGATGGTGTGTTTAAAATTTTGTCTGAAAACTGCATATGTTATCTCGTTCCTTTACGTATAAAATGTGATGTAGCCAATCATAATATCGCTACGTTGCCAGCGAAAATGTGGCAAGTGTTGAATTTTCGGTACATTCAGTATTATCTGATAATATCAGAAAATTAAAATAAATAAAAGAGGTTATGTGTAACTATAGCTGATTCTTTTGAAAGGGGGCATTTTTAAGTGTAAACGAGTGAATTCCTTCGCAAAAATGTTGGGAGTTGCCGGCAAATGTAGGGTTGCGTAAGGCGTAGAAGTGGTGTAAACTATAAAACATAGTAACTTAATCGGAATAGGTGGGAAATAAATGATGACAATGAATAATAAAGCGAAAAAATATATTGCACGACAACAAAAACTTCCATCTTTACACACATTATCACCACAAGAAGCGCGTAAATTACGGGCAGTGCCACGAATTGCAAAGCCGGTATCACCACTTGCTTCAATTCGCGATGTGCGCATTGATGTAAAAGATGGGCAAATTGTATTACGTATTTATACACCGCAAGTGATCGGTAAATTAAAAGCGATTTTGTATATTCACGGAGGAGGATGGGTCATTAACAGCATTGACACGTCAGATGAATCGTGCCGACGTTTAGCTGAAAAAACAGGACGTGTTGTCATTTCTGTCGATTATCGCTTAGCGCCTGAATATGCGTTTCCAGTGCCGTTAGAAGATTGTGAAGCGGCATTTCGTTGGGTCGTGGCACATGCGCAGCAATTACACATTACACCAACACATATTGCAGTAGCAGGTGATAGCGCTGGGGCTAATTTAGCGACTGTGTTAGCCAATCGTTTTAGCGACGCCATTGAAGCGCAAATTTTATTATATCCCGTGACCGACGCAACAATGTCAACAAAATCATATGAAATCTATGCTGAGCAGCACGGTTTAGATGCGGTTGTGATGAAATGGTTTATTGAACAATATGTCGAAGAGGCAGAGCGAAAAAACCCGCTCGTATCGCCATTGTATGCAGAAGTCGTTCATGCGCCAAAAGCGTTTATTATTGTGGCTGAAAATGATGTATTAAAGGATGAAGGTATTTTATATGCGAAAAAATTGGAGCATGTAGGAACGCCCGTGAAGCTTGTTGAAATGGAAGGCTTAATTCATAGTTATTTTACAAATAATGCGATTTTTGCCGAGGAAATTGATTCAACGATTGCTAAAATTACAGCATTTTTAGCGTAAATGGGCAAATAAAAAAGGCGGGGGCTCATCCACCCCGCCTAAAACAGCTGTCACCTAGCATTCCGTGCTATTAGCGGTGCATAGCTGCTGTAACAAAACAAGTTTGTTACGAAAGGTTTTGGCACCTGTCTTTAAGTATAGCATAAAAAAGAGTGCGCCTAAATTTTTAGAAAAATATAAATTTAGTATTAGTCAATAATATCAATTTGAAATACGCCCCCAAGTTGCGCTGGATAACTTTCCATCACGACACCGTCATAGTGGATACGTATTTCCATGTTCTCTTCTAGTTGTGTAATAGCTACTTCTTGTTGCGCAGCATTATATACTTTGACACCCTTTGTTGTCAGCATAAATTCCCCACGATGATTAATATCGTTTTCGTCAATTCCCTTTACAAGTAAGCTCCCATCGCGTACTTCGGTTATATGTGCATAGAAGGTCGGGGCAGCTTCTTCTCTTCCACGTTCAACGCCAAACTGAAAACTTACATATACAATTGCAAATAATAAAAGTAACGCTAATACTAATAAAATCATTCGTTTCATACACATCACCTCGTTATAATAGAACGTTTCTTCACCTAATTGGTTCGCATGTTATTGTAAATGATGGGTAAAGAGAAAGCAAAGGGAGGAATCGACATGCATTATTACGAAGCATTACTACAAACGGATTTTGAGCGATTACATCCATTACTGAAAAAGCGGTACGCAGAACAACCTGGCAAGCCGCTGCGCATTACTGGGGTGATGCACCATATTGAAAATGGTTCCCCATTGCTAACACCTGCACTGAAATTCGCAGAGCCAACAAAGTTTATGTTTGCGAATGAAGGGCAAAACATTCCGTTTGAACTAGAAACAAATGTTACGATAGAGGATGGAAATTATGTTATTTATTGGAATCGCACATTCTATTTTCCGAATGAACCGAAGTTTTACGATACAGAAATGGTAATTGACCCTATCACACGCCAAGCGGTCGATTATAACGGACAAGGACGTTTATTTGGTTCGCGCATGGACATTCGCGTAACAGCAGAAGGCGCACTTTGGATGCAGTCTACATCACAATTTGTGCGCATCGGAAATCAACGAATGACTGTGCCGAAATTAATGTACGTAAAAGGGGCAGCACTTGAATGGGCAGAAGACGACCATATTTGTATGGCTATTGATGTATATCATGAAAAAATAGGGCGAATTAAGCGATACATCGGTGAATACACATTGTAAACGCTCTATTTACGAACAATTAACAATTTAAATTAAAAATTTTTCGTTTTTTGTTGACTTTCGTTTTAAATGTGTGTAAATTATGTAATGGCGAACGAAATAAGAAAAAAAACAAATAACATTCGTCTTTTAGGAGTGGGATTTTTATGGATACAGTATTTGATTATGAAGACATTCAATTAGTACCGGCAAAATGTGTTGTGAATTCTCGTTCGGAGTGTGACACGACAGTTAAGCTTGGTGAACATACATTTAAATTACCAGTTGTACCTGCAAATATGCAGACAATTATTGATAAAGAGTTAGCAGAAAAATTAGCAGCAAACGGTTACTTCTATATTATGCACCGCTTTAACCCAGAAACACGCGCACAATTTATTCGCGATATGCATGCAAAAGGTTTCATTGCATCCATTTCTGTTGGGGTAAAAGACGATGAATATCAATTTATTGAGGAGCTAGCACAACAAGCGCTAGTACCAGATTATATTACAATTGACATTGCACACGGGCATTCAAATGCGGTTATTGCAATGATTCAACATATTAAAAAGCATTTACCGAACAGCTTTGTGATTGCGGGGAATGTTGGGACACCAGAAGCGGTACGTGAGCTTGAAAATGCAGGCGCAGACGCAACGAAAGTGGGCATTGGGCCAGGGAAAGTATGCATTACAAAAATTAAAACTGGTTTCGGTACAGGTGGCTGGCAGTTAGCAGCACTTCGCTGGTGTGCAAAAGCAGCACAAAAACCAATTATTGCAGACGGTGGTATTCGTACACACGGCGATATTGCTAAATCAGTACGCTTCGGTGCATCAATGGTGATGATTGGTTCATTATTTGCAGGGCATGATGAGTCACCGGGTGAAACAGTGGAAGTGGACGGCGTATTAATGAAGGAATACTTCGGTTCAGCGTCTGAGTTCCAAAAAGGTGAACGTAAAAACGTTGAAGGCAAAAAAATGTACATGCCGTATAAAGGGAAAATCGTCGATACATTAATCGAGATGGAGCAAGACCTGCAGTCATCGATTTCATATGCAGGTGGTCGTGATTTAGAAGCGATTCGTAAAGTCGATTATGTTGTTGTGAAAAACTCAATTTTCAACGGCGACCGCTACTAATAGAAAATGAAAACGCGCTGAACAAGCCTCTCCTTGTTCGGCGCTTTTTTGTATTGTATGATACACATGATGACATGAATAAAGGAGATGTACATGTGAAAGATTTACCGCTTGCTTCGCGTCAGTTTTATGCTGAAATAGCAGGCTTACGTTTACTTTGTATCACATTAATTGTGATTTATCATATTTGGCTTCATAAAGTGTCTGGTGGCATTGATGTTTTCTTTGTGCTGACAGGCTTTCTTACAATGCTTACAATGCTGTATCGCATCGATGAAGACGGGAAAGTCGCACCGTTTACGATAGTGGCACGCATTATTAAAACACAGTGGTTACATGCCTTTATCGTCATAGTTGGCATTATGGTGATGCTGTTTTTTACGTATCCGATTGGACAGTGGGAAAGTGCTCTTGCGCATATGCGGATGACGATGATGGGTGTCGAAAATGGGTATTTAATTGACCAAGCGACAAATTATTTAGCGTTTGACCAAGCAGCGAGCCCGTTCCAACATTTTTGGTCGCTAGCAGTGCAGTGGCAATATGCAATCGTCGCAGCGTTTGTTGTAGCATTTGTGCACATCTTTAGTAAACAAGCAAAGCTACCAGTGCGTAAAACATTACTCGTCGTTGTAGTCGTGTTAGCAGCAATTTCCTTTTATGCTAGTATTTTGTGGACGGCAAATGCACCACATACTGCGTATTTCCATACATTAACGCGTCTGTGGGAAATACTTGCTGGGGCAGCGATGGCACTCGTTGTGACAACGATTAAGCTCCACCGCTTTGTAGCTCGGCTGGCAATGTGGGTGAGTATCCTTATGTTGGTGATGACCGGTATACTTGTCCCAACTACGTTAGCGTTTCCGGGTTATATCGCGGTTATACCGGTGATGGCTGCATGTTTATTTTTAGTGTCTATTACAGGACAAACGATGACATGGGGACTGTTTCGCGCGCGTCTAACGGTGTGGTTAAGTCAATATACGTATGGCTTATTTTTATGGCATTGGCCGGTATTAATGATGGCAAAAATGGTATGGCAGCGTGAAGTGTTTACAGTTGAAGAGGGCCTCCTGATTATCGCGGTGTCGCTAGCATTCGCAGTCATCTCGCACCATGCGACACAGCTTGTGCAGTCGATGTTTACGATGCGTCGCTATCAATTTGTCAGCATCGTCACGTTTGCCATTGCGGTGTCTGTCTCCGTTAATTTAATGATGACGCAGTATATAGACGATCGACAATTAAAGCACGCGGAAGCCGAACATTTAATGCCGGTCGAGCAGTATCCAGGAGCGGCAGTATTAACAACAGGTGTGGAAGCGGAGGCAAATGTGCCGCTCATTCCCCCAATGTTAAATGTACGCGGTGATTTGCCACAAATAGACGGGCCAGATGCGTGTAATGCGACGACACAAGCCATTGTTACGTGCTCCTTCAACGCAGGAGCAGAACGTCCCATTATTGCACTTGTTGGTGGATCACATTCGGGGCATTGGTTCCCAGCATTAGAAGAACTAGCAGTGGCGTTAAATTTTCAGCTCGATACGTATTTGCATGACGGTTGTCGCTTTACAAATGATGATTTCAATGGGCAAATGACCGAGGCATGTTTAGCTTGGAATGCTACTGTAATCGAGCACTTTCAGACATCGCCACCCGATTTTATTTTCACAACAGCGACATTAAATAAACGCCCGACTATACCGAGTGGCTATATTGCACAGTGGCAAGCACTAGAAGGCTATACGCATATTATTGCGGTACAAGATAATCCGCGTATGCCACATGATGTGCCGGACTGTATTGCGTTACACAATGGTGATGCGCGTGCGTGCCATGTGGAACGAGCAGATGTATTACCAGATGTGCTACCATGGGACGTCACAGACAACTTGCCGAGCAACGTTACATTTATTGAAACGGCACAAGCGTTTTGTGACGACACAACATGTTTTGCAGCGGCTGGCAATATTATTGCATACCGTGATACAAATCATATTACAGCGACGTATGCGAAAACATTGCAGTCTATATTGCACGAGCCATTGCGCAGTGTGCTGACAGAGACAAACAACCTCAATTGAAATAAAACATAATAAATAGAAGGAAAAAGCACTCTCGATGTTGAAAAATGCGAGAGTGCTTTTTATAGTTGCTTAAACTGCTTCTCATAGTCTACTAACGCGCGTTGTAAGCGAAGCTCATATTTCGGCAGTAACGGTTTATGGCGTGCGAGGATTTGAATCGTTGTGCGTTTCGATAAGCCTGCATGAATTGCGAGCCATTCAATAGGAATGTTATCTTCATGTAAATATTGTTTCCAACGGTCAATAATGTCGATATGAATCACTCCTTTGCTGTAAGGATACAAAAAATTTACACGAATGTCGACAATTTGCGTACAATAAAGAAAGAAAAGGGGTGGAATGCAATGCTATGGGTATATATAATAAGTGCCTATGTCCTCGGCACATTTTTGACGGCGACCGTTGTTGGGCGCTTGCGTGGTATCGATATCAGTAAAGCAGGTAGCGGCAATTTAGGTGCGCGTAATGCGGGGCGTGTGCTCGGGAAATGGGCATTTTTTAGTGTAATGATTGGCGACGGACTAAAAGGCGTTATCGTAGTGCTGAGTGGACAGGCACTTGCAATGACAAATAGTGTTATTGCGCTTGCTTTATTATGTGCTGTTTTTGGACATGTGTATCCTTTTTGGCGCAAATTCCGAGGTGGCAAAGGTGTCGCGACATTAGTGGGCGGATTACTTTTTTTCCAACCGTGGGGGATTGTATGGCTCGTAAGTGGTTTTAGTGTCGTCGCACTTATAACACGTAGCAGTACAAAAGGTATGTACGGCGCGTTTGTCGTCTATAGTATGATGTTGCTCATCTTTGAACAGCAGAGCGCGTTTTTCGCTGTCATTGCGATGGCATTCGTCGTGTGGGCAAACAAGCAGGAAGTAAAGGAGTAGGTGACGAGTATGTATCATTGTAAAATCGCAACAACTGCGCAAGAGTTTGAGGAAATTGCGCGTTTAAATTATGAAACTTTTGTTGAAGAAATTCCGCAACATCCACCGAATCACGAACGTAAACTTGTCGATAAATTTCATGAGGATAATACATATATTGTGATTTATAAACAGGCAACATTAATCGGAATGTTGGCATTTCGTGATAAGCGACCGTTTTCGATTGATGGCAAAATAGGTGAGGTGGAAACGTATTTACCTGAGCATCTTTGTACAAAAATGTGTGAAGTACGTCTATTAGCCATTCGCGCACAATATCGTCGCGGACGTGTTTTTCTGCGTTTAGCACAGGCACTATATGCGTATGTGCTCGGGCAAGGATATAGTGCTTGCGTCATTTCAGGTATTACAACACAAAAAGGACTGTATCGTCAAATTGGTTTTGAACAATTTGCGGAACGTGTCGGGACTGCTGGTGCGATGTATATTCCGATGGTGTTAACGAATGAGCGCGGTCAACAGTTTTACGAGCAGTTTCAGCAAAAGAATCTCATTTTCTTTCCGGGACCCGTGCAACAGATGAAGCCACTGCAATACACACATATTTCTCATCGCAGTGCAACATTTGAGGAATTAAAAGCGCGCGTTTATGAGAAGCTTTGTACGCTTGCAGATGCAGAGAATGTCGCGTTGTTACAAGGTAGTGGAACGCTTGCTAATGATGTTATGTTACAGCAGCTCGTCAATCAATACGGGCAAACGAAAGGGTTAATTTGTGTAAACGGCGAGTTTGGTGAGCGACTTGTGAAACAAGCACAAGCCTTACAGTTACAGTTTGATGTTTATGAAGAGCCACTCGGAACGCCATTTCAGAAAGAGCTCCTGCAGCAACAATTACAGCAAGCTGCGTGGTGTGTCGTTGTGCACGGTGAAACATCAAGTGGCATGTGTAATGAACTTGCACCGTTTATCGAATGGCGTCAAAAGACGGGGCGTACATTAGCCGTTGATTGTATTTCAACGTTTGGTGCGTTGCCATTTTCATTAAAAGGCGTAGATATAGCGACTGCGACATCAGGGAAGGCGCTCGGTGCGTTAGCAGGCATGAACTTTATTTTTTACAAGCAAGCGAAGCCAGGCGGTGCACGTTATAGTGACCTGACACAATACGCTGAGCGGACGCCATTTACATTGCCTGCGTATTTATTACACAATGTGTGGACCGCACTAGAAGCATATCCGCAGCGATATACGCTGTTAGAAGAACGTCTACAAACATTGTTGACATTGCCGTTACAGTGGCTTACGGCAGCGCCTTACGCAACAGCCGTAAGCTTTTATACGAGCGCTAATTTTGTGCGTGATGCTCGGTTAAATGGTTTTGAGTTACATGCAGATAGCGACTATTTACAGCGCCTTCAAATGGCACAAATGAGTGTGATTCAGCCACAATTTGAAGCGGATATTCGTGCTTTTTCCGAATGGCTCCATGTCTATCCGTCTAATCCATCATAAAAAGCTATGCGTAATGCCATGTCCATTACGCGTAGCTTTTTTCTTCTATTGGTCTATCGTATTTCATCGCTTACTTCTATATGATAAAGGAATATAAAGGAGGAAGTAGTATGAAGCAATTTTTCGTGAGTGTATTTGTTTTTTCTATACTCGTTGTACCGGGACTTACTGTTAGTGCAAACGACATACAACAATGGCAAGTGGGCGAGACAGTAACGACTGTGTTCAATGACGCAGGGCAATATGAAGAGACAATGTATACGATAACATTAACAGAAGATCAGCTCGTTACATTTACAATAAACGATACGTTTTACAATGTATTTGTGGCATTGAAGACAGCAGAGGGAGAGCCGATTACGGTGTTACGTGGACATTCGTTAAGCGATACACCAAATGAAACAACGATGCGCGTGCAATTGCGTAAGGGCACTTATTATGCGACGTTATCCGGTAGAGATACGAAACAAGCGGCAGCCAGTTATACGATAGCACCGTTAGTATCACCTTACAATATTAAACCAAATGATTCAGAAGAACGCGCCAATCACATCCCGACAAATACAACAATTGATGTTGTGCAAACGACAGGAGATAGGTACGAAGAAAGCTATTTTTCGTTTACGTTGTCACAACTAAGTGCAGTGACGCTCCAAGGTGCGTTACAAGGACATAATATGCCGGATGCCGCCTTCGATTTATCGCTTGTTGCGGCACCACGCTTTGTCGTTACGGAACATATTGGGCCGGACACGAAGCTTTCTGATATGCCAGAAGCGGGCTACTATGTATTGCCAGCAGGACAGTATACGGTGAAATTACAGCTAGGCGCGGTCATGTTTGAACCGAACATGCAGTTCCATGTCAATGCTGTGCCAATTCAACCGAACAAGCACGTGAAAATAACGACTGAACGAACAGCTGTTGATATCGGTACGGTATACGGTGGCATTTTCAATACATTTACACATGATGAGTATGTAGTAGCTGCACAGGCACAACAGCAAGTAGCGATTATACTTGATGCGACAATGACGAACGATACAGCAGTTGCGTTTGGGGTGCGCGCGACTGACGATACCGTATTTCTAAAACCGATGGCGACATCGACAGAGCCTACACGAACAGTTCATGTATATAAAGATATACCTTCTACAAGTATTATTCAGCTAAGTACGTACGGAAATATCAATCAAGCACGTCATGATTACGCGTTACGTGTTTACAACGTTCTCTATCGGGATGTATTAGGAACGCATCGTTATTTCCCGGAAATTATGCAGCTACAGCACGCAGGTCTTGTACATGGCTATCCAGATGGTACATTTCAGCCGAATGTGTCTATTACACGTAAACAAGTGTTATTAATGCTATCACGCGACACGAATGTAACATTACGAAAAGTGCGCGACATGATTGCTTTTAAAGACCTCGTTGGTAATCCGACATTAGAAGGAATTGCAAAGCCTTTTTACGAAGCGGGTATTATTGATGGTAGTGACGGCACGATACGCTTAAACAATACATTAACGCGCGCACAGCTAGCAAAAATTTTAGTCAATACGTACGGGCTGACAATGCAAGGAGAAGTGATACCGTTTAGCGATGTGAGCACACAGCATGGCTCGTATCACGATATTCAAATTTTGGCGTCAAATGGCATTACAACAGGCGATAATGGCGAATTTATGCCAAATGTACCGGTAAGTCGTCAACATTTTGCGGTATTTTTATCGCGCATTGTCAATAAGTAAAAGGATTGGTTGAGTGTGATGCTCAACCAATCCTTTTTTACGCAAATACAACAAAGGCATCGGCAAATGATGCTTCCTTTTGTCGTTGGAGTTGCTGAATTTCTTTTACTTGTGTTTTACGCATCGTTTCGCATTGCGTATAGCTAATCGTGTCCATACGTTCACCGGCAATAATGTCACCTAAAATATCAGCATCGCGCAATGCACAGTTTAATCCGTACGCACCAGTTGGCGTCATCGTATGAACAGCATCACCTAAAAAGACAAGACCATCTTTTTGCCACGTTTCGACTTCACTGCTATAAACATCGAGTAAAATAAAATCTTTCCACGAATGCAAATGCGCTGTAATGGTCTCTGCAAGTTGTGGCATCGTTTCACATAAGCGTTGTTTAAATGGCTCGAACGGTTGATTACGAACATCTTTAAATGTTCCTTCTGCAATTTGCCAGCCGATTTGTATATAATTTGCTGTTTGCGTAAAAATCGATAATTGAAAATCATCCATAAGCGCAAATTCAATAGAAGGTTGCCACGTCGCAGGCGCAGGAATACGTGCCCATAATAAATCGTAGCCATGCTTTATAATTTTCACATCAATACCAGCTTTTTTTCGAACAGTTGAGTAACGTCCGTCTGCACCAATGAGTAAATCGCACGTGATCGTTTGCGTTTTGCCGTCTTTTACAGCTACTACGCCGTAATACGAGCCATCTTCTCGCTGTAATAATTCTTTTACAGATGTACCTAATTGATAAGAAAAATTATCGAAGGCAGTTGCTTTTTCTATAATTGCTTGCAGTAAATGTGTTTGTGGCACATGAATGCCAAAATGTGTATTTGTTGTTAGTTCTTTAATCAGTTGTCCGTTATGCCAATAACGCAGTGCTGTCATTGGTAAACAGCCGATTTGTTCAACGGCGTCATATAAATCATATTTTTTTAAAATCATTTCGCCTTCTTCATTTAAATGTTCGCCTCGAAATGCTTGTCCAAGTGTCGCAGTGCGTTCGAGCAACAACGTGTGAATACCACGTTTGGCGAGTAAATAAGAAAGTAGCGCGCCGCCTGGACCTGCGCCAACAATTAAAGTTTGTACGTGCATACATAACCGTCCTTTGCTTACATTTTGTAACTAAGTATAGGATAGTGAATTTTTATTGTCTAGTGAAAGTGATGAAATAGGATGATTGAGCGACTTAAAACATGTTGCGAGGCATAAATAGGGCAGAGGAAAAGAGCTTGGAATGAATAAACTTGTGTAGAATGTCTTTTATAAGAGGACAATATTTCATTGTTTGATTTTAATGTTGATATAATTGTTGTTTGTGTACACCTTAAAAGCACATAATTTTTTATTTTTATTAAAAATTCTAAAAATATATTGAAATGAAACGCTTTTCGTATGATAATAAAGCAATCATAACAAAGCTAGGAGCGTATAACATGTCTGTTCAACATATGAAAGTAACAAAACGTATCGACCCAAAATATCAAAATGAAGCGGTATTATTAGTGAAATGTCCAGATAAGCCAGGGATTGTGGCTGTATTATCGGAGTTTTTACATACATTTGATGCTAATATTATTGAATCAAGTCAATATTCAACTAATCCAGAAAACGGTACATTTTTCATTCGTTTAGCGTATTATTGCGACCAGCTTGCTGACAAAGCAGAGCAAATGGAAAAGAATTTCGCAGGGATTGCGCGCGCATTCGATATGCATTATGAATTTCATTACCGTGCGCAAACGAAACGTGCTGCGATTTTCGTATCAAAAGAGCCACATTGTTTATTAGAGCTTTTATGGGAGTACCAAAACGGGGATTTAAATATGGATATCGGTGTGGTTATTAGTAACTATGAAGATTCACGTGACATGGTGGAGGCACTCGGCATTCCGTTTTATTATATTCCGGCGAACAAAGATATTCGCGAGCAAGTTGAAGCACAGCAAATTGCTTTAATGGAGGAGTTTGAGATTGATGTGTTAATTTTAGCACGCTATATGCAAATTTTAACACCGAACTTTGTCAAGCATTTTGAAAATCGTATCATTAATATTCATCATTCATTTTTACCAGCATTTATCGGGGCAGATCCGTATGCTCGTGCCTTTGCGCGCGGTGTAAAGTTAATTGGCGCAACAAGCCATTATGTAACAAATGACTTGGATGAAGGACCGATTATTGAGCAAGATGTAGAGCGTGTCGACCATCGTTCAGACGTGAAGGAGCTACGCAAAATCGGGAGTAAAATTGAACGTCGCGTGTTAGCAAAAGCCGTGAAATGGCATGTTGAAAATCGCATTTTAGTAGAGGGAAATAAAACGATTGTGTTTCATTAAAGAAAAGGTGTGCAGCTATAAAAGCCGCACACCTTTTTTGCATTATAGCGCTGTTAAAAACGCCTCGATTTGTTCTTGTGTTTTGCGATCGCGATTGACGAAACGACCTACTTCTTCGCCATTTTTAAATGCGACAAAACTTGGGATGCCAAATACATCTAATTGGGCGCAAAGATCAATAAAGTCATCACGATTAATTTTTATAAATGTATAGTCGCTAAATTTTTGCTCGACTTCTGGCATAAACGGGTCAATAAATGTACAGTCAGGGCACCAGCCAGCTGAGAAGACAAATACCGTTTGTTGTTGCGTTAACGCCTCAAATTGTTCGATTGATTGTAAGTTTTCCATAAAACACACTCCTTTGTTTCTAGTATACGCAAAATTAGCGACGTTGCACGGTTTTCTTTTCACAATGCATCATGTCAGCCGCTTCGTGCCAAGGGACGGTATAACCTTTTCCTTTTGCGCAAAAAATAGATGATGAGCTATAATCCGGGTCTGCATCTTTCCGGTAACCGCTGCGCTCAATCACGTCAGCGGTATTGTGACACGTATCATAGCCATCAAATTGTAATGAAATTGCTCCTTTGCCGTTTGTGTAAGCCGCAAATGTAATCGGGTATTGCATAAATGTTGCGACAGGCACACGTCCAGTTAGGAGGGCGTGTGTTTCTGTTAAGATAGGTGCATCAAATGTGCCATGCGCTTGTTGAATATCACTCATCATACGTCCAAGATGGTCGATATCAGCGCGAAGGCGGAAGCGGTAAAATGGCTCCAGTAATACATTGTCCACTTGTTCAAGTGCTTGGCGAAGTGCACGAATGGTTGCTTCACGGAAATCGCCACCATCTGTATGCTGATGATGAGCAGCGCCTGTTAGTAGCGTAATATGCATATCGGTTAGCGGAGCGCCTGTTAATAAGCCGTGATGTTCGCGCTCAAAAATATGCTGTTCAATTAAGCGCATATGCCCGACAGATAAATGATCGGCGTGGCATTGATTGCTAAATGTAATACCTGTCCCGCGCGGATTTGGTTCGATATGAAGATGGACTTCTGCGTAATGTTTAAGTGGCTCGAAATGTCCGTAACCGTAAGCAAACGTCGCACATGTTTCTTGATATAAAATGGTCGGGTCACCGAATGTCACATCGAGCTGGTAACGCTCTTGTAAAATATGCGTCAATACTTCAAGCTGAATCACACCCATCACATGTAATTGAATTTCTTGATGGCGCTCTTGCCAAAAGACACGTAATGTCGGTTCTTCGGCTTCAAGCTGGCGCAACATTTTTAAAATTTCTTTTATGTGTAGCGAACTCTTCACATGACACGTTGCTTGTAATGTTGGGACGAGAGTAAAATCACGCTTCGCTTGTCCGTTAATCATGTCACCAACAATCGCAGTAGGTAAGCCTTTCATCGCAAAAATTTCGCCACATGCAACCTGTTGTACACTTTCAAAGCGTGTACCGTTATAAAGACGAAGTTCTGTAATTTTGTAAGACTCACCGTTCACGGTAACATCATCACGCACATGCAATATGCCACTCCGAGCTTTCGCAAACGTCAGGCGCTGGTCGTGTTCATGGCGAATTTTAAAGACATCTGCCGTAAACGGACCTTCAGTTGTAGCAGTTGGCTGAATGAAGCGGTGAATGCATGCTAAAACGTCCGTAACACCTTCTCCGCGCAAAGCCGCACCGGTAATAATCGGGATAAGTTGCTGCTGTTTGATCAGTGTCGTCGCTACATTTGTAACAAGATCATCGTTCACTGTACCTTCTAAAAAGGCATCGAGCATTTGTTCATCGCGCTCAGCAACTGCGTCAATAAAATTATGGTGATACAGCACAGCATCCTCGCATAATAACTGCTGAATTTGTGTCACAACCGCTTCAATATTAGCGCCTTCACGGTCTGTTTTATTGAGAAAAATTACAGTCGGTACGCGATGTTGTCGAAGCAATTGCCACACCGTTTCAGTATGGCCTTGTACACCTTCTACTGCACTAATAATGACGACTGCTACGTCCATTACCCGTACAGAACGTTCCATCTCAGGTGAAAAGTCGACATGTCCAGGCGTATCAATTAAGTGATATGTGCGGTCATTGTACGTAAAGCGTCCTTGCTCTGCGAAAATCGTAATGCCACGCGCACGTTCAAGTGCGTGGTTATCTAAAAATGTATCTTGATGGTCGACCCGTCCACGTGCTTTAATCGCGGCTGTTTCATAAAGTAGCTGTTCTGAAAAGGTTGTTTTGCCTGCGTCTACATGGGCTAACACACCGATTGTTGTTATCATGGCCATTCCTCATTTCTTCTGTTGCCTATAGCAGTATTGTACGCAAAAAGTGTGGGGTTGCACAATTTCTTAGCAGACTTACAGAGAAGCCATTTATTGAAAGGCTTTATCATTTTAATAGAAGGAATAACATTTTTGAATATTGCATCTTATAGGGAATTATCTCGTAAATTCATTAAATTTTTCGTTTACGTCTATTATTCTTACAATTTAGAAAGGAAAGACAAAAATTTAGTAAATGTAATTGTAAACTTTAAGTTTATTGATTATAATCAAAACTGTTGTCGATAAGACATTCATATAATATTTATAGAGTTTCTAGGAGGAATGGTAATTGGGTAAAGCATTGATTATCGGCGCTGGCGGAGTAGCGAGCGTTGTCGTACACAAGTGTGTTCAAAATTCAGAGGTATTTGAAGAAATTATGATTGCAAGTCGCACAAAGTCTAAGTGTGACGCTCTGAAAGAAAAATTAGACGGTGGTAAAACAATTATCCACACAGCACAAGTAGATGCTGATAACACAGACGAATTAATCGAGCTAATCAACTCATTCAATCCGGATGTAGTCATTAACGTGGCACTTCCTTATCAAGATTTAACAATTATGGACGCATGTTTAGCGACGAAGACTCACTATGTAGATACAGCAAACTACGAGCCTTTAGATACAGCTAAATTTGAATATAAATGGCAATGGGCTTACAAAGAGCGCTTTGAAGAAGCTGGTATTACAGCACTTTTAGGCTCTGGCTTTGACCCAGGTGTTACAGGGGTATTCTCTGCACACGCATTAAAACACGAATTCGATGAAATTCACTACATCGATATCGTTGATGCAAACGGTGGGGACCATGGTTTACCATTCGCAACAAACTTCAACCCAGAAATCAACATTCGCGAAATTACAGCGAACGGTCGCTTTTGGAAAGAAGGCGAGTGGGTTGAAACGGCACCACTTGAGCACAAAATGGTATATAACTTACCAGAAATCGGCGAAAAAGATTGCTACCTTCTATACCATGAAGAATTAGAATCTTTAGCGAAAAATATTACAGGCTTAAAGCAAATCCGCTTCTGGATGACGTTTGGTGAGAAATATTTAACACACTTAAACGTATTAGAAAATGTTGGGATGACATCAATCGAGCCAATCGAGTTCCAAGGGCAAATGATTCAACCAATCCAATTTTTAAAAGCCGTTTTACCAGACCCAGCAACACTTGGACCATTAACAAAAGGTAAAACAAATATCGGTATTATCGCACGTGGTATTAAAGATGGCAAAGAAAAAACATACTATGTATATAATGTATGTGACCACCAAGAGTGTTACCGTGAAGTTGGCTCACAAGCAATTTCATACACAACAGGTGTACCAGCAATGATTGGTGCAATGCTTGTGATGAATGGCGAGTGGCAAAAGCCAGGTGTTTGGAACGTAGAAGACTTCAATCCAGACCCATTCATGGACGCATTAAACAAATGGGGGCTGCCATGGCAAGAGTCTCATAACCCAGATTTAGTAGACCTTGACTTCACGAACCCGAAGGAACAAGCATAATGAGCGGCGTAAAAGACGCGCGCATCACAAAAGCAATGCAAGAGGCGCAAGCGCAAACTGGTATTGACTGGACAACGGCTCCGTCTCCTGCATTCGTTGTAGATGAACGCTTACTAAAACGTAACTGGGAAATTTTAAAATCTGTACAAGATCGTACAGGATGCGATATTTTGCTTGCGTTAAAAGGTTTCTCAATGTGGTCAACATTCCCGATGGCACGTGATTATTTAGCAGGTATTACATCGTCATCTTTATTTGAAGCACGTCTTGGTTATGAAGAGTTCGGCAAGGAAGTACATGCATATGCACCAGCGTATGCAGCGCATGAAATTGACGAATATTTAACATATGTAGACCATATTGTTTTCAACTCATTTGATCAATTACGTCAATATAAAGAAAAAGTACAAAACCATGAGAAGAACATTTCAATCGGTTTACGTGTAAATCCAGGTTATTCTGAAGTGGAAACACCAATTTATGACCCATGTTATATTAATTCACGCTTAGGAATTTCATTTGAATCATTTGAGCCACAAAGTTTAGACGGTGTAGAAGGTATTCACTTCCACGCAATGTGTGAGCAAGGCGCGGATGTATTAGAGCGTATTTTAGTACACTTTGAAGAAAAGTACGGCAAGTATTTACACCAAATGAAGTGGGTAAACTTTGGTGGCGGTCACCATATTACACGTGAAGATTATGATGTAGAGCTATTAGTGAAGCTGATTACACGCATTCAAGATACGTATGATGTGAAAGTGATTTTAGAGCCAGGTGAAGCATGCGCACTAAACACAGGTTACTTAGTTGCAACGGTACTCGATACGATTAAAAATGGTATGGATTTAGCTATCGTTGATTCATCAGCGACATGCCATATGCCAGATACGTTAGAAATGCCGTATCGTCCACATATTATCGGTTCTGGTAAAGCGGGCGAAAAAGCATACACATATCGCTTAGGCGGTATGACATGTTTAGCGGGCGATATTATTGGTGATTATTCATTTGATGAGCCGTTAAAAGCTGGCGACCGTTTAGTGTTTACCGATATGGCACACTATACAATGGTAAAAACACATATGTTTAACGGTGTGAACTTACCAAGTATTTGTTTATTTAATGAAGAAGAAGGCGTAAAAACGGTTCGTACATTCCAATACGAAGATTACCGTAACCGCTTATCATAAAAAGGAGGATTTGCCTGAGTAATTGGGCAAATCCTTTTTTTGTGGGGCGACATGCTTTAAGAATAGGCGCAATGTTCGGTATAATGGTAAGAACGAATGTATAAAGGAGTTAAAACGAATGACAAAAGCATTAGTCGCAATTGGTGCTGCAACGGTAAATGTATTAACAACATGGCTTGCTGAACAATCATCACCACCGTTACCGATTGTTTGGATTGGTTCACATGCGCAAGATTTTATGAGTGAGAAAGTGCGCGCATATATTGGCAAGATTCAGTATGAAACTACAAACCATGTCGTTGGTGAGTACGGAGAGCTGATTTATTTACAGCGCGGGCAAACATTTTTAGCGGACGATGAGCGTGTCACACAAGACCGTATTTGTTTACAGCAAGCACTCTCAAAATTCGATGATGTCTACATTTTATCGAACTTAGGAGGCGGTACGACATCGCATGTAACACCTTATGTCGCAAATATTATTGTCGAAAAAGACCCGCTAATGCAAGTGATTTTAACGATGCCCGCAAAACTAGAGCCTCGTAGTCGCCATGAAAAAGCACAGCAAGCATTTACGGTGCTACAGCAAACATGTCCGATTTTACATGTTGTTACAAATAGTGGTGAGCGTGAACAATCACTCGTTGAAACGTTTGCGAAGCGGGATATACTGCTTGCGCAATTATTAAATAAATTATTATGTTAGAAATGGAGAAGCTATTGGGTATAACACAAATAGCTTCTTTTTTATAAATTTCGTTAAAAGGGGGAGGCATGATGAAATCGCAACGACAACGCATGATCATAGTAGCTTTATTTACATGTTTACTTGTCATTGTCGCCAACGCGGAACATTTATTCCAAAAAGTCGCGACGAGCTATTATACGATGAATGCCGACTTCATAGCGTACCCTGACGATAAGATGACCATTTTTGCGCGTGAAGATTATGCGGATGTAGCGGCTCAGCTCATTACATTACGTGAGCAAGTTCAACAACAAACACAAACATTATTGCCAGTTGAAGAGGAGCACGAGCTTACGGTTCTGTTACTCGATGAACGAGATGAGCGATATGCCCAATATTTACAGCACAATACAATCGGTATTTATTTTCCGGCGTTAAATACGATGATGATTGACAGTACGAATAAGAAAACAGTGACGCATACATTTGTACATGAATATGCGCATTATTTAGTCGACCAACAATTAGAGCCCCTCATTATTGATGAAGAGGCACTGCCAGATTGGTTTCATGAAGGGGTCGCAAATTATATCGAATTTCGTATTTTAAATGCACTTCCGTTTACATTTAGCCGTTTTGAAGCATTGCCGTATGCCGATTTATGGCATCAAACATATGAAAATGCCCATTCGATTTATCACCAGGGGTTTTATACGATAGCGCGATTAGTACACGAACATGGAGATACGATTATTGGTGATATTATGCGAGAGACAAATGAAACACGAGTATTTCAACGTGGTTTTGCCTATGCGACAAATGCCAATTTACAACGTTTTCATGAGCAATTTATATATAAGCAGGAAGTTGTCGATACATTGTTTTCAACGGTGCGCACAAAACCTGAACAAGCGCAGCAATATTTAACTGTGCAGCAGCAAAAAAACAATTTATTAAATCAATACAGCGATGATTATTTATTTGCGCAAATTGCGCTTGCTGTCAAAGCGCATGATGATGCGAAAATAAACACGTTGCTACAAGACTACGCGTATTTATTAGATAGACCTAGCATTTATTTACGATTAGCGGAGCTGTTAATTTGGTACGATGAATCGCTGGCACAAACATTATTAGCAGAAGGAAAAGAAGTAAGTGATATGACAGAGCGACCATCGTATGAAGCGCAAATGACGACATTGCTAGAACAAAAACATCATCATGTTCTTCCATGACGAAAAGCATGAAGTGAATCGACGTATGATTTGCTTCATGTTTTTTTATATGCACGAATAAATTTTTAGTGAAAGTAGTTGACACGAGAAAATACGCATGATATATTTATCTCGAATTAAAAATAAACAACTTCAAGATATAAGGATTTGAAGTGAATTATAAAGGTGGTACAAGCATATGAGCTTTTTCCATAAATTATTTGGTAAATCACAGGCACAGGAGGAAATAACAATGACAGAAACGTTAAATATCGGTATTATTATTGGTTCGACTCGTGAAGGACGTGTTTCTCCGCAAGTAGCACAATGGGTAAAAGAAATTGGCGACAAGCGCGGTGACGCGAATTATACAATTATTGATATTGCAGATTATAAATTACCATTACTAGGTGAAGCCGAAGCACCAGGCGCAGCAGAATGGTCAAAAGCTGTCGCAGCACAAGATGGTTTCGTATTTATCGCACAAGAATACAACCACTCCATTACGGGCGCATTAAAAAACGCATTAGATTATTTACGTGAAGAGTGGAACAATAAAGCGGCAGGTATTGTATCGTACGGTTCAGTTGGAGGCGCACGTGCAACGGAACATTTACGTGGCATTTTAGGCGAGCTTCTTGTAGCAGATGTGCGTGTACATCCAGCGCTATCATTATTTACAGATTTCGAAAACGGCTCAAATTTTGCGCCAAAAGATGTGCAAGTAGATTCGGTAAACCAAATGTTAGACCAAGTCATTCCATGGTCAACAGCATTAAAAACAATTCGTTAAATATATCTTGATTTATAGCCTTCGACAATATTTTGTGGAAGGCTTTTTCTATGGTGCAAAGGCATACGTCGTTAAATGAAAATAGTTGTATGTGTGGATGAAATATTGTACATTTGGCTAGAGAAAAATATGAGGTGATAGCTATGAATGTACAACCATCTATGCCACTATTTTGCACGACTGTGAACGATATTCAACAGCAGCTTCAGCCATTACAACCATTTAAGGCAAGGGTTTTTACAAGGCATTGCATGTACACATGAAGATGGCTATATGGCTGTTGTGAATGCAGGGGATGCTTGTGCATTAAGTTTAGCTGGTATTGAAGATAGCTACACATGGATGCCTAGCGTATGAAAAAGCTTGAGATATATGTAAAAAAGGCTGGGACCGAAACCTATCTCCGATGAAAATGAGTGTATTAATATCGTAAAAATTTGCGGGGGCGTGCCGACACAAGCCGCGACTTCAACACCAAAAACAGAAAAATATCCTTCAGCAGTTTTCGTTGCTGAAGGATATTTTTTTGTCCCAGGCTCTTTCTTTTACACTACGTCCGACATGCGTTATTTAATGACGCGTTCTTCGCTATAAACAATATCGTGTTGGCGTGCTGTTGTGTAAATGAAGTTAGAAGCCTCATCAAATTGCCGATTATTTTCAATAAGGACGCTTGAGCCATCTTTAAACGTAAATACATAATCTTCCGTTAGTTGTATGTCATCATATTGTAGCGTAATCGCTGCCATATCCGTCCATTTATACGAATGTTCAGTGAAAACATCTTTTATATACATACGCTCCTCATCAAATGTCGTAATGCTTAAAAATGACATGTACATGAGTGCAACAGCAGCAATGCCGAGTACCACTGCACTACTATATGTTGCAATATGACGCGCAAAACCTAAAATGAAAAGTAATACCACAATACAGCCAAGCCCTGCTGCGAACAGTACATAATTTTTAAAAGGAACGTACCAATAAACAACATCTAAGCTGTGATATTTTGTTTCGCTATATGTAAGGGGTACAAATAGTGCGAGTATGAGTGAAACGAGTGCGACTGCAAGCGCGGCAATCCAG
This sequence comes from Caryophanon tenue, assembly GCF_001700315.1. Taxonomy (GTDB): domain Bacteria; phylum Bacillota; class Bacilli; order Bacillales_A; family Planococcaceae; genus Caryophanon; species Caryophanon tenue. Next base: position 144,876 of record NZ_MASJ01000039.1, on the reverse strand, counting down.
AAGCGCCCGCGTATCGATAATGTTCTTTGCATAAAAATCCCTCCCGTTAGTATATACGGAAGAGATAGCAATAAGTTTCGGAATGTTGTGGGAATTTAACGGTTAAATATATCAAATAAGCCGCCAATGCCGCCTTCATCAGAGCCACGACCGCCGCCACCTTGTGACACAGGTGCTGCTGCAAATACACGACTTGCTAATCGACTAAATGGCAATGATTGAATCCATACTGTTCCAGGACCCCGAAGCGTAGCAAAGAAAATGCCCTCGCCGCCAAATAAAGCCGTTTTAATGCCCCCAACTGCTTGAATATCGTAGTCCACATCGGCGGTCATCGCCACTAAACAGCCTGTGTCGACGCGTAAACGCTCGCCTGGTGCTAATTGACGTGAGGAGATTGTGCCGCCTGCATGTACAAAAGCCATGCCGTCACCTTCAAGCTTTTGCATAATAAAGCCTTCACCACCGAAGAAGCCTGCCCCCAGTTTACGCTGGAAAGCAATGCCAACTTCAACGCCTTTAGCAGCAGCTAAAAATGCATCTTTTTGACAAATGATTTTGCCGTTTAATTCACTTAAATCCATTGGAATGATTTCGCCAGGGTACGGTGAAGCGAAGTAGACATGTCTTTTTTGTGTGCCTTCATTTGTGAATGTTGTCATAAATAAGCTTTCTCCAGTAATGACGCGTTTTCCTGCGCCGATAAGACGATTCATCAAACTGCCACCGCTAGACTTGGAGCCATCACCAAAAATTGTTTCCATTTGAATATCATCTTCCATCATCATAAGAGCGCCTGCTTCTGCAATAACAGTTTCGTTCGGGTCAAGCTCGACTTCCACAAATTGCATGTTTTCGCCATAAATTGTGTAATCAATTTCGTGGTTATTCACGATATAGCCTCCTTTAATTCCCGTATTATCGTTATCATAACGGAAATATAGTACGATGAATAGTGATAACATAAATTGCCTTTTTCAATGCTTTCTCTTAAGCTAGGATAGGATAGGAGTGGACAATATGACAGTAAAGCAAATGATCACAAATTATGTCGCAACAAATGAACAAGAACAACAAGATAAAGTACAAATACTCGCTTGCCTTGATACATTCGACGATGTGCTAACACGCAAAAATACGATTGCGCATTTTACATGCTCAGGTCTTGTGTTTAATGCTGCACGTACACATGTATTAATGGTACATCATAATATTTATGATTCATGGGGATGGACAGGCGGTCACGCAGACGGAGAAGCGGACTTTTTAGCGGTTGCACAACGAGAAGTATTGGAAGAAACCGGTGTAGAAGCTACGCCCATTATCAAAGACATCTTATCACTGGATGTGTTGAATGTATTAGGACACGTAAAAAATGGGGAATTTGTATCCGCGCATCTCCATTTAAATGTGACCTACGTATTTGAAGCGGACGAACAAGCAGCATTAACGGTTAAGGAAGATGAGAATAGTGGTGTTGCATGGATTGCTATTGAAGACATTCATCAAAAAGTGAATGAGGCACATATGAAGCCGATTTATGATAAAATTGTAAATCGTGTGAAAAACGGCAACCATTTATAAATGATTGGCGTTAACGTTAACAGGACAAAGAAAAAGTTATCGTATGAGGAAGTGAGCTGAACTTTATGGAACAATGGATTGAGCAGCTAATGAGCGATTGGGGCTATATTGGAGTTGCCTTTTTAATTGCTTTGGAAAATTTATTTCCGCCAATCCCTTCAGAATTTATTTTAACCTTTGGTGGCTTTATGACAACACGTACATCAATGACAATAGTCGGTGTCATTATTGCATCGACAATCGGGTCTGTCTTTGGTGCGATTTGTTTATATATGGTCGGAAAATTAGTGCGTTTATCGGTACTTAAACGCTTTTTATCGGGACGTATGGGATTAATTTTACGTTTGAAGCCGTCTGATGTCGATAAGGCAATGGTTTGGTTTCAAAAGCATGGCTTACTGACAGTGTTTTTCTGTCGTTTCGTGCCGGTGATTCGTAGTTTAATTTCAATTCCAGCAGGGGTAGCGCGCATGAATATGACACTATTTTTAGTGTATACAACGCTCGGTTCACTGATTTGGAATACGGTGTTAATTTGCTTAGGTGCATGGGCTGGCGACAACTGGGAAAGTATTTTAGCGACATTTGATTCGGTGAAATATTATATCTTTATTCCAGTCGCAATCATCGTCGTATACTACGGCTATAAGTTTGTACAATCACGTAAACATATGGATTAATGGCTGTACATAGTGTGCATAATGTAACAAGTTTAAGACAAAATAACATGTCTGGACAAAAACCTTCTTTAAATGGAACAAAGCCGTGGCGAGCATGACATTCGCTACGGCTTTGTTGTTGTATGTATCACCGAGTCGGCTCCGTTATGTGGCGTAGCACCAAAAGCAAAGAAATATCTTTCAGCTGTTGTTATTGCTGAAGGATATTTCTTTTTGTCCCAAGCTCGTTTGTCCGCTGTTTCTCGAACTACTGTTGGCAGATATAAAAAATACGGATCTCTCGGCTTCTGTTTATGCCTTTGTCCAATGCTCATTAATAAACGTATCGCGACCTGATTTCTCGCGGTCTGCCTCATAACGTGCTCGTTCGCGTTTGTAGTAATCTTGGTGATAGTCTTCTGCGATATAAAATGTTTGTGCATCACGAATTGCTGTAACAATGGGCTTTTTAAAACGACCACTTGCTGCTAATACGTCACGAGATGCCAGTGCTTTTTGACGTTGCTCCTCTGAATGAACGAAAATAGCTGTCGCATATGACGCGCCGCGGTCATGGAATTGTCCGCCTGCGTCTGTTGGGTCAATTTGCATCCAATAAATTTCAAGCAATTGCTCATATGTAAAGACAGACGGGTCAAATGTAATTTGAACGACTTCTAAATGACCAGATTCGCCACCTTTTACATCTTCATACGTTGGGTTTTCTACATGACCACCCATATAACCAGATACGACTTTCTCAATACCATCCCACTGGTCAAATGGTTTTACCATGCACCAAAAGCAGCCACCTGCAAATGTTGCGTATTCCATTTTTTCAACACCTCTTTTATGTAAACTGTGCTTTATTCTAACATGCTTTAAAACGTGATGCCAATGGAAACAATTTAGACAAAAGGATGTTCAATATAATGGAAGAAGGGTATAATACACCAAGTATATAATGAAGGGAACTATTTCAATTGCGACAGCGTCCTTAACGGTAATGAGTAGGAGGATTTTATATGGAGGAAATGTCGCGCGTGAAGCGCAAACATAACGCAAGTGCAGCGAAGCAGCGTCCTACAAAGACGCCGCCAAAAAAAGCACCACAACAAAAAAAGAAAAAGAAGTTCCGGTTACGCCGTATTTTTTGGCTACTAATGTTTATCATGGTATTAATCGGAGGGTATTCGTACTATCAATATCAAAAGGGAATCGATTTAGCAACAGCGGATAAAGAATTATCGGAAGAAGATATTGCCTTTATGGGAGATTCGGTTAGTTCTAAAACGGAGAACTTTCTATTAATAGGTGTAGATAGTCGAGGAGAAGCACAATCGCGTTCAGATTCGATGATGGTGTTAAGTTGGGATAAAGAACATAACACATTACGTACTATTTCATTTATGCGTGATATTTATGCCGATATTCCGGGGTATGAACGACAAAAGCTTAACGCAGCGTATTATCATGGCGGTGTACAATTATTAAAAGAAACCTTAAATGATATGTTTGATTTACCGATTCACCATTATGCGATGATTGATTTTGTGTCATTTGAGAAGATGATTGATATTATTGCGCCAGATGGTGTCACGATTGATGTTGAAAAAGATATGTACGAAAAAATATATGTACAACTTTATGAAGGTGTTCATGATTTAAACGGGCAAGAATTACTTGGCTATGCGCGCTTCCGTGCCGATGCAGAAGGTGATTTTGGCCGTGTACGTCGTCAGCAACAAGTTATTAGTGCGTTAAAAGAACAATTGTTGTCAACAACGACGTTAATGCAAGCGCCAAAACTAATCGGTGCGATGCAAGGCTATATAAATACGGATGTCGATACAGCGGGTCAAATCGCTTATTTAGCGAAGCTATTATCAGGCGGCGCCCTTGAAGTAGAAGGTATGACCGTACCTGTACAAGGAACATACAGCGATTATCGTGATTATAAATACGGCCTTGTATTAGATATTGATGTCGAACAAAATACACAAGCAATTCATGATTTTATTGGAACGTCGGATTAATGGCGTTCCTCTTTTTATACGTGTTAGACTAGAGGTAAGTGGAAGTAGAAAGGTGTGGATGGCATGAATTTACATAACCAAGATGAAAAACCACCGCGCAAACGCGAAAAAGAAAGTTTCTTTGACACGAAATTTATTCGCTTTTTAGGCGGCAAAAATATGATTTTTATTACAATCTTATTATTATTAATTGGTAGTACAATCTTTGTATTTGATAAAATATCGTTTGTTTTCCATCCATTGGCAGTGCTATTTGAAGTCGTTGTATTACCAGGCGTATTAGGCGTTATTTTGTACTATTTATTACGCCCGATTTTACGTATTTTAATGAAGTGGCGCATTCCAAAAGGCTGGGGTATTTTACTCATTTTTATCGGGGCAATTGGTGCATTAACATTGCTGATTGTACTGGTGTTTCCATTCTTACGTGACCAATTTACAGAACTTGTACAAGAATTTCCGAATTATGTGAGCAGTGTTATTAATAATACGGTACAGTGGATTAATAATTCGCGTTTCGATGATTTCTTTGCACGTTTTAACATTGATTACATGCAAATTGCACAAGATTTATCAAATGACTTAATTACCACGGTAAAAGATACGTTATCGACGTTTGCACAAAGCATCGCAAGTGGTTTAACGAGTTTCGTATCGGCATTAACGGGATTTGTTTTATCACTAGTGATTGTGCCATTTATTCTATTTTATTTACTGTGGGAAGGGGAGAAATTACCGAAGTTTGTTTTACGAATTTTCCCACCACGTGCACGTGAAGAAGTACATGCTATCATGTCAGACATGGACAAACAAATTAGCTCATATATCCAAGGACAGATTTTAGTGTCGATTTGTATTGGAATTATGATTACGATTGGTTTTTTAATTATCGGTATGCCGTATGCATTATTACTTGGCTTCCTAGCGATGATTACGTCGGTTGTGCCATATTTAGGGCCGGTGATTGCGATTACACCAGCTGTCATTTTAGCTATTGTGTCATCACCGTTTATGTTAATTAAATTAGCGGTTGTGTGGACAATTGTACAGTTAGTTGAAGGGAAATTTATTTCACCACAAATTATGGGGAAATCATTATCGATTCACCCAATTACGATTATATTTGTGTTGTTAACAGCAGGCTCGTTATTCGGTGTGCCAGGTGTCATTTTAGGGATTCCAGGATATGCGTTATTGAAAGTGCTTGTGACACATATTTTCAAAGCATTTAAACGTCGTTATAACCGATTTGAAGACATGGACCATTATAAATACGATTAATGGAAAATTGCCGAAATAAAGAGATTTATTTGCGCCTTCATTAAATATACGATATGCTTATTTATGAAACACGCATATTGTTTAGAAAAACCCCCGCTACATGACCAACGTGTAGCGGGGGTTTTTTCCTGTTTTATCGTTGACGTGGTGCAAAGTTCGGTTGACGTTTTTCAACGAATGCACGAACGCCTTCTGCAAAATCTGTTTGGTCAACAAATGGAGTAGAGCCTTCCCAAATAGCAGGAACAGAGTCCACACATTCTTTCACGGAGTTTTTCACCGCAAGAAGAGAAGCGGGGCTCATACCTGCTACTAATTTCCCCATGCGAATCGAGAAGCGTGTTAAATCTTTTTCAGCGACTAAATAGTTCAGCATGCCAGCTTTAAATGCTTCTTCCGCTTTATACATACGGCCAGTAAAAACAAAATCCTTTGTTGCAGACGGCCCGACTAAATCGACAAGACGTTTTGCGAATTTATTGTTTAACGTAATGCCTAATTTGCCAACTGGAATACCCATTTTCGCTTTTTCTGACCCGATACGAATATCACAAGCAAGCGCGAGTTCTAAACCTGCGCCCATCGCTGGCCCGTTAATAACGCCAATTGTGGGGATTGGTAAGTTTTCAATTGTTGAAATCGTGCGCTCCATATGAATGAATGCTTCTTCCGCTTTTTCAAGTGAAATCGAATTGAACTCTTTAATATCAGAGCCTGCTGTGAAGTTTTCGCCTGAGCCACGAATGAGTAATACTTTATTTTTCGGGTTATCTAGAACGCGTAACGCGACTTTCGCTAACTGGTCCCACATATTTGCTGTTAATGCGTTTTTTAATTGCGGGCGATGAATGGTAATAATGGCTAGACCAGCTGTTTCTTGATAAATAAGCTTTGCATCTTCTGCTTCGAGACGCATTGTTTTTACTTGCATCGTGCCAACTCCCTTATCTAAATATAACTATTATTATAGTACAGAAGTATTTGGAATGGCTGAAAAAGCCTGAATTTTTTCAAAAAATGAAGAAAGCGCTTTAAAAACACGTATAGTACATGAAAATAAGCGACAATTGGGTAGATACATGCAGGAAATGAGCAAACAAATATGTAGTGATTATCCGACTATGTTTGTTATACTACACATAGATAAATGTGATAGGAGGATGTGTATGCAAACGATTCAGCAAGCATGGGATATTTATATTTTACATATTGCGAAAATGGGCAGAGCGCCGCTAACCATTAAGCAATATAAAATTGATGGGAAGCAATTTATTCGTTTTTGTTGGGACGCAAACGAAGAATATTTACAAGACGAAACAATTGGCACTTTAGTCGAAGCATATCGGGAGCATTTGCAGGAGCGATATACAAATACGCAAAGTATTAATCGTAAATTTGCATCTCTGCGCTCTTTTTTACAGTATTGCCATTTTCGTGAGTGGCTACGCGTTGTACCAGAGCAATATGTAAAGCCGTTGCCGCGAATTGAAAAGCATGTCGATGTGTTAACGGATAAAGAACGTGAACAAGCTGTAAACGTTTGGCTACATGCGTATCAAACGATTGACGAAAAAGCACATCGCTGGATGGCATTGCGTAATTTTTGCATTACGCGTTTAGTGGCAGAGCTAGCGTTAAAACCGTACGAAGTGGTAAAAATGAAATGGTCGCATATTGACGAAGCAAAAGGAACGGTGCGAATTTTTGGCTCGCGCAGTCATCGAGATTTGGAATTATCGACATCCATGCAAAGTTGGCTTATGTTTTACGAGAAGCAAACGCATGAGCTTTTTCCAGCGCTACTCGAGGCGGAGCATATGTGGTTAGGGCTAAGCAATAAAGCAGGGGAGCCGATTACGGTGAAAACGATTGAACGTATTATGCTACATATTTCAAAAGTAGTTGATAAAAAAATCACATGCACCAATTTACGTTACTCGGCAATGCGTGATGAATTAATTGAGCAAGACCGCCAGCGTGTGAAACAAATTTATGAAAAGTATGGCTATGTGCAGCATTCTGTGATGGAGGAACGAAGAAAACGGATTTTTAATTTGCGCCAGCGCTCAAACTAGCATAACGTAAATGGATTTCGGTACAATAGATGAAAAGGAGGGCGAGTAAATGGCGTTTCGTTTTTCAACATCTAAAAAAATTTTACCAGGTGTATCGGTAAATGTGTCGACGAGTGGTCCGAGTGTATCGATTGGTCCAAAATACGCAAAGCTTAACATTTCAAAGCGTGGTGTCCGCGCAACAATATCGATTCCAAAAACGGGTATTTCAATCTCTAAAAAAATTGGTAAATAACATATGTCAGATCGTCTAGTAATAAAGGCGATCTTTTTTGTCTAATGAAAGGGAGCGATTCGATGTCATTACAACAAACAGCTTTTTCTGTCTTAGATTTAGTACCGATTCGTGAAGGAGAAAGCGCAAAAGAAGCGATTGCGCAAAGCGGGCGACTTGCACAGCATGTAGAGCAGCTCGGCTATACACGTTATTGGCTAGCAGAGCATCACAATAGTGTGACGCTTGCGAGCTCTGCAACATCTATATTAATCGGTTATATTGCTTCACAAACGAAGCACATACGTGTTGGCGCGGGCGGTATTATGTTACCGAATCATGCACCACTCGTTGTAGCCGAGCAATTTGGTACATTAGATGCGATGTATCCACAGCGTATCGATTTAGGTATCGGGCGTGCACCAGGAACGGACCCGTTTACAGCACGCGCATTGCGACGAGGCGCAGCTGCGGAACCATTAGACGTATTACTAGATGAGCTAGAAGGTTATTTCGCCCCAACTGCGAGTGATGGCGTCCGTGCAACACCAGGAGAATACGCAAATATTCCACGATTTATGCTTGGTTCAAGTACGTACAGTGCACATGTGGCAGCACAACGCGGAATGCCGTATGCGTTTGCCAGTCACTTTGCACCAGATGCTTTTGAGGAACCTTTAGCCATTTATCGACAACAATTCAAACCATCAGCGCAATGCGATAAGCCTTACGTAGCAGCGGGTGTTAATGTGATTGTTGCTGATACTGAAGAGGAAGCGGCGTACTTAGCTACGACCTTTTATCAGTTTTTCTTAACGATTGTGCGACGTTCGCATCAAAAAATACAGCCACCTGTGTCATCGATGGAGCAAATTTGGACATCATTTGAAAAGGACGCTGTATTACGTGATAGACGCTTTACATTTATCGGTACAAAAGACAGTGTAAAGGAGCAACTAGAAGCGTTTGTGGCCATTCATCAAGTCGATGAATTGTTGATAGTGACCTATATTTACGATGAATATTTGAAACAGCGCTCGTATACCTATATTGCGGAATTAATGCGCACATAATATGTCGGAATATTTTCACAAATCTATGTATCAAAGCGATAATCATTTTGTATAATAGAGCTAATAATATGCAAGCTTTATATATTATTTCTACATCACGAGTACACATCTAATGTGCGGAGAATAAACGCATATTTTCAGTCATTCAATTTGAAGGAGGACACTACGATGTCAAAAGGATTAGAATTTTATCAAGAGTTAGTCGATTTTATTGTGCATGAAAATGATGGTACATTAAAAGGTACGAAGAAAAAGTTCGGTGTATCGAAAAAAGAAGCGACAGAAATTTTAGTGCAGCAAGGTTATAGCGTTGACGAAAACGGCAAATGGTCTGCGGAACAAGCAGCAAACATTGACGGTTTTTCAAATGCAGAAATCGAACTGTTACGCGAGTTAATTTCAGATGTGCAACAGCAAAAGGAAGCGGCAGTATTTGTGCCAAAGCACGAGGCAGGTTCACTCCCAGCGTTATTGCAAGGCGTGTCTGATGAGGGGGCTGCGAAAGTACGCCGAACATTTACAGTAGATGAAGATGTGATGCATGCGTTTGATGCATTTTGTGAGCAAAATGACTATACGAAAAGTCATGTTATTACCGTTGCATTAAAGCAATTATTACAAACGTATCAAGAGCAAGTATAAAAAAATAGTGTAGGCGCTAGCGTTAAATAGACTAAACTAATAAGAGGATATTATGTTCAATATATGAGCATATATTCTCTTTTCTTAAACAATTTTAGTAAGATGGCTTCCTCGCTTACAGTTGTGACCGTTTTTTAATAGAAAAATGAAGTGTGAAAAGGTTCCAAAGCGAAGTTGAACGGTCTTCTAATTGGTAGATACATTTAACAGCTAGGGGATGTCATATTTAGTAACCTTTTTTTATTAACATAAAAATTGGATGCGTTGTTGTGAAACGAAGAGTGGACTTCTAACGGAGCAATACGAGCGAGAGACTACAGAGGAACAGCTACTTTGTCTCCGTACCGAAAGAATTGCCTGCGAAACACGTCCGCTCTTTGGCGTAGCACCAAAAGCAAAAAATATCCTTCAGCAGTTGTCGTTGCTGAAGGATATTTCCTTTTGTCCCAATTTCTTTGTATTGTCTCAAGCTCTTTAATTTTTCTGCCTTTTTTCATTTGGGTCTGGATACATATGACGCTTACGCTGTTTTCTTTTTCATATTAAAAATGGTAATGCCAACAATCATCAGTAAAAGACCGGCGATATGATTCCACCCAATGTCCATTTTCGGTAATGCTAAAAAGCCCGTCATATCAAAAAACATCGACGCAGTTAATTGCGCAATAACGCCAATAACAATCGTTTTCGTCGGTCCAATTTTTTTCATCGCTGTCATCGTACAGAAAATAACCCCGATGCCGACTAATCCAAATAGCCAATAAGCAGGTTTCATACCACTTACATCAAAAATCGCTGTGCCATCGATGACAAGTCCCATAATAAGCGCAGCTAAACTGCCTGTTGCTAAAATAAATGCGGTTGCTGCCCAACTGCTGACGTGCATATTCACATGTCGGTTGAAAATCCCTTGTACACCGACAAATACACCGGCACAAACGGCAAATAAAAGTCCTATAATCAAGCGTTATCGCTCCTCGTAAATATTATATTTTGCTAAGTGTAATAATTGTTCGCGGTTTAAAATGCGAATCGTGCGCTGTGCCCGTTCAATATATCCGGCATCACTTAATTGACCAATAATACGGTTTAAATGTCGGTAACTTGTCCCAATCATTTGTGCGACATCTTTTAAGTCGTGAATGGGTACATTTGGTTCTTCATGCGTCATCGCCAATAAATAACTTGCAAAGCGTACGTCCACACTGTGCAAAAAGTTAAAATGCAGTGCATTGGCATTATCATAAAATTTACGGGTTAATGTTTTTAGCATAAACGTCATAAACGGTAAATGTTGCATACCGTACTGCTCAACAAGTGTTAACGGTAATTTTAAATAGTAGCCATCTGTTACAGCTTCAACCGTATTTAAATACGGTCGACGTTCAATAAATTCAATATCGCTAATGACTGTGAACGGTGTCGTAAATGTTAAAATCAATGAACGTCCATCTTGAGAAGTCGTATATACTTTTGAACGTCCCTCTACTAAAAAGTAAATAGCATGCGGCATTTCACCTTGTGTAATAATACGTTCACCTTTTTCGAACGCTTCAAGCGTCATCGCATGTAATAAAACGTCTGGTAAAACATTGGCAAGTTGAAATTTTTGAATATACTGTTGCAAAATAGCATGCCTCCTGTTTAAAGCGTAATGAGTAATGCGCCGATAATCATAATGGTTAAACCAAGTAATTGCTGTCGAGCAATTGGCTGCTTGGGCATTTGGAATAAGCCGAGTGTTTCGATTAAAATGACCGTTGCTAATTGTGCAAGTAACATTGCTGCATTTGTCATGGATGCGCCGACATATGTCACAGCAAATACGCTCGATGCGACAACAATTGCACCGAATGACCCGCCAAATAAATACAGAGGCTTTACTTGTTTTAAAGCATTAAACGAAGGTTCGCGTGCAATGAAATAGAGAAAAAGCGCGCCGAGTGCTGCGACAGCTTGCGTAATTACAGCCGTTGACCACGTACTCACAGCTGTGCCAATCGTCGCGTTAAAAACATTTTGGAGTGAGATGAAAAAGCCACTTAAAATGGCAAAAAGTATTCCTGGCATTATATCCTCTTTCTTGTTACGTAATCGTTTTGCTTTATTTAACCATGTTTTCCTCGCATTAAAAAGGACATATGTCCCGAAAAAACGCTTTCAGCAAAATTTTTTTAAAAAGATGTGTATTTATGGAATCTATAATTGCCAAATACATCATAAAATCATACAATAAAAAGAGTGCATTTTTGACGCAACTTTATCGTAAGCAAGTGCGTCGTACGTAGTTGAACAAGAAGAATAGGAGAACGATTAACGTGGAATTTGATATTTTATACACATTAAAGCTAATTATTATTGGCCTTGTGCAAGGGTTTACCGAACCAATTCCAGTTTCATCAAGTGGTCATGTGATGATTGCGAGTGAGATTTTGGGCGTGGGCGAGCAAGGGTTTACATTTGCCATTTTAACAAATACAGCATCATTATTAGCGATTTTATTTATTTATCGTAGTGATATTATGCGTTTAGTGACAGGGTTTTTAAAGTACATACAAACGCGCGAAATGCGTTATAAATCAGACTTTAATTTCGCTTTATGCGTCATTATTGCATCGATTCCAGCAGGTGTATTAGGCGTAGTATTAAGCGATGTCATCGCTGAATCGGTAAGTATGAATGTAATTGCTACAATGTTACTTGTAACAGGGGTAGCGCTTTGGTTAATTCGTAATTTAAAAGGTCGTAAAGGCGATAAAGATATTACGAAAAAAGATGCCATTTTAGTAGGTTTTGGTCAAGCGGTAGCTTTAACACCAGGGATTAGTCGTTCAGGAGCAACGGTTATTACAGCAATCGCAACCGGGATGCGTCAAGATACAGCATTACGCTTCTCATTTATGATGTATATTCCAGTAAGTTTTGGTGGCGTTGTACTTGGGTTAACAGACTTCTTAAACGAGCCAAATAAAGGTGATTTAGCGATTCCGTACATTGCCGCATTTATTGCGACATTACTGATGACATACTTTGCGATGCGTTGGTTTATGGGCATTATGCAAAAAGGAAAGCTACATTATTTTACGTATTATTGCTTCACAGTCGCTGCTTTATTATTTATTTTCTTCTAATAAATGAGCGGTTAAATAAAAGGGGAGTAGAAATAAAACTATTCTCGTAATTGAACAAAGCTCCAGCGAATATTACATTCGCCGGAGCTTTGTTTTATTTATTTGTATATCGTCAAAATCGTTTCGTTTTGGGTGACGCTTTTTGCGAGCGTGGCTTCGTTTTATGCATGTAACGACTAGGCGCACTCTCCAGACACACCTAGTTGTTTACCATGAATGACTTAACGTTCTTTCTCCTCTTCTTCATCCGTATCTTGAGCGTCTGCATAAAACTGCATATCATCTGGTGGTGGAGCTGTGTGGCGTTGTTTTAAATCATCTACTGATACGGTAAACTGAGCAGCAATTTCTTCATCGAGCATGTCGTCTCCCTCGCCATGCATCATTTTGTTTTCCATCTCTTCCTTATGATCCATATGCGTATCGTGCGTAGAGGCAGACATCTGTTTCTCATCCATTTTCATATCAAAAAATTCACCGGTCATGTTTACTTCGCTTAAGTTTTTTGCTTCACAAATCGAACAAGGCATCATTTCCATTGTCATTTCGCGTTTACATGTGTGACAAATCATACAATTAACCCCCTCAAGTAAAGTATGGACTTTCTTATAATATATGTTCCCACCTCACTGAAAATAAAACGCTTTCATTTGTGACGAAATGAAAAACAAATCATTGAAAGTATAAATAGTCGAAATATTCTAGTGATTATGATACCGTTGAAGAAAAAGGAGGCTTGAAGAAATATGGTACTTAAAAAGGTATTTGACACAGCAACGAGCATTACAGAAACAACGATTCATACGGCAACAGATGTGATTAGTGGTACAGTGGAAAAAGCGGGGTTAAAGCAAACTGCACAATTTGTACGTGATACAGGCAATATGACGCAAGATGTTTCAAAAGCAGGGTTATACGTAACATCGCATTTAACGGAAGGGACAGCTCGAACGTTACAAGGTGTATTAAACAAAGATACACAAGTTCGCCAATCCGGTATGAATGAAGTGAAAGATACAACAAAGGCCGTATTTTCAAGTGTTGGTTCAATGCTACAGCATGGTGTAAACCATACATACGAAGCAGTAGCAGGCGTTGTTGGGCGCGACGAACAACGCATTAAAACAGCCGCTAAATCACTTTGGAAAACGCCAAGTGTCGGCAGTAAGGTGTTCCAAGATGACCAAATTGTTGCCGCAGATTTTAGTAATGTTGATGCGATTCAATCGATCAATGAATTATATGAAGGAACTGTGCACCCCATTACAGGTGTCGCATTTGAACGAACAGAGCTTCTAATTGGTGAACAAATGATCTCAGACGTATTCCCCGTATTTGAAGCGGCATTTACGGCTCGCTTAGCACCCGATGAATATTTACTGACAGACGAAGAGCACGACGAAATTGCCAATGCGCAACTTTATAAAGCAATTTTAGAAGATACAGCAATTGGTGAAATTATCGGGTTAAGTGCGGATGATATAGAAGCATTACGACAAGGGCAAACGCCAGCTGGTTATACATGGCATCATCATGAACAGCCAGGGACATTGCAATTGGTCGATGCCAAAACACATGCGCAAACGGAACACGTAGGTGGTCGTGTTATTTGGGGTGGCGGTTTAGAACGTCAATATTAACGGCATAAGGCAGATGTGAAAGGTCTTTTTCACATCTGCTTTTTCTATTTTTATAAATAGTTGACGAGATTATTATTTCGTGTTAAAGTATCTTTAAATCGAGATATTAAAAAACGAGACAAAGGGAGCGATTCTTTATGGTAACAGTAAAAGGTATGCATCACGTAACAGCAATTACATCAAGCGCAGAAAAAAATTATGAGTTTTTCACATATGTATTAGGCATGCGTCTTGTGAAAAAAACAGTCAATCAAGATGATATTCAAACATATCATTTATTTTTCGCCGATGACCGTGGCAATGCCGGAACAGATATGACGTTCTTTGATTTCCCAGGTATTCAAAAGGGGCAACACGGCACAGATGAAATTTATCGTTCGTCATTCCGCGTGCCAACGAATGAAGCATTAGCGTATTGGGAAGCACGATTTGACCGTCTAGGTATCAAACATGCGGGCATTACAGAAGAGTTTGGCGTAAAAACATTAGCGTTTGAAGATTTTGATGAACAGCAATATGCACTTGTATCAGATGAAGGACAAGAAGGCTTAGCATCAGGAACGCCTTGGCAAAATGGCCCTGTCCCACTTGAATATGCGATTACAGGTTTAGGACCGGTAACGATTCGCATTGCAGATTTTGATTATTTCCATAAAGTGATGGAAGTAGCGATGCAATATACGCAAATTGGACAAGAAGGTAACTTCTATTTATATGAAGTAGGAGAAGGTGGCAACGGTGCACGTGTAATTGTTGAACATAACAATACATTACCACGCGCACGCCAAGGGTTTGGTACGGTGCATCATGCTGCATTCCGTGTAAACGACCGCGCTGAAATTGAAGCATGGGATGAGCGTTTACGTCAAATCGGTTTTGGCACATCTGGCTTTGTAGATCGCTTCTTCTTCCAATCTTTATATGCACGTGTAGCAAACGGGATTTTATTTGAATGGGCAACGGACGGTCCTGGCTTTATGGGGGATGAGCCGTATGAAACATTAGGCGAAAAATTATCACTGCCGCCGTTT
This sequence comes from Caryophanon tenue, assembly GCF_001700315.1. Taxonomy (GTDB): domain Bacteria; phylum Bacillota; class Bacilli; order Bacillales_A; family Planococcaceae; genus Caryophanon; species Caryophanon tenue. Next base: position 129,510 of record NZ_MASJ01000039.1, on the reverse strand, counting down.
TTAGAGCCAAAACGCGCATACATTGAATCTGTTGTACGACCAATTGATACAGTGCGCAGTACAAAAACATTTGAAAAAGAATAAGGGTATGCAGCGTTTGAAAAATACTTCTCCTTATTAAATAAAGCCACGGCAAATGTTATTTTGCCGTGGTGTTATTTTGTTTATGGATATATAGTTGGGCAACGCTTTTATGGAAAATGGGTACTACTCTCATAAAAGTCGCCACTTATCTTGCATATGCGTAAAGAGCACTTCTTAAGTGTATTGTTAAAGAATAAGTATTCAGAAAAAGGCATGTGACGAATTTCTCTTGTTATAATACTGCATTGTGAATAGAGAAGAAGGAAGCGATTGACATGTCAACAAACGGATTACGCTGGATTTTTTTCATGGGCGGGCTCATGATTTTAGCATTAGGTGTTACATTAACGATTAAAGGCAGTATGTTGGGCGTTGGCTCATGGGATGTGCTGCATATAGGATTAGCTAATTATGGCTTAACAATTGGCACATGGGCAATTGTCACAGGTGTGATTGTTTTAGTCATTGGGATTTATTTTAATAAAGAAATGCCGAAATTTGGTACATGGATTAATATGTTTTCAGTTGGTTTGTTTATTGACTTATTTAACTGGCTATTACCAGATGTAGAAGGCTTATTTTTACAAACGTGCATGTTTGTACTAGGTATCTTGTTATTAGGCTTCGGTTGTGGCATGTATATTGTGGCAAATTTTGGCGCAGGTCCACGCGATAGCTTAATGATTTTATTAACACAGCGTCTTGGATGGAGTGTGACAAAAGCGCGTACAGTGATGGAAGTAAGCGTAGCGATTGTCGGTTTTACAATTGGTGGTCCAGTCGGTATTGGAACGGTCTTTATGGCAATTGGTTTAGGCCCAATTGTGGCAAAGTCACTGCAGATGAACGAAAAGTTATTCAATGTATTAAGCAAAGAGCAGTATATTGTACAACCTCATTAATCAAAAAGGTATCCAACATGATTTGGGTACTTTTTTTATACCTTCTTGGTTGCATTTTACTATGACTATGCTATAATAAAATAAAATATCTCGAATTAAAGATAAATGAATTTGGAATAAAGGCGGTGAAAACATGGAAGAACTTCAATTGAAGGCGATGACTGTTATGATGCGTGCATCGCAATATATGGCAGAGGTTTCGCGCCAAGATATTAAACGGTACGGCTTGAACATTACTGAGTTTGCCGTACTGGAATTATTGTATCACCGAGGTGACCAGCCGATTCAAATGATTGGGAAGAAAATTTTAATTGCGAGCAGCAGCATTACGTATGTTGTCGATAAGCTTGAAAAAAAGGGCTATGTTAAACGCGTTCATTGTGCAACAGACCGTCGTGTAATTTTTGCAGCGATTACCGATGAAGGGCGCACATTTATGGAAGGTATTTTCCCACAACATGCACAGCAAATGGCAAAAATGTTTGAAGGATTAACAGAGCAAGAATTAGAGACGTTGGTTTCTATTACAAAGCGTGTCGGCAAAACAGCTCAAAATTCATTATAGAATAGGAAGAAAAAAATGAAATTTACAAGACATCACCACGTATCAATGGTCGTAAAAAACGGTAAAAAAACAGATGCATTTTATACAAATGTTCTCGGGCTACGTCGCGTGAAAAAAACGGTCAACCAAGATTCTCCGAGTATGTATCATTTATTTTATGGAGATAAAATCGGTACGGCTGGAACCGAGCTTACATTCTTTGAAATTCCAATGGTTGGTCGTACACACCGAGGGACCGATGCTATTACAAAGGTGGCATTAAGTGTGCCATCTGTAGAGGCGTTACAGTACTGGCATCAACGTTTAACAGAAGCAGGTGTCGCAGTAAGCGCGCAACAGATATATGCAGATAAACAGGCAATTTTATTTGAAGACCCAGACAGTTTACGTTTAGCGTTTGTAGCAGACGCACAGTTTATACCCCCAACTGCTTGGACGTATTGGGAGCAATCAACAGTGCCACAAACATATGCGATTCAAGGATTTGTCACGACAGAGTTAACAGTAAGTGATGTACAACAAATGGAGACGGTGTTAACGGAGCTATTTGGATATGAGGTAGTCGCGCGTACTGAAGAGGGCATTCGCTTCCGCGGAGATGGTGGACTTGAAACGGAATTATTCGTTGTACAGCAAGATGGCCCAGTTGAACGACCAGGGCGCGGCAGTATTCACCATATTGCATTAAGTGTAAAAGATGAACAGGAGCTTGCCGCATGGGAAGAGCGTATTCGCGCATTTGGCTTAGTCCCGACACAAATTATTGACCGTTATTATTTTAAGAGTTTATATGTCAATATTGTCGGTCATATTATTTTTGAACTGGCAACGGACGGTCCAGGGTTTTTACGTGATGGACATATTGATACATTAGGACAACAACTTGATTTACCAGATTTTTTAGAGCCGCACCGTGCGGATATTGAAGCGGATTTAGAACCGCTTGATTAAGGAGGCAGCGCTATGCAAACAGTAGGCATTCATCATATTACAGCGATTGTTGGCGACCCGCAGGAAAATGTTGATTTTTATGCAGGTGTGCTCGGTTTACGTTTAGTGAAGAAAACGGTCAATTTCGATGACCCGGAAACGTATCATTTATATTTTGGCGATGACGGAGGACGACCAGGCACGATTATGACCTTTTTCCCGTGGATAAACGCGTACCAAGGTGAAATTGGCGACGGTCAAGTCGGTGTGACCGTCTTTGCGATTCCACAACAGTCGATATCCTATTGGGAAAAACGTTTAACGACACTACAGATTGCGTATACAAAAACAACGCGCTTTGACGAAGTCGTTTTACAATTTAGCGATGTACACGGCTTACAGTTAGAGCTTGTGGAGCGTGATGTGTCACAGAAAAATCAATGGGCGGGTGGTGTACCTGCACAATATGCGATTCAAGGTTTTGCAGGTGCAGTATTATATTCAGCTGACCCAGAAGAAACGATTACGACGCTAACGAACACAATGGGGCTAGCGTATGTAGCAACAGAAGGTGATTATACGCGTTACGTTGCAAGTGCAACACTTGGCAATACGATTGATGTGAAAATGGTAACAGGTGAGCGCGGTACAACAGGTGTGGGTACTGTCCATCATATTGCATGGCGCGCAGCAACAGATGCACAGCATATCGCGTGGCAGCAGCATGTCACGCAGCAAGGGCATTATGTAACGGACATTAAAGACCGTAATTACTTTAATGCGCTGTATTTCCGTGAACCTGGCCGTATTTTATTTGAAATTGCGACGGACGAACCAGGCTTTGCACATGATGAAAGTATTGATACAATGGGCGAAGGACTGATGCTTCCACCACAATACGAGGAGAAGCGTCAGCAACTAGAACAATCATTACCGCGTGTAATGGTCACATATAATGAGGTGTAGTGTATGAAATCAATCGATCCAATGTCTTTAACAGAACGTGAAAACTACAAATTTTTAATTGGCTCCGTCATTCCGCGTCCAATTGCGTTTGTGACATCTATTAATGAAGAGGGTGTTGCCAACGCAGCGCCATTTTCATTCTTTAATATTGTGTCATCGAATCCACCGATGCTCAGTGTATCTGTGCAGCGTAAAGCAGGCGTTCAAAAAGATACGGCTCATAATATTACAAACAATAAGCAATTTGTTGTGCATATTGTGAGTGAAGATATCGTTCATGACGTGAATAAAACAGCGGCAAACTTAGCATCATATGAGAGTGAAATTGATGAAACAACTTTTACACTTGTTGATAGTACAGTTATTCGTGTACCAGCAGTGGCACAGGCAAAAATTCGTTTTGAATGTGAACTTGTCCAACATGTGCCACTTGGCGGGGAAGACGGTCAGTCGGGCTGTGATTTACTGATTGGTCGTGTCGTACATTATCACATTGATGAAGATATTTATAATGAACGAGGACATATTGACCCCGTAAAGCTACAGGCGATGAGTCGTTTAGCAGGAAATGATTACGCAACAATTGGTCAGCTACTAACCATTGCGCGTCCACAATAAAGGGAGGAAACAACATGCAACACATTTATGAAGCAGGGCAATCACAAACGACGTTCTTATTACTACATGGTACAGGTGGCAATGAGCAATCACTGCTACAATTAGCACAGCTAATTGACCCGACAGCAAATGTTTTATCGGTACGCGGCAATGTACTCGAGCAAGGCATGCCACGCTTCTTCCGCCGTTTAGCAGAAGGTGTGTTTGACTTTGAAGATTTAGCGTTGCGCACAAAAGAGCTACATGAATTTATTGGGGAAGCGAGTGAGCGATATCACTTTGACCGTGAACATGTTGTCGCACTTGGCTATTCAAATGGTGCGAATATCGCGGCGAATTTACTCTTTACGTATGAAAACAGTGTGAAGGGTGCGATTTTACACCATCCAATGGTACCGCGTCGTGATGCGACGATTCCAAATTTAGAGGGTACAGCAGTATTTATCGCAGCTGGTGTGAATGACCCGATGTGTACAAAAGCAGAGTCAGAAGAGCTAACAGAGCTTCTAACAGCAGCAGGCGCAACCGTAGAAACTGCTTGGTATCAATATGGTCACCAACTAACAATGGACGAAGTAAATGATGCAAAAGCATGGTTTGTACGTACATTTTTATAAGTAAGGCACAAGGACATTGCTCGGGCAAAACAGCTCGGACAATGTCTTTTATTATGGTATAGTGAAATGGCAAATTAGAGAAATAGGTGAAAAATATGATTGAAGTAAGTGATAGTAAACTAAGTCGCTACGCCATTCATTATGTTGGCAATGCGAATAATGATACGGTGCGCCTAAGCGACACGATTTTTACAGACATGTCGATGGAATTAGAAGCGGCATGGACGACAGTTGCGTTCCAAAAATTTGAGCAACTAGATGAATATCGTTTTACCCATGCAAGCAATATTCATATGAATGAAATGTATGCGTATGCGACTGAAATTTTTCGCAATGAATCCGAGTTTTTATCGCAGTCTCAGCATATTGCGACACATTTACACAATGCCTCACAGCACCCAAATATTAAAAGTGGGGAATTATTTATCGGTCTTTTTGATAACTGTACGTGGGTAGACAGAACGGTACGTGTACTAGCAATTATGAAAATTGATGAAAAGGACACGTTTATTGATGTGAAGCAAGCAGACGGTGTGTTAGCCATTCAAGATGTTGAGGGCATTAGCTTAAAACGTGTTAATAATACCGCGCTGATCGTGGACTTCGGCAATGACACCCCATCTGTCTTTATACGGACGAAGAAAAAGGACGATGTCGTGTATTGGACTGAGCGTTTTTTACATGTCAACGTGGCAGATGAAAGCTATCATAAAACGACAGAGGCACTTCAAGCGTGTAAAAAATTTATTACAAAAGAGGATTTTACAAATACCGAGAAATTGACGTATTTAGCGAAAACACTCGAATACTTTGAAAAAGAAGAGAGCTTTTTACCAACAACGTATGTAGAGGAAGTGTTTGAAGCGCCAAACGAGGCACAACGTGATACGTTACTGACAATGATTGCACCACTTGCGACGGATATTTCATTAACGGCTGTGGAAAAGGTGCAAAAATCGTATAAGCGTAAAATTAAGCTCGATGACCATATTGAAATACATGTAGCGATGCGAGATGCGAGCGATGTTGAGAAATATATTGAAAGTGGCATCGATGAGCAAGGACGCAAATATTACAAAGTGTTCTTTGATGAAGAGCAGTAAAGTTTTGTTTGACAATTGCGAATGTTTTTCGTATAGTGAAACTACTAAATAACGGGAGTAGGTGATGACAATGACAAATACAGTATATGCGATTGCGAATCCGCAATTTAGTTTGTCGTTGTTATGCCTGCATTGTACACAGTAACTGTACAAGTTTCTTTCTGCATGCATGTAAACGTAATGACAAGCTAAATTGCGCTGTCATTACGTTTTTTTTATGCACATATTTAGGAGGAAACTATACAATGAATTTAGAAACACTAGGATTTACAACATATTTTGAACAACAGCTTGAACAGCTACGTGCACCGTTTGCAACAAAGGCATTACATGTTGGGCGAGTTGTGTTAGAACATAAACATATGTACCGTGTCATAACGGAGCAACGTGAAGTGCTAGCAACCGTTTCAGGTAGCTTTGCACATGAGGCAATAGCACGTGAGCAGTACCCAGCAGTCGGTGATTTTGTATTAATCGAATATATGGACGGAGAAGACCGTGCGGTTATTCATGCATTATTTACACGTAGCTCGAAGTTTGCGCGAAAAGTAGCTGGTCGTGATATTGAGGAGCAAATTGTCGCAGTGAATGTCGATGTTTTACTGCTTGTGATGAGTGTGAATGACGATTTTAATATACGTCGACTAGAGCGTTATATAGCAGCGGCGTGGGATTCCGGTGCACAACCAATCGTTGTGTTAACGAAAACGGATTTATGTGACGATGTGACACCGTTTATCGAACAGGTGGAGCAAGTAGCCTTTGGGATTGATGTGTATGCGGTCAGTGTTGTGACACAACATGGCTTAGCGGCATTAATTAGCCGTTTAACAGTCGGGAAAACAGCCGCACTTGTCGGTTCGTCAGGCGCTGGGAAATCGTCGCTCACAAATGCGCTTGGGCAAAACGAGCATATGCAAGTAGCTAGCATTCGCGAAGATGACGCAAAGGGACGCCATACGACAACGCACAGAGAATTAGTTGTTTTACCGTCAGGCGCGTGTTTAATTGATACACCAGGGATGCGAGAGTTACAGCTGTGGACGGATAGTGACAGCGTAGGTGCGAGCTTTCAAGATATTGAAGAACTATCCGAGCAATGCCGCTTCCGTAACTGTACACATGCAAATGAACCTGGCTGTGCGGTTGTCGAAGCGCGTGAGCAAGGCGTATTAACAGAGGAACGCTGGCAAAATTATGTGAAACTACAGCGTGAAGCTGCCTATCTTGCGCAAAAAACAAGCCGTGATGCTCAACTTGCAGAGAAGCGCAAGTGGAAGCAAATTTCAAAAGGTTTAAAAAAGAAGAAACGATAAATTATAGGGTACTGCTTTGCATCATTACACGCAGTGCCCTTTTTAGTGTCATTTCTTTTGTGTCGTTCAGCGTTTTAGTATAATAGGGAGACAGTTTGATACAAGAAAAGAGGAACGACGATGCCACAACAACGATTATATAGCATTGGTGAAATGGCCAAGATTACGAATGTCTCGGTGCAAACACTGCGTTATTATGACCAAATTGGCTTATTAAAACCGGTACGCGTCGATGCAACGACAAATTATCGGTATTATGACGAGGCACAAATATACATTATGGATTTAATTAAGTCGTTAAAATATATTGGCACACCGTTAGAGGATATTAAAAAAGCACAAGCCTTTACACCGGAAGAAATGTTGTTATATTTGACGGAACAAGAAAAGGTAATGGAACATAAAATTCGTCGTATGGTGGAAGTGCAACATACATTATTGAAGACAAAAAAGCAGCTTGAAAATCATTTATTAATTCCTATCTATAATGAAGTATATGAATCGGTTGAAGAACAACAACGCTTACTTGCGGTACGTACAAATGACTTAACGGCTGATTATGTACCGAATGAATATTTTAGCGCGCTAACAAAAACAGTTGAACGTGAAGGGGTCGCGATGAATAGCCGTTACGGCGGGATTTATCCTCTTCGACCGTATGAACAGCTTCAGCATGTGGTATATAGTCATGTGTTCACGCCACTCTTAACAGACCGTTATATAGAAGTATTAGATGATGAAATGGATGTACTTCGCATGCAGGAAGGACAATATGCATGTATTGCGTTTAAATATGATTTAAACACGTATTTATCGCAGTATCAAAAGCTATATCAGTATATTCAAGAGCACGAACTTACACCGACGTCGGATGTGTATGAATTTTTTGTGCAAGCGAATTATTCACCGAATGAAACACCGGTATATGTCATGGAATTAAAAGTGAAAATAAGTTGAGATTTTTCCATTGACTCTCTAGTTACTATAGGGTTTATGCTGTATTGTAGCATAACAGTAAGGAGCAAGAGAAATGGAAAAAAAGCAACGTTTAACCTTAAGTATTTTATTGATGAATTTATTCATTGCGTTTTTAGGTATTGGTCTTGTTATTCCCGTATTACCAACGTTGATGAACGAGCTGAACATTAGCGGAACAACGGTTGGTTATTTAACAGCAGCATTCGCCTTAACACAATTAATAATGTCACCATTTGCCGGAAAAGCAGCGGATCGTTTTGGTCGTAAAATTATGATCGTTATCGGTCTCTTTATTTTTGGTCTTTCTGAGTTTTTATTTGGTTTTGGTAAAACGATTGAAGTGTTATTTTTATCGCGTATTTTAGGTGGGGTGAGTGCGGCATTCATTATGCCAGCAGTAACAGCCTTCATTGCAGATATTACAACGATGGAAACACGTCCGAAAGCGCTTGGCTATATGTCAGCGGCGATTAGTACGGGCTTCATTATCGGGCCTGGTATTGGTGGTTTCTTAGCGGAAATCGGGACACGTGTGCCATTTTATTCAGCAGGTGTACTTGGTACAGTTGCAGCGATTTTATCGATTATTTTACTGCGTGAGCCAGAGCGTAGCACAGAAGTATTTGAAGAAAACGAAGCGTCAGGAAAAAGTGGCTTACGTAAAGTATTAATGCCCATGTTCTTAATCGCTTTTATCGTTATTTTCGTATCGTCATTCGGTTTAGCAGCATTCGAATCATTCTTTAGTTTATATGTAGACCATAAATTTGCGTTTACACCAGCAGATATTGCAATTGCCATTACAGGCGGTGCCATTTTAGGGGCGATTGCGCAAGTAGCGTTATTTGACCCAATGATGAAGCGTTTAGGTGAAATTAATTTAATTCGCTGGATGCTCATTTTATCAGCCATTTTAGTATTTGCGATGACGCTAGCAAATTCATATTGGATGATTATGCTTGTCACATTTACGGTATTTATCGGATTTGATTTAATTCGTCCAGCCGTAACGACATATTTATCACGTATTGCAGGAAGTGACCAAGGATTTGTCGGCGGGATGAACTCATTCTTTACATCACTTGCGAATGTATTTGGACCCGTCATTGGTGGTATGTTATTTGATATTGATATTAACTACCCGTACTATTTTGCAACGGTGTTCATTCTTGCAGGTCTTGCAATTGCAATGTTCTGGAAAGACCCAGCGATGCAAAAGCGTAATCGTAAAGAGGCAGTCGTGGCAGAAAAAGTCATGCAGTAATGAGAAGCTGTGCAAATCGTTTAAAGCGATTTGCACAGTTTTTTTATCGAGCTATACACCGAAATCTGCAAACGTGCGCTCGTTACGGCATTTTTAACGAGAACATGTTACGATACATATACGAACAAGACAGATAGGAGCGAGCAAACGGTGCGAGAGAAAATTATTGCAAACTTACAAAAACCTCAACCTTTATTTATCGGAGAGGATAGTGCCTTTCAATCGGCTGTCATGATTCCACTTGTTGAAAAAGATGGAGAACTACATGTATTATTTCAAGTACGTTCCTTTACGATGCGTAAACAGCCGGGAGATATTAGCTTTCCAGGTGGTAAAATTGATACGACAGATGATTCACCACTGGCTGCGGCTATTCGTGAAACGCATGAGGAATTAGGCGTCGACAAAGCGCATATTCAGGTTATTGCAGAGTTAAGCCCATATATTGCATCGTCGTCATTTATCGTGTATCCATTCGTTGGGATTTTATCGGTCGATGAATTTAAGGTTAATGAAGCGGAAGTCGCAGAGATCTTTTTAGTACCGCTACAACATTTACTGGATTTTGAGCCGTATTTACATTTAGTTGATGTAGCACCACAGCCTGGAGAGGACTTTCCGTTTGAAAAAATTATGAACGGAGCACAATACCAGTGGCGTTCTCGTCAAATGGAAGAATGGTTTTATGACTATGAACAGTACACAATTTGGGGCTTAACCGCGCGCATTTTAAAATATTTTTTAGAGCGCATTCAATAAAAGGCGAAACTTTCTGACACAACTCTCGTATGTAATATACGGGAGTTTTTTTAGGAGGTGTAGCACTTGCATTTAGAAAATCGCTTTCGTTATTTATATACAGGAGAATTAACGGCGGCTATATTGTTTATTGGGCTAAGTGCGCTCGTGAATTATACATACCCGTATTTATCATTGTATGCATCGCTTGCTTTTTGGAGCGCATTTATATTGTTAGAAGTTTTATTAGTACAAGGTAGTTATTATTGGTATCATCAGCTTAAGAGCTACCGAAAACGCCAGCGCATACCGTTACAAATTGTACGTCAGCTCTATCGATTTCAGCGTATCAATTGGTTCATCATGCCGATTCCATTGATTATTTTCATCATCGAGGCATCGAGCATTTCTTGGCAAACGTGGTGGCTTCGCTTCGCGATATATGTATTTGCCTTGCTGGAGTATATCAATTATTTTCATGTGCAGCTGTCGTATGATAATGTGGCCGATATTCGTTATTTATGTACACATAAGCAGTTGAAGCGAGCGACATTACAAAAAGACTTTCAACGATTAAAGGAGTGAATGAGATGTCACGTTATACATTGACACAACTAGTAGAAGCAACGAAGCAAGTTGATAGAGGGCAAGGTTTTTTTGAACTGGAAACACCTCGAACGTTAGAGGTAAATTTAGCCGGTAGTGTATGGGCAAAAGCGGGTTCTATGATTGCGTATGAAGGCACCATTAAATTTGAACGCGAACGTTTACTTGAGCAGGGGATTGGCTCGATGTTTAAAAAAGCATTCACTGGTGAGGGCGCACGCTTAATGAAAGCCGAGGGACAAGGGAAATTATATTTGGCGGATAACGGTAAGCGCATTTTAATTTTACAGTTAATGAATGATGCGATTGTTGTGAATGGCAATGATTTACTCGCAATGGATACAGCCATTAACCATGAAGTGAAAATGATGCGAAAAGTGGCAGGGATGCTGTCAGGTGGATTATTTAATGTTCGCTGTGAAGGCACGGGATTAGTGGCCATTACGGCACATTATGAACCATTAACATTGCGTGTAACACCAGGAAAGCCCGTAATTACAGACCCGAATGCAACGGTGGCATGGAGCGGTAATTTACAGCCGGAATTACAAACCGATATTTCATTTAAAACATTTGTTGGACGTGGTAGTGGCGAGTCGATTCAAATGCGCTTTGAAGGGGACGGCTTCGTCATTGTGCAACCGTTTGAAGAAGTGTATATGCAACAGCAAGTATAAAGGAGATTTTTATGATTCGTACATTATTAAAATGGTGTGGAGCGGCAGTTCTCGTTGCCGCTTACATACATATTGCTATGCATTGGTCTATTTTACCAGACGAAGTGCCAAGACATTATAATGCGCTCGGTGAACCGGATGCATGGGCAGGGAAATGGTTTATTTTCTTTGCACCAACAGTAGGTTTTGTACTATGGTTTTTACTTGGTGCAATTGAAAAACGCCCACAGTTTATTAATATGCCCGGCTTTCAACGAGACAATCCAAAGCATTTAGCGATTTCTTCTGTGTTATCAAGCGTTCTTCGTTTTGAAGTAGCACTTTTATTTAGTTATGTAAGTTTTAAAGATGTGTATATTGCTCAAGGTATGTCATTTGGCTTAGGATCATATGAGTTGCCAGTCATTTTAGGTGTGCTATTTGGGACTGTTTTTTTCTTTATGTTCCGAATGTTGCGTTCCGCATAAAATTGCATACATTTATATTAAAAACGAGAAGATATTACATGTATCTTGTCGTTTTTCTTATACTTTTTACGCAAAAGTACATACTTTAGGTCCTGTTTCTACAATAATAAGAAGGGAGGAAAGAAGGTGTGTCGAATAGTATAACTGTATAAAAAGCCACAGCCAGCCCTAGAAATATACTTAGGAGGTTGTCATAATGACACACACAACAAGATATGCTGTTGCAATTGTCGCTTGTTTGCTGTTTTTAAGCACATTTACATTGAACGCACAAGCACAGTCCTTTTCAGATGTTCCAGAAAGCAATCAGTTTTATGAAGCGATTGAATGGGGAACGGAATCAGGCATTATTAAAGGATACGGAGATGGTCGTTTTGGTCCAAAAAACATTTTAAATGGTGCGAATTTTGCCGTGATGTTTACGCGTTTAGTCGATGGAAGACTTTTTTATGAAAATAATAATTTAACGGAACGTCAAGTAGCCTTTTCTTATTTGAAATCGAAGCGTATTCCATTTAATGAAGCGACACAAAATGCGCCATTTACACGTTTGGATGTAGCCAAAATTATGTACGCGTATACGTACGGAGAAGTTGGCACGGAAAAAGAAGTAATTGACTTTATGTATGCACATCATATTACACGCGGGAAAGGCATGAGCGAAGACCCATATATTGATTTTGCAGGTGGGAACCAATTACGACGTGAGCATGCCGTTCAGTTTTTACTGAATTTCTACCATCATATTTGTGAAGAAGAAGAGCTACGTGAGCAACTAGGAGTAGCACCATTAGTCTCGTTAGAAAGCATGTTTGGTAAAGACCAGTATAAGTATATTGATTTCAACGGAGATGGTATACACGAATTAGCTGGTACTATAGAATCAGGCAAAATGGGGCGCTATTATGTGTTAATTTATAGTACGGACAATGGCACACATGGTGAATTACGAGATATCGTTGCGATGGAGGGAAGAGAACCAGTGCTTGAAGTCATTGACGGATTAACTGAAAATGATACAGAGCAGCTGGCTTATTTCTTCACAGATGGTATGGTGAATAATCTGTATTTCTGGTTAATAACAGCCGATGACTTAGAAGAAGTGAAAGTGTCTGAAATCGCCTTTCACCCATATGCACGATGGCGTATAGAAAACGGTCGTCTAGTCGTTTATTCAAGCGATAGTTATTCAGGCAATTACGGATTAGAAGACGGTTATTTAGTCGAGTATCCATTAACAGAATTTCCGCCGAAGGCACCAGACGCGAACCGCTTAACGATTCAGTATGATGTACACAATGACCGCATTGTGTCTCCATATGCAAATGGTGCAACAATTTCTGCTAAAGTTGGTCAGTATATTGATTTCGTACAAGGCGACGATGATATTTTCACTGAATATGTAGGGATTCTGTATCATGATGACGATTATATTACAGATGCAGATGGTTATTTTACAAAGCCAGGCACTATCGAAGTATTATTAGTGTTAGAGGGCAATCTGGATGAAAGTTATCGCTTATTTATTGAAGTGGAATGATAGAAAAAAAGCACAGTGCGAATTACTTTGCGCTGTGCTTTTGACGATTTAAGATGCTGCTGTTTTTGGTTGCGTCGGTATAAACGATAAACCTAGTACCATGCCCATAATGCAAAGCGCACCGACAAACTGCCAAAGACCAAATGGTAAGCTAAGCCATACAATACTACTAACGACAGCTGTTAGTGGCTCAAGCGTACCGAAAATGCTCGTTTCTTTTGGCGAAATATAATTTAAGCTTGCGACGAATAACCAAAAGGCAAGTGCAGTACCACATAAAATGGTAAAGGTCAGTGCTGCATATGTAGACGTGTCAAAAATAGATGCTTCACCGACTTGCCAAAAGGGCGCGACAAAATTAAAGAGCACGCCTGCGACAAGCATTGCCCAGCCAACGACTAAAATAGACGGCTGTGAAGCAAGAAGCGGTTTAGCATAAAGTGTATAAAAGGCTAACGATAGCCCTGAAATAATGCCCCAAATCATCGCGGAAAGTGGTACAGATAAAGAGTCAATTTGCCCGTTCGTTAACAGCAAGAATGTGCCACCGACCGTTAAACAAATTAACAATGCATCAAATTTTGTAAAGCGTTGTTGTCCAACTAAAATATAATACACAATAATAAATACCGGCGCTAAATACTGAAGTAATGTTGCCATTGCCGCATTGCCAAGCGCAATGGAAATCATATAGGAGTATTGTACAAGTAGCATACCGACGATACTAAAAATAATCAGGCGCACAGCCGTATATTTTTGTTGCCAAATGCCGAATATGTTTTTACCGATGAGCAGTTGTGAGCCAACAAGGAGCAAACCACCTACGAGCAGTCGTACAGTGACAAACCAATTGACATCAATTTGTTTTTGCTGGAACAAATATTGCGCGACTGTACCGCCAATCCCCCAAAAGCTTGCACTGATTAACGCGAAGCATATACCGATAAGACGTTTGTTTTTCATAAAATCCTCCAAAATAGTCATTATAGTAACTGTACTAATGATTGTGTGAAAAAGAAAGCATGAATCTGTCAACGTGTTCCAAAGAAATGTGTCGAAAATGGGAACGGTTTCACAAATAGTCGGTATTGTCGCTATGTGATTCCTTTTTTTTCAAAACATCATCTTTTATAATGGAAATTATGAAAACGCTTGCGCAATATGAGGCGCATATTATTAGGGAGAGAGTTTATGGAATTATTTACGTCAATGAACCGGTTAAACCGCTTTTATACAGTGCAAGTAAATGAAATTTGTGCCACACGCAAAATGACTTCAATGCAATTTTTAATGTTGCGTTATATTCACCAATCGAAAAGCTGTACAAGTATGGACATTGTGAAAGCATGGAATGTTGAAAAGCCAACTGTATCTGAGCATATTCGCCGTTTACATGACAAAGGGTGGGTAGCTATTACACAAGGTGCAGATCGTCGTGTGAAAAATTTATCGTTAACAACTGAAGGTATCGCAGTGTATGAAGACATCATTATTGAAGTAGAGCGTTTGCAACAAGAGGTAACAGCGATTTTTACGGAAGATGAGCTAGATGTATTTACACGTTTTGTCGCGAAGTTAGAACAGCAATTTTTATCGTATGAATAATCGTGAAATGCAAGTATTGTTTAAATTTTAAACAATACTTGCATTTTTTTATTTGTCTATTTGCCATTTTAAAAATTAAGTAAATGATTATTATTCTCATTAAATATGGACAAAAGTGCGTTTTAGACAAACGTGTCTATTATTATTTCCAAAAAACGATATTGATAATCATTATCAATGGATGTATGATAACAACTTGTACGAGCAAAACAACGAAAGAGGAGGAACATCATGAAAAGCATGAAGAAATTTTTTATGCTGCCAGTGCTAGCAGCGGGTTTAGTATTAGGCGCGTGTTCAGCAGATGAAAAAGAAACATCAGATGCTGAAGCAGTAACCGACACAGCGAGCGTTGAAAACTTAACGATAGGTCTATCAAGTGACGTAGGCCCATTAAATATTTATACAGGAAATTTAGATTGGTTAACGGATATGGTGTATGACAAATTATTCTCACCATCACCATATGTGGATGAGCCAACACCTTGGTTAGCCGAATCAGCGACACAAATTGATGCAGATACATGGGAAGTGGTCGTACGTGATGGCATTACATGGCATGACGGTGAAGCATTCACAGCAGAAGATGTGAAATTTACATATGAATACTATCGTGATGGCCCGGCGAACCGCCATACACACCATGTAAGTGAAGTACCACAAATTGATGAAATTTCAATCGGTGACGATGGGAGAACGGTTACATTTGAGTGTGGCTATGCTTGTCCATCCCTACAAACGATTACATTTGCCGATTTACCAATTTTACCAGAGCATATTTGGAGCAATGTGGAAAACCCACGTAAATATACGGATTTAGCAATCGGTACAGGTCCATTTAAGTTAACAGAATATGTAGCAGACCAACATTATATTTTAGAGGCGAACAATGATTACTTCATGGGCGCGCCAACTGTTGGCAAAATTACATTACCGATTATTGCGGATTCAACTGCGATGTTTAATGCGTTAAAATCAGGTCAAATTGATGCGTCATCAAAAACAGTACCAGCAGAATTAGTATCTACATTTAAAGGTGATGCTCAGTTTAAATTAGCAGAAGCAACAAACTTATCAATCGTACAATTTGGCTTAAACTACCAAAAAGCACCGTTTGATAACGAGAAATTCCGTCAAGCGATGTCACTAGCAGTAGACCGTCAAGCGATCGTTGACACAATTTTATTGGGACAAGGTCGTGCAGGTGATAAAGGGTATCCACACCCAGACTCACCATGGACAAATCCAGAATTATCAACACCATATAACACAGCAGAAGCAATTGCGTTATTTGAAGAGTTAGGATACAAAGATACAGATGGTGATGGCTTCCGTGAAGATATAAATGGCGAAGCATTACAATTATCGATTAAAGTATCATCAGGTGAACCAATTTACGTACGTGCAGCGGAGTTAATGGTGGAGCAGTATAAGGCAGTGGGCATTAACATGTTCGTAGAAGCGTTAGACCCAACAACATTTGCAGCGCACAACTCTGAGAAAAACTTTGACACGTATGTGAGCTTAATCGGTCCACACGGTGTAGCAGACCCAGACCAATTTATTATGTCTCACCGTTCAGGTTATTTATGGGCGAAAGAAATGCCATATGCCAAAATGGATGAGCTTGTAACGAAATGGATGGCGGCATCAACAATTGAAGAACGTAAAACAATCTCATTTGATATGCAAACGTTATACAATGAGCAACCGACAGCTATTGCTTTATACTATCCAGAAGAAGTATATGCATATAATGCAGAGAAATTTGATGGTTACGTAGAATCATTAGGCTACGGCGTTATTAATAAGTTCTCATTCTTACCAGAAGCAACACAACAAGCAGTTTCAGCAACACAACCAGTAATTGTAGAATAAGGTGGCAATGTAGATGAACAGACGTTTTTCGTACTTCGGAAAAAAACTGTTCCAATACACGCTCGTGCTTTTCGTGGCAATCTCGATTAATTTCGGATTGCCTCGTTTAGCACCGGGCGACCCATTATTATATTTTTTCGATGAATCAACGATTAAAGAGTTAACGGGTGCACAAAAGCAGGAAGTGCTCGACTCAGTTGGTTTAGGTGGGACGTTATGGGAACAATATATCCAGTATTTAAAAGGGATTTTTACATGGGATTTCGGCACATCCATTAAATATGCGCAGCCAGTAACTGAGGTCATTGCAGATAAATTATTATGGACTGTAACATTGATTTTACCGGCATTATTACTGAGTGCCGTTATTGGTGTCATCATCGGTGCCTATTCGGCATGGAATCGAGGACGTAAACGAGATATCGGATTTTTAACGATGATGCTGACATTCCAAGCTGTGCCAGGTTTCTGGATAGGGATGTTATTCATTGCGATTTTTGCTGTACAGCTCGGCTGGTTCCCAACATACGGTGCAGTGTCAATTGTACAAGACGGCACAACATGGGGCTTCATAAAGGATGTCGCTTGGCATTTAGTATTACCGATTGCGACATTGAGTATTGCGACAGTAGGCTCCAATTACTTGCTGACACGTTCGTCAATGTTAGAGTCATTAGGGCAAGATTATATGACGATGGCGGAAGCGAAAGGTGTGACGAAGAAAACATTAATTTTCAACCATGGTTTACGTAACGCATTACTACCCATTTATACACAATTTACAATGTCACTCGGTACATTAATTGGTGGCTCCGTTGTTGTAGAAACGGTATTTTCATATCCGGGCATTGGACGGCTTTTATATGAAAGCGTCGTGGCACGAGATTTCCCAATGATGCAAGGTGTCTTTTTAATGATTACATTTGGTGTCATTGCAGCGAATATTTTTGCAGATCTTACATATCCGCTTATCGACCCGCGCGCAAAATCATCTGCGGTACATAAGGGGGGACAATAAATGCGTAAATCAACGAAGTTTATTGGTTTAACGGGTGTCGTGATGTTCAGTATCGTCGCATTATTTGCAATATTTGGTCCATTATTCATCCCTTATGATGCGTATAAACAAGCAGGAGCATCATTTCAGCCACCGAGCGCGTCTCATTGGCTCGGCACAAATGATATGGGACAAGATATTTTAGCCGAATTGGCGGTTGGGGCACGCACATCGTTATTTATCGGAATTATGACGGCAATTTTAGCGACACTTATTGGTGGGATTGTCGGCGTGTTATCTGGTTATATCGGTGGTCGTTTTGAACAGTTGATGATGCGTATTATTGATGTTGTATTAACGCTTCCCTATTTACCGTTAATGATTGTTGTCGCGGTATATATGGGACCAGGCGTATTTACACAAATTTTCGTCATTACGCTCGTGATGTGGGCAGGCAAGGCACGTCAAATTCGTGCGCAAACATTATCGATTAAGTCAGCAGGTCCTGTGCTTGCGGCAAAAACAATGGGTGCAAGCGATTTTTATATTTTCAAGAAACATATTTTACCTGGTGTCTTTCCATTGTTTATTCCCCAATTTGTTGGTGCAGTGAATGCGTCGATTTTAATGGAGTCATCACTAAGCTTTTTAGGAATGGGTGATCCGACGATGAAAAGTTGGGGCAGTATTTTATACTATGCCAATAGCCGAAGCGGTTTCTTAACAGATGCGTGGATATGGTGGATTATTCCTCCAGGGATTTGTATTGTTCTTGTTGTATTAGCCTTCTCATTTATGGGTTATTACTTAGAGGAAAAAGTGAACCCGCGTTTAAGTGCATATACAGCAGCACAAAAGCGTGTGAAGCAACAGATTACAGTAAATGAAGAGCTTGTTGCACAAAACATCGCATTAGCAGTACGTGATTTATCGGTAAAATATCCGAAAAATGGCAAATTTACAACCGTTGTATCAGATGTGCGCTTTGATGTGAAACAAGGGGAAGTGCTCGGTATCGTTGGGGAGTCCGGTAGTGGAAAAACAACGGTGGCATCAGCAATTATCCAGCAACTTCGTTCACCTGCACATGTACCGCATGGCGCGATTTATTTTGAAGGACGCGATTTACAGCTATTTAGTGACGAAGAAATTCGCGAAGTACGCGGTCAGCAAATCGGTTATATTGCACAAGCAGCGATGAATGCTTTAAATCCGGTTGTCTCAGTGGAGAAGCAGTTAAAGGAGGCACTACTTGCACACCAAACATTATCGACAAAGGAAATTGATGAGCGTATTGATGAAGCATTAATTCAAGTAGGACTAGAGCCGAAATGGCGTTATGCATTTTCACATGAATTATCTGGTGGTATGCGTCAGCGTGTCATTATTGCGATGGCACTGATTAATAAGCCGCGCTTTGTCATTGCGGATGAGCCGACAACTGGCTTAGATGTGATGGTACAAGTTGAAATTATTCAACTGCTACGCAAATTGCAACGAGAATTGAATTTATCGATGATTTTCATTTCACATGATTTACCGGCTGTGCTATCCATTACAGATCGCTTAATTATTATGAAATACGGACATATTGTCGATGAGGGACCTTCGAAAGCATTAGCGAAAACCTCTACCCATCCGTACACACGCCGTTTAATTGATGCCATTCCATTATTACAACCACGCAAGGAGGAAGTGCGCGATGTCGTTCATTGAGATTGAACATTTAATGAAAATTTACGGTCACTCGAAAAGCGATAAAGTCGCCGTTTTAAAAGATGTATCGTTTACAATGGAGCAACGTGAAATCGTTGGTTTAATTGGTGCGTCAGGCGCTGGGAAAAGCACGATTGGCAAAATTTTAGCAGGACTTGAAATGCCGAATAAAGGCACGATTCGTTTTGACGGGCATGATTTAACAAAAATGTCGGGACGAGAGCGCCGCGCGTTTTCCAAACACATTGCGATGATTTTTCAAGACCCGTATGAATCACTATCGCCCCGTATGAAAATTCGAGAGCTTGTCGAAGAACCACTCATCATTCAGCAAATTGAACGTGATAAACAAAAGCGTCTCAATATTGTACGAGAGGCACTACAAGTTGTGTCTCTTGACCCAGATAAATATTTAGAGCGTTACCCACATGAATTATCCGGTGGGGAGCGTCAGCGTGTCGGTGTTGCGCGCGCCTTTGTGTGTAAGCCGAAGCTGATTATTGCGGATGAGCCAACATCGATGCTCGATACGTCACTGCGTTTAGAATTGATTGCGCTACTAAAATCAATGAATGAGCAGTACGGCATTTCATATGTGTTTGTTACGCATGATATTGCGCTGACAAAAGGGTTTTGCGATCGTATTATCGTTTTACATGAAGGGGAAATTGTTGACGAAGGTATGACCGACGATGTCATCAACAACCCGACACATCCATTTACAAAAGCGCTCATTCATGCGCTATTAACACTTGAAGGAGCACACGAATGACAGCAGAGTATATTGTAATTCACCCACGTAATATTTTTTCAGATGAAGAGGCGAATGAGCGATTTGACATCATTGATATGTATGACTTAGAGCGTACAGATTTAACACCATATACATGTATGATTGTGTTAAATTTTGTCGACCAAGATTATTTGTTGGAGCAAAAGGCGGTGATTGATGCGTTTTTAGCAGCGGGCAAAATTGTCGCGTTTTTTGGGAATTTAGTTACACCGTGGCTAGAGGGGCAAAGTATGTTTATACCGAAAGAAATTCGCTGGCACGGTGACTACAATATTTCAATTGCAAGTGACCATCCGATTTTTGACGGGGTGTTAGAAGATGATATGACAACGAATAAAGGTGTAAAAGGTTTCTTTGCTCGTGGCCATCACGAAGCACCAGCACACGCGGAAGTACTGCTGACATTACCAGATGGTGAAACGGTTACGTACATTGATCGTACGTCTACAAATGGTACGATTTTTATGCATGCAGGTGGGAATTTATTCCGCATTGGCTTAGGGATGAAAAACCAACCGACCAAAACAACGGACGTCATTCCTGCGCGTATGGAAGCATGGGTTGACGAAGAATGGGCACGTTTAAAAGGAGCGAAAATAAATGCGTAAAATTGCAGTATTTTATAGCGGTAGTTCACATCATAGCCGTACATATAAAACATCGGAGTTTGGCCAATATATTGATGTGTGTATTCCTGCGCGTCATTTCGCTGAAGCATCGCTTGACGATATGGATGTTTTGATTATCCCATCACAGTCTCATTTAGGTTTATTGGAACAAAATGTCGACAAAATTTATGCCTTTGCCAACAGTGGAAAAACAGTCGTAACGTTTGGCCCACAACATCGTGATTGGTTACCAGAACAAAATTGGGAGTTCCGTCCGACCAACTTTTGGTGGTGGTTAGAAACAGGTGCAGATTCAGGTCTGCGTTTGCCGGGCGAAACCCATGATTTATTTACCAATTATTTAACACTTGATGATGCAACGTGGCATCAGCACGGCGTATATTGGCCAACAGATGGCTGTGAAACGTTAGTATCAACGGTTGACGGCGGCTCGGTGCTCTATATTGATAAAGTGAACACAAGTGGCACATGGATTAATACAACACTCGACCCAGATTATCATTACGGTTCGTATTTTATGCCAGCAACGGAGCGCTTTTTACGCGGCTTCTTACCTTGGTTAAAAGAAGGAGTTTTATAACATGATTCAGATGCACGATGTAACAAAAAGCTTTGACGGTGTACCCGTGTTAAATGGTGTGAATTATACACTTTCGCATGGGGAGTTTGCTTTTTTACGTGGACGCTCTGGCTCAGGGAAAAGCACATTTTTAAAGCTTTTATATCGTGAGTCAGAACGTGAACATGGCACAATTTTGATCGATGGTACAGCAATTGATGCGCTACAAAAATTCGAATTGCGCCGAAAAATGGGCATTATTTTTCAAAGTTACGAATTAATTTCACAACATACGGTACTTGAAAATGTTTTAATAGCCGGAAAAGCACTTGGGCGTCCGCTAGAAGAAATCGAAGCGGAAGCGATGCGTCTTTTAACGCGTGTCGGTTTAGCTGATAAAGTTCATCAGTTTCCGAATAAATTGTCAGGTGGTCAGCAACAGCGTGTAGCAATTGTACGCGCGTTGCTGAATAAGCCAAAACTCTTGCTTGCAGACGAACCGACCGGTAATTTAGACCGTGAAACAGCACAAGATATTATGACGTTGTTGTACGAATTGCACCGCGAAGAGCAAATGGCGATGCTCATTGTGACGCATTCAGAGGAATTACTAACGTCAGGTGCTCGCGTATCGGTGATGGAAGGTGGGCATATTGATGAATAAACACCAATGGCAATATATGTTTCATGATACGAAGCTCGGCTTAAAGCGTAACAAAGGTGCAGTCATGGCCTCGGTCACGCTTCTTTTTATTGCGCTCTGTCTAATTGGACAATTACTGCTTGTGCGTGCGTATATTACAGAAGCAGTGCATTATGTGGAGTCACAAGTTGCGATGAAAGTGTATGTGGAAGATGGCATGGCTCAAGAGGTTGCAGCGATTTTAGCAGAGCAGTCCTATACAAAGGATGTAAACGTCGAAACGGGTGCGGAGATGATAGCATCGCTTGCCTTTTTCTTTGAAGGGAGAACGCATTTACTGGAGAGCTTTACAGATGGGCGTGTACCTGATGCAGTGAAGTTCTCGGTAAAAGATGCGGAAATGATGCAAGTAATTGCAAAAAATTTAGAAGGTGCATCCGGTATTGTCTCAGTGGTCTACCCGCAGCAAATGGCACAAATATTAGTGTCGTGGATAGAGACGATTGAGTTATACGGTGTACTCGTTGTACTGCTGTTTTTTGTCGTTGCTTTTATGATGGTGTATAGTACATGCCATTTAGCCATGTATAAACGTCAACAAGAGCTAAAGGTGAAACTGTTGCTTGGGATGAATCCGAAAATTGTGCGCATGCAATTTTTAATGGAAGGCGTCGTACTTGGAATAAGCGGTGCATGTATCGCAATGCTGACGACTGCCGTAAGCTACTATACAGTTTATGCAGGTATTCACCAGGCCGTGCCGTATTTGGGGAAGCTACACACGATGGATTTGGTCATGGTATGTAGCGTACAGCTTGTAATGGGTGTGTTTTTAAGCGTGCTCGCAAGCTATATATCCACGCGGGATGTGATTGCTGATGTGTAAACGGCTACTTCTAATCACGACATTATTACTAGCAATGGCCGTGCCGACCTATGCGCATTTAACGGGGGCTTTTGCCGATTTTTTAGCGATTGTTTATGATGAAACAACGATTTCAACATTGCATGAAGAATTAGCGCAAACACGCGCGGATATCGAGGCGTTAACACCGCAAGTCGCAGAAGCTGAAAATGTATTCCGCGACAATCAGCAACAAGCAATTATGCAATTACAGGCGTATGCGGAAACAGGCTTAGACACATGGCTGACGATGATGAAGCAAGGAAATGATGTTGTTGATTTACTTGGGAATCAGTGGCTGATGGAGCAACAAATTACGACATATTTACAGCAGCTCAATGTTTTGTATAGTGAATTTAAAACATTAGAGCAGGCACAACAATCATTACAAGGGCATGAACAGCTACTTTATGCAATCGAAAAAAACTTGCAAGCAAGGGAAGCTTTTCTTGCGGAAACAGCAGGTCTTGAATTAGATGTAATTGCGAATTATTTAGATATTGACTGGACCGCAGAAGTAGAAGCGCATATTATTGCTGATTTGACAGCGGATATGAATGTCATTAACGATGAGCTTTTACAATGGGTACAGCAACCGGCGTTAACGCTTCCTGAACAATGGCTGAATGACAAAAGCGCCGCTACGTATTATTTCCGAAACGACCATATTTATATGGAGTATGAATTGGAATTTGCGCATGTGTTAATTCTTGGACAAGTGTTACAACAGGAAACCGGCGATGCAGCGCAGTTTGTGATTGAAGCAGGATTTTATAACGGCTTCTTTTTACCGGAGGAATTATTAGTGGAGCTATCTGGGTGGTCGATTGCTTATGAAACGCTTCAACAGCTCGACGGTGTCGATCAGCCATATATTACACAGCAAAATGGCTATTTACAAATTGTATCAAAGTAGGAGGATGGAGATGAAACAAAAAATAATCGTCTGGTTTGCATTTTTCATGCTTGTCACATCAAGTGCCTCTGCTCACGTCATGAACCGTGATAATATGTATCGTGACATTGCGATGTCAGAAATGGCGGATGCGATTGTGTTTGCGACATCGCTCGGTATTATTCGTGATGTAGAAAATGACCAGCAATTTAAGCCATCAACAACACTGACAATGAAGACGCTTGCTGCATGGTATGGGGCATTTCAACGGTTAGATGGTACGAGTGAGCATGAGCTTGCAACAGCAGCTGTAGCAGCAGGCTATGTCTCAACAATAGAAGGTAATGCGACGTATGCCGACGTAAATCAATTGTATTTTGATGGACAATTAGCGCTTACTAATAAACAGGCTACCTTAACACGTGCGGAGTTTGCCGAATTTATTACGACCCACGCGATGACAGTGTTTGGTGAGGAAACATTGCTAGCACAAGCTGCGTTTACAGCCGGGCCAACCGGTGTTGTCGAAGCAGTTAACAAAGTAGACACAGCGTATGTATTAACAATTGGTGGGAAGCCGTACACGTTAGGGATGCATCCAAGCATTATTGGCAATAGTGTTGATCCGTCGATTTGGACAGGACAATATATTGCACAATCTTTTTTTGCACCAAATCATACATCGGACATGCATTCACACGATGCCGCGTCACAGGCACTACAGTTTATCGTATTAGGGGACACACCATTTATTACTGCGATAAGTGAAGTAGAGGAGGATACTACAGCGACGTCATTACAAACGATTGAACAGGCTCTTATCATCGACGAAGAACCAGTAGAAACATCATCGGAAAATAACAGGATGATGTGGCTAGTAATGTTTGGTGTAGGTGCTATTGTTATCGGAAGTCTATACATGTATAAACGAAAATCGCTAAAGTAAACGTTTCATACATTGACACCTTTATGTTAGAAGTACGTAGTGTATGTCAATAGTGCTACGTACTTTAGTACGCTTTTTAAGCAAGTTATGCAACTTTTTTCAGAAAAATCAGTTATAATGAAAATGTGTCGAAATTATGTGTAAAATATGAAGTAACATTAAGTATTTGTAAGGCAGTTTTTTGTCGACATCTAGCAACTTAATGTTCTCTACAACGTTGTAACATGTGGAGAGAAAAGGAGGGGTGAACATGAAAGGACGCAAATATTTTGCTGTGAGCTTTTTATTTACAATAATTGTGTTAATGTTTGCCGTGATGAACGAACCACCTGTATTTTACACACAGTTTCAAGACGAATTATTTTTAGTGGCTGGTACATTGTTGGTGACTTCCGTACTAAGGCAATCTTAATGAATAAAATATTTACATAAAAACATAGAGGCTAGGACAGAAACCTATTTTTGATGAAAATGTGCTGCTGCGTTCGGACATAAGCGGCGACTTCAGCAGAAAAAGCACCAAATACACAAAAATATCCTTCAGCAGTTTTCGTTGCTGAAGGATATTTCTTTTTTCCCAAGCTCTTTTTTAGATCAGTAACACTTTTTTAGAAGAAAGCATGGTATAATAAAATCTTTATGGAGGTGTAGAACGATGAGTAAAAAGTGGACGTTACCTGCGATTCAAGAATATATCGCAAAAAACTCAGACAGTAAATTATTATCAACAGAATTTAAAGGCTTCTCACAAAAGTTAGATTTTGAATGTGCATGTGGTGCGCATTTCCAAAAAACGTGGAAGAAATTCAAAGAAAATAAACAACAAAAATGTGATGTGTGTCAACCACCAAAAGAATCACGCTAAATGATTGTTTAAGCAATAGCACGTGTGAAATCTAAACGTTATAAAAGCAGAGACAGGATAAACCTTGTCGCTGCTTTTTTTATGTATAGTTATTTTAAATAGTACTGTTGCACATGCGTACGCATGTCAGTTGAAATATTAAATTCTTCATAAAAATAGCGTTCGTAGTTACCATATGTTTTACGTATACGACAAAATGCTTCTCGTAATGCGCGTTCATTGGCATATAAAAGCGTTTCACCATGCTCGATTGATGATAAAGTATGTTGCCAATGCGTATACCATAAAGGTTTTTTCTCGGCAATGGCTTGGTTTGTTTGTAAAAAATCAGCAACAATGGTCTCTTCATCGACCCCTAACAATAAATATACGAGTGCGACACCGATGCCAGTACGGTCTTTTCCAGCTGTGCAAAATTGTAGAAGCGGCACATCTCTATGAACAATGCGGTCCATGAGCGCGCGGTACGCTGGATTATGAAATGGTAATTGTGCACACGCCTCAATAAAATTGTCAACGGTGATACACGTTGTATCATCAACACTTGGGTTCACATGAAGCGATGCATTCGTCGTTGCGCTAATTTGCAATAATTCAGTACCATCTAATGTAGGTGGTGGATAGACGAATGTTTCAGCTAAATCGCGATAATCTAAAATGGTTTTTAATTCGAGTTTTTCGAGCATCATTTTATCGTGAATGGTCGCATAACCAATCTCACCGCTACGATATAACTGACGGTGTCGGACCGTGCGCCCATCAGCAGTGCGGATTCCTCCTAAATCACGAAAATTACAAACGGCTTCAAATTGTTTTGTCGTTTGAATCAAACTTGTCACTCCTTCACACCATATTCACCCTTTATTATCCTATTAATTTTTAAAAATTTCCATATTATTTTATGACACCTTTTTTACAATAGTTTCTTTATATTAAAAAGAATCGTCTTGTTTGTAAAAAGTCGGACGTTATTATGAATTTACTGTAAATTCATAATAAGAATTTTCTTAATATTCAAGATGGTCCTTTGCAATTTGCAACATAATATTTACATTGCGTTTACAAAACTCGAATAGGGCGTTAATAAAAGCACGTTATGATAAAAGTAAGTTCAAGAAATGACAGACAAATTGTAAAGAAACGGTGGAGAAACATGAAGGTTCTAAAAAAGACATGGTTAAGTGCAGCGATCCTGAGCAGCTTACTGTTAGCAGCATGTGGCGGTGACGAACAAGAAGCAGGTAGCGCAACAAATTCAGGTGGCGAGACAATTGCAATTTCAGGTTCTACATCTGTTGGCCCACTTGCCGAGAAATTAGCAGCTGAACATAGCGAACAAACAGATGTCAATATCGAAGTGAATCAAATTGGTTCTTCAGCCGGCATTACAAATGCGATAAACGGTGTATCAGACATCGGCATGTCGTCACGTGATTTGAAGGATGAGGAAGCAGCACAGCTTGATCAAACAATTATCGCCTATGACGGAATTGTCGTTGTAGCGCATCCAAGTAATCCTGTAAAAGACCTTACAATGGAACAAGTGAAACAAATCTTTACCGGTGAAGTGACAAACTGGAAGCAGTTAGGCGGAAAAGATATGGAGATTGTTGTTGTATCTCGTGAAGATGGTTCAGGTTCACGTGATGCGTTCCAAGAAATCGTTGGCTATGAATCAGGACAATTAATTCGTAACGCTATCGTTGCGAGTGGTAACGGTAACATTAAAACAACCGTTGCAACAAACAAACATGCAGTCGGCTTTATTTCATTTGAATATGTCGATGAAACAATTTCTACATTTAATATTAACGGTGTCGAGCCTATCGCAGATAACGTTTTAAATAATTCTTACGCTTTAGCACGTCCATTCTTATTCGTGCATACAGAAGAAGCTTTAACGCAGCAAGGACAACAATTTATTGACTTTATTTTAAGCAGTGATGGACAAGACATCGTCGAAGCTGCAGGGGCAATTCGCCTCGACTAATTAGGAGGATATAGGCATGACGTCACCGGTGGACACAACAAAGACAGATATTACAAAAGCGAATAAGCGCAAATATGCGATGGAGAAAGTTTCGTCGAAAATCTTTTTAATCTGCGCATTACTATCTGTATTTAGTTTAGTACTGATTGTAGGCTTTGTATTTTATAAAGGAGCAACGCCATTCGTTGCAGGTGGTTATAGCTTTATTGACTTTATCTTCGGTTCAGATTGGGTACCAAGTGAAGATAAGTTCGGCATTTGGCCGATGATTGTTGCGTCACTATACGCAACAGTCGGCGCATTAATTATCGGTGTACCAATCGGTTTATTTACAGCGATTTTCTTAGCTGAAATTGCACCAAAATCAGTAGCACGTATTTTATCACCAGCCATTCAATTATTAGCAGGGATTCCATCTGTATTATACGGTGTATTCGGTTTAGCCATCATCGTACCATTTTTACAAAACAATTTAGGACTAGCACGTGGACAAAGTTTAATAGCCGTTATTATCGTGTTAGCGATTATGATGTTACCAACGATTGTTACAGTATGTGAAACAGCGATTCGTGCAGTACCGAAAACATATCGTGAAGGTTCACTTGCATTAGGTGCTTCACAAATTGGTACAATTTTTAAAGTGATTGTACCAGCAGCAAAATCAGGTATTTTAGCGGCGATTGTTTTAGGATTAGGGCGTGCTATCGGGGAAACGATGGCAGTAATCTTAGTCGCAGGGAACGCATTAATTATTCCAACAAGCTTAACAGATTCTGTGCGTCCATTAACGACAAATATCGCGTTAGAAATGGGTTACGCAGCAGGTACACATCAAGAAATGTTATTTGCAACAGGTATTGTGTTATTCTCATTCATTTTAATTTTAAACTTCGTGTTAGCGAAAATTGCAAAAGGTGGTCAATAACATGAGACAAACAAAAGATGCACTGTTACGTGGCTTACTGTGGGCATCAGCAGCAGTTTCAGTCGGAATTCTAGTGCTAATTGTCGGCTTCATTTTCTATAAGGGTATTGGCTACATTAGCTTTGATTTTATTTTTGGTGACTACTCGCCAACAGGTGGCGGGGGTATTTTACCAATGATCGTCACAACGATTTATACAATTGCGATTTCATTAATTATCGCAACGCCACTTGGTATTTTAGCGGCAGTTTATTTGCAAGAGTATGCAAAGCAAGGTCGTTTAGTAAATATGATTCGCTTTGCTACAGAATCATTAACAGGGATTCCATCAATTATTTATGGTTTATTCGGTGCGGTATTCTTCGTAGCGACATTAAAGCTAGGCATGTCCATTATCGCAGCATCATTAACATTAACAATTATCGTATTACCGGTAATTATTCGTACAACAGAAGAGGCTTTAAAAACAGTGCCAGCCGCATACCGCGAAGGTTCACTTGCACTTGGTACAACAAAGCTTCAAACGTTATATAAAGTTATTTTACCGAGCGCAATGCCAGGTATTTTATCAGGAATTATTTTATCAATCGGTCGTATCGTCGGGGAATCAGCAGCCATTTTCTTAACAGCAGGTACAGTAGCAGCGATGCCAGATAGTATTTTCTCATCTGCACGTACGCTGACAGTACATTCATATTTAGTGACGCAAGAGTCTGGAGACATCGGTCTTGCAGCAGCAGTAGGTATTGTGTTGATCGTGCTGATTTTTGCAATCAACATGACAGCAACATTTATTTCAAAAAAGCTTAATAAAGCAGATTTTTAATATAACTTGGAGGGTTTCGTTATGACAACGATTTTAGAAGAAACAACGTATGCACACACAGCACCAACGGCAATGGCACATACAACAAAAGCGACAAAGATCAACGTAAATAACTTAAATTTATTTTACGGTGAAAAGCAAGCATTATTCGATGTATGCTTAAACATCCAAGAAAAAGAAGTAACAGCATTAATCGGTCCGTCTGGTTGTGGGAAGTCAACATTTTTACGTACGTTAAACCGCATGAATGATTTAATTGATGGCGTAAAAGTTTCGGGTGAAATTGTTGTAGATGGCGAAAATATTTACACATCTCAAGACGTCATTAAATTACGTACACGAGTAGGGATGGTATTCCAAAAGCCAAACTTATTCCCGATGAGTATTTATGATAACGTAGCGTACGGTCCACGTATGCAAGGTGTGAAAAACAAAAAAGTATTAGACGCATTAGTAGAAGAAAGCCTACGTGGCGCGGCGATTTGGGATGAAGTAAAAGATCGTTTAAAAACATCGGCACTTGGTCTTTCAGGTGGTCAGCAACAACGTGTCTGTATCGCACGTGCAATTGCGATGAAGCCAGATGTTATTTTAATGGATGAGCCAACGTCAGCACTTGACCCAATTTCAACATTAAAAGTAGAAGAATTAATTTCACAATTAAAAGAAGATTACACAATTGTTATCGTAACGCACAACATGCAACAAGCAGCGCGTATTTCAGATAAAACGGCATTCTTCTTAAACGGTGAAGTTATTGAGTATGACGAAACAGATATTATTTTCCAAACGCCAAACGATGCGCGTACAGAAGATTATATTACAGGTCGTTTCGGATAAGTACATGAGGTGTATGTGGATTGCATTGTCCACATACATCTTTTTTTATGGAAACGAGTTTGTCTGATTATGTATAACGGGCATAGGTAATAAAAGAGGAGGCGGTTTACATGGAAAAGGTGTACCAACGTATTGTGGTGGCTGTGGATTCATCGAATGAGGCAGCGTATGCATTTGAAACGGCACTTGGTATTGCGAAGCGTAATAAAGGGGCCGTGTTGCATATTGTTCATGTCATTGATACGAATGTGATGACAACCGTTAGCAGTAGTTTAGAACAAACATCGCTCGAGCGGGCACAGCAAGAGGCACAAAATTTAGTAGACCGTTTTGTGCGTCAAGCGGAAGACTTTGGCCTTTTATATATTCGACCTGTCATTGAAATTGCCTCACCGCGTAGTTTTATTCCAAAAGAATTTGCCGAAGCGGTACGTGCGGATTTAATTATTTGTGGTGCAACGGGTAAGTCAGGTTTACGTCGTATGTTGATGGGCTCTGTATCAGAAGCAATTGTTCGCTCAGCAACATGTGATGTACTCATTATTCGTACGCCACAGTAAATAAAGAGATTTGTGCCAAATGGTGCAAATCTTTTTTGAATTTACAAAAAACATGACGCACAAGCGATATAAATACGTGTATAATACACAACAACATATGTAAGGGGGAGTGACGATGCAACAGGCATTTTGCATCAGTGATATTCATGGCTGTGATAAAGAGCTAGAACTTCTTTTGCAATTTTGGCAACTTGAAACGCAAAAGCTAATCTTTGTTGGTGATTATATAGACCGTGGCGAAGCATCGGTTCAAGTGATTGAGCGTCTTATGCTACTCGTCGCAAAATACAGTGAACAAGTATGCGTGTTAAAAGGGAATCACGAGGCGATGCTATTAGAATTCGTAGAAGCGCCATTATCGAATTTGGGCGACCGTTATTTGCGAAATGGTGGCATTGATACGTTAATGTCATTTATGGACCGTGCGCAAATTAGAATCGATAGTTATTATGACGAAGCTGCGTGGGTCGCAAAATATATGAAAACCTATTTTAACGAAGAGCTTACCTTCATTCGCAATATGCCGCATGTTACTGTATATGGTCGTGCATTGTTTACGCATGCAGGTTTTAATACAAAAGCAACACATTGGCAACAAACATCGAACGACCAATTTTTATGGATGCGCAAGCATTATGAGTATCCGAATACAACTGGCTTGCGTAATTTTTTTGGTCATACCCCAACAAATGTCATTCGAGGGAATGAAGATTATCATGTATGGCAACATGACAGTGGCGAATATGTCGGCATTGACGGAGGTTGTGTATATGGCGGTCACCTACATGCAGTCGTTATTGACGAGCATGCGAACATACAAAATATATTTTCAATAAAGAAAGGTATGGTACTTGATGAATCAACCCGCACATATTGAGGCGTATTGGCAAGCATTTTTACAACAACATCCAGAATCGATCTTGTATGAAACATTTCAGTTTGCAGGAGGAGGCGCGATTGGTGATACACTAGGGGCACTTGTTGTAGCTGGCACAAAAACGGCTACATGCTCTGCTTATGATTTATATGAAAAAGAAGGCGATGCACTGCCACAAGTAGGGCATTATTCAATTGTGTTAAATAGTCGAGAAGAGGTGTTAGCACTTATTCAGACAACACATGTGGAAATTGTACCGTTTAACGAAGTGAGTGAAGAGTTTGCGCTTGCGGAAGGTGAAGGGGATTATGAAGATTGGTGGGAAGGGCATGTCCGCTTCTTTTCACAATTATTACCGCAATATGACGTGCCGTATCGCGAAGATATGCTTGTTGTGTGTGAGCGTTTCCGCGTTGTCCAGTAACGCATTTACATAAGGAATTGTGAAATAACACGAATCGTATAAAAAAGGAGCTAGCCGAAAATGATGACTCGGCTGGCTCCTTTTGTTTTTATCAATAAATAGACGTCCAATTAAAAGTGATAGTCGTCCTCGCAAATAATGACTTCTTTCGGGTCATATGGTTCGATATGCACGAATGCAAGCGCATTTGGGTGCATAATTTGAATATTTTGTTCGATTTCTTCGGTAATCTCATGGGAGCGACGAACGCTTAAATTCGGATTTACCGCAACAGTAACATCGAGTAACATAAGGTTGCCATGTTGACGCCCACGAACCTCACGTACTTCACGTACTTGTGCAATTTGTGCTGCTTCTTCTTTTACGCGAGCGAGCACATCGCTATCAAAGCCGTCTGTTAATAAATGAATGGCCTCTTTTAAAATTTCATACGCTGTTTTTAAAATAATGACACCGACAATAAATGCAGTAATCGTATCAACTGAATGGAAGCCGATAATCGCACCGATAATACCAAGTGCAGTTGCTAAGCTCACCAGTGCATCCGAACGGTTATCGTAAGCAGCAGCTTTCACAGCGGTACTTTTTATTTTTTCAGCGAGTTGTAAATTGTAGCGATAAACAGCATACATCACAACAGCACTAAACAACGACACCCAAATTGTTAACGTATCTGGTTGACTATGATTCGCACTAAACATGCTTTTGCCCGCGGTTAATAATACTTCAATCCCTACATAAATCATAACAAATGCAGCGACTAGTGAAGCGATTGTTTCGGCACGTAAATGCCCATATTGATGGTCGTCATCTGGCGGACGTTGTGAAATACGTAAGCCAATTAATACAGCAATAGACGCGACAATATCGGTTAAGTTATTTAAACCATCTGCACGTAATGCTTGTGAGTCGCCAACGTATCCAAAAATAAGTTTTAGCGTACTTAAAAAAATATAGGCAACGATTGATAAATACGCGCCTTTTTCACCAGCACGTAAGTTTGTATAGGTTTCCACAATGTTTCCCTCCCGCAACTATCCTAAAAACACGAAAGAGGCTGCCCGCAAAAATACTTTTTGCGGACAACCTCTAGCTATATGCAATGTTGAAACCTAATTATAACATAGTTATGTTAAAAAAGATGGGGGCAATTCGCTCGTTTTAGTACGCTTTTCCACCTAAAAATGTTCCTTCGCGGTAGTCACGGAACGCTTGTTGAATTTCTTCTACGGTGTTCATGACGAATGGACCTTGTGCAACAATTGGCTCACCAATCGGCTCGCCACTGAAAAAGACGAAGCGGGTATTTGCTTGCGCGACCATTTAGAGTTGCGCAACTTCTTCTGGTGCAATATGAATAAAATCATACGTACGCACGGTTTCACCGTTAATCGTTGCCTCGCCGTCAAGCATGTACACATACGTATTGTAATGAGCTGGAATATCAATTGTATATGTCGCTTCCGGTTGTAGCACAACATTACCGTAGACAAAAGGTGTTAATAACGAAAGTGGAGATGTGACACCGTTAATTGTTCCAGCTAACACATCGATATAGCCGCCATCAAATTGGTGGCGTGGGATATGCTGCTTCGTTAAATCCTCATAATACGGTGCATGTTGTTTATGGGCGCCAGATAAATTTATCCATAACTGTAGGACACGGACATCCTCACCACGGTCAGGATTTTCATTGTGAATAATGCCACGACCTGCCGTCATAATTTGAAAATCGCCTTCACTTAAACGACCACCGCCGCCTGTTTCACTATCGTAATGCGTTAAACTCCCTTCTAATACGTATGTGACCGTTTGGATGCCTTTATGTGGATGGTCAGCAAATGTATTGTGTGCAAATTTATCATCAGCCAAAATAATAAATGGGTCATTTCCGTAAATATTGTCTGTTCGTAATGCATAACGTAAATTGCGTCCATCGCCGTCTTGTAAATGAATGTGTTGAATGTTCATAAAGTATCGCTCCCTTTGTTTGTTGATATCTTCAGTATAGAGCCAGTGCTAATAACGCTCAATGACCAGAACAGGCAAATTGTTGTGTAAAAGGAGGGGGAAGAATGGACCCACGTACAATTCGAACACGCCAATTAATTGTTGATAGCTTTAATCAATTAATTCGCACAACTGATTTTCAACAAATATCAGTCACATTAATTACAGAAATGGCTCATATTAATCGCGCGACATTTTATGCGCATTTTGCCGATAAATATGAGTTATTGGATGAAGTGTTAAATGAAGTGATTGGAGACGCTTTTGAACATTGTCAAACAGCGCAACTAGATGCGCCCTTTATTGCGCAGTTATTTTTAGCGTTAGCACATGTTCATGAACAAATGCATACGAGTTGTCGCCGTGGTTACGATAGTTTTACAAGTCGGATTGAAGAGATAGCAAAAGTACAAATGGAACAAAAAATTCGTCATGTTGAACCATCCATCGATGCATTAACAGGCACAATGATGACTTGGGCACTATACGGTGCGTTTACAAGGTGGCAATTGGAAAAATCAAGTAGTGAAACGGACATTGCTGAACAAGCAGCGGATGTTATGCAGCATTTATTTAGTCATAAAATAGGTTAAAAGACTCTTCTTAAATGGGAATTTAAGTGATTTTTTTAGAGAATCAATAGGGGTAATGCAATAGTCCTTTTTAAAAAATTTCA
Organism: Caryophanon tenue; assembly: GCF_001700315.1. Taxonomy (GTDB): domain Bacteria; phylum Bacillota; class Bacilli; order Bacillales_A; family Planococcaceae; genus Caryophanon; species Caryophanon tenue. The sequence goes on along the minus strand of NZ_MASJ01000039.1, from coordinate 94,581 downwards.
ATAAATAGGCATCAAATTTGTACTAAGCTTTGACAGGAAAGGGTAAATAAGAGTTAACTTTGAGTAAAGGACATGGTGGTGTGCAATGGTAAATGATCAATTGACAGGCTTACGCAGTCGTCCACAATTGATGCGCGACTTAGCGCATCAGATGGAAGCATCTCAAGTATTTTCTTATATTGTAATTAACGTCAACCGTTTTCGCTATATTAATGAAAATTTAGGATATGATGTAGGCGATCGATTATTACAAATGCTTGCGCAAAAATTAGAAAAAATTGCGCTAAATCGCAATTATCGTATTAGTGCGGATGAATTTGTTTGTCTTGTAGCGCCTAGTGATGTTTCCTATGTTGCGAACCAGCTTTCACACATGTTTGCAGAACCTGTAATGATTGATACACATCGTTTTTTTGTTAGCGTAAGTATTGGCATTGCCCATTATCCTGCTCATGCTCAAACAATAAATGATTTGATGAGATATGCCACATATGCGTTAAATGAGGCGAAGCAACATCGTGGCAATACGATAAAACAATTCGACCGTACAACCATTACAAATCATATTAACTATTTACAAATGGAGACCATACTGAAACGTGCGTTAGCAGAGCATTTATTTTATATTATCAACCAAAATTTTGCTTAAAAACGAATCGCATAACAGGCGTAGAAACGCTTATTCGCTTGTATGATGAAGAGCTAGGTTTTGTTCCACCAGATGTATTTATTCCATTTGCAGAAGAAAGTAATTTAATTATTGATATTGGTCAATGGGTATTAGAAGAAGCGACTAGACAAGTAAAAGTGTGGCGTGATGCATTTGATACAACGATTACGGTGGCGATTAATATGCCATCGAAGCAGTTAATACAGCCGGATTTTTTAACTGTTTTTGAACAGGCGCTCGAAAAAAGTGGCGCTTCGCCGGATGCGATTGAAATTGAAATTACTGAACGCATGTTAATTGATGAAAATGCAGATGTGTTAATGAAGCTGGAACATTTGCAACATATCGGTGTTAAAATCGCCATTGATGATTTTGGCACGGGTTATTCATGTTTAAGTTATTTGCAACATTTGCCGGTAGATGTATTGAAAATTGACCGCTGTTTTACAGAAGCTCTAAAACCAGGGCGACAAACGATTGTATCGTCGACTATTGAACTCGGTCACTCCTTACAGTTGCATGTGGTCGCAGAAGGTATTGAGACACTGGAACAGTTAAATTTATTGAAATCACTTGGCTGTGATGTTGGTCAAGGTTATTATTTGAGTCGTCCTCAACCAGCCGAAGAAATTGCGATGTTATTAACACAGGTGACGATGAACGATGTTTAAAAGTTGCTTGTTTTGTCTACTAGTAAAGAGAGAATGATTAGAGAAGGAGTGGACAGGATGGAGAAGTATCATCAAATTTTAGAGGATTTTTTAAAGCAACTTGAAAGTACAACGATGCCGACTGAGGCGACTGCATATGATTTCCGTATTGCAATGGACCCAACCATTAATTCCTTTGATATGGATTTTTATATTTTGAACCGCACAGGAAATTCAATTGCTGTTCAAGGGCAAGAAAAATTACAAGTGATTACGAATGGCTATGAGGAAATGCCCGAAGATGATTTTAAAGAGATGATAGAAGGATTATTTGGCGCGTTATATACAGATGGTCATGGTCATTTTGATCGCGCCACTTACGTAACATTCTCAAATGAAATGTCGAGCTACTATGTACAAGGCGACAAGCATGTTTCAGTAGGCACGCGTGGCAATCCCGACCCATTGGCATAAGTAGTAGAAGACATGGGAAAGCGATTGAGACAAAAAGCAATAGAGATTGGAATAAAAAGAAATATCCTTCAGCAACGACAATTGCTGAAGGATATTTTTGTGCTTTTAGGGCAATGCCACATAGCTTGTGTCGTTATACGCCAGCACATGTTTATCATCTCAATGACCTCTTTTTATCAGAAATTGTGACGATAAGCAATAGATGCACACAATCACTCGCTAAAATAAGAAGTTTGTTCGAATCCGTGCTGTTTGGCAATGTTGAACCATTGTGCGGCAAGCGAAGCATTGTCTTCTTTATAAAGTTGCGATAATAAATAGGCAGCGTGCATTTTTTCAAGCTGAAGCCCGTGTAAAAAAGCATGCTCTAATAAAAAGATCGCTTGTTCATGTTGGAACGGTTCGCCGTGCATAGCTGTCCATTTCCCATAAATTAAACAAGACGTAATTGATTCTTGTGTCGTATTTTCTAAAATAAGTGGATAAATATCATATACCGTTGTCTCATGTTGCTCCGCAGCAATTGCTTTGACAACATAAGCAAGCATCATCGCCGCTTCATCATCGCCGCGCATATAAGCTTCCTTATAAAAATAATAACTTTCAGCCAAGTCGCGCGTGACACCATGCCCTTTAAAGTAAAGTTTGCCTAATAACGATAATGCAAATACATGTTGCTCATCAGCAAGCTTTTGCGTAAGTGGCAATAAAGTATCGTATTTGCCATCATGGTACAGTTGTAATAAATGTTGAATCGTTGCAAAGTCAGGCGTATTGGGTGTATCTGCATGTACATATGTTTGTTGGGCAACAAAGCGTTGCTCAATTTGTTGAAGGGTTTGTGTTTGCCACGCAACCTCTGGATAAAATATCGAAAAGAGTGATAAACATTGTTCAGCAACCGGCCAATATTGAATCGGTGCGTGTAAAAATTGCTCAATACCATAGTCGTAATCGTTCGCAAATGTACGACGTGTTTGGAAACAAGCGCTTAAACGGTCAACGCATGCATCATCGAATACATTGTATTGTAAAATCCAATCAAACGATAACACGGGCTCTAATTGTTGTTGGCAACGCATCATACATTCATCTAGCCAAGCGCAGACAAAAAGTTGTTGCGCAATATCACGTTGTTCGGTACATAACGCGATTTGCCCAAGAGCGATTTTATATTGCTTACGTTCGTCTACAAGCTGGCTTCGTTCATGGAGTGTCAGTAAAATATCAATATATAAAGGCAATGGCAGCATCGCATACAGCTCTAGATGCGCAGGCGAAGCGTTTGGATACACATATTCATCAAAAAAAATATGACAGTCTTCTCGTTCTGGATAATCAACGCGCAATTGTTCAAACAATGTTTGCTCAACCGTATATTGCATTTGTTGTGCAAGGAAGAAGTGGTGATAATGCGCTTGTGTATAAATTGCGTACATCAGTGGCATACAAGCCTTTAATGTCCAAGGCTGTAGGCGAATCATCGTTGCTTGCTCATCAATAAAGCCTTCTTTTTGCTGACAAGCAGCAGTATAAGCTTGGCACGTTACGAGCATATGTGGCAAATTCACACAAAATGTCCCCTTTCTAAAAAAACAATTACTTTATATTGTAAAACATTGTGAAAGTTTTCACCAACATTAACCAACGAATTTCAAAAATTTTTTTATGCGCATATAAAAAGCTGTGTAGCAAAGTGCTACACAGCTCGGTTGTTATAAGAGGTGAACAAAATAATCGCCAAAGAAACCATATGTTAAAAATAAGACCGTTAAAGCAATGTGCATAACGCCTTCAATAATGCGGCTATCCATTAATGCATCAACAGCGAAAATAGCTGTCATAATCGCTAATGCAAGCAAGGCGATAGTGGCAAACAATAAATTAAACGTATAATACGCTACTGCTGCAAAAATGACGAAAATGATAAAACAAAATAATGTGCTTTTTCGAACCATGTATATTCATTCCCTTAATAGATTATTCAAATTGTATCATGTGCACGCATTGAAAAAAAGACATTCCTTTTATTTCTTTCAAGGTGGAACAGGCAAAAAGCTATTGTCACACAGTATGAAAATCGCTACACTGTAAAGCGATAAGAAAAAGGAGGTATACCGATATGTTAATAATAGGAGCTGTATTGGCATTTTTAGCTGTTGCACTAGGCGCATTCGGTGCGCATGCATTAAAAGGAAAGTTTGCCGAGGCGCGTTATGAAAAAACATGGGAAACAGGGACGCAGTATCATATGTACCATGCATTAGCTATTTTACTAGTAGGCGTTTTATTAAATGACAGCTTGCTTGGTGATCGTGAACAATTGATGTGGGCAGGCTATTGCTTTATTGCAGGGATTGTATTTTTCTCAGGCAGCTTATATGTATTATCTGTTACAGGTATTAAAAAGTTAGGCGCGATTACACCAATTGGTGGCGTATTCTTTTTAGCTGGCTGGGTGCTTGTTGCACTTGCTGCAATGTCATAAAATTGATGCGTGCATTTTCGCGTGAAAGCGGACATAATACATATAGGAGGTGGACGTATGACGACGAAACAACAGCATTACGGACGACAAATTGCCTGCGCAATTATTCTTGCCATACTCGCCTATATGATGACATCAAGTATTGAGTATATTTTACATACGACTATATCGTTACATCGCTTTTTAATGTTGATGACAACTTGTATTGTGTGGGCAATGACCGCAATTGCATGTTATTATTTAATACGTGCGAGCAATATTGATATCACATATACGAAGCGTAAAATCATTCTGCTTGTGTTAGCTGTTTTCCCGATTTATGTGTTTGTGTTCCAAGGTGCATTATTATGGATATGGCTGTTTTAAAACATGCTAGGTGACGAAGGCTACCGTTGAAACGATTTGTTTTCAGCGGTATTTTTTTGTCGTTGTTTTTGTTCTCTAGCCCCATTAAAAATGAATGAATGCTGCGCCTATTATTTTTCGTAGAAATGACTCGCCAAACATAGTCGTCAGAATATTTTGTGTTACACTAGTTTTACATCAATACGAAGAAGAAGGGAGCAGATGTGTATGTTTTCATTTTTCGTCAAAGAAGAAGTTGTTGTGCCAGAAGTCGAGCAGCAATTACTGTATGTAACGGACCGTATTTTACAGTATGAAGCGCGACATTTGCCGGCAAGTTACGATAAATTACGTCGCTATGGCACACTTTATTATGAAATTTGTGAAATGCTTCGCCACCATGACACGGCGAAGCAACAACCTGTGTTAGCACATTTTCATCAGCAAGCGTATGAACGTTTACTCGTACGGAAAAAACGTATCGAACATATATGGGACGTTTATCGTTTACTAAAAGGGCAGCAAACAACGAATCTTACACATCAGCTCCGTTTTTACATGGCGGATATTGAACAGCTATATGAACAATTACAAGCATATGAACAATTTCATTACGACGACGTAATGGCACAACAATTTTTCGAAGCATTTTATGAACATTTTATGCCAATTGTCGCTTTATTGAATGACATTTATCGGTAAATTCACACGATGAATTGCGACATTGCTTAGTTGTTGATAAAGTGGAAGAAGTGAGCGTGGGAACGTAACATTTGCAGGATAGGGAGAGGGTTTGACATGACAAAGAAGTGGTGGCAGGCAGCAGCGATGGCAACAGTATTAGGGATGACAACATTATTAGCGACACCAGCAGAGGCCTCTTTTTCCGACGTGAAAACGTCGAATAGTCATAAAGTCGCAATTGACGCATTGACAAAAGCAGGGGTTTTACGGGGATTTGAAGATGGTACATTCCGACCGAGTGTAACGATTACACGAGGGCAGGTGGCAAAAGTGTTAAGTGGCGTTCTAACACTTAACACACAAAATGTAGAAAATCCAAATTTTAGTGATATTCCAATGGGACATGCTTATTACCGAGAGATCGCGGCGTTAGCGAATGCCGGTATTATTAGTGGCTTTACAGATGGTACGTATCGTCCAGGTGGTGGTTTAACACGTGAACAAATGGCACGCATGCTTGTGAATGCGTACGGACTGACGTATAACTTTAGTGACTTACCATTTTCAGACGTTGTCAAAAATAGTGAAGCACATATGTTAGTAGGGGCACTTTACGAATACGGTATTACAACTGGACGTACACCGACAACATTTGATTTAGTCAGCAGTGTGACACGTGGTCAATTAGCGACATTTGTGTATCGTACAACACAATTAATGGAGGACTTAGTTACATTGGAGTTGTCACCAGATGCATTTTATGTCGATGCATTAGATGCGTATACGTATGAGGTAGAAGAGCCGATTATTTCTCTGCGACAAGCGGGTCATCGTATTATTGTGGAAGCGCTGCGCCCAGGAAAAACGACGCTCTTTTTAGATGGCTATCATGAAACGGAGGAGTATTATGAATATGCCTTTTCTCAAAAGTATGCGGTAACGGTTGGTGAACGTAACGGTCAATTAACGATTGAAATGGAAGAGGATGATAGCTTAACGCCAGGTAGCACGATTTTTAGTGCAGATGACATTGGCTTTGCACCGAAGCAAGTGACGCTACAAACATTATCAGGCGAATTGATTGATACATCGATGTATGCATTGCATTACCATGTAGAAGAACAAGTATATGAGCTAATGCTGTTTGAAGCGGGCGAGTATATCGCAACATTTACAGATGGCACTGGGAAATCACAACGTGCAGGCATTATTAGTGAAATGGGAGAAACGGAGCTATATGTATACGATGCGCTGGAACGAAACACAGCGAGCATAACATTTAGTGATTTAGGCTTTAAACCAGTGAAGGTCGAATATGAGCAGTTTACGGGTATGCTCTTTAAAGAACCTGTTGTGACTGGCAGTATCGGTACAGATGCCTTTATCATTCGTCATGCGATGGTCGGTGATGCGATGTTTAGTTATAAATTAACTGGTGCAAGTGGCGATGTTATGTATATTCAAGGAGCATCTTATCAAACGGCGGGCATTACGACGATTGAATATACAGTCGTTACACCAGAAGAAATGGCATCCGGTATTTTTTAATAAAAAATATGCTGGCAAACGCAATGAAAGTGGAGTAGCACCAAATACAGAAAAATATCCTTCAGCAACGACAACTGCTGAAGGATATTTCTTTTTTCTCAATCTCTGATGATATTTTAATTACCGGTAAGGAACGTGACTAACGCGACAAGTATAAGAAATAAGAAACCCATTAGTAAAGCGGCAGGAATGAGAAGTGTTAAAACACTTTCTTTATAACCAAACCGATGTGCTTCAGCAATTGTTCCAATCGTTAAATAAAAAGCGGAAACACTGCCAATGACAGATGCAATAAAGCAAATAACACCTGCGAGTGAGTGATAACTAATTAAAAAGCCGTGCGTATCGACAATTAACCAAGCAAGCATAAATGGTACTGGTAACAACATAGGAAGGTGTCCAACCGCAATGGCTTTATAAATATCGATGAATGTGCCCTTCCCTTTAAAAAAGCGGCCCATCCATGTTGTAATGAGTCCAGCGCCTACTAAAAAGAGCATAATTAAAAATGGGGCAATCAGGATATACATAACAATAAATTGCTGTAATGTAACGGCAGTAAATTCTGTTGCTAATTCTGCTTTTGCATGATAACTCGCCATCGAAACACCAAGCAGCGTCACCCAAAAAAAGGCTAATGTTGCAGGAAGGCGAACATGCTCAATCACATAACGTGTTGTTTCGCGGGGATGTAGCCAAACGTTGCGCACAATATTCATCGACAATCAACTCCTTTTCTACTTATAAGTATCATATCACGTTTGGAAGAGCTTCAAACATCGATAGCCGTAAGCTTAGCACAAAAGACCTAACAAAAGGGTGAAAATAAAGAGTGCAAAATTAGATGCTGGACATTTATATATCTCAAGATGCAATTTGATTCCAGGTGGTCGAAAAATGTCCAAAAAAGCCGATATAATTGTACATGGAGTAAAGGGGCTACAAATTATGAACAAGCATGGATTAGTCTCGATCAGTGAAGAGAATATGGAAACAGTTGTCCATTCACTTGAGGAAGTCGAAGAAGCATTACAATCAAATACATATGTTCGCGCAACGACGCGCATTTTACAAAGATTATTAACAGATGTGCAACGCAATCCAATCATTCTCGTTGTAGGTCGTGAAGGTGTTGGCAAAACATCGGTTATTAATGCATATTTACGCGAACCATTATTGTGCAGTCGTTCAGAACAGCAAACAAAAATACATACATTCGTTCATTACGGCGCACATCATCATGTAGAAGCATCATTTTTAGATGGTGTAGAAGCGACATTTGAATTATCAAAACTTGAGTTACTATCGGTATCAGACCGTTTTGCGGCACAATTATTACGTGAAAGTATGGATTATTTAACGGTTTATGCGGCGAATGACTATTTACAGCCGATTTCATTTATTGATACACGCGCGTTTGAGACAACAAATGAGCAGCAATATTATATTGCAGATAGTATATTACAACGAGTAGATGATGTGTTTTACGTTATCAGAGCGGACCAGGAAGTGGAAGACACCGAAATTACATGGCTGCAGCAATTACATGAACGCTTACAAATGAAACCGATTTGCATTGTGAATTATAGTGACCGACAAGTGGTCAATCATGAGAAAATAACGCCTTATGTGCGTGATATGCGATATATGAGCGCAAAGCAATTGTTGCAGATGGCGCCAAAAGCACCGAATGACACGCAATTTATTATGATTGACGATGCGGTGCAAGATGTCATTAATCATACGGAACGCCGTACACAAAAATTTACGCGCCGTTTGTTTATGTGGCTAGAGCGTTTTGCAACAGAGCTAGAAACAGTAGTACAACGCGAGCCGCTAAACTTATCGATGAGTGAAGAGATGCAGCAAGCGAAACAACAAATTCAAAAGCGAAACCAAGCTATTTTAGAAGAGTATGAATTAGAATATGAGCGCTATAGCAGTTTGTTTGAACCAATTCAAACATTATTCCAGTTTGTACGTCTTATTGAGCAGCACGATTATTTATTAACGAATGACACGATTTTATTTTGCCGCGTAGCAGGCGAGTATCAACAAGCGTTACGTGAATATCGAGTGAAGCACGCGGAATATGCCGAGTTGTATGAAAAGCTACAAAAGCATGTACAAACACGTGCACATGGCGGCTTTACGATGATTAAACGCTTATTTGGCGAAAAAGAAGCATCGTTTGATATGACGAAACAAATCGAGCAATTAAATTTACAACGTGGTTTACTCGATTTAATGCACGAGCGTATTCGTCAGCTAGAAACCCAAATTTTATCGGCATATGACGATGTATACACAGTTGTTACATATACAGTGAAAAAAAGAGCGGATGATAGTTTACAAAAGCTGTCTCAGTTTAAAGCAGAACAGCAACGTGAAGTGCGTCAATTATATTATGTAACACGTAAACTTGAACAGTTTGATGGTGTGCGTCATGCACAGCGTCTTGTGTGTGTGTTAATTGCGGATTTATTAATACGCGAGTCTGATTTTCCAGAAGAGCAAAGAGCGTCATTACAGCGTATTTATGAGCGCATTTTCGCAGTGAAAATTGCACAAAATGCCGAGGATTTAGACATAGAAGATTTAGATGACAATATGTATAACAAACCATATGCACCGTTCCAACCGCTTCATTTATCGGTAGACATGCTACGCTCAGACTATCCAGCAGTTCCGATGTATGTAAAAGAAGACCTTTCGTAAATTGTGACGAAACGTAAAATTAAAGTTGCCACAAAACAAAGAGGTAAGAGAAATGATGTCATTTTTCTTACTTCTTTTCTGTTTTTATTTCGCGCTAAAATCTATAGGAATAGCACTTCTATCCAACATACTTTTATGGAGCGCTAATCTTTAGCAAAGTAACGACGTCTAGCACTGTAAATGAACGGCTTTTATTTTTATTCTTTATTCAAACAACAATCTATGAGAAAATGTGTAATGTAGAAAGAGGGTATTTACAATGAACGAAAAAATAATAGACCATTGGGAAGCGTATTTAGATGTTGAAAAGTATGGGAAATTAACCTTATCGAATATTGAATTTACAACGACAAATTTATGTAATATGAGATGTTCGCATTGTGCAGTAGGGTATACATTAACGTCGAAAGAGCTAGATGCATTACCAGTTGAAGATATGATTAGACGATTGGATGAAGTCGAGACGCTACGAACGATGAGTTTTACCGGTGGCGAGCCGTTATTAACGAAACGTGGCATTAAGCATAATTTATTACCACTATTAAAATATGCAAAAAGTCGAGGCATTAAAACGCAAATCAATTCAAATTTAACATTGCCGATGTCGCACTATGAGTTAGTGGCGCCTTATTTAGATGTGATGCATATTAGTCATAACTGGTGCACCGAGCAGGAATTTGTGGAAACAGGGTTTGCGATGATGGATAAAACGCCATCGATCGAATATCGCAGTCAGTTGTACCGTAATATTTTTGATAATGCGAAAGAATTATCGAACGGCGGTATGTTTGTATCTGCTGAAACGATGTTAAATCGTAATACAGTCCCGTATTTACGCAAAATTCATGAGGAGATTGTTCATGAAATGAATTGTAAACGACATGAGCTTCACCCGATGTATGCAAGTGATTTTGCTGAAAATTTAGAGACGATTGGTTTAGATGAATACCGAGATGTCGTAAGTGAATTACTTGATTATAAAGATAAAGATATTTGGTTATTACTAGGCACATTGCCGTTTTATAAATGTAGCGCTGATACACGTGATTTAGATTTATTAGCGAAAATTGAGCAAACGCCGAATACGACAGTTCGTAATGACGTCGATGGGCGTTCTCGCATGAACTTAAATATATTTACTGGTGACGTTTCTGTCTCAGATTTTGCAGATGACGGCGCGGCACTAGGCAATATTTTAACAAGCTCCCTCAATGATATTTATGATAAGTGGCTAAGTACAAATATTTCTAAAAATATTAACTGTCACTGTCCAGCGGTAAAATGTTTAGGCTCTAATGTCATTGTGAAGAATATGTATTATCCGAATAAGGAATTTATTAGTGGCTCTGTAATGTAAGGAAATAGTATATTCACTAAACTAGCTATCGACAGCATAAACGGTCGGTAGCTAGTTTTTATATGGCCATATTAGCGCATATTTTATATATATGTCGCATAAATCGGGTATGATATGAGGAGGGATAACGCAATGATACATACGGATGAGTAACGTCACATAAGTATGTAACTTTGCATAATTATTATAATAGTTGTATAATATATCATAGACGTTTATGTGAACGGGATATGTATTGGAGGTTTAGCAATGGATACAATGGAAGTATTAACAAAATTACAGCAAGTGGAAGTGCGTTATGAGCCAGTATATAGTGCAGATGCACACCTTGTAGAAGGCTACGCGGTCAGTGGGTTTTTGGAAGGTGCCAATATTCCAGCCTTTTTATATGACGAAGAAGTGCCACTTGAATATCGTGTGGAGTTAGAACAACTGATTATTGAGCGTGCGCTACAACCGTTCAAAGATGAGCCACTCACATATGACTTGTACATTCCGCTTAATCCGAATTTATTAATGCAAGATTTTGCAGAAAGTTATTTTACTCTTTTAAAGGAATCTATTGCAGAGGATAGCTTTAAGCATATTATTTTAACGTTGGCAGAGCATGAATACCATGAAGATGTTGAGCAATTACAGCATGCGATTCGTTACTTAAAAACATACGGCATGAAGTTGTGCTTAAATAAAATCGGCTCAGAAAGCCATTTAGATTATGTGCTTTTATTGAAACCAAATATTTTAAAAATTGATATTGATATGCTCGATTATGATTCTTGGGGCGCACAAAATGATATATTTATGACGATTAGCTCGCTAGCATTGCGAATTGGCGCATCGATTTTCTTCGATGACATTGAAACGACCTATCATATGCAGTTGGCGTGGAAGCATGGGGCGCGTTATTATAAAGGACGTTATTTAACAGAAGCTAGTGAAACCTTTATTGAGCCAACGAGCTTACAGCAACGTTTGCATGAAGAAAGCATTCGTTTTATTAAGGCGGAGAAAAAGCAATTGGAGCAACGTTTTGATGCGATGCGTACATTGCAGCGAGAGTTAACGGCCATTGTTGAAAAGTGTCAGCCACAACCAGATAACGTTGCGTCATTACTAAAGCTTGCTGAAGCGGTCACACCCTATTCATTCCGATTATATATTACCGATGAAGATGGTTTCCAAGTATCGCCGAATATTATGCGCTACGATCATAACTGGGTTGTGCTAGAACATGCGAAAGATAAAAACTGGAGTTGGCGTCCGTATTTTTTAATGAATATTATTCGTTTACGTCATGAAAAAACAGGTGAAATTTCGGACGTATATCGCGATATTGAAACAGGTGAGATGACACGTACATTTTCAATTGAGCTGCCGACACATCATTATATTTTTATCGATATTACGTACGATTATTTATATGAACATAGCATTACAAAATAAAATAGGTTACGTCGTTAAAATGCTAAGCGAGATGTTCATCGCTTGGCATTTTTTTATGTGAAAAAGAAGTCGCTGTCATTTTTTCTGAATAGTGTATTCAATATAACGCTTGTTTGTTATGCTAAATAAATGAGAATGGCGCAAGGAGGGTTTATATGAAAGCGATTGTATTAGGCATTATGTCGGCGTTGTTTTTTGCCGTAACGTTTGTGTTAAATGCTTCAATGGAGCAAGCAGGTGGGCACTGGGCATGGAGTGCATCGTTACGTTATTTTTTTATGGTGCCATTTTTAGTAGTCATTGTGGCATGGCGCCAAAAATCGGCACCGCTTAAACAATCCATGAAAACGCATCGTACAGAATGGATGATATGGAGTACGGTAGGGTTTGGGTTGTTTTATGCGCCGTTATGTTTTGCGGCGATGTATGCACCAGGCTGGCTCATTGCAGGTACATGGCAGGTGACTATTATTGCGGGGGCGCTGTTATCGCCGTTATTTTTTACAACAGAAAATGGAAAAAAGGTACGCGGGAAAATTCCGTGGCGTATGCTTAGTTTATCGAGCATTATTTTGTGTGGTGTTGCATTGATGCAGCTAGAGCATGCAAAAAACATTACGCTTTCGACGATTTTACTAGGTGTGTTGCCAATCATTGTAGCAGCGTTTATGTATCCGCTCGGCAATCGAAAAATGATGGATGTGACAGCTGGAAAAATCGGCGTCTTTGAGCGTTTATTAGGTATGACAATTGCAAGTATGCCTTTTTGGGTTCTTCTTGCTTGTTACGCGTATATTGAAGTTGGATTGCCGTCAACAACGCAGATTGTCCAAAGTGCGGTTGTGGCGATTAGTTCAGGTATTATTGCAACAGCATTATTTTTTGCCGCGACAGATTTAGTAAAGGGCGATATGACGAAGCTTGCTGGTGTAGAGGCAACACAATCATTTGAAGTATTATTTGCGCTTGTCGGAGAAATATTGTTTTTAGCAATCGTATTACCGTCTACATTAGGTATAGTCGGTATTGCACTTGTCATGCTAGGTATGATGATGCAAAGTATGTATTTAATGGTACAGGCGAAAAAAGGGAGACTGTTGATATCGTAAATTGCGAAGGCTTTCGACATGGAAAGCCTTTTTTATTCGCGAAAGAGAGAGTGTATGGTTAACGAATGAGAGCAATATGACTTCCTCTGTCTAAAGACGGTCGTGATGTAAAATAGATTTCTGGTCAGCTGATGTTAATATTTGTGAAAAGTTAGTTTGAAAGGTTTCAAAAAAGGGGAATATTAACAAGGATATACATCTAAAGTTTTTAGGTCTTTATGTTTACGAAGGGGAGGGGAATGTATGAAGAAAATATTATTTTCATCGATTCGTAAACAATTATTAGTGGCGTTTGCTACAGTAATTATTATTATGCTGTTATCGTACGCATATATTTTTATGATGAATCAAGAACTAGAACATGAAAGCAATGTGTTAGCAACAACGGAATTAGAATTACTCTTAACGAATGAGGAATTATATCGTTTACTGTCTGAAATGTATATGGCTGCAAGTAGCCTTGTTATTACGGGCGATAGCGTATACGTGGCACAATTTGAGGAAACGGAACAACAAGTACAAGAGGCCATTACGTATTTAGAAACTTTCGGTAGTAATGCAGAGCGAGATGCATTGATTGCTACAGGGAATATGTGGATTCAAACGATGCAAGCAACGGTATTGCCGGGCTTACAAAGTGAAAATCGTCAAAGTGCAATCGAGGAATATGAACGATTAAAACCACAAATTGAAGACGTATTAACTGGTTATCATGCGTTAAATGTGATGCGCGGAGAGAATATTAAAACGTTATCTGGAAATATTCATGATATTGCACAAGGAAATGCACGTTTAGTCATTATTGCGGCTATTCTTGTCATCATTAGTGCAATTGCCATTGGTTTATATACAGCAAACAAATTTTCAGGCGAGTTAAATCGCCTAGTGGCATATATGAAGGAATTAGCCAATGGGAATTTAACGCAAAAGCCGCTTCAAACAACGCGTAATGATGAATTTGCGGATGTTGTGATGGCGGTGAATGAAATGACCGAGCAGACGCACCGAGTTGTGTCCGCCATTGATCATGTAGCACAAACGGTTGCGACCGATAGCGAGCAGTTATCGACATCCGCTGAAGAAGTGCAGCACGGAATGGAGCAAGCGGCTGAAACGACGCGTAATTTGGCAGTTGGCGCTGAACAACAGGCGCAATCGACAGTAGATTTAACACAAACGATGGACGGTTTCACAAAAGATATCGAAAAAATTGTGGAAGCAGGGGATGTACTGCAGCGAGAATCTGAAAATGTGTCGACAATCACAGCGGAAGGCAAATCACATATGGCAAGCTCGTTGACACAAATGCATGCGATTAATGCCGTGATGCATGAAGCGGTACAAAAAGTAGAAGGGCTTCAAAATCAGTCCGAGCAAATTACAAAGCTTGTATCCGTGATTAATGATATTGCGAACCAGACGAATTTATTAGCGTTAAATGCGGCAATTGAAGCGGCTCGTGCAGGAGAACATGGCAAAGGGTTTGCAATTGTAGCAGATGAAGTACGCAAGCTAGCAGAACAAGTGTCAGCGTCCGTAACGGATATTTCAGGCATTGTGTCAAGCATTCAACAAGATACACGCAATGTGACAACTTCTTTACGCACAGGCTATGAAGAAGTAAAAACAGGATCTGACCAATTAAAGGCAACAGGGAAACGCTTCGATGATATTTCAGAAGCGGTTGGGCAAATGGATGTTGAAATTCGTACAATTGCTACACGTTTAAATGATATTTATAGCTCATCAAATTCGATGGCAACATCCGTAACGGATATTGCGGCGATTTGTGAAGAATCTTCTGCAAGTTCAGAAGAAGTGACAGCGACTGTAGACCATGTAACGTCAACGATGCAACAAGTGGCAGCAAGTGCTGTGAACTTAGCGCATATGTCTGAACAGCTAAAAAGTAATGTGGCACGTTTCCAAGTGTAATGATTGAGTATATAAAACAGGTACAGACGATTTGATTTCGTCTGTACCTGTTTTTCATATAACGAATATGGTTAAACTGTATAAACGAGAGTAGTACTACTCGCCAGCGGGTGGGACGAATGTGCGTGTCGCAAGCTCTGCATCTAGCATAAACATCGCATTTGAATCGTTTTCAATACGTTTAATTTTTTGGATCAATGTATCAAAAGTTGCTTCTTCTTCTACTTGCTCATCAATAAACCATTTTAAGAAAGCCATTGTCGCATGTTCGCGCTCATCTAATGCGATATCCGCTAAGTGATAAATGCGACGTGTTACTTCTTTTTCATGGTGTAGCGCTGTTTCGAAAACATCTAAAATCGATGAAAATTCATTGCCAGGATTGTTGAAGCCTTCTACTGTTGCACGGTATCCTTTATCGCTTAAGTATGTGTAAAATTTCATGGCATGGAAACGCTCTTCTTCAGCTTGTACTAAGAAAAAGTTTGCAAAACCATCATATGATTCATTTGTGCAATATGCTGCCATCGCTAAGTAAGCATGTGCAGAATAAAACTCATAGTTCATTTGTTCATTTAACGCTGCATGTAAGTTTTCAGATAACATAAACCTCATCCTTTCGATTGAACAATTCAAAATATGTTCTTATATGTAGTGTACACCTATTTGGAAGGTATTTCAAAAAAATGACTTTATCAATTTGCCTACTGTTGAGGTAACAGAACATCGGCAAGGTCTTTCAACGCCTGGCGATTTAAAATACGGTAGGCACGTTGCTCTTTTTGTAAAAACCCTTTGTCGCAAAATTGCGCGAGTGTATGCAGCAGGTGACGATACGACACACCTAAGTAGTCACACACCTCTGTATGGCGTTCTTGATAAAGGTCTTGTTGCGCGGATACTAAAATAAACTGCGCTAAATGATGCTCTAAAGGATAGGCTTGAATTTGTGATATTTTAGAACCGTTGCGAATTAATTTCTTACTTAAAAATGTTGCCAGTTGCACTAAAAATGCATTGTTTTCGAGCAAACGTTGGCGATACAGATGAACTGGAAATGCGATGCAATAACTTGTGCGCGTTGCTTGGATAGCTTTTGCTTGTCCGATTGCTGCATCTACTAATTCGAGCTCACCAATAAAATCGCCTGGTCCAATAAAGTGAATAATCGATGTTTTTCCATTTTCATGGGTAACAATGATTTTACAACGACCTTCAATCAGGTAATATAAGTAAGAAGGTGTTGCGCCTTCATGAATAATAAATTCACCGCGATTGAATTTGTGTACTTCAGCATGGTCAAGTGGAATACATAGTTGTTGGACATCATATTGGTGTAAATAGAAGTCTCGTTCTTGTTCGTGTAAAATTTGCATAAACGCCTCTTCTTTCCATTGAAATATGCGATGACTTTATTATTGTACGATTTATCATAGCTTGTGACAAATAGTTTAGGGGGGGAATTTTTATGAACGCACAGCGCTGGATGTCGCAGCAATTTTTTCTTTTTTTTATTGGGTGGGGTGTGTTTTTACCGTATTGGACAGGTTGGTTAGTCGATGCAAAAGGTATTACGATTGCACAAGCGAGTACGATTATGAGTATTGGATTGGTTGCGCGTGGATTATCGACATTATTTATATTCCCGGCGATTTCGAAAAAATACGATGCTAAAAAAGTAATAATACTATATGCAGTCGTGTCGTTGGTAACTGCCTTATGTTACATACCCGCGCATGAATTTTGGTCACTCTTAGTTGTGACAGCACTATTTAGTTTGAGCTATCCATCTTTAATGCCAGCATTAGAAAGTGCGGCAGGTATTTTAGTACAACGTAGTCATCTCCATTACGGACGTGCCCGCAGCTATGGCTCGATTGGCTTTGTGCTCATGGTCCTCGTGTTGACGCTTATTGTTGGTGTCACGAACGATATGGCGATTTTTTGGTTGATGCTTGTTGCCATCGCGCTATTTTGTATCGGTCTAACGTTTGCAACACCCGCTGTTATTCAAGAAAAACCTGAAACAACAGCTCAAAGTAGCCAAACATTTCGCCAGTTATTGACACAAAAACGATTTGTCCTCGTGTTATTTATCGTTATTTGTATACAAGGCGCACATGCAACGTATTACAATAATGGCTATTTATATTTACAGCATTTAGATGTGCCTGCCTATTATATTGGCATTATTATTAATATTGCGGTTGTATTTGAAATCGGCATTTTGCTTGTTGCCGATAAATGGTTTGGGCATTGGCATCCGGTCAAGCTATTATTAATTGCTGCGATTGGTGCAACGGTAAGGTGGGGAATGATTTACATAGTTCCATCGGTCGCAATGTTTGTTGTGTCGCAATCACTACATGCATTGTCATTTGCACTTGCACATTATGCATTTATTTTATATATGACAAAAACGTTGACGAAGGCGCAAATACCGACTGCACAAGGCTTATACTCGGCATTTGCATTAAGCTGGGCAACGGCGATACTGACATTATTTGCAGGTCGTCTTTATGAAATGGAACCGCGAAGTGCCTTTTTAGCAATGGGTGTTGTGACGGTAGTTGCGATCTTTGCATGTGTCTATTATTTGTCAAAAGATAAAACAATGGCCGAAACAATGTCGTAAATGGAATGACGATGTTATGATAAGAATGTGCTCTATTTAAAGAAAGGACGTTTTACATTATGAAAGTTGTACAAGCGATGATTATTTTATTGCTACTAGCATTCCCGTATAGCTATTTTGCGATGTTTATGCAGTATGAGGTAGACACAATTTTAGGCTATATCATTAGCTTACTGATTTTAGTAGGTGTAACAATTTGGGCGGCTCGTCAGCGACAATTTATCGTCTTTATTGCAGGCTGCGTGCTAACATTTGTTATTTCATATGCGTATGCAGGTCGTGCGCATGCGGATGAATGGCAAACAATGTTTTTCTCATTGGACCCGGCTCAGTTTAGCATTGCTGTTTCAGCGGTATTTATAATAATAGCGAGTGTATTATTTTACTTTTTGAAAGCTAAAAAGCGTAGTTCATACTATTCATCACGTTGGTAACAAAACACATCAATTCGTTTGAAAGGTAGTGATTTTCATGTATATTGGCGTACCAAAAGAAGTTAAAAACAATGAAGCACGTGTCGCGATTACACCAGCTGGGGTAGACGCATTTGTACGTGCAGGGCATCAAGTTGTCATTGAGGCAGGCGCAGGTGCATTATCAAGTTTTAGCGATGACGAGTATGTAACAGCGGGCGCAACAATCGGCACAGTCGACGAGGCGTGGCAAGCAGAACTTGTTTTAAAGGTAAAAGAACCAATCGAAACAGAATATCAATACTTTCGACAAGGGCTCGTGCTCTTTACATATTTACATTTAGCAGCCGAGCCTTCGTTAACGAAGGCCTTAATCGACGCAGGTGTTACAGCAATTGCTTATGAAACAGTGGAAGTAAATCGTACATTGCCATTGTTAACACCGATGAGCGAAGTAGCTGGGCGAATGTCTGTTCAAGTCGGCGCACAGTATTTAGAAAGTATTCATGGTGGCATGGGCATTTTATTAAGTGGTATACCAGGCGTTGAGCGTGGGCATGTGACGATTATTGGCGGTGGTGTTGCGGGTGAAAATGCAGCGAAAATGGCGATCGGCTTAGGTGCGCATGTAACGATTTTAGATGTTAGTGCGCCACGTTTGCAAGAGTTAGATGACCGTTATGGCAGTGCGATCCAAACGTTAATGTCAAATAGCTATAATATTGCACGTACAGTCGCACAGTCTGATTTAGTCATTGGTGCGGTATTAATTCCAGGCGCAAAAGCACCGAAGCTTGTAACAGAAGAGATGGTTCAAACAATGAAGAAGGGTGCTGTCCTTGTGGATATTGCGATTGACCAAGGCGGTATTTTCGAAACATCGACGCATGTAACAACACATGACGACCCGTATTATGTGAAACATGGTGTTCTGCACTATGCAGTAGCGAATATGCCAGGAGCTGTACCACGCACATCGACAATCGGTTTAACGAATGTGACATTACCTTATGCGCTATTATTAGCAAATGTTGGAGTTAAGCAAGCCATTACTCAAAATAACGCATTATATAAAGGCGTTAACGTAGCGGGTGGCTTTGTTACATATGAGGCAGTTGCAACGGCACTAGGGTATGATTATATGCCAGCTGAGCATGTAATCCAACAAGTAGAATAAATAAAAGGAGCTGACGATTACATATCGTCTAGCTCCTTTTTTAATGCTTTAGGCATATAGTGTGAAATGGTATCAATAGGAACGAATAGCCCTACTTTTGATAATTCTTCATGCTCGATTGTCGCGAATACGACACCAATAACATCACCGTCTTCATTAAATACAGGTGAGCCACTATTTCCTTTATAAACAGGTGCGTCTATTTGGATGACTTCCACTGGCCACTGGGCTAACTGTAGCGGTCCAACAATTTCCCCTTCGTTAGCAATACCGGAAAAGGCTAATGGATTGCCGATAAATGTAATCGCTTCATGTTCCACATACGTAATCGCCTGTCCTAATGTGACAAATGGCAGTTGTTCTGCTTCTACTTTTAAAAAAGCGGTATCAATCTCAGGATAAGTCGCGATAACACTTGCTTCATATACACCGTGCTCGGGAAACGAGACGGCAATGGACAGCGCATCGTCGACAACATGAGCATTTGTAATAATCCAGCCATCATCTGTGACAGAAAAACCTGTACCTTTGCTGTCAGTTGTCCGAATTTCAACGACACTTTCTTTATGCGCCTGGACCGTTTTATCTTGTGACAAAATAGCAGAAACTTTCACAAATTCAATGGCAGGGATTGAATAGACTTGGAGAAGTAGCGCCCCAGCATTTAATAAGAGAACAATTGCCATCGTCCACATTATTAGACGCAATGAACGTCGTTTGCGCGTGTGTGGTAGTTGTCCTTGAGCGCGTAACTGACGCAAACGTCGCTCCTCGGCTAAAGCTTTCTCTTGTTCGGCAAGTACTAGTTCTAAAAACTCTTCTTCCGTTAGTGGCTCTTGTGTAGGCGTTTTTTTTTCCACAATAAAGCCTCCTTTATTCAACAATTATAGTAAGTGTAGTAGAATCCAACGTTTCATGCAACGGCTATAACAAGCGATTATGTTACTTATTATTTTTAAAAAATAGTTTTCATGATCAGCTAGGCGATTTTTAACCCCACTTTACAATAAAAAACGACACTATTCTTCTAGAATATGTAACTAAATTGTTCGTGGTATCGTTTACAAACAATGATTTTAGCAAAAAAATGCGCGAAGGACAAAATAATGCGCGTGAATAACGGTGTTTTTCTTTATTTTTAGAAAAAAATGATTTTAAGTACTTATTTTTTATCTTTAGTGAGTAAAAAATGACATAATTAAATATTTATTATTTTTCTTATTATTATTTTAGAATATTCATTTAAAATGACAGAACAGTCTGTATTATTGATATGTAGTACAGATTAATACTTGATTTCACTGTTTTTATAGGGTGTATAAGTACAGTTTTTTCTTCTTTATGCGTATATTTTCTTTATAGATAAAAAATATTAGCGCTTTCATAATTGTTAGTGTAGAAAAATAAAAGAGTTGCATAGAAAAGGTTTTGAATGATACTGTGTAAATACGAAGTTCACAGAAAAGACAAACATACAAAAAAATAGGGTGAACGACTGATATTTATGAATGAGGGGGCGATTTTATGAACAAAAATCGTTGGTTAATCGCATTATCTGCGATTGCAATTCACTTATCAATTGGTGGAGCATATGCATACAGTGTGTATAAAAATCCAATTGTTGCAGAAATGGGATGGAATGCGACAGAGGTGACGGTCGCTTTTACAATTATGATGGGGTTAGCGGGTTTTTCAGCCGCAATGTTTGGTAGCTTTGTTGAAAAGCAAGGTCCACGTAAGTCAGCGTTATTAGCAGCAGTATTATTCGGTTTAGGACAAGCAGGTGCAGGGGTAGCGATTATGCTTGATTCGATTCCACTTTACTGGGCAACATACGGTTTATTAAGTGGTCTAGGGATGGGTATTGGTTACATTGCACCGGTATCGACACTAGTGAAATGGTTCCCAGACCGTCGCGGTTTAGCTACGGGGATGGCTGTACTTGGATTTGGTGCAGGTTCATTAATTACAGCGCCTGTTGCTGTATCATTAATGGAGTCAGTAGGGATTCAAAATACGTATTTTGTTTTAGGAGCTAGTTATTTCTTATTAATGCTGTGTGGTGCATTATATATCGCACCGCCAAAAGCAGGGGAAGTACCAGGTTCAGAAGCGGTCAGCAAATATGGACCAGCTCGCGCAGAGATTCCACAACTATCAGCGCGTGAAGCAGTGCGTACAAAGCGTTTCTGGATGCTTTGGTCGATGCACTTAATCAATGTAACAGCCGGTATTATGATGATTTCTGTCGCTTCTCCAATGGCGCAAGAAGTCGTTGGTTTATCGGTTGCAGCAGCCGCAACAATGGTTGGTTTAATGGGCTTATTTAACGGTGGTGGTCGCTTAATTTGGGCGGCAGCATCGGATTATATTGGGCGACAAAATGTCTTTGTAATCTTCTTTACCATTCAATTAATTGCGTTTATTACACTGCCATTTACATCAAGCATTTTATTGTTCCAAATTTTAATATTCTTAGTAGTAAGTTGTTACGGTGGTGGCTTCTCAAACTTACCAGCATTCGCATCAGATATGTTCGGTACAAAGCAATTAGGCGTTATTCATGGCTATTTATTAACAACATGGTCATTAGGTGGCGTATTCGGACCGATGCTTGTCACAGCGATTCACGAAACAGCAGGAAGCTATGTGCCAGTGTTCTACGTATTTACAGCGTTAATTGCCATTGCTTTTGTCATTGCGGTGTTATTACGTCGTGATATTGAAAAAGCAAAAAAAGTACGCAAAACAGAACAAGCAGCCGATATGCAAACAGTTCAATAATAGTAAAAAACCACAAAGAAGCTGTCTAGAACGAATCGTTCAGATAGCTTCTTTATTTTTATGTGAATATCTTGATTTTTTTTTGGCGTTAACAGTGATTTCTGCACAACTAAAAAACGCTAATTGAGAATCGAAAGAAAAAAATCGCGGGTATGAATTTTTCTTTGCTATTCGCAAAAGGATAAAAGTGTTTGGTGTGCTTTTTATTTGATTGTGAGATGGCGCGATTTTATTCGTGTTTTGTGTGTTTTAGATAATACAGTTTTCAGGCGAAAGGATAAAAAGTATGTTGTGTTAAGAGTGGCTATGTATTTTTTTGTCAAATGTGCGGTTGACAAAGATGAGAATGATTTATATGATATTGATAATCATTTTCATTAAGAAACTAGTAACAAAGTTGGAAGGACGTACATACAATGAATATTAATCAACTAATCGAGCTTTATGCACAGACACCAACCTATTTTGTCGACGTATACACGACGACATTACCAGCCACAAAAACACAATCATTTCGCACAACTAATGAAAAGACTAATTGTTTTATTGTGCCATTTTCAGGTGAAGCGACCATTACGATGGACAATACACAATATGTCACGAAAAATAATAATGTATTCCACTGTGGGCCGAATGCGCAGTGCCAAATTTATGTGACAAGTGAGAGACCTTTTCATTATGCCCTTATTCAATATGAAGTGTTACGCGCTGAAAATAGTTTGAATATCGCTTTCGATTACCAATTAGACGATGCGGTGCGCTGTCAACATTACGTACAGCAATTAGTAGAATTAGCCGCAACACCTGGGAACTATGCATTGTTACAAAGCCACACAATCTTTATGCAATTCATTGAAGAATTTTTAGCGAGTGCGAAGCGTACAACATTAACGCCTAAGAGTGAAGTGGCTGCATTTGCGATTGCGTATATGCACGAGCATTATGCGAAGGATTTATCAATTGCGCAATTAGCTGAACATGTCGGCATTGAACGTCGCCGCTTTAGTGAAGTGTTTGAAGCGACAACAGGGATGAATCCAAGTCAATATTTAATGGAGCTACGTATACGTAAGGCAAAAGAAGAATTGCGTGCAGACCGTGAATCCATCGCTGAAGTTGGCGAAAAGGTCGGCTATTACGATTGCTTTTACTTCAGCCGTGTGTTTAAAAAGTGTACGGGCATGTCGCCATCGACATATCGTAAAAAATATCGTCAGCTTGTAACGAAATAAAATGTTAGGCAAAGAGCAATTGTGCATCGCGTCACAATTGCTCTTTCTCTATGTCTTTATACATATAGGTAATATGAGTGTGAAGTCGTATTGGGAATGTAAAAAGGCATAGCATCTTTGCAAACATGCGCTTTTTTTCTTGAAAAACAGCAAAAATGGTGTATATATGAACGAATGATAAACTATGATATAATAAAGGATATTTTGTATTTAAAGGACGAATTTTATGAATATCACATTAACGAATCAAGTGCAGCGTTTAAAACAAGAGCTGATTGCGTATGTTACAGCATGTACTGAGCGAGCATATGTAACCGAAGACGCAGGGCGTTATTTTATTGATGCACTAAAAGCTATGCCCACAGTGCCGCATTACGCACTAACCGGGTTGTCTGGCGTAGGCACGACAACCATTTTAGAATTGCTATTAGGGCGTATTGCGGCGAATTGTCCACCTAGCACTATATTTATGCATGAACAAATGGTCATGACAACGGATGCAACGGTGTTTTTACATGATATAGATACATTACAAGATTGTTTAATCCAATATACGTTACCAAATGATGTACCAGATGCGTGCAATATGGTGTTGTGGGTAACGCAGTATGGCAATATTGGTAGTGTGGAGGAACAGCAGTATTTGCAGGCACTAAAAGAAGCAGGCAAAACGATTATTTGTGTTGTGAATATGATTGATATTCATGAGCAATTAACGAATGAATCGTTAGAAGAGCATGTAATACGACAGCTTCAACCATTACAACCGTATATAACGGCTCACCTTTGCATTTCAGCAGCTTACGCAAAAGCCGCGCAAGAATTTTACGATGATGAATTATATATACGAAGTGGTTTTCATTTAGTGGAGCAGTTTTTTGAGGAACATGAATATTTTTATGTGCAACAATTAGAAGCATGTTGGATGTTGTTTGAGCCTTTTATTGAATATATTGAGGCGATCATGCGTACGAGTGTCAAAGATGTTGCTGATTTAGTACATCAAGCTGCATTGCAAATGACCGAAATGCTTTTGATTGAACAAGAACAGGCGCAACAACTGCATCAGCAGCCGTTAGAACAGTTTTTACCACCATTTGAGACGAGTATTCGAGCATATATGGCACATGAACAGTTTCAACAAGGTGTGTTAAAACAGGCGACATTGCAAGTAGAAACATTATTTGCGATGCCCGCGACCGTACAAGAGTTAGAAGATGTTGTCGGATTTTTACTACAGGGAGACGCCCCGATTGGTGATGACCACCATATTTATGTGCAATTGCAGCGCGCATATCAGCAAGTACATGCATTGCTCGATAAGTTTGCTCGTACGCAAAAGGCACATATGTTAGCGAATGTGAAGCAGGAGCAAGTGGCACACTATCGTTTGCATGAAGATATTGTGGCATATGATGAGGCGTATGCGTTCCATACAGAAAGACTAACGGCAATTGAAGCGGCTTTCCAACATCCGCTACATATTGATCTTATGCCTGCACCAGATTTACAAATTGACGAAAGTCGCGTTGTACTTGATGATGCTCCGTATCCATTTTCGTTGCCATTTACATTTGAACGCTTTGTCGTTGAATATATGGATGAACAGTTAACATTTATTTTAGATGAGGTGTCACAGCAGCTCGAAGCGAGTGCCAGTATTTTAGCAGAGATGGACCAAATTGCACAATCAGCAAATGAGGATGCGCAAAAAATGCGCAGTTTTCAAGAGCGATTGGAACAAGCTGAAACGATTAATGAATTATTGCTATTATTTGATGGGCAACTAGAAGATGATAAATACGCGCAAGAGCGTTTTGAATTATTTCATGAGTTAATTGAAAGTTATCGTGTCATGCAGGCGAAAATCGATGTATACGATGAGCAAGCGCTGCAAACATTACTGCAACATGAGCAAACTTATAAAGCGATTATTGCGCATTATCGCCATTTAGCATTGTTAACAAATGCCGATAAGCGAGAGTTACGCGCGATTGTACAAGATTATAACGGTATTCAAGCATTTAGAAAGCAACAATATGAAGAGCTTGCACGTGCGTATGAAGATTTGGACAACCAAGCGACTGAACATAAACAAATGCTTATTCGGGAATATGACCGCTATATGCGTCTATATAAAGAGCAATTACAGCAGCGTGAATCGGTTATGAATGAATGGCAACAAGCGTTAGAAGAAAGACAACAAGCGCTTGTGAAGCGAGACCGGTTACGTGTACTCCAGCATATTGAACAAAGTGCAGAACAGCATCAAGCTTTGCAGCCGCTCGTGCTACGCATTACGGATATGTTCGCGGCAATTGAAGCTGCGTATGATTATGACATGCCACAATTACCAACGTATGAAGCAAAAGATTATAATACAGTGTCGATTAAAGATGCTGCCATTCCAGTCGAGCAAGAGTATCCGCAATTTGCGGAAATTCAGCAAATTGCGACGAAATATGAAGTTGTACCATACCGAGGAATTTTTATTACCGGCGTCTCAGTAATCACGATGTGGGTATTATTTAGCTGTATTTATGCGGTATTATATGCAACAGGTTTTGTTGACATACCGCTGAGTGAGTTATTTGGACAGCTATAATATAATAAATAGAGAACATGAAAAAGCGTACCATTGGACATCATTTGTCGAATGGTACGCTTTTTTACTTATAGTGGAATGGTCGTTGTGTATTGTGTATCTAATTGTGTGACGCCGTGACGCTTGAAAATGTCATGCACAGCAAAAATAATATCTTGGCGTACGGCTAAATTCGTTGCTGTCACATCGGTTGCGACAAAAAATCGAATTAGCAGTCGGAACGCATTTGGCGTGAAGTCATCAATGAACACATGCACAACGTCTTTTTCCGTTTGTTCATGGAGCATAATTTGTTCATGAATTTCTTCACATGCCGTACGGATTACTTGTTCATCGTTTGTAAGGTCAATAAAAAAGTGCATTTCTGTTTTCAGTTTCTGGCGCTTGGAATAATTGTAAATCGGGCGGTTCATTAAAAAGGCATTTGGCACATATACAAGTCCTTTTTCGCCTGCATCAAGGAGCGTACTGCGTAAATTGACATCCTTTACAGTACCGTCGAGCTTTTGGTCATCAGTTGCAATCCAATCCCCAATTTGGAACGGTTTATCCAAGCCAACCGATAGCCCACCGAAAATATGAGACGATGTATCACGTATACCGAATGCTAATGCAACACCGGTTAATCCAATCCCCGTTAAGAAGCCATTGACGTTAAAGCTCCACAGCGCAGCGATACTAAAAATGGCTATCGCTATCATGACGGCTTTTGCAATACGGATAAGATATGGTGCGATAAATTCCTCGCGATGTTCAGACAGCTTAATTTTTGCCGGATTAGCGGTATAGTAGTTCATAATGTCATAGACAGCTTTAAAGACAAAGTACAACATTAACGAGTAGAAAAACTTTTCAATTTTCGTGACGTCAAACAGCCAAACATTTAGCGTATAGGAGCTTGCAAAAAAGAATGAAGCTGTCAGTAAGGCATGGCGGAATGACCGACCGAAATAGTGCCATACATTGGCGACAAATGGTTTATCAACCTTCTTAAAATAGCGTACAAGTGAGTGAAGAAGCGGTTTTAACACATATTGTTGGAGAACAAATATTACGATAATAAAAGCGATAGCAATCGCAATTTGTGTCCAAGAGGGTACAGTCATATTAGGAACGAGCCAGCGAATCGTTTGTAGCATATCGAATTGTTAAACTCCTTTATCGAAAAAAATCATTGTAGCTAAATCGTACCATGATTTGAGAAAAGAAGGGCATAACAAATATGTAATTTTAGGAGAAGATGAAAAGTCAGAAAAATCTTTCAATCGTTATTTGTAAGTTATATAAGGTATACTAAGTTCAAATAATTCAATGCGTTGAAGTGTGAAAGTGAGAGAGCGTTATGCAGCAACAAGCGTTACAGCAAATTCGAGCATCGGAAGCATTCCTTGTGTTCGCTGTTACGATGTCGATTATTTTTACAACATTATTATATGCAAAAGCATCGCCACATATTGGGTTGCTGTTTGCCATAATTTTTTTAATAATATATGGCTTGTTGAAGAAATGTCGCTTTACAGCATTACAGCAATCAATGGTCAATGGGGCTGTCGATAGTTTGCCAGCGATGTATTTATTTTTCTTAATTGGTATTTTAATTGCCACATTTATGTATGGCGGTGTTATCCCAACTTTAATTTATGCAGGCTTTTCCATTATTTCAGGGACATTCTTTTATGCGATTGTATTTGTTGTATGTGCGGTTATCGGCGTAGCCATCGGTAGCTCATTAACAACGGTTGCGACACTCGGACTAGCCTTTATCGCGATTGCTACATCGCTTGATTTTTCATTAGCGATTACAGCTGGAGCGATTGTATCAGGCGCGTTTTTTGGTGATAAAATGTCACCAATTTCGGATACAACGATTTTAGCGGCATCAACAGTAGACCAAGATTTATTTACGCATATTAAAACGATGATGGCGACGACTGTGCCAGCATTTGTGATTTCATTAATTGTCTTTGCTTTTTTATCACCTTCAGAGGCGACGATTCCAGCAAAGGAATTACAAAGCATGAAGGACGCATTAATATCGCTCGGTTTAGTGCAGTGGTGGACGTTGTTGCCATTAGTAGCGCTTGTTGTGTTAGCGGTGTTAAAAGTGCCGGCATTGGCAACATTAACAATTGTTAGTGGCATTGCTGCGATACAAGGCTTTATTTTATCACCAGTTTCAGCAGAGGCGTTTATGACCTTATTGTTAGAAGGCTACAAGGTGACATCGCCGAATGAAGCGATTAATGATATTTTATCGCGCGGTGGCATTGCATCGATGTTCTTTACAATGACCCTAATTGTGCTAGCATTATCGTTTGGTGGTTTATTGTTTGGTTTAAATATTGTCCAAACAATGTTTATGCAAATTAAAAAAGCCATGACAACGGTACGCAAGGCCACATTTGGCGCGGCAACATCGGCTGTCCTTCTCAATACCCTGATTGGTGAGCAGTACTTGGCAATCTTATTAACAGGTACGAGTTTTAAAGACTTTTTTGTAGAGCGAGGCTATTCAAAACGTCAGCTAGGGCGCGTGATGGAAGATGCGGGTACAGTTGTGAATCCACTGGTGCCGTGGAGTGTATGTGGTATTTTTATTACTTCTGTATTAGGCGTTACGACCATTGAGTATATTCCATATGCAATTTTCTGTATTGCTTGCCCGATTATTACGGTGCTGGCCATTATAAAAAAATAAGTAGTGTGTAATGGGGCGTCTGCTAATTTAGCAGATGCCCTCTTTTTTTATGCGACTTATTATATTATTGAGATAAAATATCTATTTCATATGATTCATTTTTGCTTTTAATATCATTATTTTGACTTTTTTCGGGGATAAATTGATAAGAATATGTGATGGGGTGAGGAGTATGAAAAGGTATTTGCAAGGAATTATCTGTACGCTACTGTTATGGAGCGGAAGTAGTTCTGCTGCATTCGCGCATAATGTGCCACCGAATAATCCACATTACGGCGCGTACACAGAGCTTGTTGCTAGAGGCGCAGTTGCACCCAATCGTTTACCGTATGAAGCAGTGACACGCGGAGAAGTCGCGATGATGCTCGTACGTGCAAAGCAGCTTGGCGAGGTTACGACGCCACAGCAAGCGATGGATATCGCCATTGCACATCAGTTTTTTACAGGCTATGCAGATGGCTCTTATGGTACGCATGATGCAATCACGCGAGCACAAATGGCAACGGTAATCGTTCGAGCGTACGGACTACAGGCACGCAGTACAATGCCTGCACATGATGTTGCGATGGACTCTACACATTATGATGCCATTCGTATTTTATATGCGTATGCCATTACAACAGGTACATCTGCAACGACATTTTCCCCAAATGCGCCGGTACAACGAGTAGAGGTGGCATCGTTTATTTATCGTACAGAACAAGCGTTATCTGCTCTTTCATCTTCTCCTCATGTCACAGCACGTGCAACAGTGATTCAGCAAGCTTGGTTTGATTGGCGCCCTCAATATCGAGGTGCCCCGTTTGCTACATTACCGAATACAACGCCATCGTATCGTTTAGGCAGTTTACAACAGCCTTTACTGACAGATGCACGAAATTTGACCAATTTTCTTCGGTTTATAGCTAGCGTGCCGAGCAATGTTCGTGTAAGTAATACGTATAATATGTATGCACAAGCAACAGCTGTTGTAAATGCAGCGAATCAGTCGATTACACATACACCAGCAAAGCCATATAATATGTCGCCGTCGTTATTTGAACAAGGTAGAAGTGGTTCTGCCACAAGTAATTTAGCGCGCAAAATTCCGAATGTATTAGTCGCAATGGCATACGGCTTTATGAATGACGGCGATGCACAAAATATGTCACATGTTGGACATCGACTATGGATGTTATCGCCATTTGTCGATGAGGTAGGGTTTGGACAAGCACTTGATACAAACGGCGATATGTATGTTGCGATGCGTGTGACGGATGAGCAAAAGCAAAAGCAACAGCGCCAATATCGTGAGGAAGCCGTTACATGGCCTGGAAAAGTGGCGATGCCGACGCAATTTTTCACAGCAACATTCCCATGGTCTGTGTCTTTAAATCCACATCTCTATAGCAAGCAAAATGTCGAACATATACGAGTAATCTTGACAAATGAAACGACGAAAGAGGCATGGTTCTTTTCCCAGCAACAGCAAAATTTATCGGTGAGTAGGCACGATTATGGCGGTTTAAGTTTTTCGATTATTTTCCGTCCAAACGTTAAGCAGTATACAGCAGGGCACACATATCGCGTCACCATTACAGGGTTACAGATGCATACAGGTCAATATACAACGTACCAATATGCGACAACTTTTTTTGATTTAGCAGGTTATTCATTCCCACAGTAATGATAAAAATACGAGGAAACCGTGATTTTTTTGTTGTTTTTTTATGAAAAACATGCGTTTATAACGAAACGCATAAAAAAGATCAAAAATGATTATCTATTGCTATAATCAAATTTTTGATCTTTTTATTATGAAATCAAATACATACATTATAAAAATTTATGTTACATCATTAAAGAGAGAAGTAGAGGGTATTTATTGACTGGTAAATCGTGTAATGTCATACAACTCGGCAATTTTACATCATTTTGTAAAGGTATTGTAATATAAAGCTGTTATGATTAGTCTCGTTGGTGAATCAGCACCAAGTTAACTACACATTCAATCGAAATATTATATAGAGCAATATACTACAAACAAAAGTGAGGAACTAATTAATTATGAATACATTAACGAAAAAAGTAGCAGCAGTCGTAATCGGGTCAACGGTAGCATTTTCAGGTGTCACAGCAGCTTCAGCGGCAACGTATACAGTAAAATCAGGTGATACATTATCGAAAATTGGTTCAAAATACGGTGTGTCATATAAAACAATTATGAGCCAAAACGGTTTAAAATCGACAAATATTTATGTAGGTCAAAAATTACAAGTAGGTGGCAAAGCGACAAAAGCTTCATCTTCGTCGTCTTCATCAAAAGCGTCTGCTAGTGGCTCAAATATCGTGGCGAACGCAAAACGTCATTTAGGTACACGTTATGTATTTGGCGGTTCTTCACCACGTTCAGGTTTTGACTGTTCAGGATTTGTTTATTACGTATTAAAACAATCAGGTAAAAAAGTTTCACGTACATCAGCAGCTGGTTTCTACAGCGCATCAAAAAAGGTTAAAAATCCACAAGTGGGCGATTTAGTATTCTTCAGCGGTACGTACAAAAAGGGCATTTCTCATATCGGTATTTATATCGGTAGTGGTAAAATGATTTCTGCAAGTGGTAAAAAAGTAAATATCGCAAGCATCCATAGCGGATACTGGGGCAAATATTTCACTGGTTACGGCCGTCTGTAATCAGCGTTACACCCTATTTATTATATACGCAAAGCTTTTTCATCTTTCTTTGATGAGAAGGCTTTTTTGTTTGTTCTTATCTATACCACTGTTGCCTGTACAAAAACATTACAGTCGTGAAAGGGATTAGTGCGTATGAAAGAAGGGAATGGTGTTACAAGAAAATACTTGCATCACGAGGAGGGATTTCATGAAATGGTTATTGGTAGTAGCATGGCTCGCCGTTGTAGCGGTCAATGCGTTGGCAAATATTTTACCGATTAACGGACAACAAACAGGTGAGATTTCGGATCAGCTCGATGTTCTATTTACACCTGCTGGGTATGTGTTTAGCATATGGGGACTTATTTATGTATTGTTGGCAGTATGGGTATTTTTCCAATGGCGTGATTTAAACCGTGGCGAGCAAGGACAAGCGAATACGTATTATTTATTCATAGCGAGCTGTGTATTTAACATCGCTTGGTTGCTTTCATGGCATTATGAAATTTTCTGGTTGGCACAAATTTGGATGTTTATCTTATTAGGCACATTAATTATGCTGTACCGTTCGTTTGGACAGCATACAGGATTTGGTGGCCGTTTACCGTTTTCGATTTATTTAGGATGGATTTCAGTCGCAACGATTGCGAATATGAGTTACACATTGAAATATTATGACATTAGTTTAGGTATTTCTGAGCCCGTTGGAACCGTTCTATTAATGGCCGTTGCAGCAGCGCTTGCGCTACTCGGACAATACCGTGAAAATGATGCGTTATTTACGGCAGTTTTTATTTGGGCAATTATTGGTATCGCAGCATCGAATACGGATGGTTTAGTAGTCACTAGCGCGTATATCGTCGCAGCCATTATTTTTATCGGCGGTATTGCGATGTCCTTTTTACCGAATAAAAAGTTATATGCATAAAGTATGAAAAATTGCGGAAGTCCTACAAACGTATAGGATTTCCCTTTTTTTGTGTGCTAAATATGGTATGATAAATATTGTTTAAATTATGGACATTATACAATACATAGAATGAATGGCTGTTTAACAGGCGAAAGGATGAGAGACATGGAGCGACAGCATCCAAGCTTAATTTTAGAAGGTGGTACGTTTCGCACCGTTTATACAGCGGGTGTACTGGACTATTTTTTAGAAAGAGATTTTCATATGCCATATGTACTCGGCATTTCTGCAGGGGCTATTTCTGCGTGCTCGTATGTTTCGAAGCAAAAAGAGCGTACGTTTCGGGTCATTGCGAATTATCGGAATGATAAACGTTATATTGGTGTTGGGAATTTTTTAAAAAAAGACCGTAGTTATTTTGGATTAGATTTTTCCTATAATATTATTCCCAACCAAATTGATTACTTTGATTGGGCAACATTTACACAACATGAAGGTGAAGTGTTGTTTGGGGTGACAAATGCCTATACAGGTAACGTAGAATATATGAACGCCAAAGATATGGACGAACAAAATATGATGCTTCGTGCAACATGTGCGATTCCTATTTTATTTCCTGAAATTAAACTTAATGGCATTCCATATTACGATGGTGGCTTAAGTGAGCCGATTCCGATTAAACGTGCTATTGCAGATCAGTACGACCGTCATGTGCTCGTCTTAACACAACCTGAAGGATATGAAAAAAAGTTAGACCGTTCAAGCAAATGGGTTATTAAATTATTCGAGAAAAAATACCCGAAACTTGCAGAACAAATGAAACATCGCGCAGAACGGTATAATGAAACGATTGCGGAAATTAATCGTTTAGAGCAGGCGGGAGATGCGTTTGTGTTCCGTCCGCAATATGCCTTAAATAGTTTTGAAAAGGACCGCTTTATTTTAAAGCGTAGCTACGATATGGGCTATGATTTAGCAAAAGCGCGTTTTGATGATTTACAGTATTTTATGCATTCTAAATAAGAGGTGATTCTATGCGACACTATCGGCTTCTGTTTGTCGTGGTTTTCGCTGTTGTTTTGCTATTTGCAACAACGAATGAGCGCACCGCAGCAGCGTCCGATCCAGTGAAGATTTTATTTATTGGAAATTCTTTTAGTGAAGATACATCGTTATATCTTTATAATATTGCCAAATCTAATGGTAAAAATGCCGTCGTCGCCGAGGCGCATATTGGTGGTATTGGCCTAGAAGGACATTGGCGCAATATCCAGCAAAATAAAGCGTCGTACCGTTATGTTCGTTACGAGGCAAAAGGATGGTCACAGCAACGAGGCAAAACATTGCGTCAAGTGCTGCAATCCGATGATTGGGACGTTGTCTTTATGCAACAAAACTCACCCAACTCTGGTGACTATAGCACATTTCAACCATATTTAAATAATATTCGTGATTATGTATTGAAAACGGTGAAAAATCCAACGCGTGTGAAAACGGGCTTAAATGCAACATGGGCCTATGCGACAAGCTATTATTCATATCCGTCGTATGCGAAGACGCAACTAACGATGTATAACGCCATTACACAAGCATATAAAAAAGCGATTTCTTCCGCACCGTATGATTATATCATTCCATCCGGTACAGCTATTCAAAATGCACGTGCTAATGATATTATCGACAAATATGGCACAGAATTAACACGTGATGGTATTCATTTAGATGCATCCATTGGTCGTTACACAGCAGGGCTTGCTGCATATAAAACCATTTTTGGGCAAAATGAATCGAAAGGTGATTTCTTCGTGCAGCCACAAAACACAGAAGAACAAGTGATTTTAAAGCGTTACATCAATGCAGTTGTAGATGCCGCAGTTGCTGCGCCACATGTATTTACGTTTGTTGATGTAGACGATATTAAATATACATATTATCGCCAACGCATTACACCTTCTGTAACGAAGGTGAGTGATACAAAAGGTAATATTTATACAAATTTATCGGTGAAAGAAATTCAAACGATTAAAACGGACATCGAAGCGTTTTTAAAGCGTGCGAATGTAAAAGCGTTAACGGATAATTATGCGGCACTGTTTAAAAAAATGGACGCGCGTATTCAGGATCTTAATCATACAGAAAAAGTGTTAACGGATTTACGCACACGTTATAAAGCAATCTTTACGATTACCGAAGCGGAAGTGACGATGACAGAAGGGCGTCCGTATCGCCAATATGTTACAACATTAAATGAGCTAACGGCACATGCAGCGACAACAGAAGATATGTATACACTCAAAAAAATTAGTGCTATGACAGAACAAATTAAAGCATATATGGCGGAGCTGGATGATACGTACACGCTATTCTTTAATAAAGTGACGGCGTTACAAAATATCTTTCATAGTAATTTTAATAAGCAAGCAACAGAAATTTTAGCGATGTACCCAACCGTTTCAACGGTATATTCGTTAGAGGCCGATGTCGTGTCGAAAGTAGAGGACATTGAAGCCGCAAAAAAGGACTATGATGCCTTTCAAGAAACAATCGCTAATGGACAAGCTTACACGAAAGAGCCATTGATAACGACCGACACAATGAAAGAGTGGCGTATCACATTTACGGAAGCGCTAGCCAATAATTTCCGTGAAGGCGATGTGTATGTCGTGAATCAATTTGGCCAACCTCATGATGTAACGATTGCTGTGGAAGGTACAAAACTTCTTATTTCACCAACGCAACCGTATCAACTTAATACTGCTTATTATGTCGTCGTTGATGAATGGTTGCGCGGCGAAACGAGTTTATTGAAACAACAACAATATATTTCATTTATCGTGAACGACTAAACGGTCATATTTAGTATAGACGAGGGCGAGTAAATAGCTTAGCCGGTAAAAAAGAGATGAGACAAAACCTTTCTCTAAATTGAACAAAGCTCCAGTGAATGTACGATTCACTGGAGCTTTTTTTTGTATGTTCATAGATCACGGTAATACTTGTTCACTGCCGAGCGCTTTACAAATAGCACAACTTGTTACGATAGCTTGCTGTTTATATGGAATGGCAAAATTAAATTCTTGTTGTAAAAACTGTACAAATTGTTCTGGTGTTAGCGGGTCATTACTTTCAAACTGTACGAGTTCTTTTGCACAGTCACAACAGCGCTTTTTACGTGTTAGGATAAAAAGGTGAGCATCCAGTGCATAAAAGGCAGTTGGCGCAACCTTTGCTGTCATGTATGTACTATACATAATACCCACATTTGTCCACTTTTCATAATGACCGTACCGCACATGTGAAGGCGTCCATGTAGACGGAGCAGGTTGGCATGTTTGGCAGCGCTGTTTACGTGGTGTCGTAGCAGGTAAAACCGTGAGTTGAAATGTTTGCGATATATATGTTGTAATGGCTGCTGTTGAAGATAGCGAAATGGATAGTTTTCCAACTTCTTTCATACATGCGCAGTTTTGTTGTTGTATGTACACTGTAAATGTTGAAGCTTGTAATGTTGGTACTAAAACAATGGCAGTAGCCTGTTGTAAGAGTGACGGTGGAAATGTTAATTGTATCGCACACTGTGATTGTTCATTTGTATAATATGTATCAGCATAATACGCAAACGAGCTCCATTGTTGCGCACAGGCAGCACAATATCGGCGTAGCTGTTGCACATCCTCACAAAACGTTAACGTATGATCGAAAAAGCGATGGATTTGGGCACTTGTTGGTGCTTCATCGACATCGTATGTTTCAATGACGACATTCGTTGCTTTCGCAAAACACCCACATTTTTTCTGTGTGTACAAGGAATAATGATGTGCATGCATCGAAAAAATCGATTCCTCATGCACTAAATACGCAGTATCTTTAATGTCACGAGGACCAATATTACTTTCAATACTGACATCATCGGTATGATAAGATGCGTGGAAAAACGAATTAGTATAATGCCACATTAGCATTGTCTCCTTTATAAATAGGATAAAAGAAATCGTGCATTCCTCTCTAGTATAACGTAAATAATGGATTTTTTAAATGCTTCGACAACTGCACATTACGAAGAAGGTTGCATTTGTGCACGAATCACTTGACGAAATTCAGAAAGACGTTCATCGACAAACGACACAATAAATACTTTTTCCATGCGGCGAAAACGTAGCACAATTTCTGTCTGTTTCAGGCGTCTTGTACGCAACTGTTCAATCGTATCATACGGGTAAATATCAAAGAATGAGCCGTAATGGCGAGATGATGTAATAAAGAGTAGGCGCTCAGATGTGGCTACAAGTAAACCATACATATGTCGATGAATGGCTTCAGGAAGTTGAACAGCAATCGACGCTAAAATGCGCTCGTGTTGTTGTATTACTTGTGCCTCGCTATAAGCAATTGATTGGCGATAGCGAGTAATTGGATGTCCATGTCCAATATAAATGCGTTGCAGTGTGCGTTCATTTTGTAATTTGCGTAGGAAAAACACGTTACACCACTCCTTAGAGATTATCCGACAATTTTTTATGAACAAAAAGATATTGTCTGTAAGCACTGTAACGAAATATTCGTCAAGATGCAACGAATTTGTTGGAGGAATTATGTCGGTCTATTCGCAATGTTGGGTATAATAAAAGCACACGCAATGAATAAGGGGGAACGAGTCATGGAAATAAATAAAGTTGCCAAAGGGTTTCGAGCAATTAATGGGAATGATTTACGTGCATTGTATGTCGTTGTGAGTAAATTACATACAGGTCACTTATTAGCTTCAAAGGCAAGTGGTTTTGTGAAGACTGAACAACGCTTATATAAAAAAATCCAAAAGGAAGTAGAAGCATATACAGCTGTAACAGATGCACAAGTACAACTTGGTCTGTTTTTAGAGATATCTAAAAAACTCCAATTGCCAAAAGTCGCATTAACCGATGAAACAATCATTGTACTAGGTGCACAAGCGATGGTTGAAGCGGTATATCAAAAATTTACAGCGCATGATAAATTAGCGGCGCAGCTAGACATTACACATACACCACTAGATGCTATTTTGGAAGTACATGTACAACAAATGATTCGTTTTTACAAAAAGGAATTTGCCCAATTATCACCTAGCCAGCAGCGGGAGCAATATGAAAAGTTTGCAGCAGCTTATGAACAAGAAGGCATGCTGACATTAAATGAAGATACAGTAGCACAAGTACTTTATGCAGCAGCTCCAGGTCAATTTACGAAACAAATTGAGCTGATGGCACTGTTTATTCAGCAATTACCAACTGTGCAGCTAGATACATCACTCGACCCTGTACTCGCTGTATTTATGCATCCACACTTTTTAAAATTTGATGTGTTTGGGATTTCTTATTTGTCTGTAACGAAGCAATTATCGAATACACAAACGTTATTTTTAGGGATCGCTTTAACGACATTAGCTGTATTTGCGGAGCGCTCTACAAAAAAACAAGATATGCATATTTTAATTGCCCATTGGCAGCACATTGTCAATCAGCGCGCTAAAATGCAAACAGATATTGATACATTACATTTGCATATTGACCAACATCGCGTGTTGGATGCGACATTTAAAGATGAAATCATTGCAATAGAACGAGAGATAAAGGCAGCGCAATATGATGTGAAACAATTGAAAGAAGCGTTGTATGCGGAGTTTAATATAACGCGTGCTGATATGGAAGTGACAGACACTGCATATCATGCGCAGTATAATCGTTATAAGGAAGCCGAACGTGAAGTGAATGCTTTACGACAAAAATATGCGAATGCGGAGCCACGTACTAATTTATTGTCGAAGCTGACATCGAAGGTAAAAACAACAGCTGCCAATTTATCAATTAAAGCGAAAGAGCGTGAGAAGCAGCGCTTATTTGAGGGCATGGTGGATATTTTTATTGAACTCGATACACGTTATTTAGCAGCGGAAAAGCACGTAATTCGTCAAGCGCAACAACAAGTAAATGCACTCGTTGAAAAGAAGGTATTAATAGAAGAAGAACGCGCACCGATAATTGCCGCAATCAAAACATTCGAAGAAAACATCGCTGAAAAAGAGCGAGGTGTTCAGCGCATTGACCAGAAATTTTATAGTGTGGAACTCGGGATTCCGTCTAGTCCAACAGCGCCATTACCATTGCCAGAAGTAGATGTGTCGAGCGTAGATTTAGATGATATTTTAGTGGAAACAGATGAGCATGTGAAAGAAGAATAGGTTCAGAAGCGCTACGTGAGCAAAGGTGCTTTATATACAGAATATTCTGTGAGGGTGGTTAAGATTGCTTAAAAAAATTTGAGAATCATGAGCAAAGCTTTTGAAAGTTTTGTTACTTTGTAATATGATGACGGTGTTGGTTAGAAAGATAGAAAGTTTTCTTATTGCGAATAGCATAAGGGTTTCTCTGGTCCGCCATGAGCGGGCCTTTTCTCTTGCGATGGCAAAAAGCGAAATAGATGATATACATACATAGTAGTAGTTATGGGGGATAGGGAGACATAATATAAAAAGAAGCAGCTTCCTTGTAAAGAAGGAGCTGCTTCTTTTGGCATGTCATGTTAATGCAGGACATCGCCATTCGTGTTCATAATATAAATATTTTTTTCATTCATATCTGTATTTTCAATTGTTGAAAGTTCCGTCATTAATAAAGTGACGATACGTTCGATAATCGGCGTCTCTATAGTAGCGGTCGCTGGGACACGAAGCGTTGTGAGAATAGCAGGTATGGTCCCTTCTGTATTTGCATCTATTGTAAATAAAATATCCGCTTCAGGTAGCTGTAAAAGCGATGCAATTTGTGGTAGCAATTGTTGTTCAGCCGTTTCGAGTACAGCGGCAGTGTTTGTATCAAGAGGAGGTGCTTCTGCTACATCTACTTTTACAGTATTTTGTTGTACTTCATTGTTGACATCCTCATCGCTGCAAGCGCTAAGAAGAGCGGTTAAAGCAATTGTTGTTACAAAAAATCTTTTCATTTACATCACCTATCTATCGTGTAGTCCTATTGATTATACGTTATTTTCATCGATGCTCCTACTTATTGGATATACACAAGTGAACTACCCCTCCTTATCGACCTTACAGTCTGATTGAAGAAGGGGCTTCCTGAGAAGTAGATACTTTTACTAGCTATCTATATTTATCAGGCTACGAGGGTCGTTCCAACCCCTAAATAAGGTCCAGCTTAGTTGGCTAGTTTGACAAGATTACGTGCAGCGTTCATATCTCTGTCCCACGTTGCATGACAAGAAGGGCATGTCCATTCACGTAACGATACGTTTTTTACTTCGCTATTTTTGTAGCCACACGTAGAACATAATTGACTACTTGCATAGTTAGATGGTGCGATGATGACATCACGACCTTTCCATGCGGCTTTATATTCAATATATGTGCGGAATTGCGCCCAACTCATTTCGCTAATCGCTTTTGCAAGTTTGCGGTTTTTGAGCATATTTTTTACACGTAAGTCCTCCATTACGATCACTTGGTTTTCGTTCGTAATGTTGTGACTTAATTTGTGCAAGAAATCATTGCGCATATTGGCAATACGCTCATGTAATTTTGCGACCTTCAAGCGTGCTTTTTGATAGTTAGCAGAACCTCGGATTTTGCGAGAAAGGGCTTTTTGTAAAAAACGTAAACGCTTTTCGGCACGTCGAAACCATTTCGGATTGTCGTAACGTTTCCCATTTGATAAAATCGCAAATTCTTTTAAGCCAACGTCAATACCTACACGTGTTTCGAGTTTCGGGAAAAGTTGTTCGTTTTCTTCCACTAAAATTGAAGCATAATATTTATTGGTTGGTGTTTTGGAAATGGTCACAGACTTAATCAATCCACTAAATTGACGGTGCAATTTAATGCGCACAAGCGATTTTAATTTCGGCAATTTCAAGTAACCATTTTCAATGGAAACTGGCCCTTTTTGATTATTCGTTTTGTAACTACAACGATTCATGTGCCTGCTTTTGAACTTTGGAAAACCGATAGATGGCTCTCTGAAAAAGTTGCGATAAGCCGCTTGTAAGTCTTGTTGTGCGTTCGCAAGTGCAAGTGAATCCACTTCACGTAGCCATTCAAATTCACTTTTATATTGTGCAGGTGTTGGTCGAATCAGTTTAACATTCGGATTTTCTTGATGCTCTTTGTAGTTTTGAATGCGGTCAGCTAACATTCTGTTATAGATAAAGCGTACACAGCCAAATGTTTTCGCAAAAAATACTTTCTGTTCGTTGTTTGGATACATTCGATATTTATATGCTTTTAACATGCTTATCTGACCTCCTTTTGTCCTTGTGATTCAATATACTTTTTTACTACTTCTAGTGGCGCCCCGCCAACAGTTAATAGACAATAACTTTGTGACCAAAAATATTGTTTCCATAACTGTTGTCTCATGTTCGGAAACTCATTTTTAATCCTGCGAGAACTCGCGCTTTTATACGCATTAATAAATTTAGAGAGTTCTGTATTCGGCTTAGCAGTAAGCAGCACATGTACATGGTCTATATCATGATTCCATTCTTTTAGCGTAATATGATAGTTTAAGCAAATATCTTCAAAAATTTGTTTTAAGCGGTTCGAAATCGCATCGTCAATCACTTTTTTTCGGTATTTTACAACTAAAATAAGGTGGTAGTTCAATTTGAACACCGAATGATTATTTGTATCTAAATCCATTTATATCAACCCTATATTCGATATACGACTGAATGAAAAAGTGGGCAAATAAAAAGACTTTTGGCTAACGCCAACCGCCATTCATCCCATCCCTACTCATTGGGCTACCCCCGTATCACTCCTTGAAGAAGGGGAATTCTGGCGGAAATCGTTAAAAAAAAGCGTTATAATGAAGGTTCATTATGATAATTGAATAAAAAAAGGGCGCGAATAATGATGAAAGCAGACAAACAGTTTATAACGGTCGCCTGCGTAGTAATGGCAGGTATCGGCATGTTTATTGGCATTGGCTTTTTTGTCTGTATGGCACTGATGTATATATTTAGAGGCCATTATACATCTTTATGGAGTGTGTTGTTTTTTTTATCGGGAGTTTTTTAGTAGGCTTAGTCTGCGATTTTTTATTCCATTTATGTATGGATGTCGCTGCAACCGTACAACCACCAGGCTTTTTAGCGATGCTTATCATTGTTGATTTATTTGTTAGTTGGTTGCCACTTTATGCTGTAGATGAGTGGATGACCTCTGTTACTGTACCGTTAACAGCGGAATTATGTGGCGCGTTGATTCTATGTTTATTGTCATTGCCTGATTTACAGCAACGAGCACAAGTAGCAAATGAATAAATAAAACTGACGATACTAATTACAAATTTAGAAACATATGTAATGTCGCCAATGCGTCTAGTACAAAATGCTTCTCGATATTGAACAAAGAGCGTGCGACAAAAAGAAATATCCTTCAGCAACGACAACGGCTGAAGGATATTTTTGTGCTGTTAAAAGCTCATGTTCCTGTGGTACGTCGGCGCAGAAAAACATTGCTAGTCCAACTGAAGTCAAAGCTTATATTCGCATTGTTCTAAATGTAATTTACCTAAAAGAAGCGCTATTTCGAAAATTTAAGAAACATTGTCGTGTGTTTGGTATAATAAAATAAGTTTTTTTGCCAAGAAGGAGATGAGTTCATGTTAATTATACGTCGAGCACAACAACAAGACGCCGCTTCATTAGTAGAAGCGATGGTCGATGCTGAACGCTCAGGTTTTATGCTAGCGAATCCTGATGAACGCCGTTTAACGGTTCCTCAAGCGACAGCATGGATTGCGCGATTAGAGCAAGCGGAACATCAAGTCATGTTTGTCGCAACCCAACAAAGTACCATTATTGGGTATTTACTTGTACAACAAGAAACAATGGAAAGAACAAAGCACCGAGCATCTATCGTCATCGGTGTGCATAGTGAGCACCGAGGGAAAGGCGTAGGAACGGCGTTATTTGAATCGGCGTTTACGTGGGCGTATGCGAAACAAATTCGACGTTTAGAACTAACGGTTATTGTCCACAACGATGGCGCCAAGCATTTATATAAAAAAATGGGCTTCACCGAAGAAGGTGTCAAACGTGATTCGTTATTGATTGACGGACAGTTTGTAAATGAATATTATATGTCACGTCTGTTGTAAAGGACGTTGGTCACGCATGTAATAGCGCTCACTCATTTTGGCGATTGTGGGAATGAGTGTATCATCTGTTAATTGCCAATGGGATGTAGCAGCGATAAGTTCGTTTTGTCCAATATACCCGCTTTCGATAGCAAGTGTTTGTAACGAATGCTGACGGTCATGTAGTAATACGAAATTTGTTAAAATGCCGATATGGCGAAGTGCTTCCCAGTAGTCAAAGGCAAACGGGATCATATAGGCTGTACATTGGCGTTTATGTAAATGCAAGATAATATGTCCATGTGCAGTATAGCCAAGTGGATAGTGGACACGCCATTCATCAATTAGGTGATGGCGTTTAACGTCTTGCGGTAAAAAGATATCGAGTAAAGGGTCTGGAATAAAAATTTCGTGATGTTGGTCAAGCAATGGTGCTAAAACAGTGTTAAATTGCGCCTGTAAAAATGGCGTTTCTGACTGAAAATCAAGTACAAATTGCATAAATTCACCTCATCATTATTCTTCCTTCATACTTTAACATGAAATTTATATTATCTATGAATTACAAGTTTGAATTTACAAAACATTTACAAAAATTACAATTCAGTGATGTTCAGCATAACTTTCAAAAATATGGTACGATTCTAAGGCGGTTTTCACGTATTTTCGAAAAAAACGCGATTATTTCAGCTTTTTTTCAAGTTAGTAAATGTCATTTTGCAAAATGTATAGTAGAATTAAAAAGATATAGGTTGTTAGGAGGTTCTATGGAATGCATGAAGAAAATAATAGCTTAACAGTAGTTGAGCAGTTGCAACAAATGGAAGAGAAGGTAGCAGAACAATTTCAAGGCGTTGCAATTATTAGCGAAGTAACGATGGACGAAGGTGACTACGACAGCGTTCTGGAACTGGTTAAACACGAGATTGATCATAATGCTCACCAAACAGCAGTAGATGCGGTATGGCAAGCAGCACCAAAAACGATGTTACTATTTACAGTAACGACAGCAGTAAATGAATATGACGCAAACTTCTGGGCAACTGTAAGTGACAAATTGGCGTTAGCCGAAGATACAATGTGGCGTGACGCGTATATGAACGCATTAACGGCTGAAGGTTTTGCGACATTTAAAGTACAAGGTGTCCAACAATATGTAACGGCTATTTTAGGACATACGACAGTACCACGCGCACAAGTGAAAACATTTATTACGCGCATTTTACAGCCAGCGATTGACAATGGCTATAGCGCTGAAGATATTCAAACAATGATGCAACACGATGCGAAAAATATGCCAGTGAAGAGCCACGGCTTAATTCGTGCATTAAAAGACTACGTGAAACAATCAGACATGATTGTGACAGATGTACTTGCGCGTGCATTAGCGGTATGGAAAACACAAAACCGTCCATTCGCTGAAAACTTTGCAGGTGTGTTACCACAGCATATGCTAGAAGGCTTTGACGAAGTTGTTATTAAAGTGCCACGTAAAGTACAAGAAATTATCAAAATGGCAGTAGAACGCCCAACATTACGCTACAGTGTAACGGATGGCGCGGTATATTTACAATTACCGACACAAACATTCCGTCGCCAAGTGGAAGAAGTAATTTGGACGATTGAAAGCACATATGGTGAGCAACATGTGAGTGCGACACGCTTTGCCTTTGAAAACGGTGAAACAGACTTTGCTGTTGAAAAAAATGCAGGTCGTATTGCCGTAGCACCAAAGAGCACATACAATGTTACGATTACAGTAGATGGCGTTGTACAA
Source organism: Caryophanon tenue (assembly GCF_001700315.1). Taxonomy (GTDB): domain Bacteria; phylum Bacillota; class Bacilli; order Bacillales_A; family Planococcaceae; genus Caryophanon; species Caryophanon tenue. The sequence continues at coordinate 50,147 of NZ_MASJ01000039.1, read as the reverse complement.
GGGCAATGGTTCTTAGCAACAGAAGAATTTATGGTATTTGATGCAACGACAGCTGCTCAAATTCAAGCGCAAGAGTTTAGCGCCAAACAATTTATCGCTGTATTTGCAAAAAAACATCAAAAATTCACAGCAATTGACGGTATTGATGTTATGACAACAGCATTATCGGGTGAATTTGCTGGTTATACAGCAGCGGATGTACATGTAAATAAAGCTTTCGCATACAACACAGGCGACAAACGCATCGTTGTATACGCAACAGCGCGTCAATTCCTATTAAAAGGTCAAAAGCAACAAGCAGTTGTTGCGTCAGTACCAGTCTATAATGGTGAATTCTCAATCGTTGTTGGCAAGAAAACAATGGCGACATTATCACAAGCGAAACAATGGACATTAACATTAACGCATTTACAGAGTGAAGAAGCAGTCGTTGTAAATTTACATGAAGCGACATTTGTTGAAAATGAGCTAGGTCATAATGAATTAACGTTCCCAGAAAGCTTTACGACGTTTATGACGGAAAAACCTGGGCACTACACATTAAAAATGGCAAGCACATTCGGCAAAGATGCAGCGGTAACATTTGTATACGTACCAAGTACTGTTGTTTCAATCGAACAACAAGACAATGTTGTAACGTTTGAAACAGAGCTTGGCTATAAATTAGTGCCAACAAATGTACGCACATATGTACAATCAGCGGTGAAAAACACGGTAACATTAACAGAAGCGTTCCAAAAACTAAACGTAACGTTAACAATGCCACGTACAAAAGAAAAGTTACATTTCACATACTATCCACAGCAAGCAGCAGTAACAGTTGTAGAAGGCGTAACGGCATCACCAATTGGTCTTGTGACAAACGCAAATGACTTTAACTTAGAAAAAGCTGCAGTTGTGATTGATATTGACCATGTACATGGCTTAACACAAGTGGATACAGTTGAAGTGGTTGTCTATGAAACATTACAAGACGGTGCTGTAAATGAAGTAGCTGTCACTGTACACGCGACGCATCCAGAAGTGTTACCATTAGTGCAATTTGCAGATGCGACAAATACGCAAAATGTACGTGCATTACACATTCGTATTGATGCTTTACAGTTAAATGCACCACTTGTAACTGTGCACCCTGCTTATACAATTGAAGACGTAACAGCAGCTGCAAATACAGTAACGGTTGCACTTTCTGAAAATGTACACGGTGAATTCGCGCACTTATTTAACGCGGTAACAGCGACACATGTGGCGACACAAGCAGTGGCTGGTCAAACAGTAACATTTGCAGATGTAGCAGAAGGTCATTATATTGTGGCGTTACAAGCAACAACGGAATTCCCGACAGCGTTAACAGCACAAACTGGTTTTGTGGCAGTGGATACAGATGATACGTTTGCACAAGCATTATTACTGAACAACCCGTTAAGCGATGAGGGTGAGTGGGAAGAGGATGCATTACGCAGCTTAATCGCCCAAATTCACAATGCAAAAGACGTGTATGTACCATTATTAGTAGAAGATAGCTTAACATGCAGCGACTTCGGTATGATTAACATTGAAACATTACAAGAGATTATTGCAGAACAATCTGCTGAAGCACGTAAAGTGAGCTTAATCATTGCTGGCTTCCAAGATTGGGATAATGTATCTGTAGAGCGTGCATTAGGTGCAGATTATATTTTAGTATCAAATAAAACAGTATATGCACCAAAAAAATTAGCGACATATGCAAATTATAAAGGTCGTCAATTCGTATGGAGCTATAACTACTCGCCACAGCAAGAGCAAGTATTTAAAGGCTTTAGCTTAACGCATGAAGTATTAAATACATTAGCAGCACAACAAAGCCCACAAGCGGTGAAGCAAGTTGCTGCATTCGTACAACGTTTCATGCAGCCATTAGAACAAATGGTGACAACATATGGAAACTTACCAATGGTTGAAGCATTTGTTGAAACAGTACTATCTCGTAAAGGTGAGCCATTCACATTTACAACTGGTTTAGTAGCGTTCTGGAACAGTGTATTATTCTTCCACGAGCATGACTTATCAGCGGAAGATGTTGAATTTGTACGTGAAGCAACACCAACGCTTTATGCATTAGCAACAGAGTTATTTATGCATGACATCGTATTCTGGCATGCGAAGCTAGATGCATTCGATGAAGCACAAAAAGAGCATGAAGTACGCCGTAAGCAATTTGAAAATCCATCATTTGGTTGGAAAAAATAAGCGAAATAGTGCACCCTGTGAGGAATTTCCTCACAGGGTGTTTTTTGGTCGAAATGAACAATAAGCGCATCCGCACATGATCGCTGAGGATGCGCTTATTGTTGTTTATGGAATATCAATGAATATATCCATAGTAATCGGTCTATCGATGGTTTCTAAAGATTCTACCGGTAACCAAAAATCAGCAATTACTTCTAGTGTATAGCGCCCTTTTTTAAGTTCTAAATTGGATAGTTGTGTAAAATCAACGCGAAGTGCTTTATTTTGTTCGAGCGTTGTTGTTACTAATTGTTCGGTCATCGCGTCTACATATTCACGTTTGCCGTGTTCATCGTAAAGATTGAACAAAAAAATGCTTCCACCATGCTCGATGTTTTGTGTCTCGTCCTCACCTGTATACGTAATGGTCGCGTAGGCAGTCGGGCTCTCCTCCACGATAACATCAATGTCAAAATCGTCTACTTGCCGCGTCATATGCGTCGTTTCCTTGTTCGATGCTGCATCTCCGCAACCAGCAAGGACAATAAGCATAACAGCTACTACATAAAGATAGTTTTTCATCATACCGATACCTCCTTTCTAGATAAACGTTGTCAACGTGTATATTGTTACAAAAAACCCCTATAGGATATGAACTGTTAAATGAACAGGAAATAAATGATGTTTTTATACAATGAGTAGGACTAAAGTTTTTTTAAATAAATTACTAAAAAGATGAAAAAACGTTTATGTAGAGTGAGTTAATCGATACTTTTGTTAAGTGTATAGTTCAAACATTTTACCTTATTAGGAAGCGGGTAACAATATACATGTAATATAATAGACAGCAAGTAAAAGGAGGGTCTTACATGAGAAGAATTTATATATGTATATGCTTCATTAGTATCTTCTTCTTCGGTGTGACACCTACTAATGCGACGACAATTAATGATACGCCAACAAATACAACATTACACCACTGGAACTTTTACAACGATGCGTTTGTAGTTGAGGATCGCGACACCATCGCGCATGAACAGGTAACGATACCACATCGTTGGGGAAATTTTTTTTGGTGACAAAAATGGCTATGGTACGTATGTAACGAGATTGCAATTTGATGAAGCGTTAATTGGTGAACTGTATACGCTCTATATACCATATGCTGCGACGGCGTATACGCTTTATTTCAACGGTGTTGAGCAAGTACGTATGGGCGAGATTAGCAAGACAGAAAAAGGCTTTTCACCACAGCAACAAGTGAAATTACATCAATTTACCGTGCTAGCAACAGAAATCGTCGTGGCGTTACAAGTGGCGAATTTCTCCAATATGGTTGGAGGGGCAGAACGCGCAATTCTTGTTGGTCCGAGTGATAGCATGATTAAATATTATCAAAGCGAAAAAAAACGAGAACATTTTATTTTAGGCTGCTTTTTATTTATGGTCATTAATATGTTCAGCCTTTATTATTTTAGACGGCAAGAAACATCCTATTTATGGGTTGGTCTTATCGGATTATTTTTAATTTTATGGTATGTGTTCTCAAAGGACCATTTAATTATGGATATTTTCCCGAATTTAAGCTGGGAATGGATGACGAAATTAGAATTATTAATCGTCTTTTTAGCCTTTGCTTTTTACAATAAATACATTTCAGTTGCGTATAAAAATTATTATAACCAGCAAATTCCATTCTATTCATTTGTATCATTGGGCATTTTGCTTGTGTTATGCATCTTCTTACCTGTATCGAGCATTGTTATTTTATTTAATATTGCAAGTGTGTTGATTATTTTTTTCGCCTTACATGTGGCGTATATGAGCTATCGTTTACTGCGAGACAAGCAGCCGTATGCACGAGCAATTGTGCTAACGAATTTGGCATTCTTTATACCATTTATTCAAGATATGTTTTATATTCAAGGGTTTATTAATACAAATTATTATTCAATTTATGGTTTTATGTTCTTTTCATTTGGCTCTTTAGTGATGTTGAATTTTGAGCATACGAAAAAATACCGAGAGTCGGAAACCTATAATTTAGCATTAACAGCAATTAATCAAGGGCTTGAAGAAACGGTAGAGGAGCGGACGCGAGAGTTACGCGAAAAAAACCATCAGCTCGAATTGTTAACGGTGCGAGACGGCTTGACGAATATTGCAAATCGTCGTTATTTTGACTAACAGTTAGCCACACATTTACGCAAAGTGAAGATTCATCACGAATTATGTTCATTAATTTTATTCGATATTGATTTTTTTAAGCAGTATAACGATTATTATGGACATGCAGATGGGGATGAAGTGTTGAAAAAAATTGCTCATATTGCGACCATTTGTGTTGGGGAGGACGGCATGGTCGCACGGTATGGCGGTGAAGAGTTTGCAGTCATTGTGCCAAATAAAACACTCAAAGAAGCCTATGTTTTAGCGCATTTTTTACGCGAGTCCATTGAAAATGAGCGGATGCCGCATCGAAAAAGCGAAGTGTACGGTGTTGTCACTGTAAGTGTTGGTGTAGCACAGGCGATTGAAATCTGTGATGCAAAAGGGATTATTGTGGCAGCAGATGCAGCTTTATATAGTGCGAAGCATAATGGACGAAACAAAGTATGTACAGCAACAGAGCTAAATGTTTCGGAGAACTTAGGCTGAACATATAAGACGATATAAAAAGAGCATACAAAAACCTTCAGTATAGATAGCTGAAGGTTTTTTCGTACGTATGAAATATCTGTAACAAGGACTTTATGCATGTCATGTCGAACTGAATAAGCAAGACGATTTTAGAAAGTAGGGATGTTGATGATTCCGCTTGTATATGACCAAATTAATCTCTACGAACGAGATAAAAACTTTTTTCGCCAATTATTGCAGCAGCTTGAAGTGAAAACACTTGCCGATGTTGGCTGTGGTACAGGGCGTCTAACATTGGCATTTGCCGAAGACGGCTATCACATTACCGCAATTGACCCACATGAAGGCGCAATTGCATATGCCAAAAAGAAAGTAGCGGCACAGCCAATTACATGGATTGTTGGTGATAGCCGTCAGCTCCGAACGAATACATATGATGCAGTTGTGATGACAGCGAATGTCGCCCAAGTATTTGTAACCGAAGAAAGTTGGCATGACGTCGTTGCGGATGTTTTTCGCGCGTTAAAGCCAGGTGGACATTTTATTTTTGATACGCGTAACCCACTTGCGAAAGTGTGGGAGCAATGGATGCAAGATACAACGCCAGATTCCGCAGTTGATGAAGTTAGTGGGGAGCCACTTGATATTTGGACACATTATGAAGGGACGAACGGGGATGTGTTGACCTATATTGAAACTGTGAAAAGGCAGCGTACGGGTGAAGTGATTGCGCAAGAAAAAAGCCGATTAAAATTTCGAACAAAACAAGTGATTGAACAGGCGTTACAGCAAGCTGGGTTTGTAAACATAACCGTGTATGGTGATTGGACATTCACTGTAGCAACACCACAAACACAATCATTCATTTTCCATAGTGTAAAAGGCGATTGAGAAACATCGTTTTGTTCTAAGCCGTATCTGCTATATGGCGTAGCGCCAAAAGTAAAAAAATATCCTTCAGCCGTTGTCGTTGCTGAAGGATATTTTTTTGTCTCAATCTCTTATTGCCATTTAAAGAATGAGTTGGTACAACTAACTTTTAGCCACGTCAGTATGATTTAATGCCCCATACCGCCACCCATAAAGCCAGGTGGACGAATGACCGATGTCGTCATTAATAAAAAGTAAATGCATAACACTACGATGCACCCAATGATAAATGATACAGCAGGCGGTAATTTTTTTAAGAAAAATGAACCAACTAATGCAATGATAGATAGCAATGAGCCGAATAAAAATAGCACGGATTGGATGTTCACCACAAAGCCAATCGAGCTTCCTGCTTCTACAACGACATCAGGATGGAACCATTTAAAAATAGGTGATAATGCTTCAGTTGTTACATTATGACCTGGTGGTGGCTGTTGTGTAAAAGCCCCTGTTACAATTAATAATACCCCAAGTAATAAGCCTTCTAGACGCATCCATGGGAGCGGATTAAAATCGGTATTGCGCGATAGTTTAAAGCGCGCAATCAAACTGCTGGCACCAGCAAACAGTAAAATCGGAACTACTAATAAATGTTTGAGCAGCATACCTTGTCCATAATCAACCATCCAGGCATTAATATAGCCGTCTACAAGAATATCCATCAGTAAAAAGCCACTAATTGCTAATGTTGCGACACAGCCGATTGCTGTATACGTAAACCAGTTTAAAAATGCAATCCAGTTTTGAGTATTGGTTGCGAAATAGCCAACGACAAGTAAAATCCCAACCCACACGCTCATCGCGATTAAGTGAATCATATCACTTGTTACACCTAAAACTTTATCCATCGCAGCTGCATGACTTGACCAAGCGAGTGCTAGCATTAGCAGTATCGTCAGCATCATGCCAACAAATGATAATAGCTTTGTTTGCTGTGTACGTGTGATGACAAATAGTAAAATAAGCGAAATGAAAAGGGTTGCGTCCCAAGCTGTTCCAATCGTATACGTTAAAAGTACAATTTGAAGCGCTTCGAAGAAACCGAGACGCGGCGCAATGTAAAGCGTAATTTCAAGTACCGGGAAAAACGCCAAAATCGGTACAGATAAGACGCTTATCAGTAATACTTTTTGAGGTACATAAATGGCTGGGCGGTGCTGTTCAGGCACAAGACGCAATATAAAGTTGCCCATTAATATGGCAAAGCTAATATAGAGCAGTGCCTGACTTAGCATTACGAGTACAGCCATCGTTAGTTTTTACGCAAGAAGAAGAACACACCGCCAACTAACGCGATAATACCAACAACAACGGCAATTAACATTGTCGCTGATGGACCTGTCACTTCTTCTTCCTCATTTGCTGTTTCGCTTGGCGCTTCTGTTGCTTCATTTTCATCGGTTGTTACATCTTCTATTTCTTCTGTTACTGGTTCTTCAGCTACGGGCTCTTCAATCGGCGCATTTACCGTAAATGTATAGGCACCTTCTAGTGGATGACCATCTTCACTAATGATGCTCCAATCAACAGTATACGATTCATTTGGTAATGGCTCTGCGAATGTACCAATTAATTGACCTTCACCAATTGTCGTTGTGACATCGACTGCTGTACCTGTTGCAGACGTTACATCAATATAACTTCCTTGCTCAATATTACCGTCAAAGTTTAATGTAATTTCTTGTAATGCTTCGGTAACGGTTTCACCATCTGCAGGGCTCGTTTCGCCAATATATGAATGGGCGAACGCTGTAGCCGACATACTTGTTGCAATAGCAGTTGCTGCTACCGCTGAGAAAAATCGTTTCATAAAAAGCCTCCTAACACGAATAAAAAATCTTTTCCGTCCTTATTGTATATGAAAGCGTCAGTAAAACAGAAGGAAATGCCTACATTTTCAATTCATTTTCAGCAGTTTTGTCAAAATTTCGACGTATGCGTGAAGTTCTTATGGGAAATAAGCGTAGCGTATGTGAAAATAGGGAACGAAAAAAGAGATAAAGTAACAGAATAGTTTTTAAAAAGAGAATTTTTGAAAGAAATGGACATTTCATCGTACATTGAAACAATGAATAAATGTCATGTAAAATAGAAAAGAATGCATAGTATGAAATCAAAAGGAGGGAAACAATGGAGATATTTTCAGCAATTATTGGTGATATTAATCACTTTCTCTACACATACTTATTAATTTATGTGCTTGTGGGAATTGGATTATTTTTCACGATTAAAACAAAATTTATTCAGTTCCGCTTATTCCCGGACATGCTTAAGACGATTACGGAAAAAGCAGAGGTAGACGCGGACGGACGAAAAGGAATTTCACCGTTCCAAGCATTTACAATTTCAGCAGCTTCTCGTATTGGTACAGGGAATATTGCTGGGGTTGCAACAGCAATTGCATTAGGAGGACCTGGTGCAGTATTTTGGATGTGGATGATTGCCTTGATTGGTGCAGGTTCATCATTAATTGAAAGTACGTTAGCGCAAGTGTATAAAACACGCGATGCAAAAACAGGTGCTTTCCGTGGTGGTCCAGCGTATTATATGGAACGTGGACTTAAAAAGCGTTGGTTAGGCGTTGTGTTTGCGATTGTTATTACGATTACATATGGCTTTGTTTTCAACGCTGTACAAGCAAATACAATTACGATTGCGTTTGAGGAAAGTTTCGGCTTTGACCGAACTGTTGTCGGTATTATACTTGCTGTGATGACAGCGACTATTATTTTCGGTGGACTAAAGCGTATTGTGACAATTACGCAAACTGTTGTACCAGTAATGGCAATTGCCTACATCATTGTGGCGATTATCGTGATGATTGTGAATTTTAAAGAATTGCCAGGTGTGTTTTTACTTATTTTCAAATCAGCATTCGGGTTTGAAGAAGCATTTGCCGGAATGATTGGTGCAGCTGTGTTACAAGGGATTAAGCGAGGGCTATTCTCGAATGAAGCTGGTATTGGTTCAGCGCCAAACGCTGCAGCAACAGCAGCTGTTTCTCACCCTGTAAAACAAGGGTTAAGCCAATCTTTAGGTGTATTTATTGATACATTATTAGTATGTACAGCGACAGCGGCAATTGTGTTATTAAGCGACGCATATCGTGCGTCTGATGCAGCATCTGTCAACTTAACCCAACTATCATTAGTCGATAGTTTAGGCGAATGGGCAAGCATCTTTTTAGCGATCGCGGTATTCTTATTTGCATACACAACGATTATTGGTAACTACTACTACGGCGAAACAAATATGGAGTTTTTAAAAGAAAACAAAGTAATCTTAAATGTTTTCCGTCTATTTGTTGTCGGGTTCGTGTTATTTGGCTCGGTGGCGAAAGTACAAATTGTGTGGGACTTAGCAGACGTATCGATGGCTGTTATGGCATTTATTAACTTAATCGCAATTTTACTGTTATGGAAAGTTGCAAAACCAGTCATTGATGATTATATGGTGCAACGTAAAGCAGGGAAAAATCCTGTGTTCTATAAAAAGAATGTTGAAGGATTAGAAGATTTAGAGTGCTGGGGCGATGATTTCCATCACACAGACGATAACGTAAAAAAATAAAACTTTCGTAATCGAAAGAAATATTGAACATAAAGAGTGGTAGGAGAAAAGCTAAAATTTCTCCTATCACTTTCTTTTTATGTCAATCTTATTTTGTAACGTAATAAGGATTTTTAAGGGAAAAGTATAAATATAATGTGGGAATTGCGATTTTAAAAGAAATAGAGGACTATATATATATAGGGTGGCGAAATTAATCATACAAAAGTATGTGTGAAAAAATAATGGGAAGGGTAAAAGAATATATTACAATACAACGTGCTTTTGTCATACATGCAATGGCATTGGAAAAGAAGTATACTAAAAAATGTTATTTATTAATGAGCGGAACACATTGTATTGCTAGCAAAATTTTTATGAGGATGTTGTATATGAATAATCAATTGTTAAAGCAATTTAAAGAAATATTGGCGCTCGATGTAACGAGCCGATTATTTAATTTATTAAAAGCGAATATCGCTCGAACAAAGTCGAGCATTTCAGTATTACTGATTGAAACATTGACCGCCAATGAAACATTGCCACACTTCTTATCGCAAGAAATTCGTCAAAATGATACGTTGTTTATGGTGGAGCATGAAGGGTTTATTGGTGTGCTTTTAACACAAAGTGGTGAGCAGGAAGCAACCGCATTTTTACGCCGCATTTTTGAGCGCTATAAGGAATATGATGAAGGTGCAATGATACATGCACACATTACCGATATTCGTACATCTGATGTATCATTAGACGCGGTGATTGACGCGGCTGTTGCTAAATTAAAGAAGCAACGAGAACCGTGGTTTATTTATTCGAATAATGCGTATCAACAACCGACACAGGAAACGGTGAAAGTGAGTGTCATTGAAGAGAATCCGATTTTTCGCCAAGTATTATATGCGGAGCTAGAACGTTTACAACTGAAACATTTCTCGTTAGAAATTGCGGTGTTTGCGGATGGCTATGAATTTTTACAGTCTGATTTTTATGTGTCGTCACATTTACATTTAGTCATTGTAAATGATATTTTACCGCGAAAAAATGGTATGGCGGTCGTGCATCATTTACGACATATGCCCAATCAGCGAAAGTTTATCATTTATATGATGACGAGCCGCATGTCAGAGATGGATATGATTTCAGCGTATAAGAGCGGTGTCGATGAGTATTTAGTGAAGCCGTTTAATCTCCGTCTATTTGAGGCACAAATTGAACGTACCTTTGAGAGGTTATGGCTATGAGTGTGTCCATTACGGTGTTAGTAAATATTATTGGGCTACTTGTTTTCTTGTTAGTGCTGTTAATGGGTTATGTTCTGTATAAGCGCTCGCAGCAAAATCGAGTGCTTGCAGAAAAAGAAGCCTATATGGCGCAATATGAACAGCAATGGTACAACTATTTAGTGTTGAACGAACCATTTGACAAAGCACTTGTCCCAAAGGAAAAGGGTGAATTTGTAGCGGTAGAAGAAATTTTACTCGCGTATGTTGACCACGTATCGAATACGTATATTCATGAGAAAATCACATATTTCGCCAAAAAGTACTTATATAATTATTACGGCAAGATGATGACGGTACGCAAATGGAGTTATCGCATGAACGCTATCGTGCGCATTGTAGATTTTCAGATTGATACGTTGTTGCCGAAATGCGTGGATTATTATGAGAAAAATCCGACGCAAGAAGAGCGCTACATTTTACTTCAGGCAATAGCACTGTTTGACCCTCACTACTTTACCGAGCGATTATTCACTAATAATGAAGTGACCTTTTCTGAATTTGAATACCGCCGTATTTTTACAATGATTGAGCCAACTCTCTTACTTGAAATTGCCGAGCGTTATGAGGAACTGCCACAAAAAATTAAACAATATGCCTTAATTGATACATTAGGCGTAGTAAAAGATTTTGCGTATATGCCTATATTAGAACGTGCGTTGACCTCGCATGATATTGAATTACGCATTCGCGCGTTAAAAGGATTGAATAATTTTAACTGGGTGAGTGATGTATCAATATATATTCCTTTTTCCCGCTCTGCAATTTGGGAAGAGCGCTTAATGTTAGCGAAAATTTTACGGTATGTACCGTTGTCGCATAGTAAAAGTTTATTGCGTGTACTGATTCAAGACCGCAATTGGTGGGTGCGCAAACAAGCTGCCGAAACAATTGCGTTGCAAAAAGGTGGAGGGGCATTTTTAGAAGACTTAGCACTTCATTCTGAGGATGCCTTCACAAAAGATATTGCACAAGAAATGCTAGCGAAGGTGATGACATGATACGAACAATTATTGAATATTTGATGCTGTTTTTTGGCTCGTTTATTTTAGTGTATATGCTAATCGTCATCAGTTCGTATGTCATGATGTTAATTTATGCATTAAAGCGGCTACGCAAAGAGCAAGGGCTTGATAAAAGCGATTACGAGAAAGTGCATTTAAATGCGATGTACTCGAAGCCGATTTCGATTATTGTGCCAGCTTATAATGAAGAAATAGGCGTTGTCGATAGCGTCCATTCATTGTTGAATTTAAACTACCCTGAAGTGGAGATTATTATTGTTAATGACGGTTCAAAAGACCAAACGTTACAGCGGGCTATTGAAGCCTTTCAAATGGTACCAATTCAGCGCATTGTGCGTAAAGAAATTCCATCTAAAGAGATTATTCAACTGTATCAATCGACCATTTATCAAAACTGTATTTTAGTAGATAAAGAAAATGGTGGTAAAGCAGATGCACTAAATGCAGGGATTAATGTCTCGAAATACCCGTATTTTTGCTCGATTGATGGCGATTCGATTTTAGATGCTAACTCGCTTGTACGCATTATGAAACCGATTATGCAATCAAACGGCGAAGTCATTGCAGTAGGTGGCAATGTGCGCATTGCCAATGGTGTTGATATGGAACTTGGTACCGTAAAGCAACAAATGATGTCGAAAAACGCAATTGTTGTCATGCAAATTATTGAATATTTACGTGCCTTTTTAATGGGGCGCATTGCATTTAGTCGCTTTAATTTAGTATTAATTATTTCAGGCGCATTTAGTGTGTTTTCGAAAAAATATGTCATTGACGTTGGTGGTTATGCCGTCAGTACAATTGGTGAAGATATGGAGCTTGTTGTAAAACTGCATCGCCATTTAAAAGAAACGGATGATGATAAGCGCATAGAATTTGTGGCTGATCCGGTTTGTTGGACGGAAGCACCCGAATCGCTCAATGTGCTTCGCAAACAACGTCGACGTTGGCATCAAGGGCTTCTTGAAAGTTTATGGAAGCATCGCCGGATGACACTTAATCCAAAATACGGCGGTGTCGGGCTTGTATCGTTCCCTTATTTTTGGCTGATTGAATGTTTAGGACCTGTTATTGAATTAGGCGGTTATATTTATGTCATTTGTGCCTATTTTTTAGGCGGTGTTTATTACGAAGTGGCATTGCTATTATTATTATTGTTCGTGATTTACGGCTCGCTGTTTTCAGCCATTGCTGTGCTCTTTGAAGCATGGACATTGGATCGTTATCCGAGTGCGCGCGAATTATCGCGTGTCGTGGTGCTCGCACTAACAGAAATTTTCTGGTATCGTCCATTAACATTAATTTGGCGTTTAGAAGGATTTGTTCATTTCTTCTTAGGACGTAAAGAATGGGGCAATATGGAGAGAAAAGGTATTTCGAAAGAATCTAGCACGAAGGAGCAAAAAGTGTGAAAAAAGTGTATCTCGGTATTTTAATCGTGCTATTACTGATTGGCACACCATTTGTACTTTGGCATTTGCGCAGTGACACACCACTGCAAATTGCCATTATTGATAAAAGTGTACCGAAGCCAACGTATCGGGAGCATTTAGGGCTGACATGGCTACTGAACTATGAAAAGTATACGTTAGACGGTGATATGTATGATGAGGCACGCCATTATTTCGGCGCTGTGCCGAATGAAGCTGGTGACGCTATTACGGTACGTGATTTGCCGACAGATTATAGCGATTATGATGTCATTTATGTAGCGGATACGTACGGTGTTTTTGAAGATGATTTACAAAAGGATGACACTGAGCGTTTAGGTGAACGTTCAGAAAAAGTGTACGGTGGTTTAGCGCTAGAAGAATGGCAAAGTATGATTAGCCGTTTAAGTATGGAAGAAAAAAGCCTATTGTTAGCGGAGTACAATTCATTTGCCTCGCCGACATTTGGTGACGTGCGTAGTGAAATGATGGAGTTTATGGGCGTCAATTGGGACGGCTGGGTTGGCCGTTATTTTGATGAGTTAGACTTTGACAAAAACAAAGAAATTCCACAATGGATTGTGAGTGAATATGGTGATACGTGGACATATGAAGGTGGTGGCTTCGTCATCGTCAATGATTTTACTGAGGAGCTATTTGTTTTAGAATTAGATGAGCATGTCGATGAAGCGGGCATTGCGCTACAGTTTACCGAGGCAGGAAAAGAGCAATTCGGCTTAACGGATAGTGCGAACTATAATTATTGGTTCGATATTGTAAGTGCGTATCCGAGTGCCACAACGTATGCAACGTACGATTGGTCATTAACGGAAAAAGGGGAACAATTGCTTGAACAGCATGGTGTCCCACAACAATTTGCCGCAATTATTGGGAAAGACCGCCAATATGCAACGTCGTATTATTTTGCAGGAGACTATAATGATATTCAAACGGTTCCTGCCTTTTATCAGTTTATTGGTACGCCAACATTGTATAAATTTATGCAATACTTTGCAGATGATGCCTTTTACTGGACGACATATGTGCCACTTGTTTCAAAGATTTTAGAGGACTTTGAAGCAAAAGAAGTGGAAGAAGTTGCTGTGCCGCAAGACTTACATCATAATGCGCGCATTGCTGGCAACGCATTTGAAGTACAGCATGCAGATGGTTCATGGCAAGCCATTCCGATTAAAGGTGTGAACCTAGGGATGGGGAAACCTGGCTACTTCCCTGGAGAAGCAGCGATTACCGAAGAAGAATACTATCGTTGGTTCGAGCAAATTGCGGAGATGAACAGTAATACCGTTCGTGTATATACATTGCAGCCAACTGGATTTTATAATGCGTTAAAATCATTTAATGAACAAGCAGAAGAGCCGTTACTCATTATGCACGGTGTATGGATTAACGAGGAACAACTTGTTGAGTCTCTCGACGCCTTCTCAACAGAGCCACTAGAAGGATTCCAAGAAGAAATGCGTACGATTGTGGATGTAATTCATGGCAATGCGTATGTACCAACACGTGTCGGTCATGCATCAGGGATGTATGATGCGGATGTTTCTGAATATATTTTGGGCTGGATTATTGGTATTGAATGGTTCCAAGATATGGTTGTCGGTACGAATGAGAAGCATGCCAATATCGGTGAATATACAGGAACATATACTGAAACAAAAGGCGCTGCACCATTCGAGCATTGGCTTGCAGCACAAATGGATTATATTTTAACCTATGAAGCGGAACATTATCATTGGATTCGTCCGATTAGCTTTACAAACTGGGTAACAACCGATATTTTAGACCATCCGTATGAGCCGAACCCTCAAACGGAAGATTTAGTCGGTGTAGACCCGAATAAAATCTTTTTAAAGGGGGATGCACAAATAACGGGACAATTTGCTTCTTATCATGTGTATCCGTACTATCCAGACTTTTTAAACTATGATGAAAACTTATTAAATTATGTAGACCATCGTGGTAATAAAAATAGCTATGCGGGCTATTTACATGAGTTACGCAGTGTACACCCAACGATGCCGGTATTAATTGCCGAGTTTGGTATCCCATCGTCTCGTGGGAAAACGCACCGTAATGTGTATGGTTGGGACCAAGGTGGCGTGTCGGAAGAAGACCAAGGGAAGTATTTAGTGAGCTTATTTGAAGACATTATGGCAGAGGACTATTTAGGTGGCCTTGTATTTACATGGCAAGATGAATGGTTTAAACGTACATGGAACACGATGGATTATGACCATCCTGAGCGTCGACCGTATTGGTCTAACCAACAAACGAGTGAGCAGCATTTCGGCTTACTTGCGTTTGAAACAATGAAAATTAAAGTGGACGACGATACGAGCGATTGGGAAAACATTGAACCACTTTACGAATCCGAGCAATCGCAAATGCGCATTACCCATGATGAAGCATATATGTACGTCAAGCTTCAAAGCGATATCTTGAAAAATGGGCAGGCACGCATTGTCTTTGACACCGTACCAGGGCAAGGCAATACGACAGCAACGTCCATTCCAAATACGGTATTTACAAACCCGTTAGAATTTGTTGTCGAAATGACAAATACAGGGCAGTCTCGTATTACGATGGATACGTATTATGACTTTTATAACTATTTATATGCAGTGGAAGTGAAGCCACCGATGATTCCGAACAAAATGCCGAATCCAACGAAAGATAGTGGCGATTTTACAACGATTGACTTTGTATTAAATAAGCAATTAACAGTACCAGCCACTGGAGAGCTCTTACCGTTTAGTCAATACGAAACGGGTGCGTTAACAAAAGGAAATGGCAACCCCGAACATGAAGACTATAATTCAATGGTCGACTATTCATGGCATGACGATACGATCGAACTGCGTATTCCATGGCAAATGTTTCAAGCACGTGACCCTGGGCAACGTGAATTTATGGGCGACTTTTATACAAACGGGCGAGAAGCGGCTGTACAAGTGGATGAGATTTATACCGGTGTCGTGTTATTAGATGAACAAGGTGATGTTGCTGAAGCTATGCCGGCTGCGTCAAATGGTACAATTCCAGCACTTGCCCCATATACGTGGGAAAAGTGGGATATCCCACCAAGTAAAGAACGTCTAAAACAGTCGTACTATATTGTGAAAGAAGCATTTGAGCAAGTGAAGTGAAGAAAAAAAGATTAAGATTGGGACAAAAAGAAATATCCTTCAGCAACGATAACTGCTGAAGGATATTTTTTCTGCTTTAGGCGCTACTCTACATAGCGGACGCGTTTCGCAGGCACGGCTTAAGGCAAACACGATATTTGTCACATCTGCCTTGCCAAAGAAATTTTCTGTTGCTCGGTCCTGTGCTTTTCGAAATGAAGAGAATGACTGAATGCCACATTTCTTGCACAGTTAAACTCCGCTACATATGCTTTTTCGTATTTTTTATCAATAAATAGGTCTTACTATCTGTTATTAACATGGAAAATTAAAAAAATAATATTTAAACAAAAATATTTATTAATAGATATAATTACTTTCATAAATAACAAATTAAAGCAATCTAATAGGATAATTTTAATAATTATTTAACAAATTGTATTTGCAAAGTTTAACAAATTGAGATTTAATGAGGAAATTATATACCATTTTTTAGTTTAAGTTGATGTTTTTGGAAGGAGTTAATGTCGTGTTTACAATTTCTTTACAACAAGCACATACAGAACAGCCAATGGAGATTGGCTCGAAAGCATTGCATTTATCACATCTGTATGAACAGGGAGTTCAAATTCCAACAGGTTTTGTGATTAAGGCACAAACATTAGTAGAATTCATGACAACCTACCAATTTGATTGGCAAGATGCGGGCTTTTTAGAAGCATTTTTAGCTGCGCCACTGCCAATAAATATGGCAGAAGAAATAATAGCTGCGTATCATCAGCTAAAGTATGAAACAGGAGATGAGGCACTATCAGTTGCGGTGCGTTCATCGTCATCGGCAGAAGATTTAGAGGATGCTTCCATTGCAGGTTGTTGTTCACCTGCAATGGAAATAAGCGAGGAAGTAGTATGAGAAATGTCGATATTTCTCGTGCCACTTTATCTTGTTTTGTATCATTCATATCCGATGACATTATTTGAAATTATCTCGAATTCGTGATATATTCATGCTAATCGTTGACAAGGAGGTTTTTTAGGATGGAAATTGGATTAACGACATTTGCTGAAACGACGCCGCATATTGGTACGGGGTATTTGCCAACGCATGCGGAGCGTTTACGAGAAATTGTTGAAGAAATTAAACTTGCCGATGCAGTGGGGCTCGATGTGTACGGTGTTGGTGAGCATCACCGAAAAGATTATGCGGCTTCAGCACCAGCTGTTGTCCTTGCAGCTGCTGCGATGCAAACGAAACACATTCGTTTAACGAGTGCAGTAACGGTACTGTCATCAGATGACCCAGTACGCGTTTACGAGGAGTTTGCGACGCTTGACGGATTAAGTAATGGTCGTGCAGAAATCATGGCAGGGCGTGGTTCATTTATCGAGTCATTCCCGTTGTTTGGTTACGATTTACAAGATTATGATGCGCTCTTTAACGAAAAATTAGACCTATTACTCAATATTCGTGACCATGAAATTGTCCATTCTCAAGGGAAATTCCGTCCATCTATTGAGGGGCGTGGCATTTACCCACGTCCGGTACAGGAAAAAATTCCAGTATGGATTGCAAGTGGCGGTACACCGCAATCGGCTATTCGTGCTGGACAATTAGGCTTACCATTAACGTTAGCCATTATCGGGGGAAGCCCGTTGTATTTTGCGCGCATGGTTGAACTTTATTATGAAGCAGCGGCGCAGGCAGGGCATGATTTAAATACATTGCAGGTGGCGTCACACTCACACGGTTTTATTGCCGATACAACGGAAGAAGCGATTGAAAAGTTTTTCCCACCCCTACAACGCTCGATGAATGGGATTGGCAAGGAGCGCGGTTGGGGCGAATATACGCATGAAACGTTTGATTTTGCAAGAAGTATTGACGGCGCTTTATATGTTGGCGATGTTGAAACCGTCGCAGAAAAGATTATTTTACTGCGCAAAGAAGTAGGCATTACACGTTTCATGTTGCATACACCGGTTGGCTCAATGCCACATGAAGATGTTATGAAATCGATTGAATTGTTGGGTACAAAAGTTGCCCCAATTGTTCGAAAAGAAATAGACCGCTGGGAAGCATTATTATAAGGCAAAAAAACGTAACGGGCGCAAGCATCCGCTACGTTTTTTTTCGACCTAATAATACAAGAAAAATAATTGGTAAGAGTGCAAGTAAAACGGTTGCTGCTGTCGCTAACGCCATTATCATTTCCATCACCTCAACTTATGTCTATTGTACCGAACTTCCAACAATTATGAGAACAAAACCTTTCAGACGTAAAGCTGTCACAATTTAATGAGCGCGTCCATTTGAACGCTCTAACAGAGTGAGCTATAATTGAGAACGAACTATTATGGGATCATAATGAAATATAACGAAGAAGGTAGGCAAGAAGCATGGGGCAAGTAAAAGCAAACCCAAAAAAATTATCCTCTAAAGGTAGCCGTGTTTTCGCGATTGGTATGGTCGTTTCAATTATTTTAATGGCGGCGGCTATTTTCATTGCAAAATGGCAAATGGATGATACAAAAGAGGTTGTAACAGCAGATTTAGAACAGCAGTACGGCGAACCATTTACAATTACATGGTCAAATTTAAATAAACGTCCATTATCAGGTGATTTCCAAGGAACAGTACAAGCTGATGAAACAGGTTATATTTACGAATTTATCGCAAAAGATTATAAAATGGACATCGATTATGAACAAGTAAATAAAGAGATGGCTGTCAATGATGATGTTGAAGCCGCTATTGAAGGTGGCCTTTCTGTTACAACATTTGATGGTGATACAGCAAACATTCGTGTGTTACTAGAAACAGTGAACGCGCCAGTAGATGACGCGGCAATGCAACAATTAGGTGAAGCATTAAAAGCTGAACATGGTCTTGCAACAGTAAATATTGATGTATACGAAATTGTGGACCGCGCATTTGAAGCAGCTGCACAACAATTAACAGTATTCCAACGTAGCTTAATTCCAGCAGATGCGTTTGAAACGTATGAGCCGGTTATTGAGAAATTTACATTTTAACTAAGCAACCTTTCCCGCTTATTGTGGGGAAGGTTTTTTATGATGTAGATAGGCATTCTGCGCATAATATCTGATTTATGTATACTGAAAATGAAAAGGGGAGATTATATGACACGAGGGTTGATTCATCATATCGAACTTTATGTGTCGAATGTAGAGCGTTCGACACGATTTTGGGGCTGGCTTTTAGAGTCACTAGGCTATGAACAGTATCAACAGTGGACGCAAGGGTGTAGTTGGAAGCTAGAGAATACGTATATTGTGTTTGTACAAGTAGAGGAGCGATTTTTACAGATTCCGTATCATCGAAGTCGTGTCGGGATGAACCATTTGGCATTTCATGCAGAATCGCGCGCACATGTCGATGAATTAACAAAGGCTTTACAAGAAAAGGGCGTATCGATTTTATATAAAGAGCGCCATCCATTTGCTGGTGGACCGCATCATTATGCTGTTTATTTTGAAGGCCCAGATCGTATAAAAGTAGAATTAGTCGCTCCAGGTGAGGAAGTATCGTGTTTTCAATAAAATTCAGTTGACCACATACCTTCAGGGGTATAATATTGAAGTGAATATTGTTAATTAAAAGAGGAGGCTTTTTAAGATGAAAAAAGTCGTTGTTATTGGTGGCGTAGCAGGTGGCGCATCTGCTGCTGCACGTATTCGTCGTTTAGATGAGCAAGCACAAATTGTAATGTTTGAGAGAGGGCCGCATGTATCATTCTCAAACTGTTCATTACCATTTTATTTAAGTGGCGTCGTAGCAGACAGTAAAAAGTTATTAATGATGACACCGGAATCGTTCGAAGTGAAGCATAATATTGATGCGCGTGTAAATAGTGAAGTCATTGCGATTAATCGTGAGGAAAAAACGGTAACTGTTCAGCATACACAAACAGGTGAGGTGACAACAGAATCATACGATAAGCTTGTGTTGTCACCAGGTGCAAGTCCGATTGTGCCGAATTTGCCGGGGACGGATTTACCGCATGTATTTACGGTGCGAAATGTTGTCGATATTGAGCGTTTGCATACAGCCATTGTAGAGCGTGACGCACAAAATATTGCGGTTATTGGCGGTGGCTTTATCGGTATCGAAGTAGCAGAAAATTTACGTTTAGCTGGTCGTAATGTTGCACTTGTTGAGTTTGCGCCACAAATTTTGACACCGTTTGATGAAGATATGGTACAAATTTTGCATAAGGAAATGGTTGATAAAGGTGTTGATCTAATTGTTGGAGATGGTTTAGCAAACATTACACCGACAACAATCGGGCTAAACTCAGGTACGGAAATTAACGCGGATATTGTCGTATTAGCGATTGGCGTGCGTCCGGAAACGATGCTTGCTGAAAAAGCAGGCTTAACAATTGGAGAAACAGGTGCGATTCACGTCAACCAAAACTATCAAACAAATGACCCGAATATTTATGCGGTCGGCGATGCGATTGAAGTGTATCACCGCTTAATGCATAAAAAAGTACGTCTGGCGTTAGCTGGGCCTGCGCAACGACAAGCGCGCGCAGTAGCGGACCATATGTATGGTATCCCTGTAACGAATAAAGGGGTTATTGGTTCATCAAGTATTCAAGTGTTTGATTACGCAGCGGCAGCGACGGGCTTAAATGAACGTACAGCGCAGCAACTTGGCTTACAAGTGGAAGCGGTGTATGTCATTGCACCGGATAAAGTCGGCTTAATGCCATCAAGTAATCCACTACACTTTAAATTAATATATGAAGTGCCGACTGGACGTGTATTAGGGGCACAAGCGATTGGAAAAGGTAATGCCGATAAACGTATTGATGTTATCGCAACACTCATTACGATGAACGGTACGATTGAGGATTTAAAAGAGCTTGAATTATCGTATTCACCAATGTTCTCAACAGCAAAAGACGTTGTGAATATCGCAGCACTTGTTGCGACAAACTTAATGGCAGGACGCTTTAAGCAAGTACGCGTGCATGAAGTACGTAGTTTAGTCGAGCAAGGCGCATATATACTTGATGTACGTGAACGTGCTGAATTTGCTCAAGGTGCGTTAAAAGGGGCGGTGAATATTCCGTTAGGCGAGTTGCGTGAGCGGATGGCAGAAGTGCCAAAAGATGTACCGGTTTATGTATCATGTCGTTCAGCGCAACGTAGTTACAATGCGGTGATGGCGTTAAATCATAACGGCTATACGAATGTGGCGAATGTATCAGGTTCATTTTTAGGGATTTGCTTATACGAATATTATCAAGATCAAGCACAACAGCGTGAGCCGATTATGACGCAATACAATTTTAAATAATCGATGGCAATAACGGTTATTTAAAATGTACAAGCTGAAGAAATAGAATGAATTGGTAAGGAACACTTGCAACAACTTGTAAAGAAATTATTGTAATGATGAAATAAAAAGACGTGTCTGGAAATTACTTTCGGGCACGTCTTTTTGCGAGAAAAATAATTGACATATACCTATAGGGGTAGTAGTATGGGGTTAGCATGTTAAAGAGGAGTTAAACAAGTTGAAAGCGTGCAATACGAGGCGAAAGTCACTGTGAATGCATCAATGCAACATAATTTGATGAATGAGGCGGTGGACTTACTGTTAAAAAGTCGCTAAGCTTTTATTTTTAGAGAAAATAATACCCTGATAGGTAAAAAAGAAAGGCATGAAGTCTCTTCATGATGTAGGTGACAGATGGAAACGTGGATTTTGATTGGTTTATTAATTGCATTTTTAATTTGGCGTATGATACCGACAAAAGGTATTAAAACGATTTCAACAGAGGAATTAAAAACAATCATCAATGATAAAGACAAAGTATTTATTGATGTACGTACAGCAGGAGAATACCGAGCACGTGGTTTACAGCAATTTAAAAATATGCCTCTTGGTTCGGATTTTTCGAAGTTACCGAACGATAAAGAAATTGTTGTTATTTGCCAAAGTGGTATGCGCTCCAAGCAAGCATGTGGCAAGTTAAAAAAACTAGGCTATACAAATATTACAAACGTTCGTGGTGGCATGAGCGCATATGAAGGAAGTTAAAACTGATGAAAACAATTACAACTGAACAATTACAACAAAAATTACAAGCAGGAGAAACATTGCATTTAATTGATGTACGTGAAGTCGATGAGGTAGCAGCAGGTCATATTCCAGGCATTACACATATTCCGCTTGGTTTATTAGAGTTCCGTATGCATGAATTAGATAAACAGACACCGTATATTATGATTTGTCGTTCAGGTGGTCGCAGTGGCCAAGCTACGCAATTTTTAGCGGCACATGGTTTCGATGTAACAAATATGGATGGCGGTATGTTGGCATGGGAAGGTAACGTTGAATAAGTAATAAATAGGTAGCTATTTAGCATAAGAAAAAGAGCATTTGTGAGATTATTCTCCAATGCTCTTTTTTACGTCTAAAAATAAAAAATAAGGATGTCGTTTAAGTCGTTTCAATATAATGTTCTGTTTCCGGCATTGCTGCATCATAATAGACAACGAGATTACGCCCGCTATTTTTGGCAATATAGAGCGCTTCATCAGCCCGTTTTAATAAACTTTTAGAGGAATCGCCTGCGGTTGATGTTGTGACACCAAAGCTCGATGTAATATGCTCCACATGTTGAAATGAGTGAAGGTCAATTTGCTGGCGTAGCGTTTTTGCAAGAGCTACAGCGTCTTGTAAAGGTCGTTGCCGTGCTACAATTAAAAATTCCTCGCCACCCCAGCGTCCAAAGTCATCACTTGGTGTTAATGCATTCGAGACAAGCACCGCAATCTCCTTTAATACTTGGTCGCCAACATCGTGACCGTACACATCATTAATTTTTTTGAAATGGTCAGTATCAAAATAAATAATCGAAAACGGTTGTTGATGCTCAAGTGCGTCATCAAGCCAATAATCGATGGAGCGTCGATTGCCGATATTTGTTAAGTAATCATAGTATGCATTTTTCACAAGCATGGCGGATCCGAGATACGCACTAACAATTGTACGGAAGAAAAACACAACGATAATATAAATAAGTGTACTAACGTAGTATTGAATAAAAATATCATGTGCACGCACAGTTCCAGCTAACGGCCATGTGAGTATCATGATCGCCCCGAGCATGGTAAGTGACATATAAAGTGCTTTATTACGTTCAAGTACGATAAACACTAGAATATAATAAATGGGTGACCAAAACATATAAACATTCAAATGGTCGACAGCGAGTTCTTGTGCCATCGTTTGTACACGAATTAACTGATACACACTTGTGAACAAAACACAAAAAATTTCTAAATAATAAACATATATTTTTTTATAAAAACCAATCCATAGTAACATTAATAATACGCAGATAGGTGGCACTGTGATTTCCATAAAGCGATTGATATTAGGTGATACAAGCCAATACAAAATATTGGTCATCATAAATAAAGGGATAATCAATAAATAAATAGAGCGTTTTAATTGATTATATTTATTTAACGCATATGTTTCCATCGCTTATTTTTCACCCCATTCGATTCAGAAATATGTAACAAAAGTAAGAATTTACATACTTTTGTTACATTATATCATTAATTTCGAATGTAGGAAAAACGAAATATTATATTTGTATTTATTTACATAAATTCGCTAGTTCAATTGTCCATTCTTTTACATAAACAGCTGTTCCGGTAATCTGAATAAGCATATTTTCGGGTGTTCGTTTCATATGTACGTAAACCCGACCATCCTTGCCGATTTCTTGTCCTTGTTCAACAGTAAGCGATAATGCCGATACATCTGGATTAATATAATTTGCGTAATAAGCACCCATCACACCAGACGCTGTTCCAGTAACGGCATCTTCAATCGTTCCTGAATAAGGGGATGAGAAATGGCGTGCATGCATATGAGCAGTATCGTCATAGGTTTCTAGACAAAATGGGTGAACGGATGCTTTTGGCATATCGGTAAGGATCGATGGAAATTGTGCATTTACAGGCGACATCCGTTGAAATGCTTCTAGCCCTTTAATTGGTACAAGTAATGTCCACACGCCCGTACTCCCGTAGACAATAGGAAGTGTATCGGCTATGTCCGTGTCATGTAAGCCAAGTGATTGTGCGAGTAGGGCAGTGTTGCCGTTAAATGATTCAAATTGAGGTGCGGCATGCTGCATCGTTATATAAATGCCATTAGTACGTTCTTCAATCGTTATTGGTAAAATGCCCGCATTTGTTTCAATTGTCAGTGTGGTCACATCATGTAAATAGCCACGTGTTTTCAATGCATAAATGGTTGCCATTGTCGCATGTCCACATAAATTCATTTCATGTCCAGGGGTAAAGAAGCGAATACGTAAATCTGCAACTGTTGAATGAACAGGGAAGGCGGTTTCATTAAAACCAACAGCCGTCGCAATTAGTTGCATGTCCGTATCTGTTAGTGTATCCCCATTTAACACAACGCCCGCAGGATTTCCTTTATGTGGTGTATTGGTAAAAGCATCATAATGATAAATGTGTATAGTTGTCATGAGATCCTCCTTTAATGTGCGTACGAAAAAACGTAGGATAAGACCTACGTTATCAGTAAGTATATATACGCAATCTGTAAAAAGATGTAGTTGATTTGAAAATATTTTGTAAATACATCATAATATCCGACATTTATATTTATAAAAATAAACAAGGTCACTAAAGAAAACGGCTTTCTCTGTATGTAAGCATCAAAATCATAGTACAATATCAATACGTAATAAACATTATCAGTGGCAAAGGGGATAGAAAAATGAAAGCAAACAAATTGGTGTTTGAGCATGTTGTAGATGTAAGCCCACGAAGCGGTATGATTAAATTAAACAACAAGAGAATGGTTCTTGCAGCAACAGAATCACTTGGTTTTTTACGTAAAGATTTGGTGCAAACATTAGGGGGGAACGCGCTAAATCAATTTTGATTCGTTACGGTATTTCGAATGGCTATAATGCAGCAAAAGCAATTATGCATGAATTTCCGTGGCGTACAAAAGAAGAATTAATTTTGGCAGGAACAGCATTACATACACTTGCAGGCCCTGTTATGGTAGAAGCAGAAAAAATGGAGTTGGATGAACAATCGTTGTATATGCGCGGTAGTTGGTATTATTCATATGAGTATGAGGAACACGTCAAACACTTAGGCTTTAGCGAAGAAACGGTTTGCTGGGAACTTATCGGCTATGTAAAAGGATATTTACGTGCTGTATATGGGAAAGATATTGTGGTCTACGAAGAATCATGTCGAGGTCGGAAAGATGCCAATTGTACATTCGTCGCGTGTTCACCACATTTAGCACCGCCGGAACAATTAAATGAACAACTTATGAATCGCTTATTAAAAGAAAAAAGCTTAAGAACACTATTAATGTTAATGTCGGAAGAATTAAATATTAGTATTGTAGCCGAACGGAGTATGATTCGACATCCGTTTGAACAAGTTATGTTGGATGATGCACATAATGCGGTTTATAAGCAATATAGCGAAGCAAAACGTATTGACGGCCATCTAGAAATTTTAAAGGTGCAAAGTAATCAAACCGTTTATGCGAAATTGATTTTAATTAGTGACACACCGATTCATCCAGTGACAAAGCAAATTGTGGAACGTAGCCTCCTAATCTTTGTATGGTATTTTAATGTGACATTACGCAATGCAACGCGAAATTGGCAACAGCAGGCAGAAGCATTTGAACTTTTATTACAACAGCAAAAATTAGAACATATTGATCCACAGCTATTTAGTATTAATTTTACTGAACCATTTCGAGTAGTTGTATTAAAGAGCGACGTAGCAGATGTATATGAACAGTACTTATCTTTAGAAAAGCATGTCAATGATCTATTTATTATGAAAAATGAGCTTATACTGTTAGTACAAGAAACGATTCATCGTGCTAGAGAAGTCGCAGAGCTTTGTGTGTACGATTTCGAGAAAGCGTTTCCAAAAAAATCAAGGTTATTTTGGCGTAGGAAGAACGGTACGCTCATTAGCGGATTTACGTACGAGTTATGAAGAGGCAGTGAAGCTTAGCAATTTCCTTGCACATTGTTCAAAAAAGCGTGTGCAAGTCGTTGATTGATTATGAGGAAATGCAGCATGTCCTCCTCTTTTTACAAAGGGCAGATCCTTCGCAACTGGTGTCTTATTATGAAACAGTTATCGGTGCATTAATAGATTATGACCAACGACAAGATGCCCAACTCCTTTATACATTACAAATCTATTTTGAGCATAATGGGAATTTGAATAAAACCGCAAAACAGTTAAATTTATCGTTACCAGGTTTACGCTATCGTATTGAAAAAATTGAGTCACTTATAAGTGTGGACATTAAAACAGGCGATGGGCGCTTCCAATGCCAATTAGCACTGCAATTTTATTATGCGGTACAGGCGATTCATTTTTAAAATAATTTGAGATAAAAAGAAAAATCCTCTAGCAACGACCACTGCTAAAGGATTTTTTTGTGCTTTTGGTGCTACGCCACATAGCGGACGCGTTTACCATTTCTGACGTTTTCGCAGCGCTTGAATATGGGCAACATGATGATTACCATGCCAAGCATACAGCCCAATATTTTTAGCGAGTGATACTGGACCATTTTCTGGATGGATAAATGACTTGTGCAAATCTTCCTCCGTTAAATTTCGCAGCACCGTTGTCCAGCGTAAGTGCAAGGTCGCTAATAATGACAAAGACACATCAATCGGAAGTTCTGCATCGGGTAGTACAGCCCACTTCGCCTCATCATATAGTTTAATTGTGGGTGCTTCCTCGGTTAATGCCAGTTTAAAGCGAATATAGGCGTTCATATGACTATCGGCAAGATGATGAACAACTTGGCGTACTGTCCAGCCACCTGGACGATAGGGTGTATTGAGTTGGACGTCTGTTAAATCGTTAACTGCTTCACGTAACACACGTGGCAAAGCTTCGATTTCATCAATCCATGTATGAATAACGTTTTGTGTTAATGCTCCTTCATAAGAAAACATCCCTAATGGATATTGTAAGTTCATGATGTTTCACTCCTTTTAAATTCAACACGTACTGATAGCTTATCATATGTGAGAAAGAGAGTCGTTAAAAATAGATGTATAAAAAATAATTGCTGTAAAAAACTATTTTTAACTATGTAATGCGGTTATTCTCTACTTTATAGTTTGTATAGTGAACGGAGAAAAGACTATACAAAAAATTAATTAACAGAAAATTCAGTTCTTTTTATAGTGAGTTTAACCAATACAACAGCAACTTGCTTGTGGGATGGGAACAATTGCGAAGGGGGCAAAGAAATATGGTAATGCAAAAAGAACAACAAGCACCGACAACAAAGCCATTAACAGGACAAGAGTATTTAGACAGCTTGCAAGATGACCGCGAAATTTGGTTGGACGGTGAAAAAGTCAAGGATGTTGCGAATCATCCGGCGTTTCGAAATTCCGCACGTTCAATTGCACGATTATACGATGCGCTACATGACCCGAAATATAAAGATGTTTTAACAACGGAAACCGATACAGGTAGCGGCGGTTACACATTCAAATATTTCAAAGCGTCAAAATCGGCACAAGATTTAATCGAATCTCGTGATGCGATTGCTGAATGGACAAAGCTTACATATGGCCAAATGGGACGTACACCGGATTATAAAGCATCGTTTTTAGCGACGCTAGGGGGCAATCCAGAGTACTATGCGCCATATTCTGAAAATGCAAAGTTCTGGTATAAGGAAGCACAAGAAAAGAACTGGTTTTTCAATCATGCGATTGTGAATCCACCAGTAGACCGTAATAAAGACGTACATGAAGTCGGGGATGTTTTCATTCGCGTTGAGAAAGAAACGGATAAAGGCTTAATTGTAAGCGGATCCAAAATGGTCGCAACAGGCTCAGCATTAACAAATTACAAATTACAGAAGCAGACGTCTCGAAACAACATATTCAACTAAGTCGAGAAATGGACTTGCAAACGGTTGGCTTTTTAATGATGGCACATATGGCACCAACAACTAAACTCGTGGAAGAAGCGAAAAAAATGGAGAGCTACGGTGCAGAAATTATTTACGTCACGGACTCAGCGGGCGCATTACTCCCGCATGAGGTAAATTACAACAATTTTATTCGAAGCGGAAAAACACCGCCAAGAAATTAAGAAGTTTGTAGATGACTATCCAGAGTTAACGATTGAGGTCGCCTATGATATTCAAGAGGCATTAATCGAGCGAAAAATAACAGAAGAACAAACAAAGCTTTCCGGGTGGAAGCTAGGTTTAACGAGTAAAGCAAAACAACAAATGATGGGCGTATATGAGCCTTCTTATGGCGTGTTGTTTGAAAATATGTTACTGGCGCCGGATGAGCCGATTTTAATGGCACCGTTTATTCATGCAAAAATCGAGCCTGAAATTGCCTTCGTGTTAAAAAAAGATTTAGACGGACCGGTTGTCACGGTAGCGGACGTATTAGACGCAACGGATTACGTGACAGCAGCAATGGAGATTATTGATAGCCGTTATTTAAATTTCAACTTCACATTACCAGATGTAATTGCGGATAACTCGTCTTCATCACGTTATATCGTGTCACCACAACGCCACGCTGTATCAGATATAAATTTGGAGCTTATGGGCTGCGTCTTTAAAAAGGATGACGATGTGTTAGCGACAACGACAGCCGCTTCAGTAATGGGGAATCCTGCACGCGCAGCCCATAACTTGAAATTTTTCGCAGACTTTATGGAACAACAAGGCGGCGAAACGTACCCAATGGATGATAACTATATTAACTATACACGTTATGAGCCAGTTGGCGTTGCTTCATTAATTACACCATGGAATTTACCGTTTATGCTGACAACATGGAAGCTTGGTCCATGTCTTGCAACCGGTAATACAGCGATTATTAAACCTGCTGAAACAACGCCTTTAACAGTATCGTTACTCGGTGAAATTGCGAAGGAAGCGGGCATTCCTGACGGTGTTGTGAACGTCATTCATGGATTCGGTGGCGGTTCTGCCGGTGAATATATGACGACACATCCTGAAGTCGATTTAATTTCGTTTACGGGGGAAACATCTACAGGGAAAGCAATTTTGAAGAATGGCGCAGATACGCTGAAAAAAGTATCGTTTGAATTAGGTGGGAAAGCCGCGAATATTATTTTTGACGATGCTGATTTAGAAAAAGCAGTACCAGAATCGATTCGCGCAGCCTTTATGAACTCCGGTCAAGTTTGCTTAGCAGGTTCACGTATTTTAGTACAGCGTGGCATTATGGATGAGTTTTTAGCGAAGTTTAAAGAAGCGGCGCAACAATTAGTTGTTGGCGACCCACAAGATGAACAAACGAATATGGGGCCACTTGTATCACAAGAGCATTATGAGAAAGTAACAAGCTATTTTGAAATTGCTCAAATTGAAAACTCGCAGCTTATTCATGGTGGGAAACGCCCTGAATTACCGGAACGTTTAGAAACAGGTTATTATTTAGAACCGACCATTTACGTACAAGAAAATCCACTAGCTCGCATTTCACAAGAAGAAATTTTCGGACCAGTAGTAACAATTATTCCATTTGATACAGATGAGCAAGCACTTGAAATTGCCAATAGTACAGACTATGGCTTAAACAGCATCATTTGGACTGAAAATTTAAAACGTGCACATAATATTTCACACAATGTTCGTGCGGGTACGATTTGGGTAAACTGCTGGTTCGTTCGTAATTTACGCGCACCATTTGGCGGCTTTAAAAAGTCAGGTGTTGGACGTGAGGGTGGTCACCATAGCTTAGAATTCTTTACAGAAGCGAAAAATATTTGTATTGCATTGAAATAAAGTTGTAAAAATCCCGTAAGAGTGTCATTTTTCTCTTACGGGATTTTCTTTTTTTTAGGTATTGATTTTTATACAGTTAATTGTATGTTTAACATCACTCTATAAAGGGAATTAATAAGGCTATTTTAAAAGCTTATATTACAAATGAAATGCTATATACCACGCGTAGCCAGTGCCTACAATATCGAAGAAATCGTGATTTTTGTTATATGTTTGTAATACAAAATGGATAGAATGAATCTCGTAAACAACATTAAAAAATAAAACATACGAGGTCAACTTTATATGCATACATTCACAAAGAAAATTACAGCCATTGCACTTGGTGGTACATTAGCATTTACAGGTGTCACAGCAGCATCAGCTGCAACATATACAGTAAAATCAGGGGATTCATTATCAAAAATCGGAAAGCAGTACGGCGTGTCATATCAATCAATTATGAATCAAAACGGCTTACGCTCAACAACGATTTACCCTGGTCAAAAATTACAAATCGGTGGTGCTTCAGCAAGTGCATCAACATCATCTTCAACAAAGGCAGCAGCTTCTACTACATATACAGTAAAGCGTGGCGATACATTATCAAAAATCGCAAGCCGTTACGGCACAACATACCGTAATATTATGAACATTAACGGTTTACGTTCAACGACAATTTATGTTGGGCAAAAACTAAAAGTAACAGGAAAAGCATCAGCATCAAGCTCAACGAAAGCAAGCTCAGCTTCATCATCATCTGTAGGTTCTTCAAATGTCGTAACGAACGCACGTAAACATTTAGGTACACGTTATAAATTTGGTGGCTCTTCACCATCTACAGGTTTTGACTGCTCTGGCTTCATCGCTTATGTATTTAAACAATCAGGTAAAAATATTGGGCGTACAACAGCGGCTGGTTACTACAATATGTCAACAAAAGTATCTTCACCACGTGTAGGTGACTTAGTATTCTTTAGCGGCACATACAAGCGCGGCATTTCACATGTAGGCATTTACATCGGCAACGGTCAAATGATTTCAGCAGCAAGCTCTGGCGTAAAAGTAGATAGCGTACGTAGCGGTTACTGGGGTAAATACTTCACAGGTTACGGTCGTCTGTAATTTATAGTATATAAAAAGACATCTGCGTATTTTCGCAGATGTCTTTTGTCGTTATTTTTTCTCTGGTAAGCTTAAGAAGTTACGATCGTTATGAGAAGGATAGAGTTCATTGACTGGAATGATTTCGTTTGTTAAACCATTGAACTTAAACACTTCCCAATATGCGCCGATTCCATCATGCGGTACATAGAATGTTTCAACCGGTGTTTCTGAAGCACCTGAGTAAATATCAACACGCGCACCTGAACGAGCAAGTGTCGTTGATGTTGTTGAATAGTACGTTGTATAGTTATGGATACCAAACGTGTATAAACCTGGACGAACTTCTGATAATGTAATCGTTTCAGGTCCGTAATAGTACGTATCATCACGGTCTAATGATAATCCTGCAAACTCACTGTAATTAGAGTCACCAACATGCGTATAGTATAGGTGGAATGATTCGTTATTTAAACCTGGTCCCCATGCATGTAAGTCAAGATCAGATGGTTCGTTTTCCCACGTTAATACAACACGCATCTCACTTAAGTCTAACGCTTTACTAATCGTAAAGTTTTGATTCGTTTTATCTTGTTCTGCGACAACAACAATTGTGAAATACGCTTTTAAATAGCCTTCTTTTAATAGCTCAATCGTATATGTGCCCGCATTTAATTCGGCTGTATATGTGCCATCCGTATTTGTGAGTTCTGAATGAACAACATCCCCATCTTTATTATCTTGACCTTCTCGGAAGAATAATGTAGTGTCAGCCATATTTTCACCTGAAACGGCATCAATAATTTTCCCGCTAACTGTGCCAAGGTTGACGAAATCTAGATTTGTTAATTTTACTTCATTAATAATCTGTGCAATTGTTGGGTCATTTGATACTTGTATCGTTGAATATACAACCGTTTCTAAATAACCGTCTTTTTCAAACGTTAATTTATAGTTACCTGGCTTTAATTGTGTCGCATATTCACCTACGTTATTCGTTGTTAATTCGGCGATAGGTTCTTGTGGAGTGCCCCAGTCTGTGCCAATTAAGTCATTAATATTGTCTAAAATTGTGCGTGGTGCAATCGTTACATTAACATCTGCTAATGGCTCTTGTGTGGAACTGTCCACTACACGACCTTTCACAGCACGTGGTGTTTGTAATTGTTCTTGGTTTGAGACGTAAATCGTTACTGTTTCTTCAAATGTTTCATCTAAACCTTCATTATAATAAGTTAAGTCAATATCAACAGATTCACCATGAAGTGTACCTTCAGCAACGGTTACTTTACCATTTGGGAAGACTTTCACGACATCTGGATTTTGCGAAGTTAACGTTAAGTTATCATCTGGCGTACTAGATGCACCTTCTAAAATCGGTTTAATTTGGCTTCCAGCCGTTACGCCATCTACTTTTAAATATTTGCTCTCACCAGCATCAACATATAAGTTGTCCACTAATAATTGTTCAATGCCACAGTTACTGCTGTCTTTTAATGTACGTGTAATTTCATCTGAACCATTCCCAAAGAATGTAATGTCTACAAAGTCGCGAATATTAGCAGATAAACCTAAACCGACTTTAGATGTTGAATAGAAACAAACCAAGTCCGTACTGATTTCTCCTGACAGTTCTTTTTCATAAAATAAGTTAGCGTTTAAGCCACCAAGCTCGAATTGGACAACTTCTGCAGTAATATCTAAGCCAAAGCCAAGACGCCCTGTTACATTCCCGCTAAATGCTGTAAATTTCGGTTCTAATGTGAATCGACTTTCGTTAAAGCCGACTGTCTCGTTATCTTCATTCTTTTTTAAGCCGAATACTAAGCTCGTTTCTTGCTCGAGTTCTACAGATGTTGAAACCGAACCTTCTAAGTTATAGAAGAATTGTGGCATAATTTCAACGCCGGCAACGCCACCTGCTTTTACTTGGAAGCCAATCGGTAATAAATCAATAACATCCCCGATTTCCGCTTCCATACCATAGCCAATTTCAACATTTGTGACAACACCAGCTGTCATTTCTAAACGGTTTAAACGTAACCATTTTGTATCCACATATAATTTTGGATAATTTAACGTAAATGTTCCGTTAACATCCGCGTCTAAACGAGGAATTTTATAGTTTTCAAATGTAATGACAAGCTGATGAGCAGAGCTGTTATCAACAATAATGTCACCTTGATTCTCATCTTCATCATCGTTATTATTTGTGTTTGGTCGATTTGCTTCGCTTACTGTAATCGTTGCTTCTGAACCATCTTCATTACGTAATAGGAAGCGTAAATCACCGTTTGGTAATGTATTTTCAGATAGAACTGCATGTGAAAGTTCTGGCGAAATCACGACATCATCCTGTGTTAATGAAATTTCTTGAGAAATATCAATATCTGCAAATACTTCGTCAAGCTCTGGATCTGTTGTTGTAAACGTAATGACATTGCCACGTTGCGTCACACTAACGATTTTTTTCGCCCAACCTGAAGGGTATTCAGCTGTAGCTGGTAAAATGATAATTGCTCCTGCTTGAAGTTGTTGTACTTGAGCAGAAGGATTTGTAAATGAAAGTTCATTTCCTTCATATGTACCAGACGTTAATGTTTGAAGTACATTGTCGTTTAAAACAACTGTACGGTTTGTATACGATGTTTCGTTTGCACTATCTTCACGTGCAACGAATACATTTGTTGTATCAAGTTCGTCCGATGTTGTAAATGTCATTTTGACAGGTTTTGATAAATATTCACCATCTGGTGTATACACATTTTCACTAACATATAATGTGTATGTTGTGTTCGCATCATAATGATTGAGCGGCGGCGCAACTAATAATTGCTTTGAACCTGTAATATACGATGTTTCTACACCCGATACACGGTTACCTTGTTCATCTTCTACATACACTGTATGTGAACGAACAGCATTTTCATGAATTACTTTTGAAAATGTCACTGTAAATGTTTTGTTCATAGGTACATTCTGCTGTGATTGGATAATTTGCCAATCGTCGTTTGCAGAAGCACTGTTGTGTAAGCCAAAGACGATAATAAATATCATACAAAGACTGACAACATGCATAAATAGTTTTTTATTCATGCGAATTCACCTCCTTTATTTAACATATCTTCCTTTTAAGAAGATTTCAAGCGTTCTTCCGATATACGTGGTAAAAATGTGATAAAATAAGAACAGTTTTTACATAACTTTCGATGCAAGAGGAGAAGTACATGAAACGAATATTTAGTATAATCGGTCTATTATTGTTCAATCCATATAATGCTTCTGCGCAACAGCTAACCACTTCGACACTGATACAAGCAGGCGACCAGAATGTAACAGCGGGAACGACCATCGCTGGCGATGAATCCTATTATCGATTCGAACCAATTGAATTAGATGAGCCGCGTACCGTTTCTGATGTAGCTACTACATCATTTACGAATTGGCAGGATATGATGGGCATTCCATTTAGTTGGACGTTTGCTCGTTACCAGCAATATGTCCCGACCATTGCCATCATTGATTCAGGGGGTCAATACGCAGCATGTAGACTTTGTGCCGGAGTTATTTCAGGAAGGCTTTAATTTTCATGATCAATCAACGGATGTACGTGACAGCTTAGGTCATGGTACAGCTGTAGCTGGACTGATTGGTGCAACGATTCAAAATGATATGGGTATTGACGGGATGATTGGGTCATTCGCTGTCCATATTTTACCGCTTCGCATTACAAACTCAATGGGCGGTGCAAGTATAAAAGGTTCTGTTGATGCGATTAACTATGCTGTTGAAAAAAATGTAGATATTATTAATTTAAGCTTTGGCGGTACACAATTTTCAATGTTAGAAAATGAAGCGATACAACGTGCAATTGATGCAGGGATTCATGTCGTTGCAGCAGCAGGTAATGAAGCGGAGCGTGGCAATCCGATAAATTACCCAGCGAGCTACGCAAATGTTTTATCGGTTGGCGCGATTGATGCGGATTTTCAGCGTGCGTCATTTTCAAATACAAATGCATATGTGGACGTTGTGGCACCCGGACAAAACCTTGAAGTGCTTACAGGTACAGCACAAACGAAAAGTTTAAACGGTACATCCTTTTCAACGCCACTTGTCGCGGCTACATTAGCAATGATGAAAAGTATTATGCCAACACAAACACGTGAAGCGCGCGAAAAAACATTACGTGAAGGCTTAGTCGATTTAGGAGAAGTTGGCCGCGATGATGAATATGGAGATGGTGCGGTTTATATGCCACGAACACTTGCACATGTGTTTCAAGAAAATGTTTTGAATCAACTACAAGGCAACGAATTGATTCGAAATATCTCGACTTTTCCTGTAAAAGAAGTGACAAACACACACGCGATTCAAGTACTATTTAATGAAGACCTACATGAATCGGTTGCGCAACACGTACACCTTTTTTATAATGGACAACAGACGAATATATTTAACGTAGCGCAACAAGAAAAGGCACTGATTATTACACCACAAACGCAGTGGCAGGACGGCATGTATACGATTGTCATTGATGAACGTTTACAAAATGCAGCGCAGCTAACGTTAACAGAGTCATTTAGTACGACATTTATTATTCAAACACAGTGAAAGTAAAGGGATAAAGTTTATGCAAATTGCACGTTATGACCAGCAGTATGCGGCACAAATCGCAGAATTATTAAATCGTTATATGCCATTTCAACCAGAAGATGCGAAGACAGTAGATGAGGCAGGCGGTATTCGCTACATAGCGCTTATTGATGGTAAAGTGGTTGGCTATATCGCAGGATATGTGATTGAACAAGCGGCTGAAGAGTTTC
Organism: Caryophanon tenue; assembly: GCF_001700315.1. Classification (GTDB taxonomy): domain Bacteria; phylum Bacillota; class Bacilli; order Bacillales_A; family Planococcaceae; genus Caryophanon; species Caryophanon tenue. The sequence continues at coordinate 14,133 of NZ_MASJ01000039.1, read as the reverse complement.
CATATTTTGATGATGAACTAACAGCGTTAAAAAAGCATATTACACAATATGACACGCTATATGTGAGTCATTTCGTTGTCAACCCGAACTATCGTCAACGAGGCATCGGTTCACAACTAGTTGAAGCATTTATGAACGAAGCAAAAACAGTGGCAGAAACGATTGTAGTCGTTGGGTGGGTACAATCTGATACAAATAAATGGGCGGCGGAGCGACAGTTTTTAGCGCAAGGCTTTACATCATATCGTTATATAAAGCGTTATTTTGAACCGTATAATGTGTATTGCCCAAACTGTAACGGTACTTGTTATTGTGATGCACATATTGTGATTCAGCATGTGCGCACGCCGGCAACTGTTTAAATAGTGTAAAATGAGCTGACGCAACAATGCACAGCTCATTTTTTATACAACTTTACGCGCGGACTTGTAGCGAAAAAACATAACTAGCGCTGCCCCGTGACCATTGTCCAGAAACGACATACATATAGCTTCCAGGCATATTAGGCGTTATAAAAGACGTATTAGTCGTTACATTTCCACCATCTATTTGCGAAATAGTGAGCGTGTCAGAGAGTGGCTTTTCACTAAACTGCAGTGTAATGATTTCACCTGCTTGGACGGACAGTGACGTTACCTGCATATGAGAAGGTTCCACCATATCAACGCAGGATGCTGAAAAAAAGGATGCCCAACAATAGGAGCTTTGTGTTGCTTCGATATGACCGCGCTGCGCTTCAATGGTCAATGTAGGTGGCATTGTCTTTTCGTATAGCGCTATACAGAAAACGAGGGTAAGTGCTAACACGATTATAACGATAATTTTTTTCATACGTATCTCCTTTTAAAGATGATACGTAACGGCGATGGGATTTGTTACAAGGTTTTCATGTAAAGAATAGTGCTGTCGATTGACGCATGTTCAGAGAACTGTTATTTTTAGCTGAGAGTATAAGGGAAGTGGATACATAGCTTTAGGGGGATTGAACGTTGAAGAAATTGTTCATAAGTTTCATAACGGTGCTGTTAATCGGAAGCGGCTGCTATATATGGCTTGGTTCGTTAATTGAACAACAAAGTGAAACGAATGCGGATGGTACCGCACCATACGCGATTATTTTAGGTGCGAGTGTAAAACCGGATGGGAAGCCATCAAAGCTTTTACAAAGTCGTCTTGATATGGCGATTCCTTACTTACAACAACATCCAGATGTCCAAGTGATTGTGACAGGTGGGATTGAAGAAGAAATAAATCGAACAGCAGCCGATGTGATGGCTGAATATTTAATTGTGCGAGGGATTGACCCACAGCGCATTATATTAGAAGAATACGCACGTAATACACATGAAAATATGGTTTTTTCAAAAGAGTTATTAAATGGTGAAACACATGTAACGCTCATCTCAAACGAATTTCATTTATACCGCGCTACATGGCTTGCGCATAATTTAGCACTTGAGGTCGACACGATTGCTGTACCGACACCGGAACAATATGTAGCGAAGAACGAGGTACGTGAACGCCTTGCCATTATTAAAGATTTTTTAGTAAGTCGTGATACATCCGTTGAGCCATAATAAATAAACTCGCAGCGAGCACGACGTTCACTGTGGGTTTATTTAATTTCAACGAAAAGTTACTTCGTGCCTTGTAACGTTCATATGGATTGTTATAATAAGCATACATTACGAATAAGGGAGGATTTGAGATGTTTACGCCGCTACAAAAAGGCGATACGATTGGTATTTTCACACCATCGTCAGCCGCTTCTGTTTGGGCAGTTGAACGCTATGAACGAGCGAAGCAATTTTTAGAACAACGAGGATTTATCCTTAAAGAAGGGCATTTAACAGGGAAACAACAAGCATATCGTTCAGGTACACCGAAACAACGCGCCGAGGAACTGAATGAATTATTACGTGACTCTTCTGTGAAAATGGTGATGTCGATGATTGGTGGTACAAATTCTAATAGTATCCTCCCGTATATTGACTACGAGGCATTTCGCCAACAACCTAAAATCGTCGTAGGCTATTCAGATGTGACAGCAATACTATTAGCGCTATATGCGAAAACAGGGGTTCCCACATTTTATGGTCCGGCACTTGTCCCATCGTTCGGCGAATTTCCACCACTTGTTGACGATACATACCGTTATTTTGAACGCTATTTTTGTCACACACCTACGATTCCATACACGATTGCACGCAGTGACGTTTGGTCGGATGAAGCGGTAAATTGGCTACACTATGAACGCCCGAAAATAACGTACGTAAACACATGGCAAGCTGTCCACGATACAGTAGTCGAAGGTCGATTGATCGGTGGCAACAACAATGCGATGTACGGCTGTATCGGCACACCATATTTTCCGAATATTCAACAAGGTGATATTTTATTACTAGAAGATTCGATGAAAAGTGCTTCCACAGTTGAGAAAAATATGGCAATGCTCAAGCTACATGGCGTTTTTGATAAAGTTGGCGCGATTCTTTTAGGTAAGTATGAACGCTACGATGATGAAGGTAGTGGTAAGCAACCTCTTGATTTATTACTTGAACAACTGGATGACCGTCCGATACCGATTTTAGCAAATATTGATTGTGCACATACGCACCCGATGTTCCCGTTACCTATTGGGCGAAAAGTAAGAGTAGACACACATGCACAAACGATTACATGTGTTGAGCCATGGTTGTAATGAAAAGAATGAAATTTGAGCTTTTGTAGAGATGATAAAATTGATCATCATAAAGCAGAAAAATATCCTTCAGCAGTTGTCGTTGCTGAAGGATATTTCTTTTTGTCCCAGTTTCTTTCGGATTCTGTTCTGTACTTTGATATGATATTAAGCTTACTCTTTTTCTATCGCATATCTCCAAGTGTGCCTTCATAAAAAGCTTTTTCTAACTTTCCTAAATCTTGTGACCAAGCTGCAACCGATGCCGTATATTCTGGGTCGCGAAGGCGTAAACGAATATACGACTGTAAACTAGACACGACACGAGCAAGCCCCACTTCTGAAATTGCTTGTTGCAGAGCATCCCATCGTTGCTGCTCAGTTGTGGATTTCACTTTATAACCGAATGGTACAAGAGAGGCCTGTGTATTTAAGGTTGGTGTTAAATCTGGGTGTTCAATCGTATCAACAATTTCAGGGATGCGGAAATCAATCGTGTCATCCAATAACTGTGGTGCATTGTAAAAATCACTAAAGACCCGAGAACCAAATTGCTGACGGTTTAGCCCGATTTTTTCTAAATATACATCGACCATTTGCACTTCTTGATAAGCAAGCTGGAATGTTTTTTCAGTAGGCAACGCTTCGAATTGAGCAAACAATTGATACATTTTTTTTGCACGATCTGAAGCGGTCGTTTTAAAATACGTTACAATTTTATCATTTGTGAAATAACGCTCCGCAAGCCCGTTATAATAAATGGCTAATAAAATAGGCACATCAAACGGTTTATACGCCTCATATTTCACCATTTTTTTCACAACAGCATCTAGTAAAGAACGGCTGTATACGCTAGCGCCTTCGTCATGATATAAGCGTAATAACGTAAAGACCCCTTGGCCATCCGCTTCGATAAAATCATCATGTAGCTTCGCTGTTCGTACACGTGATGGCATTGGTAGATGTGCCAATTCATATTGCGTAAAAATACGTTTCCATACAGAGCGTACTAAATCTTTTTCATATGCGTTCGTTTTTGCCAATGTAATAAACGTATCGACAACTTCTGCTTCATCATACTTACCGGTCGTTGCTTGTGTCATAAAGGCTTCCCATTGTGGTAATTGCACATCAGCGACATTTTTTTGTACTTTCTTCACTGCTTTTAATTTTAGTTGCGGGAATAACCGCACAATCTGTGGATAGGGCTTTAATTGTTTTGCCAGTTCCGCTTCCTGTGAACGTTCACGGACATGTGCATATAGTGTTGGCATATTTGTAAAGACTTCTTTTTTAGCATAAATCGCAAGCGTTAAGCAAACAAAAACTTGGAATGCTGGAACACCTTTCATCGCTTGCTTCGCTAACACCGCACAAAGCATTGCAAAATACGCAGGATACTTCGTTTTATAAAGCACAACGACATCCAATAAGATCGGATAACTCGCCTCATCACACTGCGTTAATTGCGTATGTAAATGTTTGAACTCATCTGTTACAGCAGGGAGTTTTTTCGCTTGTTTCACCATCGCAAGCCATAATGCGAGCATCGTATCCATTGAAAAATGAAGATGTTTCATATTCCAACGATACAATGCGATATAGTACATCATACGTGTTGCATCGTCTTGGTTATCCGAGGCGATGAGCGCGCGTGCTTTTTTTGCATCCTGTTCGCTGCGTAAAATAATTGGTTGTTGACTTTGTGTTTTCACCGCACTTTGTTGTTGTTGTTTTAAACGTCGGTTTTCTTCCGTTAATCGACGGTTTTGTAATGTTAGTTCAGCAATTTGTGCATCCTTTTTCGCAAGCTGTTCCTCTAAATAAGACGCAACTGCAATTTGAATATCTTTCATTAATGAATCATGCATCGTTTCACACCTCTCGTGTACTTAGTATATAAGAAGAACAGTGTGCTGACAAAAATTCGCAATGTTTCGTCATGTTTTATGAAGTGAAAAGTAGTGAAACATAATAGTAAGACGAAAAAGGGAGGTATTTTTTATGAAAAACGAAGACTATATTGTGTTAGAACCAGCGGCACAAGCATTCGCAAACGAAAATGAAGCCCCACCTTATTTATATGAGTTACCTGTAGAAGAAGGACGGAAAACAGTCGATGACGCACAAAGCGGCGATGTTGAAAAATATGATGTTTCTAAAGAAGTTGTAAAAGGTATCCAAACGCCTTCTGGTACAGTGGATGTTACATTGTATAAGCCGATAAATGCCGGCAAGTCATTACCGGTCATGATTTATGCACACGGTGGAGGATGGGTGTTTGGTAATGAGCATACTCACGACCGTTTAATGCGTGAATTGACATACTATGCACAACAGGCCATTGTATTTGTTCATTATAGTTTATCACCAGAAGCAAAATATCCAACTGCGCTTGAAGAAATGTATGCTGTTACGAAGTGGGCGGTCGAACATGCGGAACAGTACGGTTTTAATGCAGAGCATGTAACAGTTGCTGGCGATAGTGCAGGTGGGAATTTGGCGACAGCGACAGCCATTTTGGCAAAGCAGCGGGGAACTCCGACGATTCATAAACAAGTGCTCTATTATCCAGTAACAGACGCACGCTTTGATACACCCTCGTATGAGCAATTTGCACGTGGTTTCTTCTTGCACCGAGACGGCATGAAATGGTTTTGGGACCAGTATACAACAAGCGAAGTGGAACGTGCGCTGATTACTGTCTCGCCATTACGAGCAACAGTAGAAGAATTGGCTGATTTACCAAAAGCACTCATTCTAACAGCTGAAACGGATGTATTGCGCGATGAAGGAGAACGCTACGCAGCTAAATTACGACAAGCGGGTGTTGATGTTACAAGCGTGCGTGTGCCAGGTATCATTCACGACTTTATGATGTTAAACGCATTAAAAGATACAAATGCATATAAAGTAGGCATGACGCTAACGGCGATTTGGCTACAAAAAGCGTAAGAAAAAGAAGTATGCGAGGGTAACCTGCATGCTTCTTTTCTTTGAAACTGCAAAATGATTCACTTTGATATTCATATATGCCGATTCGTTGGAATTTATCTCAAATCAACAAATCATGATTTTTAAAATCGTAATGTACAAAAAATATGGTTTTTCGACGATAAATAAGTTTTATCGTGAAATTAGTGATTTAAATTACTTTACGTTATGATAAAAGGAGAACCTTCGTTCAAAACAAATGGAAAAGGTGATAAAAATGGAAGCGTTAATTCGAGGACAAAAAATAAAAGTAGCTGATTATACAGATGCAGTCGATTATCGTGTTGAAATTGTTATTCAGTCTCCGTTAGAAATAGACATTACATGTTTCGGTTTAAACGAAAGTAAGCAATTATCTGATGACCGATATATGATTTTTTATAATCAAACACAATCGCCAGCGAGTGAAATCGTATTATTAGAATCTAAAAGTGGCAAAGGTGTTTTTACAGTTAATATCACGCAGTTGCCACGTAGTGTTCAGTATATTGTGTTTACAGCGACCATTGACGGTGAAGGAACGATGAAAGATATTCACAGTGGTACCCTAACGTTATATGCCGGTGAAGAGCCAGTCGCGAATTACATATTTGCTGGCACGGATTTTCAACAAGAAAAAGCTGTTTTAATCGCCGAACTATATAATAAAAACGGTTGGCGATTAGCGGCGATTGGTGCAGGTTTTAACGGTGGCTTAGCCGCTCTTTTAAAAAGCTTTGGTGGTAAAGTTGCAGAAGAACAGCCAGCAACAGTGCCAATTGTAGACGCACCGACCGAGACAAAACGAGTTCAATTAGAAAAGAAGATGGCACAAGTAGCACCGCAGCTACTCGATTTATCGAAAAAAGCGAAGGTGACATTAGAAAAAGTTGGCTTATCTGAACATACTGCGAAAGTTGCGCTCTGTTTAGACATTTCGGGTTCGATGGCGTCGCTTTATTCATCCGGGAAAATTCAAGCATTTGCGGAGCGGATTTTGGCGTTAAGCACACGCTTTGATGATGATGGTTCCATCGACATCTTTTTATTTGGACAACATGCCCATAAAGCTGGCGAACTATCGATTACGAATTTTACTGGGTTTGTTGAAGGGCTAATGCGGCAATATCCATTAGAAGGTGGTACGTATTATGCGAAAGTGATGGCACTCATTCGCGCGCATTATTTTGGTACAGTTAGAACAACGAATGAAATTTTTCCGCAAAATACGCCGGTGTACGTGATGTTTGTAACAGATGGTGATACCTTTGATCGACCGGAAACGACGAAGCACGTTCAGCAATCTTCTTATGAGCCTTTATTTTGGCAGTTTATGGCCATTGGTGCATCTAAAAAAGATGCTACGGGTGGCTTCTTCAAAAAACTATTTACATCTGATTTTTCATTTTTAGAAGGTCTTGATGATTTGCCAGGGCGTTTTATCGATAATGCCGATTTCTTTAGCGTCCCTGATCCGACGAGTGTAACCGACGAGCAACTATATGATTTACTGATGACGGAATATCCAACTTGGGTACAATTAGCAAAGCAAAAAGGATTGCTACGATAATCGATAAAATCTACTAACAGCTTTTTGTTAGTGGATTTTTTATTTTTCAGTCGCATTTTTAATACTTTTCAATATTTTCTTCTCCCTCTTTTTCTTTTCGAAATAAACGCTCACAAAATTGATCAACTACCAATGAAAAGAGAAAAAATTGCATGAGAATTAGAAATAACGTTTTTATAATGTATAAAGCAATAATTAATGGTATTTAAGTAGAAAAAATACGCATTTTATATTTTTTAATGTTATTTAAGATTCTGCGCGAAGAATTGTCGAAGGACGTTACATAAAAATCGCACTTTTTTGTACCTTTTTATAAAAAGGTTCCCAAATTCATATTTGGGAATGTTTTTTTACATAAAATATGGTTATAATAAGGCTAGAAGAGGTGACGATATGCAAAACTATCCAAAGTTTTTACGTGATTTTTTAATTTATTTGACAACGATCAAAGGGAAATCGAAAAGAACCCGTGAAGAATATGAATATGACTTAGTGTTGTTTTTCCGCTTCCATTTATGTATGCAACAGAATCTTCCATTAGAAACGCTGGAAAATGTGTCAATTCGTGATATAGCTGTTGACGATGTACGCGATATAACACTTGAAGATTTATATGTATTTCTGGAGTACTGTGAAGAAATCCGCCATAATTCGGCGTCCTCTCGTGCTCGAAAAGTAGCAACACTTCGCGCGTTTTTTAAATATATGCGTGGAAAGCGAAAACTCATTGATGATAATCCGGCTGAAGAATTAGAGTCACCGAAACAAGTAAAACGTCGTCCAATTTATTTAAAGGTAGATGAAGCACAATCATTATTACAGGCGACAAAAAGTGGTTCGCATTATGAACGAAACCATTGCATCATTACATTTTTCTTACACCTAGGCTTACGCGTTTCAGAATTATGTAATTTAAATATGTCAAGCTTACAAGGAGACCAGCTGCGTATTATCGGAAAAGGGAATAAAGAACGTATTGTTTTCTGCAACGATATTTGCTTAGAGGCGCTACATGCATATAAAGCAGTAAGAACACCGTATAAAGGCGACGAAGTAGATGAGCCGCTGTTTACATCACAAAAAGGAACGCGTCTAACGCGCCAACGCATTGCCAAAATGCTAAAAGCTGTAAGTGAAAATGCCGAACTGACAAAAGGCGGCATTACACCGCATAAATTGCGCCATACATCCGCAACATTAATGTATCAAGCAGGTGCAGATATTCGTAGTCTCCAACATATTTTAGGGCATTCAAGTGTAGCAACAACACAAATTTACACGCATATTGAAGATGATTCCATTCGTGATGTGTTAGCTAAAAACCCATTAAATAAAAAATAAATATATTATGTAAACTAAATAAATGGAGGAAAAGAAATATGAAAACATTATTTATATTAATTTCACTCATGCACTTTGCGGTTTTAACGAATATTACTTTGCTTGATGGGACTTGGAATGGTATTACAATGATGGTTTGTACAGGACTGTTTGTCATTGCTTGCTGGGTATACGGCATGAATAAACAGGAGCAAAAAGAGAAAAATCCGTCATAGTTCTACTGTCTTTACACGATAAGATGCGTTAACGTAGCTGTAAGGAGATGGTTTCATGCATATACAAAAGGTAGTACTACATACAGCACACTTAGAAGAATTATATACATTTTATACACAACAGCTACAATTACCACTGATTGAAAAAAGCGCGACGTATTTCTCGATATGTGCAGGTGAAACGACGTTAATATTTACGCAATCGACAACGGGGCAACCTTTTTATCACTACGCTTTCGATATTCCAAGTACTCAATTTGACGAAGCAAAAACATGGATACAACAACGTGTGCCACTGTTAACGGAAAAAGGGGAGGATGAGGTTTATTTCGCAACGATTGACGCAAAATCTCTATACTTTGAAGACCCAGCAGGCAACATTGTCGAGTTTATTGCGCGTCTGCATGCGAATGAAGGGCACACGGCACCTTTTTCTGAAGCCAGCATATTACGTATGTCTGAAATGAGTTTAGTTGTAGCAGATAAAGTAGCAGCTGCCAAGCAGTTAGAAGATGTACAAGTCGTGCCACGTAACGGAGATCGTGTCGATCCAGACGGTGGATTATACTTTTTAACGCAACAAAATATGCCGATCTATTTATTGCTCGTAAGCCCGTTCAGACGGTGGTTTTTCTCAACGAAAGAAGCTTTAATCTTTCCTCAAAGCATTTATTTAAAGGATGGTACAAAGATTGATATTGATGAACAACATAAGCTTCATGTAACAAAACCGCTCTTACTGTAAACAGTAGGAGCGGTTTTTTACGTTAATACAGTTGTTCAAGTGGATTCACAGATACAGATAAATGGGTTAAATGAGCAGCACTGAAGCTAAGCGGGTTCGTACTTTGTCCTGCAGATGCCATAAAACCATAGTAGACGCCGTTTATCGCTTGTTTTGTATGCCCGATATACCAAATGGCACCATCATAATTGTATGTTTTTATACTTAATGAACGTTCACCGAGCGCTTGTACGAGCACGCGTCCTTTTAATTTTGGATTTTCCATTTGTTCATCATATAACACAACACGATTGATACCGTTTTTACCATTGCTCATACCATCTTCATAACAGAGACTAAAACCTTCTTCCATAAACATTGAACATGGATATGGCAACTCATAACCAGCATAAAAATGATAGTTACGTACAGATTGACGTGCTGCAGCAATTGGCATATTTCGACGAATAGCTTCATCCATAAATTCGTGTTCTGCATAGGCCTTTCCAATCGTTGTTTGTGTGCCAATAAATGGCTGGAGAGCTGTAGATGCTTGTAAATCGTTTGTTGCTTGGTTATATGCCCGGAATAAAAATAACGCCATTTCACCACGTGTCACGCGCTTATCCGGTGAAAATGTACGATACGGCATAATATTCGCGACATATACCGCATTGATGTATGCGTAACGAGGGCTTGTTTTTGGCACATCGCTAAAACTTTGTTGCGCCGTTGGCTTTTTTAAATTGTAGCTATACGCTAACATTTTTGCGACATGCGCACGGGTTACGGTGTTATTCATACGGAATGTACCATCTGCATAGCCATTAACAATGTTATACTCATGTAAACCTTGAATCGATGAGTAGTACTCATGCGAAACGGAGACATCTGTAAAGCTTGATTGTGTAATACCTTGTTGATAACGAGCAGATGATACGGTAAGCGTTAATTGCCCAATCATTTTGGCCGCTTGTCCACGTGTTACATAAGCGTATGGCTTAAATGTACCGTCGGGAAAGCCCCGTACAATCTGTTTATCCGCTAAAAAATCAATGGCGCGACCAATTTCTGTGTTTGCATTGACATCCGGAAAGCTAGCAGCATGGACAGCAGAAGGCGCAAGAAGAAAAATAGCAGTGGCAAACAGTGTGAAGAGCCATTTTTTCATAACAACTTTACTCCTTTTACACTTAGTATAACGTATTTTTTGTTTATTGTTCAGAATATTCTAATAAATGAATCGTTGTAATTATTGTATTAACAAAAGGGGTATAAATAGTTGTCTATTCGTTGGAAAAATCATATGCGAATGCACCTAAATAAATTATAAAATTATTATGTAAACTCATTTCATTTCGAAGGCATAAATAAAGCGTGGCACGAACATATTCGTGCCACGCTTTCGTTAACAGATTAACGAAGAGCTGTGTCGTAGTAACGATACTTTACAACTTTCGTTGAGACTACTAATTTATGAACTAAAGCTTGATTTTCCTGAGAACCGATTGCTTCAAAATAATAATGTGAGCCACCAGCTTGCGCGAAGCCGCGGTAATAGGTTTGACCATTATGACGTTCTTGCTTTACTGTAAATTTCGCATTTATTGCATTTTTAATCGTATTGACAGTCAAGTCAGGGTCAATTATTTCGACTGTATCAACACCTGCTTGGCCATCTTTAAAGCCTTCACCGTAACAAAGCTTAAATAATAAACTTTTAAAGTGAGAGCATTGGTTTACAGATGGTTCTGCATAGTGTGCCGTTTCAAAATCATAGCGAGCAGACGAGATTGGCTGTAGACGTAAAATTGTTTCGTCCATCACAGGATGATCTTTTAATGCTTTTCCTAGTGCACTTGATGCCGGAATAAACGGCTGATTTTTCTTCTTCGCTTCTTTTAGCATCGTTTCGCTATAATTATGTGCGCGGAATAAAAAGAGTGCCATTTCACCACGTGTCACGTATTGATTTGGTGAAAATGTTTGTGTTTTCGTTTCGCGCATAATACGTGTTTGGTACACTGAATTAATATATTCATAACGCTCTAAATGTTTATCCACATCTAAAAACGTACGACGCTCTTTATGATGATACAACACAAAGCCATATGCAATCATTTTCGCCGTATGTGCGCGCGTCACATATTGGCCTGGTCGGAATGTACCATCGCTAAAACCGCCAATTACTTCATAAGAAGAGAGCCCTTCAATTGCTTCGAAATATTGATGACTATCAGGAATATCTTTAAATGATGGACGTAACGACGCGTTATAACGGTGAGGTGCTTGGACATATGTTAATTCTGCAATCATTTTGGCAGCTTGCCCACGCGTCACACGTTCAAATGGACGAAATGTACCATCTGGAAAACCTCTAATAATCCCTTCATCTGATAAATAATCAATTGCACGTCCGAGTTCGCTATTTTTATTAACATCTGGGAATTGTTTTGCCTCGCTCACATGTGGTGCGACAACTAGTAGTAATAAGGTACATAAAAACGCCCATACAATTTTCATTTCTTCCATCCTCTCAGTTGAAATACGTAAATAAATCAATAAATTATGAACATTGCCTATGTCTGACAGCGCGTTACCAGAATAAGTTTTCTTATTTTATGATGATTATAATACAAATCAGTATTAAAATGTGCGATTTTCCTGAAAATAATCATTTTTATGTAGTTCATACGGTATAAAATATATCCATTTTCACGTAAAAAAAGCGTATACAATGTAGTTTTGTACTGTATACGCTAAAAATAATAGAATTTTTATTTTATTGTTTGTGAAAGCAATATATTTTCGGGGAATTTATTATTTGTATAACAATAATCGTACTTTGGCTTCCATTAATATGATGCAATCGCACCGTCTGTACGGCTTTCTGTGCCTCCATATAGAACGCCGTTTTCTGGATTTCGTATAATAATTTGTCCACGACCAAAACTACCGCTATCCGCTTGGAGATGAATATCATGTCCAAGTCGTGCTAATGAGTGGACGAGTGACAGTGGGAAATGCGCCTCAACATGAATCGTCTTGTCTTTGACCCATTGCCAGCGTGGTACGTCCAATGCTGCTTGCGGATTTAGCTGATGGTCAATCAGGTGGTTGACGACTTGGAAGTGTCCTTGTGGCTGCATATACGCTCCCATTACACCGAATGGTCCAACCGCTTCATGATCTTTCGTTAAAAATGCTGGAATAATCGTATGGTACGTCCGTTTTTTAGGTGCTAGTGCATTAGGATGTGTGGCGTCCATTGAGAAATCATGTCCACGATTTTGCAGGGCAATGCCTGTATTCGGAATGACAATACCTGAACCGAAGCCCATGTAATTACTTTGAATAAAGGATACCATATTGCCATCTTTATCGGCCGTAGCTAAATAAACAGTGCCGCCTTTAACGAACGGTGTTGCAATTGGCTGTTGCGCAGTTGGAGCTAGCTGTTCAAACTGTGCCTTCGCACGATTTTTACATAGAAGTTGCTCTGTTGTGACAGGCATGTCAGCGCGTTCTGTAATTACTGCTTTCCCATCCGCAAAGGCTTGTTTCATTGCTTCAATTTGTACATGAAGGTCATGTGCGTCCATCCATTTTGGCGTTGTATGTTCATATATGTTTAACGCCATTTGCGCGACAATTCCTTGTCCGTTTGGAGGGATTTCCCATACATCATAGCCACGATAATTCACCGAGATAGGTTTCACCCATTCGACGCGATACTGCGCTAAATCATCCTTCGTTAAAAATCCACCGTAGCTACGTAAAAAGGCATCAATTTCATCTGCTAATTCCCCTTGATAAAAAGCACGTCCATTTGTTTCACCGATAAGGCGCAGCGTACGAGCATGCCCAGGAGAGCGCCATATATCACCAATTTTTGGGGCGCGTCCGTCTACTGAAAACGTCTCAAACCACGCTTGAAATTCAAGAGCAGTGCGCGTTTCTTTATATTTCTTATAAGCACGTTGCCAATAATCACCGAGTGTTGGTGAAATCGGGAATCCTTGTTCTGCATATTCAATTGCAGGCATTAATACATCTAGAAGCGGTAACGCCCCGAATTTTTCCGATAAGGCAGCCCATGTAGCGGGTGCGCCTGGAACGGTAATTGGGATAACACCTTCTGCAGGAATATGGTCAAACCCTAATGCTTGCACCGCTTCAATTGACATCTTTTGTGGGGAAGGTCCTGAGCCGTTAATACCATATAGCTCTTCGTTCATCCAGACAATTGCAAATGCATCACCGCCAATGCCATTTGATGTTGGCTCCACAACGGTTAGGGCAGCGGCTGTTGCAATTGCGGCATCAATGGCATTACCTCCTTGCTGCAAAATACGTAAACCGACTTGTGCTGCGAGTGGCTGAGACGTTGCAACCATACCTTGTCGTGCAATTGTGACATTTCGTTTACTCGGAAATGGGTAATGTAAAAAATCCAAATGATTCACTCCTTTTATCTAGTATTTTCATTATACGAAATATAATATAATGATAAAAAACATTTTGCACAGCAAAAACTGCGTGGGGGAGCGCCCACGCAGTTTTCAAAAAGTTATGCACGACGACGGTCATCATCATCATCATCATCATCATCATCATCATCATCATCATC
>NZ_MASJ01000038.1 GCF_001700315.1 Caryophanon tenue | reverse complement strand
GGTTGTGGGTTCGACTCCTGCCGGGCGCGCCATATTTTATTTTTATATTTCTCGGAATGTAGCTCAGCTTGGTAGAGCACTTGGTTTGGGACCAAGGGGTCGTAGGTTCGAATCCTGTCATTCCGACCATCATTTTGGGGCCTTAGCTCAGCTGGGAGAGCGCCTGCCTTGCACGCAGGAGGTCAGCGGTTCGATCCCGCTAGGCTCCACCATATATTTTATTCCCTTTGGAGGTATACCCAAGTCTGGCTGAAGGGATCGGTCTTGAAAACCGACAGGCGGGTAACACCGCGCGGGGGTTCGAATCCCTCTACCTCCTCCATTTTTATATTAAGGTCCCGTGGTGTAGCGGTTAACATGCCTGCCTGTCACGCAGGAGATCGCCGGTTCGATCCCGGTCGGGACCGCCATTTTATAGTGGGTTTGTAGCTCAGTTGGTAGAGCATTAGATTGAAGCTCTAAGTGTCGGCGGTTCGATTCCGTCCAAACCCACCATGATATGCGGGTGTAGTTTAGTGGTAAAACCTCAGTCTTCCAAACTGATGTTGTGAGTTCGATTCTCATCACCCGCTCCATCTTTTACAATATGGGCCTATAGCTCAGCTGGTTAGAGCGCACGCCTGATAAGCGTGAGGTCGATGGTTCGAGTCCATTTAGGCCCACCATATTGTTCCGAAGTAGCTCAGTTGGTAGAGCATCCGGCTGTTAACCGGCAGGTCGCAGGTTCGAGTCCTGCCTTCGGAGCCATAACGGCCCGTTGGTCAAGTGGTTAAGACACCGCCCTTTCACGGCGGTAACACGGGTTCGAATCCCGTACGGGTCATACGAAAAAAGCGTCTAGCATTTTGCTAGGCGCTTTTTTATATGCAGAAAATTCTATGACACAGAATTACTTTAATGTGAAGGAGACACAAAGCTTTGAATACTTCTGTTGTTCCAGGGTTTACTTTTCTATATTGATAAAAAAGATGAGCATATATTTTTACAAATGAAAATACATCGTATACAATGTATTTAAATCGAATTCGATGTATTAGGAGGGATTTATCTGACGGCGAATTTAGATAATCAGCTCTGTTTTGAAGTGTATAAGACAGCAAGCTATTTTAATAAACTGTATACACAAGCGTTAGCACCATTTCAACTTACGTATTCGCAATATTTAGTATTGATGGTATTGTGGGAGAAAGATGGTGTCATTACGAAGGAGATTGGTGAAAAGCTCGGTTTAGGCATTGGGACATTAAATCCGATTTTATCGAAGCTACAACAGCGTGGATGGATTGAGAAAGCTACATCACCAAATGATAAGCGAGCGACGATTATTTCATTAACGCTACATGCAGTTGAGCAACAAGCAGCTATTGAGCAATCAATTTGCGATGAAATTTTACGATGCAGTGATTTACTAAAGCTTGAAAAAGATGTACATGATAATTTACGAACTTTGAACAATTGCTTTGCCAAATATTATAAATAAGAGGTGTAGGTTATGACAGTATATGATTTTGACGTAACATTAGCAAATGGAGAAACGTATAAGCTTGATAAGTATAAAGGACAGCCTATCTTAATTGTGAATACTGCAACGAAATGTGGTTTAACAGGCCAGTTTGACGAGTTAGAGCAATTATATAAGAAGTATCAAGATGAAGGTCTTGTTGTATTAGGTTTCCCATCAGATCAATTTAAGCAAGAAGTTGGCTCAGCAGATGAAGCAGAGCAAGCATGTCGTTTAACATATGGTGTGACGTTCCCGATGCACAATATTGTTGCAGTAAATGGAGATGAGGCACATCCGCTATTTAAATACGTAACAGAGCAAACAAAGGGCTTATTAGGCAAATCCGTGAAATGGAACTTTACGAAGTTTTTAGTAGACCGTGAAGGCAATGTTGTAAAGCGTTTTGCGCCTACTGATAAACCGTTAAAGTTTGAAAAAGATATTCAAAAAGTATTATAACGAATGATATAAAAGAGAATGAGACAAAACAAAGTGTTAGGAGAAATGCCGAAATTTCTCCTAACACTTTTCTGCTTTCGTCGTCGCACATTTTCGAGCAGGCAATTCTTTCGGTGCAGATGTTCCTTTATCGTCTCTCGCTCGTACGGTTCCACCAGAAGTCCACTCTTCGTTTAACGACGATGTATCAAATTTTAGCACCTCAATCAACTCATTTTCATCAGAAAGAAGGTTGTGTTGTGGACTCTTTTTTGTTTTAAGGCGTAAATTCGACAATTTTATTTAATATATAGTTTGCGATACTAATTTACGTTATACATTTTTCCTGACGTGTATTATTATTTTTTATAGAAGGAAATTTTAAGCAAGGAAGGAATTAAACGATTTATGAGTGACAGACCATGGCTAGAAACAGCTGGAAGAGTAATGATGATTATTATTGGGGGATTATTAGCAGCGTATGGATTAGAAGCTGTATTAATTCCAAATAACGTATCAGACGGGGGCGTAACCGGTTTAAGTATCGTGGGCTCAGCATTATTTAACTTACCATTAGGCGCGTTAATCTCCATTTTAAACATTCCATTTATTTTCCTAGGGTATAAGCAAATTGGGCGTACATTTGCGATTTTTTCGGTAATTGGTATTGCGTCATTATCGTTAGGAACGATTTGGATGCATAAAGTGCCGACAATTGTAGAAGGAGATACATTACTTGTAACAGTTGTTGGTGGTATTATTTTAGGTTTAGGTATGGGGTTAGCGCTACGTAACGGTGGGGCGTTAGATGGTATCGATATGTTAGCGGTGTTATTATCACGCAAGCTACCGTTTAGTACGAGTGATTTAATTTTATTTTTAAATGCATTTGTTTTTATTGTTGTATCGACAGTGTTCGGTTTAAAAGGTGCGATTTTATCTGCGATTGCGTACTTTATCGCGTCAAAAGTCATTCACATTGTTGAAGCGGGGCTAAGTGGCTCGAAAGCATTTAAAATTATTACGAGTAATCCTGAAGAGATGGTCGAGACGATTCGTGACCGCTTAGGCCGTAGCGCAACGTTAAATACGGTACAGGGAGCGTATTCGAATCAAGCGTTTCAAGAGATTAATTGTGTGATTAATCGTTTAGAGGAACGTAAGATGAAAGAAATTATTAAAGAGATTGACCCAAATTCTTTTGTAACGATTTATGAAGTTGTGGAAGTAAGTGGTGGGAATTTCCAAAAGAAAGATATTCATTAAAAAAAGTGTCCGAGACGTTATGCTCGGGCACCTTTTTATTATGCTTGTAAATGTGGACGTAAAAAGACGACAAGCCATTTCGTTTCTTTTGTTAAATATAAGTTTTGAAGTAGTCCTTCGACAACAGCTGGTGGTAGTGAAGGTTCGCTTAATTCCTTTGCTAGTAATGCTAATGAGTCACGCGCTATGCCAGCAGGTAGTTCTTGCTCAAGTTGTTCAATTAATTGCTGGACCTCATCGAGTGAACGTTCCTCTAACTCTGCGTTGCGATAAAGATGGCTTTTATGAACGGAAGGAATCGTTGTATGCTCTGCTAGCACCGTTACTTTTTCAACAATAGATGTACATAGATGATGTAAATCGACACGTTCATTCGTATGGAAGAAGCAATCGGTATAAATACCGATGAGCCCACGAATGACATGGACAATATCGGCACGCATATCGGACTGTAATGTTGGGAACTGTACATCGACAATCGTAAATAATTTATCGACAACTAGCCCGTTAAAATAATGTAGACGTTTGAATAATGTTTCGCTAACGGTTTTTGGTAAGTCCATCATCAGTACTTTTGCGAAATCTGCATGCTGTTCGAACATTGAAAACATCGTATAGAAATAATGATATAGTAATTCGGACGAATGTGAATATTCTTTGACTATGCGGTCAATATCTGCGACTGTGTTTGCCATAAAATAATCGACAATCGCTAAAATTAATTCCTCTTTTGATTTAAAGGATAAGTAGAAAGCGCCTTTAGAAATGCCTGAACGCTCAGTGATTTGCTGAATTGACGTAGCCTCTATTCCTTGCTTTGCAAAAAGCTCCAGCGCATTCTCCATAATTAATTGTTTTTTAATCATACTATTTAAGACACCCCGTTGTGATTAGTTGACTTTTGACCAAGCAGTCATTAGTATAAGAAATGTTCAAGAGAAAGTCAAATTAAACAAGGTAGGTGCAAACGTGAAAGGTTTAGTGAATTTCGTTCTGAAAAATAAGCTGGCTGTATGGTTATTAACGATCATCATTACAGTTGGTGGTATTTATTCAGGTACACGAATGAAAATGGAATCGATTCCAGATATTTCAATTCCATTTTTAATTGTAATGGGCGTGTATCCAGGCGCAACACCAGAACAAGTAATGGATGACATATCCATACCGATGGAAAATGCCTTTGAAGGGTTAGAAGATGTAAAGTCCGTAACATCAAACTCATCATCGAATATTGCGCAAGTACAAGTAGAGTATGAGTACGGCGTAGATATGGATGAGAAAAAACGTGAGTTACAATCTGCAATGGATGCAATTGCGTTACCAGAAGAAGTGGAAACACCAACTGTTATGGCAATTAGTATGAATATGATGCCGGTTGTTGCTTTATCAGTAAGTGATAAAGACGGCGATATCGTTTCTTTAACAGAGAAGGTAGAAAATTCATTACTACCAGAACTTGAAAAAATCGACGGTGTGGCATCAGCAACTGTAACAGGACAGCATTTAAATGAAGTGCAGTTCACATACGATACAGAAAAAATGGCGGAGCTTGGCGTAACAGAAGATGACGTGAAGCAAATGATTCAAGCGAGTGATATGGCGTTATCACTTGGTTTATATGAGTTTGAGCAAGGTGAAGAAGCTGTAGCGGTAGACGGTAAAATTACAACTGTTGATGCGTTAAAAGAAATTTTAATTCCAGTAACACCTTCAGCGACAAACCCAGTACCGTTTGTAGAGCTTGGTGAATTAGCAACAATTGAAGTTGTTGGTAAAGTACAATCTATTTCTCGTACAAATGGTAGTGATGCGATTTCAATCCAAATCGTAAAAGCACAAACAGCGAACACAGTAACAGTTGTTAACGCTGTAAAAGATTTAATTGAAGACCAAAAAGAAACAAATCCATCATTGGTCATTGATGTAACGCTTGACCAAGCGGAACCGATTGAAGCATCGGTATTTGCGATGATTGAAAAAGCATTATTCGGTGGTGCAATCGCCGTCTTAATCATCTTATTATTCCTACGTGACTGGCGTTCAACGATTATCTCAATCATTTCAATTCCAGTGTCCATTTTCATGGCGTTATTAATATTAAACTGGTTGGAGATTACGTTAAATATTATGACACTAGGTGCGATTACCGTAGCTATTGGTCGTGTAATTGATGACTCAATCGTTGTAGTTGAAAATATTTATCGTCGACTACATTTAAAAGACGAGAAGTTAACAGGTCGTGCACTGATTCGTGAAGCGACAATTGAAATGTTCAAGCCGATTTTATCATCAACATTAGTAACGATTGCGGTATTCGCACCGTTAATCTTCGTAGGTGGTATGGTTGGTGAATTATTCTTACCATTCGCATTAACGATGTCATTTGCATTAATTGCATCATTAATCGTAGCGATTACAATTGTACCAGCAATGTC
The DNA here is from genome assembly GCF_001700315.1 of Caryophanon tenue. Classification (GTDB taxonomy): domain Bacteria; phylum Bacillota; class Bacilli; order Bacillales_A; family Planococcaceae; genus Caryophanon; species Caryophanon tenue. The sequence goes on along the minus strand of NZ_MASJ01000038.1, from coordinate 142,503 downwards.
TCACTTCTTATTCCGTAAAAAATTATACGGTGAGAAAACAGAGAGCAATCATAAAGAGGTTGGTAAACTTGCATTATGGTTCAAAGGCATTTTAGAAAAATGTTTAAACCACAAGTGGATTACATCAATTGTATCGATTGCATTATTAGTTGGTTCATTAGCATTAACACCAATTATCGGGTTCTCATTCATGGGTTCTGAAGTAGAGAAAATGATGTATGTAACGTACACACCTGCTACAGGCGAAAAGATTGAAGAAACGTTAGAGAATATTGAAGAAGTAGAAGCAGAGTTAGCGAAAAATGATAATATTGATATCAACCAATTATCAATCACAACAGAAGTTTCATCTGACCCAACAGCGATGATGACAGGTGGTGGCGGAGCAGGTAGCGGATTAATGTACTTAATCTTCGACGATGCGATGTCAAACGATGACTTCATGCAAGAACAAAAAGACATTATGGCGTACTTAGAAGGTCTAGACCAATCAGGTACGTGGAAACAACAAGACTTCTCAATGGGTATGGGTGGTTCTAACTCATTATCATACACATACTACTCAGAAGACTTAGACGCATTACTTGCAACAATTAACGATGTAGAAGAAGCATTACAAGATATTGACGGCTTAGAAGATATTTCTTCTGATGCAGAAAATCCATATGTCGAGCATACGTTAAAAGTGGAGCAACAAAACGTCTTACAATATGGTTTAACGACAGGTCAAATCGTGATGGCATTATCAGAAACAGGCACGAAAGAAGTATTAACGTCAGTGGAATATGATGGTCAAGATATTGATGTCGTTGTGCAACGTGAAGCGAAAGTAGCAGCACAAAATATTGATGATGTATTAGCAACTGAAATCCAAACAGCAACAGGCGAAACAATGACAATTGGTGAGCTAGTTGAGGTGGAAGAAGGCGAAACATTAACGAAGCTATCTCGTTCAAAAGGTGAGTATGTCGCATCTGTATCGGCAACAATTACAGAAGATGATATTTCTGGCCCAACAAACGATGCAACAGCAGCAATTGATAAAATTGAATTACCAGAAGGTGTAACAGTAAGTGAAGGTGGCGTAACAGCTGACATCGCTGAAACATTTACGAAGCTTGGTATTGCAATGGTTGCCGCAATTGCGATTGTATACTTCATCTTAGTTGTAACATTCGGTGAAGGTTTAGCACCATTTGCGATCTTAACATCATTACCATTTGCGGTAATCGGTTCATTCGTTGGTTTATTAATTACAGGTCAAACAATTTCTGTTTCTGTAATGATGGGCTTACTGATGTTAATTGGTATTGTCGTAACAAACGCGATTGTATTAGTAGACCGTATTATTCAAATGGAGCAAGCCGGCTTAGGCATGCGTGAAGCGATTTTAGAAGCGGGTGCAACTCGTTTACGTCCAATCTTAATGACAGCCATCGCAACAATTGGTGCAATGTTACCAATGGCGATTTTAGAAGGCGGCGGCGGTTTAATCTCGAAAGACTTAGCGGTAACGGTAATTGGCGGTTTATTCTCGTCTACATTATTAACGTTAATCGTTGTACCAGTCGTGTACGAAGTGTTATCGAAAATCTTTAAGAAAAACCGTAAAGATGTGCAAGATAATTAAGACGTCCTCTCGTTAGCGGAAGACGTGAAAAACCCACGACATTTTTTAGTGTCGTGGGTATTTTTATGTCGTTGCGAAAGAACTTTTACAGATAAAGCTTCATATAATCACTTTTTAACATACTCATATGCACCTCATCAATAAACTGTCCGTTAAAATAGGTTGCTTCGCGGGCGATGCCTTCCATTGTGAAACCAACCTTTTCATAGACGCGCTGCGCACGCGGATTATAGGGTAGTACTTCTAATTCTAGGCGGTTAAGGGCAATATCTTCAAAGACGTAGCGTACAAATAATTGCAGTGCTTCTGTACCGTAACCTTGATTGGCAAAGCTTAAATCATGGAGCATCATACGCATACCACCACGTTTGTTTTGTTCATCAATATCGAGCAGGGAAATTTCACCAATCAATGTGTCATCATGCAAGCAAATGGCAAAGTCCATACGGCTATCGTCCGATGCAGCGCGCAAAATAAATGCTTCAATGGCATCGACTGTAAAGTGCTCGGTCGTGCTTGTTAAACGACGAATTTCATCATTTTCGGTCGCAAGCTGGATTTGTGTGGCATCGGCAAGTTGTAGCGGTCGCAAATAGACACGGTTCATGTAGGCGCCCCCTTTTTCTCTTCAGTGTAATAGAAGAAATTGGCGCTGTAAATATGATAAGATGAAACGTAGAAGAGTAAAAAGGAGTTTTTAACTATGGCTAAAAGTGTAGTAATCGCAGAAAAACCGTCAGTGGCACGTGATATTGCGAATGTGCTGAAATGTACGAAAAAAGGAAATGGTTTTTTAGAAGGCGACAAATATATTGTTACGTGGGCGTTAGGGCATTTAGTGACGTTGGCAGACCCAGAAACGTACGATGATAAATATAAAAAGTGGAACTTAGAAGACTTACCGATGATGCCAGAGCGTTTAAAGTTAACGACAATTCGTCAAACGAGTAAACAATACAACGCTGTAAAGTCACAGTTAACACGCAGTGATGTGAATGAAGTCATTATTGCGACCGATGCAGGGCGTGAAGGAGAGCTTGTTGCGCGTTGGATACTTGAACGTGCAAAAGTAAATAAGCCGGTCAAACGTTTATGGATTTCGTCTGTTACCGATAAAGCGATTAAAGAAGGTTTTGCGAACTTAAAACCAGGTAAAGCATATGAAAACTTATACCATGCAGCAGTTGCGCGTAGTGAAGCGGATTGGTATATCGGACTAAACGCAACACGTGCGTTAACGACAAAACATAACGCGCAGTTAAACTGTGGACGTGTCCAAACACCAGTTGTGGCAATTGTTGCGGCACGTGAAGATGAAATTAAACATTTCAAAGCGCAAACGTATTATGGGATTGAAGCGAAAACACCAGAATTAAAATTAACATGGCAAGATGCAAATGGTAATGCACGTAGCTTCCAAAAAGAAAAAATCGATGCGCTTGTACATGCACTTAGCAAAGAAAACGCCAAAGTAGTAACGGTTGAGCGTAAGCCGAAGAAAACTTTTTCACCAGGTCTGTATGATTTAACAGAGCTACAACGTGATGCCAATAAGATTTTTGGTTATTCAGCAAAAGAAACGTTAAATATTATGCAAAAGCTATACGAGTCACATAAAGTACTGACGTATCCACGTACGGATTCACGCTATTTGTCATCCGATATTGTTGGCACATTACCAGAGCGTTTAAAAGCGTGTGGTGTTGGTGAATACCGTTCACTAGCCAATAAAGTATTAACAAAGCCGATTAAAGCGACGAAAGCATTTGTTGACGACAGTAAAGTAAGTGACCACCATGCGATTATTCCGACAGAGGAGTACGTAAATTTTGCGAACTTTAATGATAAGGAGCGCAAAATTTATGATTTAGTCGTGAAACGTTTCTTAGCTGTATTATTCCCAGCGCATGAATTTGAGCAGCTAACGGTACAAGCGAAAATCGGCAATGAAACATTTATCGCACGCGGTAAAACAGTAGTAACGGCAGGTTGGAAAGAAGTATATGCGAACCGTTTTGACGATGAGGATACAAATGAAGATGTGAAAGAGCAATTATTGCCGCGTCTTGAAAGTGGACAAGTATTAAAGGTCACATTATTATCTCAAACGTCAGGACAAACGAAGCCGCCAGCACGCTTTAACGAGGCAACGTTACTGTCAGCGATGGAAAACCCGACGAAATATATGGACACACAAAATAAGCAGTTAGCCGAAACCTTAAAATCAACAGGTGGTTTAGGGACAGTTGCGACACGTGCGGATATTATTGATAAGCTGTTTAATGCGTTTTTAATTGAAAAACGTGGCAAAGATATTCATATTACGTCAAAAGGTCGCCAGCTACTGGATTTAGTACCACAGGAGTTGAAGTCCCCAGAAACGACTGCACAGTGGGAGCAAAAGCTGGAGCTCATCGCAAATGGTAAGTTGAAAAAAGATGTGTTCATTAACGAAATGAAACAGCATACAAAAGATATTGTAGCGGACATAAAAAATAGCGATAAGAAGTTTAAGCACGACAATATTTCAACGAAGTCATGCCCAGATTGTGGCAAGCCAATGCTTGAAGTGAACGGTAAAAAGGGCAAAATGCTTGTGTGCCAAGACCGCGAATGTGGTCACCGTAAAAACGTAGCACGCGTGACGAATGCACGTTGCCCACAATGTAAGAAAAAGCTTGAATTACGTGGCGAAGGCGATGGTCAAATTTTCGTATGTAAATGTGGTCACCGCGAGAAGCTATCGGCATTTGAAGCACGTCGTAAAAAAGAGGGCGGCGGCAAAGTCGATAAGCGCAGCGTTCAAAAGTATATGAAAGAGCAACAAAAAGAAGCAGAACCAATTAATAACGCTTTTGCAGATTTATTAAAAGGGCTGAAGTTCGACGATTAATATATGATGACAAGCATGAGGTGAAAGATTCTTTCCCTCATGTTTTTTTGTCTTCTCACCAACAGCAAGTGATACTGTGCCAGCTTCAACAAACAACGGCGCGACACTACAAAACAGCTAATGACATGGACAATATAGGTACTTTCACCTCAAACAACTTACCTGTAGTGATGTTTGCGGTTTTTTTGCGTGGAAAGACATACAAAAATATGGATTTGAAGTGTGTATTCACTAAAATTATGAACAATTAGATTTTTTTATGAAATGAAATTTTAGGTATAAAGTAATTATTTATTGATTTGGATAGGTTATAAATCCCATTCAAAAGCAAGTGTCACAGGCATTTTTAGTATTTAAATAGGGGGAAGTACTATATATAACTTTACGCCATATTTACAAATAGTCTTATTGAGCGAATTTACATTTTCAAACAAATCTTTAAACCGTTCTACATTAGAATTGTTATAATATGAATAATAGAAGTGGACAGATTATGACCGAGAGGGGTGAATTTTATGAAGTTATCATCATTAATGATTCGTAAAACAGAGTCGCAGCAGACATTAGATGAACGTCGTAAAGCAATTGGACGTAAAGATGCAGGGCAGGCGTATCGCAAAAGCGCTGAATACTTTGGTGAAAAACGAGATACAGCATTACGTGTACTTGAAGAATTGTTATCTGGCAAAAAGGAACAGGACGTCAATCACGATGTGGCTGTTCGTGTAAAACAAGCAGAAGAATTTCAACAAGGACAGCAAGTAAAAGAGCTGGAAAAAGCAGACCGTACTGTACGTGCACATGAGCAGGCACATAAAGCAGTTGGTGGACATGTAACAGGACCGATTGTATATGATTATGAAGAAGGTCCAGATGGTCAGCAATATGCGGTTGGTGGCGAAGTAGCCATTCATGCGACACATTCAGAAGACGAGAAGAAAATGATTGAAACGTTGGAGCTTGTGCGCCGCGCAGCATTAGCACCAGCACAACCTTCACCACAAGACTATCGTGTAGCAGCAAGTGCAGAAGCGCAAATTCAGCAATTACGTGGCATTGTAGCAGAAGAGCGCACGGACGAAGAATCGAGCGACCGATTACCAGACTATGTTACAGCATCTACCGATATTGATGTACCGGAACGCTTTTTAGTAGACCGTGAGCGTGATGCGACACAATCTGCTTTTGATAAAGATTTTACACAGAGCTATGCGGAGCGAAAATTCGCAATGGCATCGACAAACTATCAATCTCATATGATAATGGTGAAAAACGGCTATCGTGACCCGTTAGAATCGACGTTCTCACTGATTGCGTAGTTGATAGGAGCGAGCAATGTGGCAAAACAGAAAGTGCAAAAGACGAATGCGATTCGTTTATTGGACCAACAAAAAATAAATTATGACGTGTATGAATATGTTGTAGACCCCGAGCATGTGGATGGCATTACTGTCGCACACAAAATCGGCTATGATGTATCACTTGTGTATAAAACATTAGTAGCGACAGCTGGTGCGAATAAGTATTTTGTATTTGTGATACCGGTCGCACAGGAGCTGAATTTAAAAGCAGCCGCAAAAGTCGCAGGCGAGAAGAAGATTGATATGCTACCGGTGAAAGAGCTATTAGGTTTAACAGGCTATGTAAGAGGTGGCTGTTCGCCGGTTGGTATGAAGAAGCTCTTTCCAACATTTATTGATGCAACAGCACAACAACATGGCGACATGATTGTAAGTGCCGGAAAGCTTGGTTTACAAATGAAAGTACAGGCAGCGGATTTAGCGCGCATTACGCGCGCACAATTTGCCGCATTAACCGTATAAACAAGAGTTTGCTTGAATCGTCTATCTAGGCTTTTTAAGCAAGCTCTTTTTTCATGGCGTTGGCGTTAATGATGCATGTCGTGTATGTTTTCCAGTTGTCGCGTCCATTTGTACATGACGAGTTGACAGCGTAACTTTTTTTCACTTTTGTTGCATAACTGTGCGTGTGAAAAGGAATAGGTATGCTACAATGAACGTAATTTTACGATGGAAAGGAAGATTTTTGTGTCAAATGTATTAAATAATTTTTTAGATGAAAACTTAGCGGATTTACGTGAGCAAGGTTTATATAACGACATTGACCCAGTTGAAGGTGCAAATGGTCCGACAATTCAAGTGAAGGGGCAGTCATTGGTCAACCTATCTTCTAACAACTATTTAGGCTTAGCGACAAATGATGAGCTGAAAAAAATTGCACAAGCGACAATTGAAACACACGGTGTCGGTGCAGGCGCTGTACGTACAATTAACGGCACACTTGATGTGCATGTAAAGCTTGAAGAAACATTAGCAAAGTTTAAAGGAACAGAAGCGGCAATCAGCTATCAGTCAGGCTTTAACTGTAATATGGCAGCAATTTCAGCAGTGATGGATAAAAACGACGCGATTTTATCTGACCAATTAAACCACGCATCTATTATTGACGGTTGTCGCTTATCAAAAGCAAAAATTATCGCATACAATCACTCAGATATGGATGATTTGCGTGCAAAAGCAAAAGCTGCAACGGAGTCAGGCTTATACAATAAAGTAATGGTGATTACAGACGGCGTATTCTCGATGGATGGGGATATTGCGAAGCTTCCTGAAATCGTAGAAATCGCAAAGGAATTTGATTTAATTACGTATGTAGACGATGCACACGGTTCGGGTGTAACGGGTAAAGGTGCAGGGACAGTGAAGCACTTCGGATTACAAAATGAGATCGATTTCCAAATCGGTACATTATCAAAAGCAATTGGTGTTGTTGGTGGATATGTAGCTGGTAAGAAGAATTTAATCGACTGGTTAAAAGTACGTTCTCGTCCGTTTTTATTCTCAACAGCGTTACCACCAGGTGATGTAGCGGCGATTACACGTGCGGTTGAAATGATTATGGAATCGACGGAGCTACATGATAAGCTATGGGATAACGGCGATTACTTAAAGCGTGGTTTAGCGGAGCTGGGCTTTAATATTGGTGATTCTGAAACGCCAATTACACCATGTATTATCGGTGACGAAAAGTTAACACAGCAATTTTCAAAGCGTTTATTTGAAGAAGGTGTGTATGCGAAATCGATCGTCTTCCCAACCGTGCCTAAAGGAACAGGTCGCGTGCGTAATATGCCAACAGCTGCACATACAAAAGACATGCTGGATGATGCCATTGCTGCGTATGCGAAAGTTGGTCGTGAGCTAGGTATTATTCAATAACGTATAAAAGGCTAGATGAAAGGATGTGACTTTTCATCTAGCCTTTTTTTCACGTCAGTAAAAAATAATATAAAATACATCCACCAACGAGTATATTGTGCAGGAAGAAGACGATGCCCCATACTTGCGCTGGAATACGTGTTTGCATTGCTAAAATTGACGCATCGTGCTGAATTTGTGGTTGCTGAAAGGCGAGTAAAAAAATACGATAGCCACCGTAAAGAGCTGCCACAAATAATAAGGTTACAAGAAAATAGCTTAAATGCCATGTGATAGCAAGAGGGGCTTTCCATGTAATGACACCAACAAGACTAATAAAGCCAATAATCCAAAAGAAGCCGTATACATTGCGAATGAAAATAGCTGAGAAAATGGCGATGACTAAATAGCCGTATAACGGGAATACGGGGTTAATATGTAAAAGCCAAATAAATAAAAATGCGATATAACATGGTAATGTATAGCCTGCAAATGTCGTGAAAAAGCGCCCAATGCGGTTGGAAGAACTACTGACAACACTGCCACTTAAATTGTGATGAAGCGTAATCCGTTTAATTTTCCCAGATGTAATTAGCGCTACAATCGCATGTGAAAATTCATGAACAAGTGTGTAGGGTACTTCAAATAATTGTTTAAAGGCAATAATGAAGCGGTTTCGATAACCGAAATGATGAAAAATATGTTCTAAAAATGTAACGCACAGCGCAATTGCACTATAAATGGCGAACCATTGTAAGCTAAACATAAAATGCCTCCTTGCTAAAATGTAAAACGCACTACATTTATTGTAAGAAAACGAGGACAGACAAACAAGCATTTGTCCGATTTCATAGAGAACGGTGTATAATGAGGGGCAGAAGATGAGGTGACATGCAATGTTAAACAAGTGGAACAAATGGTTACAGCGGATGATGCCAATTTTAACACCATTAAGTTTAGTCATTGGTGTAGTGCTGGAAGAATGGCTTATTCCTTTTTTATTTTTAGTACCGTGGATGTTTGCATTTATGACATTTGCTGGTAGTTTGTCAATGAACTTTGACGGCTTTAAACATTTTAAAAAATATACGACCGTTATTGTCGTAACGATTGCATTTTTACATATTATCATGCCGATTTGGGCGTATATTGTCGCTGAAGTATTGTTTAATGATCCCCTATATACAATTGGTTTTGTGCTGGCAGTAGCTGTACCAACAGGCGTAACGAGCTTTATTTGGGTGAGCGTCACAAAGGGCAATATGGTGCTATGCTTATCGATTATTTTAATTGATACGGTGTTGTCCCCATTCATTATGCCTGCACTTATTCATGTTGTTGCGGGCAATAGTATTGATGTGCAAGTAGGGGCGATGATGAAGGATTTAATGTGGATGATTGTACTGCCGTCTATTTTAGGGGTGTTCGTTCATGAATACGCACATCCTCGTGTGACAGCAACGTTATCGACAACATTTGCGCCGTTTTCAAAAATTAGTTTGTTTTTAATTGTTATGATTAATAGTAGTGCTATTGCGCCTTATGTCGAAACGATTACGTGGGAGCTGATGAAAATTATTGTCGCGGTTTTATTCGTCGCGATTTCTGGTTATTTTTTCTGTTATGTCGTTGGGCGTATGCTGTGGAAAGAGCCAGCAACGGTTATTACATTTGTGTTTACAGGTGGCATGCGTAATATTTCAGCAGGTGTTGTATTAGCAACGACCTATTTTAGTGGCAAAGTCGTAATGCCGGTTGTGTTTGGCATGTTATTTCAACAAATTTTGGCGTCACAATTCCACCGTATTTTAATGAAAAAGTATGTGAAAGAAGCAGAAGGTACGTAACCTTCTGCTTTTTTCTTTAGATAAATAATTGAAGACGTTCAACACGCTGAATAAATTCACGTAAGCGTTCTTCGGAAACGAGTAGTCCGACACGTACATAGCCTTCGCCGTACGTACCGAAGCCATTGCCAGCTGCTACAGCTACGTCGCATGTATCAAGCAATAAATCGGCAAATGCCGCACTTGTATAGCCTTCTGGGACGCGTAGCCATGCAAAGAATGAACCTGCTGGCGCGGTAATATCCCAACCGATACGGTGTGCTTCTTCAACGAGCGCATTACGGCGACTTTCATATAAATCACTCAGTGCATCCATTTGACCGAGATGCTCGGTCAAAGCGGCAACACCCGCATGTTGAATCGCGGGGAAGACGCTACAAAATAAATGGTCTTGTATTAAATTAATCGCCGCAATAATATCTTTATTGCCAACCGCAAAGCCGACACGCCAGCCCGCCATATTAAATGACTTCGATAATGTATACATTTCAATGCCGACATCTTTAGCACCTGGTGTTTGCAAGAAGCTTATTGGTTTTTGTCCATCAAAGCCGATTGCTGCATAGGCAAAATCGTGTGATACCGCAATACCATGCTGTTTGGCAAGTGCAACCGTTTCTGCAAAAAATTCTGGTGTGGCAGTTGCGCCAGTTGGATTGTTTGGATAGTTCATATATAAAAGCTTGGCTTGCTTAAGTGTGTCCTCATCAAGCTGTGAGTAATCTGGTAAAAAGGCATTTTCTGCAGTCAGTGGCATTGTCACCATATTTGCCCCAGCAAGTACAACACCTGATAAATAGTCAGGGTAGCCAGGGTCAGGTAGTAAAATCGTATCGCCCGCATTTAGAAGTGCCATTGGAAGCTCGACTAAGCCAATTTTTGTACCGCCAAGAATCGCAACTTCTGTATCGGGGTCAATATCGACATCATATGTGTTTTTATAAAAATCTGCGGCAGCTTGGCGAAATTCAGGAATGCCACGAAATGGTGAATATTTATGATTTTGTGGTTGAAGTGCAGCTTGCTGTAGTGTTTCAATAATATGTAGTGGTGTTGGTTGGTCAGGGTTCCCTTGACCTAAGTTAATGACATCACGTCCTTCGCTAACCGCTTTATTTACTTTTTGAACAAGCGCGGCGAAAAATTGTTCGGGTAATTGTTGTAGTTTTAATGAAAATTCCATGCGTTTTCCTCGTTTTCCGAATATAATGAAAATAATACAATCAATAATAGTGTTTTTTTGAAAATTTGTCTAGGTGGTGTCGAAATGAAAATTGGATGTATCCAAATGAATATGCGTTTTGGGAAGGTAGAAGAGAACTATGCACATGCAGAGGCGCTTATTCGTGAAGCGGCTGCACAAGGTGCGGAAGTGATTGTATTACCCGAAATGTGGAACTCAGGCTATGCGTTAGAGCAGTTAGATGAGTTAGCAGACGTGCAAGGCGAGCGTACACAAGAACTTTTACAACAACTATCACAGGAGCTGTCGGTGCATATTGTCGGAGGCTCTGTGTCTACAAAGCAACAAGATGGCTTTTACAATACGATGTACACATACAATAATGCAGGGGAAAAAGTAGGCGAATATAGTAAGGTGCATTTATTCCGCTTAATGGACGAGCATTTACATTTACAGGCAGGCAGTGACATGAATCGCTTCCAGCTAGGTGATATTGAAGCAGCTGGTGTTATTTGCTACGATATTCGTTTCCCAGAATGGTTACGTGCTCATGCGTTAGCTGGCGCAAAGGTGCTATTTGTATCTGCGCAGTGGCCAACGCCGCGCATCGACCATTGGAAAACATTATTACAGGCACGTGCGATTGAAAATCAATGCTTCATTATTGCTGTGAATCGTATTGCGAATAAAAAGCAAAACTTCAATGGACAGTCGATGATTATTGAGCCATGGGGCGATATTTTATGGACGGGTAACGATGAAGAAGAGCTTGCCGTTGTTGATATTGATTTATCTGTAGTCGATGAAATTCGTACGCGTATTCCAGTGTATGATGATCGTCGCCCAAATTTATACGATGGTGTGGTTGTAACGAAGTAATTAAAGAAGGGTTTGTCGAAGGCGGTGTTCTATGACAAACTCTTTTTTTTCATAAGGGGGCAATATATGAAAGGCGCAACAATATTTGTTGATTTCGAATTTCAATTAGAGCGGGGAGCACCTTGTAAGCTCATTGAAATTGGAGCCGTTCGTCTATATGACGGGCAGCTTACAACATTTACTTCGCTTATTAAGCAAAAAGGGATTACACAAGAAACGTTAGCATTTACTGGGATTACACGTGAGGAGCTACAAGAAGCACCGTCTTATAAGGATGTGTCACTCGCATTTTTAGCGTTTATTGGGGCAGCACCAACGTTTGTATTTTTCAGTTATCAAGACCGCGAAGTGCTGTATGATAATCGTTTTTTAGAAGCGATATTAGCGGAAAGTCGATTAATAGATTATCAAGAAAAAATGATGGTGCATTTAAATGAAATGCGCATGCCATCATTAAGTGCGCTACTGCAAATGCATCATTTACCACATGAAGTGGCACATCGAGCATTAAGTGACGCGCAAGCTTTATATGAACTATATGAGGTAACAGACGGTGACGCGGTGCTAACGGATGTGGCGACAACGATCATTAGCATTCCATTTGTAAGAAGGCTGCTGAAAAAACAAAGAGATATGGTTGAAGTAACGCTTTACCAATACAATATTCGAACAGGTGAACGGCAAACATATGAATGGAAATTTGAAGTACCACAGCAAGAAATTGATATCGAAGTAGAATTATTAAGTAGCGGTTTACTTAGTAGCTTGCGTACAACGGTAGTGGAGAAGCAATGGGTTTATGGGAAAACAGACGAGAGCACGCAAATACTGGAGGCTATTAATGCGGTTCTTCAGCAAAGCGTTTTATTTGTGCCAAGTCATCGCTGTAGTTTAGTAAATTTATTTTTTGATTATAGTGTTCCAATGACAAAGTGCGAAGTGCTACCATACTTTCAGATGGTAGCAGAGCGTTACACGAAGGAAGATAATGAGCGTGTTTCGAAAACATTAAAGGCTGCACATCAGCAAATTTCGACGCAGTACGTATCCGTATTTGCGTATATAGATGAGCATTTACCGCGTTTTCGGGAGCAATTACATAAGCGAGGCTTACTGGACGGGTAAAAGTATGAAGGACAACCTTTAGGAGAAGTATCTTTAACTAGAAATATGTTGAAACAAATGAAAATGAGCCTGGTACAAAAAAGAAATAGCCTTCAGCAGTTGTCGTTGCTGAAGGACATTTTTTTGCATGTGGTGCTACGCCACATAGCGGACGCGTTTCGCAGGCATTGCTTTTCCTGCTGAAGTCGTGGCTTATGTCTAGACGCATGAACACCGTTTTAGCAGAAGTAGCGTTCTATTTCAGCATACTGTTGTGTTACTTTAAGCATTTTTTTATGTGATAGTATGTTGAAAAAAGGGTATATCAATATAATAGAAAATTCCGTCTATTTAATATTCAGCAAATAGAAGTTGTCTTTTTATAAAGAACATTCTATAATCATACCTATCGAAAACATTGATAAATCAACAATTTATTGTATTTATAGAATGTACAGTTGTATTATTGACGAGGAGGTATAGATATGGAAAAAATTATTGTAACGGGTGCTTTAGGTCAAATTGGTTCAGAATTAGTAGGAAAGCTTCGCACAATTTATGGTGAAGACAATGTGTTAGCAACAGATATTCGTAAAGCTGACGGGGAAGCGGGTCCTTTTGAACTATTAGATGTGACAGATGCACAACGTATGCATGATTTAGCAAAAGATTTTGGTGCAGATACGATGATTCACATGGCAGCCTTATTATCAGCAACAGCGGAAAAAAATCCAGTATTTGCATGGAATTTAAATATGGGTGGCTTAATGAATGCGCTAGAAGTATCACGCGAATTAAACTTACAATTTTTCACACCAAGCTCTATTGGCGCTTTTGGTCCGTCAACGCCAAAAGACAACACACCGCAAGATACATTACAGCGTCCAACGACTATGTATGGTGTGAATAAAGTAGCCGGTGAACTGTTATGTGATTATTATTTTGAACGCTTCGGATTAGATACACGTGGCGTACGTTTCCCAGGGTTAATTTCATATGTTACGCCTCCTGGTGGTGGTACGACTGACTATGCAGTGGACATTTATTACAAGGCAATTACAGATGGGCAATATACCTCATATATCGCAGAGGGTACGTATATGGATATGATGTATATGCCAGATGCCCTACAAGCAATTGTCGATTTAATGGAAGCCGATGGAAGTAAATTGACGCATCGCAATGCATTTAACATTTCTGCGATGAGTTTTGAACCTTCTCAAATCGCAAAAGAAATTCAGAAGCATATTCCAACGTTTACAATGGACTATAATGTAGACCCACTACGTCAAAAAATTGCTGATAGTTGGCCAAATTCTATTGATTCTTCTGCCGCTATTAATGAATGGGGCTTTAGAACTGAGTACGACTTAGAGAAAATGACACAACATATGCTACAGAAATTAACGAAAAAACTGCAGCATAAAGCAATTTCTGGACTATGAATCAATAAAGTATTATAAAAGATAAAAAGTTAAATTAAATAAATAAAAAATAGGTCTTATTGACTTTGAAAGAAAAAAGCTCCGTTCAAAATAACGGGGCTTTTTAATTCTTTTTAATTATTGGGTATTTAAGTCTAGTTTCTTTGATATAATAGGTAAAACAAAAGGAAATGAGGGATGAACGAATGAAGATGTTAAAACGCTTTGGAAAAATCGCTGCGTTAACAGCTATGCTTGCCGCTTTTCCAACGGTTTCATCAGCAGCCTCATTTGTTGATGTATCGGAGAAACATGGTGCTAAGGCAGAAATTGAATTTTTAGCGGAGAAAAAGGTCATTCGAGGCTATGAAGATGGGACATTCAAACCATCAAAACATGTAACAAAAGCACAGGTTGCGACAATGCTTGCGCGTGCACTTCAATTAGATGTGACGACTGCTTCAAACGCACAATTAACAGATGTACCAAAAACACATGGTTCGTACAAAGAAATTTCAGCGATTGTGAATGCTGGCATTATGCCAGGTGGGGAATTTAAGCCGTATTTAGATATTACACGCGGTGAAATGGCTGCAGCGCTTGTAAATGCCTTTAACTTAAAAGGAAACGGTAAAATAACATTCTCAGATGTACCTGCAAATCACCCTGCAGCAAAAGTAATTGATGCACTTGCGACAAATGGTATTACACGTGGTTATGAGGACGGCACATTCGGTCCAGAAAAACCATTACAACGTGCGCACTTCTCAAGCTTTTTAGCGCGTGTGTTAGAGCCAAGTTTTATTAAAACTTCACAAAACTCAACAACAGCTGGGTCGAAAAAGCCAGGAACAGAAACGATTTCCGTAAACATGAATGAAAATTATATTTACACATATTCAACACGTACGTATGTTGGTGCGGATTATTGGCATGAAGAGGAATTACGCTCAACAGGTGAGACGGCAGACGGTTGGGATGAATGGCAGTTAACATCTGAATTGGGTGGTGACTATATGTTCCAAACACGCGATACAGATAGTGCCTATGAGTACACTTTACCAAAAGCAGATTCTGCATTAGGTCACATTTATACAATCCCGTATCCACTGAAAAAAGGTACAACATGGTTAGATGCGACAGGTGAGATTTCATATGAAATTATTGATGTGCGCGAATCACACCGTACGAAAGCAATGACGTTTAAAAACATTTACGTAATTGAAGCAACACAAAACGGTGAATCATCACTAGTATATTATGCAAACGGTTTCGGTGAAATTTTAACGATGTCACCAAACGGAGATGTATTACGCGAATTAATTCGTGTTCACCAAGTGAAATAATGGCGATAAAAAAGAAGTACTAACCGACATATTCAGATGTCAGTTAGTACTTTTTTTATGCGCGTAATGCGCTTTGTTTAGACGCGGCAATCAGTGCTTCAATTGTTGCCCAATCATTTTTCGTTAGTGCGTCGACAATTTTACTGCCGACGATAACACCGCTACCAAGTTGACCGAGCTGTTCTACTTGTGCAGGCGTTGAAATCCCAAAGCCTGCTAAAATCGGTTTTGTTGTATATGTCGCAAGGTTGTTAAAATGCGCTGATAGTTCTTCATGGAATGCTTGTCGTGCACCTGTAATGCCGTTTACTGTTACCGCATACACAAAGCCTTCACTTGCGGCTGTGATTTTAGCAATCCGTTCAGCAGGGCTTGTAAGCGAGACAAGTTGCACTAAATCAATTTCTGCTACACGTAATGCATCATGAATAATGGCACTTTCTTCAAGCGGCATATCTGGTACGATTAAGCCTTCAATGCCTGCTTCTTTTGCTTCAATCGCAAACAGTTCGACACCGAATGCTAAAATAGGATTTAAATATGTCATGGCAACAAGTGGTACAGTAATGTCGTCTCTGAAGGTCTGTAGTTCTTCAAGGACTGTACGTAAGCTTGCGCCTGCTTGTAGGGCACGATAGCCAGCCTCTTCAATCGTCGGACCGTCCGCAACAGGATCGGTAAATGGAATGCCAATTTCAATCGCTGTTACTCCGAGTTTTTGCAATGTTAAAATGGTCGGCTTCAGTGTTTCAAGTCCACCGTCACCTGCCATAATGTAGGGGATAAATGCTTTATCGCCTTGTGCAGTTACATTTTCAATCGCTTGAGTTAAACGGCTCATTATTGTCCCCCTCCTAACGCTTCAATTAATGTGTGGACATCTTTGTCTCCGCGCCCTGATAAACAAACCACTAGCAGTTCATCAGTCGACATTGTTTTAGCAAGCTTTGCTGTATACGCAATGGCATGTGCACTTTCTAATGCGGGTAAAATCCCCTCTGTACGACAAAGTAGTTTAACCCCTTCAAGTGCCTCAGCATCGGAAATATGTGGATACTGGACACGCCCGATATCATGTAAATAGCAGTGTTCTGGTCCAACTCCTGGATAATCCAGTCCAGCTGAAATAGAATGTGCCTCCTGTACAAAGCCATTTTCATCTTGTAATAAATACATAAGCGCACCGTGTAAGACGCCTACTTTGCCATCATGAATGGCTGCTGCGTGCTTTTGCGTATCGACACCACTGCCTGCTGCTTCAATGCCGTACATGCGTACAGCTTCGTCGTCAACAAACGGGTAAAACATGCCGATCGCGTTACTGCCACCACCAACACATGCAACAACAGCGTCTGGTAAGCGCTGTTCTTTTTCAAGAATTTGTGCGCGTGTTTCATCGCCAATAATGCGCTGGAAGTCACGAACGATTTCTGGGAAAGGATGTGGTCCAAGTGCAGAGCCTAAAATATAATGCGTGTCGTCAATATTCGTTACCCAATAGCGCAGTGCTTCGTTAACGGCATCTTTTAATGTAGCAGACCCTTTTTCAACCGGAATGACTTTTGTGCCAAGTAGCTCCATACGGAAGACGTTTAGTTGTTGGCGACGTACATCCTCTGCGCCCATAAATACAACGCATTCTAGATTAAGTAGGGCACAAGCAGTAGCCGTTGCGACACCGTGCTGACCTGCGCCAGTTTCTGCAACAATCTTTTGTTTGCCCATACGTTTTGCAAGCAGTGCCTGTCCAATGGCATTATTAATTTTATGTGCACCGGTATGGTTTAAGTCTTCACGCTTTAAATAAATTTTTGCGCCGCCTAACTCTTTCGTTAAACCTTCTGCGTAGTAAAGTGGTGTTTCACGTCCTACATAATCTTTTAAATAATAGGCAAGTTCTTGCTGGAACGATTCATCTTGTTTCGCATCGTTATAGGCAACTTCAAGCTCCTGTAGTGCCGTCATAAGTGTTTCAGGAACAAACTGTCCACCAAAGCGCCCATAACGTCCTTTTTGTGCTGTCGTCATTATAGATTCTCTCCTTTTGCGGCTTGAAGGAACGCTTCAATTTTCGCATGGTCTTTTACTTTATTCGTTTCGACACCGCTTGATACATCGACACCAAATGGCTGCACGAGTTGAATGGCATCTGCCACATTTTCTGCGTGTAGTCCACCTGCTACGATAACGCGATGTTTCGGAATGCCTGCGTGTTGTAATAGTGACCAATCAAATGTATGTCCACTGCCACCGCGGTAGTCTGTACCAGGTGCGTCAAATAAGTAGTAGTCTACGTCATACGTAGCGGCTTGTTGCACATCTTGTGCTGTCGCAATCGAAAATGCTTTAATGGCAGGTAAGCCGATTGTTTGAATAAATTCAGGTGTTTCGTCACCGTGATATTGAATGTAATCGAGTGGTACAGCTTGTGCGATATGCTGAATGTTTTGTGCCGTTTCATTGACGAACACACCGACTTTTTTGACGGTGCTTGGAATCGCTGCTGCAAGTTGCTGCGCTTGCTCGATTGTTACTTGGCGACTGCTCGGTGCAAATACAAAGCCGATAAAATTTGCACCATGTGTAACGGCTGTCTCAACATGCTCGGCTGTTGTTAAACCACAAATTTTAACGAAGGTCATCGTTTCACCGCCAATAATGGGACTTGTAAGCTTTGTAGCGCAGATTGAACAGAGTCACTACGCATTAATGACTCACCGACAAGTACGGCTTTTGCGCCGGCTTTTGCTACTCGTGCAGCGTCTTCGCTCGTCCAAATGCCACTTTCACTAATAAAAATACGTTCTTCATTGAATGGGAAGTGTGCAGCAATATCCTCGGTATGTGCTAAATCAATCGAGAAGTCGTGTAGATTTCGGTTATTAACACCGATAATTTTTGCGCCAATACGAAGGGCACGGTGTAGCTCATCGACATTATGTGTTTCGACTAAAATATCTAAATCTAAGCTTGTAGCGTAGTCGTGTAGACGCTGTAATGTCATGTCATCGAGCGCTGCCACAATTAACAGAACAACGGATGCGCCTGCTGCTTTTGCATAGTCGATTTGGACTTCATCAATGACGAAATCTTTGCAAAGAAGCGGGATGGATACGGCATTTGCGACATTTTGTAAGTCTTCAAATGAGCCTTTAAAAAAACATTCATCGGTTAATACGGAAATACAAGCAGCGCCGGCTTGCTCATACGCCATACCTTGTGCAACTGGATTTGCACCTTCTGCGATTAAGCCTTTTGATGGTGACGCACGTTTCATTTCGGCAATGACATGCAGACGATTTGTTGTGTTCAGCGTTTCAAATAAAGAGGGGCGTTGTTTGGCATCTGCTACATACGTAGGAGCTTGTTGCTTTAACTGTTCAATTTCCACAGCTTTTTGCGCTAAAATTTTTGTTAAAATTGTCATGAATGAGCACCTTCTCTTTTTAATTTGTCGCTAAAAGCAATCACGGCTTCTAACTTTTGTTTTGCGCGTCCTGATAAAATGCTGTCACGCGCCATTTCGACACCTTCTTTTACGCTACTAGCATGTCCGTAAGCGAAGAAGCCAATGCCGCTATTTAACAGTACTGTATCGAAATATGCAGATTGTTTGCCGTCTAACAGTTCGCGTAAAATAACAGCATTTTCCTGTGCATCGCCACCACGAATTGCCTCTAACGGTGTTTCTCGTAAGCCTGCATCTTCTGCACGTAAAGCAAACGGGATTAAGTCACCATTATCGACTAAGACGAATGTGTTTTGCCCTTCAAGCGAGGCTTCATCCATACCACGTGCACCGGATACAACGACAGCACGTTCACGCCCAAGCATTTGTAAAACGGATGCGTATTCCATCGTAAAGTCCGGACGGTTAATACCAACAAATTGTGTTTTAAGAGGCACTGGGTTTGTCAGTGGACCTACGAGATTGAAAATAGTCGGTTTACCAATAGCGCGTCGTACTTCTCCAATACGTTTTAAACGTGGGTGAACATTTGGTGCGTATAAAAACGCAATGCCTTCTTGTTGTAAAAGTGCTAATGTATCATCAATAGTTGCTAGTGTATGAATACCGAGTGCTTCTAATACGTCCGAGCTCCCTGATTTTGAAGAAATTTTGCGGTTGCCGTGTTTGGCAATCGGAATCCCGCCACCTGCTAATACAAAGGCGGATGTTGTACTAATATTAAAGGTACTTAAGCCGTCGCCACCTGTTCCGCAATTATCAATGTAAATGCCTTCAGGTGCTTGTACATCGAGTGCATATGATTTCATAACAGTTGCAAGTGCTGCAACTTCATGGGCAGTTTCCCCTTTTTGTGATAATGCTACTAAAAATTGTGCCATCTGTTGCTGGTCACTTTGCTCATCAAATAGCAATTGCGCAGCCGCTAGCATATCGTCAAACACTAAATGTTCACCGGCTGTTACGCGCGCTGTAAACTGTTGTAACGTTGTCATACGAAAACCTCCTGTTGTGGTAGAAGTTGTGTAAGGGAAGCACTTGTTGTAACGGTTTGTGCTGTAAATAAAAAGGCTTCCTGTGTCGTTGTGAAATCAAGTTGACCATTAAAGCCAATATAGCCTAATGTAGCATTCCCAAGTGGTGTGTCAGTTGTTTCTGGCACACAAGCTGTTAGTGCGTCAATCGGGTGGAGAACGGGTGATAATGTTGCCTCAATGACGCCGTGTACGTGAATATTTCGACGGCTATGAAGTGCGGCTGTATCTTTTATAATGTCAATCGACCCTGGCGTACTCACATGCTTTAATTGTTCTGCGCGAGCTGTAAGCGCTTCTTGATGTGGCTGCATGATATTTTGTTGTTTACGCAAGTCATTAATGAGTACAGCGTTTTCTTGATAGTGCTTTGATTTTTCGACACTGCCCGAAATAATATGGGCGCGAATATGGTCGGCTTGTACATGAATGAAACTTTCTGGTGCTGTTCCGATACATGTATGGTCTTGAAACTCTACATAGTACATATATGCCTCACCATTTGTTTTACGGAAATGACGATATGCGGAAAATGGATGCCCACTAAATGTTGCTTGTTGCTCATGTTCAGTGTGTAATGTAAAGTCGTCAAAATGTTGTGGTGTACCATGTGCAATTTCATCAGCTAGTGCTACTAAATTTGGTGTGTTTGCTTCTGCATCAATATTTGTATGAATTAATGTTACTGTGTCTGTTAAATGGTCAAACACAATAATCATTTCGTAAATATTAAAATTGACTTGTGGTAATGCATGAGGTCCTTTCGCGCGAATATAGCCAACTGCGCCACCTGAGAACGGGAAGTCTGTGACGTTTGAAATACGTGGCATAAGGCGCTTTAACAGCACATGTAAATGACCTTCATGTGTATATGATTTTTGTGTAGCGGTTACGTATTCTTGTAGAAGCTCCTCTTTGCCAATATACGTTTTACGCGGGTTACAGCCGATAAACGAATATCTACCAGAGCTTTCGTTTTTAGCGGAACTTTCTAGTAGAAATTTGTGACTACCTTGTAGCCGTCTGAAAATTAAAATGGGTGTTAAAGAATCACCATTTAATGTATGAATTGTTGTACGTGATCGTTGTTTTGTCATGACGCTTACTCCTTTATTCGTAATAAGTGCATAAAAAAAGTCCTCTACATGTGAATTCACATGTAGAGGACGATAAGTACCGCGTTGCCACCTCAAATTGAAGCAATAGGGCATTGCTTCCACTTAAAGCCTTGTAACGTAAGGCGTTCGTCTGCGATTAGCAGCTCTCATAAGTCCATTCGTATAAAAGGTACGCTAGTTTGCACCGACCACTAGCTCTCTGCTCGTACCACCATTATAGTACTCTTCTTATGTCATCGATTTCTCAGCTATGCTTACTCGTCTCTGCTCAACTTTTCTCTGCTCAATCCGTTCGAAAAGTTAGTATTGATTGTAGAGGAGATTGTTTTAAAAGTCAATATTTTCAGACAATAAAACGAATGAACGTTACGTTAGCTTTTACACATCAACGATAAAATAACAAAATATTTAAAAAGAAAATTGCATTAAAAAGCAATAATTTGTATAATCGAGAAAGAATATTGGAAAAATATTCTTCAAGAGCTGAGATGGGGGAATGTACAATGATGGATACGCAATTAGTGTTAAACTCATTTTTCAAACGTGCAGAAAGCTATTATGCACAAAAGAGAATCATTTCACGAACAAGCCCAACAACAATTCATGAGCTAACATACGGACAATGGGCAAAGCGCACACGTCGCTTAGCAAGCGCATTAACGAAATTAGGTATGACAAGAGGCACAAAGGTTGGGTCATTTGCTTGGAATCAGCATCGCCATTTAGAGGCATATTTTGCTGTACCGTGTGCAGGAGCCGTGTTACACATGGTTAATATTCGCTTATCTGAAGAACATTTAGTGTATATTATCAATCATGCCCGTGACGAAATTTTACTAATTGATGTGGATTTATTGCCGATTATTGAAAGCATTCATGAAGAGCTCACAACTGTTAAACAGTATATTATTATGACGGATGAAGACAGTTTGCCAGAAACAACGTTACCAAATGTACATTGTTATGAAACGTTGTTAGCGCAGGCAGACGAAACATTTGAATTCCCAGAAGATATTGATGAAAATTCACCAGCGGGTATGTGTTACACATCTGCCACGACTGGAAATCCAAAAGGTGTTGTTTATTCACACCGAGGATTATATTTACATAGCTTAATGCAAGCAACAGCTGATTCGATGGCAATTAGTGAACGTGACATTGTTTTACCAATCGTACCAATGTTCCATGCCAATGCGTGGGGCTTGCCGTTTACAAGTGTCAATGTAGGAGCAACGCTTGTATTACCAGGACCTCAATTTACATCGGCATTAATTGTTGATTTAATTGAAACATATAGTGTAACTGTAACGGCAGGTGTGCCAACAATTTGGCTTGGCGTTCAGCAAATTTTAGAAAAGGAGTCGCGTGATATTTCATCATTACGCGCAATTTATGCAGGTGGTTCAGCATCACCGAAAGGACTTATCCAAGCGTTTGAAAAGGAATATAACGTACCGTATATTGTTGTATATGGCATGACAGAAACGACACCAATTGTAACGTTATCACAATACCAATCGTGGATGGACGACTATTCAGAGGAAGAGCGTTTAGAAGCACGTGCGACACAAGGGATTACAGTAACGGGTATTGAATCTAGCATCGTTAATGAAGACGGAGAAGTGCCGTGGGACGGTCAAACGATGGGAGAATTACGTTTACGTGGTCCTTGGATTTCAAATGAATATTACGAAGATGAGCGCACATTGGATGTGTACCGTGACGGCTGGTTATATACAGGTGATATTGCGGTACGTACGAAAGATGGCTTCATTAAAATCACTGACCGCACAAAAGATTTAATTAAATCGGGTGGCGAATGGATTTCATCGGTAGACCTTGAAAATGCGCTTATGTCACATGATGCGATTTTTGAAGCGGCAGTCATTGCGATTCCACATGTCAAGTGGCAGGAACGTCCATTAGCATGTGTCGTACTAAAAGAAGGCGCTACTTTATCGAAAGAAGAAGTGATTGCGTATTTAGAAACGCAGTTTGCGAAATGGTGGATGCCAGACGATGTTGTCTTTTTAAAGGAAATTCCGAAAACATCGGTAGGTAAGTTCTTAAAAGCTAAACTACGCGATGAATTAAATACATTTTATGAAGTGAAGCTATAATAGCGGAGCTATAGATAAAGAGATTGGGACAGAACTCTATTTCTGATGAAAATAAGTGTATTGAGATGATAAGAATTTGCGGGTGCGTCCCGACACAAGCGGCGACTTCAGCAGGAAAAGCAATGTTTTTCTGCGACGAGTAACCGCAGGAGCATGCGCTTGAGACTACAGGCTCAAGCCATGCCTGCGAAACGCGTCCGCTATGTGGAGTAGCACCTAAAGCAGAAAAATATCCTTCAGCAGTTGTCTTTGCTGAAGGATATTTCTTTTTGTCTCATACTCTTTACTTTACATGTTTATTTCATAAACTTCGCTAATTGTAGACGTTTGTTTAGCGCAAACATAATCGGCATACCGATTGCTAACACAACGAATTCCCCAATTGCTAAGTATAGCCATGTTTCGAAAAATGGTAGCTCTAACACTAGATTTAACTGGAATGCGATAATAAACATGGTTGTCGTGAAGACACCTGTATTAATAATTAAGCGTGCCCAAATATTTTTTACATATTTAAAGACGAATAATACAATCGCAAATGTAATGATAGTATGACCAACACCGAAAATAAGGTCAGCAACCCCTAATGTTGAAAATAATGCGTTCGAAATAAAGACACCGATGATCACACCGATTGCGTATTTCGGACTAAAAACAATGAGGTGGTTAAAAACTTCGGCAAAGCGAAATTGAACCGCACCGAAACTGAGTGGTGCAAGTAGCATCGTTACAGCAATATAAAGAGCTGCAATTATCCCGCTAGTTGCTAAAAATTTTGTGTTCATATTTAATTCTCCTTAGTTTTTTTTCGTGGGATGGTTACGAACCACGTAGAATATGCACAAGAGAACATTGTATCGGACAAAAGGTCTGACGTCAAATGAACAGAGAATGAAACGCTTTCTACCTCTTATTTGTTTAATTTTCAGAATTTTGTTGACTATTAGAACATTCAGCTTTATTATAAACGTTATCTTACAACAATTTAGCGCTTCAACGTAATAAAAGGGGGACTATACAAATGAAAAAGGTGAAATGGCAGTTAGTGCTCATGATGCTTGCCGTTGTAATGGTATTAGCAGCATGTGGTAGTAACAGCGATGATGGCGCATCTGAAGAGACAGAGACAAATGATACATCATCAACAGATGCAACAACAGGCGATACATTTAAAATTGGGATTACACAATTAGTGGAGCATCCATCATTAGATGCAGCACGTGAAGGTTTTAAAACAGCGTTAAAGGATGCAGGTATTAATGCTGAGTATGATGAGCAATTAGCACAAGGCGATAACAGCTTAAATACAACGATTGCTCAAAACTTAGCAACAAGTGGCGCAGACTTAATTTTTGCGAACTCTACACCGTCTGCACAAGCAGCGTTAGCACAAACGACTGAAATTCCAATCGTCTTTACATCTGTAACAGACGCAGTGGCAGCACAATTAGTACAGTCAATGGATGCACCGGGTGGAAACGTAACAGGTACAGTTGACTTACACCCAGAAACGATTGATAAAACATTAGCGTTTATTCAAGAGCTAGGTGCAACAACAGTTGGGATGGTTTATAACGCGGGTGAACAAAACTCGGTTGAGCAAGTGAAGCTTGTGAAAGAAAAAGCAGCAGCATTAGGCATTACGATTGTAGAAGCATCTGTATCGACATCTGCAGAAGTAAAGCAAGCAGCTGAATCATTAGTTGGGAAAGCAGAAGCATTTTATATTATTACAGATAACACAGTTGTATCAGCATTAGAGTCAGTAATTGATGTTGCCAACACAAATAAATTACCGTTAGTCGTTGGTGAATTAGATTCAGTAGCACGTGGTGGTTTAGCTGCATACGGCTTTGAATACTACGATATCGGCTACGAAGCAGGGGAAATGGCTGTGAAGATTTTAAAGGGTGAAGCAACACCAGCAGAACTTCCAGCACAATACCCACAAAATTTAAAACTTGTCATTAATAAATCAGTAGCAGATGCATTAGGATTAGAGATTGATGAATCTTGGGGCGCAGAGCTTTTAGAGTAGTCACAGTGTTATGAATGATTAGGTGGTCAGAATGAATTCTCACCATCCTCCACAACAAGAGGGTGTCCTAGAATTATTTCTCGGGCACCCTCTTTCGTATGGAATAGGCTTAGCGAACTCGCTTATTACAAGCGAGTTCTATTATGAATGATGACTTCAGTAATCTGATAACAGGCACTGAATAAAGGAGAGAATACTATGTTTACCGCAATATTTGGTTCAGTTGAGCTTGGCATCATCTACGCAATTATGGCGTTAGGAGTATATTTAACATTCCGTATTTTAGATTTCCCAGACTTAACGGTAGATGGTAGCTTTGTAACAGGTGCAGCAACAGCAGCTGCAATGATTACGCTTGGCTATAACCCATTACTCGCAACAGCTGTTGCCATACTCGTTGGTTTTATCGCAGGGTGCTGCACAGGTTTACTGCATACAAA
The DNA here is from genome assembly GCF_001700315.1 of Caryophanon tenue. Taxonomy (GTDB): domain Bacteria; phylum Bacillota; class Bacilli; order Bacillales_A; family Planococcaceae; genus Caryophanon; species Caryophanon tenue. Next base: position 116,760 of record NZ_MASJ01000038.1, on the reverse strand, counting down.
AGGAAAAATTAACGCATTATTATCAGGGATTTTAATGATGATTGCGCTCTATTCAATTAACTTACGTATTATGGGAACAACGACAGAAGCAGCAACACGTCCGAATATCCCGTTATTAAATACAGATTCGATTTTCTCGATGTTTGGTGCGTTTTGGACGACGTTACCAATAGATGAGAGCTTTAAAAATATGTTGAGTGGCTTTATTTCAGGCGCGGTACCAGCAACAGTTGGGACGCTTGTATTAGTCATTATTATTACGTTTGCGATTAAATTTATTGCTGACTGGTTCTTAAAAACGGAACTAGGCTTGGCGATTCGTGCCACGGGTGATAATAAACGTATGATTCGTAGCTTCTCGGCGAATACGGATAATTATATTATTTTAGGTCTTGGTTTATCGAATGCTTTAGTCGCATTTTCAGGTGCACTTGTCGCACAGTACACAAAAGCCGCTGACGTGAGCATGGGGGTCGGTATGATTGTCATCGGTTTAGCATCCGTTATTATCGGCGAAGCTATCTTTGGTACGAAAACAATTGTACGTACGACACTTGCCGTTGTATTTGGTGCGATTATTTACCGTATCGTATTGGCGATTGCACTACGTATTGAATGGTTAGATGCAGGGGACTTAAAACTCATTACAGCGATTATCGTTATTTTAGCGTTAATCTTACCGCAGTTTATGAGTAAGTTGAAAGAAAAGAAACGGAAGGCGAAGCGAAAGCAACAGTTTGAAGCTTCAATGAAAGAGGGGTAAGTGTCATGCTACGGTTAGCCAATATTAATAAAGTATTTAACGAAGGAACGCCGGATGAAAAAGTTGCGCTTGGTGATATTAATTTACACTTAGCACCGGGTGATTTCGTCACGGTGATTGGGAGTAACGGGGCAGGAAAATCCACAATGATGAATATGATTTCAGGCGCACTGACACCTGATTATGGCGTAGTTGAAATCAATGGTAAAAATGTGACGAATGATGCGGAATATCACCGCGCTAAACAAATTGGCCGCGTATTCCAAGACCCAATGGCTGGAACAGCACCATCGATGACAATAGAGGAAAATTTAGCGATTGCCTATAATCGAACGAAGTCGCGTACATTAAGTTTTGGTGTAACGAAGAAGCGTCGCGAAATTTACCGTTCAGCGTTAGAAATGCTATCGCTCGGATTAGAAAATCGTCTCAATGCAAAGGTAGGTTTATTATCAGGCGGTGAACGCCAAGCATTATCGCTACTAATGGCAACATTTACGCAGCCTTCTATTTTATTATTAGATGAGCATACAGCGGCACTCGACCCGTCACGTGCGGAGCTCATTACCAAGCTTACGAAGCAGCTTGTCGAAAAGGACCAGTTAACGACGTTAATGGTTACACATAATATGCAGCAAGCGCTTGATTTAGGGAATCGTCTAATTATGATGGATAAAGGTCAAATTATTTTAGAAGTCGGCCCAGACGAAAAGCCGAACTTAACGATTCCAGATTTAATGGACGCCTTCGAAAAAATTCGTGGTGAGAAGATGAATAGTGACCGCGCGTTACTAGGGTAAGAAAAAGGGTGAGGAGCAAATTTGCTACCTCACCCTTTTTGTATGTTTTGCAGCCAGTTTGCAGTTTGTTTCGGCTCTTGGAAGACGATAGATGTAATGGGAGTACGAGAAAGTAAGTCAACGATATATGGACGCGCATCGTATTTATAGCGCGCAATCCATCGTAAAAATTCGAAATCTATTTTTTCGTTGCAGCCTTCTGTCATATCGGGTCTTGTGCGCCCAACATTCATCATATAGCGCTTCATAATGCGACGTAAACAAAGTGGTGTAGCATAGTCTAAAAAAATAACACAGTCGGCATATTGAAGGCGAAGGTCGAGGGTGGAATCAAAGTTGCCATCCATAATCCAAGAAGGTTTTTTTAATTCGTTCAGTAGTTTAGTGCGGAAAATACCTTTATCAGTAGGTGTCCAATTTGGTTGCCAAAAAAGCTGGTCTAAGTGTAGCAGTGGGAGCTGTGTAATGTCGGCAAGCTGTCGTGCGAGCGTCGATTTTCCAGCGCCACTACACCCAATAATTAAAATACGTTTGTAATTCATATAATCCCTCCAACTACAAATTTATATAGGAACACGACAAAAGGAAGAGGTACGAGAAACTTCATCATTTCTCATACCTCTTTTATGCATAGTGTTTTATTCCACGCGTATCTAATGATTACACAAGTAATGCAAATAATGTGCTGTCATTATTCACTTCTTTGTATTCAAAGCCGTTATCTTCCATACGTTGTAAAAGTCCTGCATAATCGTCTGGATGTGCAACTTCAATGCCAACAAGAGCGGGACCACTTTCTTTATTGTTTTTCTTCGTATATTCAAACGTTGTAATATCATCATTTGGTCCAAGCACTGACGTTAAAAATTGACGTAATGCGCCTGAGCGTTGTGGGAAGTTCACGATGAAATAGTATAGTAAGCCTTCATAAATTAATGATTTTTCTTTAATTTCTTGCATACGCCCGATATCGTTATTTCCGCCACTAATGATGACCACAACCGTTTTTCCTTTAATATCATCTTTATAAAAATCAAGTGCTGCAACCGGAAGTGCGCCTGCTGGTTCTGCGACAACTGCATGTTTATTATAAAGCTCTAAAATCGTTGTACATACTTTTCCTTCTGGTACAGCGATAATATCATCTAAATACTTTTGACATACAGCATATGTTAAGTCACCGACACGTTGTACGGCAGCTCCATCAACAAATTTTTCAATGCTTGGTAATGTTGTTGGCTGTTTTTTGTCGAATGCTTCACGCATACTTGCAGCGCCTGCTGGTTCTACACCAATGATTTGTGTGTGTGGTGATAAGTTTTTCACGTAAGCACCAACACCTGACATAAGACCGCCACCACCAATACTACCGAAAACATAGTCGATTGGTGCTTCAATATCATTCATAAATTCAACGGCAACTGTGCCTTGGCCAGCCATTACGTCTAAATCGTCAAATGGATGAATAAAGATTTTTTCATGCTCATCACAATACGCTTGTGCAGCGATTGACGATTCATCGAATGTATCACCGGCAAGGACGATTTCAACAAATTCACGTCCGAACATACGCACTTGTGTAATCTTTTGTTTTGGCGTTGTTTTTGGCATGAAAATCGTCGCTTGAATTTGTAGGTGAGCACAAGCAAAGGCAACACCTTGTGCGTGATTACCTGCGCTTGCACAAACGACACCAACTGGACGTGCTTGGTCTTCAATTTTTTTGATTTTATAATAAGCACCACGTAATTTGAATGAACGAACGTGCTGTAAATCTTCGCGCTTAAAATAAATATTCGCTCCGTATAATTCTGACAAATAATCATTATGCTGTAGCGGTGTATGTGCAACGACATCCTTCAGTAAATGATGTGCAATTAGGACATTTTCCACCTGTAACGTTTTTGATGCTGCGACTTCCATTATATAGTACCCTCCACTTAACTAAAAATCGTGTTGAATCATTCTATCATACTTTTTGGTTGAATGATGAAAATATTTTGTGAATTCTAAAAATTGTCGCGAAATTAAAAGAGGCGAAAATTTGAAATATACAAGATTGACGTTTTATACTAATAAAGAACGGTAATTTATAGAAAAATGAAACTTTTTTGTGCGCTATACGTACTACAACATAAGAGCACAATTATTTCTTTAAATTCAGATAAGGGAGTTGGACAGTCATGGTTGTAAATTTACAAAAAGGTCAACGTGTTGATTTAACAAAAGGAAACGCAGGACTAAGTCGCTTACAAGTAGGTTTAGGCTGGGATCCAGTAGAACAAAAGAAGAGCGGTGGCTTATTCGGAGGTCTTTTTGGTGGCGGTGGCGGTGCCAATATAGACTGTGATGCGTCAGTCATTATGTTAGAAGATGACCGTCTTGTAAATCAAGAAGACGTTGTATATTTTGGACGTAAAACAAGTGTTGACGGTTCAATCAAACATTCTGGGGATAACTTAACAGGTGAAGGTGCTGGTGATGATGAAACCATTTTCATCGAGCTAGGCCAAGTACCTGCTAAATATAACAAACTTGTATTTGTCGTAAATATTTACGATGCGAAAAAGCGCAATCAAGATTTCGGTATGATTCGTAACGCATATATTCGTGTATTAAATCCTTCAACGAATGAAGAGTTAATTCGCTACAATTTATCCGATGATTATGCAGGTCAAACAGCATTGATTACAGGTGAGATTTACCGTAGCGGCAGCGATTGGAAATTTGCAGCTGTAGGTACAGGTACAACTGATGATGGTTTAAGTGGTTTAGTAAATCGTTATCGTTAATTATTTCATATTATAAAGCAAGCTAACTACTGAGGAGGAATTTCAACATGGTTGTGTCATTATCAAAAGGTCAAAAAGTAGATTTAACAAAAACAAATCCAGGGTTAACGAAAGTAAAAGTAGGTTTAGGTTGGGATACAAATAAGTACGATGGTACAGAAGGTTTCGACTTAGACTCATCTGTATTTTTATTAAATGACGGCGGTAAAGTATCAGACCCATCTGACTTTATTTTCTATAACAACACAACAGGTGGTAACGGCTCAGTTGTACACTCAGGTGACAACTTAACAGGTGAAGGTGCTGGTGATGATGAAACAGTATCAATTACGCTAAACAGTGTACCTGAAGGCGTACAACGTATTGCATTTACAGTAACGATTCACGATGCAGAAGCACGTGGTCAAAACTTCGGTATGGTATCCAACTCATTTATCCGTATTGTGAACGAAGATACAAATGAAGAATTAATTCGCTATGATTTAGGCGAAGACTTCTCCATTGAAACAGCGTTAGTAGTTGGCGAATTATACCGTCACAACGGCGAATGGAAATTTAACGCAGTTGGTTCAGGCTACCAAGGTGGCTTAGCTGCATTATGTAACGATTTCGGCTTACAAGTAGGTTAATCGCAATTTATCATTCAAAGGGGGCATTTACATGGCAATTCAGTTAAGCAAAGGACAACGTATTGATTTAACAAAAAATGATCCATCATTACAAAAGATTATGATTGGCTTAGGCTGGGACGTAAAATCATTTGATGGTGGGCAAGATTTTGACTTAGATGCATCGGTGTTTTTATTAAATGAGGCTGGGCAATGCCGCAATGAATTAGATTTCATTTTCTATAATAACTTACAAAGCTCAGATGGCTCTGTAAAGCATCTTGGTGATAACCGTACCGGTGAAGGTGATGGGGATGATGAACAAATCACGATCGACTTAGCACGTGTTCCACAAGATGTTCATCGTATTGCCATTACTGTAACGATTCATGACGCAGAACTTCGCAACCAAAATTTTGGTCAAATTGCGAATGCTTTTGCACGTCTTGTGAACCAAGACAATGACAATGAAGTATTACGCTTCGATTTAGGCGAAGACTTCTCAATTGAAACAGCGGTTGTATTTTGTGAACTGTATCGTCACGGTACAGATTGGAAGTTCAATGCAGTTGGTTCAGGCTACCAAGGCGGTTTAGCGGCACTTGTACAAGCATATGGCTTAAGTGTGTAAAACGGCTTGTCGGTGCCTTACAAAAGGTGATTTGCAATATGCAATCACCTTTTTGTTATTGTTTTTTGAAAAAAGGGAATAAGAAAGATGTTGCATTGCCGTTTTACCTGACAATACAGCACCATTTTATAAAATGTTAGGAGATGTAAAAGGCATGCTGGAACAAATGATGAATACATATGCCTTGTTTTTCGATTGGAATCAATGGGTACAGGTATTAACGGACCCCGTGTCATGGGGATTAATTTTATCACTTATCGTTATGGAAGGATTGCTATCTGCAGATAATGCACTTGTACTCGCTGTATTAGTGCGCCATTTATCAGAAGATAAGCGCAAGAAAGCTTTATTATATGGTTTGATAGGCGCTTATATTTTCCGTTTTATTTTTATTGGTATCGGCGTTTACTTAGTGAAATTTTGGTTTATTAAATTAGCGGGTGCGCTTTATTTAGCATGGATTGCTGTATCGCACTTTAAAAAGAAAGCTGAAACAGATGAAGCGAAACCGATTAATCAACAAGGGTGGCTGATTCGCACATTCGGTTTATTTTGGGGGACGGTTATTACCGTAGAGTTAATGGATATTGCCTTTTCAGTAGACTCTATTTTAGCCGCTTTTGCAATTTCTGAAGAAGTGTGAGTACTGCTTATTGGTGGTATGCTCGGTATTTTAATGATGCGTACAATTGCAGGCTTCTTTGTGACCTTAATTGATAAAATCCCAGAACTTGAAACAACAGCGTTTATCTTAATCGGTGTGATTGCGGTAAAAATGTTGTTAAGTGTATTTCATATTGAAATTTCACATTATGTATTTTTTGCTGTTCTTGCAATGGCGTTTATTACGACGATTGTTTTTCACTATACACGTCAACGTAAAACGCGTTAATTTTTAATATAGGAGAGATGAATATGCGTTTTTTTGCACATCATGAACAATCAGTAGATGAGATTTTTTTCAAAAAACCAATGTACTTCGATAAATATACACCGCGTGAGGATTTAGCCTATTGTTTAGGTGGGGCATTATACATGCCTGCTACACGTTCAAATTTAGCACATGAAATTGTCACGAATAAACATCCACATTTAACATCAATGATTATCGACCTTGAGGATGCGGTTGGTGATTTAGAGTTAGAATCGGCATTCCAAACATTGTGCGGAAATATGACAGAGATTCATGATTTACTCACAAATCACGTGTTAACAATTGGGCAATTGCCACTTATTTTTGTGCGTGTACGAAATCCTGAACAATTAAAAGAGATTATTGCGTTATTAGGCGACCGACAACAAGTGCTGACCGGGTATGTGTTCCCGAAATTTTCACATCATAACGGCGCGGCATTTTTTGAACAAATTGCCGAACAAAATCGTTTAGGCTATACATTGTATGGCATGCCGATTTTAGAATCAGACGATGTGATTTTTAAGGAACATCGCTTTGAAAGCTTAATAAAAATCCGTGAAATATTAGCTGAATATTATGAATACGTGTTGAATGTGCGTATTGGTACGACTGATTTCTGTGGTTTATTTGGCATTCGTCGCCGCGTAGATTCAACGATTTATGATGTAACGATTGTACGTGACTGCATCGCCGATATTATTAATATTTTAAATCGCACTGAGCATCGTTTTGTTATTTCAGGGCCCGTGTGGGAATACTTTACGAATCAGACGCGTATTTTCCGTTCAACGTTACGCGAAACACCGTTTACACAACGTTACGGTCAAATCGGTTTAGAAACGCGCGAACAGCTTGTAAATGAATATGTAGATGGCTTAATGCGTGAAGTGTTTTTAGACCAAATTAACGGTTTAATTGGTAAAACGATTATTCATCCAACCCATTTATTGCCGGTAAATGCCCTTTATGTCGTAACGCATGAAGAGTATTTAGACGCTGAAAGTATTTTAGCAAATAGCGAAGGGCAAGTTGGGGTGAAGAAAAGTGAATACAAAAATAAAATGAATGAGATGAAGCCGCACCTTTATTGGGCACAGCGTATTATGCAACGTGCGAAGGCTTACGGTGTATACGCACCAAATGAAGATTTCCGTTCGTTAATTTTAGAGGAGGCAACGCACCATGGCAAAGTATTCGATTCTTGATGAAGTGCATATTGATGTCAATGTCACGCAAAATCCATATCAGTTTGAAGAAACACAGCTGTTTGAAATGGCGATGCGCATCAATAAAAAACGAAGCTTTTTATTTATTAGTAAAGTGTTAGGCAAACATATTGCTTTGCCACCACAAATACCGCTATTGCTAGGTCATTTATTAGCAATGCGTTATATGGAAGTAGTCGAAAAGAAGCCAGATATTCGCGCGCAGGCAGTAGCCACAGCGCTCAAAACGTATGAACAATTAGACGAAAGTTTAAATATGTTGGAGGAGCATCCACTTGTACTAGAGAAGCCTGTTAAAATTATTGGCTTTGCGGAAACCGCTACAGCACTAGGTCATGCGTTTTTCAATGCATTCCGCCAAAATGTAGAATATGTACATACAACGCGTGAGTACATTCCGTCGCTCGTACCACTTGCGACATTTGAAGAAGAGCATTCGCACGCGACAACGCATCGTGTGTATATGCAAGATGAGCATTTCTTTGAAGGAGATGCCACGATTGCGCTTGTCGATGATGAGTTAACGACAGGCCAAACGAATATCAATATTATTTCGCAAATTTTAGAAGCATTCCCACATAAAAAATCATTTGTCATCGTATCGATTTTAGATTGGCGTAGCGAAGAGCATCGTCAAGCATATCGAGATTTTGAGCAACAGCATGGCATTACAATTCAAGAGGTAAGCTTATTACAAGGCACAATTCAAGTTGAAGGGCAACCGCAAATAGAAGCGCTCGCTCGACAACGTAATCCACTAAAACAAACACCTACCGTTATTCATGCGTCACTGGCACATTTATTGCCCGATGACCAATATATACATGCAATTTCCACACAACAAGATGGCACACAATGTAGCATGCCTTATTACCGTGGCAGTGGTCGCTTCGGTTTAACGAAGGAACAAGATATATTGATTCGCCAGCAACTCTCATTATTCAAATACCAGCTTCAAGGCTTACGTAAAGGTGGCAAAACATTAGTACTCGGTACCGGAGAATTTATGTATATCCCGATGCGTATTGCCGCGCTACTCGGGACAAATGTCTACTTCCATTCAACAACACGCAGTCCTATTTATGCACACGAAAAAAGCTTTATTCAAACACAGTATACTTTTGAAAGTCCAGATCATTGTGGCGTTGAAAACTATGTGTACAACATACCGAAAAAGCACTATACAGATGCCATTATTGTCATTGAACGTATTACAAGCGATGCAGCACTTACAACACTGATTGATGCATTAGCAGAGGCACAAATTCCAACAGTAACGATTTTAACGCTAACAGACGGAAGGGAGTTATAAAGTTATGACAACAAAATTTCAACCAGATGTATTAGGAAGCTATAAAACGGAGGATGTTCTCTTTTTATTACGTGATATTAGCCACATTGAAATTGAACGTGATACGACGGAGCGAGAGCAACTGATTCAAACAGGTACGCATTATGCAGAAATGTTACCAGTAGAGTTTCAGCCAGGTGAACAGTATATGGAGCTATTTCATACGACATTGCATGAGTATGCCGAACGCATTGCGATTGCAGTAGGTGTTGTCGCCGAGCAAATTGTTAAAAATCGTGGTACGGAACATTTAGTACTTGTGAGTTTAGCGCGCGCAGGTACACCGATTGGCATTTTAATTAAGCGCTATATTGAAAAAACGTATAATGTGACAGTGCCGCACTATTCAATTTCCATTATTCGCGATCGTGGTATTGATGAAACGGCGATTGATTACATTTTTGCGCAACATGAACAGGCCGATATTCAATTTATTGATGGCTGGACAGGGAAAGGTGCGATTACACGCGAATTAAAGGAAGCATGTGATACATATAATCAAGCACATACACAGCACATTAATCCTGATTTAGCGGTACTTGCTGACCCTGGACATTGTGTGGAAGTGTACGGCACACGTGATGATTTCTTAATTCCATCTGCTTGTTTAAATTCAACGGTATCAGGGCTTGTTAGTCGTACCGTATTAAATACAGCATTTATTGAAGAAGGTGACTTCCACGGTGCAAAATATTATCGTGAGTTTAGCGACCAAGATGTTTCGAATTACTATGTCGATGAGGTGACGAAACACTTTGAAGCGGTACGTCCGCAAATTCATGCGCAAGTAACGCAACTTTTAGCATACGACCGCACACCATCATGGCAAGGGATGAAGAGTGTAGAAGCGATCAAAGAGCGTTATGACATTGCAAAAACGAATTATATTAAACCAGGTGTTGGCGAAACGACGCGTGTGTTATTACGTCGTGTACCATGGAAGATTTTAGTGAATCCGAAATTTGATAATGATTTAACACATATTCGTTTATTAGCAGCAGAGCGTAATGTACCGATTGAAGTTTATGAGGACATGGAGTATTCGTGCTGTGGCTTAATTAAGGATGTGACAGTATGAAATTATTTACATCAGATTTAGACCGTACGCTTATTTTCTCACACCGTACGATTGGTGATACGACTGACTGCACATGCATTGAATATTTAGATGGGAAGGCACAGTCCTTTATGTCGAATCGTGAAATGGCACTATTACAAGATTTAACACAGTCTGCCTATGTTGTGCCAGTTACAACACGTTCGCAACTACAGTATGAGCGTATTTCATTTTTCCAACAGCAATTAATCCCGCAGTATGCAGTTGTCGCAAATGGAGGGATTGTGTTTAAAGATGGTCAGCGTGATGCGCAGTGGGATGAAATCGTGCAACAATCATTTGCCGATTTATTGCCGATAACATCATTTAAAGAGCGCTTTACACTTCATCGTCAACGTGAATTCTTTTTACGTGAGTACGAAGTGGAAAACTTATTTTATATGTTAGCTGTTGATGAAGCCGCATTGTGCCACGATAGTTTAGGTGAATTTCAGCAAGAACTAGAGCAGGAAGGGTGGGTATCGTATTTACATGGTCGTAAGTTTTATGCATTGCCGAAAAGCTTAACGAAAGAAGCGGCAGTTCATTATGTACGCGACCAATTACCACATTCTTGTCATATTGCTGCAGGGGATTCAATGATGGACTTAGGTATGATGCAAATTGCCGATATTGGTTATACGCCGAAACATGGTGAAGTATATGCACATTACGGTGAAGATGCACCTGTTAAAGTAGTGTTAAAAGAAGGTGCGGCATTCGCGGAAGATATATTACAGAAAATTTTGACAATTGAGGGATGTAAGGTAAAATAAAGCTAAAGGGGGCAGATATGTTGTGGTAAATTTGAATAAAGTTGAATTGACGAAAAAAGGACAGTCCATTAACTTAACAAAAGGTAGTCAGTCTCTAGGTGAAATTCATATTAATTTAAATTGGGAACAGCAAGCAGCACCGCAAAAAAAGGGCTTTTTATCTTCATTACTTGGAAGTGGGAAAACACAAAATGTTGATTTAGATTTAGGCTGTTTATTTGAACTGACAGACGGCTATAAAGGCTGTGTTCAAGCACTTGGCAACGCGTTCGGTGATTTTAATAATGCGCCGTATATTCATTTAGATGGTGACGACCGGACAGGAGAAGTGTCTAACGGTGAAAACTTACGTATCAACGGCAAAAAAATCGCTGCGATTAAACGCGTATTAATTTACGCATTTATTTATGAAGGTGCTGCCAATTGGTCACAAGCAAATGGTGTTGTGACATTGAAATATCCAGGTGGTGCTGATATTGAAGTGCGTTTAAATGAACATCAAGACGGTAAAATTATGTGTGCGATTGCAATGATTGAAAATGTGAAAAATGAAACGTTTCGTGTGGAACGTTTAGTTGAATATTTTAATGGTCATCAAAATATGGACCGGCATTATCAATGGGGAATGCAGTGGCAGGCAGGTTCAAAATAAAAAATGGAGGAGCGGTGTATCGATACATGCTCCTCTTTTTAGATAATGTTGAGGTGATACGTATGCAACAAAAAAGACAAACAGCTGCTCAATTTTTGAATGGGCATGAATTGCCGCTATGTGATGTAGTTATTGGGCTTGATATTAGTGGTTCAATGACGGAATTATATCGGGACGGTGTGGTGCAACAATTTTTAGAAGATTTATTAGCACTTAGTCAGTTTATTGACGCAAATAAGCAAATTGATATGTTTGTATTTGGCAGCGATAGTTACCGTGCTACGTTACTAGACGAAGACAATATAGAAGGTTATGTATATCGCGAAATTATTCGGATGTTTGAAGTGGAATCTTCAACGAAATATGCACCACTAATGAAAAACATTGCGATACATTTTTCACTGTATCAGGAGGAAGTAATTAAAAAGGGATTTAGTAAAAAGTATATTGGACAAGTGCTTCAAACGACACGTGAAGTTCCTATATTGGCGTTTATTTTAACGGATGGCAATAATTTCGACCAACGTGAAACGACAGAGGTATTAACATTGTTAGAGCATCAACCGATTTATTGGCAGTTTATCGGCACGGGTGAAGAAAGCTTCCCATACTTACAAAAAGTACAACATCAATTTGGCAATATTAATTTCACATATGCGAAGCATCTTGGTGAAATCGCGCAAACATCATTGTATGAGTCAAGTATAGAGGGGTATAAACATTGGATATCGAGTACACAAAAAATTTCACGCTAACGTAAAATCCCGTACACGCAAAGGCGCATGTACGGGATTTTTATTTAAAAGATTAAATGTGCGATACCAGCGATAATCGGTAACGAAATAATTGTACGTAATAAGAAAATAACGACTAAATCTTTAAAGTTGATTGGTAATTTCGTTCCTAAAATTAAGCCACCAATTTCAGACATATAAATCAGCTGTGTTACAGATACTGTTGCGATAACGAAGCGCGTCATTTCTGATTCAATACCTGCTGATAAAATGGCTGGTAATAGCATATCTGCAAAGCCGACCACCATCGTTTGACCAGCTGCAGCGGCTTCAGGAATATTTAAGAATGCTAAATAGTATTCAAAGGGTGTTCCTAAAATTTTAAAGATAGGTGTGTATGTTGCTAAAATTAATGCGATTGTACCAAATGCCATTACGACAGGAGCTACTGCAATCCACATATCTAGCACGTTTTTAAAACCGTTAACGACAAGTTTACCTAAGTTACGGTTCGCTTGTGCTTTTGTTAAGGCATTTTCAAGACCGTATGATAAAACTGTATGACCTTTTGGTAAATCTTCACGCTTTTTATCGGCAGGTTGACCGTTAATGTACGTATCTTCCTTGCCACGAAGCGGGTAAAGACGTGGCATTAATAATGCTAAAACGATACCACATAACACAATTGTTCCATAATATTGCGGGAAGTATTGGGATAAGCCAACCTCTTCTAAAATAACGATACTAAATGTGATCGAAACTACTGAGAATGTTGTGGCAATAATGGCAGCTTCACGTTTTGTGTAATTGCCTTCCTCATATTGCTTATTTGTTAATAATACACCGATTGTCCCATCGCCAACCCAAGACGCTAACGCATCAATTGACGCGCGACCAGGGATTTTAAACAATGGACGAACAATTTTGACCATCATCGAACCGAAAAACTCTAATAAACCGAAATCTGTTAAAAGAGGAAGAACGATGCCTGCGAATAAGAAAATAACAAATAGGAATGTAACTAATCCACCACCACCAGCGAATAATAAGGCTCCAGTGTCACCACTTGTAATCATTTCTGGACCAAAGCCAAAGTAAACCATTGCGGCAAAGACAAATGCTAGTACACGTGTAATTATCCAGAACCAATGAACACGGAATAATTGGTCTGAAAACGTACGTTGCGCGGGCTCAGGTGTAAATAATTTAAATAACGAGCCAATTGCAGCAACGGCAAAAATTAATAAGGCAAATGGTTCAATCAAATCGACAACGATACCATCTAACCAACTTGCTAACATCGCAATGGGTACTTTCCATCCTTCTTCTGTTTTCAGTGGCGTCATAAATAAAAACGCACCTAAAATTGACGGGATGATAAAGTATAGCCAATTGCTTACGCTATAACTTTTCTTCATTTATATAACCTCATTTATTGTTTTATTGAATATTTATTCATGATAGCTATTTTGCATACATTTGTCTAGAGATTTAGAAGAATACAGTCTTTTCAGTTAATTATGTGGTGTATGCATTGGAGGATTCGATATGTATAAGGGTGTGAATAATGAGTAATAACGTCTTTATACACTTCTGAGTGAATATCGTATACAAATTTTATACATTAATTATTGAATTAATATACAGCGTCATGCAATGTTTTATAGTAAGTTATTTGGTGTTTTCCATTTTGGTGTTTTCTATTTATACAATTATGCATACTGTTATGCAGTTGTTTGAAATATGTAGTAAACATTACAACAATGTGAACAAGCTAGATATAAAAAACGAGGCTGGGACAGAAGGGTAATTCAAATCAATCTCAACGATGTTCGATGATAAATATTTGATACGTCGTCGTTAAATGAAGAGCGGACTTCTAGCGGGACAGTACGAGCGAGAGACTACAGGCTCGAGCCGTACCGCAGAAAAGCCTACTCGAAAATTTACGACGACGAAAGCGGAAAAGTGTTAGGAGAAATGACGAGATTTCTCCTAACACTTTGTTTTGTCTCAGCCTCGCTTCGATAATTATGCGTCTAAAAAGTCATTTAATACGTAAAATGCTTCTGATTTTAACCAGCTTTCAGTCATTGTTGAACCATCATCGACACGTTTTTTCGTTTCTTCCATCATCCAAGCCGTTTGAGACGCGTGTGCTTGAAGTGCTGCAACTTTATTGTCCATAACGTCTGAAATATCGACTTTAATTGGCGGTAAACCAACTTCGTCAAATGTGTTGTTCGCAAAGCCTACTGCAAGTACAGTTGGACGCTCTGCTACTGGCATGCGACGCACTGCTTCACGCACCGCACGAGCCGTTGCTTCATGGTCAGGGTGCACTGAATAGCCCGGTAAAAATGTAATCATTAGTGAAGGGTTTAGCTCTTCGATTAAATTTGTCACAAGCTGGATCATCTTTTCATCATCTTCAAATTCAATCGTTTTATCACGTAAGCCCATCATACGTAAATCTTGAATACCCATCGCTTCACATGCTTGCTTTAGCTCGGCACGACGAATTTCTGGTAATGATTCACGCGTTGCAAAAGGGGGGTTCCCTAAGTTGCGCCCCATTTCACCTAATGTTAAACATGCGTATGTAACAGGAATGCCGCGGTTTGTCATTTGACGAATAACACCGGCGCAAGAAAATGCCTCATCATCAGGGTGAGGGAATACGACTAATACTTGACGTTCATCTACAAACATCGTAAAACCTCCTTTTAATAAGCGAACGGTGTTTCACTAATTTGTAGTGCAACCGCAAGCTTTCCTTCATAATCTAAGCCCGCCATTAATAAGCGGCCTTGTTCATCCACTTCATAGTGCGTAATGCCTTGTGCATAAACCCAACCATGTGCAAGCTTTAAGCCGACACGGTGTGGTGAGTCGCTCACAATTTTCCCTAACTCGTAGCGAAGTTGGACATTGCGAATAAACGCACCTGCATTAAAGAACTTTTCGTTAAAATGAGTGGCATAAGAACCATTTGTTGTTTCTAAGTGGATAAAGACATCTTTGTTGGCAAAGCTGTCGATAAGTTGTTGTAAATGTTGTTGGTTAACTGCTTCCATCGTTTGTCTCCTTTCGACAAGTTGTGCATCTATTATAACAAAGTGTGTTTCAGTAGAGAGAGTATTACGCTTGAAAAATATGGTGCTGGCAAAAAAGAGTTGGGACAGCAACTGAGAGTGCGTCAGGCAAAAAGAAACATCCTTCAGCAACGACAACTGCTGAAGGATGTTTTTTGCAAATTATGCGTGTTGTGCTTCTAGCTTTGTAATTGTGACAGCAGGAGCGCCGTAGCGTGATTTCGCGCCATGCATAACAGGTCCAACGAAATCATTTAAAGCCCAGCCGTGTTGAATAGCAGCGGCGACAAATTCCTTCGCTTCAAATACTGCTTCGTCAATGCTTAAGCCATTTGCTAAATTGGCTGTAATCGCTGCAGCAAATGTACAGCCTGCACCGTGATTCCATGTTGTGGCAAACTTTTCTGTCTCCAGTAAATAGAAGTCTGAGCCGTTATAAAATAAATCAACGGCTTTATCGTGTTGTAATGCTTTACCACCTTTAATCACAACGGCTTTTGCGCCTTTTTGCACAATTTGTTGAGCCGCTTTTTGCATATCCGCTAATGTTTTTGGTGTGCCTGTACCTGCTAGCTGACCTGCTTCGAACAAGTTTGGCGTAATCACCGTTGCATATGGTAGTAAGTAGTCAATCATTGCTGTTGTATTGCCGGGATTTAATACTTCGTCGTCGCCTTTACATACCATTACTGGGTCAATGACAACATTTTTCGTTTGAGCGCGTTGAATGGCGTCGCTTGCTAATTTGATGATGTCTTCAGATGCGAGCATACCTGTTTTAATCGCATCAATACCTGTAGAAATTGCCGTATCAATTTGTGCTTGTAATAATTCAGTAGGAAGTGCGTCTACTCGGTGTGACCATGTTTTTGGGTCCATCGTTACAACAACTGTTAATGCAACCATTCCGTAAGTACCGTGTTCTTGGAATGTTTTTAAATCCGCCTGCATCCCTGCGCCACCTGATGTGTCTGAACCTGCAATTGTTAATGTCTTTTTTAAACTCATGTATAAACCCTTCTTTCCTTCAAGTACAATATAGTAAGTACAAGTATAAAAGTAAACTGACAATATAAAAATAGTCAGAAAACGAAATTTTAATAAGGTCAGAAGGGAACGATCGCAAATGAAGCAAATTTTTCAAAATGATTGGCAAGCTGTATTAGGAGAAGAATTTCAGAAGCCTTACTATTTACAGCTCCGTGAATTTTTAAAGCAGGAATACGCGACACAAACCATTTTTCCGCAAATGAATGATTTATGGAGTGCCTTTCATGTAACGGCGTATGAAGATGTTAAAGTTGTTATTTTAGGGCAAGACCCTTATCACGGACCGGGGCAAGCACACGGCATGAGCTTTTCCGTGAAACCTGGTGTGCCTCAACCACCAAGCTTGAAAAATATGTTAAAAGAGCTACAAGCTGACATGGGCTGTGACATACCAAATCATGGCTCGTTAATGTCTTGGGCAGAACAAGGTGTATTATTGTTAAATACAGTGCTAACGGTACGCCAAGGTCAAGCACATTCACATAAGGATAAAGGGTGGGAAATCTTTACTGATACCGTGATTGAGAAGTTAAGTGCCCGTGATGAGCCAATTATTTTTGTGTTGTGGGGAAGACCTGCACAGCAAAAAGAACGTTTAATTGATACAACGAAGCATATGATTTTAAAAGCACCACATCCAAGTCCATTAAGTGCGCATCGAGGCTTCTTTGGGAGTAAGCCCTATTCACAAATTAATGCCTTACTACAGCAAGCCGGCAAACAGCCAATTGCTTGGTGTTTGTCATAAAGTGCTCACTTTCATCTAGCAACAGAACATGGTACATTCAATAAAGAAAGAAGGCGAGATTATGCAAATTAATTGTTTTAAATGCGTTCATATGAAAATTACATGGGAGCCTGCGCATCCACGTGCTTGTACGGCATATGGCTTTAAAACGGCACAAATCCCTTCTGTTGTCGTTAAGCAATCATCAGGTATGGATTGTATGAAATTTACACCGAAACGAGGTGCAACAACATGATTTCAAAAGAGACATTACTACAAGAAATTACACGACAAGTAGCCGCTGCACAAGCCGGCAATACACAAGCTACACGTGAAGCATTAACGGCGATTCGTTCGTTATGTGATGTGGCACTCCGTAGTGAGCAAGTTGCATCACAATCAGTAACGCAACCGATGCAACCTGTACAACAGGCAGTACCAGTTATGCAGCAAGTATCATCATTATCAGCGACGAAGCGTGTAGAAGAAGATGGCGCAAATGGCGATTCCATCTTTGATTTTTAATGATAGGAGGACGATAACAACATGAAAAAGGCAATTATTGCGGGAGCTGCACACGGTTTTTTAGCAGTAGCATTAGGGGCGTTCGGTGCCCATGCATTAGAGGATGTACTGGATGAATATTCAACAGGCATTTGGGAAACGGCCATTCAGTACCAAATGTTTCATGCGAGCGGTTTAATTTTAATCGGTATTTTAATGAGTGTATTAGGCGCGAGTAAGCAGCTAACATGGGCAAGTCGCTTCATGCATGCAGGTATTTATTTCTTTTCAGGAAGTTTAATTGTATTAGCATTATCGGGCATCGGTGTATTAGGTGCGATTACGCCAATTGGTGGCGTGCTATTTTTAGCTGCATGGACATTGGTCATTATCGCAGCTGTGAAATCAGCAAAATAAATATGAAAAAGTCACACAGCGATGGTATCGTAGGTGTGGCTTTTTTTGTCGAGACAGTTGTTTCATAAGTATTTAAGGCGTATAGTATGCGTAATTACGTGTACAATAAATGAAGAATAACGATTAAAGGGGGAGCTTATATGCTACAACAATTATTAGAGCAAGGTTATGAGGAAATGGTGGCCATTCGTCGTCATTTACATATGTATCCAGAATTATCATTCCACGAAGTACATACACCTGCGTACATCGCCAATTATCACCGTGAATTAGGCTTAGAGGTTCGTGAAGGTGTCGGAGGTCGAGGGGTTGTCGCAACATTACGTGGCGCGAAGCCGGGAAAGACAGTCGCAATTCGTGCGGACTTTGATGCCTTGCCGATTCAAGAATTAAATGATGTACCATATAAATCAAAAAATGATGGTGTTATGCATGCATGTGGTCATGATGGGCATACAGCGATTGCACTTGGTTTAGCGAAAGCGCTTGTGAAAATGCAAGATGAATTAACGGGCAATGTTGTGTTTATCCACCAATTTGCTGAGGAAATTACGCCAGGTGGTGCGATTGCAATGATTGAAGATGGTTGTTTAGAAGGCGTTGATGTTATCTTTGGGACGCATTTATGGGCACCGATGCCACTTGGGGAAATTCAAGTACGAGAAGGGGCGATTATGGCTGCTGCTGATGCCGTCAATATTCATATTCAAGGGCGTGGTGGACACGGCGCTGAACCGCATCAAGCGGTTGATGCGGTATTAGTCGGTGCACAGTTCGTGACAAATACACAAGCGGTTGTTGCGCGTAAAGTAGACCCGTTAAAGCCAGCTGTATTTTCAGTCGGTCATTTTGAAGCGATTAACTCGTTTAATGTAATTGCCGATACAGTGCAGCTAAAAGGAACAGTTCGTACGTTTGATGCAGATGTTCGAGATGTGATGGAGCGCGAAATTGAAGCGGTGTTAAAGTCGGTATGTGATGCAAATGGTGCTACATATACGTATGATTATGTACGCGGGTATCCACCGGTCGTTAATCATGCGGCAGAAACAGCATTTGTCGCAAATATTGCACAGCAATATGCCACAGTTAGCACGACACCACCAATGATGATTGGCGAAGACTTTGGTTACTATATGGAGCATGTACCGGGAACGTTCTTCTTTACAGGTGCGAAAAATCCAGCATGGGAAGCGGTATATCCACATCATCATGCACGTTTTGAATTTGATGAGCGTGCAATGCTAATCGCTGCCAAAACGCTTGGAGATGCAACACTACAATATTTAGCACAATAATGGGCACGACAGCCTGTACTTATTTTTGCGTAATATTTAGCATCTAGTACAATGAAACTTGCGCTTAAACTTAATTTTGCAATAACACTCCTTCTGACGAAAAATCTTTATGTGAAAAGTACTTTGAAATAATATATAGTGGTACAAGGAATTTGAAAGAAGGAGTTCTTGTACACATGAAATCGAATATTAGTATTTTATTTAGCATTGTTATGGGCGCAGTTTTGGCATATATGATTGGTAATTTTTACGGTATTACGCCGCCAATTTATTTATTGATTGTTTTAGTCGCACTGGGATTATTTATTCAAACGATTATTTTTCTACTGCAATACGAAGATCCTGAAGAAGCAGACTTGCATAAGTGAAATAACATTATTCATAGAGCAAGAGATATAAGGCTGTTCTCAAAAAGTAAAAAGAGTCCGAGACAGAACCTTATTTCTGATGAACATGAGTTGTTTAAGAGGATAAGAAATTGCGGGTGCGTCTCGACACAAGCGGCGACTTCAGCAGGAAAGCAATGTTTTTCTGTGAAGAGGTACATCAGGAGCATGAGACTTTTAAGCGAAATATCGTGTTTGCGCCAAGCCATACCTGCGAAACGCGTCTGCTATATAGTGTAGCACCAAAAGCACAAAAATATCCTTCAGCAGTTGTCATTGCTGAAGGATATTTCTTTTTGTCTCATTCTTTTTTTAGTGTTTCTACCATTAAATTGTTAAAAACTTCGTTAATTTTTCGTCATCTAAAATATTACCTACGAAGAATGAACCGAATTCGCCATAGCGAGCTGATACTTCGTCGAAACGCATTTCGTATACTAATTTTTTGAATTGTAATACGTCATCTGCAAATAATGTTACGCCCCACTCGTGGTCATCGAAGCCGATAGAACCAGAAATGATTTGTTTTACTTTACCTGCATAGCCACGACCGATCATACCATGTGAGCGCATTAATGATTTACGGTCATCCATACCTAACATGTACCAGTTGTCATTCCCTTGGCGACGTTTGTCCATTGGATAGAAGCACACGTATTGTGAGCGAGGTAGCTCAGGGTATAAACGAGAGCGTACATGTGGATTTTGGTAAGGGTCTTCATTTGATTCGCCTGCTAAGTAGTTTGAAAGCTCTACTACTGATACGTAAGAGTATGCAGGGATTGTGAAGTCCGCGATTTTTAATTTATTAAATTCGGCTTCAAGCTCTTGTAGCTCATCCATTGTTTCACGTAATGTCATTAACATGAAATCTGCTTTTTGACCAACGATTGAGTATAAAGCATGTGCACCTGTTTTAGCTACATCTGCTTCGTTCACTTTTGCTAAGTATGCTTTAAATTCAGCGACAGCTTCTTCACGTTCTGCTGCATCTACTAACTTCCAAGAAGCCCAGTCGATTGAACGGAAATCATGTAATACATACCAGCCATCTAATGTAATTGCTGCTTCATTCATAATTGAAACGCTCCTTTAAATTGAGAATTATTCACATCCATAGTGTAGCATAAATTAAAAATACAAAGCGCCTGAAAAGCTTTTCAAGTCGTGGCGAATTTGTGTATGCTTAAAGTGATAAGGAGCGAATATGATGACAACTTTAAACTTACAGCGCCCAGTTTGGCGTTTTATAGACCAATCTGTAACGAATATATCGAAATCGCCATTAGAGTCCTTTGCGGCCGATGATACATTATGTGAAGCGGTAGGGGCTGGGCATTCACCGTGGACGATTCGAACGTGGGTACATAATCAATCGGTTGTGTTAGGTATTCAAGACCACCGACTACCGTTTATTAACGAGGCAATGCAGTTTTTAGAAACGAGAGAATATACGCCGATTGTCCGCAATTCGGGCGGATTGGCAGTCGTACTCGATACGGGTATTTTAAATATCTCATTAATTATGAACGAAGAAGAAAGCCGCATTGATATTGATAGTGGTTATGACGCGATGGTGGCACTTATTCGTTTATTGTTCCCGGAAGTTGCGTCGCGCATCGAAGCGTATGAAATTGTTGGTTCGTATTGTCCAGGGAGTTTTGATTTAAGTATTGATGGTAAAAAGTTCGCCGGTATTTCACAACGACGGATGAAAAAAGGTATCGCCGTACAGATTTATATATGCATTGAAGGAAATGGGCAGGAACGAGCGGCATTAATTCGTGATTTTTACGAGGTAGGTTTACGCGATGTAGCGACGAAGTTTCAATATCCGGTTGTTACGCCACATGTGATGGCATCACTAGAACAACTGATGGATATGCCTATTACCGTTACAGAAGTGATGTACCGTCTAAAACAAGTCGTGCAGGAGCTTTCGACAGAAGTGGTGCGCTATGAGCCGTTTCATGATGAGGAAAATGCACGTTATCTGTACTATTTAACAAGGATTTTTGAGCGTAATTCGAAAATGTTAAACATATGAACAAATGTTGAACAGGACGACTAGGCGAAACACTTCTTTTATACAATGGCGGTTGAAAGTCAATGTCACATTACGGTAAAATAGCATACTGTATATGAGAACTAAAAAGGAGTTGTAACCGCCATGGCAAACGAGTTTAAAGTGTGTGATGAGTGCCAAGCCGTCAACTTAAAAACATTAATTCCAAAGTTAAAAGAGATTGATGCAGACGCAACGATTGAAATTGGTTGCCACTCATACTGTGGGCCAGGTCGTAAAAAAACATTTACATTCGTCAATAGCCGTCCTGTTGCTGCCTTAACAGAAGAAGAACTAATGGAAAAAGTAAAAGCAAAATTGAAAATGATTTAAGTAAAGTGTATTCGAATTTATTCGGATACACTTTTTTGTTTTTGTCTCCTTTAGTGGTAATAATAAAGATTTTATTTTTAGAAATAAGTGAAAAGTCTTGTTAAGGAGTATTTATGTTTAGAAAACTGAATGTCTTTGTCTTAACATTTTTCGTGTTAGTACAAAGTTTCATTATGCCGTTTTCTGCCTCGTCATCAGCCTATGAATCAGTCTTTATGGGCGCAGCAATGGCAGCCGCAGAAGCGAATAATGAAGAAGTGAGTAATGATGCATCAGAAGACGCCACCAATAAGGATGACGAACAAACTGCTAGCACATTTGCGAGTAATGAAAAGATTGACTTAAGTTTTGAGAAGTTGATCTATAACAACAGAGAGATAACTTCGCAAGCAGATGCAGCGGGCGTCAAGCCAAAAGCAGATGAGCGTGTACAATTGTTTTACACATTTGCAACGCAAAAGATGCTCGCTGGTGAGCAGTTCACATTTAAGTTGCCACAGCAATTACTGCTCTATGATGAAGTAGCGTTAAGTGGTGATATTAAAATTGGGGGCGAGCGTTACTTTACGTATGTGACAAACAAAGAAACACGTGAAGTGACACTTACAGCAATAGATTTTATATTTGAAGGAATTGAAGGTGGCATTGATTTTAGCGCAGTGTTTGGCAATTTTGTAACGCAAGATTTGAATCAAACATTAGAAGTACAGATGCCAGGGAAAGAGTCACTAAAATTAGAGTTTGTGTTTGAACCGAAAGTAAGCAGTCAAAATATTTCTAAAGAAGGTAAATTACGCACAGATGAAAACGGTGTGAAGTTTATTGACTGGGAAGTATGGTTTAACTTAAAAGGTGCAAATATTAATAATGATTTAACATTTACGGATACGTTAGGGGAGGGGCATGTATTAGTGCCAGCAACGGTAAACGTATCAAAAGCAAATGTAAAATCATCATTAGAAGGTGTCACAGTTGATGGAGCGGAAGAGCCTGTTATTACAAATGGCTCAACACTACAATTTACTGTGAATCCACAAGGCACTAAAGCTGTAAAAGTGACGTACACAACAAGAATTGACCGTATAGCTGATGAAGAAGTAGAGAAATTTACAAACGCAGTAAAAATTACACGTAATGGAACAGCACCAGGCGCTGACTGGGAAGTTTCAAAGGAGGTAGCTGTTACTTACGGTAAACCTTTAGCGAAAGCGCAAGTAGGCGGCGATAAATACGAAGCGAATTGGAAGATTGAATTCAATAAGCTTGGGAAAGTTGTACCTCAAAACACAACGATTACCGATACAATTGCTGCAGATAACTCACATATCGTAGCGAAAGATATTGTCTTAACGAAATATGTACAGCAAAAAGGTGAGTGGGTATATGAAGACTTATTAGAAATAGGTACTGACTATACAATTACTTTCTCAGAAGACAAGAAGCAATTCGTGATTACGTTATTACATGCTGATGCGATTTACGCTGTAGATGTTACATATAAAACATATACAACGGATGAATTTATTAAAGCATCAGGCGCTGTAAATAACGTAGTAGAGACGACATTACAAGATTCTTCACAGCAAAACTACAAAGTATCGACGGGCTTTAGCTACCCAGAAGGTATTGGTACAAAGCAAATTACTGATATTGACTATGCAAACCGTACGTTAGAATGGCGTGTAGTATTCAATACAGAGGGGAAAGAAGTAAAGAACTTTACAATTGCTGACCAATTCACAAACGGATTAGCGTTAGTGCCGTATAGTGATGGTGAATACTTTAAAGTGACGCAGACAAGGTCTTATGCGGGATAGTATTCCCGCATAAGGCTTTTTGTTTTGAAGAAGGATAGCTTATAATAAAAGAAAGAAGAGGAGGCGAATGACATGACGACATACGGTGAACAAAAATTACAAGAAGAAAAAGTATTTAAAGACCCAGTACATAGTTATGTACATGTGCGTGACCAAGTGATTTGGGATTTGATTAGTACACGCGAGTTTCAACGTTTGCGTCGAATTCGTCAGCTGGGCACAACATTTTTAGTATTTCACGGGGCAGAACATACACGCTTTAATCACTCATTAGGTGTTTATGAATTGATGCGTCGTATTGTAGACGACCGATTTAGCGGGCGCGATGAATGGGACGCTTCTGAAAGGCTTGTCGTTTTATGTGCAGCACTATTGCATGATTTAGGGCATGGGCCGTTTTCACATGCATTTGAAAATGTGTTTGAATTAAATCACGAAGAGTATACACGCCATATTTTACTAGGGGACACAGAAGTAAATGCGGTGTTACGTAAAGTAAGTGAGGATTTCCCACAAAAGGTGTCACAAGTAATTGAAAAGAAATATGCGAATCCGCTTGTCGTTAGCTTAATTTCAAGTCAAATTGATGCAGATCGTATGGATTATTTGCAGCGAGATGCTTATTATACAGGTGTTAGCTATGGGAACTTTGATTTGGAGCGTATTTTAAGAGTTTTGCGTCCGTCAAAAGAGCAGGCTGTTATTAAATATAGCGGTGTACATGCAGTTGAAGATTATATTATGTCGCGCTATCAAATGTATTTACAAGTATATTTCCATCCTGTGTCGCGCAGTGCAGAGGCAATTTTAAATCAAATATTACAACGTGCGAAGCGTTTATATAAAGAAGGGTATGCATTTGAGCTCATGCCAAAGCCATTTATTCCATTCTTTGAGAAGAAAATTGAAATTGCAGATTATATTGCACTAGATGAAAGTATTTTATTAACGTATTTCCAGTTATGGATGCATGAAGAAGACGATGTACTACGCGATTTATGTACGCGCTTTGTGAATCGCCGTTTATTCCAGTATAGTGACTTAAATGTAGAAGTGGAAAAAGAGCGTTATGTTCGACTGCAACAATTGTTTCAGGATGCAGGAATCGACCCAGCTTATTACTTATTATCGGATTGCTCATCGGATGATTTTTATCGAACAACAGCAAAGCAAGAGCCGATTATGATTTTAATGCCAGATGGACAATTAAAGGAATTAACAGAGGTATCGCTTATTGTCGATGCGGTTGCAGGAAAAATCGAGACGGACCATAAAATTTACTATCCGTTAGAAGAAATTGAAGCAATCACAAATACAGGATTGCGTGATGAGATTTTAACATTGTTAGAGCGCGCATAAAAAAACGAGGCTAGCGAAGCGCTAGTCTCGTTTTTTCGTGTGGTTTTGCTGTAATTGAAACGCGTCTTTCATTTCTTGTGTGGCATCGTCAATAGCGGTTGTCGCCGTCAGTTCAGCTTGAATATGCAAACGTTCTTCTCCGTCGAATGCACATGTAATAAGGGTTAATAGCGTTTTATTTGGTATGTCATCAAGTACATACGTAGCTGTAGGAGGAATGACTTCTGCAACTGTAATTTCATATGTGTAGACATGCGTTAAATCGGTTAAATAAACAGCATCCCCAATTTGTGCGTGATGCAGAGGGCTAAATAACACATCTGTACCTTCATTGTGACTAGCAAGCGCGTAATTTCCTTTGCCTAATTGTTGGTCTGCCTTTAATGTACCAGCACCTGTTGCGAGTACGGTTTCACTGACACCTTTTCCAATAGGGAGATGTAAGTTTACCGATGGAACGGCAATTTGGCCGATAACAGACACGTAACTCGCCATACTTTGTAATGAAAAAATATCCCCTAGTGTTAACGACTCTACGCTATCAAAATCAAAAGAAGCTTCGGTTGCGTTATTCGCTAACATCGTATCTGCATCTAATGGTCGATTGTCCATTACTTCTTCGGATGCTTTTTTTATAAGTATGCTTGTATTGGTTCATTAAAGATAAGCGCAATTCCAAAAAGACATACGAAGAACAGCGTGGAATTAATGAGTATATTCTTTATGTTCATAATAAGAAAAGAGCTGCTTGTTTCGTAAGCAGCATCTCCTTTACATTATTTATCGCTTGCACGTACACCCGCGTTGGCATAATGTGCTTTTTGCATTTCTTCGATGATGATTGTAATACTCTCTTTTGGTGCATTGACTGTTTTTGACACGGCAGCTGTTACTTCTTCGACAAGTGCACGTTTTTGGTCATCTGTACGACCCTCGATCATTTTTACGGTAACGATTGGCATGGAACTGTACCTCCAAAGTAGAATAATAGTGTATATTGATTATAATAGCGTATACGGAGGGATTTTTATATGACAAATGAACAAAAACCAAAACAAAAACTCGGCTTTACGATTATTAAGAATGACCCGACAGACGGCCATAAAGGTTTCGGCATTGGCTCGTTATCGTTAGAAAATATTAGCCCAGTTATTATTGATGTTGAAGAGGAGCGCGCATTTGTAGATATCGGTGCAATGCATGCACGTAGCGATGTTGAGCGCGGTATTAAATTTACGATGAACCGCGAAGACTCAGAAGGCGGCAAGGCGTATTGGCTTGTATGGGTAACGATTGAGCAATTGCCACAGGGCGCTTATTTTGCAGGCGTAACAGCGTGTGAAATGGTCGTAAATCGTGAGAAACGTCGTGGCTATAAAATTTTAGCAGACCATGTTAACCGTATGGACAAGTCGATGAAGCGTAAAATTATGGTCGACAATATGGATGATGTTTCGAAAAAAGTGTTAGCGGACTTTTTACAATCACATGATGTGACGGTTTGGGAACGTAGCAGTGATGAACTAAAGCAAGCACTAACAGTATAAATAATAGGAAATAACCACATGCGGATTTTCCGCATGTGGTTATTTTTATAGACAATTAGTCAAAAATATTTAACCAGTCCCACCAACTATTGCCATCCTGTTCTTTTGGCTCGATATATTTATCAATTGCGGCACAGCCTTTTGTTGGCTCTTCGCCGACAGTTACATAAACAGTCGCAGTCGCGCCGGTGCAATGTTTATTTGCTAGTTTGCCACTACTAATTTCTACATCTACAGCCGTCACACTAGAAGGAGCAGGGAACGGTTTCGGATCTGTGCCACGATGAACGCTTTCCATAAACTGTGCCCACACTTCTTTTGTAGCAGCACCGTCATTTGTCACATCGAGTACGCCTTCATCAAAACCATTCCAAACACCTGCCGTAATGGATGGGGAGTAGCCAATCATCCATTGGTCGGCATCTGTTGTTCCAGATTTCCCTGCATATGGGCGTGTTAGTTTATTTGCGAGCGAAGCTCCTGTTGCATATAAATAGGTATGATAATCTTTGTTAAACATACCTGTCATCATGTGCGTTAATAAATACGCATCTTTTTTCGGAATGACTTGTCTAGCTTCCTTGTCTTGTGATGCTTCATAAAGAACATTGCCATGTTCATCGGTAATTTTCATAATGGTTGTCGGTGTAACAGCCTGTCCATTGTTCGCAACGGTTGCATAAGCAGCTGTTAGTTTTTGAAGCGTAAGATTGGTAGTTCCAAGTGCTGATGACGGTACATGACTAATTTCTATACCTAGTTTAAAATCATCGAGTGTACGTTGAAACGCTTTATAGCCAATATCGTCCAATGTTTTCACAGCATAAACATTATCAGAAATGGCAACAGCTTGTGCCATTGAAATCTCATCACCATATTTACCATTAATGTTTCGCGGTGTGTACTCTTTTCCATCATATTTAATCGTTGTTTGTGATACATCGACAAATGTCAGTGGGGAGTAACCGTGTTGCAATGCAGATGCGTACAATAAAGGTTTCATCGTTGAACCAGGTTGTCTTTTCGCCTGCGTAACGCGGTTGAATTTACTGTCTGCATAACTGCGTCCACCAACGAGCGCTGTAATATAGCCCGTCTTGTGATCCATGCTGACAAAGCCGACTTGTAATGCGTTTTTTGGCATTTGGTCGATTACGGCCTTTTCTGCCGCATTTTGATGTACTTTATTGAGTGTTGTCGCGATTTCCCAGCCGCCCGTATCAATATTTAAGCCTAACTCTTCTAAAATGGCACTTGCTTCAACCCAAGCTGTATCTAAAAAGTACGGTGCTTGTGAGTTAGCCACTTTCCATTCATTGTTTTTAAGCGCTACTGGTTGAGCGGCTGCTGTTTGGTTTTCCTCCGCTGTAATATAGCCTTCCTCTTCCATCAGTTGTAAAATCAAATGCTGGCGGTTCGTTGCGCGTTCGAAGTCAGCAACCGGTGAATAATACGTAGGTCCTTTTGGAATACCTGACAACATCGCTGCTTCAGAAAGTGTCAAATCGTTCGCTGATTTTCCGAAGTAGAAGCGACTAGCTGCTTCTACGCCGTACATACCATGACCATAATAAACAGTATTTAAATAGCCTTCTAAAATTTCATCTTTTGAATAAAACACTTCAAGTCGGTACGCATACAGCGCCTCGTTAATCTTACGTGTCCATGTTTTTTCATGTGATAAATAAAGGTTACGTGCATATTGCTGTGTTAATGTACTAGCTCCTTGGGCTTTGCCACCCGATTTTACATTTTCAATAACAGCAGCGCCGATACGTTTTATATTAAAGCCATGATGTGCATAAAAGTTTTGGTCCTCTACAGCAATTGTTGCATCAACAATATGTGGGGAAATATTATCAAGCTTCACCCAATAACGACGCTCACTTGTGTAGTGGTCACCAATTTGCTCGCCTTCTGCATTTAAAAACACTGTTGCTTTTGGAACGGTCAGTGGTGGAGCGCCGGCAATTTGTGCATAAATACGCAACGAAATTAACGCGCTCACAATTAAAATAACAATGCCAAGTAAGGCGAGGAGTACACGGTGTTTGCGCTTGGACTTTCGCTTTTTCACACGTGACGTTGATTGCTCTGGAGATTCAGGTGTCGCTTCATTGGCGACGCCTTTTTCTAGCTCATTCTCCATGCTACATCACCTCATCTATTAAAATTTACTGTACAAAAAATTAAGAAAAAGTTTATAATTATACATTTTTTTCACAACAAAAACGCTTGCACTTTACTTAAAAACAACTATACTTTTTTTGTACCGCATTAACATATACGCTTTCGTTTTATGAAAAGTTTCGCAACGAAAGATTACGTTTAAGTAAGGTAGTATAAACGGAAAAGTAATGACGCATCAAGCACTTTGTTTGCTGCATACGAAATTGAATGAATAGGTGGAAAAAATTATGCGTTTTGATGAAACATATTCAGGTAACGTTTTTATTAAAAGTCATCCAACTTATGAAGATGCAAAGGCTGTTCTTTACGGAATGCCAATGGACTGGACAGTAAGCTATCGTCCTGGCTCACGTTTTGGTCCTGCTCGTATTCGAGAAGTATCAATTGGTCTAGAAGAATATAGCTTCTATTTAGACCGTGACTTAGAAGACGTGAAGTTTTTTGATGCAGGTGATATTCCGTTACCATTCGGAAATCCAGCGAAATCGTTAGAAGAAATTAAAACATTCGTACGCAAAGTGTTAGCGGATGGTAAAGTACCAGTGGGCATGGGTGGCGAACATTTAGTCGCGTTACCAGTAATGGAAGCGGTATATGAAAAATACCCAGACATGGCAGTGATCCATTTTGATGCACATACCGATTTACGTACGGATTATGAGGGCGAAGAATATTCACACGCAACGCCAATTCGTAAAATCGCAGACCAAATCGGACCACATAATGTATATTCATTTGGGATTCGCTCAGGCTTAAAAGAAGAATTACAATGGGCAAAAGAAAATGGTATGCACATTTCATTATTTGAAGTGTTAGAGCCATTAAAAGAAGTATTGCCAACATTAGCAGGTCGCCCTGTTTATGTAACGATTGATATTGACGTATTAGACCCAGCACATGCACCAGGAACGGGTACAGTCGATGCAGGTGGTATTACATCAAAAGAATTATTGGCTTCAATTCATGCGATTGCAGGCTCTGATGTAAATGTTGTTGGTTTTGACTTAGTGGAAGTATGCCCAGTATATGATCACTCTGAAATGACGGTCAATGCAGCAGCGAAATTTATTCGTGAAATGCTACTTGGTTGGGTGAAGTAAAAACATTAAATAGTAAAATGATGAATGAAGAAGGTAAATTGCTTTAGGCAGTTTATCTTCTTTTTTTATATTTAATTTAGTTTGTGAATGATTATGTAAAAGTCTTTTTCGGACGTCGTGATGTTATGTATGTATTTCTTTCTTTATGTTGGTTTTTGTTGCGAAAAATATGTTTTATCAATTATCAGAATAATATTTACAATGAGAATTTTTGAATGTAGTATAAGAGATAGTGTAAAAACGACTAATTAACGACTTTATTATTTTTCAGCAAGGGGATGAACTTATGGAAAAGAAGATGAGCTTTGGGTGGGCGATTTTACCGTTACTATTGATGGTAATTGTCATGGTCTTTACAATCGTTGTACTGGAGCAAGGACCGCATATGCCACTGATTTTTGGAACAGTTGTAGCAGGACTTGTGGCATTGAAGCACGGCTTTACATGGAAAGATATTGAGGAAATGATGTATAAAGGGATTCGTTTAGCATTGCCTGCAGTCATTATCATTATGCTTGTCGGGCTAGTGATTGGTTCGTGGATGGGCGGCGGTATTGTAGCCACGATGATTTATTATGGGTTACAAATTATTTCACCAGCTTGGTTTTTAGTAACGATTTTATTTATTTGTTCGATTGTGTCGTTAGCAATCGGTAGCTCGTGGTCAACGATGGCAACTATCGGTGTTGCCGGTATGGGGATTGGTTTAAGCATGGGCATTCCAGCGGGCATGATTGCGGGTGCAGTCATTTCAGGCGCGTATTTTGGCGATAAAATGTCGCCGTTATCAGATACAACGAATTTAGCCGCAGGGTTAACAGGTACAAATTTATTTGCACACATTAAGCATATGCTATGGACAACTGTACCAGCATACATCATTGCAACGATTGCATTCGGTGTAATTGGGCGTCAGTTTGCAGCAACGAACATGGAGTCAGCTGAAATTCAAGGGATGTTATCAACGATTCGTGATAACTTTATTGTGTCGCCTTGGTTACTGCTTGTGCCATTATTTATTATTGTCTTAGTAGCTGTAAAAGTACCAGCAATGCCAGCATTAATTGTCGGTATCGTGTTAGGAATGCTATCACATGTTTTTGTGCAAGGTGGGTCAATAACAGAAGCTGTAGGAGCGTTACAAAGCGGTTTTGCCATTGCAACAGGTAACGATATGGTCGATGCGCTATTTAATAGTGGTGGTATTGATAATATGATGTATACCGTATCGATGACGATTATTGCGATGACATTTGGCGGTATTTTAGAATATTCGGGTATGTTAAAGGCAATCATTCAAGAAATTTTACGTTTTGCTAAATCGACAGGTAGCCTAGTAGCAGCAACCATTGCTTCTTGTTTTGCGACGAATGCAAGCTGTTCAGAGCAATATATTTCAATCGTTGTTCCTGCGCGTATGTTTGCGACTGCATACCGCGAGCGTGGTTTACATTCGAAAAACTTATCACGTAGTTTAGAAGATGGTGGTACGTTGACATCGGTATTTATTCCGTGGAATACATGTGGGGTATTTATTATGTCGACATTAGGCGTATCTGTTGCTCAATATGCACCGTATGCGATTTTAAATTTCACAGTGCCAATCATTTCGATTATTTTTGCATTTACAGGCTTTACAATTATTAAATTAACAGAGCAAGAAAAGGTAGCATTAGCGGCGGAGGATAAGCGATTAAACGAAGAGAGCTTAGCGTAATAGAGCTATTTTGATAAAGGGTTAACACAAAAGTATAGTTCTTCTAAAGCTGCGTAGCACCAAAAACAGAAAAAATCCTTCAGCAGTTGTCGTTGCTGAAGGATTTTTCTTCTTGTCTCACTCTCTTTACTTCTATCGAAAACCATTCTGTTTTTAAAACGCTATTCGTTTAGTGAAAATGTTAGTGTGTAAACAGCACGTGGTCGTCCTTGCTGATACGCCATTTCTTCACCGACAATTTCAACATATTCATGGGCAAGCAGCTTTTTAAGCATTCGTTCTGTCGTTCGGCGTGTAACTTGTAAGTAGTCCGCTAAGTCCTGAGCGGTGAACGATGTATGAGGATGTACTTTTTCGAAAGCGACTAGACGTGAAATATTTTTAGGACTTAGCCCCGTTGCTTTTGTAATTTCAAAAATAAATGGATGTGTCGTTTGAAGGGCAATCGACGTTCCTGTTTGTTGTGTTAAGTCGTATAATTTTTTTTGCTCATCAACGACCATAAATTGCTGCGGTTGCCCAAATTTAAGGGCCTGTTTCGCATGCTCTTGTGCTTGTGAAATAGAATGTCCATAACCGAAGCCAATTTTGTATTGTTGCGTTTGCAATAGTTGCAGTAACTCAGTCGCATGACGTTGAACAGCACCGTTTGTCGTATAAAATTCATAGCGTACAGCATCCAATTGCTGATAAATGCTTGAAAATAAATTGGTCATTTGTTGCAATAACGGAGCGGGCGGTGAATAATCAAACAGAATATGAATAACAGCGATTTTAGCCGACTCGCTTTTAGCATAGTCCGATAAACTTTTTGCTTCATACAAACCGCGTAAAATCGCGCTTTGTGGGTCAATCATCCGCATAACTGGAACACCTTGTGTCACAAGTGCATCATAAACGGCGTGAATACTTGTCACGACATAGTCAATTTGTTGTTGTTGCCACAGTGTCACGTGTTTTGTAATGTAAGTTTCATATGGTGTGTGTAGCTGAATGGTTTGAATAAATGGACGTTTTGTCGTCTGTAAATCACATAATACATGTTCAATAAAGCGCTCATCCATAACATCGATTGATAAGCGATTGAGTGCGATATTTTTTTGAACGAGCAGTGATAAAAGCGTTGTGGCGATGGACGTGTCGTCTTGCTTTAAGTACATCCAAGGAATCGAGAGCTGTGATAACTGTTCTTTTGCATATAAATACGGTAATGTACCAGATAGTAATAAAACATCACAAGATTTTAAGTTTTTTAGTAAAGAGGGTGTTTCTTCTGGAACAGTGTATGTATAATAGTCTAATAGAAATGTTGAATGACTTGGAACAATTTGTTGTAATGTTTGCTGAAAGGAAGCAGAACAAATAACGGCAATCTTTGTTTGCATAAATAACACCTCTTTTTTTGAATATATAACGACTAATTAACGACAATTATAACAAGTGAATAAAATGTCGTAAAGGAGAATAAATATGAAAATAAAAACAGTAGAAATTTTTAAAATTGAATTGCCATTAATTGAGCCTTTTATTGTAAGCTATGCCACGTATCCAAATATGCCATCGATCATCACAAAAATTACAACTGAATGTGGCATCGTTGGTTGGGGAGAAGCTGTACCAGATGAGCATGTGACGGGCGAAACGCTAGAAAGTACGTATGCGATTTTAAAGCACCAGCTCGCACCGCTTGTTATCGGCGAAAATCCAATGGCGTTTGAACGTTTACATGAAATGATGGATAAAGCTGTTTATAATGTTCCAGCAGCAAAAGCAGCCATTGATATTGCTTGTTTTGATATTGTCGGCAAAAAACTGCAAGTACCTGCGTACCAATTAACAGGGGGCCGTTACCATCATAAGTTCCCGATTACACATGTATTAAGCATTGCTGAACCGCAACAGATGGCTGAAGAAGCAGCGCGTCGTGTAGAGATGGGCTATCGCTCATTTAAAATGAAGGTTGGGCGTGATGTGGCGAGTGATGTGGCACGTATTCGAGCAGTACGTGAACGTGTCGGGCATGAGATTGCCATTCGCGTGGACGTTAACCAAGGTTGGGGAAACAGTGCGAACACACTACAGGCCGTGCGCCAACTTGAAATGCTACAAATTGATTGGTTAGAGCAACCTGTTCGTGCAGATGATATTGATGCGATGGTTGAAATTAAAACAAAAACGACGATTCCGCTGATGATTGATGAAGGATTACGTGGTGTACGTGAAATGCGTGAAATTATCGCAAAACGTGCAGCGGACAAAGTGAATATTAAACTGATGAAATGCGGCGGTATTTATCCAGCGATGAAGTTAGCACATATGGCAGAAATGGCAGGCATCGAGTGTCAAATTGGCTCAATGGTGGAGTCATCTGTTGGCTCAGCTGCTGGTTTCCATGTCGCGTTTTCAAATAAAGCTTTTACAAGTGTTGAATTAACAGGACCGCTGAAGTTTTCAAAAGATATTGGGGATTTACATTATGACGTGCCGTTTATTCAATTAACAGAAAAACCAGGCTTAGGTGTCGAAGTGGACGAGACGATTTTAGCGGAACTAACAAATGAGCAATGTGTGGTGGCACAATAATGCGTTATGATATTCAGAAATTAGATGTGTCTCACATTGGCCAATTAATCGTTTTGCAACAGCAAGTTGTCGCTGCTTTAGAAGACCCTGCTATTTTACAGCCATTAGATGAAGAAGAGCTACGTTATATTTTAGAAGGCAATGGTGTGATGATTGGTCTTTTTGATGTGGATAAAATGATTGCATTCCGTGCATTATTAGAGCCACCAATTGATGATGAACATTTAGCGTATGACATTAGTTATCCACATGTGGATAAAGTAATTTACCAAGAAATTTCGAATGTGCACCCAGCGTACCGAGGACAAAATTTACAACAGCAAATGGCAACGCTCATTATGGAATATGTGGATACAACAAAACATACAATGATGTGTGCAACGGTTATGCCATTTAATATTGCGAGTCTGAAAGATAAATTTGCGCAAGGTATGTATGTTGCTGCATTAAAATTAAAATACGGTGGCAAATTACGCTACGTTTTTGCTAAATCATTGGTAGAACAGGAACAATGGCAACAAGAGGACCGTATTATTGATATGGCACAAACCGCTGAGCAACAACAAGCATTGCGTGAAGGCTATTTAGGTGTAGCGATGTACCAACAGTTGGACAAGTGGTACGTTGTTTATCAAAAAAGAGCGGCTAAAAATTAATAGCGTAAAACAACGAATCATCATGTGAATTTTTAGAAAAACCCTTCAGCCATTTTTGTGCTGAAGGGTTTTACGGTTACTTTTAGCGTTGTGTTTTTGTTTCGGGTAAATTATTGGCATGCTCAATCGTAAAATGCGTTTTTTGTTTTGCTTTATCGAGCGCCTTACCTGCAGCTTGAATAATATCAACAGCTTCACCTGACTGGTCAGGGAACGACGCAATACCAAGAGCAAGCTGAATGTCTTTATCGAGTTGAATACCATGCTGTGACAGGTCTAAATCTTGCATAAAATGTTGAAAATGCGCTGAAAAATCAAGCGCAATTGCAGGTGGCGCATCAGGCATTAATATAACAAATTCATAGCTATCGAGCTGCGCAAACTGATAAGGATGTGCATAATCGAAATCACATAACTTTTGAATCGTTGTGGTAATCAATTGGTCCCGCATTAAATGTCCATTATGTTGGTGGTATTCTTCAAAATTATAGATGTAGCAACGAATAACAGAGAAGCGCATATGACTGTGTACATATTCTTCGCATCTTTCATACACCCAACGATGATTTGGCAATTTCGTAATCGTATCTATCTTTTCATAATTAGCTGCATGCTGAACGAGTAATGCCTCTTGCTGACGTTTTTGCAACGTATATTTAAGTAAGAAAAAATAAAAAGTTGTGCAAATAACGAAGGCAAGCAGTAAATTTAGTTGCTCAAATGAAGGCAAAATAAAGAAATATGAAAATAAAGCTGTTGGGATAAAAATACCAAAATAATACCAATGAATATTTTTAAACGTAATGGGGAATCGATTATGGAAAATCGCCATAATAAAGGACAGCAGCATAAAATTCGCTGTGCCGAAAACGAGAGGTATTGTTAAATCACCCATAAAAAAGCGACTATAGCCAATCATAAACCCCGTGATAATAATTGTAAGTGGCGAACCGATAAGACCAGCAGCTAGTACGGGAATTAACCGAACGTTAACTAAATAGCCACCGAATGATGAGAACGATGCACCAGTCAATAAAATGCCTGTTGTTCCTAATAAAATTCCGAGAAATACATGCTCATATTGCTGGTAAAAAAGTGGCATACTTTGTTTTTTTACGTGCAGCATATAAATGCCGACGATAAATGTAAATAAAATCGTATAGTTAAATACGATGAGTAATAACATAGCAAGACTCCTATCTATATGAAAATAGTTGTGCCTTATATGAGCGAAATGGTATGTATAAACCTTCTATAGTATACCGAATGTATCGGAATAAAGGTATAGTCAAATTTTTTATAACTTTTCTTGAATGCTTAGAAAATTCATCCTATAATAAGAAGGTTATAGAAAACGTGGGAGGGATTCCATTGTCAAATGATTTAGGCGCGTCTGTAAACGTTCGGCTTGTATCAACAATTGATTATACAGCGGGCGAAACAGAGCGTATTGAAATGTGGTTAGACGGTCAGATTGTTGAAAAAAACAATGTCAAATATTTACGTTATACAGAAGAACATGAATCCCGAACGATTACAACAACGATTAAGTTAGCGGGGCAACAGTCATTCATTATGCGTAAAGGTGCGGTAAATATGCGTTTGCCATTAAACATTACGCAGCGTGAAACAGGACACTACAATAGCGAAGCAGGATCGATTCCATTATGGGTGGATACACATCGTCTTCAATATACGTATGATAACAAGAGCCAATTTGATGTACAGTATGACTTATACGTCGGTGGACAACAAACAGGCACATATACATTAAATTTAACTTTTACGGAGGAATCATCATGAATGCAGTAGAACAAGTACAACAGTCAATTAAAGCTGCTCTTGCTGAAGCGGTTGAAAAAGCGGCATTAGTAGAAGCAGGCACAGCATTAAATATCCATTTAGAAACACCAAAGGATAAAGTGAACGGTGACTATGCAACAAATATCGCAATGCAATTAACGAAGCTAGCGAAAAAGCCACCTCGTGCAATTGCAGAAGCAATTTTAGAAAACTTAACAACAGAAGGCACAAATATCGAGAAAATCGATATTGCTGGCCCTGGCTTTATGAACATTACTGTGAAAAAAGACTTCTTAACGGAAGTAGTAAAAGCAGCATTAACACAAGGTGCTGACTATGGTCGCTCAAACGCTGGTCAAGGTGAAAAAGTACAAGTGGAGTTCGTGTCAGCGAACCCAACAGGTGATTTACACTTAGGGCATGCGCGTGGTGCATCTGTAGGCGATTCATTATCAAATGTATTAGATGCAGCAGGCTATGCTGTTTCTCGTGAATACTATATTAATGACGCAGGGAACCAAATTAACAATTTAGCGTATTCTTTAGAAGCACGTTATAAGCAAGCGTTAGGTATGGATGCAGAGATGCCAGAAGATGGTTACCACGGTCAAGATATTATTGATATCGCTGGTAAATTAAAAGAAGAATTTGGTGCAGATATTTTAGAAAAGTCGGATGAAGAACGTTTCAAATTTTTCCGTGAGCATGGCTTACGTTTAGAATTAGCGAAATTACAAAACGACTTAAAGAACTTCCGTGTAGAATTTGACGTATGGTATTCAGAAACATCTTTATACGGCAACGGTAAAATTGAACGCGCACTAGAAAAATTAACAGCAAACGGTCACGTATTTGAAGAAGAGGGCGCAACTTGGTTCCGTTCAACAACATTTGGCGATGATAAAGACCGCGTATTAATTAAAAACGATGGCTCATTCACATACTTAACACCAGATATTGCCTACCACGAAGATAAATTACAACGTGGTTTTGATAAATTAGTAAACATTTGGGGTGCAGACCACCACGGCTATATCCCACGTATGAAAGCAGCAATCGAAGCGCTTGGCTATGACCGCGGTACGTTAGAAGTCGACATTATTCAAATGGTTCAACTGTACAAAAACGGTGAGAAATTTAAAATGTCAAAACGTACAGGTAATGCTGTAACGATGCGTGAATTAGTAGAAATGGTTGGCTTAGATGCAGTACGTTACTTCTTTGTAAAAACTGCGGGTGATTCACATATGGACTTCGATTTAGATTTAGCGGTATCACAATCAAACGAAAACCCAGTGTACTACGCACAATATGCACATGCACGTATCGCATCAATTTTACGCGCTGCAAAAGACCAAGGTTTCGAAGCATCTATCGAAAACCTGAACTTATTAACAGCTGAAAAAGAAATTGATGTACTGAAAAAAGTGGGCGATTTCCCGAAAGTTATCGCAGATGCGGCAAAACACCGCACGCCACACCGTATTGCAAACTATATCCAAGAAACTGCGGCAGCATTCCACAGCTTCTATGGTGCAGAAAAAGTAATCAACGCAGACGACAAAGCATTAACAGAAGCTCGTTTAGCATTAATTACAGCTGTACAAACGACGATTGCGAACGCCTTACGTTTAATCGGTGTATCAGCACCAGAAAAAATGTAAGTATACGTTTTACAAAATAGGCTATCCGAATTTTTTTCGGGTAGCCTATTTTTTCGCATAGCGTAGCGATGCGCTTGAGGAATAATTTGAAAATTAAAAATAAGTTTTGCGAAAATAGGAAAATACGCTATAATGAACAACAGTTAAATATACACAAGTACGGTTCCTTAAACAAAGGATGAAAAGGGAAAACGGTGAAAATCCGTTGCGGTCCCGCCACTGTAACTACGTAAAAATTTGTTAGATGCCACTGCTATTTGCGGGAAGGCGACAAGTTTTGCTAAAGAGCGTAGAAGCCAGGAGACCTGCCTACTTGTTTTTTGCAGCCACTTACGAGGATAAGTGTGTATGGCGTAACTCCATATACATGTGCTCGTTTTAGCGTAGGCTAAAACGGGCTTTTTTATTGGGAAATGTCATGCAAATTTTTCTAAGGAGAGAATGGACATGAACTATTGGAAATTAACGTTGGCAGCAGCTGTAGCATCAAGTGTACTCGTAGCGTGTAATGATACCGAGGAGGACACATCTACTACAACTGAGAATGTGGACGGTGCAGCTTACCCATTAACCGTAACAGATGTTATTGGGCAGGAGGTTACAATCGAAGAACAGCCACAACGTATTATTTCAATGATTCCAAGTAATACTGAAATTTTATTTGAATTAGGCTTAGACGAGGAAATCGTCGCCGTTACAGATATTGAAAATTATCCAGAAGAAGCATTAACGAAGGAAACAATCGGTAGCATGGAGTTTGATTTTGAGAAGATTATTGCGTTAGAGCCAGATATTGTTTTTTCACATGAATCAGCGATGCTTGTATCAGAGGCAGGGCTTGACCAACTACGTTCAGCGGGTATTGATGTATATGTAGTAGAAGATGCTGATGATTTTGAAGAAACATATGAAACGATCGAAGAAATTGCGCAAATTACAAATACAACGGATAAAGCACAAGAAATTATTGCAGATATGAAAGCACATGTTGCTGATATTGAATCGAAGCTTGAAGGAGTTGAGCCGAAACGCGTATTCCTTGAAAACTCGGATGTACCGGATATTTACACAGCGGGTAGTAATACATTTTTACATACGATGTTAGAAATGGTAGAAGCGGAAAATGTAGCAGCATCAAAAGAAGGCTGGTACCCGATTAGCACCGAGGAAATTATTACACAAAACCCAGATGTGATTATCGTATCGTATAGTTATGTGCCGGATATTTTAACAACATTACCGCAACGACCAGGCTTTGATACAATCGCTGCTGTTCAAAATAACGAAGTCGTGCAAGTTGATGAAAATTTAATTGCGCGTCAAGGACCGCGTTTAGCACAAGGACTTGAGGAATTAGCGAAAGCGGTACACCCAGAGGCTTTCGGTGAATAAAAAAATGGTTTTTGCTTATGGTAGTGCGTTTGTTGTACTACTAATAAGCATGTGGTTAGGTGTTTCAATTGGCTCGGTGAAGATTCCGCTAGAAGTTTTTTGGAATCCACAAGCAAATGAGACAGCAGCGAGTATTTTATGGAAAATTCGCATGCCGCGTGTATTATTAGCCGCACTTGTCGGCGCAAGCTTGGCAATAGCGGGTGCAGCGTTCCAAGGTTTGTTGAAAAATCCACTTGCTGACCCGTACACACTGGGGATTTCATCAGGTGCGTCTGTTGGGGCAGTTGCAACGATTTTCTTTGGTATTTCCATTCCGTTTATCGGCTTATTTACATTGCCATTGATTAGTATGGTTGCCGCAGTGATGACGATGTTTTTTGTTGTCGGCTTTGCTAAAATGGTAGACCGCACATTAAAGATGGAAACATTTATTTTAACAGGGATAATTGTAAGCTCCTTTTTAGGGTCGATGATTTCGTTAATGATTGCGTTAACAGGGGAAGAGTTACGTCAAATTATGAGTTGGCTATTAGGCAGTGTATCGATGCGTGGTTGGCCATATGTACAAATGATTATTCCATTTGTCATCATCGGAGGATTCCTTGTTTGGCTAAACCGCCGAGAATTAAATGCGATGTTGTACGGAGAAGAACGTGCAAAATATTTAGGGGTCAACGTTCGTCGCAGTAAAATGCAAGTATTGATTGGCGGCTCGATGTTAACGGGTGCTGCAGTTGCTGTATCCGGTACAATTGGCTTTGTTGGCTTAGTTGTTCCGCATATGACACGTATGTTATGGGGCGCGGACCATCGTCATTTATTGCCGTTATCTCTTTTATACGGTGCTGCGCTATTAGTTGTGTGTGATTTAGTTGCACGTACAATTATTGCACCAGCAGAATTACCAATTGGTGTTATTACCGCGTTTTTAGGTGCGCCTGTCTTTGCATATATTTTCTTCAAACAGCGTAGAAGGAAAGGTGGCATAGCATAATGTTACACATTGAGCAGTTAAGCGGTGGTTATGACGGTAAAAAATATATTCAAGATGTATCGTTTCATGTCGAAAAAGGTGAAGTGTTAGGCATTTTAGGACCAAATGGTAGCGGGAAATCAACTATTTTAAAGTTAATTAGTGGGGCAATGCCATACAGTGAAGGTACGGTTTTATTGGATAAAAAGCCGTTGAAAAATTATACACCAAAAGATTTAGCACGTAAGCTAGCAGTATTGCCACAGCTTCATGCGAATACATTTACACATACGGTACGAGAAGTCGTTTCGCTCGGGCGTTATCCGCACCAACGTAGCTTCTTTTCAAGCTGGTCTGACGAAGATGAGCAAGCTGTACAACAGGCGATGCAACAAATGGGCATTACAAAATATGAACATGTTGAAATGGCATTTTTATCTGGTGGGGAGCAGCAGCGTGTATTCGTTGCACAAGCATTAGCACAACAAGCAGAGGTGCTCTTTTTAGATGAGCCGACGAATCATTTAGATATTGCGCATCAACGTCAGTTACTCGACGTTATTCGCACCGAAGCGAAAGTAAAAGGCTTAACGGTGGTCTCCATTTTTCATGATATGAACTTAGCAGCGCTGTATTGTGATCGGTTATTGTTGATGCAACAAGGGCGCATTCAAACGATTGGACGACCACATGAAGTGCTGATTGATGCACAAATTGAAGAAGTTTACGATACGCGTGTAGCAATTCAACCGCATCCTGAGCAAGCAAAACCACAAGTGACCATTTTACCAATGATTTTTGAGGATACGCCGATAACGATTCGTAAAAATCATTTACAAGTAACACCGCAATATGCAGTATTTAAAAGCCCATTATCATTACGTACATTATCATCAGCCGTACATAATGCGGGATTTGGATGGTATGATACGTTCGTCAATCGCACTGTTTCGCCGAATTACGAGCATCAACATGTCGAGCAAGAGTTTGGTGCATTTTTAAGGCAAGAAGGCTTTTTACCGACAAGTACGGTAGGAATGATGACTGCCTTGTCAATGGATGCCGTCGTTGCAAATGATTACGACACACCTGCGGGAAAATTTACGGTCATTGTGACAGCAGGTGTAGGCAAAGCGATTGATGTAGCTGAAGCGTATAAACATGGAGAAGCGGTAACGATTGGTACAATTAATACATGGATTATTTTAAATGCGCATTTATCAGACGAAGCATTTGTCCAAGCGTTAATTACGGCAACAGAAGCAAAAGTAAAAGCATTGCAAAAAGCAGGTGTAACCGATACAATTTCTAAAACAGTTGCAACCGGCACAGCAACAGACAGCGTACTGATTGCTGCAACACAACAAGGGACGTATATTCAATACGCAGGTACAGCAACACCACTTGGCAAATGGATTGGCAAAGCTGTTGTAGAAACGACTGTTGAAGCGATTGAAACTTATAAACGACTAAAGGGGACTGGAAAATGAAAATTTATACGAAAACTGGTGACAAAGGGCAAACTGGCTTAATCGGTGGACGCGTGGCAAAAGATGATATTCGAGTGGAAGTATACGGCACAGTAGACGAGTTAAATTCGTTTATTGGGAAGGCGATGACGGAATTAGACG
The DNA here is from genome assembly GCF_001700315.1 of Caryophanon tenue. Classification (GTDB taxonomy): domain Bacteria; phylum Bacillota; class Bacilli; order Bacillales_A; family Planococcaceae; genus Caryophanon; species Caryophanon tenue. The sequence goes on along the minus strand of NZ_MASJ01000038.1, from coordinate 74,105 downwards.
AGGCGACATTTGCAGATATTTTAAATGATTTACATGCAATTCAACATGAATTATTTGATTGCGGCGGCGATTTAGCAAACGTGATGAAAGAACCTCAATTTAAATTAACAGAAGCACCAATTACGGTATTAGAAGAACGTATTGATGTGTTAGTTGATGAAGCGCCACCACTTGAAAAGTTTATTTTACCAGGCGGTTCTCCAGCAGCAGCGACATTACACATTGCACGTACAATTACGCGTCGAGCAGAGCGTCAAATGGTATCATTAGTGGCGACAACTGAAGGTGTGAATGACGTAGTGCTACGTTATTTAAATCGTTTATCAGACTACTTCTTTGCGGCGGCACGCGTTGTAAACTTCCGTGCAGGCGTAGAAGATATCGAGTATGCACGTGGCGGCAAAGTGTTCCACACAAAAAAGGGCGAATAATTATATTTTGATTGTAAAAAGCAACGGGATATCGTTTCCACGTTGCTTTTTTTATTATAAATACTACAAAAGTATGCTTAATTTTAAAAAAGAATGAAGATTACGTAAATATAATGTATCATTTTAATTGCGAACATACGTGAAATAACTCGTTTATACAAAAATTTTGAAAGTCTTATGTTGACTGAATGTTCATTCATATTTTACAATGGTGAAAACAAATGGGGATTGTTTTTAGTGTAAATTTAAGGGGGGACTGTGATGAATATTTTCTTAACGATTACGTGGATAGCGACAATTGGGGTCGTATTATACGCGGTGGGCTTGTTTGCGTACTTATTAAAAACACGTTATGAATTCATCAAGTTAGGAAAGAAAGTAGAGTTTGACGAAAGCTTTAAAGAGCGTTTAGGACAAATTATTGAAAAAGTATTTGGTCAAAGTAAGTTGCTAAAAGACAAAAAAAGTGGCGTTATGCACGTTATGTTCTTCTATGGTTTCTTACTTGTTCAGCTCGGTGCGATTGATTTAATTATTCGTGGTTTAGCACCAGACCACCATTTACCATTCGGTCCGTTATATGGTCCGTTCGTATTTTTCGAAGAGTTAGTGGCGTTACTAATTTTAGTTGCGGTGGCAATGGCATTCCACCGTCGTTATGTTGAAAAGCTTGTACGTTTAAAGCGCGGATGGAAAAATGGTTTAGTGTTAATTTTCATCGGTGGCTTAATGTTATCAACATTATTAGCAAACGGTTTTGCGATGATTTGGCATGAACATACAGCGTTTAATGGTTTTGAACCAATCGCGTCAACAGTGATGTTAGCGTTCTCATGGTTACCATCAACTGCTGGTATGGTACTATTTTATGTATTTTGGTGGATTCACTTATTAATTTTATTAACATTTTTAGTGTACATTCCACAATCAAAGCACTTCCACTTAATTACAAGTATCGGAAACGTATACTTCAACCGTTTAGACCGTGTTGGTACATTAACGCCAATTAATTTTGATGTAGATGAAGAAGCGGAAGAAAGTGAAGAAGAGGTTGCATTTGGTGTGGGGAAAATTCAAGACTTTAACCAAAAGCAATTACTTGATTTATATGCTTGCGTAGAATGTGGACGCTGTACAAATATGTGTCCTGCATCAGGTACTGGTAAAATGTTATCACCAATGGACTTATTAGTGAAAATGCGTGACCATTTAACATTTACAGGTGCGGTGACGACAAAGTCGAAACCATGGGTACCATACCAAATGTTTAAAAATACACGTGGTAATCAATTAGCAATGGCTGCAGGTGCAGAAGGCGCGATTATTGAAGATATTTATAGCCCATCATTAATTGGTGATGTCATTACAGAAGAAGAAATTTGGGCATGTACAACATGTCGTAACTGTGAAGACCAATGTCCAGTAATGAATGAGCACGTGGATAAAATTATTGATTTACGTCGTTATTTAACGATGACAGAAGGTAAAGTAAACCCAGATGCTCAACGCGCTATGACAAACATTGAGCGTCAAGGAAATCCGTGGGGCTTAAACCGTAAAGAAAAAGAAAAATGGCGTGACCTAGATCCATCGATTAATATTCCAACAGTAAAAGAAGCGAATAAATCAGGTGAAGGCTTCGAATACTTATTCTGGGTAGGCTCAATGGGCTCATTCGATAACCGTTCACAAAAAATCGCTTTAGCGTTTGCGCGTTTAATGAACGAAGCAGGTGTGAAGTTTGCGATTTTAGGTAACAAAGAAAAGAACTCTGGGGATACACCACGTCGTTTAGGCAATGAGTTTTTATTCCAAGAGTTAGCAACAGCTAATATTGATGAGTTTGAGAAAAATGAAGTTACAAAAATCGTAACAATTGACCCGCATGCGTACAATATCTTTAAAAATGAGTATCAAGATTTCGGCTGGAAAGGTGAAGTATTGCACCATACAGAAATGTTGTATGATTTAGTAAAAGATGGTCGCTTAACGATGAATCACCGCGTAGAAGAAACAATTGTGTTCCATGATTCTTGTTACTTAGGTCGTTATAATGGCGTATTTGATCCACCACGTGAAATTTTACGTGCGGTGCCAGGTGTGAATCTAGTCGAGATGGAACGTAATCGTCAAGATGGTATGTGCTGTGGCGCTGGCGGTGGCTTAATGTGGATGGAAGAGCATGTCGGTAACCGTATTAACGTAGCACGTACAGAACAAGCATTACAAACAGATGCCTCTATGATTTCGTCAGGTTGTCCATACTGTTTAACAATGCTATCAGACGGTACAAAAGCAAAAGAAGTAGAAGATACGGTTGGTACATTTGATATTGCAGAAATTCTAGAGCGCGCTGTATTTGGCGAAGCAAAACTAGACGTTTTGGAAGACGTAGTAGAAACATCATCAGAAGAAACAGTTGAAGCGAAAGACGAAGCATAATTTTGTTGAAATGTGTCTCCTTGTATAGAGGAGGCACATTTTTTTAGTGACATGTTTTAGATACGTAGAACGTGGAAAAGAATAGTAATAACAAATTAAAGGAGGGCATTATAATGACGCCGATTCGCCGCGAGCGACAAGAATCGTCATTTGAGGAGCTGCACGTCCATGTGAATCGTCCATATCATAAGCCGCATATTCATGTTCACCGAGATCCAAATGTTGAATCGAGTCAATTTACAACGAAGCATCGCACATTTAACGACACGATTGGTGAAGAAGTACAGCGAAACTTTTCAAAAGATATGCATCAGATGTGAAAAAGCTACGAACCGCCCAATTAGTATGAAAAAGCTCCCCTTTAGCAGCGACATGTATTGCTAAAGGGGTATTTATATGTTCATTTTGTATGGTGCTAATAAAAATTTTATATTTTCAGAAAAATAATATTGAAAAAATATTCTACATTGAGTAGAATATTAAGTAGCTAAGGAGAAAAAATTCTCCTTCATTTTTTACTATTTAATTGAGCGAGCGTTCAGTCGAGTTTGGTATTTCGCATAATTGCAAAAGGGGATGTAACAATGACGAAAACAGTTATTTTAGATGGGGCACGTACAGCATTCGGAAAGTTTGGTGGCTCTGTTAGCCATTTAACAGCAAGCGACTTAGGTGGGGGGGCGATTAAAGGCGCGTTACAACGAGCAGCAGTTCAGCCAGAAGAAGTAGGTCAAGTCATCATGGGAACGGTGCTACAAGCTGGTCAAGGACAAATTCCTTCTCGACAAGCAGCGACAAAAGCAGGTATTCCATTTAGCGTGAAAACAGAGACGATTAATAAAGTATGTGCTTCTGGCATGCGAAGCGTTACACTGGCCGATCAAATTATTCGATTAGGGGAAGAAGATGTGATTGTAGCTGGTGGTATGGAGTCAATGTCAAATGCACCATACTATGTGCCAAAAGCGCGTTGGGGATTACGAATGGGAGATGCACAATTAATAGACGGTGTTTTATATGACGGTTTAACATGTGCGTTTAGTCCGGAACGCGTGCATATGGGCGTTTACGGAAATCAAACTGCTGAGAAGTTTGAACTGTCTCGTGAAGAACAAGATGAGTGGGCGGTGCGTAGTCAACGTTTAGCCTCGGAAGCCATTGAAGCAGGTAAGCTTGCTGAAGAAATCGTACCGCTTGAAATTCCTCAGCGTAAAGGTGAACCAATTGTATTTGATACAGATGAGTCGCCACGCTCAGGTGTAACGGTTGAATCGATTGCTGGATTACGTTCAGCATTTGGACAAGGTGGCACGATTACAGCAGCAAACGCACCAGGTATTAATGACGGAGCTGCAGCACTTGTGTTGATGAGTGAGGACAAAGCAAAAGCGGAAGGAAAAGCTGTACTTGCTACAATTATTGGACACGCTGAAGTAGGCGTAGCACCAGCCGAATTCCCGGAAACGCCAGGTCTTGTTATTAATGAAATTTTAAAGAAAACAGGTAAGACATTAGAAGAGATTGACTTAATTGAAATGAACGAAGCATTTGCAGCAGTGTCATTAGCAAGTGCGAAAATTGCCAACTTAGACACTGAAAAAGTAAACGTTAATGGTGGAGCTATTGCGTTAGGACATCCAATTGGAGCATCTGGTACACGCATTATTTTGACGCTTGCGTATGAGTTGAAACGTCGCGGCGGCGGTATCGGTATTGCAGCAATTTGTTCTGGTGGCGGTCAAGGGGATGCCATCATGATTGAAGTGAAAGGGGAATAAGCAGTCATGTCAATTGAGAAAATTATGGTCATTGGAGCAGGTCAAATGGGCTCGGGAATTGCCCAAGTTTGTGCAACAGCAGGTTACACAGTTGTATTAAACGACCAAAAGCAAGAGTTTTTCGACCGCGGTTTAGCAAACATTACAAAAAACTTAAGCCGTGATGTTGAGAAAGGTCGTAAAACGGAGGATGAGAAAGCCACTATTTTAGCGCGCATTCAACCTTCATTAACGATTGAAGATGCGAGCGATGTGGATATTGTTATCGAAGCCGCGGTTGAAAACATGGAGATTAAGCAATCAATTTTTAAGCAGTTGGATACGATTGCGCCTGCGCATGCCATTTTAGCGACAAACACATCGTCACTACCAATTACAGAGCTAGCAGCAGTCACAAATCGACCTGAAAAAGTAATCGGCATGCATTTTATGAACCCTGTGCCGGTTATGAAGCTTGTAGAAGTAATTCGTGGCTTAGCAACAGCTGATGAAGTGTACGAAACAGTACGTGATTTATCAGAAAAGCTAGGGAAAACATCTGTTGAAGTAAACGACTTCCCAGGGTTTGTAGCGAATCGTATTTTACTACCAATGATTAATGAAGCAATCTACGCTGTATACGAAGGGGTAGCATCTGTTGAAGATGTCGATACAGTGATGAAACTTGGCATGAACCATCCGATGGGACCGTTAACATTAGCAGACTTTATTGGCTTAGATACATGCTTATCGATTATGGAAATTTTACACGAAGGATTAGGCGACAGCAAATACCGTCCATGCCCATTACTGCGTAAATACGTAGCCGCTGGTTGGTACGGTAAAAAATCAGGTCGTGGATTCTACGTTTACGAATAAAGGACGTGTTGGGGATGGAGTTACGTTTCACAGAAGAACAATTAATGATGCGCAACATGGTACGTGACTTTGCAAATGACAAAATCGCACCGTTTGTTGAGGAAATGGAAAAAGGGGTATTTCCTCGCGAGATTTTGAATGAAATGGGCGAGCTTGGATTGATGGGGATTACTGTACCGGAAGAGTATGGCGGTGCAGGGATGGACTTTACATCATATATTATTGCGATTAATGAGTTATCACGTGTAAGCGCAGTGGTCGGCGTTATTTTATCGGTGCATACATCGGTAGGAACAAACCCGATTTTATACTTTGGTTCAGAGGAGCAAAAGCAGCAATATGTGCCGAAGCTTGCAAGTGGAGAGTATTTAGGGGCGTTTTGTTTAACAGAGCCAAGTGCAGGTTCAGATGCAGGGTCGTTAAAGTCACGTGCCGTAAAAGATGGCGATGATTATGTCATTAACGGCGCTAAAGTATTTATTACAAACGGTGGCGAGGCAGATGTATATATCGTCTTCGCATCGACAAATCCAGAGCTAGGCACAAAAGGTATTTCCGCGTTTATTGTTGAAAAAGGCACAGAAGGTTTAGTGATCGGAAAAGATGAGCATAAAATGGGTTTGCACGGTTCACGTACCGTTCAACTAACATTTGAAAATATGCGTGTGCCAGCGAGCAATTTACTTGGGCAAGAAGGAGAAGGTTTTAAAATTGCGATGGCTAACTTGGATGTCGGCCGTATCGGAATTGCCGCTCAAAGCTTAGGTATTGCAGAAACGGCTCTTGCAGAAGCTGTAGCGTATGCACAGGAGCGTAAACAATTCGGTAAGCCGATTGCGCTTCAACAAGGTATTGGCTTTAAACTAGCAGACATGGCGACAGCTGTTGAAGCATCGCGCTTACTTGTTTTCCGCGCAGCTGATTTACGTGCACAAGGTTTACCGTGTGGGCAAGAAGCATCGATGGCAAAGTTATTCGCCTCAAAAACAGCGGTAGATACAACAATTGAAGCGATTCAAGTGTTTGGTGGTTACGGCTATACAGCAGAATATCCGGTAGAGCGTTTGTTCCGCGACGCAAAGGTTACAGAAATTTATGAAGGTACAAGTGAAATTCAACGTCTTGTTATTAGCAAAAATTTAGTAAAATGATAAAGGGGATTTGAGTCTTATGAACTTTCAATTAACTGAAGAGCATCAACAATTACGTGAAATGATTCGCGATTTTGCATTAAACGAAGTAGCACCAACGGCAGCAGAGCGTGACGAAGAGGAACGCTTTGATCGTGAGATTTTTGATAAAATGGCGGAGCTAGGTTTAACGGGTATTCCATGGCCTGAAGAGTACGGTGGCGCTGGATTTGACTACTTAGCATATTGTATCGCAGTAGAAGAATTATCACGTGTTTGTGCATCAACAGGTGTAACGTTATCAGCACATACTTCACTTGCTGGCTGGCCGGTATATAAATTCGGTACAGAGGAGCAAAAACAAAAATACCTTCGTCCAATGGCGGAAGGGAAGAAAATCGGTGCATACGGTTTAACGGAGCCAGGTTCAGGTTCTGATGCAGGTGGTATGCGTACATACGCGGTAGAAGATGGCGACCATTACGTATTAAATGGCTCAAAAATCTTTATTACAAATGGTGGCATTGCAGATATTTATGTTGTATTTGCGGTGACAGACCCAGAAGCTGGTTCAAAAGGAACGACAGCATTTATCGTTGAAGCAGATTTCGCAGGTTTCTCAGTAGGGAAGAAAGAACAAAAGTTAGGTATTCGCTCTTCACCAACAACGGAAATCATTTTTGATAACTGCCGCGTACCGAAAGAAAATATTTTAGGTGAAGTCGGTCAAGGGTTTGTAGTAGCAATGAAAACGCTAGATGGTGGTCGTAACGGGATTGCGGCACAAGCGGTTGGCATTGCACAAGGTGCGTTAGATGCAGCGACAGAATACGCAAAAGAGCGTGTACAGTTCGGTAAGCCAATTGCCCTGCAACAAGGTGTCGGCTTTAAATTAGCAGACATGGCAACAACGATTGAAGCATCACGTTTATTAACATATCAAGCCGCATGGTTAGAAACGAATGATTTACCATATGGGCAAGCGTCAGCAATGGCGAAGCTGATGGCTGGAGATACGGCAATGAAAGTGACAACAGAAGCGGTTCAAGTATTTGGTGGTTACGGTTATACGAAGGATTATCCAGTAGAACGTTATATGCGCGATGCGAAAATCACCCAAATTTATGAAGGAACGCAGGAAATCCAACGCCTGGTTATTTCCCGCAATTTAACGAAATAGTTTTATGCCAAAAGATATTGAAGTACTATCGTCGGTTAAAGATGAAAGCTTAATTACGATTCGCCGTGAGCAAATTATTAAAGGCGCGGTGAAATTATTTAAGGAAAAAGGCTTTCATAAGGCGACGACGCGAGAAATCGCAAAAGCAGCGGGCTTTAGTATTGGCACGCTGTACGAATACATTCGCACAAAGGAAGACGTTCTGTATTTAGTATGTGACCGTATTTATAACGAAGTAACGATTAAGCTAGCACCATACCAACAGCAAGAAGGGAACCTCGACACCCTTCGACAAGCGATAACGGATTACTATTATTTAATTCATCGTATGCATGCGGAGTTTACGATTATGTACCAAGAAACAAAATCGTTACCAAAAAACACGCGCGCTTATATTTTGGATAAAGAAAGTGAAATGGTGAAAATGTTCGCAGAAATTTTACGCAGCTGTGTAAAATGTGGCGAACTCGCATTAGACGAGCGTTATGTGCAAGTTGCAGCGAACCAAATTGTCGTACAAGGGCAAGCATGGGCGTTTAGAAACTGGGCATATAAGCACGATTATAAAATTGATGGTTATATTGAGGCACAAACAGAACTATTTTTACACGGACTAAAGGGGTTTGCATAAAAAGTCGGGTCGTTGGGGAGCGACCCGCTTTTCTCCTATTTTTCTCCTATTTATGGCGTGCAAAAATAGTATTCATATTCAAACAAAGGGGTTGTATCCACATGGCAACAACAGAAGTATACAAAACGAAATATCCAGTACGTTTCGTCACAGCATCGAGCCTTTTTGATGGGCATGACGCATCGGTAAATATTATGCGTCGTATTTTACAGTCAAGCGGTGCGGAAGTTATTCATTTAGGACATAATCGTTCTGTAGAAGAAGTAGTGAACGCAGCGATTCAAGAGGATGCACAAGGCATTGCGTTATCTTCATATCAAGGCGGTCATATGGAATACTTTAAATATATGTATGATTTATTAAACGAGCGCAACGCAGGTCATATTAAAATTTATGGCGGCGGTGGCGGCGTTATTTTACCACGTGAAATTAAGGAGTTACATGAATACGGGATTGCTGGTATTTTTTCACCAGAAGATGGCCGTCAGCTCGGTTTACAAGGCATGATTAATAAAAAGCTACAAGGCGCAGATTTTTCGACATTGCACGGCGACTACATAGCAAAATTGGAGGCAGTGACGACGGAAACACCAGAAATTTTAGCGAATTTAATTACAGCCGCTGAAATTAATCCTGATGAAGCGTCACAACAAATGATTGAAGAGGCACGTAAACGCTCAAAAGGCACACCCGTACTTGGGATTACCGGAACAGGTGGCGCAGGGAAATCTTCATTAACGGATGAATTAATTCGCCGCTTCTTACAGGAGTTCCCAGACAAAAGAGTAGCGATTATTTCCGTTGACCCGACGAAACAAAAAACGGGTGGCGCATTACTTGGTGACCGTATTCGCATGAATGCCATTTTCAATAATCGTGTGTATATGCGCAGTTTAGCAACACGTGGCTCGCGTACGGAGTTATCAGCATCGATTGGTGATGTATTAGATGTTGTGAAGGCAGTTGGTTATGATTTAATCATCGTTGAAACAAGTGGTATTGGACAAGGTGATGCTGAAATTACGAAGTATACGGATTTAGCCATGTATGTAATGACAAGTGAGTTCGGTGCGCCAACACAGCTTGAAAAAATCGATATGATTGATTTTGCAGATTTAATTGCGATTAATAAATTTGAGCGTAAAGGGTCAGAAGATGCGTTGCAACAAGTACGTAAACAATACCAACGTTCACGTGAGTTATGGGATGCAAAGCTTGAAGATATGCCGGTTTATGGCACAATTGCGAGCCAGTTTAATGATAAAGGCACAAACGCATTATTTGCAGCAATTATTCAAACGATGAATGAGAAGCTTGGCTATGATTGGTTGACGACATACGATACATTTGCGAAAACACAAAAGCAAGATGTTATTATCCCAAATGAGCGTCGCTATTACTTACGTGAAATTACGGATACTGTACGTGGCTATCATAAAAAGTCTGAACAGCAAGTAGCATTTGCACGTCGTTTATTCCAATTAGAAGGTGCTTTAGAGGAAGTGAAAACGAAAGCGCCTGACGATGCACTGATTGCATCGCTACAAAGCTTAGTGGACGGGGTACGTGATGAGCTAACAGCGGAATCAAAACGTATTTTAGATAATTGGCAAACGTTAAAAGAGAACTATAGCGGTGATGAACTCGTGACGAAAGTGCGTGATAAAGAAATTCGCACAATGTTAACATCGAAATCATTATCAGGCTTATCGATTCCGAAAGTCGCGTTGCCGAATTTCGTGGATTACGGAGAAATTTTACGTTGGGTATATAAAGAGAATGTGCCAGGCGCATTCCCGTATACAGCAGGTGTATTCCCGTTCAAGCGTGAAGGGGAAGACCCGAAACGTCAATTCGCAGGCGAAGGAACGCCGGAGCGTACAAATAAACGCTTCCACTATTTATCAAAAGATGACGATGCGAAACGTTTATCAACAGCGTTTGACTCGGTAACATTATACGGGGAAGACCCGAATGAGCGTCCAGATATTTTCGGTAAAATTGGCGAGTCTGGTGTAAATGTTTGTACGTTAGAAGATATGAAGAAGTTATATGCAGGCTTTAATTTATGTGCACCGTCGACATCTGTATCGATGACGATTAACGGACCAGCACCAATTATTTTAGCAATGTTTATGAATACAGCGATTGATCAGCAGGTGAAGCTACGTGAAGAAGAGCTTGGTCGTGTCTTAACAGTTGAAGAATTTATGGAGACGCGCGAGAAAACATTACAAGTTGTGCGTGGTACCGTACAAGCCGATATTTTAAAAGAAGACCAAGGGCAAAATACGTGTATTTTCTCAACAGAATTTGCGCTACGCTTAATGGGCGATATTCAGCAATACTTTATCGACCATAAAGTACGTAACTACTATTCTGTATCGATTTCGGGCTATCATATTGCTGAAGCGGGTGCGAATCCAATTTCACAATTAGCGTTTACGTTATCGAATGGCTTCACATATGTAGAGTATTATTTAAGTCGTGGTATGAACATTGATGATTTTGCGCCAAACTTATCGTTCTTCTTCTCAAATGGTTTAGACCCTGAGTATACGGTCATTGGTCGCGTAGCACGACGTATTTGGGCAATCGTTATGCGTGATAAATACGGCGCAAATGAGCGTTCACAAAAGCTGAAATACCACGTACAGACGTCAGGTCGTAGTTTACACGCACAAGAAATCGACTTTAACGATATTCGTACGACATTACAAGCCTTAATGGCGCTACAAGATAACTGTAATTCGCTACATACAAATGCGTATGACGAAGCGATTACAACGCCAACAGAGGAATCTGTACGCCGTGCAATGGCAATTCAAATGATTATTACGAAAGAGCATGGCTTATCAAAAAATGAAAATCCGGTGCAAGGCTCATTCATTGTCGAGCAGTTAACGGATTTAGTGGAAGAAGCAGTGCTGCAAGAATTTGACCGTATTAATGACCGCGGTGGCGTATTAGGCGCGATGGAAACACAATACCAACGCGGCAAAATTCAAGAGGAATCGATGTACTATGAAATGCTAAAACATTCTGGAGAGCTGCCAATTATCGGTGTAAATACGTATTTAAATCCGAATGCCGAAGCACAAAACATTGATAATATGGAGATTGCTCGTGCGTCCAATGAAGAAAAATCACTACAAATTACGAATTTGCGCGCATTCCAACAAAGTCATGGTGACAAAACAGAGCAAGCACTTCAACGTTTGAAAGAAGTGGCGAAAACAGGCGGTAACTTATTTGAAGAGCTAATGGACACTGTTCGTGTAGCAAGCTTAGGTCAAATTACAAACGCTTTATATGAAGTGGGCGGCCAATACCGTCGAAATATGTAACAAAAAAGTTTGCCTAGCAATGTTTTTTGCTAGGCAAACTTTTCTATGGGCGCGTATAATATGAAAAGTACGTTTATTGCGCGTGAAAATGCGGAACATACTTGTAATGAATGTTAACAGAGAACTGTAGGTGGAGAGGATGGCATTGCAAATACGTCACTATTTACATTATATAATTATTATTGGTTGTTTAGTTGCGACGTTTTTCATGTATAATGAACAGTTGGGGGCAATCCCGCTTTTAACGTTAGCCGCCTATTTATTTTATGTCGGAATAAAACAGTTAATCGCTTTAAAAAAGAGTAAATGACGCTAGCATACGAATCGTATATGTGTATATAATGAATATTATGCGTTAAACCTAGAAAGTAATGCAATATAGAAAGGACGTGCACGGATTGAACTTTCGTGATATGACAACAGAACAACTTGCAGAAGAATCGCTAATTAACTTAGCCTATGCAATTTTAGAAGATAAAAAAGCTACAATTAAATTTGAGGATTTATTAAAAGAAATCCAACAACTGAACGGTGCGACTGATGAGTATATGGCGTCGCAATTAGTACAATTCTACACGGACATGAACGTAGATGGTCGCTTCTTATTAAACCAAGAGAGCGGTTGGGGATTACGTGAGTGGTACAAAGTAGAACAAATCGAGGAAGAAACAGCGCCAACAGTAAAAACGCGCAAGAAGAAAGCGAAAGCTGTTGTGGATGAAGAAGTTGAAGAAGTTGAAATCGATGAAGACGACTTAGTATTCGAAGAAGATTATGAAGAGTTCGTTGAAGAAGATGAAGACGAAGAAGAAGATGTACTAGATTTTGATAACGTAGTGGACGAAGACCTAGAAGATATCGAAGACGAAGACATTGAAGAAGAAATTGAAATTGAAGATGAGTTCGAGCTAGAGGAAGATGAGCTAGACGAGGACGAGTTGGATGAAGACGAATTAGAAGAAGATTTAAAGTAAGCTAGATCTGAAAAAATCATGTTAAGAAGTCATTCTTAATATGATTTTTTCATTTTTACGATGGTCGTTCGTATAAAGAAATGAAGCGGTTTTGCGGCACTTGTTCAACCGATTATAGCGCATGTGCGGAATAAAAATTCTTGACTTCTTTTTCTGTAGCGTATAGTATGTTGCTTGGGCTCCTTAAAAAAGGAGATTGACCGTGTATATAATACGCTCCCCCTGCAATTAATTGCGGGAGGAGCGTTTTTTATTTTTTGATAAAGCACATTCATAAACGTAGATGAGAGCTTCGAGGAGGTTTACTTCTCATAGCTTTTATTGTTTTTACAAGCAATCGCCGTTGTGGACATGTTGATTATAAGGAGGAATTTTAGCAATGACAAAATATATTTTCGTAACAGGTGGCGTAGTATCATCACTTGGTAAAGGTATCGTAGCAGCATCTCTTGGTCGCTTACTAAAAAACCGTGGTTTAGAAGTAACAATCCAAAAGTTTGACCCGTATTTAAATATCGATCCAGGTACGATGAGCCCGTACCAACATGGTGAAGTATTCGTAACAGATGACGGCGCAGAAGCAGACTTAGACTTAGGTCACTATGAGCGTTTCATCGACATTAACCTTGGGAAACACTCAACAGTAACGTCTGGTAAAGTATATCAATCTGTATTAAACAAAGAGCGTCGCGGTGATTACAACGGCGGTACAGTACAAGTAATTCCACACGTAACGAACGAAATTAAAGACCGCATTCAACGCGCTGGTCGTGAAACGTCAGCGGATGTTGTTATTACGGAAATCGGTGGTACAGTTGGTGACTTCGAATCACTTTCATTCCTTGAAGCAATCCGTCAAATGCGTACAAATTTAGGGCACAACAACGTGATGTACATTCACTGTACGTTAATGCCTTACATTAAAGCGGCAGGCGAAATGAAAACAAAGCCAACACAACACTCAGTAAAAGAGCTACGTTCATTAGGGATTCAGCCAAACATCATCGTATTACGTACAGAGCAACCTGTACCACAAGATATGAAAGATAAGATCGCATTATTCTGTGACGTTCGTTCACAAGATATCGTAGAATCTCGTGACGCTGAGCATTTATATGAAGTACCACTTAACTTACACGCACAAGGCTTCGATGATATCGTATTAGAGCACTTCGGTATCGACGCACCAAAAGCAGATATGACAGAGTGGACTGAGCTTGTACACAAAGTGAAAAACTTAGAAAACAAAACACGTATCGCATTAGTTGGTAAATATGTAGAGTTACAAGATGCCTACATTTCAGTAGTAGAAGCGTTAAAGCATGCGGGTTACGCTTACAACTCAGATATCGAAATTGACTGGGTAAATGCTGAAGACGTAACAGCTGAAAATGTAGCACAATTACTTGGCAACGCAGACGGTATTTTAGTACCTGGTGGTTTCGGTGACCGCGGTGTTGAAGGGAAAATCGAAGCGACTCGTTACGCACGTGAAAACGACGTACCATTCTTCGGTATTTGCTTAGGTATGCAAATGGCAGCAGTAGAGTTTGCACGTAATGTGTTAAAACTTGAAGGAGCACATTCAACAGAATTAAACAAAGACACGAAATACCCAATTATCGACTTCTTACCAGACCAATCAGAAAATATCGATTTAGGCGGGACATTACGTCTTGGTCTATACCCATGTAAATTAAAAGAAGGTTCTCGTGCACGCGCAGCTTACAACGGCGAAGAGCTAGTATATGAGCGTCACCGTCACCGTTACGAGTTCAACAACGAATTCCGTGAAGCGATGGAAGCAGCAGGTCTTGTATTCTCAGGTGTATCTCCTGACAACAAGCTAGTTGAAATTATCGAATTACCAGAGCACAAGTTCTTCGTAGCAGGTCAATTCCACCCAGAATTAATCTCTCGTCCGAACCGTCCGCAACCACTATTCCGTGAGTTTGTTGGTGCTGCGTTTAACAATCGCAAATAATAAAAAAGGGCCGCTTCGAGCATATCGGAGCGGTCCTTTTTTATATTAAATATTTACTTGTATTCCTTTATTTTGGGTAAGTGCTTTTGTATACACGCCTTTTGCTACAGCTAAATCATAATAAGCAGCACCGACAGACATGTATGATGTTATTTGATCTACCCCTCCCTACGCTTCGCGTTGAGGAAGGGGATTCCTAAGAAAACAAACCTATCGGCTTGTTATTAATTAGGCTAACCCCGTAGTCCCTACGGTTAGAAGTCTCATTGCTTCGTTTCGAATATTCATACTTGCGTTAAAATCTCGATTGTGATGCGTGTAACAGCTTGGACACGTCCACTCACGTAAAGCGAGATTCTTCACGTCTTTGTTTTGATAGCCACAATTTGAACATAATTGACTACTCGCAAATGTCTTACCAACTGGCACAACTTGTTTCCCATACCACGCTGCTTTGTATTCAAGCATGATGCGAAATTGTGACCAACTTACTTCGCTAATGGCTTTCGCGAGCTTGCGATTTTTCAACATGTTTTTCACTTGTAAGTCCTCGATACCGATGATGTCGTGGTTTTTGACAATGTCGGTCGAGATTTTGTGCAAGTAATCGGTGCGGGCATTGGCGATTTTTTCGTGAAGGCGAGCGACTTTGATACGTTGTTTTTGGTAGTTTCTTGCCTCATGTAACGGACAATTCCGCTGTTTAGCAGCTTCTTTTCGTCGGGATAAGATGCGTTGGGCTTTTGCTAATTTTTCTTCTAACGAGCGGAAAAATTTCGGATTCTCATGGGTTGTACCATCTGAAAGAATCGCAAAATCCTTTAAGCCGACATCAATGCCAATCGCAGAACCCGTTTTCGGTAACGCTTCAACAACGGTTTCTGCCAAGACAGAAATGAAGTATTTACCACTTGGATTTCTGCGAACAGTGATACTTAAAATACGACCTGTTATCTCTTTTGATTTAGCAAAGCGAACAAATCCTAGCTTCGGTATTTTTATACGATTACCTTCTATGCAATGATCAGGTTGCTGATTTTTGCCTTGTATTTTCGTTGTATAGGACTGTACGCGATTTTTCTTACTTTTAAATCGCGGCTTATCATTTTGCTTTTTGAAAAATCGGTCGTATGCATCAGCTAAATTACGTAAAGAAGATTGAAGCGAAATACTATCCACTTCTTTCAACCAAATTAATTCTTGCTTTAATTCAGTTAGCAGTGCAGAGCAAGTGTTATAACTTAATCCTTTACCTGCTTCTTTATATACGTTATCCCATTTGGCTAAAAAATGATTGAATACAAAGCGAGAACAGCCAATCGTTTTAGCGATTAATATTTCTTGCTCTTTTGTCGGATAGATGCGAAATTTATAAGCTTTATGTTGCATATAATTCACCTCCTCGTGTATTATTATAATATACATATATTATAATATATACTGTGAATTATTTCAATACACAAAGGAGTGTTTTTATGTCTCAAGTATTAAATATGCGCTATCCGAAAGAATTACTAAAAAGAATTGATGATTTTAAAGCCAAAAAAGGATTCACAACACGTACACAAACAATTATTTATTTAATTCAGTATGCGCTTGAAAAATCTGAAGAAAAATAAGCGATTCATCCCCCACCTACTCATTGGACTACGCCCGTATCATTCCTTGAGGTGGGGGTATTCTCGCTCAAACATGATAAACTAAAGTGAAGTGTAAATTTTCGTTACATAAAAAGGGACTGTCTGAGTAAATTTCTCAGACGGTCCCTTTTATGGCATTGTTACGCAAACGGTGAAGCGGGTGTATCATCAGGCGCATTATCTTCGCCTAAATCGTCATCATCATCCACCATTTCGTCATATGATAACTTCAGCGCTTCATAGACAAATAAACCAGCTAGTAAATGTGGCATGACAACGCGTTCCGCTAAGTTTGTCGGATGTGGCAGTAATCCACCGCGCACTTTTAATGAAATATAGACGTAAGCTAAATCGCTTAATACATTGTCATCTGACGCTTTGTCACTCGCGACAACAGCAAAAGGAATAAAATTGTCATGGCAATATTGTGCAAGTTCAATTGCAGCTATGTTTGTTGTTTCACGTGTGAAAATACAAATGCGGTCAGCATCTGTTAACGCAACATCAGGCGTCCAGCGTGCCAGCTTTTTAAACGGCGCCGCACCAATGATAGCATTGTCTTCAATTGCTTGGAATTCATCGAAGCAAGCGAAATAGACATTTCCTTCACCAATGCCAGCTTGTGCAAGTAAACGTGCGGCATCTTCAATATTTTCTTCTTCCGTTTGCAAAATTCGTTGATATAAGCCCGTTAATTGGGTTGTTAACATTTTAAACATAATAAACACCTCTCTCACATTATAGAGGAACTTTGCAAAATACGAAAATACTTTCAAATGAACAGTTGCTCGATTACAATTAAGGCACAAAATGGAGAAAGTGAGCACATTACATATGAAGCATTTACTAATTGTAGACGATGAGCCAGCAATTCGATTATTGCTGCGAGAAGTCTTTCAAAAGGAAGATTTTGAAACGACGTTGGCTGCAAATGGCCAAGAAGCGATTGCTTTATGTGAGCAACAAACATTTGACTGCGCGTTACTAGACATGCGCATGCCAGGGATGACTGGCTTAGAAACATTAATAAAAATTCGTGACATGGGCATGGAACTGCCAGTCATTATGATGACAGCTTACGGTGAACGCGATTTAATCGAACGTGCACAACAATTGGGCATAAAAGGTTATTTTACGAAGCCGTTTAATATTTTTGATATTCGAGATGCTGTACAGAAAATTTTCGCTACGTAACATTCTGTTGACGGTAGCGACAACGCTATATTTTTGATATGATGATAAAGGTATAGATTACTAAAATTGTCCGTATTTTCGGGAAGGAGTCTTAACAATCATGGCATTAGTTTCAATGAAAGAAATGTTAATTACTGCAAAAGAAGGTAAGTACGCTGTTGGTCAATTCAACATTAATAACTTAGAGTGGACGCAAGCGATTTTACAAGCAGCAGAGGAAGAAAAATCACCAGTTATTTTAGGTGTGTCTGAAGGCGCAGCAAAATATATGGGTGGCTTCGTATCGGTTGTTCACATCGTTAAAGGATTAATGGAAAGCTATGGCACGACTGTACCAGTTGCAATTCACTTAGACCATGGTTCAAGCTTCGAAAAATGTAAAGAAGCAATCGACGCAGGTTTCACATCTGTAATGATTGATGCTTCACATCACCCATTTGAAGAAAACGTAGAAACAACAAAACAAGTTGTTGAATATGCACATGCACGTAATGTATCTGTAGAAGCAGAATTAGGTACTGTAGGTGGCGAAGAAGACGGTGTTATCGGCGGCATTATGTACGCAGATCCACAAGAGTGTAAAGCATTAGTAGAAGCAACAGGCATTGACTGTTTAGCACCAGCACTAGGTTCAGTACACGGTCCTTACAAAGGTGAACCAAACTTAGGTTTCAAAGAGATGGAAGAAATCTCTAACTTAGCGGATTTACCGTTAGTGTTACATGGTGGTACAGGTATCCCAACAAAAGATATTCAACGTTCAATTTCATTAGGTACAGCGAAAATTAACGTAAATACTGAAAATCAAATCGCAGCAACAAAAGTGATTCGTGAGTTTTTAGAAAACGATTCAAAAACATATGATCCACGTAAATACTTAGGTCCAGCTCGTGAAGCAATTAAAGCAACTGTAATCGGCAAAATGCGCGAATTCGGTAGCTCAAACAAGGCCTAATCGTAGCGACAAATTATACAAATATCGTATAGTGATAGGGGGAGAAGCGTTTCGCTACTTCTCCTATTTTACGAAATACGCACTATTAAACAAACGTTTCTAAATAATGCGATTTTTTACATGGAGATTGCCGTTATTTAGCGATAATTATTGAGGAGGCATTATCATGAAATTTTTCATCGATACAGCAAACTTTGACGAAATTAAAGAAGCACACGCTTGGGGTATTTTATCCGGCGTAACAACAAATCCATCATTAGTAGCAAAAGAGCCAGGTGTGGATTTCCATGACCGTTTACGCGAAATTGCGAACTTAGTAGATGGTTCAGTTTCTGGTGAAGTAATTTCATTAGATGCTGAAGGGATGATTCGAGAAGGCGAAGAGCTTGCAGCAATCCACCCAAATATTACGGTAAAATTACCAATGACACCAGCTGGTTTACAAGCTTGTCGTCACTTTGCAAATAAAGGCATTAAAACAAATGTTACACTTATTTTCTCAGCGAACCAAGCGTTAATGGCTGCTCGTGCAGGTGCTACATATGTATCGCCATTTATTGGACGTTTAGATGATATCGGTCAAGATGGTTCTGAACTAATCGAGACGATTGCACATATGTTTACAATTCATAACATTGATACAGAAATTATTGCAGCATCAATCCGCCACCCTCAGCATATTCAAGCTGCGGCGTTAGCAGGTGCTCACATTTCAACAACACCATTTAAAGTATTACAACAACTATTCAATCACCCATTAACAGATAAAGGGATTGAAGGTTTCTTAGCCGACTGGAGCAAACGCGAAGGGAAGTAATGTGCGCAAAAGAAGACGTATTTGGGATTCGTATGCCCAAATACGTCCTTATGCGTTTTGCTTGTTTTTTTATACGCTTACGTCGTGCATGAGCGTATAAAAAAGCATGAAGGCAACAAACCATGCTTATTACACAAACAGTTAATGATTTGCGAAATGATAGGGACTTTTTCCAGATAAATGAGGAGAACATACAGCAATGGAAGTATATAAAATTCGAGGCGGTAATCGCTTAAAAGGTAATATTAAAGTAAGTGGTGCAAAAAACAGTGCAGTAGCATTAATTCCGGCAGCTATTTTAGCGAACTCACCGGTATCAATTGATGGTCTACCAGAAATTTCAGATGTATTTACACTGAAACTATTAATGGAAGAGATTGGCGGTCAAGTGACGTTTGAAAATGGGAAAATGACAATTGACCCAACAACAATGGAAGCAATGCCATTACCAAATGGCAATGTAAAAAAAATGCGTGCATCGTATTATTTAATGGGCGCAATGCTTGGACGTTTTAAACGTGCAGTTGTTGGCTTACCAGGTGGGTGTTTCTTAGGGCCACGTCCAATCGACCAACATATTAAAGGTTTTGAAGCACTAGGTGCGAAAGTGACAAATGAGCACGGCGCAATTTACTTACGCGCAGATGAATTAATCGGTGCGAAAATTTATTTAGACGTAGCAAGTGTTGGGGCAACGATTAATATTATGCTTGCAGCAGTTCGTGCAAAAGGGCGTACGGTAATTGAAAATGCCGCAAAAGAGCCAGAAATTATTGATGTCGCAACATTATTATCCAATATGGGGGCGAATATTAAAGGCGCAGGCACAAGTGTTATTCGTATCGAAGGTGTTGAAGAATTACACGGTGCACAGCATACGGTTATTCCTGACCGTATTGAAGCTGCAACCTATATGATTATGGCAGCATTAGCGGGTGACGGTATTCGTGTAGACAATGTGATTCCATTACATTTAGAAGCGGTAACAGCGAAGTTACGTGAAATGGGCGTAAAAGTGGAAGAGGACGAAGAGTCAATTTTCATCCCAAAAACAGAAAATCTACATGCCGTAGATGCTAAAACTTTAGTATACCCAGGATTAGCAACGGACATTCAGCAACCACTTTGCGTATTAATGACACAAGCGGAAGGCTCATCAAAGGTGACAGACACAGTCTATTCTGCTCGCTTCAAACATATTGATGAATTACGCCGTATGAATGCGGTGGCACGAGTAGAAGGCAATACAGCCATCTTAACAGGGCCAGCACAATTACACGGTTCGACTGTAACAGCAAGTGACCTACGTGCAGGTGCAGCGCTTGTATTAGCAGGCTTAATTGCAGAAGGTGAAACGGAAGTGCGCGACATTTATCATGTAGAGCGTGGCTATAGTGATATTATCGAAAAATTAACGGCGCTTGGTGCGGATATTCGTAAAGAAGTGATCACACCTGCATCAAATTAATGATAGAAAATGTAAATAGTATGCAACAATGATGAATTAGTATGTTAAAATGGATGGCGACAATCGTTTTGCGCAAAAGCAAAACAACAGGAGGCAGGAAACAAAATGGAACGTAGTTTATCGATGGAAGTCGTACGTGTGACAGAATCAGCAGCAATCAGCTCAGCAAAATGGATGGGACGAGGCCTAAAGAATGAGGCAGATGATGCTGCGACAACAGCGATGCGCCAAATGTTCGATACTATTCCAATGCATGGACGTGTTGTAATCGGTGAGGGCGAAATGGATGAAGCACCGATGTTATATATTGGCGAAGAATTAGGTTTACGTAACGGCGGTCCAGAAGTGGATATCGCAGTTGACCCACTAGAAGGTACAAATATCGTTGCTAAAGGAACAAACGGTGCAATGACAGTTCTTGCAATTGCAGACCGTGGTAATCTTTTAAATGCACCAGATATGTACATGGAAAAATTAGCGGTAGGTCCAGAGGCAGCAGGTAAAGTAAGCATCGAAGCTTCTGTAACGGAAAACTTATCAGCAGTAGCAAAAGCAAAAAACAAAGATATTAGTGATGTTGTGGCGACTCTTTTAGACCGTGAACGTCATCAACCAATCGTGGATGAAATTCGTGCAGCAGGTGCACGTATTAAGTTCATTCAAGATGGCGATGTAGGTGCAGCGATTAACACAGCCTTTGACGAAACAGGTATTGATATTATGTTCGGTACAGGTGGCGCTCCAGAAGGCGTAATCGCAGCAGCGGCATTAAAATGCTTAGGTGGCGATTTCCAAGCGCGTCTAGTACCAGAAGATGATGAGCAATTAGAGCGTTGCAAAAAAATGGGTATCGATGTGAACCAAGTGCTACAATTAAACGATTTAGTATCAGGTGACGATGCGATTTTCGCAGCAACAGGTGTTACTGATAGTGAGTTATTACGTGGTGTGCAGTTCAAAGGTTCTCATTGTTTAACACATTCAGTTGTTATGCGTGCAAAATCAGGTACTGTTCGTTTTATCGAAGGCCGTCACAGCTTAGATAAAAAACCGATTATTGAAGCAGCAGGCGAATAATAAGAGGCACATGGGTTGTTTAGTAAAGCGTGAACTTTGCTAGACAGCTCTTTCTTTTCGCATTATATATTTGTTATAATATTAATATTACGTAATTTCCTGCAGTAGTACTTCGCGCTACATGTAATACTTCTATTCTACTTCTACCTAAGCAAGATTCTTCGCTACTTACGTATAGTAGCAATTATTATTCAAACCAATACAAGTGAAAATTATTTATAGACTGGAGCATTGCCAATGTCATCGATGACAATTGCACAATTAGAAAGTATGACGCTAAAAGAATTGTACGGATTAGCGAAACAATACAAAGTGTCTTACTATAGTAAACTGACGAAAAAGGAATTAATTTTTGCGATTTTAAAAGCGCGTTCAGAATCAGAGGGCTATTTCTTTATGGAAGGCGTTTTGGAAATTATTCAAAGTGAAGGCTTTGGTTTCTTACGCCCGATTAACTATTCACCAAGTAAAGAAGATATTTATATTTCTGCATCACAAATTCGTCGTTTTGATTTACGTAACGGCGATAAAGTAACCGGGAAAGTACGTCCACCAAAAGAAAATGAACGATACTATGGTTTATTACAAGTAGAAGCGGTAAACGGTGAGGACCCAGAAGTTGCAAAAGAGCGCGTTCACTTCCCAGCATTAACACCGTTATATCCAAACCGTCAAATTAAGCTTGAAACAACAAAGCGTAATTTATCAACACGTATTATGGATTTAATTGCGCCAGTAGGTTTTGGGCAGCGTGGTTTAATTGTAGCCCCACCAAAAGCAGGTAAAACTTCATTATTAAAAGAGATTGCCAATGCGATTTCAACAAATTATCCAGATGCGGAGTTAATTGTGTTATTAATTGATGAGCGTCCAGAAGAAGTAACAGATATTGAACGTTCTGTTAAAGGGGATGTCGTATCGTCAACGTTTGATGAAGTGCCAGAAAACCATGTGAAAGTGGCAGAAATGGTATTAGAGCGTGCACGCCGTTTAGTGGAGCAAAAACGTGATGTTATTATTTTAATGGATTCGATTACACGTTTAGCACGTGCGTATAACTTAGTTATTCCATCAAGTGGTCGTACACTTTCAGGTGGTATTGACCCAGCAGCATTCCACCGTCCGAAACGTTTCTTCGGTTCAGCGCGTAACATTGAAGAGGGCGGTAGCTTAACGATTTTAGCAACAGCACTTGTTGATACAGGCTCACGTATGGATGAGGTGATTTACGAGGAGTTTAAAGGAACAGGGAACCTCGAGCTACATTTAGACCGTAGCTTAGCAGAGCGCCGTATTTTCCCAGCTTTAGATATTCGTCGTTCAGGTACGCGTAAAGAGGAGTTATTAATTGCAGAGGACCGTCTTGAAAAATTATGGGCAATCCGCAAAACATTCTCGGATGCACCGGACTTTGCAGAGCGTTTTATTCGTAAGCTACGCAATACCGAATCCAATGAAGAGTTTTTTGAAAAGCTAAATGAAGGTATGAAAAAAGCAACAAACGGTAAAGGTTTAATTTAATCGAGTAAAATAGTTGCGAAAGTCATTTCCCTATGATATTATATATCGGTATGAATCGTGCACATATATAGCTGACCTCAATACATTACGTGTTTACATGTAATGACATATTCGGGCTATGTAAGGTGCAGATCGAAAATACTCTGTGCTAGATGGCTCAGGGCGAGAGGAGAAAACGAATATGAAACAAGGTATCCACCCAGATTACAAAATCGCAACTGTAACATGTTCTTGCGGTAACGTATTTGAAACAGGTTCAGTTAAAGAAAAAATCGCAGTAGAATTCTGTGACGAATGTCACCCATTCTACACTGGACGTCAAAAATTCGCTGCTGCTGATGGCCGCGTAGATCGTTTCAACAAAAAATACGGTCTTAACAAATAATAATTTGTTGCAACAATGCCAGCCAAGGTATCTTGGCTGGCATTTTGTTTGAACGTTAAAATAAATGATAGGTGGAGGAACGGGGAATGGCACAATTATTTTTTAAATACGGTGCAATGAATAGTGGAAAATCCATTGAAATTTTAAAAGTGGCACATAACTATGAAGAACAAAATAAACCAGTTTTAATTTTTACATCAGGTATCGATGACCGAGATGAAGTTGGCTATGTATCAAGTCGAATTGGCATGCGTCAGCCAGCTATTGCAATTTATGATGAGACAAATGTATTTGAGATTGTGAAAAACCACCAGCCAAAACCATATTGTGTATTAATTGATGAGGCGCAATTTGTGAAAAAAGCGCATATTATACAATTTACACAAATCGTTGATGAACTAAATATTCCTGTAATGGCATTTGGGTTGAAAAATGATTTCCGTAATGAATTATTTGAAGGTAGCCAGTATTTACTCACATATGCCGATAAAGTTGAAGAAATGAAAACCATTTGTTGGTTCTGTCAAAAGAAGGCGACGATGAACTTACGTGTTGACGAACAAAATCGTCCTGTGTACACAGGAGAGCAAATTCAAATTGGTGGTAATGACTCGTATTATCCCGTATGTCGAAAATGTCATACAAATCCGCCACTTACATAAATATTAGTAGTGGCATTCAGGCGATGATTTCTTTATACTTATAGAGTTAAAGATATAAAAAAGTATCGTATATAACGCACGAAAAATTTCTATAGAGGTGATAAGCATGTTTGATCGATTACAAGCGGTTGAAGACCGTTATGAACGCTTAAATGAATTATTAAGTGACCCGGATATCGTAAGTGACACGAAAAAATTACGTGACTATTCGAAAGAGCAGTCAGATATTCAAGATACGGTAGATGCATACCGTGAATATAAAGAAGCAAAAGCGCAGTTTGCGGACGCACGTGAAATGTTAGACATCGAAAAAGACCCAGATATGTTAGAGATGGTGAAAGAAGAGTTTAACGAATTAAAGACGTCGATTGAAGAATTAGAAGAGCGTTTACGTGTATTATTAATTCCAAAAGACCCGAATGATTCGAAAAACGTAATTATGGAGATTCGTGGTGCAGCAGGTGGCGACGAGGCAAATATTTTTGCTGGCGATTTATTCCGTATGTATACACGTTATGCAGAAACACAAGGTTGGAAAATTGATATTATGGAAGCAACACCAAACCCATCAGGCGGTTATAAAGAGGTTATCTTTATGATTAACGGACAAGGTGCATATTCTAAATTCAAATTCGAAAACGGTGCACACCGCGTACAACGTGTACCTGCAACAGAATCACAAGGTCGTATCCATACATCAACAGCGACAGTGGCATGTTTACCAGAAATGCATGTAGAAGATGTTGAAATTCATGAAAAAGATATTCGTGTAGATACATTCGCATCATCTGGTGCAGGTGGTCAGTCTGTAAATACAACGATGTCAGCTGTACGTATGACCCACTTACCAACAGGTGTTGTTGTATCGATGCAAGATGAGCGTTCTCAAATTAAAAACCGTGAAAAAGCGATGAAAATTTTAGTAGCGCGTGTAGCAGAAAAGCACCGTGCAGAAGCGCAAGCAGAAATCGACTCAACACGTAAATCAGCAGTAGGTACAGGTGACCGTTCAGAGCGTATCCGTACGTACAACTATCCACAAAACCGTGTAACAGACCATCGTATCGGCTTAACACTTCAAAAATTAGACCAAATTGTTGAAGGTAAGCTAGATGAAGTAATTGACGCATTAATTTTAGAAGAGCAAGCTTCTAAACTTGAGCGTTTAAACGAGAATGACTAAAACCCATTTAGAAGTCCTTCATTGGGCTTCTTCTTTTTTAATTGAACATGATCGTGAGGAAACAGCAGCTCGTTTATTACTGCAACACGTAACGGGGAAATCGTATAGTGCATTAATGATGGCGATGCATGACGCGATGGATGCTGAGCAAATTGAGCTATATAACAACATGGTCGAGCAACACGCACAAGGTCGCCCAGTTCAATATATTACAGGGGTAGAGGAATTTTACGGTCGTACATTTATGGTTGATGAGTCGGTGTTGATTCCACGACCGGAAACAGAGGAATTAATTGTTGGTGCGTTAACGCGAATTCGTAAATTATTTGGTGATGCACCAATTCGTTTAGCTGATATTGGGACAGGCAGTGGGGCAATTGCCATTACAATGAAGCTAGAAGCGCCGCAACTCGATGTGGTCGCAACTGATCTATCAGAAAGCGCGCTTGCCACAGCAACGAAAAATGCAGCTGCTTTACAAGCCGATATTGCATTTCGCTTAGGTGATTTAACGGAGCCGATTGCAACCGAAAAATGGGATGTTATTTTGTCGAACCCTCCGTATATTGCGCATGAGGATTTAGCAGAAATGTCTGAAGTTGTAACGGCACATGAGCCCCACTCAGCATTATTTGCAGATGAGGATGGATTGATTTTATATCGTAAACTAGCTGAGCAAGTCGGTGCGATGATCAATCGTCCGGCATTTATCGGTGTTGAGATTGGGTATACACAAGGAGCAGCAGTAGCTGGCTTTTTCCGTGAACATTTTCCGCAAGCAGTCATCGAAATTGTGAATGATATTAACGGTAAAGAGCGTATGGTATTTTGTGAAATTCAAGCATAATGCAGAAGAGGTCAAGAAGACATGAAAACAATTGTGGAAACAGCGCAACCAGCAAGTTATGCACAAGCAATTGCTTTTTTAGAGCAACAAGAAGTCGTCGCTTTTCCAACTGAAACAGTGTATGGTTTAGGGGCGATTGCAACGGATGAAGAAGCAGTGCGCAAAATTTTTGCAGCAAAAGCACGCCCGGCTGACAATCCGTTAATTGTGCATATTGGAACAATCGAAGAAGTAGCGCATTATATTACACATGTGCCTGAAAAAGCGCGCCAATGTATGGAGGCGTTTTGGCCAGGGGCATTAACATTAATTATGGAGGCAAAGCCAAATGTATTAGCGCCGAGTGTGATGGCGGGACTATCAACAGTTGGCTTACGTATGCCAGACCATGATGTAGCACTGACACTGTTACGCCAATTAGGCAAGCCAGTTGCAGCACCGAGTGCAAATCGTAGTGGTAAACCGAGTCCGACAGAAGCACAGCATGTGTTTGAGGATTTAGCAGGACGTATTCCGATGGTGTTAGACGGTGGCGCGACGGGTATTGGTGTCGAATCAACGGTACTCGATATGACAACGGATATACCTACAATTTTACGTCCAGGTGGCGTGACAAAAGAAATGTTAGAAGCAGTGATCGGTGAGGTATTTCAGCCAACCAAGTTACAAGCAGAAGCGAAGGAAACCCCGAAAGCGCCAGGTATGAAATATACACATTACGCACCAAATGCACCGGTTTATTTAATTAAGCCAAGCGCAGTAAAGATACAAGAAGCAGTACAACAATTACAGGCGCAAGGTCATCGCGTGGCGGTATTAGCGCCGGATGATATGGTGATTGATGCGCCGTATATATTCCGTTTTGGTACAACAGCGGAACAAATGGCGGTACGTTTATACGATGCATTACGCGCATGTGACCATACGGATGCAACGATTATTTTGGCAACGACGATTGATGAAGCAGGCGTAGGTGCTGCGATTATGAATCGTTTAGAAAAAGCAGCAGGTCATCAATATTATCGATGAATGAAAAGACACTAACGATATGGCAGACGTTAGTGTCTTTTTCTATAGCCCGTAGCGATTATTTTAATAATTATTTATGATGAATGATTTCAGAAAAGTGATGTAGCGACGAAAAGAGAAGAGTGAACATTGCGATGTTATTTTAAAAAAAGTGAAAAAGGTACAATACTTTTCATCAGAAATAACTTTTGTTATGCTACTCATATATGCATCAAAAGTATGAGATTTATGTAGAGATGATTGTGAACGAAAGGGGAAGCCGAACATGAAGATATTATTTGTATGCACCGGAAACACATGTCGTTCTGCAATGGCAGAAGCAATATTACGTGCGAAAAAAATACAACATGTCGCTGTTCAATCAGCAGGTATTTATGCTCATGGAGGAGAAGCGATGTCCGCACATGCGCAAGCGATCTTAGCAGAGCAAGGTATTCCGCATGAACATAAAGCACAGCTTTTAGAAGTAACACAATTAGAGTGGGCAACGGTTATTTTAACGATGACAAATGCACATAAAATGACGATTTTACAAGCTGCACCACAATATGCGCAAAAGCTGTTTACATTACATGAATTTGCAACAGCTAGCACAAAAGATGTGCAAGATCCATATGGTGGCTCGAAGGCAGTGTATACGCAAACGTTTCAAGAGTTACAGCAAGCAATTGACCAATTACAATTGACGGAGGCCAACGAATGAAAAAACATCGCTTTAGTTTGCGGAAACAAATGGTTCTATTTGTTGTCGCATTAGCTATCATTACATATTCAACGAGCTTTTTCTTTATTGAATTTTTACAACCACGTTATTTTGAACACATTGACCGTCGTATTTTTGAAATTGGTACATATGTGTTAGGGATTACATGGTCAGGTATTTTAGCTGCGATTTTTAGCTTAATTTTAGTGCGTCCATTACAACGTTTAGAAGAAGCAGCTGAGCGAGCAGCTTCAGGACAAATTGGCAAGGATGTAGAAGTTCAATTTGAACGTGATGATGAGATTAATGCGGTATCGAAAGCATTCCAACAAATGCTTGAAAACTTGCGTAGCATGGTTGAAACAATTGAACAAAATGTCGATACGACGAAGCAAACGATGCAGCATTTAACACAGGAAACGACCGCGACAACGCAACAAGCGGAGTCAATTTCTGAAACGATTGGACATATTGCAGAAGGGGCAGATATGTCAGCGAATGCGGTGCAACATACGGTTGAGGCGATTGAGGAAGTGCGGGTGTTAGCGGAGGAAGTGAATGAACGTGCCGAACATTCAGCGAATCAAACGTCACAAATTTTACATCATTTGACGACAACAAATGAAGTTGTCACAAGTTTAGTAGCCGGCATTCAAACGATTGTTGATGGCAATGATGACGCGTTAACATCGATTAAAGAATTAGAGCAAAATACCGCGAAAATTGAAGCGATTAATATATTGGTCGGTGATATTGCGAACCAAACAAATTTACTCGCACTCAATGCATCCATTGAAGCGGCGCGTGCAGGGGAGCATGGTAAAGGCTTTGCGGTTGTTGCAGAGGAAGTTCGTAAATTAGCGGATGAAAGTGCACAGGCAGTAAGTGGTATTTCGACGCTTATTCGCACGATACAACACAATGTGTCTACCGTTGTGCAACAAATGGAAGGGCAAGTTAGTTTAGCGGTGCAAGAAACAGCGAAAATGCATGAAACGACGCAAGCGGTAGATAGCATGTCACGCGATGTGACCCAAATGGCAACGGCTATTGTTGAAATATCACAGCTTGTTGAGCAACAAATGAATAATATTGCGAGCACAGCAAGCCAATCGCAAGAAGTTGCAGCGGTTGCAGAAGAAACATCCGCAGGGGCAGATGAAGTGGCAAACTTAACGAAAACACAACGTGCGTCTATTGCGCAAGTAAACGAATTAGCAAAATTATTAGACGAGCAAGCAGCGCTGCTGTTTAAGAGTATTCAGCAATTTGACCGTTCACAATAATTATTCGGAAAAAGTGGATTGAAGGATGGTGAAAAATCATCTTTCAATCCGTTTTTTGCTTAAAAGGCGAATTTTACGAAATTTGAAGTATAAAACTTTCGGAAAAGGGCTTTAAAAAAACGACATTTCATGTTTAAATATAGGAAACATTCGTTTTTTACATTGCGCGGTCATTGTCAGTAATGTGGAAACAGATGTTTTTCTTGAGTAGGCATGATAAACTAATGAAGAAAACAAATGAAAAGAGGGACCATCCTTGAAAATTGCAATTTCTTCAGATCATGGCGGAAATAATTTACGTCGCGAGATTATGGATTTATTAACTTCATTAAATATTGAATATACTGACTTCGGCCCACAAAACAATGACTCAGTGGACTACCCAGATTATGCGAAACCAGTAGCAGAACGTGTAGCAGCTGGTGAATATGACCGTGGTATTTTAATTTGCGGAACGGGTATTGGCATTTCAATTGCAGCTAATAAAGTAAAAGGCATTCGTTGTGCATTAGTACATGATGTATTTTCAGCGAAAGCAACTCGTTGCCATAACGACTCAAATATTTTAGCAATGGGCGAGCGTGTTATTGGCCCAGGTTTAGCACGTGAAATCGTTGAAACGTGGTTAAACACGGATTTTGAAGGTGGCCGTCACGAAAAACGTATCCAAAAAATTGCTGAGCTTGAAAACTAAGAAGGTGTTTCGATGACGATTGAACAACAACTGACAGCATTACTAGAACAGTTTGAAACAATCATTTTACCAACCGTACGCCCACATCAAATTTTAGTCGTAGGTTGTTCTACGTCTGAAGTGATCGGCGAGCACATTGGTACAGCTGGAACACAAAGTGTAGCTGAACAATTATGGCTACCTTTACAACATTTTGCGAAAAAACATCAGTTGTATTTGGCGTTTCAAGGGTGTGAGCATATTAATCGTGCATTAACGATTGAACGTGCAGCAGCCGAACGTTATCAACTAGAGCAAGTATCTGTTATACCGGTTCGCACAGCTGGTGGTTCGATGTCGGCATATGCATATGAACATTTCGATGACCCAGTTGTCGTTGAGCATATTGTGGCACATTATGGCATTGATATCGGTCAAACATTCATCGGTATGCATTTAAAACATGTCGCTGTTCCGGTACGTACAACGATTCGTCATATTGGCGAAGCGATTGTCGCAACAGCTACAACGCGTCCAAAGCTTATTGGTGGCGAGCGCGCGCAGTATCGTTAATTTATGTGGTTTAAGGGGTACTCCCCCTATTTAATAAATAATAGATTATTTAATTCAGGGAGGATTTTTCAGAAATGGCATTTGAAAAATTAGCAGCACAAGACAACGCGGTACTAGAGGCAATTTTTGCAGAGAAAAAACGTCAAAATGACAACATCGAGTTAATCGCTTCAGAAAACTTCGTAACAGAAGCAGTAATGGAAGCACAAGGTTCTTACTTAACAAATAAATACGCAGAAGGTTACCCAGGCAAACGCTACTACGGTGGTTGTGAGCATGTAGACGTAGTAGAAAACATCGCGCGTGACCGTGCAAAAGAATTATTTGGTGCAGCATATGTAAACGTGCAACCACACTCAGGTGCACAAGCAAACATGGCAGTTTACCATACAATTTTACAACCTGGTGACACAGTACTTGGGATGAACTTATCTCACGGTGGTCATTTAACACATGGTTCACCAGTAAACTTCTCAGGTATTTTATACAACTTCGTAGAGTACGGTGTAACAGAAGATACACACGTAATCGATTATGAAGATGTTCGTCAAAAAGCGTTAGACGCAAAACCAAAATTAATCGTTGCAGGTGCTTCAGCATACCCACGTGCAATCGACTTCGCGAAATTCCGCGAAATCGCTGATGAAGTAGGCGCATACTTCATGGTAGACATGGCTCACATTGCAGGTCTTGTAGCTGCTGGTGAACACCAATCGCCAATTCCTTACGCTGACTTTGTTACAACAACAACACATAAAACATTACGTGGTCCACGTGGTGGAATGATTTTAACAAACGATGAAAAATGGGAAAAAGAATTAAATAAATCTGTATTCCCTGGGATTCAAGGCGGTCCATTAATGCACGTAATCGCTGCAAAAGCTGTAGCATTCGGTGAAGCATTACAACCTGAATTCAAAGAATATGCAAAACAAATTAAAGTAAATGCAGCAGCGTTAGCAGCAAGCTTAATCGAAGAAGGCGTTGAAATCGTATCAGGTGGTACAGATAACCACTTATTATTATTAAACGTTAAATCTTTAGGCTTAACTGGTAAAGTAGCTGAGCACGTATTAGATGAAGTAGCGATTACAACAAATAAAAACACAATTCCTTACGATACAGAAAAACCATTCGTAACATCAGGTGTTCGTGTCGGTACGGCAGCAATCACTTCTCGTGGCTTCAAAGAAGAAGATGCACGTGAAGTTGGTAAGATTATTGCAAACGTATTAAAAAATGTTGAAGATGGCACAGTAAGTGAAGCAGTAAAAGCAGAAGCGCTTGAGCGTGTAGCAGCATTAACTGCAAAATACCCATTATACGCATAATGAGTAAAACCCGTTCCTTTCGAGGGACGGGTTTTTTCGTATTAGTATGGCTTAATGACTAACATCATGAAAAAATATGAAAATCAGAAAATGAGCATATTTATGTGCAATTTAGCAAAAATGATAAGATTGTTCGTGAATTTAAAATAGATTGATTTATCAAACGATAGTGAGGGACAAAAAAACGACAATAAGTATGTAATATTGCATGAAATTTCTCGTAAACATAGCATGAAACTGATATACTAGTTCAGATAATTAAATGACAGGAGCGATTTGCATGAGCAAAGTATATGTATTTGATCACCCACTAATCCAACATAAGTTAACACACATTCGTGACGAAAAGACGGGTACAAAAGAATTCCGTGAATTAGTTGACGAAGTAGCAACTTTAATGGCGTTTGAAATTACACGTGATTTACCGTTAGAAGAAATCGACGTAAAAACACCAGTAACAACTGCTAAAGCAAAAGTGTTATCAGGTAAAAAGATTGCAATCGTACCAATTTTACGTGCGGGTATTGGCATGGTTGATGGCGTTTTAAAATTAATTCCAGCAGCGAAGGTTGGACATATCGGTTTATACCGTGACCCACAAACATTAAAGCCAGTAGAATACTATGCGAAGCTTCCAGCAGATGTGGAAGAGCGTGACTTCATTATCGTAGATCCGATGTTAGCAACAGGTGGTTCTGCAGTTGAAGCCATTAACTCTCTTAAAAAGCGCGGCGCAAAAAGCATTAAGTTCATGTGCTTAATTGCAGCTCCAGAAGGTGTAAAAGCAATTCAAGACGAGCATCCGGATGTAGATATTTATATTGCAGCGCTTGATGAAAAACTAGATGATCACGGTTATATCGTTCCAGGTTTAGGTGACGCAGGCGACCGTTTATTTGGTACAAAATAATAATTCCGTATGCCAGCGTACTATGAAAAGACCGCCTCTGAAAGAGGTGGTCTTTTTTGTCTCTATATAATAGGAAGAAATTCCATGTTTTTTCGAAAAGAGGGGAGACATATTACAGAAAATCGACCAGCAATTTACGGATTAGTGAGCAGGGGAGGGGGGAGCAATGGACGGAAAACAGTGATGTTTTGAAGGTATTGTAAGAAAGTATGTTAATTTAATAAAGTTGTAAAACATAAAAAGTATAAATAGGCTATTATAAGAAGAGGCACCATTTAGTGATGGCAGCTTTATAATTGGAGGGAATTTACACGTGAAAAAATTTAAAGTAATGACGATTTTCGGTACACGTCCAGAAGCAATTAAAATGGCACCTCTTGTACTAGAATTACAAAAGCATCCAGAAGAAATCGAATCAATTGTTACGGTAACGGCACAACACCGTCAAATGTTAGACCAAGTATTAGAAACGTTTAACATTACACCAGATTATGATTTAAACATTATGAAGGACCGTCAAACATTAGTTGACGTAGCAACGAATGCATTAAAAGGCTTAGATGATGTCATGAAAGAAGCAAAACCAGATATCGTATTAGTGCATGGTGATACAGCGACAACATTCGTTGGGAGCTTAGCGGCATTTTATAATCAAATTGCAATCGGTCACGTAGAAGCAGGTTTACGTACAGGGAATAAATATTCACCGTACCCTGAAGAGATGAACCGTCAGTTAACGGGTGTGATGGCAGACTTACACTTTGCGCCGACAGAACAGTCACGTGATAATTTATTAAAAGAAAACAAATTAGATGAAGCTATCTTTGTAACGGGGAATACAGCAATCGATGCGTTACGCACAACGGTAAAAGAAGAGTACACACATCCAGTGCTAGAAAAAATCGGCGAAGATCGCATGATTTTATTGACAGCACATCGTCGTGAAAACCTAGGGCAGCCGATGCGTAATATGTTTAAAGCGATTAAACGTTTATTAGTGGAGCATGATGATGTACAAGTTATTTACCCTGTGCATATGAACCCAGCTGTACGTGAAGTAGCGAATGAAGTTTTAGGTGGCGACGAGCGTGTTCATTTAATCGAGCCGTTAGAAGTATTCGACTTCCATAACTTCGCAGCACGTTCATTTATGATTTTAACCGATTCGGGTGGCGTGCAAGAGGAAGCACCATCACTTGGAAAACCAGTACTTGTGTTACGTGACACAACAGAGCGTCCAGAAGGTATCGCGGCAGGAACATTAAAGCTTGCAGGAACAGAAGAAGAAACGATTTATACGTTAGCAAAAGAATTATTAACAAATGAAGAGACATATGCGTCAATGGCACAAGCGTCAAACCCTTATGGTGACGGGCATGCATCGGAGCGAATTGTTGAAGCATTACTGACGTTTTTAAAGCGATAACAATGGGTAGATGTTATAATATTTGATGATATTATAGGTGGGGACTTCATGATTGTTTTTTATTTCATACACAAATTTGTCAACAATTTGACAGGGTATGCTCGATTGTGAAGTTTTTCACCATAAGCAATTGACATCAAAAACCCCCTATTGTATGCTTACAAAGGGTAAGAATGATAAGGGTTTAGTATTGTTAAAATACGTCAAAACACTTGTTGTATCAACTTTTCACTACTTACATAGTGAAAAAAACAGCTAGTTATTAGCTGGTGTTCCTACCATCTTTAGGTGATAGGGCATAGAGTAATTCAATAGCGATTTTCTAAAGAAACGATCCGGATCAATTCTTGTTTAGAAGATTGTTAAAACGGTTTCAAACCGTTGTAGTGTGCATTCACTACACTCTGAATTCACTTGATGGTTTGTGTCATCTTTACTCGAAACTAGTTCAGGAGATTTGTAAAATGCTAGATTTGCATCAGATTTATGCCACTCAAAAGAGAGGACTCTTTTTTTTACTAGCAGGTTGCGCTTTAGGATGGGGATTTTTAACTTCATACCAAACAATTTTCGCTGGTATCGCACTGGGTGCATTTTTTGGTACGTATAACTTTTGGATTTTAGTTCGACGTATGGAGAAATTTGATAAATCCATTAGTGAGGGAAGAAAAGTGGCATCATTAGGAACAATGTTTCGCTTTGGGTCTGGTGTTGCTGCCGTAGCAGTAGCAATGCTGTTACCACAATATTTTCATCTCATTAGCACAGTTGTCGGGCTAATGTTCCCGTATGTTTTCGTTGTAATTGAACGAATCATATACCTTGTTAGAAACCATTAAGGTGCATAAGAAAGAGAGGTGAAATCAAGCAATGAATCATACATCTCCAGAGGTTACTTGGAATATTACCGATAATTTCGGTCTGACTTTTAACCTTTCGACAGTAATGATGTTAATAATATCTGCTACGGTCGTGTTCTTAATCGCTGTTATCGCAACGCGTAAATTAGCATTAAAACCGACAGGCATGCAAAACTTCATGGAATGGATCATGGACTTTGTAAAAGGTATTATTAAGAGTAACATGGACTGGAAAACAGGCGGTCAGTTCCACATTTTAGGTATTACACTTATTATGTTTATCGCTGTTTCCAACTTACTAGGGCTACCATTTGCGATTGCGATTGATGGCGATCTTTGGTGGAAATCACCAACAGCTGACCCAACAGTAACAATGTCGTTAGCGGTAATGATTCTAGTGTTATCTACATACTTCGGTATTAAGATGCGCGGTATGAAGCATTACACAGGTACGTTCTTCTCACCAATGTCATTCATGTTCCCATTAAAAGTTATTGAAGAATTCGCGAACACGTTAACTCTTGGTCTGCGTCTTTACGGTAACATTTATGCAGGTGAAATTTTATTAGGTTTAATCGCCGGCCTTGGTGCTTCAGGTGTATTAGGCTTCCTAGGAGCAATCGTTCCAGGTATGGCATGGCAAGGATTCTCGATTTTCATCGGGTTTATCCAAGCATTCATCTTTACGATGTTAACAATGGTTTACTTATCACATAAAGTGAGTGAAGATCATTGATAATATTTACGCAATTTGCGTGAAATTTTAGAACCAAAAACCACAAAAACTTTACATTCCAAGGAGGAAATTTAAAATGACAGGTTCATTAGGTTTATTAGCAGCAGCAATCGCTATCGGTTTAGCAGCACTAGGCGCAGGTATCGGTAACGGTCTTATCGTTTCAAAAACAGTAGAAGGTATGGCACGTCAACCAGAAGCACGTGGTATGTTACAAACTACAATGTTCATCGGGGTAGCATTAGTTGAAGCCCTACCAATCATCGCAGTAGTAATCGCATTCATCGTAATGAACCAATAATTGGTCGTTACTGATTAGTACTTCTCTTAATGTAGTGGCGAAGCCTCATTCGTTCCGAATAACTTCGCCACTTCTTATGTAAATATTGAAAATTCAGTATTTACACACTTTTATTCCAATTTTTAAACATTATAGTTCTTACAAATATATGTGAACTACAAGCTCTTGAAGGGAGTGAAACAATCGTGTTTTTAGATAACCTTGTATTAGGTGCTGGTGCAACAGGCATGAACTTAGGGGACGCTTTAGTAACATTAGTAACGTTCCTTATCTTAATGGCTCTTCTAAAAAAATTCGCTTGGGGTCCTTTAATGGGTATCATGCAACAGCGTGAAGAGTTAGTTGCGAGTGAAATCGAAGAAGCAGAAAAGAACCGTAAGGAGTCTGCTACTTTATTAGCACAAAATGAGAAGCTAGTGAAAGAAACTCAAGCTAACATGGCTGAAATTTTAGAAAGCGCTAAAAAACAAGCGAATGCTCAACGTGAAGAAATTCTTGCGGCGGCTAACGCTGAGGCAGCTCGTCTTAAAGACTCTGCTCAACGTGATATCGCAGCAGAACGTGAAAAAGCAATTGAAGCAATTCGTGGAGAAGTCGTTTCATTATCAGTACTTGCAGCATCTAAAGTTCTTGGAAAAGAAATTTCAGAAGCTGATAACAGTGCATTAATTAAAGAAACGATTGCGAAGGCAGGCGAAGTGAAATGAGTCAATCGACTGTAGCTAAGCGTTATACCCAAGCTTTATTCGAGACTGCAAAGGACGCAAACATCGTTAACGAAGTAAGCGCTGACTTAGCAGAATTCTCAAAAGTATTAGCTGGTACACCAGAGTTACTTACACTATTAAGTGCTCCAAAAGTATCAGTAGAGCGTAAAAAGCAAATGATTTCTGAACTTTTCGCTGGTGCTCAACCAGCCGTTATTAACGTATTAGCACTTTTAGTAGAGCGTAAGCGTTTTAACGAAGTAACAGATGTTGTTGTAGAGTTTGACCGTTTAGCAGATGATGCAAAAGGTGTTGCAAAAGCAACTGTATTCTCTACACGTGCTTTAACAGACGAAGAGCACGCTGAAATTTCAGCTGCATTCGCAAAACGAGTAAATAAAGACTCACTAATTATTGACAATGTAATTGACGAATCACTTATCGGTGGTATTCGTGTTCAAATCGGTAACGATATTTTTGATAGCAGCGTAAAAGGTAAACTTGCACGTCTAGAAAATACGTTAATCGGATAATAATTAAGAACTTGAGAGGTGACATTCATGGGCATCAAAGCTGAAGAAATCAGTACACTGATTAAACAACAGATTGCTAACTATCAATCTGAACTAGAAGTAAGCGAAACTGGTACGGTTATCCGTGTTGGTGATGGTATCGCGCTTGCTCATGGCCTCGACAACGCTATGGCTGGAGAACTTTTACAGTTCGAAAACGGTGTTATGGGTATGGCTCAAAACTTAGAAGAAGGTAACGTTGGTATCGTTATTCTAGGTGAGTACCTTGGCATTAAAGAAGGCGATAAAGTTAGTCGCACAGGTCGTATCATGGAAGTACCAGTTGGTGAAGAACTAATCGGACGTGTTGTTAACCCACTTGGGCAACCAGTTGACGGATTAGGTCCAATCAACACAACTAAATCTCGTCCAATCGAAAGCCCAGCTTTCGGTGTAATGGCTCGTAAATCAGTACATGAACCATTACAAACAGGTATTAAAGCGATTGACGCATTAGTACCAATCGGACGTGGTCAACGTGAGTTAATCATCGGTGACCGTCAAGTAGGTAAAACATCTGTAGCAATCGATACAATCTTAAACCAAGCTGGCGAAAACATGATTTGTATCTACGTTGCTATCGGACAAAAAGAATCTACTGTACGTGGCGTAGTAGAAACATTACGTAAACACGGCGCATTAGATTACTCTATCGTTGTAACTGCATCTGCATCTCAACCAGCTCCATTATTATACTTAGCTCCGTTTGCTGGTGTATCAATGGCTGAAGAGTTCATGTTACAAGGTAAACATGTATTAGTAGTATATGATGACTTATCTAAACAAGCATCTGCTTACCGTGAGTTATCATTATTATTAAAACGTCCTCCAGGTCGTGAAGCTTACCCAGGTGACGTATTCTACTTACACTCACGTTTATTAGAGCGTGCAGCGAAGTTAAACGAAACGTACCAAAACGGTTCGATCACAGCATTACCATTCGTTGAAACACAAGCAGGAGATATCTCAGCTTACATTCCAACGAACGTAATCTCAATCACTGATGGACAAATTTTCTTACAATCTGACTTATTCAACTCTGGTGTACGTCCAGCAATCAACGCTGGTTTATCAGTATCACGTGTAGGTGGTTCTGCTCAAATCAAAGCGATGAAAAAGGTAGCTGGTACATTACGTCTTGACTTAGCAGCATTCCGTGAATTAGAGTCATTCGCTCAATTCGGTTCTGACTTAGATAAAATTACTTTATCTAAATTAGAGCGTGGTAAACGTACTGTTGAGATCTTAAAACAAGACTTAAACAAACCACTTAAAGTTGAAAAACAAGTTATGTCTCTATATGCATTAACTCGTGGATTCTTAGATGATATTCCAGTACAAGATATCGTTCGTTTCGAAAATGAATTCTTAAGCTGGTTAGATTCAAACCACACAGCTGTTTTAGATCATATCCGTACAACTAAAGATCTTCCAGCAGATGCTGATATTGCTGAAGCAATCAATGCATTCAAAAAGACTT
This sequence comes from Caryophanon tenue, assembly GCF_001700315.1. Taxonomy (GTDB): domain Bacteria; phylum Bacillota; class Bacilli; order Bacillales_A; family Planococcaceae; genus Caryophanon; species Caryophanon tenue. The sequence continues at coordinate 35,014 of NZ_MASJ01000038.1, read as the reverse complement.
TCGTTAAATCTAACTAATTAGATTTCGGCTTTTGACATAAAACAATAAGGTGGTGAAATACCAGTGGTAAACTTACGCGAAATTAAAGGTCGTATTAATTCTACAAAGAGCACGCAAAAGACAACAAAAGCGATGCAAATGGTTTCATCTTCGAAATTACGTCGTGCTGAGCAAAATGCAAAAGCATACGTTCCATACATGGAAAAAGTACAAGATGTAGTAGCTGCAATCGCGGGTGGTACAACTGTTTCTCACCCAATGTTAACTGCGCGACCTGTTAAGAAAACAGCTTATTTAGTATTAGGTTCTGACCGTGGTTTAGCAGGTGCTTATAACTCAAGTATCCTACGCCAAGTTCAACGTGATATCGATTCACGTCACCGTTCTAAAGATGAGTACGTTATTTTAGCAGTAGGTCGTAAAGTACGTGATTACTTTGTAAAACGTGATCATAATGTTATCGCTGAAGTAGTCGGTCTACCTGACCAACCTTCTTTTGCCGATATTAAAGAAATCGCTCGTAACGCTGTTGGTATGTTCACTGACGGTACGTATGATGAACTTTATATGTACTACAATCACTTCGTGTCTGCAATCGCGCAAGAAGTGACAACTAAAAAACTTCTTCCGTTAACAGATATCGCACCAGCTAGCACAACTGCTAGCTATGAATTCGAGCCATCTGCAGAAGCAATTTTAGAAACATTGCTTCCTCAATATGCTGAGAGCTTAATTTACGGCGCATTATTAGACGGAAAAGCAAGTGAACATTCAGCTCGTATGACTGCTATGAAAAATGCAACAGATAATGCGAAAGACATCATTTCGGATCTATCTCTGCAATATAACCGTGCACGTCAAGCGGCGATTACACAAGAAATTACAGAAATCGTTGGTGGAGCAGCAGCCTTAGAATAGTCTAAGGTTTGCAGCTTTCCAATGTCGTCATATAAGTACGATAGGAGGGTACACAGTAATGAACAAAGGACACGTTCTTCAAGTAATGGGTCCAGTAGTAGACGTAAAGTTTTCTAATGGCCAATTACCAGCAATCTATAACTCATTAACTGTTACAATCGAACGCCCTAACGAAGCAGCAACTCAACTTGCTTTAGAAGTAGCTCTTCACTTAGGCGACGATGTTGTCCGCACAATCGCAATGTCATCTACAGATGGCTTACAACGTGGAGCAGAAGTAACAGACTCAGGAGCACCGATCTCAGTACCAGTTGGTGAAGCTACTCTAGGTCGCGTATTTAACGTACTAGGAGAAGTTATCGACTTAGGTGAGGAAATTCCAGCTGACGTTCGTCGTGACTCAATTCACCGTGAAGCACCAAAATTCGATCAATTATCAACTACTGTTGAGATCCTTGAAACAGGTATCAAAGTAGTAGACTTATTAGCACCTTACATCAAAGGTGGTAAAATCGGTTTATTCGGTGGTGCCGGTGTAGGTAAAACGGTATTAATCCAAGAATTAATCAACAACATCGCACAAGAACACGCAGGTATCTCTGTATTCGCCGGTGTAGGTGAACGTACTCGTGAAGGTAATGACTTATTCTTCGAGATGAGTGATTCAGGCGTAATCAAACAAACTGCGATGGTATTCGGACAAATGAACGAGCCACCTGGTGCACGTATGCGTGTAGCATTATCTGGCTTAACAATGGCTGAATACTTCCGTGATGAAAAAGGTGCAGACGTACTATTATTCATCGACAACATCTTCCGTTTCACACAAGCAGGTTCTGAGGTTTCTGCCCTATTAGGTCGTATGCCTTCTGCGGTAGGTTACCAACCAACACTTGCTACTGAAATGGGTAAATTACAAGAGCGTATCACATCTACAACAACTGGTTCTGTAACATCGATTCAAGCGATCTACGTACCAGCCGATGACTATACTGACCCAGCTCCAGCTACAACTTTCGCTCACTTAGATGCAACAACTAACTTAGAGCGTAAGTTATCTGAAATGGGTATCTACCCAGCCGTTGACCCATTAGCTTCAACGTCACGTGCATTATCTCCAGAAGTAGTTGGAGAAGAGCACTACAATGTTGCTACTCAAGTTCAACGTACAATGCAACGTTACCGTGAGTTACAAGATATCATTGCTATCTTAGGTATGGACGAATTAACTGATGAAGACCGTCAAACTGTTGAACGTGCTCGTCGTATTCAATTCTTCTTATCTCAAAACTTCCACGTTGCTGAGCAATTCACTGGTCAAGCAGGTTCTTACGTGCCTGTTAAAGAAACTGTTCGCTCATTCAAGGAAATCCTTGAAGGTAAATGGGATCATTTACCTGAAGATGCTTTCCGCTTAGTTGGTTCTATTGATGAAGTAGTTCAAAAAGCGAAAGACATGGGTGCTCAAGTTTAATTAGCTGACGAGGAGGAAAAAATATGAAGACAGTTACAGTCAATATTGTCACTCCCGACGGCCCAGTATACGAAAACGAAGTTACAATGGTTATCGCAAAAACTGCTGCTGGTGATATTGGTGTGTTAGCAGGTCACGTACCTATGGTTGCACCACTTAAAATCAGCGCTGTGAAACTGAATAAAGCAGACGGTAAAACGGATGTTGTTACAGTAAGCGGTGGCTTTGTTGAAGTGCGTCCGGACAAAATCTCTATTTTAGCATCATCTGCAGAGCTTGCTGAAAATATTGATGTTGCTCGTGCAAAAGAAGCACAAAAACGTGCAGAAGCGCGCTTACAACAAAAACAAAGTGACATCGACACGAAACGTGCTGAAGCTGCTTTAGCGCGCGCTGTGAATCGTATCAAAGTTCAAGAGGGTAATATCTAATTAGATATGAGATAAAGGTGTGTCTGGAATATATATTCCGGACACGCTTTTTTTTAATGGAGATGATATAATGACGACAGAAACAACAGATAGGGTGTGCAAGGCATGGAAGTATATTCACAATTAGGCGCACAGGCGGTCGTTGCGATTATGGCGTATGTGTTTTTTATTGCTGTGACGTTTTATGCGCTGCAAGCATTTCGTTTAGAGCAAATCTTTAAAAAAGGGAAAGTGTTTCAAATCCAACTTGTGTACATTTTACTGAGCATTGCAATTGGCTCGACAGTTGCTGATTTTGTGTTACAACTTTCTGGTTATTCACAGCAATTACCATATTTATTTCAATGATACTATGGAAGGGTAAATCTTTGATTTATCTACGTTTCCATAGTATTTTTTTAATTGTGGCTATAAGGATTTTGTTTTATTTTTTGGTAAGGAGTATTACAAATAGTAACATTCGGGTATAGCTGTAATGCAAATGGAGTACAATTGCACAGTGTAAATTAGTTGTATAATGACCTAAGCGAAAAAAGTAGCGTTTATTAAAGAAGAGCTACTTTATTTTTACGACGATATTATTGTGTACGCAGGAAAATTGGTCGAGAAATGTATCGCATTCGTCAGGTGAGAAGGACAGTTTTTATACGTCAACACATGTAATAGCAAAATTATTACTAAAATAGTGATTTTGACGCTTGAAGCATCAAACAATTACATGTATTATAAACAGTGTTTGTTTACTAATATATGACATTATACAACTTTACAAATATACAAATTATTGCTTGGGATACTCAAGTGCGGAGGGACGAATTGTGGATAAAATTATTGTAACAGGTGGGAATAAGCTTCGAGGTACTGTGAAAGTGGAAGGCGCAAAAAATGCCGTTTTACCAATTTTAGCAGCAACGCTTTTAGCATCTAAAGGAAAGAACATCATCAAAGACGTACCAGGCTTAGCGGATGTTAACATGATTAACAATGTATTAACAAGCTTAAATGCTGACGTTACATATAACGTGGAGCAAAACGAAGTAATTGTAGACTCACAAGCTACATTATCAAGCGAAGCACAATTTGAATTCGTTAGTAAAATGCGCGCATCAATTTTAGTAATGGGTTCACTATTAGCTCGTAACGGTTTTGCTCGCGTAGCATTACCGGGCGGCTGTGCAATCGGCTCACGTCCAATTGAGTTACATCTAAAAGGTTTTGAAGCGATGGGCGCGAAAATTACATTCGGTCACGGCTATGTAGAAGCGATTGCAGAAGGTGGCTTACAAGGGGCGGAGATTTATTTAGACTTCCCATCAGTAGGCGCAACAGAAAATATTATGGCAGCTGCGTCACTTGCTAAAGGTACGACACTTATTGAAAACGCTGCAAAAGAGCCTGAGATTGCGGACTTAGCAAACTTTATTAACGCAATGGGTGGACGTGTCATTGGGGCAGGCACGGATACGATTCGCATTGAAGGCGTAGAGGAGCTTGTAGGAGCTGTGCACCACGTTATTCCAGATCGTATTGAAGCAGGCACGTTTATGGTCGCTGCAGCGATTACACAGGGCGATGTTGTGATTGAAAATGCTGTTCCTGAGCATATGACAGCATTAATCGCAAAAATGCGTGAAATGGGCGTTGAAATTGATGAAGAGCCGAATGGTTTACGTGTACGCGCGACAAAGCCATTACAATCTGTAGATATTAAAACGATGCCACACCCTGGTTTCCCAACAGATATGCAGTCACAAATGATGGCATTAATGTTAACAGCAGAAGGAACAGGCATTATTACGGAAACGGTATTTGAAAACCGCTTTATGCACGTAGAAGAATTCCGTCGTATGAACGCTGTTGCGAAAATTGAAGGGCGCTCAGTATTTATTGAAGGCCCATCTCAACTGCAAGGTGCGGAAGTAGAATCTACGGACTTACGTGCAGCAGCAGCACTTATTTTAACAGGCTTAGTTGCCACAGGCATGACACGCGTTTCGAAGTTACATCACTTAGACCGCGGTTATGTAAACTTCCATGGCAAGTTAGCTGCATTAGGCGCTAATATTGAACGTGTGACAACGATGGAAGAAGTAGCTGAGACGGTACAAAGTTAATTTCGCATTTATTTATTTTAAAACATCTTATACATGTAAACGCAAAACCCATTCGCAACGAACATTGCGAATGGGTTTGTTTTTATCATCAACCTTTCATATGATATGCTAATTGCTACCACTAAAATAGGTGTATTCACATATAGCGTGTGATAAAATATTGAAGAAAATAGGTTTTTGGAAGCGAACTTCTACAAAAAAGAAGTAGTAAGCATGAAAATGAATGCATATAAGGGAGAATGATGAAGAATGTCGAAGGATATTGGCATTGACTTAGGTACAGCGAATGTACTAATTCATGTAAAAGGCAAAGGAATTGTATTAAATGAGCCATCTGTCGTAGCTTTAAATAAACAAACACGTAAAGTATTAGCTGTTGGTGAAGAAGCACGCCAAATGGTAGGACGTACACCGGGAAATATTGTGGCGATTCGTCCGATGAAAGATGGCGTTATTGCAGACTTCGACATTACAGAAGCGATGTTAACGTACTTTATGAATAAATTACAGTTACGTAGCATGTTTTCAAAGCCACGCATTTTAATTTGCTGCCCAACACAGATTACGAATGTTGAGCAAAAAGCAATTCGTGAAGCTGCTGAAAAAGCTGGTGGACGTACAGTATTTTTAGAAGAAGAGCCGAAAGTAGCGGCAATTGGGGCAGGCATGGATATTTTCCAACCAAGTGGTAATATGATTATTGATATCGGTGGTGGAACGACGGACGTTGCTGTACTGTCAATGGGTGATATTGTAACGAGCGAATCAATTAAAGTAGCCGGTGACACATTTGATAATGAGATTTTGTATTACATAAAGAAACAATATAAATTACTAATTGGCGAGCGTACAGCTGAAGCGATTAAAATGACAATTGGTACGGTTTATCCGGGTGGGCGCAATGAAGTAATGGATATTCGTGGGCGTGATATGGTGAACGGTTTACCACGTACAATTGAAGTTAGTTCAGCAGAAATTCAAGAAGCGCTACAAGAATCGATTGCCATGCTAATTCAAGCAGCGAAAAATGTATTAGAAAAAACACCACCAGAATTATCAGCGGACATTATTGACCGCGGCATTATTTTAACAGGTGGTGGTGCATTGCTACACGGGTTGGACATGCTGTTAACAGAAGAATTACTTGTGCCAGTATTAGTCGCCGAAGATCCGATGCATTGTGTTGCAAAAGGTACAGGTATTTTGCTTGAGAGTATGGGTACGGCAAAATTTCGTCGATAATTCGCATAATTAGACCTATAAAAATAGAAAAATGATATGTCGATAAACAGAGGGGAACTAATTGTTCGGGTAATTATAAAAAAGAGGTGAGTCCTTTTGTTTAAAGGCTTTTACACGGCTGCATCCGGAATGGTTGCACAACAACGCCGTACAGAATTATTAACAAATAATATGGCAAACGCTGAGACACCAGGTTTTAAAGCGGATCAATCTACCATTCGTTCATTTCCAGATATGTTAATGTCAGCGATTGATAAAGAAACGATTCCAGGTGAAGAATTTGGGGCTGTTCAAACAGCAGGTGTAGTCGGTTCAGTGAATGCCGGCATTTATATGCAAGAAATCTTTGCAAACCAACAGCAAGGTCAGCTTGTACAAACAAATATGGCCACAGATATTGCGCTTATTAGCGGTAACTTACCGGTGAACGAAGCGGGTGTACAAGCAGCAGTATTTTACCGTTTACAGCAAGAAAATGGTGAAGGCGAAGTGTATACACGTAATGGTAACTTTACATTAGACGGCGCTGGTTTTTTAACAGCCGCGGATGGTAAATACGTGTTAAGTACAGACGGTGAACCAATTCAAGTGCAAAGTGAAAGTTTCCAAGTGTCTGACCGTGGTATCGTGAGTGAAAATGGTGCACCGATCGCACAAATTGATGTGGCGATCGCGGAAGACCCACAAGCGATGTTACAAAAACAGCAAAACGGCTATTACTATGCAGCAAATGGTGAAGCATTACCAGCGGCAGATGTAACAGCATTTACAATGCAACAAAACTATATGGAGCAATCGAATGTAGATGCTTCAAAAACAATGACTGACTTAATGACAGCCTACCGTGCCTTTGAAGCGAATCAAAAAGTATTATCTGCTTATGATTCAAGCATGCAAAAAGCTGTTACTGAAATTGGTCGAGTGTAAGGAGTAGACAATAATGTTACGTACAATGATTACCGCAACAAACACATTAACGAACTTACAGCAAAAAATGGACGTTACAAGTAATAATATTGCGAACTCCAATACACACGGCTATAAATCGCAACAAGCAACGTTTCAAGAATTACTGTATCAGCAATATAATAATGATGTACTAGATCGTACAGAGCGTGAAACACCAGTAGGCATTCGCTATGGTGTTGGCGCAGGCATTGCACAATTACAGCTTGTATCGACACAAGGTTCATTACAAACAACGAATCGTGCGCTTGATTTTGCATTTACAACACCGAATCAGTATTTCAATGTATTGATGGAAGATGGCAACGGCGAGTATAACACTGTACATACACGTCAAGGGGACTTTTACTTATCACCAATGGAAGATGGACAAGTTATGCTTGTAAACTTAGATGGTAATGCGATTGCCGATGAAGATGGGAATCCAATTACATTCCCTGAAGGTGGAGAAAGTTTCGTTGTCCGTGAAGGCGGTGTATTAGAAATTAAATATCCACCACTTGCGGATGGGACGATTCCGGCTGAAGCGGTACAATTAGGTGTTACACAAGTATTAAAGCCACAACTTTTGGAGCATCTTTCAGGAACATACTTTGACTTACCGACAAATTTCGAAGAATTAGGGTATAATGAAGCAGATGTAGCTGTACAACTTGAAGGACAAGCGCGAGGTGCTATTGCGGTACAAAATAATGTGCTAGAGTCTTCAAATGTCGATATGTCAAAAGAGTTAACGGACTTAATCGCTACGCAACGTGCTTACCAGTTTAATGCACGTGCTGTTACAATTGCCGATCAAATGCTTGGCTTAATCAATAGCGCACGTTCGTAAGATTTAAAGGAGAACGACTTATGAGCAATGAGAAGAATGAATTTGCTTCAGAAGCGACTGTATCACTAGAGAAGACAACTACAACTGAGCCAATACAAGCAGAGGCAACGGACGATACACCAGTAACAAAAGTACGTTTACGCGCTTTTCCAATTTGGCTACGTGTCATTGTTGTAACGATTTTAGTAATCGCTGCAATGATTATTGGTGGGATTGTCGGCTATAGTGTGCTTGGTGGCGGCGAAGCAGCAGATGTTCTTAAAATTGAGACATGGCAGCATATATTCGATATTATGAATGGTAAAGAATAATTTATTCTTTACCTTCATTTTTTAATACAACACAAAGGGGTACATAGTATGTTAAATGCACAACAAATTCAAGAGATTTTACCACATCGTTATCCATTTTTATTAGTAGATCGTATTTTAGAAGTAGAAGAAAAACGCGCGGTCGGTTATAAAAATGTGTCGATTAATGAAGACTTTTTCAATGGTCATTTCCCAGGCTATCCAGTAATGCCAGGTGTACTAATTGTTGAAGCGTTGGCGCAAGTTGGGGGAGTTGCGTTATTGTCACAAGAGGCAAATAAAGGGCGACTTGCTTTTTTAACAGGCATTGATAATTGCCGCTTTAAACGTCAAGTAGTACCTGGTGACCAATTACGTTTAGAAGTAGAATTTATTAAATTACGTGGGCAAATGGGCAAAGGTAAAGGTATTGCAACAGTCGATGGTGAGCTTGTATGTGAATGTGAAATTTTATTTGCATTAGGTCCAGTACAAGGCTAAATTTGCATTTCTCCTACGAACCGTATAAAATAAAAAAGTTACGTAAATTATCAACACATTGTGTAAATATATATTAAGACTTATCGTTGTAGGAGGAGATTTATTCCATGTATAAAGATTTATCTTCGGGCATTAAGAGCAGCATTACGCGTTCGATTAATATTTCGCTTGAGTCCTATTTTGCAGAAATTGAGTGGGATGAGAATCGTTTCTCAATGGAGGATGTTGTGACTTACTGGCGCAAGTATTCAGAAGAAAATGCTGCTTGGTTTGATAAAGTGTCTGAAGAGGTACGTGGTAGCCAAGCGTTTCATGAAGAGTTAGCACGTAAAATTAATGACAGCCTTGAAAAAATGCTAAATGAGCAACCGACTGCTGAGCAGGTTGAGGCGCTAGAAGCATTACAAAAAGAGCACGGTACAAATTATGATTACGGGTGTAAAGCAGAAGCAGCATTTATTGAACAAAAGCTACGCGCACGTTAATGTAAAAGACATCATGACGAAAATTTCGTCGTGATGTCTTTTTTTATTTTGATCGTAATGGTGGGCGGTAGTGCAAGCCTACTTTAAATTGTTGCTGTAACGCTTCCCCTTCTAAACCGTCCTCTACTAGCTGTGCGAGTAATTGTTCTGCATAGTTTTGACGATGACGCGTAATCGTTCCTTTAAAGAGTACGGATAAATGGTCTTGAATCGGTTCAACTGCATATACTGCTAATGTAAAATGGGCCGGGTCATTGTCTGGAAATGAAATAACGGCGCGCGCATCAAACACTTCTTTTGAGGCGAGTAATTTGTCGAATAGTTGTTGGTAGTCCTTCTTAATAAAAGCCTCAATAATCCATACATTAAAGCTATTTTCCTGATTAATTAAAATGCCGTCTTCAAGAGGTATTTGGATTGTTTCTTGCTCGATATCAAATTCAAAGTACATCATTTTAAACGTCTTCATTGAAACTCACCATCCTTCGCTCTTTTAAGTATATCATTTCTAAAAAAACTGCAAAACTAGCTAAATTTAAATTATTCGTGTCGTTCACACTAGTACATGCGTTGAAAATTAAAAATTCAGCAGTTTTCTTAGTTGAAATTCTATTTTTTTATTTTTGTGCAAACGTCTTGATTTTTGTATGGTAAAAGCACATAAAAGGAGAGGGTGGGACGAACATGAACCAAGTAATGCTTGTTGGACGTATCGCGCATGATTTAGTTTTACGGACGACAACAACGGGGAAGTCGGTACTTAGCTTTTCGCTTGCTGTGCCACAAGCATTTAGCGCGGACGATAAAGCTGATTTTTTGCCTTGTGTCATTTGGAATCAAGGTGCTGAGAATATGATGAAACATTGTGAAAAAGGGATGCTTGTCGGTGTCACGGGTCGTTTACAACGTAGAATGTATGAAAGTGAAAATATGAAGAATTATATTGTAGAAGTCATTGTTTCAGATATTCGATTTTACGCAAAAGCGCAAAAGAAGCCGGTGCAAGAACCATTTTTTATGAAACCAGATATCCAACAGCCTATTATGCCACGAGAAGGGGGGTGACGAAGCGGTACTTACGAGAGGAAAAAACCACGAAGTGCTGGGGAGCACTTCGTGGTGTTATTAAGCATCATATGTGAGTAATGTTTTCAATTCTGCATCATCAAGCTCTGTAATCCATTTCGATGACTGAATAATATCCTCAGACAGCGCTTGTTTTTTCGTTAGCATCACGTCAATTTTTTCCTCGATTGTACCGGTCGTGACAAATTTATGCACTTGCACAAATTGCGTTTGTCCGATGCGGTAAGCGCGGTCGGTTGCTTGATTTTCTACCGCTGGATTCCACCAACGATCCGCATGAAGCACATGACTCGCCGCTGTTAAATTTAGCCCCGTTCCGCCTGCCTTTAACGATAAAATAAAGATAGGGAAGGCACCGGCTTGGAATTGCTCAACAAGGTTATCACGCTGTCCCTTCGTTGTTGCACCTGTTAAGAATGGAATATCGAGCTGATATAATTCTTTAAAGCAATGTTGTAGTAACTCACCCATACCGATGTATTGTGTGAAAATGAGACATTGCTCTCCGTTTTCAACAATTTGTGCCGCTAGTGTAACAATTCGCTTTAGCTTTTCAGAGCGAGACATCAAGTTTGTGACATCTTCTAGTGGCTCTTTTAAATAAAGTGCAGGGTGATTACATAATTGCTTAAGTTTTGCGAGCATTTTTAAAATACGACCTTTACGTTCAAATGGTGGCAAGTTTTCTAAGTCACTCATCATATTTTGAATATAGCTTTCGTACAGAACAGCTTGCTCACTTGAAAGTGGACAATATTCGTTTTGCTCCTGCTTTTCTGGTAAGTTCAGCAGTAATTTTGGGTCACGCTTCGTGCGTCGAAGCAGGAACGGTGAGATTTTTAGGCGTAGCATTTCTTTATGGCGCTCTGAATCATCGCGTTCAATTGGCACGATAAACTTCGATGTAAATGTCGAAAAGCTACCGAAATACCCTTTATAAATAAAGTCAAAAATCGCCCATAGCTCAGACAGTCGATTTTCGACCGGTGTCCCTGTCAGCGCAATATGATGAAGCCCATTGAGCGAACGAATGGCACGTGATTGCTGAGTATGCATATTTTTAATGTTTTGCGCTTCATCCAACGTAATATTACTAAATGTATATTGCGCGAGTGCGTCATGGTCTTGTGTAACCGTCCCATATGTTGATAATACAACATGTGGTTTTTCACGTTGCAGAGTGTCTTCAATGTGCTCTTTCTCACGCTGTGCACCGTAATGTGTATAGACGCGCAATGATGGGGCAAAACGTGCAATTTCGCGCTGCCAGTTACCGAGTACAGATGTTGGACAAATAATTAACGCAGCAGAAGCGGTTGGTTGCTCGTCAAATAGCTGCAGTAAATACGCAATCAGCTGGATCGTTTTGCCAAGTCCCATATCATCGGCCAAGCAAGCACCAAATTTTTCTTGGCGCATAAACGTTAGCCATTCAAGTCCTTGCTGTTGGTAAAAGCGTAAATCAGCTTGGAGTGCAGCCGGTTGGGGTAGCGATGGTAAGCCTTCTTTTCGCTGTAGTTGCTCGACATATTGCTGAAGAGACTGCTGCATCGATAGTTGAATAAGCGGGTCATCACGATCGTCATCATCCTCTTCTTCAAGCATCATAAATTCCTCTGGCAGCTCACGGAATAATAAATCACGCACTGTCCATTGTTCATCCGTCGTTTTAGCCATCAGCTCCGTCATTTGTGCAAGCCATGCTTGGTCAATTTGGAACCAGTCTGTACCAATGCGAATATACTCACGCTTTTCGTTGACCAGTCGGCGGAACTGTTCTGCTGATAATTCGTTACCATCGACCGACAGTTGCCAATTAAAGTTGAGGACATCATCTAAGCTTGTTGTACGTTTCATCGATGTGGTAGCGGTGCTGACATTCATACGTAGTTTCGTTTTCTTTAAGTCCTTTAGCCAAGCAGGTAATACAACATGGAATCCAAATGCTTGAAGCTTCGGCACATCTTGCTGTAAAAATTGGCGCAGCTGTGCATCTGAAATCGGCGTCGCTAAAAAGTGTTGTGAAGCGTCGTCGTCTAAAACGGACAATAACGATAAAGCTTGCTTATGACGTTCCTCTAAAGCCGGCGCAAATTCCAACCATTTTGCCGGTAATGTTTGTGCAATTGGTAACGCACGTTTTTTTAGTGAAGGTTGCCAATACGTACCATTTCGCTTGCCATTTACGACTGCTTCTAACAGCCAATGATGCTCCTCATCTGTTGGCTCACTTAAACGAATGGCTAGTGTCGCTTCATCTGCTGTTTGTGCGGATTGCAGCGGCCATCCACCTTCTTTAAATAATGGAACTAATTGAGGAAGCTCACTTACCGATAACTCGTGGCGTTCAAGTTCATCATAAATCGCCATTTCTAAATAAGATGCACATGTTAACGCAGACGGGAAATGCCATATTCCTTGCTCATCAATATATTGCCAAACATCGGGTGTGCGCCAATAATCTACCGCTTGTTGTAGTGATTGTAGTAATTGTTTAGATGAGTCATCTAGCCCACGACATGCAATATATGGATGTTGGAAATCGGGATGTAAGCTATCGAGTATACTCGCTACTGATAGACGCGCCGTTGTATCGTTTAATTTATATAAGCTACCGTAAAATGACGCTTCATGCTTGAAAAATACAAGGGGTAGCCAGTAGTCAGGTGATAGTAACTGCCCGTTTTGCATCGCAGTTATATGAAAGAATGCACCGTGCTGTTCCATTTTCCAATCAAGCTGGCGTGTAAAAATAGAAGGGGTTGTCATAGTTCAAGCTTTCCTTTCGTCATTTCTTCTTGTAGGGCACGTAATCGTTTAAATTGCTGCTGCATTGTTTCAATATAGTGATTGAAGTAATCGGCTTTATTGCTCTTTTTGGCAGCACTTTTCATCATGCGCCAAATACGTACGGCTTGTTTATAATTGATGCGCGTTTTTTGCTCAACTTCACGTAGTGCATAGACATGATACAGCGGTAAAACACTCGCAGGCGAAGCGGCGAGCACATCTTTTAAGCCGCATGTTTCTAAATACGCAATGGATGTTGGGTAAAGCATGTGTAGGGCTACCCATTGGTCATAGCGCTCTTCGCGTAGTAAATAGCGAGAGAAATATTGTAAGCCGTGCGCACCAAATGCCTCATATAACTGTTGTTCCTGTGCTGCTGTTAATGAGACATTTTCGAAAAGCGTGGCGACATGCTGAATAAAGCTCGTGCGTGACGAGCTTGCCATATGTGTGGCGATATACTGCTGTAAATATGGTAGGATCGCATACAAAAGCTGTGAGGTAATATGCGGTAATTGCTGACGATATGCACAGTCTGCAAGTGCTACATAAAAATGCAAGCGTTCCGGCACAATGTGTAGCTGTTTTAATAAAGCGTCATCTTGTACTAATACCGCTAAAAATAAAACGGCATCTGTTGTATCAACGATCGAAATCGCTTGTAGCTTTTGCAACTCTGCTTTTCGTTTTGCGGTATCACGGATGACAAGCTCCCAATACATCGTATATAAAGACAGTCTCTGTAATGAATAGCCTTGTTCTTCTAACATAAAGCTACGTAGTAATCGTTCGATTGCTTCATAAAAGGCATCCATTTCAAATAATGTTGAACGTTTTACATGCTGTTCAAGAAGCGTCGTTATTTTTTCGAGCTTCCGCGTTAAGTAATATTCGAAAATCGGTCCTTGTAATTGTTCAGGATTGCCGAAATGCTGCCAAACTGCTTGTAATACATATAGCTCCATATACAGTTTATAAAGTGGCTGCCATTCGCGCTCAAGTGGCATATGCTGGCGCAGCTTCGCATGAACATCTTCATCAATCGCTGAAATTAAATATGGCTGGATGGTGCGACCATCACGTGGCAATGCTTTCGTCATAATGGATTTTGCAAGTGCTTGCCAGCTAGCCGGTGTACGTTCATGCGCCATCATTGATAATTGCACCTGTTTTTTTGCGCGCCACATCGTTGTCCATTGTTGGAGCGAAGCGTGATATTGATAAAGTTGCATCACACTTGCGACACTATGGCGACACCAGTGTTGTTGTAAGCATGTACAACTAATCGTTTCCTTTTGAAAATCGAGTTCGACTTGCTGTGGTTGTGTATCTTGAATATTTATATATAAACGCTGTGAAGCTTGGTGGAAATAATCACCTTGTAACGCTTTATTACGCACAATAAAACTTGCACGACGAACGAGTTCTTCGTGCTGTGGGTCAGTTGCTTGAAGCGTTTGTTCAATTTGCTGCATCCACTGCGCGATTAACTCTTTATAGTCTTTAACGATTGTTGTTAATATCATAAAAAAAGCCTCCAGTTTAAAAGACATCCTTCTATTATACCTTGAAATGCCACGTCTGAAAATGTTTACGTATAAGTGCAATCGGGAACATATACATACAAGGTGAATCACACATTGTCCGGTGCGAAGTGGTATCTAAATTATTGTTTGTATGATAGAATATAAAAAATCTAAAAATTCAAAAAGTTAGGGGGTTGTCCATATGATTCATGTACAATTCATGAAGCCGTTTTATACGAAAGTGACGGGAGACCAGCTACGTCTCGTATTTGCATATCAATATTTCTCAATTTTAAAAGATGAAGAAGTGTTCCATTTCATCCCGATTGAAGGGAAGGAAATGATTGTTAATTTAAAGACGATGCAAGTAGAAAATTTATCAGAAGTATTTGTATTCCAAAAAGGTAATCGTTTCATTCGTTTACCGCTCTATCAGTTGTTGCTCATTTCGAATGTGCATGAGCATTTAATTCCGATTCTTGAGAGTTCAGCACCAAATGCAGAGGACATTGTGCCGAAAACAGCAGAGCGGACGGAAGTAGATGATATTATTTTATCGCTTGAACGTACAAACATTACACGTTTAATTGATGAAGCACTCGCAAATAACGACAGAGCAGCATTTCAGCATTTAACGGAGCAGTTGAACAGCTTAGATGGAGGAACAACTATTGGCTAGCCATACAATATAAAGCATCTAATCGTGCGAGTGGATTAGATGCTTTTTCATTTGTTACATTTATATACCTATTATAATAAGAAGAAAGTCATAATTACACGATGTAAGCGAAACCAATCGAGTAGGAACGAATAGATAGAAGAGTTTTCTATTCACAGAAATGACTCAAAGTTGTATACTAGAATGCGTGAAACCGGAAACGAACGGGAAACGTCTATATAGATAATTATGAAGATGCAGGTAGTGTATCGAAAGGAAGAAGAATAGTGATGACAAAATCGATTTGTGTTATAGGGTTAGGATATATTGGTTTACCAACAGCTGTTATGTTTGCAAACCACGGTGTACGCGTACACGGTGTTGACGTAAACCCAGCAGCCGTTCAAAGCATTCAAAATAAACAATTACACATTGAAGAAAACGGCTTACAAGAGCGTTTAAATAAAGCAGTAGATGAAGGCTTTTTAACAGCGTCAACATCGCCAGTAGAGGCAGATGTATTTATCGTTGCGGTACCATCACCAATTAATGACGATAAAACAGCCAACTTAGAATATGTACGTCAAGCAACAGCTTCGATCGTACCATTCGTAAAAGAAGGCAACTTAGTCATTTTAGAATCGACAGTACCACCAAAAACAGTAGAGAACGTTATGTTACCGGAGCTTGTAAAGACAGGTCTTGAAATTGGGAAGCAATTATTTGTGTCACACTCACCAGAGCGTGTTATTCCAGGCCGTATTTTTGAAGAGCTTGTGAACAACGACCGCATTGTTGGTGGTATTGACGAAACATCAGCTGTGATGACAAAAGAATTATATGAAGTATTCGTAAAAGGGACGATTCATTTAACAGATGCAACGACAGCAGAGCTTGTAAAAGTAATGGAAAACACATACCGTGATGTGAACATTGCGTTTGCGAACGAATTAGCGAAGCTTGCAGATAAATTAGATGTCAACATTTGGGAAGCGATTAAGTTTGCGAACTATCACCCACGTGTAAATGTCCATTTCCCAGGGCCAGGTGTAGGTGGTCACTGTATCGCAGTTGATCCATGGTTCTTAGTAGAGCTTGGTGGGGAAGAAGGCGCACAAATTATCCATTTATCTCGCCAAACAAATGACGGCATGCCAGCCTTTACAGCTCAGCGTACACAAGCCATTTTAAACAAACATAAAATTGCAGGTGGTAAAGTGGCAACACTTGGCTTAGCGTTTAAAGGAAACGTAGATGATATGCGTGAAAGCCCGTCAACAGAAGTGATTCACGAGTTAGAGCAACTTGGCTTAGACGTTGTATCACACGACCCACATATTACAACGAACTACCATGCGACACAGACACAAAGCTTTGAAGAAGCAGTAGCCGATGCAAATGTTTTAGTATTCTTAACGGATCATAATGAATTTAAAGAGTTAGACCCAACAACTGTGAAAACATCAGCGAAAATCGTGTTCGATACGAAAAACTGCTTAAACCGTGAGAAGTGGGAAGCGGCTGGTTTTGAGTTCCATCTATTAGGAGATGCGAAAAACTAATGAAAGAAACAGTACTTGGCGTAAAGGTAAATACCGAAGATTATGATGGTTTAATGGTTGAAGTATTTGACCGAATTGAGCGTAAGGACAAGGCATTAGTTGTTGCCATTAACCCTGAAAAAATTATGAAGGCAAAAGAAGACCCTTCATTAATGGCATTACTCAATAATGCCGAAATTCAAATCCCGGATGGCATCGGCGTTATTTTAGCGTCGAAGCTCCAAAAGGGACAAATTACAGCGCGTGTAACAGGTGTAGATATGATGTTACGTTTATGCGAAGAAGGTGCAAAGCGTGGCAAGCCTATCTTCTTATACGGTGGGAAGCCAGGCGTGGCGGATAAAGCAAAAGCGAAACTAGAAGAAATGTATCCAGGTATTCAAATTGTCGGGACGCAAGATGGCTACGAAAAAGATAATGAGGTTGTACGTGCAAGAATTAATGCGGTGAAGCCAGATTTACTTTTTGTAGCGATGGGCAGCCCACGCCAAGAAAATTGGATTAACGATAACCGTGATACACTTCATCCGACTATATATCAAGGTGTCGGTGGTTCGTTTGATGTGTTAGCCGGAACGGTAAAACGCGCACCAGAGTTTTGGCAAAAAGCAAACTTAGAATGGTTCTACCGTCTTGTAAAAGAACCGTCACGTATCGGTCGTCAAATGGCATTGCCAAAATTTTTATTAGAGGTAATGAAGAGCAAGAAAAAATAATGTTAATGCTTGTTTTTGTAAAAAGCAGGTGATAGACTATAAGTGGATAGAAAATTTTCCTCTATATGATAAATATAGACTTTTAAGTACTAACGGTTGGTAGCCCAAGCGAAAAAAGCCCAAGCATCTTTGTATGCTTGGGCTTTTTTCGTTATGTTACGAATTAAACATTTGAAACAAAAGGGAAATGGATAAAAAAGTGCTTTTTAAGCAGTTTTGCCTCAAAAGCGACATAAATTTTGTGACAAACGTTACAACCGTGTAACAAAATGGTGTTTTCACTTGAAATAACATTGCAAATAGACGAAAATATAGTTGCACCTGCAATTCGGTACTCAGAGGAACTGGCTTGTGCCAAATTCCGATTGACAAAGATTTGCAGTAGAACTATACTTTTATGTGTAGTTGTTTAGACTATCGCCTTTTTTGGCGTGCTTAAACTTAATTTTTCGAACTTAGAGGAGGAAATTTTTCTATGGCTAACCAACCAAAGAAATATCAAAAATTCGTAGCAACAGCTGCTACAGCTACTTTAGTAGCAACAGCAGTAGTTCCTGCAGCATCTGCTGACGCAAAGTTCTCAGATATCGTAAAGTATGACCAAGCAGTACAAGACGAAGTAGCTTTCTTAGCTGACCTTGGCGTAATCACAGGTTTTGAAGACGGTACTTTCAAACCATCTCAAAACATCACTCGTGGCCAAGCAGTTAAAATGTTAGGTCGTTTCTTAGTAGAAAACGGCTATGCTGAAGTACCAGCTAACTGGGAAACTGAGCAAGCGTTCTCTGACGTAGCTTTAGACCGTACTGACCGCGACCTAGTAAAATATGCAGCTGTCGTTAAAGAAGCTGGCGTATTCCAAGGTTCTGAAGGTAACGTATTAAACCCAGCTGGTTTCACAACTCGTGAAAACATGGCATTAATCTTAGACCGTTTAGTAGAATCAGTAACTGGTAAGTCTGCAGTAGAAATCGCAGCAGCAGCTGGTTTAACTGGTAACGTTTCTGACTTAGCAAACGCTAAAGAAGAAGCTCGTGAAGCTATTTCTGCATTAAACGCTTTAGGTGTATCTAATGCTAACGAATTCAAACCAAAAGCAAACACTCAACGTGTACACTTCGCTTCATTCTTAGCTCGTATGATCGAGTTAGCTGAAGAAGTAGTAACTAAAGTTGAATCTGTAACAGTAATCGATGCTAACACAATCGAAGTTACATTCAAAACTGGTGAAGAAACTGAAACAGTACAATTCACTTTAGAAGAAGCATTAACTTTAGGTGAGAACGAAGTAACATTCACTCACAACGGTGTTGAGTACACTGTAACAGTTAACTACACAAACGAAGCACCAACTGAAGGTACAGTAGCTGCTGTAACTGCAATCAACGCTTCTGAAATCAAAGTTGATTTCTCTAAAGCTGTAGATGCTGATGCATTAGAAAAAGCATTTGAAGATGCTGGCAACGCTGCTGCTTTCAAATTAATCGACATCGATGTGAACGCTGCTAAAGACGTAGCTATCGCTGACATTCAAGTTTCTGAAGATGGCAAATCTGCAATCATCTTATTAGCTGCTCCATTAAAAGATGGTGACAAATATGCTGCACAAACAAACGACCAAATTTTAGCTACTGACGGTACTAAATTTGAAGAGTATGCATCTGCAACAGCTACATTCAACGCTGAAGCTGCTCCAAAATTCGTTGCTGCTGAAGTAACTACTAATGGTTCTTTATTAGTAACTTTCGACCGCCCAGTACAAGCTGGCAAATTAGCTGGTCTTAAAATTGATGGCGTTCAAATCGCTGACGCTAACTTAGTAGCATTAGGTACTAACGAAGCTGGTGACTACACTTATGAAGTAGCTCAAAACTTAGCGAACACATTCAAAACAACTGGTACTCACGAAGTAGTAGCTTACTATGTAACTTCAACTGGTGGTACTACAGCTCCTGTATTATTCGGTAGCTACACAGTAACTGTAGATGTAGTAACTCCTGCAGTAACAGCTATCACTGCTAAAGGTGCTAACACATTCTTCTTATCTACTAACACAGCTGTAGACTTATCTAAAGCTGCTTTAACAGTTAAGAAAGGTAACATTACTTTCGCTGTAGAGAAAAATGCTGCTGGTACTCAAGTATTTGACAACGCTGTAACAGTTGCAGAAAACTTAACAATCGTATCTGCTAACGCAGGTGTTGACGAAAAAGGTAAACCAGGTATCTGGGTAGTAGTTTCTGACGCTCCTAAAGATGCTAACGGTTTATACCAAGGTCAAGAAACTTCAGCTACAATCGGTGTAGAGTTAACTAACTACACAGCTGCTGGTTTAATCGGTACTAAATACGAAGGTTCTGTAACTCTTGCAAAAGACGACAACAAACCAAAAGTAAAATCTACTGACTTAAACAAAGACACTGGCGTTGCAACAATCGACTTCGGTAAAGAGTTAGAAGGCGCTGCTGCTGACTTCGTATTACGCGATAAAGATGGCGTAATCGTAACTGGTAAAGCAACAACTGTATCTGGTTCTACAATCACAATCGCTGGTTTAGATAAAGATAAAGCTCCTTACTCAGTAGAATTAGCAAAAGACCAATTCAACTATAAAGTACAAAACACAACTGGTACTGCATTAGAAGATTACACTGCAACTGCAGCTAAAAACGATGCATTAACAGTATCTGTAGGTGTTGCTGAATCAGTAGACCCAGTAGCTCCATACTACGCTTACACATTAAACACTGTTGCAGCTCCTGGCACAATCACTATCAACTATGGTACTGATATGGGTACATCTGCATTAGACGCAGCTAACTACACGTTAGATGGTAAAGCATTACCAGCTGGCACAAAAGTTGACTTCGTAAACGACAAGAAAACAGTTCGTATTACATTACCAGCTGAGTCTTACGCAACAACTGCTGAGCAATTATTAATCATCAACACAAACGTTTCTACTGCTTTAGGTTCTAACGTTGTTGATAACTTAGTAAACAAAGGTGCAGTTAACGGTTTAGTACAAGTAACTGATAACATCACACCAAAATTACAATCTGGTTTATACCAAGTAACAACTCAAACTGTAGATGCTACTACAGAAACAAACAAAATTGAGTTAACATTCTCAGAAAACGTTACAACTAACGGTACAACTGATGATTTATCAGTAGTAGTTAACGGCGCTACAATCGCTGTTACTGGAGTAGCTCAAGGTGAGAAAGCTAACCAATTAGTAGTAACTTTAGGTCAAAACATTAACGTATCTCAAACGGCTACAGTAACAGTTAAGCCTGAATCTAATACTGTAACAACTGATATTAAAGATGCTGCTGGTAACAAAGCACAAGCTAACACAGTTGCAACTGTAACTAACTACGAATACGTTTCTGGTACAGTAACTCCTTAAGAAAAATAAACGAAACGTTACACTATAAGTTCAAGAAGGTCCTTCCTAGCACGTCTAGGAAGGTAACCTTTAACCCATGTATGTAAAAATTAGTTAGATTTATATTACGTGAGGGTAACGAAATGTGTGTTATTTAGTACATAAGGCTAAATAGTAGCCAGTGTGTTAGGTAATAACTGTTAAGATTGAAAAGATTGGTGAAAGTCCAATCCGTATATAACAGTCTCTATATACGCGCTTAATCCTCCTGCATCCAGTGAGACGCTACCACGTCGAAGGGGTGAAGTCAGGTGAAGTCGTACTCAGGTAGTCCTGAGGCGGAGCTCCTTAAAAAATACCTATGATTAGGACAACGAACCCATCATGTAAAGCACTAAAAGTAAACTTATACGATAATAAGCTACGCCAGGGGTTTTGTATAAGACCGATATGATGAAATACATATATGGAAGCAGAGGAATTGACTGTTAAATCTGCTGTTCTTTTAGAAAGCAAAGTGGGAATCTAAGGGTATTAAAAAGAGGGATCAACTTAACGGAACGTTTGAAGTTTATCATGAGAAGGCTTGGTAAGAGCTGATGATCCATGGTAAATGGCAGCAGGTTCATAGTAGTGTCGATTGCTAGCCGCTTGTACTTTTATGGCAACATAGAAGGAGGAAAAAACTAGTAGGAGCGAAGGAACCTAGTCAGTATATTTTGTGAAGTATGCTGATGGCACGCCGTATGCGATGAAAGTCGCTTGTGCGGTGTAGGCTCATTATACGCCGCGAACGAAGCGGGAAGATGAGAATGGCCCAACAACACCAAATGAAGCACCAGTGGTTTTAGATGAAACTACTGAGTTAGTAGCTTCTGCTGTAGTTGGCACTATTGCTGACTTAGGCGAAGTAATCTCTAACGGTGCTGGCGGTTCAATTATTTTAATTGAAGACGCTAAAGAAGGTGCTGTTTATACAGTAACTATCGATGGTACTGAATACACTTCATTTACTGAAGAAGGTTCTACAGCAATCAACTTTGACGGTTTAGCTCCAGAAGCTGTAACAGCTACTGCAGAAGTAACTGTTAAAGAAAACCGCCTTTCAGTAAACGGCAACACAGTTAACATCACTTTATACGATACTGATGATTTAGCAGTATTAAAAGACGCAGCTAAAGGTCAATTATCTGAAGATGCAACTGCTACAATCACATTACCAGATGGTGGTACGTTAACAACTGAATTAACAGCGGCTAACGCAGTTGAAGAAGTATTAACATTCTTACAATCTAAAAACCAAACTGCAGCAACTTTAAAAGGCAAAACGTTCAAAGTAACTTTAGCTGATAAAGAAGATGCAACTAAAACAACAGAATATACATTAGTATTTTAATAACTACTAATTGTTAAAAAATGGCGACTTTCTAAGAAATTTAGAAAGTCGTCTTTTTATATACATCACTTTATGATAATGTTAGTGGAGAAAAGTACAAGGAGGATATAAAAAATGAAAAAATTTCTAGCCATAGGATTTTTAACAGTCATAACGATGTTCAATTTATTTACATTGGAGACGAAAGCAAATAATATACATGTAGGTGGAGAAAAGGCATGGACTGTTGAATTGAATTTACCAGTGTTAAATACACAAGAAAACTTAGAAAAAATTCAAGTGATAGATGAACTAGGAAATCCGGTTGAAGCTACTGTTCGTGTAAATGTAACAAATGATTCTCAAGTGGAAGTAATCCCTCTAAACTTGTTAGAGAATGGTGTATATGAGGTGAAGATTACTGAAGGTCTTGTAGCCAAAAATAATTTAACAACACAAGCAGATTTTTCGAAACAATTTACAGTGACGCATACATTAACGACGGAAAATTTAGCTGGTACATGGAAAAATAAATATAACTACAAAGGTGAAGATTTAAATATTACTTCTAGTTATAATAATGGTGAAGCGTATTTACATGTTACAGCTTTAGATTTCATTTATGAAGGGCCTAATGTATATTTGTTACAAGACGGCTTTTTTGAAATGTCGATTCCATCTTTTTCAGTAGAGTTAAGTGGCACTATTAAAGTGTTTAATGAAAACCAATTTATTGTGATTTCACGTAGTGGCAAAGAATCGCTATTTACAAAAGTTTCAAATTAATATCGAGGTGACCATACGTAATGAAAAAATTTATATTAACAACATGTAGTTTACTGTTTCTTACTGCTTGTTCAAATGAAGTGAAACAAGAAAGTACTGAAAAAGTTGAAACAAATGAAGAGTTAACCGAAACTGTAGAGGTAACAGAAGTTGATACATTGGGGACAGAACAACAAAGCACTCCAACTGAAACTGACACAGCTGAAAATGAGACAACTGAAACAAGCCAAGTAGAAATCGAAGAAAAAAATGTATCTAGTGCAGAAGACAATAATGGAACTGCTACAAATGAGATCATTTTGAACGATATAAAGGAAGATGAAATATTTACTTACTATTCTGAGGCTGCTAAAAATATCGATATCTCAGAAACAACTGTTGTAGAGAAAGACAATATACCTACATTTAAAGTTGATGAAGCTGGAGATGCATTGTATTTACCGGTATACGAAGAAAATAGTGACCTTTTTGCTGAATCATTAACGGAAGTAGCATTAAAGGAACTAGAAGAAAAAGAGATTGTCAGTTATGTGGAAGAGCCAATTACAGCAGGGACTCTTGTTGTAGTAGAAATGGACGCATTACAGCAGGCATATCCAGCAATTAGTTATTCTTTAAAGTATGAAGGCACAGAATATCCTATTATGCTAGTGGAAGAGGACCCATCATTAGGATTAATTTTAATTGAAAATTCACAGTCTTCATTGGAAAATATAGCGAATTCATTTATAATAGTAATGAAATAGGAAAAAGGAGGAAGTATCTTGAAGAAAATTTTAATGTCTTTAGTCCTTGTATTGGGAGTATTTAGTTCTAGTGTTGTTTCAGCATCTGCCGCTATGAATTTTGATCAGTTAATTTATCAAGATAAAGAAAATGCGAATAAGTACTACTCATTAGCGAAAAACACATATTTAATCAATGTAGCAAACAAAAAGGTAAAAGATTTTAACTTTAAATATGTTCGTTTAACAAATGGTAAGTACTATGCAAAAAATACGTATTTAATTACAGTTGCACAAGAATCAAGAAATGGTTTAACATTCTCTGAAACAATGGAGAAACTGGCTGCCAAAACGAATCAAACAGTGAATAATATTGAAGCTGGTAAAGTAGCGAATGATGGTACAGTTATTGCTAGCTCAGCTCAAGATAACACTGTAGCACCTGAACCAGAAGTACGTGAATTCAAAGTAATCGATATCAAATAATTACGCACAACACCGTTACATTTGTAGCGGTGTTTTTTTGTGTGCACTATTATATAATGGATAGTAATTAGAGAAAAGGGAGAGAATAGAATGAATAAATTCGTAGCAGCATTAACAGCAAGTGCCGTTGTTGCATCAGTTGTCGCACCAGTAGCGACACATGCTAACACAACATCATTTACAGATTTAGCGGGGTATGCCCAAGATTCACAGGATGCGGTTAAATATTTAGTAGATTTGAAAGTTGTCACAGGAACAACACCAACTACTTTTAGCCCAAATACAGATATTTCTCGTGGGCAAATTGTAAAGATTTTAGGCCGTTATTTAACAAATGTGGAAGGTCAAACGGTGCCAGCTGACTGGAATACAAAAGCACGTTTTACAGATTTACCAGTAAATCACACAGATAAAGAGCTTGTTCAGTTAGCAGCATTAGCACATGATGCAGGTATCTTCACAGGTAGTGATGGCAAGTTAATGGCAGCCGGTAAAATGACGCGCGAAAACTTAGCGTTAGTTGTAGACCGCTTAGCGAAAGAAGTAACAGGTCAAGACTTAGTGACAATTGCAGCAGCACTGAATATGACTGGGAATGTATCAGACTTAGCAAAGGCAAAAGCAGAATCACGTAATGCGATTAATGCGTTAAATGCGCTGAAAATTTCAAACGTAGCAGAGTTTAATCCAAAAGGAACGGTGAAACGTATTCACTTCACATCATTGTTTGCAAAAATGTTACAAACAGTGGAAGCAGCTACACCAGCACCAGCGGATCCAGCAGTTGTGGCATTAGAAGAAGTGCTATCAAAAGTAAATGTGCTGACAGCAACGAAAGAAGAGTTACAAAAAGTGGCAGATGCGTTTGAAGCATTAACAGAAGCGCAGCAAGCATTATTAACGGAAGCGGCACAATCAATCTTAACTGATGTGTATTCAGCGCTTGAAATTGAAGATTTACCAGCAGAGCCAGATGTATCAGGATTTGAAGCAGCAATCGCAGCAGTTACTATTGCAACAGCTGATAAAGCAGCGTTAGAAGCAGCCGTAGCAGCATATACAGCATTAACTGAAGAAGAAAAAGCAGCATTAACATCTGCAACACTTGATAAGTTAAAAGCAATCGAAGCGAAGTTAGCAGAGTTAAATACGCCTGTAACGCCAGGTCCTGGTCCAGTAGATCCAGCGCCAGTAGATCCAACACCAGCGCCAACAGAGGCAGAATTATTAGCAAGTAAAATTGCTTCAATCGGTACACTTGTTCAGTCTTCAGACGTACAAGTAGCGGGTGCAGGTACAACAGTTACAGCGACAGTAGTGAACCCAGCAGCGACATTTGGCTCATTCATGGGTCTATATAATGAATTAGTAGTGAACTTAGGCATTAAGCAAGTGAATGGTTTAGTACCAAACTCTTTAGCCGTGCTTGGTTACTTCTCAGAATTAGCAGGTGACGCGTCGAACTTAGGCGAATTAAAAGGCAAAACATTTGCATTACCAGTTGTCGTGAATAATGGTGGTACAGATTACGCAACGACATTAACATTAGTTATTCAATAAGGAATTATTCGGAAGCTCTCAGTAATTTACTGAGAGTTTTCTTTTTATATGGTAAAATAAAAAGAAAACAGTCTGAGGGGTTTACATGAAGAAATTAAAATGGATTTTCGGTATTCTTTTAGTTCTTGTGTTAGCAGTTGGTGGTGTCCTCGTATACTTCACACAAATTAAAGAATATGACGTCGCTGACGAAAAGGTTGACGAAGTGTTAGAAGAAGGATTTGAGTTAGAGTTACCAGATGGTTCGGTTGTTGTGGTAGATAAAGACGGCAATGTGTTAGATGAGGTGTCACCGGCGACACAAGCAATAGCGACATTCCCAGAAGGAACAACTGTGAACGAAGATGGTACGACGGTCACATTACCAGATGGCACAGTAACAGACAATGTGACAACTTTACCAGCAGGTGCAGTCGTACAGGCAAATGGTGAAGCAGTATTACCAACAGGTGAAACGACAGCGATTACGTATACATCACCGACAAATACAACAACAAATAATGGTGTAGCAAACGGTTCAACTACAACTGATGCAACGAACAACGAAACAAATACAGGTGAACAAACGACAGCAAATGCAGGTTCATCAAATACAGGCACAACAAATAATACGACGACAGATGGCAATACAGCATCAAACGGTGGAGCCGTTAATAGTGGCGGCAGTGGTTCGACAAATGATACGACAGCACCGAATGCTGGTGGCGAAACATCTACCGGCGGAAAACCGACTGTATCGGACATTAAAAATAAGTATGCAGGTTCGTTTGCATCGCTTGAAAGTCAAGCATCAGCGAAATTAGGCGGCTTAATCGGCACAGCGAAAAGCGAATATGCAACGGCTAAAGCGAACGGTGAGAGCGTGTCATACGCATACTTTTATCAAAAATATTACGGTGCAGCACAATCGTTAGAAAGTAATACTGATAATGCATTCAACGCATTATTAAGTGTTGTGAAAAATGAACTACAGGCAAATGGCTATGATGCTTCATACGCAGATAGTTTCGTTACACAGTACGAATCGGCTAAAAAAGCACGTGAAGCTAGTTTATTAGACCAAGTGAAAAGTCAGTTTTAATCATAAAACTCGCATGACTATATTCGTAGTCAGCGAGTTTTTGTACTGTAAAAATTGTAATTTAATAGGAAATAAAGAAAAAATAGTTCGCAACCAAGTACTTGTGTCTGTATAATGAAGATTGACAGAAGATAGAGACATGACCGAGTAAAAATGGTAGAATTAAAAAGATTCTGTACAAGATGTCAAATGATAAGCCGGATGTCATAAAGTCCTAGAATTGTGCTATAATTTAGTTGTTTGTGTCGAACTTAGTCATATAAATTCGAATAGCATCAATAGAAGAATAGCGCAAAATTATCAAGACATAGCACAACAAAGTTCGTATAATGGTAAGAGCTATAATAAGGGAGAGACGATTTAGTGGAAGAAACAATTAGCTTGCAAGATATTTTCCAGACGTTAAAAAAGCGTCTAGGGATGATTGCTGGGATTACAATCGCAGCCATTGTGATTGCCGCAATTATTAGCTTTTACGTCATCACACCGATGTATCAAGCGACAACACAGATTTTAGTAAATCAGCAAAGTTCGCAGTCACAGCAGGTGACAACATCTGAAATTCAGACAAACTTACAACTAATCAATACATACAGTGAGATTATTAAAAGTCCGGCAATTTTAGATATTGTGAATGCAGAGTTAGATTTAGAATTAACAGCTTCACAATTAGCAAGTAAAATTACGGTATCAAATGCGAATAATTCACAGATTTTAGCGGTAAGCGTACAAGACGAAAGTCATGCAGTTGCAACGGATATTGTCAATACAATTGCAACCGTATTCCAAAAGGAAATTACAACGCTAATGAATGTGGATAACGTGAATATTTTATCACCTGCCATGCATTCTGAAAATCCTAGCCCTGTATCTCCGAATAAAGTCCTGAATATGGCGATTGCTGCTGTATTAGGTTTAATGATTGGTGTCGGTTTAGCATTCTTACTAGAATACTTAGATACGACGATCAAATCTGAAAAAGACGTTGAAGATTTATTAGAGTTACCGGTAATTGGCTTAGTAAGTCCGATTACGGAAAAAGACTTACAAAAGAGCACACGACGCAGAGCATAAAATAGGAGCGAGTTAACATGTTTAATAAAAAGAAAAAGCAACGTGCTAAGCGTACTCCTTCTACATTGGCACGTAAGTTAATTACAATTGAAAGTCCAAAAGCGATCGTATCTGAGCAATTCCGTACGATTCGTACAAATATTAGTTTCTCGAATCCTGATAAGGAGATTAAGTCGGTTATTGTGACGTCTTCATCACCAGGTGAGGGGAAATCAACAAACTCTGCCAATATCGCTGCTGTGTACGCACAAGGCGGTAAACGCGTGTTATTAGTAGACGCAGATATGCGTAAACCGACAGTACATCATACATTCAATTTGAAAAACACAAAAGGTTTATCGAATTTACTGACGCATCAAATTACGATGAGTGAGGCAGTTCATGAGACCGAACAGGAAAACTTATTTGTGATGACAAGTGGTCCAATTCCACCAAACCCAGCGGAGCTACTTGCTTCAAAATCGATGAACCAATTCATCTTAGACGTAACAGCAGCTTATGATTTTGTGATTTTTGACGTACCACCAGTGCTATCTGTAACAGATGCACAAATTTTATCAAACCGCTGTGATGGGACTGTCCTAGTAGTTAACGCAGGTGAAGCAGATAAAGCCATGGTGCAAAAGGCGAAGGAAGCGCTAGTAGCATCTAAAGCTAATATTTTAGGCGTAATTTTAAATAATTATGTGCTAGAGCGTGATCACTATTATTATCAATACTACGGACAACCAGAGTAAAAGGCATTCGTGCCATTTACTCTTTTTCTGTTAAATGAGAGAAGGGGATAATTACATGATTGATATGCATACGCATGTGCTATACGGTGTGGATGACGGACCGACGACGATTGATGACACGAAGGCGATGTTTGCACAAGCACAGCAAGAGAAGATTACGGATATTATTTCGACATCCCATGCGTTGCATCCGCAATACGATGTAACTGCAACGGTTGTAACAGCACAAGTGCAAGAGCTACAGCATGTGGCAGCGCACTATGGGATTACCTTGCATACAGGTCAAGAAATCCGCATTCAGCCGGATATTGTAGCGCAATATAAAGCTGGGAATTTATTAACGTTAGCGAATTCACGCTATATGCTGTTAGAGCTACCGTCTAGCAATGTCCCTCAATATACGAAAAACATACTGTATGGATTATTAGATGAAGGCATTACACCCATTATTGCGCACCCAGAGCGTAATAAAGGGATTGCGGAAAAGCCGGAGCGTTTAGAACGCCTTATTCGTGAAGGGGCCGTATCGCAAGTAACAGCCGGAAGCTTAAGTGGACATTTCGGAAAATCCGTGCAGCAGCTGGCACTACAGCTAGTAGAAGCGAATTTAGTACATACGTACGGTTCAGATGCACATAATGTAGGCACGCGCCCGTCGCTGTTTAATGCAGGTTTAGATTATTTAGAGAAAAAAAAGCATCATGAGACTATTGATATGCTTCTCGAAAATAATGAGAGAATTATACAAAATCAAGGTCTAATAGTATGGGAACCAAAAGAAGCAAAACAAAAAAAGTGGTGGTCCGTACTATTCAAATAATAAGAAGCTGTAAAAAACTTGGAAAGTTGTTCCCATAAATGGTTAATTAGTTGTATAATGGAATGTAGTATTTTGGAAATCCAGGAACGAGAGAGGTATTAAATATTTATGAATTACAGGTTGAGATATGCTGCATTTTTCTTATTGGACTCAGCAATCGTGCTATCTGCGATTTTTATGAGTTATTGGATATTAAACCCAACATTAAATGTTTATTCGAACAGCTTAATTATTCTAAGTGCATTGACACTATTATTTAGTCATCACATTGCGGCGTTTTTCTTCCATTTATATGACCGTGTATGGAGTGTTGCATCTGTTCGTGAACTTGTAATCATTGCATATGCCGTCACGATTTCAATCGTAGTGGCAGGTATTATGCAAAGCATTTTAGTTGGTGATGTGTATGTACGTGTATTAGCAATTACGTGGTTATTACATATGATTTTAATTGGTGGTTCACGCTTCCTTGTACGTGTCATTAAGGAGCGTCATACATTACTGCGTAGCCCGAAAAAGCTAACGCGCGTATTAATTGTTGGTGCTGGTACAGGTGGCACGATGCTATTACGTAATTTACAACGTCACGATGAGGATACATATTTCCCGGTATGCTTAGTGGATGATGATTTAAATAAACAAAACTTAAAGATTTTTGATGTTACGGTTTGCGGGACAACGAAGGACATTCCACGACTGGTCGAACAAAAGCAAATTGAAGAAATTATTATTGCCATTCCGTCTGTTGGTAAAAAGGGCATCGAGCATGTATATGAAAGCTGCCTTGGAACAGGGGCAAAAGTAAAGATTATGCCAAAAATCGAAGACGTTATGACAGGGCAAGTAAAGGTTAACGATATTAAAGAAGTAAAGATTGAAGACTTACTTGGTCGCGACGAAGTGAAGCTTGATATGCTTGCGATTTCAAAAGCATTAACGGATAAAACGATTTTAGTTACTGGGGCAGGGGGCTCGATTGGCTCTGAAATTTGTCGCCAAGTGATGAAGTTCCAACCGAAAAAGCTACTATTGTTAGGGCACGGGGAAAACTCGATTTACACGATTCATATGGAGTTAACGGAAGCGGGATTTAACGGCACTGAGCTAATACCAGTCATTGCTGATGTACAAGACCGTGAACGTATTTTCGAAGTGGTGAGCGAGCACCGCCCAGACGTGATTTACCATGCAGCGGCGCATAAACACGTACCGTTAATGGAATATAACCCGTACGAAGCGGTGAAAAACAATGTGTTCGGTACGAAAAATGTGGCGGAAGCGGCACATGAATTTGGTTCGACGAAGTTTGTACTCGTATCGACCGATAAAGCAGTAAACCCACCAAACGTCATGGGCTCGACAAAGCGTATTGCGGAGATGGTGGTACAAGATTTAGCGCGACGCAGTAACACAACGTTTGCGGCTGTACGCTTTGGTAACGTACTTGGCTCTCGAGGCTCGGTCGTACCGCGCTTTAAAGCACAAATCGCTGCAGGTGGCCCGATTACGGTAACGCACCCAGATATGACACGCTACTTTATGACAATCCCAGAAGCAAGCCGTCTTGTACTACAGGCGGGGACACTGGCACGTGGTGGTGAAGTATTCGTACTCGATATGGGCGAACCCGTAAAAATTGTCGACCTTGCGAAAAACATTATTCGCTTATCAGGCTTTACCGAAGACGAAATCAAAATCGAATTCTCTGGCATTCGCCCAGGGGAGAAGATGTATGAAGAACTTCTAAACCCTGAAGAAATACACGAAGAAAATATCTTCCCGAAAATCCATGTAGGGAAAGCGAACTGTATGGAACATGAGCAGCTTGAAGAACTTTTAGCGGAAGTGCAACAGCTGGAAACTGAGGACTTGCGTAAGAAAGTAGTGGGTACTGCGAATGGAAATTGGAAAGTAAATGAAACAATTTTATAGAGGTATGAGGTAGATAAAATGCTTCAAATTATTGGGTTAACTCAATTGATATCATTGGTTGCAGTATGTTATCTAGAGTTTCAAGTGAAATCTAGAGCAATTTTCTTTTGGGGAACATTATTAATAATGATAGGTATCCCACAATTTATTGAAATGACGATTACTTCAGATATTAATAAGTTATTTATTATGGCGAAGGCGTCATTATTTATGATTATTTTTAATATTATGTATCTTATAACTAGAGGATTAATAGTCTCTAAGAATGAAATCACATTCAAAGGTTTGAGTTCTCATTCTTCTTTTAATGAAAAGTTTATCAGTAAAAGTTTCTTGATAGTTCTTTCACTGAGTTTAGGTATGCTTTTGAGTATAGCTATTGTGCATTTTGGAGGAATAGGACAGGCTACATGGGGAAGGTTTTATATTTTTTATTCTCAATTAAATTTATTACATCCATATAGATTGAATAGTTATGTCTTTTTTGGTGTGGCAGGCATAGGTTTATACTTTTTATTGAAAAAAAAATATCTATGGGCTTCTATAAGTATGCTTATAATTTTCTCAGTAGCAATGATTTCAGGAAATAGAATTCAGATATTGCCTTTGATAGTAGGAATAGCGATAGTAGTTATTATAAAAAGTAAAGGGATAGGTTTTAAAAAAACAATTCAACTTTCTTTATTAGCATTAACTACGGTATATATAGTATATATGTTAAGGGTTATTCGAATAAAAGGAAGCTTGGAGTACTTTATAAGTACCTTTAATTTAAAAGAAATCAATGAGATGATTTTAAATCAAATTATTGGCGATGACGGAGAGTTAGGGCTAAGAAATGCCTTTTATTATTTTATCCAATTTAATAATAATTTTCCAGGGTTTAATGAGGGAGCGTCATATGTGAGAATTCTACTCTTTTGGCTGCCAACACAGCTTTCTGGAGGTATAAAACCACCAGATTTTGCTGTTTCAATGGGAACAGCTTATAGTGGAGATTTTAGTAATACTACTTTTTCAATGCACCCTACTTTCTATGGAGATTTATTTGCTAACTTTTGGTGGTACGGAGTGTTATTGGCAATATTTTGGGCGTTTGTGTTCAAGTATTTTGATAAATTGATAAACCACCTTAATCTTTTTCCAAATATCTTTTTAACTGTAACAGTGTGTTCTGCATATATAATTTTTGCACGAGGCTCATTATATAATGGTTTTTTCATGTTAATTACCTCAACTCTGTTTTTTTATGTTATTTATGTAATGTTAGGAATTCTACTTAATTTTATAAAAAAAAATAAGACTATTTAAAAGGTGGATATATATAATGTTTTTAACCATAGCTATTCCTACGTATAATCGTAAACATACATTAGGAAGATGTTTGAAAAGCTTGGAAAATCAAAAAAATAAAAATTTTGAAGTGGTAATTGTTGATGATGGATCAAAAGATGGTACACAAAAATACATTGAAGATTATATGAATGAAAGTGAATTATTAATTCGTTTTTTTTTAAAAGAGAACGGTGGAAAATATACTGCAATTAATTTAGCTTTAGAAAAAGCTGAAGGAGAATATTTTTTAATTTTAGATTCTGATGATTGGATGGCAGATGATGCAGTAGACATATTGTATAATATGTCTGCTGAAATTAAAGATTCGTCTACGAGTGGAATAATAGGTAAATGTCTAAATAGCCGAACAAATGAGGTTATAGGAGAAAAATTCAGTGGGAGAAATATTTCTTATTTAGATTTACATTTTCCTAGAAGAAAGAATCGCAAAAATTATGGCGATTGTTGTGAAATGAATAAGACTGAAGTTTTGAGAAACTTTAAATTTCCTGAAAATAAAGAGGTGAAGTTTATACCTGAAGCTTACATATTCGATCAGGTTGGATTAAATCACCAATTGATTTGCACTAATAAAGTTTTGAAATATGTGGAATATCAAAGTGAAGATGGAATAACTTTAAATGAAAACTTTAAATCTAATAACATTGAAGGTTACCTTATAAATTATCATTTAAGACTGGAAAAAATTGTACCTAATTTAAAACATTCTAAATTTTTTTATCAAATAGTAGCTTGGTGGCGCTATTGGGACGCGTATCAAAAAGTTAATAAAGATAAATATGAATTTTCTGAAATATCTTCCGTGGGCAGAGTAGTGAAGTTAGCAATGCCTTTTATTAACTTATATTATGAAAAGAAATATACTGAACTTTTTCGTAAAGGTAGGTAAAATTCATTCATGTTAAAAAGAATAAGTATCTTATTTAGAGGAACTTTATTAGCTCAACTAATCCCTTTTATTACGCTCCCTCTTATAACAAGGGTATTTAATCCAGACGAGTTTGGTGAATATTCTTTGTATTTAACTTGTGTGACTATTGGAGTTATAATAGCTACGCTTAGATTAGAAGTTGCTATCCCAATTATGTCTAAACATAGCCTTCATAAAGATTTGACACAAATTGTTACTATTAGTATAATAAATTCGCTTTTTTTAGGCTTCCTTTTTTTTATTGGTCTTAATTTATTTGACAAATTTACTATTTATAATACATATTTTTTGTCAGGCATATATACTTTTTCAATAATAATTATGAGTTACTATCAAATTTATTATCAATATGGTATTAAAGAAGGGAAATTTAAGGAACTGTCAAATAATAAGTGGTTAAGTCAACTTATTTTAGCAGTATTTTTAATTGTTTTTGGTTGGGCATTAAATCAATATATGATTATTGCTCTCCTTTTGTCTCAATTAATTTGGATAATTCATTTGCAAAAAAAGCTTAATTTTTCAATAAATATTAAATCAGTAGAGATGAAAAATTTAAAAAGTACTTTAGTGAAATATAAAAAATTTCCTAAATTTCAACTGCCCATACAACTGTTAAATACTTTTTCACTTAATAGTATGATTGTAAGTGTCTCTTTCTTATATTCTTCGACGGAATTAGGATTTTATAGTTTAACTGAACGTTTATTAAGGAGTCCTATTAATATTTTAGGAAGCGTGACAGCAGATATTTTTAAGAATATGTCTAGTAAAGAAATGGATGAAAAAGGTAACTCGTTGAAATCTTATGGTAAAATTATGACTTTTAATTTTGTGACAGGGATTATACTTTTTTCGTTTTTATATTTATTTATCGATGAAATTATTTTGTATTTTTTTGGAGAAACTTGGGTTTTGTCAGCGGTATATTCCAAATATTTAATTCCAAGTTTATTTACGATGTATGTTTTTTTTCCGGTGAATTATTTATATATTGTGTATGACGCTCAAAAAATTGATTTGAGTATTCAAACAGTTCAATTGGTTCTTATTATTATTTGGATTGGAATAGCTAGGTTTCAAGACTTCCAAATCACAACTTTAATAATCGGTTATTCAAGTATTCTGTAAGCCCGAATTATAAAAAATAGCGCACCTGTACGGTACGC
>NZ_MASJ01000037.1 GCF_001700315.1 Caryophanon tenue | reverse complement strand
GTGCCTGCCTGAATATATGCGTTATTTGATTACGGGCTTACAGTATTCTTGCGATTACCTCTATTTTTTCAGGGTTAATTGGTTTTTGGATTATTAAATTTAGAAAGGAGAATAACCTTTGATATATATTTTTACACAAAACTACCCTTCAGAGGAAAAAAGGTATGCTATGACATATGTACATAGTAGGAATCTAATTTATTTGAAGCATAAACTTAAATTTAAAGTTGTCTCTATGGAAGCGAAATCAAACTATACTTTTGAAGAAGTGGATGTTATTACCAAGAGAAGTTTTGAAAGTTTGATTGATATGAAAAAGATTTCTAGTGATGACGTTATTATTTGTCACGCTCCTAATTTAAGAAATCATTTGAAATTAGTAAATTTAATTTATAAATCTGTAAAAAAAATAATATTCATTTTTCATGGTCACGAAGTGTTGAGAATAAATGAATATTATCCTCCAAATTATAAATTTAAACGAACTAATATTTTTAAGAAACTGCTCATAGAAACATATGATTTTTTAAAACTTAAAGTAATGCGAAACTTTCTTCATAAGCTTAATAAATTTAATAAAATAGAAGTAGTATTTGTAAGTAAATGGATGTTGGAAAATGCGGAAAAGTCTCTAAAAATGAACTTTAAAAATTTTAAAACACATATTATTAATAATAATGCTAATTTTCATGTTATTAGTAAGAATTATAGCAAAGAAAAAAGTCTGGCAGATTTTATTACTGTTCGTCCTTTAGATGATTCTAAGTATGCTATAGATCAAGTCGTTTCATTTGCTTATAAAAATCCAAATTATACTTTTCATATTTATGGGAAAGGAGATTATTTTATACATAACTCTAAACCGTCTAATATGAATATAATTAATGAGTTCATTCATCCTAAAGATTTTCCAAATTTGTTAAATCAATATAAGTATGCACTGATGCCTACTAGATTAGATGCCCAAGGAGTAATGATGTGTGAAATGGCTGTGTATGGTATACCTACAATTACGTCGGATTTAGAAGTATGTAAAGAAATGTTAGGGAATTTTAAAAATGTTTATTTAGCCTCTCAAAGCTTTTTCGAAAATAAAGTAAATGAAGAAATTTTACAAGAAATTTCAAATCAAAAAAGTGACAAAAGAAAATTTGATATTGATAATACCGTACAAAGAGAAATTAAAATTTTATTGGAAATCAAGGAGGCTTAAATATGAGAAAATTAACAGTAGTAGGCTTAGGTTACATCGGATTACCAACATCAGCAATGTTTGCAAAACATGGTTGGAATGTAGTAGGTGTGGATGTAAACGAACGTGCCATTGAAAAATTAAATCGTGGAGAAATTCACATTGAAGAAGTAGGTTTACCAGAAGTAGTGGCGGAAGTTGTAGCTACAGGGAAGTTACGTGGCTCTTTACAGCCAGAAAAAGCAGATTGCTTTATCGTTGCTGTACCAACACCACACAATGCAGATAACACAGCTGATTTATCATACGTAGTAAGTGCCACAAATTCAATCGTACCGTATTTAGAAAAAGGCAATGTTGTCATTATTGAGTCAACAATTCCACCACGTACAATTGATGATGTCGTAGCACCGATTTTGCGTGAAGCTGGTTTTGAGCCAGGGGTAGATGTG
The DNA here is from genome assembly GCF_001700315.1 of Caryophanon tenue. Lineage (GTDB taxonomy): Bacteria > Bacillota > Bacilli > Bacillales_A > Planococcaceae > Caryophanon > Caryophanon tenue. The sequence goes on along the minus strand of NZ_MASJ01000037.1, from coordinate 2,979 downwards.
TACTTAGCACATTGTCCAGAACGTGTATTACCAGGGCGTATTTTAATCGAGCTTGTAGAAAATACACGTATCGTAGGTGGGATTAACGCAATTTCTGCAACAAAAGCGGCAGAAGTGTATGCAACATTTGTACAAGGTCAAATTTTAGAAACATCAGCACTATCAGCAGAAATGGCAAAGTTAATGGAAAACACATATCGTGATGTAAACATTGCTTTAGCAAACGAACTCGTAAAGATTTCTGAAAAATTAGGGGTAGATGCATTAGAAGTAATTTCACTAGCAAATCATCACCCACGTGTGAATTTACACCAACCAGGCCCAGGTGTAGGCGGTCACTGTTTAGCAGTAGACCCATACTTCATTATTGAAAAAGCACCAGAAGAAGCACAAATTATTGCATTAGCACGTAAAACAAACAACTCAATGCCAGCATTTACAATTAAACAAATTAACAAATTAATTTCATCTAAAGATGCAAAGATTGCAGCGTTCGGTTTAACGTACAAAGGAAACATTGACGATGTACGTGAAAGTCCAGCAATGGATATTGTCAACGAATTATTACATGAAGGTTATAATGTATCAGTATTTGACCCACATGTTCACCAAGAACAAGTGAAATTCACATTATCAAATTTTGAAGATGCAGTAAAAGACGCGGAGTTAATCGTTGTTTTAACAGACCATGATGAGTTTAAAGTAATGGATGAAGAGACAATTACGAAGCTGATGAAGCAAGCACAAATTTTAGATACAAAAAACTGTGTAAAAGTTTCAGACGATGCAATCAAATATGTGAACTTTGGTACATTAAAGGGTAACGTAAATGAAGAATGTTTGGTTAATTAATCATTACGGCAATACGATGTATGAAAACCAAGGTGGACGTCACTACTGGTTTGCAAAAGAGCTCGTGAATCGTGGTTATAATGTAACAATTATTTGTTCAAATCAGTTTCATGAGAAGAATGAAGAGATTTCTATTGAAAAAGGTTTATATAAAATAGACCATAAAGACGGAATTCGTTTCATTTTCATAAAATCGGTAAGTTCACAAGGGAATGGAGGAAAGCGTGTGTTAAACATGCTTTCTTTTTACCGTAATGTTATGAAAAGCTATTGGAATTGGATTGATGATAACGCTACAAGGCCGAATTATATTATTGGATCGAGTGTACATCCATTATCGATGGTAGCAGGCATTAAAATGAGTAAAAAATTAGGTATTCCACCTATTAGTGAAGTTCGTGATTTATGGCCTGAGGCAATATTCTCTTTTAACAAAGCTAAAGAAAATAGTTTTATGGGGAAGATGCTCGTTAAAGGTGAGAAATGGATTTATGAAAATTCAAAAGCAATTATCTTCACTAAAGAGGGCGATGTCGATTACATTAAAGAACAAAAATGGGATACAGCTTCAGGTGGTAAAATCAACTTAGAAAAGTGCTTCTACATTAATAACGGTGTCGATTTAGATTTCTTTGATGCAGAAGCTACTAACAATGCGCTAATAGATGAAGATTTGGATAACGATAAGTTTAAAGTAGTTTATGCAGGTGCTTTACGTCCAGTGAATAATGTGAGCACTTTAGTTGAGGCAGCAACATATTTAAAGGACTACAAAGATATTCAAATTTTAATTTATGGCCAAGGCATTGAGTTCGAAAAGCTACAAACGCTTATTAACGAACAAAATTTAACAAATGTAAAGTTGAAAGGCTTTGTTAATAAACGTAATATCCCATATATTTTAAAAAAATCATCGCTTAATATTTTAAACTATTCTCAAAGTCAATATAACTGGTCGCGTGGTAATAGTTCCAATAAGCTTTTTGAATATATGGCTGCAGGAAAGCCTATCATTTCAAATGTTAAGATGGGTTATTGCCTATTAGAAAAATATGACTGCGGTTATATCACGCAAGATAATACAGCTAAAGCTCTAGCAGAAGAAATTTTGAAAGTTTATAGCTTAAATGAAAATGAATATACACGATTTAGTGAAAATGCGAGAAAAGCAGCTGCTGATTTCGATTTTGGTGTCTTAACAAGTAAGCTTGAAGACGTGCTAAAATACGTGTCGAAGAGGTAAGGACAATGAAAAGATTATTAGACTTCCTCATTAGTTTCATCATGATTATTTGTTTATGTTGGTTATTTGTCATTGTCGGGATTTTAATTAAACTAAAGTTGGGTTCACCAATTGTCTTTACGCAACCACGTCCTGGTAAGAATGGCAAAGTGTTTAATGTATATAAATTCCGTTCAATGACAGACGAACGTGACGAGAATGGTGAACTATTGCCCGATGAAATTCGTTTAACGAAGTTTGGACAATTATTGCGTAAACTTAGTCTAGATGAATTACCACAATTATTTAATGTATTAAAAGGGGATATGAGCTTTGTAGGTCCTCGTCCGTTATTAGTAGAATATTTACCACTTTATAATGCACGTCAAGCACGTCGTCATGAAGTGCGTCCAGGAATTACAGGTTGGGCACAAGTAAATGGACGTAACGCCATTTCTTGGGAGCAAAAATTCGAATATGACGTTTGGTACGTGGAAAATCGTTCATTATTATTAGATATTAAAATTTTGTTTTTAACCGTTAAAAAGGTGTTCATTAGTGAAGGAATTAGTGCTGATGGACAAGCAACAATGACAAAGTTCACAGGTACAAAGGAGAACTAAATATGCAACGTTACATCTTAATAGGTGATAGCGGTCATAGTAAAGTGATTACAGATTGTATTACGTCTAATAATGATATTGTTGTGGCAAAACTCGATGATAAATATACAGAAGTATTTGAGGAAGAGGCTATCGTAAAGGGGCCTCTTTCTGCGTTGCCGGATTTATTAGATGCGAACACGAAAATAATCATTGCTATTGGTGCTAATCACATTCGAAAAAAAATTATGACTAAGCTCACTGTAAGCCCGTAATCAAATAACGCATATATTCAGGCAGGCA
>NZ_MASJ01000036.1 GCF_001700315.1 Caryophanon tenue | reverse complement strand
AGTTAAGCTCAAATTTTTCATCTCAAACCGAAGTTCTCGATGTTACTGGCATCATTTAAGATGTCATAATTTTGTCGGTTAAACCGACTATGTTTCATCAACGTTTGTTGTTCAGTTTTCAAGGTTCATGTTTTTTCGTTCGTGTTAAGCGAACTTCTTTATATTATCACCACTCAACTTTGTCGTCAACAACTTTTTTAAAAGTTTTTTGAAGAACTGTCATTTCGTGGCGTCCTCTTAAGGACAATTAATAATATACCTAACGTTTTAAAACTTTGCAATAGTTTTTTGAAAAAACTTTAACAAAAAATAAAGTAAATAGTTTCTTCCTATTATTATAGTTTTTGAAAATCATGCAACAAAAATGCAATTTGATTTATTATACATGAAATTTTTTAATTTGAGTATCGCCTTTTTCGATTCTATAAAAAATAAAAAGGTAACAAACAATGCACGTTTGCTACCCTTTTCGTTCCTAAGCTTCCACTTTTTCTACCGCTAAATTTTTGCTCATTTCGCAGTATGCTACAAAAACTCGTGCTAGCTCGTCTAAACGCGCGTGTACATCTTCATCAATAATTTCATTTTGTTCATTGAAGTGTGCGCCATGTGTGTAAACATAGTTTGGCGTTACTAATGTACGGAAATAATCTAAAATTGGTTTTAACTGATGCTCGATTACTAAATGATGTTGTGTTGTGCCGCCATTTGCCACGATAGCTGCTGGTTTATAACGCATGGCTTTTGGTGGAATCATATCGAATGCATTTTTTAATACACCTGGAATCGACGCTTGGAAAATTGGTGATGCAAATACATAGGCATCCGCCTTTTCAAATTGCTGAATCATATATTTCATGTCATCATTTAATGGGCTACCGTCTAAAATTTGATGCTGTAACTTAGAGAATGATAAAATTTGCACATCATACTCCGCATTGTATTTCTTAATATGTTGTTCAATCGTCTCTAAAAGAACGCCTGTTTTGCGACCAAAAATTGTGCCGTCTACTAATAAAACTTTCATTCGTTTTATCCTCCTAAATCTCTTATCGCCTCTATTGTAACAAAACATTTCTACAATAACATTGGCGATGTTTCAAACAAGACAATTTCAGCCTTTCGGACGATGTTTGTTACTCGTCATCGAGCTTTTTTAGTTTTGTACGATCAAATACAATGTCCTCATCAACCGGTGCGTCATCCTCACCTTGCTGATGCTTTGACCAATCAAATGAAATGTCTTGTTCTATTTCAGCTAGTGGATACGCAAATTGGTTCAACTGTGCTGACTCGTAAATACGTACCTTTTTAGGCTGTTCGTATAATGCGATGCATACCATAGCAATCGCTAGCTGCGTTGCAGAAATGGAACGATATTTTCTCATCGGTCCAACTAATAGCGGATTGCCGATGCGCAGTGCGAATTCACCAGCCTTTTCCCCTAATCGAAATTCTGAGCGGTCGCCTGTTAATAGCGACGGACGCACGATCGTTAAACGCTCTAATGATAAAGCCGTTAGCTCCGCTTCTAGTTTCCCTTTCACTTGGCTGTAATAAAAGCGCGATTTTTCGCTTGCGCCCATTGCAGAAATAACACAAAAATGAGGAATACCCTTTTTCTTAGCGAGCGATGCAATGCGCATCGGATACTCAAAATCGACGCGCTCGAACTGTTGTTTTGAGCCCGCTTTTTTTTGTGTTGTACCTAGACAACAAAACACATCATGTACAGGTGGTAAATCAGCTTCTTCTATTTCATCAAACGACTTGACTAACACTTCTAGTTTCGGGTGCTCAAACGCAAGCGCTCGTCTTACAATCGCTGTAATCGATACGTATTCTTCACGCTCGCACAGTTCCTTCACTAATGCTTGACCAGTTAAGCCCGTTGCTCCGACAACAATAGCTGTACGCATATTCATATAAAAACTCCCTTTCACATTCTCTATATCGTTGTATCGGTTTCATTGGAATTTCCTTGAATGTCATTGAAGTTTCACAATCAAAATACGTGGGCTTTCTTAATACTCTATGCTAAAATAGAAAACAAATCTGTTCTAAAGGAGCAATTGTGCTATGGCAACAAAAAGCGACATTCAATCTCAAATTGCAGAGCTAAAAATGGACTACATTAACCTACAAGGTGATTTAGAAAAATTAGAGTCACTTGGTCATGCAGATTCAGTAACGAAAGCAGTTGAGCGTTTGAATACATTAGAAGAACGTCTTGCCGACTTAAACAAGCAGCTTGCGGCGCTATAATACGCCCTAGCTGTTTTTTCATGGAATAAATACGTAAATACGGAGGAAACTATGGCAATTTTAACAGTAGAAAACTTAGGACACTCATTTGGTGACCGCACATTATTTAAAGACGTGTCATTCCGCATTGTAGAAGGTGACCGCATTGGTTTAGTAGGTGCTAACGGTGTTGGTAAATCAACAATGATGGGTATTATCACAGGACAACAAATTCACGATACGGGAAAAGTTGAATGGCTACCGAACACACATTACGGTTACTTAGACCAACATACGGTATTAACAGCCGGACGCACGATGCGTGATGTGTTACAAGATGCATTTTTACCTTTATATAAAAAAGAAGAGCAATTAAACGAAATTGCAATGAAAATGGGCGAAGATGGCGCTGACCTTGAAGCATTATTAGATGAAATGGCTGAAATTCAAGACGCATTAGATGCAGGCGATTTTTACACACTCGATATGAAAATTGACGATATTGCGCGCGGTCTTGGTTTAGATGCCATCGGATTAGATCGTGATGTTGCAGCACTTTCTGGTGGTCAACGTACGAAAGTTCTGTTAGCAAAGCTTTTACTTGAAAAGCCGAAAGTATTATTACTGGATGAGCCGACGAACTATTTAGACGAAGAGCATATTACGTGGTTAAAAAACTACTTAAAATCGTATCCACATGCCTTTTTATTAATTTCGCATGATACAGAATTTATGAACGAAGTCGTAGATGTGATTTTCCAATTAGAATTCTCAAAAATGACACGTTACACAGCGACATATGAAAAGTTTTTAGAGCTTGCTGAAATTAATAAGCGTCAGCATATTGATGCATACGAAAAGCAACAAGAATTCATTAAAAAACAAGAAGACTTTATCGCGAAAAACAAAGCACGTTATTCAACAACTGGTCGTGCGAAATCTCGTGCGAAACAACTGGACCGTTTAGAGCGTATTGACCGCCCTGAAACAGCTGTAAAACCAGAATTCGGCTTTAAAGAAGCCCGCACACCGAGCCGCTATGTTGTAGAAGCAAAAGATTTAGTCATTGGTTATGATAAAGACAAACCACTTTTACCACCACTTACGTTCGATATTGAGCGCGGTGAAAAAATTGCGTTAGTCGGCATGAACGGTGTTGGTAAATCAACGTTATTAAAAACAATGCTAGGCAAAGTAAAACCTTTAGATGGTACCGTTATTTTAGGTGACTACTTAGAGCCTTCATACTTCGAGCAAGAAGTAAAAGCTGACAAAATCACACCAATTGACGATGTATGGAATGCCTTCCCGTCAATGGAGCAAGCAGCTGTACGCGCAGCACTTGCAAAAGCCGGTTTAAAAACAGACCATATTACACGTCCACTGAACTCACTTTCTGGTGGTGAGCAAGCAAAAGTTCGTTTATGTAAATTAATGATGGACCCTGCGAACTGGTTAATCTTTGACGAACCGACAAATCACTTAGATGTCGATGCGAAAGAAGAATTAAAACGTGCCATGAAAGAGTTTAAAGGCACAATCGTTCTCGTATCGCATGAGCCAGAATTCTATGAAGGCTTAGTGACGAAAATTTGGAACGTCCAAGATTGGTTCACAACAGGCGAACAAAAATAAAAATAAAGCGAGATTGAGACAGAACTCTATTTCTGGTGAAAATGAGTGTCTTGAGATGATAAAATGTGCGGGTGCGTCCCGGCACAAGCGGCGACTTCAGCAGGAACAGCAATGTTTTTCTGCGACGAGGTACCGCAGGAGCAGGAGCTTTTAATAGAGGAACATCGTGTTTACCTTAAGCCATGTCTGCGAAACGCGTCCGCTATGTAGCGTAGCACCTAAAGCACAAAAATATCCTTCAGCAGTTGTCGTTGCTGAAGGATATTTCTTTTTGCCCCAATCTCACTTTCTACTTTCATATTCCGTTGCGCTTCATAAAAAAATATCTTTCTTGAGACCCTATCGCACTCGTATTACGCCTATTTCTAGTCCTACACCAACCCATGTAAAAAAGTGCTGTCAATTTTTCGTCTTTTTGAAACTTTCTCGACTTTGCATCGTATATAGTAGAGAGAAGAATTTTTTGCTACGTTACGATTTACAAACTTTACATAATTGTAAGCTAAATCATATTGATTTTACAAGTAGCTTAGTGGTAAGATAAATATATCAAATCGATGAATCAGAAAGTGAGGAATGAAGAATGTCAGTAACAATTTATACACAAGCGAGCTGCTCTTCATCCAGAAAAGCAATCAAATGGTTAAAAGAAAATAATATTTCATATACAGAGAAACGTATTACATCTCACCCACTGTCTTTAGCAGAGTTTAAAGAGGTATTGAGCATGACGGAAGACGGCACGGATGAAATTATTGCGACAAACTCAAATGATTTTAAAAACTTGAATATTGATATCGATCAATTATCAATTCAAGAATTATATGCACTTATCCAACAATACCCACGTATGTTGCGTAGCCCAATCTTAATTGATTCAAAACGTATTCAAGTAGGTTATAATGAAATGGATATTCGCCGTTTTATTCCTCGTAAAGTACGTGCTTTCGAGTTACATGCAATGCAAAAGCTTGCGATGGATATGTAGTAGCTTACAAAACGCTTATCGAATATTCGATAGGCGTTTTATCATTATCGTTTTGGGAGATGATCGTATGGATCCACAAAAGCAACAATCAATATCTGCCCTTTTTGAAACTGTGACGTCGCTGGAACGCAAATTAATGAATGAATGGAATCAGCACAATGAACTTGGCTTTTCCAAATCACATATACTTTTGTTACGATTTTTAGCAAACGAAGGACCGAAACGCCCGTCTGCGATTGCAGAGCATTTAAAAGTGACAACTGGTGGTGTAACGGTTCTGACAACTAAACTAATTAAAGCAGGTCTTGTCGAACGTAAACAAAATGAAGTCGACCGTCGTGCAGCGCTTATTCATATTACAGACGCTGGCTACGAAATGCTTGATACGGCTCAATCACATGTCGATACATTATTCGATAAATTATTTGGTATGTTGACGACTGAAGAAATTGATACATTGCGTACCATTTTCAATAAATGTTTACTCGATAAACGCAACTAAAAAAGAGCCAATTCGCTGATTCAGGGAATTGGCTCTTTGTTTATGTTTTATGCTAGATTACAGAAGCGGTCTGTCCAGCACATTACATTATGCTGGTAAAATTGCCTCAGCAATACCACGGTCTGCGATAAGCATTTCTTTTAGACGTGCTTTTGCACGGAATAAGCGTGATTTCACTGTACCAATTGATACACGCATTAAGTCTGAGATTTCAGCAAGTGAATATTGGTCAACGTAAAAATACCATAATGTTTTTTGGTAAATGCCGTCTAGCTCATTCATTTTCGTTTGGACTAATTGCGAAATAACGTCCTTTTCCACTTTTTCTTCTGTAGAAAGCTCTTGGTTGGGAACTAAATCAAGAACAGGTACGTCTAATGTTTCAGGTTGGTGCATCATATATTTACTGCGACGCACATTTTTACGATAGCGATCGCGGAATGTATTCATCGTAATTGTTGTTAGCCATGCTTTGACATGGTCCACATTATGTACGTATGATTCATAGCGTACCACCTTTACCCAAACTTCCTGCATTAAATCTTCCGCTTCCACCGTGTTGCGTGTAAGCTTTAAACATAAGTGATAAATATAGCGGTTATATTCTTCGTAAACTCCTTCTAACATATGCGTTACCTCCGTTCAACTTGTTGACTTTAGTATCGCAAAGTCTGACCTTACACTCTATCGAATGAGCTTTCAAATTCCTTACATTGTTGTAATATAGGGAACCTTTTCGTGTAAGTTGCGATATTTCCGAAACCGAAGCTTTTTACACTTCCTATGCTATACTACAAGTAATTACACAGGAGGAGGAGTACATATGTCTCAACTACAAAAACTAGATGCTTACTTCGCAGAGCATCGTGACGCTCACTTAGCAGAGCTAAATGAATTTTTACGCATCCCAAGCATTAGTGCATTATCGGCACACAAAGAAGATATGCAAACGGCCGCAAACTGGCTTGCAACAAAATTAAAAAACTTAGGGATTGAAAATGTCTCGATTGACCAAACAGCAGGTCATCCGGTCGTTTATGGTGAATGGCTTCATGCTGAAGGCGCACCTACTGTTCTTTTTTATGGACATTATGACGTACAACCAGTTGACCCGTTAGAACTTTGGGAAACGGCACCATTTGAACCGACAATTCGCGACAATAAATTATTCGCGCGCGGTGCTTCAGATGATAAAGGGCAAGTATTTATGCACTTAAAAACAATCGAAGCTTTATTTGCGTTAGACGGAACATTACCAGTAAACGTGAAGTTTTTAATTGAAGGCGAAGAAGAAATCGGCAGTGCGCACTTACCTGCTTATGTCGATGCCAACAAAGAAAAGTTAGCCGCTGATTTAATTTTAATTTCAGATACGGGACTTTACGCACCAGGAAAACCAGCTGTATGCTACGGCTTACGTGGTTTAGCCGGCATTCAAATTGACGTACGTGGTGCAAAAGGTGACTTACATTCAGGTCTTTACGGTGGCGGTGTTCAAAATGCTATCCACGCGCTTGCAAATATTTTAGCGTCATTCCGTGATGAGCACGGCACAATTCAAGTGGATGGTTTCTACGACAACGTACGTCCACTATCAGACGAAGAACGCCAAGCTTATAAAGATTTAAACTTTGATGAACAAGCATTAAAAGAAGAAGTTGGCGTAACAGAGCTATTCGGTGAAGCTGGCTATTCTTATTTAGAACAAACATGGGCACGTCCAACATTAGAAGTGAACGGTGTATTTGGTGGCTTCTCAGGAGAAGGCATTAAAACGGTCTTACCGGCTGAAGCTGGCGCCAAAATCACATGTCGTTTAGTGCCCGACCAAGACCCAGACGAAATTGTTGCGAAACTACGCGCACATGTTGAAAAGCATAAGCCAGTAGGTGTTGACGTAACGATTTCAGAGTTCGATAAAGGGCCTGCATACATTACACCGTTTGACCACCCTGTGATTCAAGCAGCAGGTCGTTCATATGAGCGTGTGTATGAAGTACCGACTGCATATATTCGTGGCGGTGGCTCTATTCCAATCGTGGCAGCGTTTGATCAAATGCTACAATTACCAGTTGTATTAATGGGCTTCGGTTTAAATAGTGAAAACTTCCATGCACCGAACGAGCATTTCCACTTAGAAAACTTCGACAAAGGATTACGCGTTTTAGGTGACTATTTATATGAAGTCGCTTCATTACCGTTGAAATAATAAACTAGGCACGGACGAAAATCACCTTCGTCCGTGCCCATTTTTTATTTATTGTGGCTCATATAATTGAGCACTATTTAAAACATCTGTTGGCACATTTACGACTAACGGTTCATTTAACTGCATAAACGTAATCGTTGATGTATGTGTCACACTTCCAGTACTGCCCTCGCCATTAAACTCAACAGTCATATCTAATAAAACCGGCTCTTCCCCTTTGACAATTGTCAAATCAACCGTCGCTCCTACCTTTTGTAACGGCGCAACTCGGCTATAATCGTCTTCACGCATTAGCTTCTCAACAATGTGTGAGGCTTCTTCTTGCTCCAGTGTGATTGTAAGGACAGCGTAGTCTTGCTCTTCACTTTTTATCGTAAAGCGGTCCGTATCTAGTGAAAAGAATCCTAATAACGCGTCTGGCACTTCAAAATATAAGCCCGCCGGTAATTTTGTACGTAGTGTTGTTGGGTCTGTACGATACCAACTATTTTGCTCCATAAAATATGCTGCATACTCATCATCAAGTTGTTCATATGCCGCAATCGATAAGTTTTCACGTGTATCTTCAAACTCTTGAATATATTCGCCTTCCATCATGCGCTGATACGTCGTTGTATTTTGTGACGTAACAGTCGCTCCGAGTGTAATGACTTGCTGCATCGGATGCCCTGCTTCTTCCCACTGCAACTGCTCACTCACAGCAATTTGGGCTTTATATGTTGAAAGTTGTGGCGCACTCATTGCTACAAACATGTCCTCATATAATTTACCCGCTTCCGTTGTACTCACAGGTGGTTCATAGGTTAACGGCTCAGTCGCTTCACTGTCGTCATCAAGCTCCGTCGACGGTATTTCAGTCACTGGTACTGTTGCCGGCTCCTCACCGTTTTCTTCCTCAGCAACTACGTCTTCATGTTCATGAGAAGTGCGTGACACATCCTCCTCTTCAGTCAAATTTGTTTGCTCTGTACAGGCACTTAATAATACGGTTGCTAGTACACTTGCGATCATCCATTTTCTCATCATCCCATCCCCTTTTCGTTACTTCATGCCGTTTGTTGTAATGTTTAATCGCTTCATACGATATTGCAAACTTTGACGGCTCATTCCTAGCTGCTTTGCCGTATTAGTAATATGTCCTTCATGCTGTTGTAACGCTTGTATAATCACTTGTCGTTCTAATTGTAATAATTGTTCTGCTAATGGCAATGTACTATCTGACGTTATTCGAAGCGTAGGCTGTACGACGGGCTGCTGCTTACGATAATGATACGGTAAATGGTGCATTTCAATTTCAAGTTCATGTTGCATAACGTTCATCGATGCTTCAATCGCATGTGCTAATTCACGTACATTCCCTGGCCAATCGTGCTGCATAAAAAATTGCAAAACATCTGGCGAAATACGCTCGACACGCATTTCAAATAACGCATTATATTTTTGTAAAAACTCCCCGATTAAAATCGGAATATCGTCCGTTCGCTCCCGTAACGGTGGAATAAATACTGTAATCACGGCTAAACGATAATACAAATCTTTGCGTAGGCGCTCCGCTCGAATGACATCAATGGGATCCTCATTCATCGTTGCAATAACACGTACATCTACAGGAATTTCCGTCGTACTCCCTAAGCGACGCACTTTTTTCTCTTGCAATACACGTAGAAGCTTCGCCTGTAAGTGAATATTGAGCGAATTTAATTCATCTAATAATAACGTGCCCCCTTGTGCCTGTTCAAATAAACCTGGTGCATCAACAGCCCCTGTAAAAGCGCCTTTTGTTGTGCCAAATAAAATACTCTCTATTAATGAATCTGGAATAGCCGCACAGTTTTGCGATACAAATGGGCGTACACTACGCGCAGAAGCCGCATGAATACTTTGGGCAAATAACTCCTTCCCCGTCCCCGTTTCACCAATAATTAATACATTAGATTGTGTACGTGTTGCACGTTTTGCGACATCAATCGCCTCTTGTAAACTCGCAGATTTCCCGCTAATATGCTCAAAACGATAGTCCGTTTGCGTATGCGCCAGCTTATGGCGAATTAAGCGCTCCATTTTCGTAACATCCGTTGCTAGTTCTACTGCGCCAATTAATGCGTCTTCCGCTTCAACCGGAAATGTTTGATTGACGGTCGTAATTTCGACACCGCGATTATTAAAATACGTTTGCTTCACATTGCGCACTTGTTGTTGTTGCTGCAATGATTTCAGTAGCGTACTATGCTCATTTTCACGAAACGCGAACACATCGCGCAAATCTTTATGCAGGACATCTTCTGCTGTCATCGATTCTAAATCGCGCATCTTTTTATTATAAATAATCGTTTTCCCGCTCACATCAATCGCATGAATGCCAATATCGACACGCTCAATAATTTGTTCATACAGCACTTTTAATTGTGCATCTGTCATCGTCATCACTCCTAACTACAGTATAACGCAAAATTTTTTGCATATATGACCGAAAGCAAAATTTCTTGCGCAAAATTTTTTAATATATACTTTTAACGATACGCAACTACTACCTTTCACAGTTGGCACAGAAATTGCTTATGTATAGATGAGTGTGGATTTTTCACAAAACTTATTAACGGGGGCATTTACAATGACAATTTCAAAAACAGTAATCGAAACAACAGAAAACTACGGCGCACATAATTATCACCCACTACCAATCGTCATTTCAGAAGCGCAAGGTGTATGGGTAAAGGATCCAGAAGGCAATGAATATATGGATATGTTATCTGCATATTCAGCTGTGAACCAAGGGCATCGTCATCCAAAAATTATTCAAGCATTAAAGGACCAAGCAGACCGCGTAACCTTAACATCTCGCGCCTTCCACTCTGACCAACTTGGCCCATGGTATGAAAAAGTAGCAAAATTAACTGGCAAAGATATGGTATTACCAATGAATACAGGTGCTGAGGCTGTCGAAACAGCGATTAAAACAGCTCGTCGTTGGGGTTATGAAGTAAAAGGTGTTGCGGAAAACCAAGCACATATTATTGGTTGTATTGGCAATTTCCACGGACGTACAATGGGCGCGGTATCATTATCATCAGAAGCAGAGTATAAGCGTGGATTTGGTCCGATGTTGCCAGGCTTCTCGCTTGTACCATATGGTGACATTGATGCGCTAAAAGAAGCAATTACGCCAAACACTGTTGCATTTATCATTGAGCCAATTCAAGGGGAAGCCGGTATTTTAATTCCACCAGCTGGCTTTATTCAAGCAGCAGCAGACTTATGTAAAGAACACAATGTATTATTTATTGCCGATGAAATTCAAAGTGGTTTAGCGCGTACAGGAAAAATGTTTGCGTATGAATGGGAAGGGATTACACCTGATATGCTAATTTTAGGTAAAGCGCTTGGCGGAGGCGTGTTCCCAATTTCATGTGTCGTAGCAAATAAAGATATTTTAGGTGTCTTTAACCCTGGTTCACACGGTTCTACATTCGGTGGGAATCCATTAGCATGTGCAGTATCAATCGCATCACTTGATGTCTTACTTGATGAAAAATTAGCGGAGCGTTCATTAGAACTTGGCGAGTATTTCCAAAGCAAATTAAAAACGATTGATAACCCAATTATTAAAGAGGTACGTGGACGCGGATTATTTATCGGTGTTGAGCTAACAGAAGCGGCTCGTCCATACTGTGAAGCGTTAATGGCAAAAGGTTTATTATGTAAAGAAACACACGATACAGTAATTCGCTTTGCGCCACCACTCATTATTACAAAAGAAGAATTAGATTGGGCATTTGAGCATATTAAAGCAGTATTTGCATAATGATAAAAGAGGATGGGACAGAACTCTATTTCTGATGAAAATAAGTGTGTTGAGATGATAAGAATTTGCAGGTGCGTCCCGACACAAGCGGCGACTTCAGCAGGAAAAGCAATGTTTTTCTCCGACGAGTAACCGCAGGAGCATGCGCTTTTAAGCGGAACATCTGCCAAAAACGCCACGTCGTGTGGCAAGGCAGATGTGAACAAACATC
>NZ_MASJ01000035.1 GCF_001700315.1 Caryophanon tenue | reverse complement strand
GGACAGATTTCCATTATCCGCCTAGAAAGTAAATTAACCACTAACGCTTATTTAACATTTCAAAGTAATAGTGAATTGAATGACTTTCCGCTAGACAGTGTTACAAATAAATTGCAAATAGAGCCTAATTGCGCTTATAAAAAAGGAGATGTCTTGAAAGAGCCTCACCTTCGCCCATTTACAGCTTGGGAATATCACACAGAAACTCAATCTAATTGGGATGTGAATGACGTTTTACAGCCTCTTGTCACAACGTTCCAAAATAAAGTGACCGCTATTAATGAACTAAAAGCAGAATACGATTTAAGTGTTAGAATTTATTTGGTCGTTAGTATTATAAATGGTGAAACACCTGGTCTCTGTATTTATTCTGACGTTGCTCATTTTATATCTGCAATCAATGCCGATTTAGATATCGATATGTGGATAGACCCTTTCGTATTACAAGAAGAGTAACGTATACATACTAATACAGAAAAGATTCCCAAATCAAAGTTTGGGAATGTACCAAAAACCCACAAAGCGCGCTACAACAGCGTTTCGTGGGTTTCTTTGTGTCCGTGCGTTATACAGCTTTTTATGCAGTACCGCACAAACGTTGATTTCATGCGATTCGACGTTTTTCGACAGCTGCGCCCACGTGCATAAAATCCTGCATACAAAACAGCGCTTTTCACCGTTTTTATAAGGCTTTCCCTACCTTCTCTATCCCTCGCCTTGTAAAAACGCTCTAGGGGCCTCCTGTGGTGTTTAAACGGCTGTGAAAGATACAGTAGATACAGCGAGATACAAAAGATGGCTGCGCTCTTTTGAGACGATGAGGTGGTTTATGGGTTTATCGTGAGAAGCTTGCGTATGCAAGCTAAAAAGCGTGGGCGGTAGCGTAGCGAACCGTCCAACGATTTTTTACGCTTTGCAAGCCGAGGCTCGCGGTCAATTATAAATAGCAAAGCGTCAACATAACGCAGTTATTTTAACGAATGTGTCTCTTATTTTGACGCATGGAGCACCTCCATTTTTCGCAGAAAAAAGGAAGGTGCGTAAGTGCGCCCTTTGGGGTTTTTGCTTTTTTGTTTTTTCGAGCGCAGCGACACCATTGCACGTGAGCAAATGGAGAAAGGTTCTAGGAATATTCCTAGCAAGATGCGGAGCTTATTGAGGGGCTTACCATGGTAAACCCGTATCTTGCCCTTATGGCAAGATCAATAAGTGGCGCAGGCGTTTGGGTACCCAAACCCGTAGCTTGCCCTTCACTCAAAAATCACACATAGCTCTTAGCAACTTTTGACGATTTGAAAAAAAGTTACGAGAAAAAATGACACCAACAATTTCAAATTTGAGTTTCAGTTTAAATGAATTTGACATTCAAAATACCTCAACTCGCCATCAGTTTTTCTACCAAACACACAAAAAACATAGGGCTCATTTTGAGCCCTTTTGCGATTTTCGTAGGGCTTATTTTGAGCCCTTTTTGAAAAATCACGCTACCAGCGAAACACGAGGCTTTGCCTGGTCTTGCCACGAATGTGCAAGCACGTTTCCCTTATGCTCTTTCTCACAAAAATGCGCATACCGCGAAAAAAAGTGAATCATGTTTTGGAGAAAAAACAAAACCGCTTTTTCACGCAGCTGGGCGACTTTATTTTTCTAAAAATGCAGTTTTGTTTCCGTAACTTTTGCGTTGGAATTAAAAATGGGCAACACAAAGAAGCCTTTTTGAGCTGATTTTCAAAAAAGGTTACGCGAGCCCCAATTTTTTCAATACTCGTGCACGAGCTTCCGCTAATTCTGCTTCCTCTTCGGCTGAAAGGACTGTCTCGACACGCTCGTGACGTGTTGCAAACCAATCCGGCAATACTTCCGTACGTTTTGCGGCTGGCGCAGCTGAAGGAGTCGCTTGTGGCGTTGTCATATCGCTAATTTTGTTGTTAATAATGGCGTTTAGCATTGCCTGCTCGTTTTTCACACCTTGTTTATGCAGTAAAACATCCAGTGACTGGTACATAATCTGTTCTAATTGACTGTTTGACATGCCTAACGTGCCTTCTGAGCGCATTTTCTTCATTTTGCCGAAGATAACCTTCATAAGTTGACTAAAGCCTTGTATAGCGCCCTTACGAGCTTGTACTAACGCTTTTAATTTTTGATAAAAAGTTTTTACTGTATTTTGCGAATGAGACGTTTCTCCCGTAGGGGCAACGTCTTTTTTTAAGAACTTTTGTTTAGTTGGATATGGTTCAAAATCAGAAACAAGGGTGAAGTCGTTGGTATGACTAGGTTTGACGCATGTTACTGACTTTACCTTCTGACTTAACCTTTCGAGACAAAATGGCTTGATTTGATACACTTTCCCTGATGCTCGCCAACCGTTAAGGGTTCGTCTACTCTCAATAATCCCCAATGCCTCTAAGTCTTTAATGGCAAGATTGACGGTTTTATCGGACAGCTTTAAATCTTTTGCGATCGTTTGTTGTTTTGGAAATGCAATCCCTAGATACATTAATGCTCGACTGCCTAAATTACGCAGTACATCAATCACCGATTGACGTACATGATGTTCTTGTAACCAATCGACATAGCGCCAAATGTCTCGGTCCATCTCATCCTGTTTCTTAAATAGTGAGTATCTTTTAAGCTCTTGTGCTTTTAATGTGATTGTTGTCATAATGGTTCTCTCCTCTGGGGAACGAAAAAACGCCTACATCGTAAATATATGCGATGCAAGCGTCAGTAATGACAATTTTGATGAAAAGTAATCTAAAAGACTTGAACGACAGTAGAAGACTAGATATAATAATGCCTATATCAGTGCTTGCACTATATATTCAAACTTTGAAATTACCTTTCCCGAAATGCTGCATCGTATGTACGAGATACGATAAAGCGATTAGTCTAGGACTGCAATCCGAAACTAGTCACTGTGGAGAGGTTTTTTTACGTTCATTTTATTGTGTTAATCATAGTCATATCTGCGGAATTACGCAAGTTAAATATACAAAAAGTTTCCCAATTAACTCATCGGAAAACTTCGATAAAGCAGCTAGACATTCTTGTCTCAGCTGCTTTTTGTTTACCAAACAGTGGTTTGGGAATCTTTTTAACAATTTATTGTTAGCTATTCCAATAAAGGAATTTACTAAACTTTTCTCGAAATATTAAAAATCAACTTACTTAGAAGGAGAATTCTATGAACAAACGTGGAACAGGTGTTACTTTTATAGCAATCGCCTCATTTCTATTTTCAACGAGATATATAAGCGCCGCTATCTATGGTTCAAGTTCATCAAATTGGAATGAAGAATTATTTAACGCAATGTTAGAATTTATTGGCAACCCTTTAAGCATATGTGCTATTTTTGCATTATTAATCGGTTTAGCATACATAGTTTGGGCAGAATATGAAGAGTTCATCATAAAAAAGCGATAAATCAATATGGGGTCTCGTCAGATTTTCGCGGATTACCAACGATAAGAAATCTTATTAACGCTGGTTAGTAAGATTTTGTTTTTGAGCAATGTTTTGAAACAACTTTTGATGAAAATATAGCTGTTTTTTAAAGCGCAATCATTCTATCTCAAAAACAATCGTTTATAAGACATTTGCTTCTTATCGTTGCTGTATCAAATGTTTATGACTGCTAGACATCGCTTAACGTTGTAAATCCGCATTTTTATGGCGGGACCCCTTATAGTAAAGTTAATAAATCTGTATATATTTTAGATAAAAACAATCGTGGAGTTCGGACAGATTTCCATTATCCGCCTAGAAAGTAAATT
>NZ_MASJ01000034.1 GCF_001700315.1 Caryophanon tenue | reverse complement strand
GATGGTAGTTGGGGGGTTCCCCCTGTGAGAGTAGGACGTCGCTTCGCACGCATAGGCTGATGAACTTTATGTTCATCGGTTTTTTTTATTAGCAGATATGTTTTCTTACATAATTTATGTATAAAGTGGTAGAAGAAATGGTGCTATTTTTTCTGCCATTTTCTTTTTGTCGTCCCGTCTATTTGAGTAAACAATTTTTTTTCAGTACTTTTGTTATTTATTGCTATTTCACCTAACACAATAGTTCTTTTGCAAGCTCATATTCTTGCTGCACTTTCTTACAGAATGTACGCAATTAGCTAAAAAATAAACCCGCACTTGTCGTAGGGAGACAAGTGCGGGTTTTCACGCAATGAGGAACGTGATTGAAAAGATTAGTATGCTAAACCGAATAAAGCTTTAATATGCGTCATGTAACGGATGTTAGAAGCTTCTTTCATTAATGTAGCAGCAAGACCTGTTAATTGAGTGTTGCTAGCGCCGATTGTTGCAATTGCATCTTTACGGCCTAAAGAACCTAATGTACCAGAGTTTGTGAAGCTGAATTCTTTCATATCAGCGCCTTTAATTTGAGCGAAGATATTGTAACCAGCAGCTTCACCTTGTTGCCATGCAACTTGTGCAGTTGGTGCGTAAGTTGGACGGTCACCTGGGTTTGGAATATGTGCAGAAGCATCACCAATAACGAATACTTCTGGATGAGATGTAGACTGTAAGAAGTCGTTAATTGTTGCTTTCCCACGGTCAGCAGCTAAACCAGATTCAGCTACTAATGGAAGTGGCGCAACCCCACCAGTCCATACTAATGTGTTCGCTACGATTGGCTCGCGGTCTTTAAGCTCGATTACGTTACCTTTAACACCCGTTACTGGTGTAGATGTAATGAACTCAACGCCACGTTTTGTTAATGATTCTGTAGCACGGTCGATTAAGTTAGATGGGAATACTGGTAAAATGCGTGGGCCAGCTTCTACTAATTTAATTTTTAAGTCTTCGAATTTTACGCCGTATTTTGCAGCGATTTTCGGGAAGTTATCAACGATTTCACCAACAAGCTCAACACCTGTTAAACCGCCACCACCGATAACGATTGTTGCGTCAGCTTCGTTTTTAGACTCAGCGTATGCTTTAATGCGTCCTTCGATGTGTTCACGGATTTTGTTTGCTTCGTCAACTGATTTTAACACCATAGAGTTTTCCTCTAAGCCCGGGATACCGAAGAATCCAGTTTGGCTACCTAAAGAAACGACTAATGTGTCATATGATAAAGTTTTACCATTTGATAATTCTACTTTTTTAGCATCTACGTTAAAGCTGTTTACTTTTGCGATTTCTAAGTTTACATCTAAGCCTTTGAAGATACGTTTTAGTGGTAACGCAACTGCGCCTTCAGCAATTGTACCACCAGCTAAACGATGAAGTTCAGTGATGATTTGGTGTGTAGGGAATTGGTTTACTACTGTGATTTTTGCTTCGTTAGCATTTAAATACTTACGCGCTGTAAGAGCTGATAACACACCAGCATAACCAGCACCTAAGATGACGATTTCTTTTGACATGATTGAATAATCCTCCGTCCTTCTAGTCCTATTTGTTGGCTTGACGCTCAGCGTTTACTTGTAAGAATGCATTGAAAAAGCGGAATGCATTTTGTACTTGAGGGTCTTTTAACATTTTCATTAAGCCGAAGATACCAATTGTTTCTTGGCTTTCATCTGCACGGTCTTTTGCTTCGATAGCAGTTTGTGCTAATGATTTTGCTGTACCTACTACTGGTGCAGCCATTTCTGTTACAGCGCTAACTGTATCGTTTTTTAACGTCTCGTCTGTTGCTACTGCTTGTGCGAACTCATATGATTTTGTTAAAAGTGTCGTCATTTCAGCTAACTTTGGTAAGTTGTCCACTAAAGTTGTTAAAGAAGCTTGTACTTCCGGCTTTAATAACTGATCAAGAACGTCTAATTGTTCTGGTGTTACAGATACTTCTACCTGTTGGTTTTTCGTCTCTGACATTTTAAAATCTCCTTTGCCATCACTTTACTTTTTTTGTATTACATAATAAAAGACTATTAAGCCTCATTTTCTTAACAGTCAGCACTAGTTACAATATTACAAAGAGAGTGGAATTGCTCCACTTGAACTCGAGTTGGGACCTTTATAAATTGTGTAAGAGCTCATATGATAATCGTATCTTTGTGACATGACATATTAAATTATAAGACTGTTTGCGAGTTATTTCAATTAAGTATTTGTCTAGAATATTAGTTATTTCCGTGAACAAACGACTAGTCGAAAAAACAGCGCTTTCTGCCATACAATCTTCACATTCATTGAAAGAAAATAAATATGTGTTGCTCACATATAATGACAGTTTACGCTGCAATATGTATGTGTGAATATATAATAGAAGAAACTCCAATAAACGCATATAAAAAAACCCTCTACGTTGCATTCCGTAGAGGGTTATCTATAGGCCTTGCTGTATCAATAAGGTTATAAAGCTACAATTGACGTAATATGAATAGAAAGTTTTAAACCACCACTCCTCAAAGTGGGTGTTCGCAATTTAGTTCCTGTCTATCCCAAAGTCAAAAGAGTCTGGGCACGCCATTTCCTAAACGATTAAAACTCCCTGTTACAATGTAAAGGTTAAAACTTAATATCGTACGAACAATGTAGCTTTATAGCTATAATACGTGATGTGTCAGAATATAGCAAGTAAGTGACTTGCAAAAAAATTGTCAAGTAACATGCATAATGAATTTTCATAGAAGTACGAATGATATTGCTCTGTATTTTAAGTATAAAAAAAGCTTTCCCATCATTGGGAAAACCTCCACGTGCATTATGTGTTAACGATTTTCGTTTAAAATTTCGTGCGTTAATGTTTGTAAATCAATATGTGTTTCTTCATTAATAGCGTCTTGCAAAATGATTTCACGGAAGTAAGCAATGCTATTTGGTAGTGGCAGTTGCAAAATTTTTGATAAAGCATTGCGGTAAATAACGACAAACTCTTTATCGCTGTTGCCACGCTTTAACTCTGCAAATGATTCATAAAATTGGTCGAGCTTATCAGCAAACTCTAATAGTAAACCTTCAAGCGAGCCATCTTTTCCTTCTTTCATACGAGCGAAGAAAATATCTTGGAACTGTTCTGGAATTTCATCAATAATGAATTTTTCCATCATTTTTTCCTCAACATGGGCAAGCATTTGTTTCAGTTCAGGGCTTGCGTGCTTTACCGGTGTTTTAATATCGCCGATAAATACTTCTGCAAAGTCATGGTTAATCGTTTTTTCATAAAGCGACTTCCAATCGACTGTTGCGCCGTTCATTTCTTCGAGTGTAGCGAAAAACATCGCATACTGTGAAACTTTCCAAGAGTGTGCTGCTACATTATGTTCTTCAAATTTAAAACGCCCTGGACAACGAATGATGCGTTCTAAATCATTTAAGCTTGTGAAAAAGTGGTGAATTCCCATACATACATTCCTCCTTTGTTCTCTTATTACTATACCCAAAAAATGACCGTCATATGCGTACCGTACAATTTCTTTAAAGAGCATTAACATACTCTTAATATAAAAAGCGATAAAACTGCTCACACATTGTGTAACAAAACAGTGTGACAATGTGACATATTGAAATATAGTTTTATAGTCATAAATGATAGTGAAAAGTTGATGTATAAACGCTTTGTGTCTATTTTTTAGATAATTAGAATTGTTTCTTTTGCAAAAAACATCGTTTTTATGAAATATAATTGTAACTTTCCGCATACTGAGTTGTAATACGTGTGTAATGTAAACACGGTAAAGTTAGTCTCAGCTACAAAATACATCCCATAAAATTTGAGCAACATCGGGATTTGTTTTTAAATGGAGGAAAAGAAAATTATGAAGAAGAAGGCATTTTTAACAGCAGCTGTGATGGCACTAGGTTTAGGTTTTGCATCAAACGACGCGTCAGCTGCTGAACATAAAGTTCGATCGGGAGAAACCTTGTGGTTAATCTCACAAAACTACAATACATCGGTTAACGCATTAAAAGCGTCGAATGGATTAGGTTCTGATATGATTTATGCAGGTCAAACATTACAAGTAGGTGGCTCGACAAAAGCATCTACGGCACAATCAGCAGCAGAGGGCAAGTATACGGTAAAATCTGGTGACACTTTAGCTAGCATCGCGGCAGCATATGGCACTTCGGTACAAACGTTAGTTGACTGGAACGGTTTACGTTCTGCACATGTGATTTATGCAGGTGATGTTTTAACAGTAAAAAATGGTTCAGTACGTGCTCCAATTGAAACAGCAAAGCGTAACGCACAAGCAAAAGCAGCATCATCGCAACCAGCACAACAAACATCTCGTAGCGCTGTACAAACGATGACAGTAGAAGCAACAGCGTACACAGCGTATTGCACAGGATGTTCAGGTACAACAGCGAACGGTACAGACTTACGTGCTAACCCAGGTGCAAAAGTAATTGCAGTAGACCCAAATGTTATTCCTTTAGGGACACGTGTATGGGTTGAAGGCTACGGTGAAGCAATTGCAGCAGATACAGGTGGCGCAATTAAAGGCAACCGCATCGACGTATTCATCCCATCTCAAGATGGTGCAATGGATTGGGGTCGCCGTACAGTAACATTAAAAATCTTAAACTAATAAAATAGATGAATACAGACGGGCATATAGCTCTTCTCTATTACACAACAAAGCCACAGCGAATGTCATTTTCGCTGTGGTTTTAATGTGTTCGGTGCTTTTTTATTTTTGTAAAATATTAAAAGATAAATAAGTTATTGTAATTATCTAAAAATTTATGTTAAAGTTTTTAATAAGCATATATTTCGTTGAATCTTCTAGAAATTGCTCGAATGAAAATATGTGTTAGTACGTCATTTACTTTTCAAGGGGGTTTTTTGTATGAAAGTCCAGAAACAGAAATGGTTTTTAGCACTATGCGCAACAGCAATGTTAGGCCTTGCAGCTTGTTCGTCAGACGAGGGCACGGAAGAAGAAGGTAGCTCAGATATTAAGTTTTTAAGTTTATTAACGGGTGGTACACAAGGAACGTACTACGCGTTAGGTGGGACATTTGCAGATTTAATTTCAGATGAAACAGGTATTCAAACGACAGCGGAAGTATCACAAGCATCTTCGGCGAATGTCACAGCACTTCAAAAAGATGAGGGTGAAATTATTTTCGTTCAAACAGACATCGCGTATTATGCAACACAAGGGGAGTTAATGTTTGAAGAAACAGGTGCGGTTGAGGATTTAGTAGCGATTGGGGCACTTTATCCAGAAACTGTACAACTTGTTGCGTTAGCTGATTCGGGTATTGCATCATTTGAAGATTTAAAAGGTAAGCGAGTATCGGTTGGTGCGCCAGGGTCAGGAACCTATGCGAATGCGGAGCAATTATTAGAAATTCACGGATTAACAATGGATGATATTCAAGCACAAAACTTAGACTTCGGTGAATCAACAGAAGGCATTCAATCAGGTCAAATTGATGCAGCGTTCATTACAGCGGGTTATCCAACAGCAGCAGTTGAAGCATTAAATGCAACAGAAGACGTTGTTGTTGTACCAGTAGCAGCGGATAAGGCACAAGCATTAATTGATAAGTACCCATACTATGCAGTCGATACGATTCCATCAGGCACATATGGCTTAACAGAAGACGTACCAGCTGTATCCGTATTAGCGATGTTAGCGGTAAAAGAAGGTTTACCAGAAGACGTGGCATATGATATTACGAAAGCCATTTATGGCAATGCAGGTGAGATTCAACATGCAAAAGGAGAGTTCATTAAAGCTGAAACAGCATTAGATGGTATCGGCATTGATGTACATCCAGGTGCTCAAAAATATTTTGATGAGCAATAAATAGCGAAATTATATAAGGTTTGTCCAAAAAGATGTTTTTTGCGGGCAAACCTTTTCTATCGCCTTTGAAGAAATTGAGGTGCATTTATGAAGCGTTATAGTGTTATGGTTGTCATCATCATACTTGCAGCAATTATTTTTATTCCTTCACAAACAGCCTTCGTTTTTGAACAAACAAGAACGGAACAGCCGATGATGCATTATGTGTTAATTGATGAAGACATTGCTTTTCAAATACGCTATACGCATTCCATTCATCAAACCGATGTGTGGGAGTATTATCGTATAACAGCTGATGACGCCATACGTTTCATACAGATGACGTATGATAAAACCGCCATTGGTATGCCGGCAACTGCGGACAAAGGGCAAACATTAACACTCGAAAATGGTATGTACACGCTTCGTTTTGACGATACCGTGATTGATGATTTTACCGTATTGATTGGTGATATTGATGCCGATTTATCGTTTTATTACGCTGGACAACAATATGATTTAAAAGAACAATTGCAGCGTGGTGAATCGTATCGCTTTTCAATTCAGCACCTTTCATTATACGAACGTGTGAAAGGAATGATGTTGTAATGACAGAACGACAAGAAAGACTTGAAAATGAACAGTTTGAAACATTGTCAGCTGAAGAGCAACAGCGCTTACTTGAAAAATATGATACAGAATCGAACGTGCGTCATATACCTGGTGCTGTCAATAAAGTTATTTATTTTGGATTACTAGCCTTTTCATTATTTCAAGTGTATACAGCTATTTTTGGGCAGTTTACAGCATGGATTCAACGTACGATTCACTTAGGTTTCGGTCTAACTTTTATTTTTTTACTTTACCCAGCACTGAAATCGTTACGGAAAGATAAAGTACCGATTTATGATTGGGTTTTAGCTGGGCTTGCAGCTATTACGGGGATGTACTGGACGCTCAATTACGAACGTCTTGTTAGTCGACTTGGATCGATTGAAACACTCGATTTTATTGTTGGTCTGATCGTTATTGTTCTTGTATTAGAAGCGGCACGACGCGCAGTTGGTTTGCCAATTACGATTATTGCCGGGCTCTTTTTATTTTATGCATTTGCCGGACCGTATATGCCAGACTTTTTAGCGCATCGTGGTCAGTCACTTGAAGGTATTGTTAACTTAATGTACTACTCAACAGATGGGATTTTAGGGACACCGATTAGTGTATCTGCTACATATATTTTTGCGTTTTTATTATTCGGGGCATTCCTTGTGAAAACAGGGGTTGGCGAGTATTTTAATGATTTAGCAATTTCTGTTGCAGGCAAGTTAGTTGGAGGACCCGCGAAGGTAGCTATTTTTTCATCCGCGTTACAAGGAACAATATCAGGTTCATCAGTTGCAAACGTTGTAACGTCTGGCGCGTATACGATTCCATTAATGAAGCGACTAGGATATGAAAAAAACTTTGCGGGCGCTGTTGAGGCTTCGTCTTCAACAGGTGGCCAATTGATGCCACCGATTATGGGCGCAGCAGCATTTTTAATGGTTGAGTTTATCGGGCGTGGCATTACGTATTGGGAAATTGCAAAAGCAGCGGCTATTCCAGCGCTCCTCTACTTTACGGGCATTTGGATTATGACGCACTTTGAAGCGAAACGTCTAGGGTTACGTGGTCTAACTGATGATGAAATGCCGGACCGCAAAATGATTTTTAAGAAAATCTATTTATTAATTCCAATTGCGTTAATTATCGTCATTATGATGCTTGGTGTGCCAGTGATGCATGCAGCGCTTTATGGGATTTTAAGCTGTATTGTTGTCGGTATTATTAATCCCGATGTGAAGTTTGGTATACGTGAAGCCGTTGATGCATTAGTAGACGGTGCACGCACAGCACTTGCAGTAGTTGCCGCAACAGCATGTGCTGGAATTATCGTTGGTGTTGTTGCAAAAACAGGTTTAGGTTTAAGTTTAGCTGGAAGCCTTGTTGATTTAGCTGGTGGCAATATTTTATTAACATTATTCTTTGTTATGATTGCATCGCTTATTTTAGGGATGGGTGCACCGACAACAGCGAACTACGTCATTACATCAACAATTGCAGCGCCTGCGATTATTGTTTTATTAGCACCTGATGTAGCGCCAGCTGCTGTACCGATTGCGGTATTATTATCAGCGCATTTCTTTGTATTTTATTTCGGCATTATCGCAGATATCACGCCGCCTGTTGCGCTTGCAGCTTTTGCGGCATCGGGTATTTCTGGTGGAGACCCAATTCGAACGGGCATTCATTCTGCAAAATTAGCCATTGCCGCATTTATTATTCCCTATATGATTGTGTTCTCGCCAGCGTTGCTGATGATTGATACAACCATATTACAAATTGTATGGGTTGTATTTACTGCGATTTGTGGTATGTTAGCAATCGGTGCCGGGATTATTGGCTATTGGTATCGTTCGATGAATGTAATTGAACGTCTTGTGGCAGTGATTACAGGTTTATTATTGATTTATCCAGAAGGTATATCAGACACAATTGGTTTAGTGCTATTTGTTGTTTTATTTGTTATTCAGTGGATGTCACGTGACAAAAAGCCACCAAAACAAGCGATAGCATCGTAATATACTGGTTAGGTGTATCGCCTCGCATGGAGTGCCATTCGACAGTTTTGATTGTCGAATGGCATTTTCTATTGTGCAAATGGCAAGCCGTGATTTTGCTATAGAGCGTTTCGGCAAATAGTGCTATACTGAATTTTATGATTTTTACAACAAGAAAGAAGGGGCAGTATGGCAAAATATAAAGGCGAGATATTAATGCTCATTACAGCATTAATGTGGGGAAGCGGCTTTATCGGCATGGATATAGGACTAGAATATTTAACGGTGCTGCAATTAATGGCAGGTCGCTTTACAGTGGCTACGATTATTTTATGTATCGTCTTTCGTAAAAAGTTGGCACTTATTTCACGCGCTGTGTTATGGAAAGGGGCAGTGCTAGGGTCTATTTTATTTTTAGCGTTCGTTATTCAAACATACGGACTGCTATACACGACACCATCGAAAAATGCTTTTTTAACAGCACTCAACGTCATCTTCGTGCCATTGTTAGCGTATATCATTTATAAGCGTCGATTTGACCGTTTTGAAATTTCAGCGGCAGTAATTGCGCTTATTGGGATTGGCTTTTTATCATTACAAGGCTCGATGACGATGAATCTTGGTGATATGTTATCGATTTTATGCGCGCTTGCATTTGCGTTTGATATTTTTTATACGAATGTATTTGTGAAAAAAGAAGATGCCTTAGCACTGACGATTGTTCAGTTTATAACGGCAGCGTTTTTAAGTGTGGTAACAGCGGCAATGCTAGGAGAGTTAACATTGGATGTACCGGCAGAAGGAATGTATGCCATTTTATATTTAGCGGTATTTTGTACAGTTATTGCGTACGTGTGCCAAAATGTCGGTATGCAATATGCTAACCCAACAAAGTCTGCCATTATTTTATCGACAGAAGCATTATTCGGGACGATTTTATCGGTCATTATTTTACATGAGCTATTAACGGGGCGTATGGTAATTGGCTGTATATTAATTTTTGCTGCGATCTTATTAGCTGAAATTAAACCAACTTTTAGACGAAAAAAAGAGATGCCAGTTGAATCATCTTAAAGTGAGATAGATTATATAGTTTTTTGCGATATAGACGGCTCATCTATTGCGAGGCGCGCCATAATACGTTAAAGTGTTATTATCTAAAAATTCTAACAATTTAAGAGGTGTTCTATATGGCAAATTCAAAATTCGAGACATATTTATTAGATGAAGAAGAAATGGACATGACGACAGAAGAAACGTATCATACAACAACAGCTACACAGCAAGAGCAATATCCACCAGGTTTTTTCTCAAGTTTGTAAAAGATTATGCGAGCGACATGCTTGCATAATCTTTTTTTGTCGTATGAAAAAGGCTTATAATAGACATACGACTAACGATAAAGGTGGCAAACAGCATGACAATTGAACAACAAACACTAGAGACACAAGTTCTTGCTTGGTTCAATCATTTTCATACACATCCAGAAATTAGCTGGGAGGAAGTAGAGACAACGAATACGCTCGCAACGATTTTACAGGAGTTACATATCCCGTACCGCCGTTTTGATGATGTGACAGGTTTACAGGCAGAAATCGGTGAGGGCGAGGAAGTCATTGCAGTGCGTGCAGATATTGATGCGTTATGGCAAGAAGTGAATGGTATGTGGCAAGCGAATCATTCATGTGGTCATGATGCGAATATGGCAATGGTACTCGGTGCGTTATTGTTACTAAAAGACCGCAAGCTTTCAAAGCGCATTCGTTTTATTTTTCAGCCAGCAGAAGAAAAGGGCAACGGTGCGATTTCAATGATTGAGCGAGGAGCGCTTGATGATGTGACGCATTTATTTGGTGTGCATTTACGTCCACAAGAGGAACTGCCACTTGGTAAAGTAGCACCGGCCATTCATCACGGTGCTGCATACTTTTTACAAGGGAAAATTTTCGGTGTCGATGCACACGGAGCACGTCCACACCAAGGACAAAGTGCCATTGATGTGTTGGTGACGATGCATCAACAATTAAGCATGATGCATATCGACCCATTTGAAGTGTGCTCTGCTAAAATAACAAAAATGGTAGCAGACGGAGGCAGTGTGAATATTATTGCAGGAACTGCTGAATTTTCAATTGATGTACGTGCGCAAAAGAATGAAGTGTTACAACAAATGAAGGAGCGTATCGAGCGTATTTTCGGTCAGCTTCAGCAGCAGTTTGATGTACGAATCGAATGGCAATGGGAAGACTTCACACCAGGTGCTGAAGTGTCACAGGAAGCGGCAATGATTGCAGAGCAGGCGATTATTGAGGAATTAGGGCTAGAAGCGTTAGCGCCTCATGTGCATACGCCAGGCAGCGATGATTTCCATTGTTATACGATTGCTAAACCTGAATTAAAGGCGGCCATGATTGGTGTTGGTGCAAATTTAGCACCAGGCTTACATCATCCGAATATGACATTTGACCGCGAAGCGTTAATGACAGGTGCGCAGGCCGTAGCAGCTACATTATATAATATAGCGAAATAGTTGCTTAGATGTGCTTTTTATTAGTAAGCTAAAGAGGAAACGACAATGACGGAGGTTGAACATGAGAAAAAGTATTGCAGTAGATATGGACCAAGTGTTAGCGAACTTTGTTGATAAGGCAGTGAGTGCTTCAAATGCTCATTTTAATGAAAATTTATCGGCATATGAAATCTTTTACGGTGAGCATAGCGAGGAAAAACGTAAAAAGTTTTGGCAAATCATTAATGAACCAGACTTTTTCCGTGATTTAGCATTATTAGATGAAGATGCACCGATTGTCTTAAAAGAGCTAAGTGAAGAATATGATATTTATATTGCAACAGCAGCGATGGATGTACCAGGTAGTTTTGCCGCAAAATATGACTGGTTACGTAAACACTTCCCATTTTTAGACCCGAACTACTTTATTTTCTGTGGGAATAAAAAAGTGGTGAATGCTGATTACTTAATTGATGATAATACACAGCAATTACGTAATTTCACGGGGCAAGGTATTTTGTTTGACCAACCGAACAATCGTAGCGATGAGCAATTCCCGCGTGTACTTGGCTGGAAAGGTGTACGTGAATACTTCGCTTCTATTAAAGCAGAAGCATAATAAATGTGGAAAATGTTTCGAAAATTTGTCGAAGCATTTTCTTTTTTTTATTTAGCGAGCAAAAGAGAGCGGTCATTAAATCGGAGTTATATATAATAGAGGAAGTAATTTTCGAAAGGACCGAACGAATGACAACTTTGACATTACAAGAGCTTTTAATAGCTAAAGAAGATGTAGCACAGTTACAGCAGTATTTTGCACAGCAGTATATTCTTATCGATGCGACAAGTACACATTATGTGTTGGTAGAACGTCCAGTAAGCCTTTATAAGCGTTATCGTTTTGTCGCATTACATGACCATACAAAGCAACAGCAATTATTAATACAGCAATGGGTAGGCGTGGCGATCACTGCGAACGACAATGAACACGTATTAGTTTTCCGACAAGCGTTAGTGTAATCAACGTTATTACTTGCTCAAATGGCAGCCATCATAAACATATAAAAGTAGTGGGAGAAATGATGAAATTTCGCCTACTACTTTTTTATATGTCAAATGAAGACCAGCTATTTTACAAAGGCAAGGTGTACAAGTGAGCTATTGCTGATTGTTTTTCACAAAAGCTGATTGTTTTTCACAAAATATGAAACTATTCCTCGATTGCTCCGTCAGTACAGCACAATCATATAAATATGGTGGAATGTATAAAGGAATGAAAAACAATGATGAAGAAAAATTTAGCAATTTGGATGCCATTTGGGATTTTATTGTTGGCATTTATATTGCGGCTAGGTGTATTAATCCAGCATGGTTTGGATTTTATACTTGCTAGTGATGATATGGGTTATGTAAGCAGTGCAAATCGCTTACTCATACATGGACAGTTAACGTATCATTTTCCAGATGTCCCAACAGCGCATCTAATGCCGGGAGAGCCTTTTTTATTAGCCTTTATTTTCTCGTTATTTGGGCTTGATACGGGGTTATGGGTAGCGAAGGTCATACATATTTTAATTGGCTGTGCCACGATATTTGTTGCGATGAAATTGGCTGCACATTGGGTAGGACAGCGGTGGAGTTGGCTTGTCGGTATCATTGCGGCGATTTTCCCACCGTTTATTCAAGTCGATAATTTATATTTAACAGAAGGTGTATATACCTTTGCGACATTATTATTAATTTATGGTTCGATTAAGCTTGCACATCACCAAACAGATAAATGGCTATATTTTGTGATGGCCAGCTACTTTTTAGCACTATACTTCCGTGTGAATATTGCGCTGTATCCGATTGCGCTCTTTGTGTATTTAATAGTGAAGCGTTACCCTTGGAAAATATATCGCCGTCATTTAGTTATGAGTGTTGTGGCGTTACTTATTGTTATGGGACCATGGTGGATACGCAATGCGCTTGTGTTTGATGATTTCATCCCGTTAACAGCTGGTTCCGGTGACCCGCTACTGCTTGGCACATTCCAAGGCGAGGGGTATCCACGTGGCAGCTATGATGAATTTAAAGCTATTGGCAATGCACGTGTCGCTGATGAAACGGATATTATCGCACGTATGCATGAACGTAGCATTGAAGCGAAAAAGCGAATGGCAGAGTGGTGGGAAGATGACCCACAAAGTATGCTAAAGAGCTATTTATGGTTAAAGCCCATAATCTATCTGGAGTCAGTGTTTTACTGGAAGCCGGTTTATGATATTCCAGAAAGTATCGTCGTCATATGGTACCGAGTATTATTAGCACTTGGCATTCTTGGGTGGTTGACGATGGCATTTACAAAGAAATACCGTGCGGAGTTTCTATTAATTGCGATTTATGTAGCGATTAATATCGCACTGAATAGTTATTATTTCGCGTTCCCGCGTTATAACTATCCGTTAGTGATGCTTTGGATTATCGGTACAGTGTTCTTAGTGTCTATGATTGTGCGTAAGCTAAAAAGGGGGCGTAACGATGAGGAATCCAGTACTCGTTATTATTCCAGCGTATAACGAAGAACAAGTTATTGAAAGTACATTAGATGGTGTACTAGCGTTCCGTGCTAAACAGCCATTTTTTGATGTGCTTGTTGTCAATGACGGCTCTCAAGACAAGACGAAGCAGCTAGTGGATGCGTATACACCACAAATTTATACGGTTCATTTAGCACATAATTTAGGGATTGGTGGCGCGATGCAAACAGGTTATCAATATGCACATCGTTATGACTACGCATATGCTGTTCAGCTAGATGCGGATGGTCAGCATATGATAGAAGAATTAATGAAAATGTATCGCTACATTGAAGAATCGAATCACGATATGATTATCGGTTCTCGCTTTAAAGAAAAAACAGCCTATAAAGGTGCCATGTCGCGTCGCATCGGTATTGCCTTTTTTACGTATTTTATTTATGCCTTTACAGGGAAGAAAATTATGGACCCGACGAGTGGCTTCCGCATTAAAAACCGCCGTGTCATTGCATCGTTTGCCGATGACTATCCGAGCGATTATCCAGAACCAGAAGTATTGGTAACGGCACAACGCCGAGGATGGGACATTGATGAAATTAGTGTTGAAATGCGTCCACGTCAAGGTGGCATGTCTTCTATTCATTCTTGGAAAACGCTGTATTATATGATGAAAGTTAGCCTAGCTGTCGTAAAAGAATGGTCAAAGTAAGGAGTCTCGATAAATGAATATATATTTATTTTCTGTTGTGATGATGATATTTATATACGTCATAATTTGGCGTAACGTAAAACGAGGGCGATTAGGTGTACGAGATTCGATTTTGTGGATTACATTAAGCGTTTTAATGGGCGTGATGGTGTGGCAAAATACATGGCTGGATTGGCTAGCTACGCAGCTTCAAGTTGCCTATGCCCCGTCATTATTATTTTTAATGGCAGTGCTCTTGTGCTTATTATTTATTTTTGATTTAACGATTCGTTTATACGATTTGCAAAAGAAGCATATAAAGTTAGTACAAAGAGTAGCGTTACTTGAAAGTGAACGAGAGGAAGGGCGCTAATGTTGCCATATCTATTATTGCTCATAAATATTTTGTTATTAGTAGGTGGACAGTGGTGTTGGAAGCTTGCCCTGCAAGGTAAAACATTAAGCAGTGTGCAAGATGTTATCACATTATTGATAAACCCATTGTTTTTAAGTGGTGTTGGGATGTACGGTGTCGGTACGGTGTTTTACGTAATTGTGCTCAGTAAATTACCGTTAAGTGTCGCATATCCACTGCAAAGCTTAGCGTATATTTTAGGGATGTTTTTAGCGTGGCTAGTATTTAAGGAGTCCATTACTACATATCAATGGATTGGCATTCTGCTGATCATTAGTGGTGCGATTTTTATTGCAAAAGG
Source organism: Caryophanon tenue (assembly GCF_001700315.1). Lineage (GTDB taxonomy): Bacteria > Bacillota > Bacilli > Bacillales_A > Planococcaceae > Caryophanon > Caryophanon tenue. The sequence goes on along the minus strand of NZ_MASJ01000034.1, from coordinate 40,485 downwards.
TTCTACGATGTAAAAAAGTACCGTTCAGCATAACTGCGAACGGTACTTTTTGTTTTACGCTGTTGGACAATGTCCACATGCAAGAAGGCCTGGAACATCTTTTGAGAAGCAGCAACTTTTGCGAATCGGTACATCAATTAAGCTTGAAGGGTGTTTGCCACCTGTATATTCCGAAAAAAGTGATTTATCAGCAAAACGTGCCCACACTTTAGGGTCTTCTAATATTTCTAAGTCTTCCATTGCTTGGTCTGCTAAGCCAGGATTACTAAGTAATGTATGGTAATGCCACACGATATAGCCAAAGAAGTTTTCCCAAATTGTCAGTGGCGAAATCGTTGTGGTTTTACGAATTTGGCGTACGACTTCAGCACCTTGTTTATATAAAATATCACTAATGACCATTTCGCGCTCGTGCTCTTCAACGTAACGCCAATCATTTGGATTTACAAACATACTTACCGTATGCACACCATATTCTTGTGTGACATCAAAGCATAAATCTGTTACTTTGCCGTCCCATACTTCGTCATAAGCGGCAAGCATATAAAATTGCATCGCAAAAAACATACCGTAGCGACGTGTGAAATGTGACACCGCAGCTGTTTCTGTTGCCGCATTTGTAATGCCGAGCATTAGCTGCGCAAAATCACCGTGGAAAAACTCGCGATTTAAAATATGGTCGAGTGTAAATAATGTACGTTTCGGTTCGGTCGTATAAATACTATATGAGTTTAATGTACGTACTTGGTCCATTGTTAAAGCGGGCATTGTATCATCACCTATTACTTCATGTATTTTGTATGTTTCTATTATAGCCTATTTTATTGTGTTTTGCCGTCTATTCAGCTATACTACTAAAAAACCAAGAAGGAAGGTTGGATATAGTGATTCGTTCAATTCCAAGACCAGTCGTTCGCGCTAATCAAGCATTTATTTTTAGCATGAGCGTTCTGACAATTATAACAGGGCAAGCGTGGATTTTAGTATTGCCACTTGTCGCTAATTTACTTGGCTTAATAGGGTTTAATCCGGTTATGCGCATCGCTGCGATGTGTTTACGTAAACCAAAATCATCGTATATACCAGAAGATGTAGAGCAGCAACGTTTTAATTCGTATATTGCCATCGCATGCTTAACTTTATCATTCATTGGCTTTCTTGCAGGATGGGCAGTGATGGGCTATAGTTTTGCAGCAATGGTCGCAATTGCTTCAGGGATTGCATTATGTGGTTTTTGTATTGGTTGTTTTTTGCATTTCCAATTGAAGATGTGGCAACATCGACGTGCAACAGCTAAATAAAATAATAGTGAAAAATATTCTCAATTAGTTGTTGACTTTCTCAATGAGAAAGATTATCATTATCACATAAGGTAATTCCTTCTCACAAAAACAGTTGTGACAAGGTAGGGTGTAGCGCTTTTCTCCAGAAGTATGCTGATCCTAATAAATGTTACACGCCTGAAACCCCCCTCATAATTTTAGGCAGTGTCATTTTCTTCACCACTACGTTCTTCTCCAAACGTAGTGTTTTTATTTTATCATTCTCAATTAGAAAAAATAATTGAGAAAATGTGTTGACTTTTTAATTGAGAGGCATTATCATTTAGTTATAAGGATTACACCTTCTCACAAAAACAGTTGTGAAAGGTATGAGTGTAGCGCTTTTCTCCAGAAGCTTGCTTTACTCATTATATCGTTGCCTGAAACCCCCCTCATAATTTTAGGCAGTGTGAACTCCGACCTAGCGTTCTTCTCCAAACGCTAGGTTTTTTCTTTTGTGTTATTTTTTTGTACAATAGAATATGAGGTGAGAAATGTGAATTCAGGTGTAATGCGTCAATATTTATTAGGAACGATTTTGTTATTGTTTGCAATTTATTTAAGTGTCAATGATTCAAATTATTGGGCACTGTCATTTATAATGGGGACGATTTTAATTGTTGTGGGAAATATAAACCGTCGAAAACACACAAAAGAGCGAAAAGACTGAGTTGCTTGCGTTTTCGAAATAAACGCGGTAAACTGTCAGTAAGTTAATAATTCGGTTTGAGGATTGAGAGACCTTTAAAGTGCGTATTTCTAATAGAAATACGTGTCTTTAAAGGTCTCTTTTTTGTATATACAAACGAAAAAAATGGAGGAATTTATCGATGAGTACAGCTTCAGCATTACAACGACAAATGACATTTGAACAATTAGAAAACAACGTATTTGATGTATTAGTAATTGGTGGCGGTATTACGGGTGCAGGTTTATCACTAGATGCAGCAACACGAGGATTATCAGTAGCGCTTGTAGAAATGCAAGATTTCGCAGCAGGTACATCAAGCCGTTCTACAAAACTTGTACACGGTGGTTTACGTTATTTAAAACAACTAGAAGTGAAAGAAGTAGCGGAGTTAGGGAAAGAGCGCGCGATCGTTTATGAAAATGGCCCACATGTAACAACACCGGTTTGGATGTTATTACCATTCCATAAAGGCGGTACGTTCGGGAAATTCTCAACATCAGTTGGCTTACGTACGTATGACTTTTTAGCAGGGGTAAAAAAATCAGAGCGCCGTTATATGTTAACAAAAGACCAAACTGTTGAAAAAGAGCCACTTGTAAAGACAGATGAGTTACTTGGTGGCGGTGTATACGTAGAGTATCGTACAGATGATGCACGTTTAACAATTGAAGTAGCAAAAGCGGCAATTGAAAAGGGCGCAGTATTATCAAACTATACAAAAGCGGTAGAGTTTTTATATAACAAAAAGAAAAAAATCGTCGGCATTGTAGCCGAAGATGTGTTAACAGGTAAACGTTTTAACATTCAAGCGCGCAAAGTAATTAATGCAGCAGGTCCATGGGTAGACGATGTACGTGCAATTGAAGAAAAGCCAAAAGGAAAACATTTAATTTTATCAAAAGGTGTTCACATTGTATTTGACGAGTCGAAATTCCCGTTAAAGCAAGCGGTATATTTTGATACACCAGATAAACGTATGGTGTTCGCCATTCCACGTGACGGTAAAACGTACGTAGGGACAACAGACACATTCTATAAGGGCGACCAACGTGAAATGGATATTGAGCAAGCGGACCGTGATTATATTATGGATGCCATTCATTATATGTTCCCAACAGTAAATGTAACAGATGCAGATATCGAATCAAGCTGGGCAGGCGTTCGTCCGTTAATTCACGAAGAAGGCAAAAATCCATCTGAGATTTCTCGTCATGACGAAATGTGGGAATCCAAATCGGGGTTATTCACAATTGCAGGTGGTAAATTAACAGGCTACCGTAAAATGGCTGAAGGTGTATTAAATACGATTACAGCACAATTAAAATCAGAACATCGCGTAAAATCAGGCCCATGTATTACGAAGGACTTAAGAATTTCAGGTGGTGACATCGGTGGCTCTGATAACTTACAACAGTTCATTCAACTGCAAGGCAGAAAAGCAACAGCATACGGTTTAACACAACAAGAAGGTGAATACTTTGCGCAGCACTACGGTTCAAATGCACCGAAAGTATTTAAATATGCACAAGTGTCACAACAATTATTACCAAAAGCTGTATATGCACAGTTAATGTACGGTATTGAGCATGAAATGGTTGTGCACCCAGTGGACTTCTTCGTGCGTCGTACAGGGAACATGTTCTTTAATATTGCAAGTGTACAAGCGCATAAAGAAGCGGTATTAACAGTGATGGCGTTAACATTCGGTTGGACAGATATGCAAAAAGCGCAATATGCTTTTGAATTAGAAAAAGAAATCACACGCGCAACGACTGCTAAATAATAACAAAAGCTGTTATAATACATTACGAAGGCATTGGGACAGCAGTACAATTTGAATCCGTACTAGCGACGAAAGTATAAAAGTGGCAGGAGACATATTTATATGTCTCCTACCACTTTGTTATATCCCACGCTCTTACATTTATTATTTAAAGGGGTTTCTACATGTCATTGAAAGGTCAAGCAGTAATTCCAGCAGCAAGAACCGTCAAGCAGTTTGATAAGTTACTCAGCAGTGCATTTGAATACATTGTTATTCTTGAGGTTAATATCGGACAATTACGTTCATTAAAGCAGGAAGCTGAGCGACATGGTAAAAAGTTAATTATTCATGCGGATTTAATACATGGCTTAAAAACAGATAATTTCGGGGCAGATTATTTATGTAATGAAGTACGCCCAGCAGCAATTATTTCGACACGCTCGAATATTATTTTAAAAGCGAAAGCTCGCGGCATCATCGCGATTCAACGTGTGTTTTTAATCGATACAATTGCACTTGAAAAGAGCTATTCTTTAATTGAACAGACGCAGCCAGATTATATTGAATTACTGCCAGGTATCATTCCAGCGATGATCCAGGAAGTGTATGCAAAGACGAATATCCCGATTATTACAGGTGGCTTAATTCGTTCAAATGACGAAGCACAATTAGCATTACAAGCGGGTGCTGTCGCAATTACAACATCAAATACAGAATTGTGGGCAAATTTGCAATAAAACGTTGACTTATTGGAATTAAATTAATAAAATGACAATAAGTTAACATTTTGTGGTTGAGTATTGGAGTCCACGTCTTAAAATCTACAGGGAATATATTTCAAAAATATATTTGTAGGTTTTTGAGACGTGGACTTTTTTGTACCCATAATCATATTTCATAAAGGGGGAGTTTATATGTCGACATTTACAGCTGAATTAGTCGGAACAATGATTCTGATTTTATTTGGTGGCGGTGTAGTAGCAGGTGTATCACTACACAAGTCAAAAGGTCTTGGCGGTGGATGGGTTGTGATTACAATCGCATGGGGCTTCGCAGTAGCAATGGCCGCGTATGCAGTAGGTGGTATTAGTGGTGCACATTTAAACCCAGCATTAACAATCGCTCTTGCAACCATTGGAAACTTCGCATGGGCGGACGTACCAATGTATATCGTAGCACAATTAATCGGTGCATTTTTAGGAGCAGTACTTGTATATTTAGTGTACTTACCACATTGGAAGGGTACAGAAGACAAGGGTGCAAAGCTTGGTGTATTCGCAACAACACCAGCAATTAAACATATCCCATCTAATGTTATCGCAGAGATGGTGGGTGCATTCGCATTAGTATTAGGCATTTTAGCATTAGGTACAAACCCTATAACAGACGGCTTAAATCCATTTTTAGTCGGTGTATTAATTATCGTTATCGGTATGGCACTAGGTGGTCCTACAGGGTATGCAATTAACCCAGCTCGTGACTTAGGTCCACGTATTGCACACGCAATTTTACCGATTCCAGGTAAAGGTGATTCTGTATGGTGGTATGCATGGGTTCCAATTGTAGGTCCAATTATTGGTGGTATTTACGGTGCAGTATTCTTCGATTTCTTATGGAACGGTGATAGCACAACGATGTTCTGGATTTTCACAGTGATTGTATTAGCGATTTTTGTAACAGCGCAAATGACAATTTCAAAAGCAGAAGAGTAGGAGGAAAAAATTTATGACTAAACAATATATTATGGCATTAGACCAAGGTACAACAAGCTCACGCGCGATATTATTTGACGAAAACGGTCATGTCGTACACACAGCACAGCAAGAATTCCGTCAAATTTTCCCACAATCAGGTTGGGTTGAGCATAATGCTGAAGAAATTTGGAGCTCAATTTTATCATGTATCGCGAAAATATTGTCAGAGCGTAATATTGCACCAGAGCAAATTTCAGCTATCGGTATTACGAATCAACGTGAAACAACAGTAGTATGGGATAAGAAAACAGGCAAGCCAGTGCATAATGCAATCGTATGGCAATCACGTCAAACAGCAGAAATTTGTGAAGAATTGAAAGAAAACGGTTACAATGATCTATTCCGTGATAAAACAGGCTTACTAATTGATGCATATTTCTCAGGTACAAAAGTAAAATGGATTTTAGATAATGTCGAAGGTGCTCGTGAAAAGGCAGAAAACGGCGATTTATTATTCGGTACGATTGATACATGGATTATTTGGAAATTAACGAATGGTGAAGCACACGTAACAGATTACTCAAATGCTTCTCGTACATTAATGTTCAATATTTATGATTTAAAATGGGATGAAGAATTACTTGATATTTTAACAGTCCCAGCATCAATGTTACCGACAGTACGCCCATCATCTGAAGTGTATGGTAAAACAGCACCGGATAACTTCTTCGGTAAAGAAGTTCCGATTGCGGGGATTGCCGGTGACCAACAAGCTGCGTTATTCGGACAAGCTTGTTATGAAGAAGGTATGTCAAAAAACACATACGGTACAGGTTGCTTCATGTTAATGAACACAGGTGAAAAAGCGGTGAAATCTGAAAATGGTTTATTAACAACAATTGCTTGGGGCTTAGACGGTAAAGTAACATATGCACTTGAAGGGTCAATTTTCGTTGCAGGTTCTGCAATTCAATGGCTACGTGACGGTCTACGTATGTTTAAAACGGCGGCAGATAGCGAAGCATATGCAGCACGTGTAGATTCAACAGAAGGTGTTTACGTTGTACCAGCATTCGTTGGTCTAGGTACACCATACTGGGATTCAGACGTACGTGGTTCAGTATTTGGCTTAACACGTGGTACAACGAAAGAGCATTTCGTACGTGCGACATTAGAGTCACTAGCATATCAAACGAAGGATGTATTAAGTGCAATGGAAGCTGATTCAGGTATTCCGCTAAATACATTACGTGTTGATGGTGGCGCGGTTAAGAATGACTTCTTAATGCAATTCCAATCAGATATTTTAAATGTGCCGGTTGAGCGTCCAGAAGTAAATGAGACGACAGCTTTAGGGGCAGCGTACTTAGCAGGTTTAGCAGTAGGTTTCTGGAAGTCACTAGACGATATTAAATCGAACTGGAACTTAGACAAACGTTTCGAAGTGGCAATGGAAGAGGACAACCGTGAACAATTATACACAGGTTGGAAAAAAGCAGTGAAAGCTGCCCAAGCATTTAAATAAAATAGCGTGAAACGGGTTCGCGATGTGACGTAGTATCCCGCAGAAAACCCCCTTTAGCACAAATATTGGCTAAGGGGGGTTTTTATGTCTCGATTATGCTTTTTGTTCGAATAACTGTACGATTTCAATAATAACTTGCGTCGCTTTTTCCATCGTTTCCGCAGATACATATTCGTATTTCCCGTGCATATTTTCGCCGCCTGCAAAAATATTCGGTGTCGGTAAGCCCATAAATGATAATTGTGAGCCGTCTGTACCGCCACGGATTGGTTGAATTAGTGGTTCAATCTTTAATGTCGCAAATGCTTCTTTTACGATATCGACAATTTCAAATACCGGTGTGATTTTCTCACCCATATTGTAGTATTGGTCTTCAATTTCAACCGTAATCGCGTCGTCACCGTAAATTGCTTGAATCATTTTTTCAGTACGGCGCATATGCTCCTTTTTCTCCTCGAATTTTTCGCGGTCATGGTCGCGAATAATATAGCTCATCTTCGCTTCTTCAATATGACCATCAAAACTCATTAAGTGAATAAAACCTTCATACCCTTCCGTTTTTTCAGGAACAGCATCATTGGGCATTTCATTTTGGAATTGGATAGCCATTGTGATAGCATTGACCATTTTATTTTTTGCTGAGCCTGGGTGTACGCTTGTACCACGTGTTGTAACTTTGACACCAGCTGCATTAAAGCTCTCGTATTGCAGCTCGCCAAGCGGGCCACCATCCATCGTATAAGCGTAGTCTGCACTGAATTTTTCGACGTCAAACTTATGGGGACCACGACCGATTTCTTCGTCCGGTGTAAAGGCTACACGAATGTCACCGTGCTTAATATGTGGATTTTGTACTAAATAGTGCATCGCTGTCATAATTTCTGCAATGCCAGCTTTATCATCTGCACCAAGTAGTGTTGTACCATCTGTTGTAATAAGCGTTTGTCCTTTGTAGCCTGCAAGCTCAGGGAAATCCGCCACTGTCATTGTTAGTGAATCGTTGAGCACGATGTCGCCACCATCATAGTGATCAATACGTTGTGGTTTTACATTTGTCCCTGAGAAATCTGTTGTCGTATCGACATGTGCTAAAAAGCCAATTGTTGGGACCTCTTTATCGGTATTGCTTGGTAATGTCGCAAATAAATAACCGTATTCATCAAGTATAATATCTGTTAAACCGATGTCTGCTAGCTCTTTTTCAAGCATGTGTAATAAATCAAATTGCTTTTGTGTTGATGGTGTTGTTGTTGAATTAAAGTCTGATTGTGTATCGACTTGTACGTAACGTATTAAACGTTCAATTACTTGTTCTTTCATAAGAAAAAGCCTCCTTTAAAATCGTATCATTATTGTATCACTTTATTTCGAAATTCGGAATAATCACACACGCTATAGCTAAAGCAAAATTGTGCGCTGTAATACGTAAGCATCACAAGTTCATGTGCCAATGGAATTGGCATAACGAATAAATTAACAGCAAGTATACTGTCTGAGATAATAAATAAAATCGCCCCGCTATATAAATAACGGTTCATCGTTGAAAAGGCGGTAAGCCCCATCGCTAAAATTGCGCAAATATACACACAAATGGCGAGTAACAATACATAATCCTGTGCTTGTATGAGCGTTGTAAAAAAGACCGTCAACATAACGGCTCCGTAAAGCATCAGAACAAGTGTGACCGAGCGTGGGACAACACGTGCACGCACTTTACGAAATGTATAAATATAACTAATATGACCAATTAAAAAACAAAGCAAACCGACTAAAAACTGAAAGCCAATTGTTGCATCACCAAGCATACAAAAGAATAAGCTAATGATAAGCCAACGTTGAAATGATACGTCTGCAGGATGTTGACGCCATACTGTATACATAAGTAGAAGCATCGGTATGATTTTCACGAATACGTCGAGATGTGCCGGAATCAAGGCGTTAAAAAAGGTGTACAGTACGGCAAATAGAGCGGCAACGAGTAGTGGTAAACGCATGAGAGAACAACTCCTTTATACCGCAATATATTCGGCATATGAGAAGCGGAATCCTTTTGCATGCAGAAAGATGAAACCTTTTTGTAAACGTTTCCGTAAAACAACTATAAGAAAGGGTGAACGTTATGGGGAATTTATTTATGTACGCTGCGATTGCGGCTGTTGTGTTAACGCTGCTCATTGTACCGTTACGAAAACCAGCGAGCTTTACAGTGAAGCAACAAACAACAGCGGCAGCGACTATTTTTGTACTGAGCTTTATCATTACAGCTATCGTTGCATACGTGACGAAGATGGACGTCAACTGGCATGCATTTTGGCCGGTTATTGTTGCCGGAACATTAGTTGGTGCTTTATTTGCTAAAGGAAAAGAACAACTAATTAAAGGGATCTTATTTATTGCATCACTTGTATTAGTAGCGGCGATTTTTTCAGCACCGTTATGGAATGCAAACGATAAATTCGAATCTGCAAGCATGCAAGAAGAGGTGGAGTTAAAAGCATTTGATGAAAAGCAAACGCCAGCAAGTGTACCACCACAATATGCAGAAAATAAAATGAAAAAGGCATTTAGCCAAGTACCAAACACAAGTTTTTATGAGCTAGGTGATTTACAAATTCAAAAGGTAAATGATGCGTATGTATACATTGCACCGGTTGAGTTTTCAGGGTTTTTCAAATGGTGGAATGGGGATACAACACCTGGTTATTTCACGATGAGCGCAACAGACTCATCAGCGAATCCGAAATTTATTCAAGCAGAAATGACGTATGTGCCGTCTGCATATTTAAACAAAAATTTAGAGCGTTATATGCGACTTGAATATCCAACATTAATTTTTTATGGCGACCCACAGTTAGAAGTAGATGAAGATGGCAAGCCTTATTATATTCGTACGTATGGTAATTTTATTTCGATGCGTAACGGTTTTGATGTAGAAGGTATCATTATGGTCGATGCGGCAACAGGCGAAACGACAAAATATGCATTAGCCGATGTGCCGGCGTTTATTGATGGCGCAGTGTCACCAGAAGCGGTTAGTTTACAAAACAGCTACTACGGTAATTATGTACATGGTTATTGGAATAGTCGTTTCGGTAAGAAAGATGTAAAATTGCCGTCTGATGAAGGAACGGAAGCCAATGTAAGCCCAATTTTTAACGAAGAGGGCGATATGTATTACTTCACAGATTTCACAAGTCCAAAAGAGGGCGTTGATTCAATGCTTGGTTACGCGTTAACGAATGCGCGAACAGGTGAAGCAACGTATTATACAGGAAATGTTGAAGAGTCATATATGGATTCACGCGGTGCGCTTGATATTGTAGAACGTCAATTCGTTGAAAAAGAATGGCAAGGTGAAATGCCGATTCTATACAATTTCTACGGGGAAGCAAGCTGGTTAACGGCTGTGCTCGATTCAAAAGGCTTCCTACAAAATTACTTCGTTGTATCAGCATCAAATCCAGAAATTTCAGCGTATGCTGCAACGCCAAATGAAGCGTTACGCTTATACCGTACTGCATTAAGTAGAGGTGGGGCGACTGTAGATGGTACATCAAACGCTGAAGAAGCAACAGCGACAGTTGCTGTAACGCGCGTATATAAAGAACGTTCGGGCGAATTTACACTCGTATCGTTTTTAGCAGCAGATGGCAATAACTATATTGTAAGCTCAGAAACAGTGCCACTTGCTATTTATTTAGAAGTAGGCGACACAGTAACCATGACTTTTGCACAAACTGGTGAGCAGTTCTTACCAGTCAAACAATTACAAATTGATGGACTGTAAATAAACAAAAAAAGCGCTAGGTAACATGTCAAACGAGACATTCGCCTAGCGCTTTTTTTTAATGGTTTATTTCCACGTAAAGCCTTTTGTTGCTAAGAAATCTTTGATGAACGGGCGGTTTTGCTCAACTAAATAATCGGCCATTTGCTTCGTCCAGTTTGATATTTTTTGATTCGATGAACGACTAGCATAATAGTCTTCCATAATGCGATCATACTCGTCTAATACCGTATCGTATTGTTCAACATTATAGCTGTTTTCATGTAGAACAGCCGCTACTGGTAAACGAGGTTTTGTTTCATTTACTTTTGTCGGTGTACCAATTGTCATCGCAAATAATGGGAACACGTACCCTGGTAAATTGAACAGCTCGCTAATTTCAGCAGGGTTTGTGCGCGCGCCGCCGATGTAGCAAATACCGTAGCCTTGTGCTTCCGCTGCAATGACGAAATTTTGCGCGAATAAACTAACGTCCGCTACGCCGACAAGTACATTTTCAGCAGAGTCTGCTGAAATTTCGACACCGTGTTTTTTCCCAGCTTGATAAAGACGTTGGAAATCTACACAAAATAAAAATGATGCGCCTGCTGTTTTGAACTGGAAGTCATTTTTAGATAACTCGCCAAGCTTTTGTTTTTTCTCTTCATCCGTTACCCAAATGACACTATATGCTTGCACAAAGTGAGAGCTTGCTGCCATTTGTGCTGTTTCAATTAAGTCAATTACTGTTTCTTTCGGAATCACGTCACCTGTATATTTACGAACGGATGCGTGAGCGCGTAATAAATCGCGTACCATTTGAAATCCCCCTTGAATATGTAATAAAAACGTAGAGAGCATATCTCTACGTTTCATCTTAATATATTCTTCTAGAAATTGAAAACAACTACATTGAGCCAAGTCATTGATATCGTCCGCTTGTCGTAAATAAAAAATTATCTGATTTTTCTGTTGACATAAAGAGAATGAGTGGTCTATACTAAGTCTCAACAACGAAACGTACAACTCAATAACTCTTATCCAGAGTGGTGGAGGGAATAGGCCCGATGATACCCAGCAACCGACTAATGACGAATTAGTACGGTGCTAATTCCTACAAGTTCTCATATGAGCTTGAAAGATAAGAGGAGGACAACCATCCCTCTTCTTATACAGAAGAGGGTTTTTTGTTTCTCTCATGCGAGAAAAAATCCTTCTCAGGAAAGATGACCTGAGTGTATACCGTTGGATTTTAAAACCTAGTAAAACCATAAGAAAATGAAAGGGATAGCTCATTCGCTGCGATTTTCAAACCTCATTCGGTGTAGAGTACTCATCTGTATTTGAAAAAATTATGGCGCCCATTTGCGAACAAAAGGTAAAGTTGAATAGCTGAAAATGCCGGTGTAATAAGGATTTTGCTCATTTGCGAATGAACGAGGACAGCCACTCTCATATGAGGAACTGTCGCTCTAATGAAGATTCAGAAAATATACGCTTTTAAAACCTAGTAATTTTATAAACATTATTGACAATGGTGCAAAGGATGTTTATACTAATCAGTAATTAGCAGAATGATTTGTTCCCCCTAACAAATCCAAATCCCGAGTAAAGGAGTTGAAACGAATGACGAACAAGTACAGTGCACAAAATATCGCCGCTTATTTTATTTATGAAGTGAATGAATTAAAGTCGTTTATTAATAACGAGGTGTTACAATATATGCTTGCCGATGTCGACGCAGCATGGCATAAGCATTTTGGAAATTCCGCGTTTACCGAAGAGGTAGCTGTATCATGCGACTACACAGTCAAAACGGTTTATGACGCATACGCTGAATTAGGTGAGCAGCATATTGAAGCACCTGCGAAAGAATGGGATTTACCATATGGCACATTCCAGCTTGTGTATCGCCCATTTGCGGTACCGGCATTTACAGCAGATGAAGAACGCATTGTACGTAATGTCATTCGTCACTACCGTTTACTCGCGACACAAGCTGTTTAATGAAAGACACGCAAAAATCCCCGACACGAACTCCTTCCGTGTCGGGAATTTCCTTTTACGCTAAACGGAAATGATTTTGCAAGTTCAATGCTAGTAAGTTGCCGCCTTCAGAATGGTCTAAGAAATAGCGTCCTGGAAATTCTTTTTGAATCTTTTTCGAAATAGGGTGGTTTAAATGCTGTGTACATAGCACAATTAATTCGGCTTTACGTGCAGCTTGCATCACTTTTGCTTCGCCTTCAAATGCATCGACAAGTTGTACATTGAAATACGGCTCTAAATGCACTTTATAGTTATTGGCATAGGTGGTATTCGTAACGACGGTAATTGACGGCTTGTTGTTATTTGGTACGGCTGAATAAACAGGCTGTTCTTTTTTGGGCTGTGCTGGGTCGATATAAGCAAGCTTACGTTGTTCAATCGTTTCTGCCACTGTGGATTCAGTTGTTTCACGATATAAATAACGATGATGCTCGTCAATCGCCACAACTTCCCCTACGACCGGTGTGAACTTTTTTGGGTCGTATTGTAAAATGACTAGCTCACGATTGGTTTTACGGATAAAGCACTGCTCCGCTAGTTCCTCAATTGTTGCAAACTCGCGCTTCGTATAAAAGTCAGAGCGTTCATAAAATCCATGCTTACCGAAGATATGCACGACTTCACCATCACTGTACGTGAAGCCTTCATATTGTTGGACATTATGATCTTGTGGTAATTCCATATAGGTTACCTTATTCGTGAATGGCTCGATAACGACTGCACCTGTACCGATAAGCTGTTGCACGTAATAAAATGCATGACCTTTTGCGTTAATAGAAGCAGCGTAATGGTCTAGCGTATTGACGTTTGCCTCTAAATAATAACGAAGCATGTCATAGGTTTTAGAGAAGGCGACAATTTGACCTTCACGCGCTTGCTCATCACTTTTTAATTTTAGTGGCATCATTTGTCCAGCATCATATACATATGGTTTGTCATCATGATATGTCACAATACTAAACGCTTGTGGATTGACAACTGGTCCGTCATAAAAGTAATGATAGTAGCGCTCCACGTACTCGAAATTTTCAGTGACGCGCACAAACTGTTGGTCGCGTAAATAAACATTGTTTGGCAAATTTTTAATGCGCTCTACTTGTCCATTCAAAAAATGAATGTAGTGTCCACCGAATTTTGCTTCATAATAGCCGAATACATCGGTTGTTGAGCTTTTAGGTTGCTGTTTTGCGAAGCGTTGTTCAGCAAGCGTTACATAGGATGCAAAAAAGGCTGTAATGGCATCATGCTGTTGTTCAGTTGTTTGCTGAAGTAGTTCTTGACCAATTGATAGCCATTCATCAATGGTTGAAACAGTCGGCTGTTGTGTCATTTGCTGTTGTATTGCTTTTAGTTCATGTACTTGCTGTTGAAGTGTCGAGCGCTCTCTTTTTACCTCATCAAGTTCTTGTTGTTTACGGTCGATGTCACTTTGTTTCATGCGCATATGCAAATCATATTCTCTATTTTTCGTTGTTAAATCCGCTTTTAGTGCTGTAATTTGTTGCTCAAATTCCTTCATTTTCGGGTCTGCTTTTAACGGTGTCGCTTTTGTCGGTTGTTCCTTTTTAAAAGTATCGAGCTGTTCTTGTTTCTTTTTTGTGAGTTCTTTTTGTTTGTCGAGCTTTGTAGTTGCTTCATCGAGCTTTGTTTTTAAGCCTTTTATTTGTTGTTCAGCCGTTGTTTGTTTCGCGATGCTATATTTTCGGTAAAGTGCATCGACAACCACTTTTGTCTTAAGTAAATGGAAGTCCGTGAGCATTGTGAACTCAGGCTCAAATTTATAGTGGTTTGCGCATACATTGAACAATTTGCGTGAGAATAACATATAAATAAGTATTGCTGTCGTCGGTTCATATTGCATATAGTAGCTTCGCATATCATCGTGTTCTAGTATTTTACGATGCGCATCCAGTGGATTGTCGTCTACTTTTTGCTGTGCATATGGAACAAGTGCATGTATTGTTGCTTTTTGGCTGAACTCAAGCTCTAAAGCACGTAATAAGAAAAAGGCTTGGTGAGAGAGTGACACTTTCTTTTGTGTACCCTCAATCGTGACACCGAGTTTACTAATCGCAATTTTATCGACACCGAAATGTATCGTTTTGTCATCTACTGTATATGTACAGTGTGTATAAAACGTAGCCATTTCATCTAATAAGGTTGAGAAGGTTACTTTTGAAAAGAATGCGATAAGGTCATCATCTAGCGACAGTTTTTGCTTTCTAGAACCGCGTAAATTGTACACTAAATAACTTTGAATTAGCGACGGCTCGTCAGCGAATGTCGCTTGTAGCGTATCGATGTTTTCGTAAAGTTGCGCCACCCATTCACTTAAGAGTAATTGTACAGCTGGTGGTAACTGCTGGATGACATCTTTTGCGGGTACCACATAGGGCGTTGTTTCTGTTTTTTTCGTTTTCATTGTAATACTTTTTGTTTTATACATAATAGTTCCTCCTATATTATCCAATTTCGTCCATTAAATCATGATGGCAAGGACATATTCGGACCTTTATCGTATAAAAGTGAGAAAATAATATAAATTTTGACTTTCTAGAAAAGACAGTTGTTTTTCTAAGGAAGATTTTCCTTGCTATATGATAGAGAAGTAATGTAAAATTCTCTTTAAGTAATTTTTTGAATTGTTCGAACTTGAATGAGAGATGTTGGAGGAGAAAACGTATGGCGACAATTAAGGCGGCTATCTTAGGCTTTGGTACAGTAGGGCAAGGAATTTATCATATCGTAAATGAAAAGCGTGCAGAACTAAAAGCAAAGCTAGGAGTAGAGCTAGAGATTGCAAAAATTTTAGTACGCAACCCGAATAACGAACGTGTTGAGGGGACAGCGCACTTATTAACAGATTCATATGAGGATGTATTAGCGGTAGAGGGATTACAAGTTGTATTTGAGGCAATTGTAAACGAAGAACCTGCCTATACATATTTAAAGAAAGCGATTGAGCAACGTTGCCATGTTGTAACGGCAAATAAAGTGATGTTTGCGAAACATGGTATGGAACTTCAAGCGCTAGCGAAAACAAAAGGTGTCCACGTTGGCTATGAAGCGACTGTAGCAGGTGGTGTGCCAGTCATTAAAACGATGAAAAATATTTTACTTGTAAATGATGTACATCGTATTCAAGGGATTTTAAACGGCACAACGAACTATATGTTAACAAAGATGCGTCAGGAAAATTGGACGTATGATGAAGCGTTAGCAGAGGCACAACGTTTAGGGTATGCAGAAGCGGACCCATTCAATGACGTATCTGGACAAGATGCATTTAAAAAGCTGATGGTGTTATCGGATTTAGCATTTGGCGAACAACCAAACTGGGATGACGTTGAAGTGATTGGCATTGATACATTAACAGCGACTGATTTAGAGCAAGCTAAGGCAAATGGTCTTCGCTATCGTCACGTGGCAGAGGTTGAGCAGAATGAGCAAGGTGACATCGTTGGGAAAGTAGCACCGCTTCTTGTTGGCCCAGAGCATCCATTGTATCCAATTGACGACGTGTTTAACGCAGTCGCAATGGAGACAAACTATATTGGTACATTAACGGTAACGGGTCCAGGGGCAGGGATGTATCCGACAGCAAGTGTAATGGTGGAAGATTACGCAGAAATTATTGGGAAACGTGCCGGATTTACGGTGTCGATTTAATGGAAAAGCAGTTGGAGAATTGATTCTCCAACTGCTTTTTATATTACGCGTTGCGGTATGTGACAGCTGTACCTGTTGCGATACACATCATCATACCTTGACCGATTGTTTCGAAATCTAGGTTAATGCCGATAACTGCATTTGCCCCCATTGCTTGCGCGCGCTCTAACATTTCTTTCATCGCCACTTCACGGCTTTCGACTAATTTATCTTCATATGCTGCTGAACGGCCACCAATAACATCTGTAACCGATGCAAATAAATCACGCACGATATTTGCGCCCATAATAGCTTCACCACTTACAACCCCGTGGTATGTATCGATTGTTTTTCCTTGTAACGTGCTTGTTGTAGAAGTAATCATTATTGTTCCTCCTCATCATGTCATAGCTTATGTACGTAAAACTTTTTAAAATGGTTTCATTTTTTTGCATTAGCAATCGCAGTTTCTGCCAGTTTTAACACGACCATATCTTCCATCGGTGGATTGTGTAAACCTGCGCGAATATCGCGATAATAGCGCTGTAATGGGCAATCCATTTGTAAGCTATGTGCACCACAAATACGCATCGCAATATCAATCACTTGAATCGCACCGTTCATCACCTTTGTTTTTGCGGCATTGAGTTCATTTGTTAACAATGGACGCTGGTGTACATCATCATAAAGACGTGCTGCGCTGTAAAGGAAGTGACGCATTTCCATCAATTCCTGTTCCATATGACCAATATGTGTTTTGACATTCGGTAAATCGCTAATCGTCCCTTGAATACTATTTGGTGAGTACGTGGTCGCATAGTGGAGTGCATAATCACGCGCTGCTTGGGCAATGCCTAAATAGCAAGCTGGAATATGTAAAAGCCATCCGTTAATCCGTGCTGTATGTGGCACTTGTTGTACTTCTACAAGCGCATGGAGCGGTAATGTAACGTTCTGTAACAGCAAGTCATCACTCGCTGTCGCACGCATGCCGACTGTGTTCCATGTTTGTTGCAGTGATAAACCTTCTGAATCATGTGGCACAAGGAAATGACAAATAGCCTGTTTTTCTTCGACCCATGCACTCACAACAAAATAGTGTAAAACGGGCGATGTTGTGGCGAATACTTTATGTCCGTTTAACACCCAGGTATCGCCGACTTTTTGTGCTGTCGTTTCAGGGCGACCGCCACGCATAGGGCTACCGGTAGCGCGTTCGCTTGCATTGCGGTTAATGAGTGCGCCTTCTTTAATATTCGTCGCTAATGCCATCAGTGTGGCATCCTCCCATGTATGCTGTTCGAATAAATCACCAACAACGCCGAGTTGCCAGCCAATTGCAAGAGCGGTCGAGCCATCAAATGTGGCAAGCTTTTCTTGGAGGACTACCATATCGCTTACCGTTAATCCTTGCCCACCGTACTGTTTTGGCAATGTTAATGCACTGTAGCCTTGTTCTGCGAGCCAGTGTAGTTGCTCAGCAGGAAAGGTACGTGTTTCATCGCGATACGCAGCTTGCTCGGTAAAGAACGCTTTATGCGTGTCTAAACGCTGTAGCCACTCTGTTACAATTTCTGATTGGATAAACATCTATGTATTCCTCCTTCAATCTTTCCATCACGCAGAAAATAAAGAGCATAAAAGGGAGTCCACATGACTTGTAGGTGGACACCCTTTTTTGTGATGATGTTATTAATCTTCGTCTTTGACATCCATGTCTTCAGGAATTGGCGTATTTCGCCAAATTTCAATTTCTTCACGGATACGTTCTAGCTGTTCATAGTACGTATCAAACTGTGCGCTATTAATGACAAATTGTTCTCCGTCAAAAACAGCACGAATGCGACCTTCATAAATATACTTTAACACCTGCGACTGCGGCATCCCTAAATCCTCGGCTGTTTGTTCAACTGTTTTGTAATACATCGGATTTTGCCTCCTTCGTCATGTGTAGTAACGCGTTATAGCGTTCTTCTTTATATTATATACGAAAAGGTCGTTTTTGCGTAAAAGGAGTGCTACGCTAATCTTAAGGAAATCTTCAGAATTTCATATGACATTCATTAAGAATTGTTGACTACAATAAATAATAGAGGTGATGGATATGACACAACTAACCATCTTAGTAACGGACGATGACCAAGATATTCGCGATGGTATCGAAATTTATTTGAAAAATGACGGCTATCGAGTATTAAAAGCATCAAATGGCTTAGAGGCACTACAGCTATTAGAACAAGAAACGATACATTTAATTATTTTAGATATTATGATGCCACAAATGGACGGCATTACAGCGACATTTAAAATTCGTGCAGAACGTAATATCCCGATTATTATGCTCAGTGCAAAAGCGGAAGATACCGATAAAATTCATGGCTTATCGATTGGGGCAGACGATTATGTGACAAAGCCATTTCACCCGATGGAACTGTTAGCGCGTGTGAAGTCACAGCTACGTCGTTACGTACAGCTTGGCACATACGAGGAGCAGACTAGTCAAGTTGCAGTAGGTGGACTTGTACTGAATAGTGAAGCGAAGGATGTAACGGTAGATGGTGTATCGGTAAAGCTAACGCCTATTGAGTTTAAAATTACAGAATTACTACTGAAAAATGCTGGGCGCGTCTTTTCCATTCAAGAAATTTACGAGCGTGTCTGGAATGAAGAAGCGTACAATGCTGAAAATATTGTGGCGGTTCACATTCGTAAAATTCGTGAGAAAATCGAGCAAGACCCGAAAAATCCACGTTATTTAAAAGTTGTTTGGGGAGTGGGGTATAAAATTGAAAAATAAACGCTTGTTACAATATATACTCATCGGATGTGTGATGGTCGGCGCTGTTGAGTTGGTCCAATTATCGATTACCACGTTGACGACATATGCTTCAACCATTGAACAAATTCGTTGGCGTTTTTAGTACAACAAAAGGAGGAAGATGATGTCGAATACTGTCCGCATTTGGGTCACATTAATTTGCTGTGCCTTTTTATTCTTCTCTGTGAATGCATTATTGACAGAAGAACGTTATTTAACGTCGTCTTACTTTGATTCACCATCATTTTTAGCGACAAAAGATGAATTTGAAAAAGGGTTATCTCAATTTATATTGCATCCACCAAATGAAGAAGTGCTGTTGCGGAATTTGACCGTTAGCGATGAGGAAATCGATAAACACCGTGATTTTTATGGCTCAATGGAAGCGCAAATTGAAAGCATCGAAGCACAATACGAAGACTTATTAACAGAAGCAAATGATGTTGTCAAACAACGCTTAACAACAGAGCGTGACGCAAAAATTGATGATATTACAACGAACTTTGCAGATGATGAGCACGTACGTCAAAAAATATTAGCGGATAAACAAGAAATTGTCCGTTTATATATGGAAGATTTTAATGAGGAGCGCCAGCAGTTTTTAGCAACGTATGCGAATTTTGCGTACGCCTTTGAACATGTGCAAACGGGCGAAATTTTTGAAAGCGTTGGTTCAGAAGAAGTCGATGATATTTATAGTGCTTCTTATGGCGGCAATCATCGTCCATTTAGCACAAACCATTATTATGTCGGTAAGGGCACATACACACAACATGCTACGGACATGACATTTTCAAATAATTTGCAAACAGTGGAACAATATACCGGTACATGGCGTATTTTAGAAAGCCCGATTGAAGATAGTATTACGGCGTTAGACTATCAACAGTTCCAACGTGGCAAAATATTATTATGGCTTATCGTCATTGGTGGCTTAATAAGTGGCGTAATGCTATTAACGATTGCACGACCTGTTCGTTCAGATTGGCAACAGCCAGTCTATGTAAGAGAAATTATTCAGCGTTGGCCCATTGATGTGCAACTTGTAGGACTGGCCATTGCGGTGTATGCGGTATTTATTACGGCATCATTACTACTTGACCATCTACTGCATACATTTAATTTAAGCCGTTTCGGCACTATTGCAGCCTTCGTGTTAGAAAGTGCCTTACTGCTATTTTTCACGGGTGTTATTTTAGCGTTAAGCGGTTGGATTTTTCAAAGCATTTCAACGGAAAAACGCCTACGCCAAACAATTAACCATAGCTTGTTATACCGTTTTTTAGCGAATAGTGGGGATTTCTTCTTACAGCGTTCAATCGCGATGCAAACGATGCTTTTACTGGTTTGTGTTTTTATGAGCGGTGCAGCATTTATTGGTTTAATGGTACGCGGTGGTGAATTTTTCTTCTTCTTATTTTTCTTGAGCTTTTTAGTCGGCGTTCCGTCAATGGGGCTATTTATTATGCGTATGGGGTATCTCAACCGCATGATGAAACAAACGAGCGATTGGTTAGAAGGGTCATCTAAAAAAATACCGGAGCGTGGTCATTCGGCTTTTGCACAACATGCGAAACATTTAAATGATTTACATGAAGGGTTACAAGGCTCGCAACAAGCACAACAAAAAAGTGAACGTTTAAAAACGGAACTTATTTCAAATGTAAGCCATGATTTACGAACACCGTTAACGTCGATTATTACGTACACAGATTTACTAAAGCTACCGAATTTATCGGATGAGGAGCGTATGCAATATGTGGACGTACTTGAAAAGAAATCACAGCGCCTGAAAAATTTAATTGAAGATTTATTTGAAGTATCAAAAATGGCAACGGGTAATGTGGAGCTGGAGCGCACGCGCGTTGATTTAACGCAGTTGCTTCAGCAAGCGGTCGCAGAACAACAAGAAATGTTAGATGCTGCAGCTGTTGAGTGTAGATTGACATTGCCAAATGCGCCGGTCATTACGTATATAGACGGACAAAAATGGTGGCGTGTACTAGATAATTTACTGGTGAATGCCGCGAAGTATTCATTGCCACATACGCGTGTGTATGTGACATTACGCCAAACGGAAAATTTACATGCAGAAATTACCGTCAAAAATATTACGCGTTATGAATTACCAGAAGACCCGAATGAACTTTTAGAACGTTTTAAACGTGGCGACGCTTCACGACATACGGAAGGTTCAGGGCTAGGGTTAGCGATTGCACAATCCATTGTTGATTTACATGACGGCATGATGGATATTGATGTAGACGGTGATGTATTTAAAGTAACGATTACATTACCAACCGCATATTAAGGAGATGCTATTTGACACAATGACGGTCAAATAGCATTTTCATGTTCTTTTTCACGAGGATTTAAAGGGTTTTTACAAAATAACGAGAACATAATAAAGAATAAATCGTCTGAGGGTGGGAAAGCGATGAAAAAACTATTAATTACACGCAAGTTTCCAGAGCAATTTGTAGCACCGCTTCGAGAAGTGGCACATGTCGTCGAGTGGACGGAAATCGAAACGGCAATGCCCCGTGACAAATTTTTAGCAGAAGCAGCCGAAGCGGAAGTGATTTGGAGTACGTTAGAGGACAAAATTGATGAAGAGTTACTCATGCATGCACCGAAGCTTCAAATGGTCGCAAATTTAGCGGTAGGGTATAATAATTTGGCCATTTCTACAATAAAAGAGCGGGGGATTATTGCAACAAACACGCCGAATGTATTAACGAACGCTACGGCTGATTTAGCATTTGGCTTATTAATTGCGACAGCCCGTAGACTTGTTGAAAGTGCGGATTATTTACGTGCAGGTAAATGGAAAAACTGGTCACCAATGCTCTTAACTGGAATGGAAGTGTCCGGTTCAACATTAGGTATTATTGGGATGGGACGCATCGGTTCAGCAGTTGCCAGACGCGCAAAAGGCTTTGATATGCAAGTGCTCTATCATAACCGAAATCGTAAATACGAGGACGAGGAAATGTATGGTTTTCAGTACCGAGCGTTGGACGAATTATTAGCAGAGTCTGATTTTGTTATGGTATTAACACCATACACGTCGGAGACACATCATTTAATTTCGGCACCGCAGCTTAAGCAAATGAAGGAGAGCGCTATTTTTATTAATGTGTCACGCGGTGGGATTGTCGATGAGCATGCATTATATGAAGCGTTGAAAAACGGCGATATTTGGGCGGCAGGATTAGATGTATTCCAAGAGGAACCAGTGTCGCTTGATCATCCGCTGTTAACATTACCAAATGTTGTCGCATTACCGCATATTGCGAGTGCGAGCGTTAAAGCACGTCATGCGATGCTCGCAACAAATTTAGAAGCATTGCTCACATTTTTAGCTGATGATAAGCCGAAAAACCGACTCACATAACGAGATACTGAACGCACAGTGAAAAATATTCGCTGTGCGCTTTTTTTATTGCCTTGTAGTTGCGAAATATACGCATATAAGAGAAAATGTACATAGAGTACAAATTATTTGAATTTTCGATGTTTTTTCTATTTTGCTTTTGAATCTACATGAGGGAGAAAGGAGCATGATGTATGAAAATTGTCGTATTAGGTGCAGGATTAATGGGGAGAGAAATTGCTCGTGATTTAGTGAATAGCAGTCAAGTAACGCGTGTAATTTTAGCAGACCAGCAGCCGGTGACAGCCGATGTATTAGAACAATTGAATTCACCTAAAATTCAGTTTGTACAAATGGATGCACGTGACGAAGGACAATTACGTCGCGTCATTGCGAGCGGAGAAGCTGTTGTAAACGCTCTTTTTTATGAGTTTAATGAAGTCGTCGCACAAATGGCATTGGAAACAGGCGTTCATTTAGTCGATTTAGGTGGACATATTGATGGTGTCACAGACCGTATTTTAGCGCTAGATGAAGCGGCAAAAGCTAAAAATATTGTCATGATTCCAGACATGGGGTTAGCGCCAGGGATGACGAATGTCCTTGTCGGATACGGTGCGTCTAAATTGGACGAAGTAACAAGCATTAAACTGTATGTAGGTGGTATTCCGATTCATCCGAAACCGCCGCTTGAATATGCGCATGTATTTTCGTTAGACGGTATGTTTGACCATTATACGAAGCCGACGATGGTAGTGGAGCGCGGTGAAGAAAAGCTAAAGCCTTCTTTAAGTGGTATTGAGCCGATTTACGTTGAAGGGTTTGGTATTTTAGAGTGCTTCTATACAGCGGGAGGCATTTCAACGTTGCATCGCACATTCCCAGGTGTCCACACACTTGCGTACAAAACAATTCGCTACAAAGGACATGCAGAGAAATTTAAATTATTAACGGATTTAGGTTTTTTAGATGCGGCGTATCAACTGTCTGTAAACGGACAGCTCGTGCCCGTTCGTGATGTGACACGCGATGTATTGAAGGAGAAATTAGCGCTCGGTAATGAAGCGGATGCGACGATACTACGCGTTATCGTAAGCGGTGAAAAAGCAGACGAACAAGTCACATATGAGTATGAACTCGTAGTGAAAAAAGAGCCAATGTCTGCAACATCTGCTATGTCGCGCACAACAGGCGCAACTGCTTCGAGTGTTGTTCAAATGATTTTAGATGGCACGATTAGTGAGCGTGGCGTACGACCACCGGAAATTGCTGTGCCTGGTGCGGTATATATTGATGCGATGGCACAACGCGGTATTAATATTCGCGAAACGATACATCAATCGTCGATCATTGTGAAGTGGTAATAAAAGCGTCCGAGACAGAACCTTATTTCTGACAAACATCGCATTTGCCTCAAGCCATGCCTGCACAACGTGCCCGCTATATGGCGTAGCACCAAAAGCACAAAAATATCCTTCAGCAACGACAACTGCTGAAGGATATTTTTGTTTGTTTCAACCTCTTTATCGTTATTTGTATAAAAGAATTTCAGACGCAGTGACACAGTCATAATTTGCATGCTGCAAATTAAGAATGATTGTTTCTAGCGCATCTGCAGTAGGCTGATGAATATCATGCATTAAAATAATCGCATTATTGTGGAGATGCTTATTCACAATCGCAATCGTTTGTTGTGGGTCACGATGTCGCCAATCAAGCGTATCAATCGACCATAACACACTTGGAATAGGCAAGAGCTTTTCTAACGTATCCGACGTTGCTCCGTATGGCGGTCTAAAAACAGTCGGTGCATAGTTGGTCGCGGCAATAATCGCCTCATTTGTCTTAATAAATTCTTGCTGAACACCGTTAATTGGTAATGTTGTGATGTTTGGATGCGACCATGTATGATTGCCAATTTCATGACCTTCTTCAACGATACGTTGAACAATTTCAGGATGTTGCTGAACACGTTGACCGACTAAAAAAAACGTTGCTTGTACATCGTATTTTTGGAGGATATCTAAAATTTGTGGCGTGACAGTCGGGTGTGGCCCGTCGTCAAATGTTAAGGCAACACGCATTTTTGAAGTGTCACGTACATAGTTGTCATCAATCGTGTGAAAGGGTGGTGCAATCCCTTGTTGATACGGTTTCGCAAGCCATTCATTGACCGTTAAAATTGGAAGTGCCACAACATGATTTGTTTGTCCTTGTTCGGTAGCCATATAAAGGTTGAGCGCATATGGTGTTAACGTAAAGTTTGCAATGTCTTTCCAATGACGCGGAAAGCCTTCAGGAGTTGTGCCTATAGGTGCGTATTGCTGCATAAGCATCTGAAGTGTGTTTAATGCCTTTTCATTGTTCTGAAACAGTGCATCAATTGTAATGATTTCTCCGCTAGGCTCTTCATACACAATCGTCATCGTTTGTTCGTCTATTACTTGTTGCTCTCTATATCGTTGATACGTGAAGCGTAACGATATCGTAGTTTCGTTAAATGTCTCAATCGCTGTTTGTAACTCTATAGGCTGTTCGTTCGATATAGATGCCTTTAATGATGCGATATAATCGTCAATACGAGCGTTAATCGCTGTATGTTTTGTTTTTACATAGTGAAGCGTATACGGTATTTGTGGCTGTTCTGATGTTTCGACGACATCATACAGTGTTGGATAGTCAGGGTGCTGTGTAACCGTGGTTGTTGCTGTAGATATCGGTGTTTCTGTTTGAGTAGACGTACGTTGCTGTGTATCCTCTCCGAAAAGTAAAAAACAGCCGAATAAGAACAGTGAACAAACACACAAAATCGCGAAAGCTTGAAGTTGCAGTTTGCGCCGTGTTGATAATGGGCGTCGTAACATTATTTTATTTCACGCCTTTCAATTGTATATGTTTCACACAATGTTATATATATGAAAAAGTTTTTATTGCGTTTTATAGAGAAGGTTCGTTAAGATTGCTTTGACTATATGGAAAAAAGGAGGTTGCCTTATGGATTATAATGAACGGACGGAATTTGCGATTGACTGCTTTTTACTAGCAGGCCGTATTATGATGGAAAGCGGTGCTGAAACATACCGTGTGGAAGATACGATGATACGCATGGCACACTCGCAAGGTATGGTAAATGCACAAAGCTATGTCACACCAACAGGCATTATATTTTCGTTAGGTCGTACGCAACCAACAAGAATTACCTCCATCCCAAATCGAGCAACGAACTTACATCGCATTTCATTAGTAAATACGATTTCGCGAAAACTTACTTCTAGTATCATAACATTGGAAGAAGCATATGACGAATTGAAACAAATTGAAGCAAAAAACTATATGTTACCGAACACTATACAAATTTTGGCAGCTGCATTGGCAAGTGGTGCATTTTTAATGATGTTTGATGGTGTAGGGGCGGATATTTTGGCTGCGATGATTGCAGGCGGCGTTGGTTATTGGGTATTGCTCCTTGTAACGGATGTCACGAAAGTAAAGTTTTTCTCGGAGTTTATTGCGTCATTAGCTGTCGGTATTTTAGCAGCGCTTGCTGTTCGATTTGGTGTGGGACAACAGCTCGACACGATTATTATTGGCTCGGTCATGCCGCTTGTGCCAGGGGTTATTATTACGATTGCGATTCGTGATTTAATGGCAGGGCATTTCACATCAGGGATGGCAAGAGGCATTGAAGCGTTGTTAACCGCCTTTGCAATTGGCTCAGGTATCGCGTTAGCATTAACACTCATTTAAGGAGGGGATACAGATGGATTATATCGTGCAGGCAATTATGAGCTTTATCGCGAGTGCATGTTTTGGAGTTATTTTTAATGCACCGTATCGTAAGTTGCTTTACTGCGGATTAGTCGGTTCAATCAGTTGGACGATTTATTATAGTTTGACGACATTAGCGAGCTTTGACGCTGTACATGCATCATTTGCGAGTGCCTTAGTAGTCGGTATTAGCGCACATTTACTTGCCAAAAGCTTACGAACACCGATGATTGTATTTAATGTATCAGGCATTATCCCACTCGTACCTGGAGGCGCATCTTATAATGCAATGCGCAGTTTAATGGAAAATGATTTTATGATGGGTGTACAATACTCGGCGCGTGTATTTTTAATTGCCGGAGCTATCGCAATGGGATTAGTTTTCGCAGAAGTAATCATGCAACTTGTACGACGAACGATGGCAACTAAAAAAGAAGCGCTACAAAAATAAAAACGAGCAACCATATTGGCTGCTCGTTTTTTTATTTTATACATTTAACAGTGATGATAATTCGCGTGGTAATGCCGGTTTACCAATATAGTAACCTTGTAAAATATCACAGCCGAATTGTTTTAGCATATTTACTTGATCTTCATTTTCGACACCTTCAGCAATGACAATGAAGCCCATTGATTTGCCGAACTGTACCATACCATTCACGATTTGCGTCGATTTATCTGACTTCAGCATCGACGCAATAAATGTTTGGTCAATTTTTAAGACATTCATTGGTAATAGCTGCATATAACGGAATGATGCATAACCAGTGCCGAAGTCATCTAAAATGAATGTGATGCCTTCTTGTTCTAGCTTACGCATTTGCGACATGATCGACGCTTCGCTTTCCGCTTCAAGTGCAAATTTTTCTGTAATTTCTAATTGAATTAACTCCACTGGACATTCCGTACGTGCAATTGTTTCTAAAATCGATTGCGCCATATTTTTGTCGCGGAATTCTCGAACAGATGAGTTAATACTTACTTTTAATGAGTAACCTTGTGCTTGCCATTCAACCGCTTGTAGGCAAGCCTTCTCTAGCATAAACTTACCGATTTCATTAATCAGCCCTGTTTCTTCAGCAATTGGGATTAATTCATCCGGTGTAACTGTGCCGATTTCTTCATCATGCCAACGTACAAGCGCTTCCATCGCGATGATTTCATTCGTATGCGCGTCCATTAATGGCTGGTAGTAAACATCTAAGTTTCGTTGGTCCAGTGCTAACAGTAAACGTTTCTCGACAATTGAACGACGGTTTAACGCTTTATGTGTCGCTTTTGATAATGACACAATGTTATCGCCACCTGCCTCACGTACTGTCGCAATTGTAGCAACGGATGCTTTCATCATTTGCGAGAAGGTTGTTTGGTCTTCAGGGAAGCGGGTCATACCACCACTCACCGAAATTGGCACAGCCACTTGGTTATTATAAATTGGGTTTTGTTGTAAGTATGTTAAGAACCCTTGAATAAACCAGTCGCTTAATGGCGTTAAAATAACGAAGTCACTTTCATTAATGCGTGCCATTGTACTGTCTTGGAAATACATTTTCATACGTTTCGTAAACTCTAAAATAATCGTATGGCTCGTTTCTTCCCCGTATAAATCTTTCAGTGTATAAAATTTATCTAGGCTTAAATAAACGAATGAGAAGTGGCGGCCAATTTCAATTTTTTCTGCAATGACCTTTTCAAGACGGTGCGTATTCATTAAACCTGTTTCTGTATCGATATAAGCAATTTTTTCAAGTTGTTCTTGTAATAAGTGATGTGTCGTAATATCACGTTCAATTAACACATAAATACGTGCATTCGAATCAGGCGCAACGGTTGGCACAGCGATTAAAGACGTCCAGTAGCTTTGACCATCTTTTGTAATCTTTTCGACTTCCCCTTGCCACATATTGCCTTGCTGTAATTGTTCCCAAATAGCATCGGCATATTTAACGCTCGCATTCGTATCAGGGAACAGCTGCCAAAATGTTTTGTTAATCACACGTTTCGGTGTCCAATGACTCACCTTTAAAAATAGTGAGTTACAGTGAATAATAAAGCCATCCTCATCTAAATATGTCAGCATAAACGATTTTTCGATGCTAGATGTAATGCTTTCTAAATGTTGCATTTTATAGCCGTCATCCGTAAGCTGTTGCGCTACTTGAATAAACACCGTCATCGCATTTTTTTGCTGATTTTTAGCCGGTGAAATCATAGCTGTACATGCAATTGGTTGACCAAATGCATTCGTTAGCGTCATGTTTGAAACCGCTGTTAATTCCTTTAACTGGAATGGGTTTTCAGATAATTTTTTCTGAAGCGTTTCTGAAAATGCCGTTGTGAAAGCATGCTTTGATGCAGTAGTCATATCTATACGATCATAGCCAAAAGTTTTTTCAGCCGCAGTATTCCATTCAATAATTGTGCCGTCTTCTGTAAGAACAAAAGCAGGCTCTGGGTATTGAGATAGGAATTGGATGTCGATTTCGATATTTCTTAGGGACTTATTCATCTTTTATCGGCTCCTCTTCTTATTAAATTTATACTATAGGTTATAGTCTCTTGAAATAATTAGTCATCTTTAGTATATGCTATTTTGAATAATTTTTTAACCTTTAGGCACAATTTACTTTGTTTTTAATTTTATCGTGTAATTATATATGATTATAAATAAAATTTCGTAAAAAAGTTGAAAGTCTATTTTTAATAAACTGATTTACAAAAATAAATAAATATAAAATATAACGTAATAAAATACCTATTTGTCATTTATTCATATGTGTATATATTCCTTATGATATAGTAAATGGTTTTGAAAATAGGCTCCTGGACAAAATTAAAGCCAAAATAAGAAAGAATGAAGAGAATAAATAAAATGTTTGGATCAACATAAAAATTACATATGTATTGAAAAATAAAATAACGTATTGGTGACTGGAGTGAGCGGGTTGTAGTAGCAAAAATACCCACAATATTTTAAACGCTGGATATTAATACTTTGATTCTATACCCATTACGATAAATATATATACCTAAAATGTCGAAAAAAATAGAAAAAAGATGCTAATAGTCCTTCTTTCTTACAATATAAATCTTTGGGAAAGCGTCCAGAAATACAAAAACAAGGAAATATTATGATGTGTTAAAAAAATACAGCATGCTTTGAGTCGAAATAATCATAAAATAGCACTGTCATACAAAACAAAAATGCTTTTATGATAACTGAAAATTGTGTCATAATACATTTTAAAGATTCTTCGTTAATCGAAAGAAAAAGAGGGGATATTGTGAAAAAAGTATTTTCATATGCACTCCCGTATAAATGGATTGCACTAGCAGCATTTCTATTTATGCTGTTGGAATTGAGCGTGGATTTAATTCAGCCGCTCATTATGGCGCAAATTATTAATGAAGGCATTATGCAAAATGATTTAGCGGCTGTGCAATTATGGGGTGGCGTATTAGTTGGGGTTTCATTAATAGGGTTTTTATTTGGTATTTTAAACTCTTATTTTTCATCGCATGCAGCACAAAGCTTTTCATTTGAACTACGCAATGCGTTATTTGAAAAGATTCAGCGCTTTACGATGGCGCATTATACAAAGTTTCCAGCTGCGAGTTTAATTACACGACTGACAAATGACGTAACACAAGTACAAAATGTGTTCTTTATGTGTTTACGTATTATGTTACGAGCACCATTATATGTTGTGGGTAGTTTAATCATGATGCTGTTTATCGACGCGAAGTTAACGTTTTACTTTTTAATCGTGACACCAATCGCCGTCGTATTTTTATGGGTTGTTGTGCGCAGAGGCACGAAGCTTTTCGGCAAAGTACAAGGGCGTGTAGACCGTCTAAACCGCGTTTTACAAGAAAACTTACAAGCAATTCGTTTAGTAAAGGCATATTTGCGCGGGCAATATGAAGCGAGCCGATTTGAAGAAATTGCGGGTTCATTGAAAATTGATACGACAAAAGCGCTTCGTATTATGGAAATTTTACTGCCAGTTTTATGGCTGTTCTTAAATGGTGCGCTACTTGCTGTATTGTGGTTTGGCACACAGCAAGTACAGCAAGGCTCTACAGAGGTCGGTGATTTAGTCGCCATTATCAACTATGCAACACGTATGACGGCGATGTTCTCGATGTTTGCATTTATTATTTCAGCGTTTGCGCGTGCGTATGCAAGTGCCAAGCGTATTGAAGAAGTGCTAGATGTTAAAGGAGATATTGAATCATTCGAAGCGTCGCCAGTGATACAAGAGCAACCGCTTGCGCTACGTTTTGACAATGTATCGTTTACATATGATGATGTCAGTGAGCCGGTATTACATGATGTATCCTTTACGGCACAGCCTCGTGAAAAAATAGCGATTATTGGTGCGACTGGCTCAGGGAAAACGACCCTTTTAAGTTTAGTGCCGAAGTTTTACAACGCGACAGCCGGACAAATTTTCGTGAATGATAAGCCGATAACTGCGTGGAGCAATTCCGATTTACGCGCACATATGGGCATCGTTTTACAGCAGTCTATTTTGTTTACAGGAACGATTGCAGACAATATTCGATGGGGAGATAAAGCGGCGAGTGATGAAGATGTGGAAGCAGCAGCAAAGCGTGCACAAATTCATGAGTCGATTATGAGCTTCCCCGACGGCTATCAAACACGTGTTGGTCAAAAGGGTGTTAATTTATCAGGAGGGCAAAAGCAACGTATTGCAATTGCACGTGCATTAATCCGTCAGCCTCAATTATTAATATTAGATGATAGTACGAGTGCGCTTGATGTTAAAACAGAACAAGCTTTATGGGAAGCTATTGATGGACAGCAAACGACGATGCTTGTTGTAACACAAAAAATTTCCACAGCACAGCGTATGGATAAAATTTTAGTAATGGAAGATGGCCGTATTATTGCACAAGGAACACATGAACAATTACATGAAAACGTACCATTGTACCAAAAAATTTATGAATCCCAGCAACAGGGAGGGATTACAGCATGAAAATATTCGGCTATAAGCCTGTTATTACAAAGGAAGAAATTAAGCAAGCACAGCACAAGAAAAAAGTAGATAAAGCATCGAATTGGCAACAAACATTACGCCGTATTTGGCGCTTATTAGCAGAGCAACGTATGTTATTAATCATTGTGTTTATCATGGTTTTCTTCAGTTCGGCGTTATCGTTAATTGGGCCATTTTTAATCGGTTATATCATTGACCATTTCGTTGTGCCGAAAACATTTACAGGGCTTGAATCATTTATTATTGGCTTAGCTGTCATTTATATTGCGTTATCCGTTGTGACGTTTTTACAAAACTATTGGATGATTGGTATTGCGCAAGAAACGATTTATAAAATGCGTACAAACGTATTTAAACATTTACAGCACTTACCGATCCCATTCTTTGATCGTCGTCAGCACGGAGAATTAATGAGCCGTGTGACAAATGATATTGAAACGGTTAGCTCGACATTAAATACATCGTTAATCCAAGTGTTTTCAAGTATTTTGACGATTGTTGGTACATTATCTGTGATGCTTTATTTAAGTCCGTTACTTACATTATTAACGGTTATTATCGTGCCATTTATGTTTTATGCGATGCGCTGGATTACCCGCCGTACCGGTAAACTTTTTAAGTTGCAACAGCAAGCAGTTGGGTCATTAAACGGTATGATTGAAGAAACGATTTCAGGACAAAAAATTGTCAAAGCCTTTTCAAAGGAGCAAGAAGTATTAGAGGAATTTCGTACACAGTCTAATGTGCTGCGCCGAAATGGTTTCTGGGCATTAACGTATTCGGGCTTCATTCCAAAGGTCATGAACTTTTTAAATAGTATGAGCTTTACTGTGATTGCGGCAGTGGGCGGAATGTTAGCTGTAAAAGGACATATTTCAGTTGGGACGATTGTTATTTTCACGGAGTACTCACGCCAATTTACACGTCCGCTCAATGATTTAGCGAACCAGTTTAATACGGTGCTTTCGGCTGTTGCTGGGGCGGAGCGTGTATTTGCGATTATGGATGAAAAAGTAGATGAAGATAATGGTGTAGAGGCACGTTCATTAAAGGGACGCGTGACATTTGAAGATGTGTCGTTCCGCTATGAGCAGAGCGCAGAGGCATATACACTACGTAATATTTCGTTCAATGTGAACCCTGATGAAATGGTTGCGTTAGTTGGTGCAACAGGTGCAGGGAAAACAACGATTATGCAACTTGTCGCACGTTTTTACGATGCGCAAGAAGGGCGTATTTTATTTGATGGGGTAGACGTTCGCCAATATACGCGTGAAAGTTTGCGTAGTCAAATGGCATTTGTGCTACAAGACCCGTTCTTATTTGAGGATACGATTGCGAGCAATATTCGCTACGGTAAGCTTGATGCAACAAATGAAGAAATTATCACAGCAGCTAAAAAGGCGAATGCGCATACGTTTATTATGAAGTTAGAGCATGGCTATGATACGAAGTTAAGTGCGAATGGCGATGAGTTATCTCAAGGGCAGCGTCAGCTACTATCAATCGCACGTGCGTTCGTCGCAAATCCAGCGATCTTATTATTAGACGAGGCAACGAGCAGTGTTGATACCGTAACTGAGTTGCATATTCAAGAAGCGTTGGAGCAATTAATGAAGGGGCGTACAAGTTTTGTTATTGCACATCGCTTAAATACAATTCGTAAAGCGGATGTTATTTTTGTCATGCAAAAAGGGGAACTGGTTGAACGAGGATCTCGTGACGAATTAGTCGAACAGCAAGGCGTGTATGCAAGCATGTTACAAACGGTGT
Source organism: Caryophanon tenue (assembly GCF_001700315.1). GTDB lineage: Bacteria > Bacillota > Bacilli > Bacillales_A > Planococcaceae > Caryophanon > Caryophanon tenue. Next base: position 7,263 of record NZ_MASJ01000034.1, on the reverse strand, counting down.
AAATGAACGAGTGGTAGTCACATTTGCGTGACACCACTCGTTTTTAGTTGTACTGTCACGCGGTTTTACATACAATGAAAAGCATGACAGAAGGTGAGGAACGAAACATGAATATTTCTATTTTAACAGCATCATATCCGGTAGACCGTTTAACATATGAAGAAGTAGCAGAGTTAGCGCAGACAGCCGGTGAAACGGATGGCTTACAATATGAACAGCTGCTTCATCTATATGCATCAGCAGAAGCAGGAGTTAGTGGCTTTTATGTATTAGCATACGATGATGACGAAGACCGCTTAGTAGCAGCCGCATCTGCCATTGATGAAATCGGTTTTCATACATTTGAAAGCTCGCTCGTTGTACATCCGTTATATCGCTCGATAGGTGTCGGTACAGCTATACATGAAGCTTTAGAGCAAGCACTTGCTGTACGCCAATCAGCAGGTACGTTAATGTTAGCGAAAGAACATGCACCATATAATGAAGCGTTTTTACAAAAATGTGGCTATGGTTATAACTTCTCAGAAGCAACATTTATGACGCAATCAGCAAGTTTACAGGAGACGGTAGCTGTAACACTACGACCATATGCACCAGCAGATTTCGCACGTGTTGCAAATCTATATGAGCAAGCGTTTGGCGATACATTAGAAGAGTCAGAGCAATTACTTGAATACAATACAGCGCAGCAGCAAACGATGATTTGGGTAGCGGAGCAGCAAGGTGAAGTAGTTGGTACAATTACGACTACGATTTACGAAGATGAGCTAAATATTACCGCGTTAGCTGTCGAGCAGACGATGCGCGGGCAAGGAATTGGTTCATATATTATCGCATTGGTGAAAGATGAGGCATGTAAGGAGAATGTAGCAACAATTACATTGGACGTTGAATCTGAAAACGAACAAGCCTGGTCTTTTTACGTGAAAAATGGTTTTGAAAAAGTATCGCAAACAAATTATTTTGTAAAATTAGGTTGACTTTTCAGAAAATATAATTTAAATTAAGTCTATCAAGTTAATAGGAATTAAGCTAACTAGAAAAACTAGAGGCTCTCTACAAAGTGTTACGCATCGTCATTGGTGGCGAGTGGAAACGCGTTATTTGTGGAGAGCTTTTTCTGTCCTTTAAAGGGGGATAAATATGCAGGCACAAAAACAGGATGTTCAACGAATCATTCAGCTGCCCGATTTACTTTTCTTTCAACATTGTGAACAACATTTTCAAGTAAATAAAGGGGTGTTTCATACGATTGATTGTCAATTGTATGAGCGCGGTTTTGATAAGGTAAAACAACGACGCCATATTATGCTGAAGTTTTTAACAGCTGCGCAACAGCAAACAGCAGAATCAGCAACGAAATATATGAAGTTTGGACACGGCAATTTACGCAAGCATTTAGACCAATTTTTAAAAAGCAATGATGCTTTATTTTTTTAAGCTAAATACTACTAAACAAATAAGGATTATGCAAATGGGGGTTTTTATATGACGATTTTAATTATTAACGGCGCGAATAACACGAGCTCTCGTATTAACGGCGTTGCACAATATATTAAACAGACAGCACAAAATGTAGAGGAAATTATTGTGCATCAGCTACCAGCAGAAGCATTAATTACAGCTGACTACACATCGGAAATTATTCAGCAAGCAAATGAACAAGTGGCGAAAGCAGATACAGTCATTGTATTAACACCTGTATATAAAGCAGCTTATAGCGGCATTTTAAAAACATACTTAGATTTAATTCCACAAAAAGGTTTAGTCGGCAAAACAATTTTACCAATCGCAGTTGGTGGGTCATATCACCATTTATTAGCCATTGACTACGCGTTAAAACCGGTATTATCAGCAATTGGTGCAACGAATGTATTACAAGGCGTGTACATCGTTGACCAACAAATTGAACGCACAGAAACAGGCTTTACAATCGACGCACAAATTGAAGCGCGATTAGATGAACAGCTCGCACAAATTGAAGTGCTACAAACAGTGTAATGGAGGGATTGGCATGGCAGAGAAAATTCGCTTAGAGCGTGTGTCGAAAGTATTTACAGTGCGTGATGAGAAACAAAAAGGTGCCACTCGAGAATTTACAGCTGTTGAGAATTTAGATTTTCATGTAAATGAAGGCGAGTTTGTCACATTAGTAGGACCAAGTGGTTGTGGGAAATCAACGATGCTTGATTTACTAGGTGGCTTATCAACACCAACAAAGGGACGCATTTTAATTGATGGTCGCGAAATTACGGGTCCTGGTTTAGACCGTGGCACAGTGTTCCAACAATATGCATTATTCCCGTGGAAAACCGCTCGTGGCAATATTGAGTTCGGTTTAGAAGCAAAAGGAGTTCCGAAAAAAGAGTGGAAAGAGCAGTCAGATTATTATTTAGACTTAGTCGGTTTAAGTAAATTTGCGGAGCGTTATCCACATGAGCTATCGGGTGGCATGAAGCAGCGTGTAGCGATTGCGCGTAGTTTAGCATTTAATCCAGATGTTTTACTAATGGACGAACCATTTGCGGCACTTGATGCACAAACACGTGAAACATTACAAGCTGAATTATTACGTATTTGGGAGAAGACGAAGAAAACGATTATTTTCATTACACACGGTATTGACGAAGCGGTTTATCTTGGGCAACGCGTTGTCGTGCTGTCACCAAACCCAGGGAGTGTAAAGAAAATTGTTGATATTCCACTGAAAAATCGTCTGGTAGATGCTGATATTCGCTCGACACCAGAGTTTATGGAAGCACGTCGTGAAGTATGGAGCTTATTGCATGAAGCAGAATATAAAGGTGCGCACATTTAAGGAGGACATACATGGTTACTTTAGATAAAACAATTCAACAGCCGAGTAGTCCACAAGGGCGTAAAGGCACAGCTTTTCCGAGTTTAGTAAAAATATTTAAGCAATCAATCATATTAATTTTATTCTTTATTGGGTGGGAGATTTTACCGAAAACAGGTTTTGTCGATAAAGCATTCTTCCCAGCGTTTTCAGAAGTCGTTGTCGCCTGGTGGAACTTACTTGTTTCGGGGAGCTTATGGGAACATTTTAGCGCGAGTATATTACGCTCAGTTGCTGGCTTTGCATTAGCCATTGTTATTGCTATTCCATTAGGTTTATTAATCGGTTGGTATCCAACGATTAGCGATTTATTCAACCCAATTTTAGAAGTGTTCCGTAACACAGCAGCATTGGCATTATTACCTGTATTTATTTTATTTTTAGGGATTGGTGAAACATCAAAAATTGCGATTGTGTTATTCGCATGTACATTCCCGATTTTATTAAATACAATTGCGGCGGTAAAAAATGTCGACCCGCTACTCATTAAAAGTGCGCGTTCGATGAATATTCCACCGTTCAAACTGTTTTACAAAGTCATTTTACCCGCTTCAGTACCAATGATTTTTACAGGTGTCCGCATGGCAGGTGCATCAGCAATTTTAGTATTAATTGCAGCAGAGATGGTTGGCGCAAAAGCAGGTTTAGGTTATTTAATTACGTATTCACAATATAACTTCTTAATTCCAGAAATGTACGCAGGAATTATTACGATTTCATTATTAGGTTTAGGGATTAACTACGGTTTACTTGCGCTTGAGCGTTACTTTACACGCTGGCAGCAACCATTACGTTAAATAAATGATTGAAGGAAGTAGAGGCGATTCATATGACAAAACGACAATTAAGTTTAGGTGCATTCTTTATGTTTCCAGGTCATCATATTGCAGCGTGGCTAGACCCGTCAACAACGGCTGACCAATATGTGAATTTTGATTTTGTGCGGGAGCAAGCACAAAAGGCGGAAGCAGCAAAATTCGATACAGTATTTGTAGCGGACCATGTGAATCCAGTGAATCCAGAAGAAGATTCATTTGAGCAAACATCGTATACACATTTTGAGCCGTTTACATTATTATCTGCTATCGCAGCGGTAACATCGAAAATTGGCGTTGTTGGTACGGTATCGACCACATTTAGTGAACCTTACAATGTCGCACGTCAATTCGCCTCACTTGATCGTTTGAGCAGAGGACGCGCAGGCTGGAATGTTGTCACAAGCTCTTCAGCAGCTGCGCCAAACTTTAATAATGATGTAACAAGCTTACATCCATCGATTCGTTATGAACGTGCACATGAATATGTGGATGTTGTCACAAAATTATGGAATGCATGGGAAGATGATGCGATTGTATATGACCAAAAAAACGAGCGTATTAATGATGCAAGCAAAGTAAAACCTGTTAATCATAATGGTAAGTGGTTTCAAGTACAAGGACCATTAACTGTGCCGCGCTCTGAGCAAGGACATACTGTCATTGTTCAAGCAGGTCAATCCGATGAAGGGCGAGAACTTGCCGCACGTACAGCGGAAGTCGTATTTACAGCATGGCAGTCGCTTGAAGATGCACAAACATTTTATCGTGATTTAAAAGGGCGTTTAGCGAAATATGGACGCACACATAATGATTTAAAAATTATGCCCGGTATTTTTCCGATTGTTGGCCGCACTGAGGAAGAAGCAAAAGCGAAGCATCAAGCATTGCTGGATTTAATTCCAGTGGATGCGGGGGTACGTCGTTTATCAGATAACTTTGGCTATGATTTATCTGGCTATGATATTGATGGGCCACTACCAAATATTCCGAAAGAACAAACAAACGGCATTGGCAGTCGCCATGATTTAATCGTCGATTTGGCGCGAAAAGAAAACTTAACGATTCGTCAATTATATCAACGCATTTCAGGTGGCCGTGGTCACTATGAAGTAGTCGGGACACCGGAGCAAATCGCTGATATTATGCAAGCTTGGTTTGAAAACGAAGCAGCAGATGGCTTTAATATTTTAGCACCAACCTATCCACAAGGCTTTGATGACTTTATTGAGCTTGTCATTCCAGAATTACAAAAGCGTGGAATTTTCCGTACAGAATATAGTGGTAGTACATTACGTGAGCATCTTGGATTACAACATCCATCAAAAAGAGAGGTAATTATTTAGGGGGAAATGCGATGAAAAAGTGGCGAGCATTTAGTGTAACAGCAATTTTGGCAGCGAGCTTATTAGCAGCATGTGGCGGAGCAGAAAACGAAGCAGCAAATGCGGATGAGCAAGATAAAATTGTTCAGTACCAACGTCAAGCAGGCGTTGTACTACTGCCAGATTTAGCCCAGGAGCTAGGGTATTTTGAAGATATTACGTTAGAAAATGTCGGAAACTTTGTTGGTGGGCCGGAAAGTATTCAGCTAACAGCAACGGGGCAAATCGATTACGGATGGGCATTTTCTGGTGCGATTTTAAAATCCGAAGCGAAGGATGTGCCAATCACCTCTGTTATAGCTTCATACGGAAGTGATGAGCATACAGCGACAAGCTTATATGCGTTAGAAGGTAGTGGTATTGAGACAGCGCAAGACTTAATTGGTAAAAAAATTGGTGTCAATACATTAGGTGCGCACTATGAATTTTTCCTCTATGACTATTTACGTGAGGGTGGCTTAACCGAGGCACAAATTAAAGAAGTAGCACCAGTCGTTATTCCAGCAGCGAATGCCGAACAAATGCTACGCAATAAACAAATTGATGCCGTTATTATGACGAACTTAGCGCGTGACTTAGCTGTTGAGCGCGGCGGTATTGATGAAGTGGTAGCAGATATCGATGTGTACGGTCGTGATTTTACAGCAGGTGCGATGTTCTTTAGTGATGATTATATTGCGAAAAATCCTGATACAGTAGCACAGTTTGTAGAAGGTTCCGCAAAAGCATTAGAGTGGTTAAAGGAAACACCACGTGAAGAGGTTATCGAAATTTATAGCAAAATTTTAAGTGAGCGCGGTGAAGAAGCAGCAGTCGAGAATACACGCTTTTATCAGTCACCGGGTATTACAGCGGTTGGCGGACAGTTAAGTGATGAGGACTTTACAATTTGGCTAGATGCACTAGAAGCAGATGGGACGATTGAAAAAGGCTCATTAGATGTTTCAACGGTATATACAAATGAATTTAACCCTTACGCAAAATAATAAATAAGTAACCAATATGGATAGGACTTGAAGGAGAGCAACGATGAAGAAATGGAAAGCACTTGGATTAACAGCAATTTTAAGTACAGCAATTTTAGCCGCTTGTGGTGATGGTGAAAATGAAGCAGCAAGCGCAGATGAGCAAGATAAAGTATTACAATATCAAGTACAAGCAGGGGTTGTTCATTTACCAGAAGTGGCACAAGCACTTGGTTACTTTGAAGATATTGAATTAGAAAGTGTCGGCAATTATGTCGGTGGTCCAGAAAGTATCCAGTTAGTTGCTACTGGTCAAACGGACTATGGACGTGCCTTTACAGGTGCAGTATTAAAATCTGAATCAAAAGGTGTAAACATTACGTCGGTAATGGGCGGCTACGGCAGTGACAAATATACAGCGACAAGCTTATATGTGTTAGAGGATAGTGGCATTGAAACAGCAGAAGATTTAATCGGTAAAGATATTGGAATTAATACATTAGGTGCGCACTATGAATTTTTCTTAAATGACTATTTACGTCAAAATGGATTAAGTGAAGAACAAATTAAAGAGATTGCACCAGTGATTATTCCGCTTGCGAATACAGAGCAAATGTTACGTAACGGTCAAGTAGATGCAGTTGTTATGAACGGTTTACCACGTGACTTAGCATTAGAGCGTGGCGGCATTAAAATGATTGCAAGTGACATTGAAGTATATGGGCGCGATTTTATTGCAGGGCCATTATTCTTCAGTGATGACTATATTGAAGAGAATCCAGATACAGTACGTCAGTTTGTAGAAGGTTCAGCGAAAGCATTAGAGTGGTTAAAGGCAACACCACGCGAGGAAGTTATCGAATTATATTCTGAAATTTTAACAGCTCGTGGTGAAGAAGCGGCCGTTGAAAATACGCGTTTTTACGAATCACCAGGTATCGCTGCTGAAGGTGGCTTACTCGTTGACGAAGATTTCACGATTTTCTTAGAAACATTAGAGGCCAATGGTACGATTGAAGAAGGTTCTGTGAATGTGAAAGACATGTACACAAATGAATTCAATCCGTACAATAAATAAGTTATCCACATGTTAATAACGTGCTGCTAACAAGGTTATTAACAATAAAGAGGCTGAGACAAAACAAAGTGTTAGGAGAAATCTCGTCATTTCTCCTAACACTTTTCTGCTTTCGTCGTCGTAAATTTTCGAGCAGGCTTTTCTGCGGTACGGCTCGAGCCTG
>NZ_MASJ01000033.1 GCF_001700315.1 Caryophanon tenue | reverse complement strand
ATCAAATCACAAATTTCGTTCAGCATATCGTCTTTATCTTGAACTTATTAAGGTGTTTTATATCTTGCTTAGAATATTTAACTTTATTTTTAGCAATAGCATCTTTGGATTCATGAGTTAAATATAAATATATATTTTCCATGCTTTGAACAACTATTTGAACCATGCTAACGCTTTGTTCACCCAAAGTTTTTTTGATTTTATAACGAACGCTATCCGCAGTCACAGGATTCTTGGCAACATAAATCACATGGTAATGAGCCTTTTTATATTCTTGCCCAGCAACATCACTCAAATCTTTATCGTGAAGCGGACTAATCGCAATAGGAACTCCAATTGATTCTAATTTCATTTCCCAATCTTCTGGAATGGATTCAGGGTATAACAAAAAGGTGAAGTATCTTGCTTTGTCTTTAGCCATAACAGTATAATTACCTTACAAAATAAGTTTTAAATTGAGCGGTCTTTTCTCAGGGGACGCTCTTTTTTTATGCTTATTTTTGCCCTTTCTTATGATTTTCTACAACGTCATTCATATATCGGCGCACATCATAAGTCACAATTTTCCCTTGTTCTAACAAGGTTTTTTTGTAATCAGAATACAACTTCTTAGGGATACGAATAGTTACACTTTGCATATCTTCTTTTTCCTCTACCACAATCAAAACCCTCTTTCTCTTAATATTTAAATCCAATTGTACATTAATATATATGCCAAAGCAATATTGAGAATTACAAAGCATTACGAAAAAACGCCATTCAGCTAAAAATCAGCTAAAAACTCGCCGAAAACTCGCCGAAAACTCGCCGGACACAAACCCTTGTGGCTCTAGGTTTAAAACCATTTTTTCGCTCAAATTGGCACTCGGCACTTAAAAGGGGGGTCGTAGTATCCCCCCTTTTTTCGCCCGAATTTCAAAAACAAAAAATACAGAGGGTTCACCAGCAAGCTAATAAACCCTCTAAAACCCTTTAAAAGCGTTTAAAAACCTTTAAAGCTCCAAAACCTTATAAGAGCCTTTAAAAGCTTTCTAAGAGCCTTTAAAAGCGTTTTAAAAGCCATTCAAACCCAAAACCAATTGGCGGCCAACCGAAGGAATCCGTTAGCAGCCAATTCAAAAGACAAGACCTTGCCCCTTTGTGAACAAAGGGGCAAACCCCCAAAAACCTCTCTTTGTGCTACTCGCACCGAGCGCCTACAGCGGGTGAGGAAAAAAATGTTGAGGGGAAAAGCGCCCCTCCCCATTTCGTTCCTCATGGCTAGCTTGATAAATCGTGTTTACTGCAACAAGGGGCAAAAAACTTTTTGCAAAGAGCGCAAAAACTTTTTGTGCTTTTCCCTTGCAGCAGCATCAAATTTTATTTTCTATTCGGGTTTTAATTCGCCTGAAAACCGAGGTATTTCTTCCCGTTCAAAATTGCAAAAAATTGAAAGGGCAAGCTACGGGTTTACCATGGTAAACCCGACACGAATTTTATTTGCTTGTTAGGGTTTCACCCTAAGACCCGAACACCGAACCACCCAAAAATTTTTTCAAAATTTTCGTTTGGATCGGCTGTCGCTGCACTCGAATTTAAAAACAAAAAAGAGCGGCATTCGCCACTCTTTAGCTTCTCACTGTATCTCACCTGTATCTTTATCAAAGTCACTTCGACCATATTTTCTTTCTTGATATACAGCATCAAAATACAATCTAATCAATCCAGTGTGAGAACGCAGAACCGAATTAATAACTTTCATGCTAGGCAAATTACATTCAGAACCTTTTTCTCTTACAAATCTCCGCAATTCTCGCATGTTAGCAATATCGTAATCATCAATCAAATCACAAATTTCGTTCAGCATATCGT
>NZ_MASJ01000032.1 GCF_001700315.1 Caryophanon tenue | reverse complement strand
TAAGCCCGAATTATAAAAAATAGCGCACCTGTACGGTACGCACGACGAATAGCCAACTGGCCGATGTTTTTTTCGGCTAGTTGGCTTATTTTGCACATGTGGCCTGGATATGTTCAGACCATGGTAAGTACTGCTGTAAAATCTCAGGCTGCTGGTGAATTGGTAAGCTAGGTAATTCCGTTAATAGCTTCACCAAATATTGATAGAAATCAATGCCGTTGGCTTTGGCTGTTTCCGCCAGGCTTAGACAAATCGCATTGGCTTGAGCACCAGCCTCACTCACTGAAAAGAGCCAATTTTTTCGCCCGATGACGTTTGGACGAATCGCATTTTCAGCGGGATTATTATCAATCAATACATGTCCATTTTCAAGGAAAACCATGAGTGCCTGCTTGCGATTCAGTGTGTATTCTGCAGCTTTGGCAATAGCGTTCTTCCCAAAGAACGGTGAGCGATCAACCCAATCAAAAAACTCAAGAATGAGAGGCTTTGCCTCTTCTTGTCGCACTTTCACCCGTTCATCAGCGGATAAATGCTTGATTTTCCGTTCAATTTGAAAGAGTCGGTCACAATACTGCACACCAATCTGGCCGTTTTTACTTTCTGCTTTTAACCAGTAACGACGTACATGTGCCCAACAGTTCGCAAATTGTACCTCTGGTAATTCACCGTAGGCTGAATACCCATCACAAATCACTGTTCCTTTGAAGCCACGGACTAAATCAGCTAATATAGCGCGTCCTCTCGACAAAGCGCTTTTAAACAGCACTAAAACAGGCCCTTCACTTGCGACTGTTCGACAGACCCAGTTGTAGGCGTTTGATTGTGCAGGCTTTCCATCGGAACGTTTTAAAATTTGTGCGTACGTTTCATCAATATGAAGCACTGATTTGGCTGTTAATAGCTGCTGCATCAAGTCATAAAGTGGCTTCAGCCAATCTTCTGCCACGCGAATGACCCAGTTCGATAGGTTTTTATCGTTCGTTAAGAGGCCATAACGTGCCCATTCATTTACCTGACGATAAAGAGGCAAGTATTGAACGAACTTATCGTAAATTAACTTGGCTAAAACCGTTGGACCGGCAATGCTTCGTTGAATCGCACCTTGAGGTGCTTTTCCACGTTTGATTTGTGCCTTTTGTAAGCTGTCTTTTTTACAATTCTTACATTCATACACATGCTCAAAATGATGGACACGTTTCATCTTGGCTGGAATGAATTTGGCTTCTTCACGTACTAAAACGGTGCTGAAGGCCATCATATCTGTTTGGCAACAGTCACAGGCTAATTTAGCGGGATGATGATGAATTTCTTCCACTTCTACATGACCAAGAAAGACGTCATTGCGTTTTTTGTTCATGCTTTTACGTGTAACCGTATAACGGATCGTCTCCGTGCTTTGTTCTTCTGTCTGCTCAGGATCATTAAAAGACGGGTCATCCTCAAATAAAGACACTTGCCCATCGGGCGCTTGATACTTTGATTTTTCTGATTTAGAACCGTATAAAGCCTTTGTTAATTGGCGGATTTGTTCAGTTAATACTTCAATTTTATTGAGCAAATCCTGATTTTGTTTCTCCAATTGGCCATTTTGTTGTTTTAAATACGCCAGTTGTTCTTCAAGTAATTGAACAACCTTATTGGTCGTTACAGAAGTGTTTTCCAAACTAATCACCACGTTTCGTTCGATATAAGTTATGGATGATTATACCATTTGTGGCAGGCTAATTAAAAGACACCTTTTGCTGATTTTGCAATCGCCTTCGGCTGTTGTAACGACAAACCTTCTAATAACCAGCGCAGTTCTTGTTGTGTGAGGTTTCGTACTTCATTTTCATCTTTGGGCCATTGAAGTTTACCGTTATCCAAACGCTTATATAACATGGCGAAGCCATCACCGTCGAAGTATAAACATTTATAACGGTCTTTACTCCAACCAGAAAATAAAAACACAGCGTCGCTGTATGGATCTAATTGAAATGAATCTTGAATAAGCGCTGCGAGGCCATCGATGCCTTTACGCATGTCCGTTTTCCCGCAAATAATATAGATATTTTGGACGGTTGTAAAATCATGTTTCACTGTTCTTTCAACTCCCTCAAAATGGTTTGGATGATGTGCTCATCTACGCCATTAAAGAGGCTAATTTCAGCGAGTGCTGTTTTGATGACACAATTTGGTGCAACTGTGGCAACTGAAGAAATAGACGTAGAAACTTTAGTTGGTTGGGGATCAAGCGAAACAGGGACAATCGTTAATTTATTTGTAGGCATAACAATGGCACCTCCTTAAAATTGATACCTTTATGGTACCGAAGGTGCCTGCCTGAATATATGCGTTATTTGATTACGGGCTTAC
>NZ_MASJ01000031.1 GCF_001700315.1 Caryophanon tenue | reverse complement strand
TGAATATTGCGAACAAAAAAGACCACTAGTGCGGAACATTAAGCCACTCAATGCGGACAATTGAGCCATTGAGTGCAGAAAATTTGAGCCACTCACATAAATTCTCTTTAACCTCTTGTATAATGGAGAAGCATGCCATTAGGCATGACACTTCAGAACAGGAGGTTTTTTATGATTGATTATCATAAAATATTAGCTCTTTCCTTTGATGGCATTAGCCAAAGAACGATTAGCGCTAGCACCGGACACTCTCGCAACACCATATCTGACATTATTCAACGTGCAAAAAAGCTAGGGATTACTTTGTTAAACGACACGATGACAAACATTTGGCTAGAGGAATACCTCTACCCAGAAAAACAGCCGATTGAAAAAGGCTATTATCCAGTGGATTGGGAGAAGGTGCATAAAGAATTACAGAAAAAGCATGTGACACTCAAACTTCTACATCACGAGTACGCGCTAGCTGCAAAGGAAGCAGAGAAAATCCCGTATGCTTATCGGACATTCGCGGAAAAATATGGTCATTATGCGCGGAAATTTAAACTAACGATGCCACTTCGTCGCAAACCAGGCGAAATTATGGAAGTAGATTGGGCTGGTGCAACACTTTCGATTCGAGATCGTGCAACAGGTGAAGAAATACCTGCGTATGTATTTGTCGCTGCATTACCGTACAGCCAAATGATGTATGTAGAAGCCTTTTTAGACATGAAATCAACGAATTGGTTAACAGCACACATCCATGCCTTCGATTATTTTGGAGGGGTTACGGAAACTCTCGTTCCTGATAATTTAAAAACAGGTGTCATTAAAGCGAAACGTGAAGAATCTATTTTAAACGAAGCTTACCGTGAACTAGCTGATCATTATCGTACAGTTATTGTGCCTAGTCGTGTTCAAAAGCCAAAAGATAAGCCAAGTGCCGAAGGTAGCGTAGGGCATGCCTCAAGACAAATCATCGCTGCTTTACGCAACACTCAGTGTTTCCACATTAACGAGCTGAATCAGTATATCTCTGAAAAACTTGAAGAAATCAACACAACCGATTTTCAAAAACGTCCAGGAACAAGAAGAAGCGTATTTGAGGAAGAAGAGAAAAGCGCTCTTCAACAAATACCTCAAATACGCTTTAAAATGACGGAATGGAAAACCGCTAAGGTTCAACTGAACTACCACATCCAAGTTGAACGCATGTATTATTCCGTCCCTTACGAATACGCTCGTGAATCCGTTGATATTCGTTTAACAACAGATCTACTTGAAGTGTACTTTAAAGAAGTTCGAATTGCATCCCATAAACGATTAAAGGGTGAAATCGGACAATATTCTACAAATATCGATCACATGCCGGATCATCATCGTTCTTATGTAGAACACAATCCCGAAAACGTCACTAAATGGGCAGCAACCATCGGTTCATTTACGGAAAAATATGTCGCGTATATTTTAGAAAATCATGTAGAGAAAAAGGCACTCCAAATTTTAAGTACATTACAAAACATGGCGAAGAAATATACGCCAGAAGAGCTTGAACAAGCTATTGCAACGTTACTTGAAATCTCATCAAATCCCTCCAATACGGTTTTAAAAAGCCTATTAGAAAGAAGAAAACAGGCTTCAAAAACAAAGAGCGTACCAGTCTCAAAAGCTTCGAATGAAAATCACGGATTTACACGTGGCGCTGCTTATTTTGGGAGGGAGAAAAAATGAGTAAACAAGAAACATTACGTAAGCTTTCAGAAATGGGCTTAAGTGCAATGGCTGAACTTTATCAGGAAATCAATCAAAATCCCGCTTATCGTGATATGGATTTTAATGATCTTTTTAGTCTCTTAACAGATACAGAATATGATCGTCGCAAATCGAATAAACTCGCTCGTTTAATCAAACAAGCAACGTTCAATGAGCCATCGGCTGCCATTGAAGATATTGAATACCATCCAGACCGCCGTTTAGATAAAAACCTCATCCTAGAATTAGCTACAGGAAACTACATTCAAAATCACCATAACATCATTTTGATGGGCGCTTCAGGCAACGGAAAAAGCTACATAGCCAATGCATTCGGAGTCCATGCCTGTCGTCAATTTCACAAAGTTAAATATATACGCCTCCCAGAACTATTAGATGCGCTAGCTGTAGCGAAATATGAAGCCGATGGCAGCTATCGAAAGCTCATTCAGCATTACAAAAAAATCGATTTACTCATTATAGACGAATGGCTTTTAACAAATCTATCAGAGGAACAAGTTTTAAATGTTTTTGAAATTATAGAGGCTCGTTTAAAAAAGACCTCAACTATCTTCTGTTCTCAATTTGCGCCGGAAGGCTGGTACGAGAAACTCGGTCATGCTCAAATCGCAGACGCTATTTTAGACCGTATTGTACATGATTCTTACCATATTCTAATTGATGGCGAAATCTCAATGCGCGAGCGTCATGGTCTAAAACCATTTAAGCGATAGATTATTTTCAAATTAAAAAGGAAAACAACTAGTGTACTAGCAGCTAGTTGTTTTCCTTTTCTTAAAAGTGGCTCAATTGTCCGCACTCGATGGCTCAAAACTCCGCATTCACTGGCTTAAAGTTCCGCACTGCTGGCTCAAACGCTCCGCAGTACTCA
>NZ_MASJ01000030.1 GCF_001700315.1 Caryophanon tenue | reverse complement strand
AAAAGTAAAAAAATGAGGCTGAGACAAAACAAAGTGTTAGGAGAAATCTCGTCATATCTCCTAATACTTTTCTGCTTTCCTCGACGTAAATTTTCGAGCAGGCTTTTCTGCGGTACGGCTCGAGCCTGTAGTCTCTCGCTCGTACTGTTCCGCTAGAAGTCCGCTCTTCATTTAACGACGACGTATCAAATATTTATCATCGAACATCGTTGGGATTGATTTGAATTACCCTTCTGTCCCAGCCTCGTTTTATATTTTTAAAAATCTAGTTATTTTTCCAATCTTTCGTTATGCTCGATCGCATTAGCGGTTAAGAGGAAATGTTCGATGCTCGGTGCAATTAATGTTAAATGATGCATCGCACGTGTTAAAGCGACATATAATAACTTTCGATCAAGTGATTGTGGATAAAATGGGGTGTCGAATGCGCCGACAATAACGGCGTCAAATTCTAGCCCTTTTGCTAAATGACTCGGTACAATTAATAATTTTGTTTGGTCAAGCTCTGAGTTTTCAGTAAGTAATTGTACGATATAACCGTCATGGCGTAATTGCTCGGCATAGGTAATCGCATCAGCCGTTGTTTTACAAATAAACGCAATGGAGCGATAGCCTTTTTCACGTAATAACTTATCTTGCTGCATCAGTAGCGCGGTATCAAATGCTGCACATTGTATAAACTGAGGATGTTCGCCGTGGCGGACAACCGGTTCGACAAGCGGTAATGCCTCGTCCATTTGCTGTAAAATGTTATTTGCTACGTTCATAATTTCAATCGTTGTTCTGTAGCTTTTTTGTAAGGTTGTATACGTCGCACGCGGGAATAAAGCACGTACCGAATCCCATTCTGTTAAAGAACGATAGCTGTGAATTCCTTGCGCCACATCGCCAACCATTGTAAACATATCTGTCTCAAGCCCTGCTTGTAATGATGCAAGTTGCAATAAACTGTAATCTTGCACTTCATCGATAAATACAACCTTCATTTTCCATTCATCGCGAATGCCTTTTAAACGAGCTGTTAAATAATAAAGCGCGGCTAAATCATCAGCATGCCAGCGTTCTTTTTTATGTGCTTGTAAAAACTGTTCTAGCTGCTCAACTGTCCAATCAGGCACAAGGTCTGCGAGTAGGTTACGGTTTGTCACAAATTCACGATATAACGTTTTGACATTGAATTTTTTAAAGCGACGCATATAGCTCGCTGTTTTCGTTTTCGCTTCTTGCTTAATTTGTGGTAAGCGTTCATCTCGTTCATCGGTATATTTGAAAATAAGGCGACGTCTTTTCTCAGCATCACGAATGCCATTTAAAATTTTATCAAGCGTTGCCTCATAGCGGTCGGAGAGTGCTTGGTACACTGCTTTTTCTTTTCGTTTGACATCCGCTTGCATCACTTTTTTTATGCGTTCTAACCGTTGTTCAAGCGGTAAATAGTGTAGCTCTTCTAAAAATAATTTTTGCAGCTTTGATGCGCGCAGTAAGCGGTATTTTTCTAAAAAGACATCTTCAAACTGCGCTGCCATATCGGCTTCAAGCTTGTCGACGTAGCGGTCTAGCGCGTCGCGGAATGCAAGTGAGCCTTTCCATTGAAGTAGCCACGCACTAGGTGAATCTGTAGCGACGATTAGCTTCTCAAGTGTATCGTTTTGATTTTCGGGCGTTATTTTTAAGGATAATGCCTGCACAATATATTGCTGGAACGTTGTTTGCTGAATCTTGCCAACGCCTAAATCAGGGAGGACATCACTAATATAATCAATAAATAAATCATTCGGTGCTAAAATCATTAGCTGCTGTGCTTTAAAATGGTCGCCCATCGTATAGAGAAAATAAGAGATGCGGTGGAGTGCTATCGTCGTTTTACCAGAGCCAGCTGCACCTTGTACGATAATCGGTTGCTTTAAATGTGCACGAATAATTTCATTTTGCTCTTTTTGAATGGTCGACACGATCTCTGTTAAACGTACATCCGCTTTACCTTCAAGCGCTTCCTGTAGCAATTCATCAGTCGTTGTTAAATCGACGTCACGAATGTCGAGTAGCTTACCTTGTTCTATTTTATATTGCCGCTTTGCATGCAGATGACCACGATGCTGTTCACCGCGTACATCGTAAGTTAAATCACCTAAACGTCCGTCATAGTAAACGTTCGCAATTGGTGAGCGCCAATCAATAATAATCGGTTCATGTGTTTGTTGATCAAAGAGGGAGATTTTCCCTATGTAAAATGTTTCAATGTCGGTTGCGTCATGACGTTGAAAGGATATACGCGCAAAGTATGGTTTATTTTGCACCGCAAGTAAACTATCTTGTTGGTCACGTGCCATTTCAAAGAACCGCGCATTTTCTAAAATATTTAAATAGCTCAAACTCGAATCTAAATAATCTAAATCAGCGAGTGATGTGCGAATATTGTCTTGCGCTGTTTTTAAATCTTGTGCAGATGTAGTTAAAAGATTTTGCATATACGTTTTTGCATGATGTAAGTAATGCTGTTCTTGTTGAAAATCTGGATGTTGCGACATAATGGAAAAGTCCCTCCTTTAATCTGAAAAAATTGACAGATAATTATAATAGCACATTTCATAGAAAAAGAAGCCGTTCGTCAACGAATTTATGACGAAAAAACATAAAACGCTTTCATCCATTTTTTACAACTAAGCAGAAAATAGACGTGAACGAGCACATTCTGTCGTTGTTCGTTTAATTGTCAAATAATTCGGTGAATATATGAACGAAATGTGAAAATGTACGAAAAAAGCTTTCTTTTTTAATAAAAGGGCGTATACTGTTTTATAACAGATAAGTTAATAACACAGAAAAATACTTTCTGTAATAATACAGTTTTAACAAAAAAGGAGAATGACTATGTGGGTAATTACTGTTTTTGAAGATCAATTTAATGTACGTATGTTTGAATATGCGGAAAAGAATGAAGCAACACAAGCGTTAAAAAATTTCAGTAAGTCTGCTATTCTTTCTTACACAAAATAAATAAACGCATGAACGATTGTCACGATATTTAAGAGATAGATTACCATTTAAAGCGTACTTGCTTTAGATGGTATTTTTTATCACTGAACATTTAGCGGAGTACTTTGGTAGGTCACATGTATAAAAAACGTTATAATAAACAAAGTAAAAAATGATTTACATGTGAAAGGACTTCGATGTACATGAAGAAATTTTTATTATCGCCACCTATTTTAGCTGTCATTATTGTTGCGATTATTTTTATATTGAATTAAATGTAGGATAGAACAGAAAAAACGCCGCTAGTAGCAATTGTTACTAGCGGCGTTTTTCATTTAGTGGAGTGTGCGTGAAGGGAGGCGCGAGCAGTCGCCGCTTCACATGTATAAATTCATCCGATAGTACAACATGTACTACAAAAAGTTTCCGTCTGTCCTACCGGATGCATAACTAAAACATTTCTGATGTTGTTTTTGCTTGCATATGCAGTGTTAAGTAGTCTGGTCCACCTGCTTTTGAGTCTGTTCCTGACATATTGAAACCGCCAAATGGTTGGTAGCCAACAATTGCGCCTGTGCAACCACGGTTGAAATAAAGGTTACCAACATGGAACTCTTCACGTGCATACTCTAAGTTTGTGCGATTTTTCGTAATAACAGCACCTGTTAAGCCATACTCTGTATTATTGGCAATATCAATCGCTTCTTTAAAATCTTTTGCTTTTGCAATTGCTAATACTGGTCCGAAAATTTCTTCTTTCATAATGCGTGCTTCTGGTGACACATCGGCAAATACGGTTGGATGTACGAAGTAGCCAACTGAATCGTCTGCGTTACCACCAGCAAGTAAACGACCTTCACCTTTACCGATTTCAATGTACTCCGTAATTTTTTTATAAGCAGCTGCGTCAATCACTGAACCGACAAAGTTTGCATAATCTGCTGGGTTTCCAATTGATAGTGCCTTTGTTAATTCTTCAAGGCGCGCAACAACTTCATCGTATACGTCTTCAACGATAACGGCACGTGAGCATGCTGAACATTTTTGACCTGAGAAGCCAAATGCTGATTTTACGATTGATTGAGCTGCTAATTCTAAATCAGCTTCTTTATCGACAACGATTGTATCTTTACCGCCCATTTCAGCGATAACACGTTTCAACCAAATTTGCCCTTCGTTTAACACCGATGCACGTTGATTAATACGTAAACCGACATCACGAGAACCCGTAAAACTAATGAAGCGTGTACGTGCGTGATCCACTAAGTAATCACCAACTTCAGCGCCGCTTCCAGGAATATAGTTCACGACACCTGCTGGTAAGCCCGCTTCTTCTAATACTTCAACAAATTTATATGCAACAACTGGAGTTGTAGATGCTGGTTTTAATAATACGGTATTACCAGTCACAACTGCCGCTGCTGTTGTACCACCCATAATCGCAAATGGGAAGTTCCAAGGAGAAATCACAACGCCTACACCTAATGGGATGTAGTCATAGCGGTTGTACTCATCTAGGCGACTTTCAACAGGACGACCATCTTTCATGCTTAACATTTGACGACCGTAGTATTCTAAGAAATCGATACATTCAGCTGTTTCAACATCAGCTTCTACCCACGTTTTACCTGCTTCGAATGTTAACAACGCATTAAATTCAAAGCGACGGCGACGAATAATAGTTGCTGCTTTAAATAATACATCGGCACGTGTTTCAGGCTTTACCTTTTTCCACGTTTTAAACGTTTCATCAGCTACTTGCATTGCTTTTTCAGCTAGCTCTTGAGACGCTTTTGACACACGACCGACTAATTGTGTTTTGTTGGCAGGGTTATACGATTCGATTTTATCTTCTGTCGTAATACGCTCGCCACCGATAATTAATGGGTAATCTTGTCCTAAATAGGCTTCAACTGTTGCTAACCCTTTTTGGTACGCCTCGGCGTTTTGTGGTAATGAAAAATCTTTAAATGCTTCGTGCTGATACTTAATCATGAAAAGACCTCCTAAGTTGTGCAATATAATTTTGCGCATATTTTGTTTGTATATTTATATTGTGCATTATAAAATTGCATAAATCAACAAAGAATTGTTTTAAATTTAGAAAATGTGCAATTAAGCGAACGAAAAGCATGCTAAAATAAACAAAGTAAGGAGTGGCAAACATGAGATTAGAGGAATATGTTGAACTTTATGCGTTTATGGAACAGCAAATTACGACGGGGATTTGTGTTATTGATGACAACGGCCATGTCGTTTTATACAACAATAAAATGAGTGAATTAACAGGTGTATCGCGCGAAGAAATTGAGCGTCGATTACTCAATGAATTATTAGATGTCGATTTAGGGCAACACTTTTTGCATCAAGTGATTAGCTCGCAACAGCCAATTTTGCATCAAAAGCAAACGTTTTGGAATAAAAAAGGTGAGGAAATTACGATCATTAGCGATTATCGTCCGTTCACACTTTCGACGGGGAAGTTGCTAGCGATTCAGTTTGCGCGTGATATTACGCATCAGGAATTTTTAATGGACCAGCCGTTAAGTCGTTACGGCGCACCACTTACATTTGATATTATAACGGCGGTATCCGGTGCGATGCAGCAAGTTATTCAGCAAGCAAAAGTTGCGGCGATTGGACGCATTCCGGTAATGCTTGTAGGTGAGTCTGGTACAGGGAAAGATATGATTGCCGAAGGGATTCACCACGAACTAAGTGAAGCGAACGAACGCTTTATTACATTGATTTGTCGTCGTAATGAAGAGGCATTAATTGCACAACTAGAAAAGTATATTGCAGAGTCAAAAAATTATACATTTTTTGCGGAGCGTATCGAATATTTATCGATGGCAGCGCAGGAAAAGATTTTAACGTTACTAAATGAATATAAACATCAAGGTCATGTGTTTATTGCGAGCATTGGAACGGACCCAATTGATTTAATCGCGACGGGGCAGCTATCAAAAAACTTATATTATTTATTCTCGAAGCTAACGATTCATGTGCCGGCATTGCGTGATCGTCGTGAAGATATTATGCCGTTCGTATCGGATTATTTAGCGCGTCGTCGTATGAATTTTGGTGTGAAGGTGCATGCGTTATCATCAGAAGTCGAGACGTTATTTATGACATACGACTGGCCAGGGAATCTGAAGGAGTTAGAAGTATTGCTCGATGATATTTCGATTGTGCTGACATCGGAAGAAGTGATTGAGCTACACATGTTGCCCGCTTATTTTAGATGGAAAGTAAAAGAACAGCGTACAGAAACGGTGTCGAATGATTTATTTACATTCCACGAGAAGCAAGATTTGCGCCCGTTAGATGAATATATGCGAGAGGTGGAAGAATATTATATTCAACATGCCCTTGCGCTGCATAACGGCAATATTTCACAAACGGCAAAAACATTAGGCTTACATCGACAAGGCTTACAATATCGTTTGAAACGGAAATAATACAAAGAGGTTGAGACAAAACAAAGTGTTAGGAGAAATATCGTCATTTCTCCTAACACTTTTCTGCTTTCATCGTCTTAAATTTTCGAGCAGGCTTTTCTGCAGTACGGAGGCAAACACGAAGTTTGTCACATCTGCTTTGCCACACGATGTGGCGTTCTTTGCAGATGTCCCCTGTAGTCTCTCGCTCGTACTGTTCCGCTAGAAGTCCGCTCTTCATTTAACGACGACGTATCAAATGTTTATCATCGAACATCGGTGGGATTGATTTGGATTATCCTTCTATCCCAAGCTCTTCTTTTACATATAGATCATTTATGTGCAATATTTTATTGCTATTTTTAATATATTTAGAAGCGTGCAAGAGATTTGATTTATCTATTTGCCATTAAATCAGCGTTTTTGTGTAAAAATTTTATTGCATTTCTTGATGTTTGTATTATACTCACTATAAAGAATAGTTGCTAAAAATAATGGTTAGGAGAGATGAATATGGCATTAAAGGATGTATTTTTACAGTTATCTGAAAATAGAGCGTTAAATAAAGCAGCGCAAAAGTACGGTTTACGTCTCGGTGCGCAAAATGTCGTTGCAGGTACAACCGTTGATGAAGTAATGTCGACAATTCATACGTTAAATGCGCAAGGGATTGCATGTACAGTAGATAATTTAGGTGAATTTGTTTTTGAAAAAGAGCAAGCGATCGCAGCAAAGCAACAAATTTTAGCGGTTATTGAGCGTATTCATACAGAGCAAGCAGATGCCCATATTTCTCTGAAACCATCGCAATTGGGACAAGATATTGATGAAGAATTTTGCTATGAAAATTTATATGACATCGTTGCCCGCGCGCATGAATATGACATTTTCGTCAATTTTGATATGGAGAACTATGCGCGACTTGCATCATCATTCCGTTTAGTGACGCGTCTAGGGGAACATTTCGATAATGTAGGCACAGTTATTCAAGCTTATTTTTTAGAGGCGATGGACAATATCGAGCAATATAAGCATTTACGCTTACGCATCGTTAAAGGGGCGTATAAGGAAAGTCCAGAAGTGGCATATACATCAAAACAAGACATTGATGCAAATTATATAAAGTTAATTGAATACCATTTATTGCATGGAAAATTCACGTCGATTGCTACGCATGATCATCATGTCATTGAGCATGTAAAACGTTTTGTGGCGGAGCACCAAATTCCATACGATAAATTTGAGTTCCAAATGCTATATGGTTTCCGAAAAGATTTACAATTAGCATTAGTTCGCGAAGGGTATCAATTCTGCACATATTTACCGTTTGGTGAAGATTGGTACGGCTATTTTATGCGACGTTTAGCAGAGCGTCCACAAAATGTAACGCTTGTGACAAAGCAAATTTTCACAAAAGAAACGAATGTATTGCTCGGTGTAGGCGCTGCTGCATTTGCATTAGGTTATTTAACGAAGCGTTCGTCTTAAACTAATAGAAAGAGCGTAGCACAGCAGAAAAATATCTTTCAGCAGTTGTCGTTGCTGAAGGATATTTCTTTTTGCCTCATGTTCTTTTACTTGATGGTACTCACCATGTTGTCATACATTCTTCGACGCAGCCAATCATTTGCGGGATATGTAGCCAAGAGCCATTGTCGAGCTGAATACGTCCGTTGTAATAACCAAACATTTGATGCGTTTCATATTTTAATAATGGTGTATTCGATGTCGCAATGCGCTCGTAAAACGGTTCGAATGTAAGACGTACACGATTTGTGAATTTCGATTCGATTTTCCAAGGCTTCATAAAGTTTGTACGGTCATATATAAACTGTACATCCTCTGATATTTTTTGCATTTGGCCATCAATGAAAATCGCATTTTCAGTTAAGCCTGTGCCATCTGTCCATTTGCCCCCGAAATTTAAGCCGATGCGTCGTTTCCCTATACGCTGTGAAGCCATTCCCCAATTCCAAGACGCTTGTCGAGGCCAAATACCACGACCATAGTCTAAAACGGCGAAACTATCATCACGTCCAAATGAAAAAGTCCGATTGCCGATATTCACTGTACCGGACGTTGGCAATGTATGATGCTTCGCTGTAAATTGGAATGTTTGACGATTCCAAGGAATAACGAGGTTGAGTGAGTCATCGTCGTGTGGGTGTTCGATGTGTAAATTGGCTGTTAGTGGTTCTTCATTAAAGTTATTTATCGTAATTTGCAAGTTTGTTATGCTTGCTTCGTATTTAAAAAGAACGGATGTATTGTGTGTGCGAAAGCTCGTCGTTTCATAGACGTTTTTAGACATCTTTGTGAGTGCCCCAATCGGTAAAATCATATTCTTTTCAAAATAGCGTTGCGTCTCATATTCAAATACATACACATTACATAAAACTGCGTAATCTAAATGGCTAACCGTTGCAGAAAACATCATTTCGTCGCCATAAATCGACCAGCAATTCCAACGTTTTTTACGCATGAAATTTCCCCGTAAATTACATTGAATGACGGGCTTCCGTGCATAGCCAATCGCGGCTGGGTTTAAATTTCCTTTTCGGTCACATAACAATGTTGGTTCAAAAATTTCTTGTTCAACGTGCTGCACAACAGACATCCTTTCTTAACGAAATTACGCTCAGTTCCTTGCATAAATTGTAACAAAATATTGATAATAATGTAGGGAATTATTCGTTTAAACGACAAGATTATATAGGAAATGTGACGGATACATGACGATGGAAAAGATTGGAGCTGTCGAGTGTGCAAATATTCGTTATAATGGAAAAGAGCGATATGTCACTGTGCATCTGTACAGTACAAATTTAGCGTAGAGGAGCGTTATCATGTCTATTCGACAAACTATTATTGAGCGCCGTTCGATTAAACAATTCAATGGCAAAAAGGTAGAGAAAGAAACGGTATTACGTCTTATTGAAGATGCAGCGTGGGCACCAAATCACGGCAATCGTGAACCTTGGCGTTTTGTCATTACAGCGGGAGAAGACCAATCGGCTGTACATACGTTATTACGTGACCTTGTGTTTCCAAATTGGCAAACGGAAGAGCCAGATGCTTTAGCGAAAAAGATGGAGAAGTTTACACTACCAGGTGCGTATGCATTTGTGATCGTTCCTGAAGATGCGCGTCAAAAGGAACGTCTAGAAGATTACGCAGCGGCAAGCATGTTGATTCAAAACATGCAGTTATTAGGGTGGGAAGACGGCATCGGTATGTGCTGGAAAACACCAGGCTTCCTTGATAACCCGAAATTCCGTACAGCATTAAATGTGCAAAATGGGGAACGTGTAATTGCGATGGTGCAAATCGGCTATTTTGACCAAATGCCACCAGCGAAGCCACGTAAAGATGTGGCACAGATTGTTTCTGTATTTGGTGAATAACATTATTTAAAAAGAAGAGTATGAGACAAAAAGAAATATCCTTCAGCCGTTGTCGTTGCTGAAGGATATTTTTCTGCTTTTGGTGCTACTCCACATAG
>NZ_MASJ01000029.1 GCF_001700315.1 Caryophanon tenue | reverse complement strand
CAATTGATTGAAAGCGCATGTTCTTTCCGTTTGGACACGTATACGTATCTGTTTCTTCATCGTATAACCAATTAACCGTTTTAAATAGATTCTTCTTGTACGCCCTTTTTTGTTCTTTTCGATACATACCATATGGGATTAATGGCGTTCGTTCACGCGTCTGAATCAGTTCTTCATAATTGGCTTCGCTGCCGTATCCGGCATCTGCTACGATATAGGTTGGTAGGGCCATAAATTGTTGCTCAATCGTTTGTAAAAAAGGCTTCAATGTTTTGGTATCCGTTGGGTTTGGGAAAATATCATACGCAAGTGTATATTGGTTCTGTGTGGCAGCTTGTATATTGTATCCCGCCTTTAATTGACCATTTTTCATATAGTCATCTTTCATACGCATAAACGTCGCATCTGGGTCGGTCTTTGAATAACTATTTCGTGGGCCCATGATCGTTAAATCCGTTTCGTATGTCTGTTTTCTTTTTTGCCAATCTTTCACTTGCTTTAGTAACTGCTTCGGCGTTTTGCGCTGGCGACGTAATTCTTTGCGCAACGTTGAATTTTCGGTTTCTTCCATTTTTGTTGTGTAGTCAGCGACTACTTTTTCTAACTGCTCAGCTACTTGCCCCAGTTCTTCTATACTTAATTGTTCCTCATTTTCGCGTTCAATAGCTGGCATGATTTGCTCTCGCACAAGCGATTCGTATATGTCATTTGATTTTTGAATAAGATTCGCATGGAATGTTTCAATCGATTTTTTCCATTTGAATGTGAATTTATTCGCATTTGCTTCAATCTTTGTACCATCGATGAAAATAGCTTGCTCATCAATGACTTTTTCTTCGACGAGCTGGCAACGAAATTGAACAAAGCATTGACGTAAAAGCTCCTGCATCTGCGGATGAACACGGAATCGATTAATTGTACGATAACTCGGCTCATATCCTTGCGCTAACCACATCATTCGTACACTATCTTTCACTAAATCTTCTATTCTTCTTCCGGAGAATACCGATTGCGTATAGCCACATAAAATAATTTTTAACATCATCCGTGGATGGTACGCTGGACACCCTGTTTCCTGCTTGAATGGAGCGAAAGCTTCCTCTGGGATACTCTCCACTAATTGATGAATGTGTTGGGCAATATCGTTTTCTTGTAATTTCTTTTCTACATCTAGCGGTAAAATCAGTTGATTCATGTTATAATTTTTATACATAAAGAAGCTCCTTTTGATGATTTTGTTGTGGTGACTTAATTTTATCAAAGGTGCTTCTTTTTTTCATGCACATTTTTGAACACGAGTTGGACGACGGTGGGCGCGACTTCTGCGGGAACAGCGCGTGCGGAATATCCATTTTTTCGCGCAGCGGAAAAATTAGATGGAGCCGCGCCCGCGAAAAGCGTCGCCCGAAACGGAGCCAACTCGCCGTTACATGTATTCATAAAACAAAGCACCGGCGAATTTACCATTCGCCGATGCTTTGTTCAATTTAGAGGGGGTTTTGTCCCAGCCTCTTTGTTTTTAGAT
>NZ_MASJ01000028.1 GCF_001700315.1 Caryophanon tenue | reverse complement strand
GCTTAATGTTCCGCACTAGTGGTCTTTTTTGTTCGCAATATTCACACTATACACAATGCCTGAATTTGCAGAACTCAACAGCACGTTAACAACGGTGCAAAATGATATTGGCTTCTACAGCGATACGCTGACATTTGAACAAATCCAAGCGGGTATTGCCGACGTTGACCAAGCACTTCGCACGGTCGAACAACTTGTACGCTAAACGCAAAAAAAGCACAGCTGGGTCAACCCCAACTGTGCTTTTTGCTGTTTCTTCAGATGTATATGTAGCTCATTTAGCTGCTATGACTTGTGCGTAATCGTTTTTTTCATTCGCTGAATATTCGCTTCGACTAAAAGCGGCTCAAACTTAATGACTGACTCGTTCACCGCTGCTTCCATCGCGTTTAAATCTTGATGCGTTGCCACCCCAAATAAATAATAGCGCACAAACAAACTTAAATGCATACCACGCTCTAACGCTGCTTGCTCAAATATCTCGACTTCATGCTGTGGACAATACACTTGAAAATAATCTACAAACGGTTTCGCTTTCATTGGAAACGCCCCTTTTCTTGTGACCATTTATTATATATCCTATAAAACATACAAACGTGTGCAAAATATAAAAGACCAATGTGTATCGTGTTTCACCATATTAATAACCGCTTCTCTACATAGCGGTTATTGTCATATGAACAGCTAGATCATGTTTCGATGGAAAAACATACATACAATTTTAACTGTACAGCCCTTTGTTATTTATGCTTCTCTTTGCTGTTGGATTAACCGAATAATGCGTTTCATTTCTTCAACTACTTCAAATTCAAAAAGCCACTTACTGCTATGCATTTCTTCTACTTTCATCGCGGCTACTAATAGTAAATAATACCGTACAAATAAACTTAAATCTATGCCGCGCGCACTTGCTGCTCGCTGAAAAATCGCCATCTCTTCCACTGTACATTTAATACGTAATGAAACAGGTTTCCTCGCCACCCCAACACCTCCTTTCACCTATAACATTAACAAATAAAACCATTAATAGGTATTAAATAACTGTAAATTATTTATTAAAGAAGAAGTTATCCGAAACAAGTTTCTTTTCAAGATTATCTATTAATTATCCGCTTATATGCCGTACTTCTATCGGTAATCCGCATAGATTCTCACCATCCACAGCACAAAGGGGACGCCCAGAAAATAATTTCTGGACATCCCCTCTTTACAATTACGATACAATTGTGTTTTTGATAACGTCAATTACGAGTTGCTGTTGCTGTTCCGTCATTTTCGTATCAGATGGTAAACAAATACCTTGTGCAAATAAACGTTCACTTACTACATCTTCATCGCTATGTGCAAAGAATTTGCATCCGTCAAATAACGGCTGCATATGAAGCGGTTTCCATACTGGACGAGCTTCAATATTCGCTGCATCAAGGGCGTCGATTAACGCATATGGTGTCACGTTCACTTTTTGTGGATCTAATGTAAGCGTCGATAACCAACGATTTGAAAACGTATTTTCTAACTCTGGCATCATCGTTAAACCATCAATTTGACTAAGTGCTTTTTCATACGTATCGAAAATTTCACGTTTTTTGGCAACTCGTGCATCTAACACTTCTAACTGTCCACGACCAATACCTGCTACGATATTACTCATACGGTAGTTATAGCCAACAACACTGTGCTGATAATGCTTCGCTGCATCACGTGCTTGCGTCGCTTTAAAACGAGAACGATTGATTAACTCTTCATCGTCTGATACAAGCATACCACCACCAGAAGTAGTGATAATTTTATTGCCATTAAATGAGTAAATCCCAAATTTACCGAATGTTCCACTATGCTTGCCTTTGTATGTAGAACCTAATGATTCTGCTGCGTCTTCTACAACTGGTACACCGTAGCGATTGCAAATATCCAAAATCTCATCCATACGCGCGCTTTGACCATATAAATTCACGACAATGACTGCTTTTGGCATCGTGTTTGTTGCTTGTGCATCTTCAAATGCTTTTTCAAGCGCTTGCGGTGACATATTCCATGTTGTGTCTTCAGAGTCAATAAATACAGGTGTTGCCCCTAAATATAAAATTGGGTTAGCACTTGCAATAAACGTTAATGACGAACAAAATACCGTATCGCCAGCTTGAACATCTAATAAATCTAATGCTAAATGAATTGCCGCTGTTCCTGCGCTTGTTGCTGAAGCTGCTGCCGAACCAACATACTGTGCTAATTCCGCTTCAAAACCGTTTACATTTGCTCCAAGTGGTGCAATCCAGTTTGTGTCGAATGCTTCTTGTACATACTTTTGCTCTGTTCCTCCCATATGAGGAGAAGATAATAGAATACGATCTGTCATTTTAACAGTCCTTCTTTCTTGATTTATAAATTATCATTTATAATAAGTTATCATAAACATTTAAATAACCTTTAACTGTGTTTTCTATAGAGAATTTCTCTAATTTTTCAGCGTTGATTCTCGGTCCTTCTTCTAACGCTTGCTCAATAACTTTAGCTAGCTCTTGTTCATCTTTAGGTTTAAATAAATATCCTCCCACAGCTGTTGCTACTTTCCCCATGCCTACAATGTCAGAAGCTACCACTGGCAAGCCTGCTGCTGCTGCTTCAACTAAAACTAATCCAAAGCCTTCCCAGTGAGATGATAAAACAAAAAGATCTGAAGTTTTCAACAATTCCGCTATATCGTTTCTAGCTCCTAGAAAAGTGATTTTATTACTAGAATACTTTTTAGCATAATCTTCTACCTGTTGCTTTCTTTCACCACTACCTACAAAGAGAATTCGATAGTTCGGAGGTAAATAATTGCTAGCTCTAATTAAAGTCTCTTGGTCTTTGGCTGGACGCATACCAGCTACCATTATAATCCATTTTTCTCCCTCTGACCCTTCAATTATGTCTTCTTTTTGCCAAGCTTTAGCATAATAATATTTATCTAAATCGATTCCATTAAAAATCATCTCAAAATTATTTGAAGGTAATTTTAAATATTTTTTTAAGTTATTTTGTACTTCAGGAGTAATAGAAATAATTTTTTTATACTTTCTGTACATACATAAATCTAAGAATCGTAATATTTTTTTATTTCTTCGATTATTATTAGTACTATGCTCTGTGGTAACTAAAATACTTTTATTATAATTTAGCATATTTGCAATAACCGAAAACAATTGAGCACTATATAAATGAGTATGAACAATATCAAAATGATTCGATGCAATTATTTTTTTGATAAATAAAATATTTTGTACACTATATATTTTAGGCGACTCTGAATAATAAACTGGGATGTTATTCTCATGAAGAATCTCACCGAAAAAATTATTATGTTTAGTCAGTACTAATACTTCACATTCTACTTTATTTTTTTTCATTTTTACGACAAGGTCTGTTAATAACTTCTCAGCGCCCCCGCTAGATAAAGAGGCAATAATATGCAATATTCTCAAATCTTTCCCCCTAAAATTTAGAATTTCTCATTTTATAATTTTCGCTGGACTTCCTACGGCCGTTATATGACAAGGTAAATCTTTGACAACAGTGGTTCCTGCACCAACCATTGTCCATTCGCCTACTTCTGTACCTGGAATTACAACAGAAGCAGCACCAATTTGTGTACCTTCTCCAATTGTGACACCACCTGTAAGGGTAGCGTTTGGAGAGATATGTGCATAATGTCCAACTGTATTATCATGTTCAATAATAGCACCAGAGTTAATAATACAATGATTTCCTATTTTTGTATCTGCATTAATAATAGCACCTGGCATGACTACTGTTCCATAGCCAATTTTCGCACTTTCACTAATTATCGCTGATTTATGTACAACGATACCGTATTGTTCAGTTGGTAAAGTGAGCTGTAAGCCCGAATTATAAAAAATAGCGCACCTGTACGGTACGC
>NZ_MASJ01000027.1 GCF_001700315.1 Caryophanon tenue | reverse complement strand
AACATCGGTGGGATTGATTTGGATTATCCTTCTGTCCCAAGCTCATTTCTTTTTGTCGCACTTTCTTATTTCCTGTCATATATTTGTAATAAAAAAAGAAGCGTGTAATTAAATAAACAATGCGTATTTTCCGTTATAATAAATACTGTTCTACAAATAAAAAAGGGAGGCGAATAATGATGAAAAAATTAATCGTTAGTTTGACCGCAGCATTACTTGTAGTTACAGCAGCTTTACCAGCAAGTGCTGCAAAGTTTCCAGATGTAAATGACAATCATTCGCTAGTTATTGAAGTGGAATATTTAGTAGATAAAGAAATTATTCGTGGCTACGAAGACGGTACATTCCGTCCGAACGACCCGATTTCGAAAAAGCATATTGCGTCAATGCTTGTGAAAGCATTGAACTTACCAACAACGGATATTAAAAATCCAGGCTATGCGGATGTTCCGACAACACACCCGTACTATACAGAAATTGCCGCAGCGTATACAGCTGGGATTTTTGGTGACGCCACAAACTTTAAGCCAGACTCAAGCATTTCACGTGCATTTATGGCGAAAATTTTAGCACATTCATTTAACTTAAAATCAATTGCAGATAATGCAGTGACGTATAAAGACGTGCCGACATCATATGAATTTTATTCACCGATTCAGCTAGTGACGATGAATAATGTTGCGAAAGGCTATCCAGAAGACGGTACATTCCGTCCGAACCAATTAATTACACGCGCGCATTTCAGTGCCTTTTTAGCTCGTGCAATGTCACTTGTTGGCGGGGACTTCACGCCTGATACGAATTATATGTACTACTACGAGGATGCCGGAAATTATCGTTACCGTAGTGAATTAGATGGCCAAACAGCAGTTGACCAAAGCGTATATAAGTATTGGAATGTTTACGAAGATGCAACGAATGAACAAATGGATTATTTAATGTACTTATATAGTCCGAATCGTTTTTATGAAGGGGTACCGCAATCAGATATCGGTACATCCGTTGCGTTTCCATTCACAATCGGTAAAAAGGTCGATACACGTGGACAAGAGCACCAAACTGCGTATTTAACACAACGCGTACTAGATACGAAAACGAGCGTAACGATTGCAGGTAAAGTGTATAATGATGTTGTCATTGTAGCAGAGACATTTGATGCAGGTGGCGGCAAAATTGATACAGTAACAACGTATATTGCAAAAGGTTATGGTATTATTGCTTACAAAAATACAGACGGTTACTTTACGTATTGGTTAACAGATCGCGTAGCTACTTCGGTGCAATAACTTCAAAAATTTTGAAAGACCCCCATCCCCCTATAGAGGCCGGATGGGGGTCTTTATGTAAATAGTAAATAAAACATTTCTGTGACTAAAGTTCTGCTTTTATGTATTACTTTTGGTAGTTAAAAAATGGTAATTAATGGGTATTAACATTTATATGAATATTCTGATAAAAATGATAACATAAAATAAAAGAAAAGGAGGAGAATTTATGAAGCGTATAATAGCTGTAACTTTAGCCTTTATAATGATGTTTAGCTTTGCTGGGGTTACAAGTGCAGCAGAATTTAAAGATGTTGGTGCAAATCATTCTTTGCAAGTAGAAATTGAATATTTAGCGAGTGCAGGTGTGATTAATGGATATAGTGATGGGACATTTAAACCGAATGCTCCAATCGCGAAAAAGCATATTGCAGCGATGTTGGTGAAGGCATTGAATTTACCAACAACGAACCTACAAAATCCAGGCTATGCAGACGTGCCGACTACTCATCCATACTATAAGGAGATTGCGGCAGCGTACACAGCTGGCATTTTTAGTGAAGCGACATACTTTAAGCCAGAATCAAGTATTTCACGTGCCTTTATGGCAAAAATATTAGCACAGGCGTTTAATTTAAAGTCGATTGCGAATAACGCGGTAAGCTATACAGATGTGCCGAAAGCAAATGCATTTTATACACCGATTCAGCTAGTAACGATGAACAAGATTGCACAAGGCTATAGTGACGGACAAAACTCACAGCAGTTTAAGCCGAACCAATTATTAACACGTGCACATTTCTCAGCCTTTTTAGCGAGAGCGATGTCGTTAAAAGCGGGAAACTATAAGCCACATACGGGTTATACGTATTATTATGAAACAATAGAGGGCGACGATTATCGTATGGTATTTGACAGCTCAACAAAAGAAGGTAGCACTACGTATGATTATTGGGATTTATATAATGAACATACAGGTATGTTAATGTCAAAAGACGTCTATATTTTAGGTGACGGTAGCTGGGTGCAAGGGGTACAAAATTCGGATGTCGGTATCTTTTCATCGTATCCATTTACAGTCGGTACAAAATATAATACACTAAATGATTCTGAAGGACAGCAAGAACGTTTACGTATTTTAAGTACACATGAACAAGTACGTCTAGCCGGTATTCGTTACCAAGATGTGGTCATCTTTGAGGAAGCATGGCCGATTTATAATGACCGAGGGCAGCTTGTAAAAATGAATACGAATGAAATTTATATTGCAAAAGACTACGGGATTATTGGTGTAAAAGACAGCCGAGGTTATTGGGTAACATGGCTAACGAAACGCGCACGTTAACAATTGTATAAAATGTAAGTAAGCCCTCGTACCATTCGTTTTCGCGCGAATGGTACGGGGGTTTTTTTATGCGTTTATGTTATGGAGTGATAAAAGTAGATCAATCAATAAACCGATGTAAGCCTATACTTTTTTTGACGACTTCCCGAGTATAAAAAAAGCCATCCCTCTTTCATAACAAAAGAGAGGATGGCTTTAAAGAAATTAGTTTGTGTAGTTGTCGAAATAACCTTGGATATAAATCATTGGTGTACCTTTATCACCAGAGCCAGACGTTAAGTCAGATAGTGAACCGATTAAATCTGTTAATTGGCGAGGTGTTGTCCCTTGTGCTTCCATTGCGCCAACTAAGTCTTCGTTTTTGTTTTTAATATGTTGTTGGATAGCTGTTTTTAATTCTTCACCGCGTAAGTGAGAGAAATTGTTGTCAGCTAAATATTTTAGTTTTACTTCGTTTGGTGTACCGCCTAAACCAGCAGTAAAGGCTGGAGAAACAACTGGGTCAGCGAGCTCCCAAATTTTCCCTACTGGATCTTTAAACGCACCATCGCCGTAAATCATTACTTCGATGTTTTTACCTGTAGCTGCTTGTAATTTTTCTGCGATACCGTCAACGATTGGCTGACAAGTGTGTGGGAATAATTTTACTGATTCCTCTGTCGCTTTGTTTGAACCTAATAAACCGTACTCCGCATTGAAGCCAGAACCGTTCATTGATTCAGATAAAATATTGTCTAAAGAGTACACTGTTGTTGCACCAGCAGCTGTTACTAAACGCTTCGTACGGAAACGAGAGTGAATGTCACAAGCTAATACAGATGTTGTGTAGTCTACGATTGTTTTTGCATTGTTTGAGAAAATTACTTCAGCCTCTGCACCTTCAGCAATGATTAACTCTTTGTAATACTCGATATAGTCAACGCCTGTGAAAGTATGCTTTTTGTAGCCGAAGTGCTCACGGAATTGTGCTTCTGTTAATGTATCTGTCCATGGGTTAACACCTTTTACGTCTAACTCATCAATATCAACTAAGTGGTTCCCAACTTCATCAGCAGGGTAGCTTAACATTAATACAATTTTTTTAGCCCCACGTGCGATACCACGTAGTACGTTTGCAAAACGGTTACGAGAAAGAATCGGGAAAATAACACCGATTGGCTCATCGCCAAATTTAGCTTTTACATCAGCAGCGATATCGTCGATTGATGCGTAGTTACCTTGTGCACGCGCAACAACTGATTCTGTAATTGTAATAATGTCTTTATCCTGAATAGCATAACCTTCAACTTTTGCAGCTTCTAAAACTGTATTTACAACGATTTCTTGAATATCGTCACCTTCGTTAATGATTGGACCGCGAAGACCGCGAACTACTGTACCTACTACACGTGTCAAAATAATTCTCTCCTCTATAAATGAACATGAATATGTAAATTTCATTGATTTTTTCAATATGGTTTAACTATACTAAATTTAAAGGTATAAGAGAAATTAATAAAAATAATAGTATATATAAGGAGTAGTTATATCGTGGTTGGTAAATTAGATTTATATCGTGTATTTCATACGGTTAGTAAGCATGAGAGCTTTTCGAAGGCTGCAAAAGAGCTATATATGACACAGCCAGCAGTCAGTCAGGCGATTGCCAATTTAGAACGCGAGCTAAAAACATATTTATTTACACGAACATCAAAAGGGGTACATTTAACAAATGAAGGGGAAATGTTACATGAATATGTCACATCAGCGCTTAGTTTATTAGAAGCTGCTGAAGTGAAAATGGACGAATTTCAAAATTTAATGACGGGCGAGCTGCGGATTGGGGTGGGAGATACGGTAGCACGTTATTATTTACTTTCGTATTTGGAGAAATTCCATATGCGTTACCCTGGCATTAAATTAAAAATTATGAACGGTACTACACGTGAAATTGTATCGTTTTTAAAAGCGGGGGAAGCGGATGTTGGCATTTGTAATTTACCGATTGAAGATGAACAGCTTCATGTATACCCATGTGAAGATATTCAAGATATTTTTGTATGTGGGGATAAATATAAAAACTTAGCACAGCAACCGATTGCGCTTGAAACATTATTGCGTATGCCGCTTATTTTTTTAGAGGAAGGTTCGAATTCTCGCCAATATGTTGAAAAATATGTGCGACAAAAAGGTTATGAACTATCACCAGAATTTGATTTAGGGTCACATGACTTAGTATTGGAATTTGCACGTATTAATTTAGGTATTGCTTGCGTTACAAAGGAATTTGCAAAAGACTATTTAATGACAGGTATTTTACATGAAATACCATTACAACAACCTATACCATCAAGAAGCCTAGGTATATGCACATTCAAAAATATTCCAATGTCTCGTGCGACAAAAACATTTATCCAATTATTAGACGCCCGCTATTTCCAAAATAAAGGGAAAAAACGCAATGGTGTATAAATTATAGGTCTAAAGGGAATGAGTTCGTAATTTGTTTTTGATTCTATCTTCCTTTTTGAGTAATCAGAAATTTAAGACGATGTCACTTTTCTGGAAATATTACGATACAATAAAATGCAAGTTTGAAGATTTTGTACTGTTTTTGTTAAAAAAGTCGATTTATAGGTGAAGTATGTAAAGGTATTTGTTATCATAAACATTATTAGGAGAAATATCATATAAAAAATTATTCTAATATGTTAAAGGGACATTTTGTGACCATCACTAAATGGCATAATACTAAAAAAAGCATGGCGAGGTGCTCACATGAAAATGGATGAAATTTCGCTCAATATGATTGCGAATTTGAAAATTGCAAAACAAAAATATGCAGAAACATTTCTTTATGCCCTGAATGTAAAATATCAATCTCAACTTGATACATACGCTCGTCAATTTAAACATGCGCAACGTAGCAAGCGTTCAAAAACGTTACATATTTCGGCGCATGCTTATGAACGATGGAATACACGTGTAGGTCCAATCGTTGAAAAAAGTACATTGCAACCGTTACTTAGTTCTATTTTAATGCTACAGCCTTGGCGTTTCCGAAAAATGAATGAAAATATTTGGGTTTTGGATGAAGATATTCTTTTTGTTGTGGACTTAACGAGTGAACAAATGAAAATCGTGACGTTTTTAGGTCGTATTTCATTAAATCCAGTGCTACAAAATTTGCGTGCGGTCTATTCATATGTAAATAATGAGCATGATCGTATCGACCTTCAACAGCAATTAGAGCAGCTTCAACTACAGGCTTTACCGATTTTGCCAAAGCGTATAGCGTATGTCGAAGGTTCTAACTCGACGTATTGGTTAGAGTATTTTGAAGTTGATTTTGATGAAGAACCTGTTATTTATTGTTCGGTCTATAATTCCGTACAAGGGAAGACCGAAGCCTACTATATTTATTTATCAAATCCACAGCAACGTCCTCTTCACCGAAAAGTGTTGAACCTGTTATATAAATGGGGTTATTATGAATTTTTACGTGATTACTATGAACATTTCGATCAGGCGAAGATGCACAATATTGCGATGAAAATGCAACGAAAAGTGCAAAAGCGACTACAATATATTTAAAGGATTATTGAAGCCTCTTGTTAACAGAGATGGCGCCAATAAATTCAGTGAAAAAATACCATTCGGCGATTATGTCCGAATGGTATTTTTTATACGATAATAAAGCTATTTAATTACTCCACGACTTCAAGCGTTACATCAATATTGTTACGTGTTGCCTTTGAGTACGGACATACTTGGTGTGCTTGGTGAACAAGTTCTTCGAGTTGTGCTCGTTCAATATTTGTGCCCTTTACTTGAAGCGTTACAGCAAGTGAAAAGCCATCGTCGCCTTTTAACAAGCTGACATTAGCCGTAACTTCTGAATCGAATTTTACTTTTTGCTGGCGTGCAACCGATTGTAACGCACTATCAAAACACGCTGCATATCCTGCTGCAAATAGTTGTTCTGGATTTGTCGCATTTTCGACTTTGCTAGCACGAGGTGTACCCGGCATTGCTGTTTCGAGTTGTAAAACACCGTCTTCTGAATGTACTTTTCCTTCGCGACCGCCAAACGCTGTCGCTGCTGCCGTAAATAATGTTGTAGCCATTATGATTAGCTCCTTTCAAGTGTGACAGTACATGTTTACCCACCACAACATGCCATAAAACATACATCATTTATAAGGATAAGTTTATAGGGTCATTCAAACGGATTAAAAATCCGCTATCTCATTGTAGAGGAGGCGGATTTTTAATCGTTAGCGTAAAATAAATTGTTCTTCCAACTGATGAATTTCTTCAAGGCTATAGCCTAAGCTTTGTAAAATTTCTTCGTTGTGTTGTCCGATTTTGGCGCCAACATATTTATAATTAGGTGTGTCGTCACTGAACTTAAATGCCGAGCCAATTTGAATTTGAATGCCGTTTTCTGTTGGCACTTCTACTAGCATATTGCGTGCACGTAGCTGTGGATGCTCGCATGCTTCTTTAAATGTAAGAACCGGCTCTACACAACCGTCAAACTGTCCATCAAATACATGTAGCCACTCTTCATATGTTTTTGAGCAAAAAGCATCAGTGACTGCGATTTTAAAGCGTTCTTGTGTATACGGAGAATCATTGAATGTATTATCAATAATTTCTGGAATGTCGAGTGCCTCGCAAAGTTTTTTGCGGAATTGTGGTTCTAAGCTCCCAACAGCGAAAAAGCGACCGTCCTTTGTTTTATAAAAATCATAATACGTGCCGCCATTTAAAATTTCTTTTTCAGGTTTTGGCTCTTGTCCGCTTCCTAAATACATCGTACCGTATAGCGCGTTCAGTGTAAAAGCAGCATCTGTCATACTAATATCAATTGCTTGACCTGTACCTGTTTGTGTTCGTTTTAGTGCGGCTGCTAAAATACCAATCGCTGCATGCATTGTCCCCCCGGCAATGTCTGCAATTTGGATACCTTGTGCCACTGGTTTACGGTCAGCGTGACGGGCATGGTCGAGGACACCCGCTGTTGCTAAATAGTTATTATCATGACCTGCCTTTAATGCATATGGTCCTGTTTGTCCGTAACCGGTAATCGAGCAATAAATTAACTTTGGATTAATGTCTTTTAACGTTTCATAGTCTAGCCCTAAACGCTTCATCACACCTGGTCGGAAACCTTCCACAATAACATCATATTCTAAAATAAGTTTTTTGATGACCTCTACAGCTGGCTTCGATTTTAAGTTAAGTGTTAATGAACGTTTTGAACGATTAAGATGCTGATGAATATACGATTCCTTTTCTTCCGTATATGGTGGCATAATACGCGTTAAATCAAGTCGTCGAGAGGACTCAATACGAATAACGTCCGCACCTAAATCAGCAAAAATCATCGTTGCCATAGGACCAGGTAAAGCGCCTGAAAAATCAAGAATTTTTAAACCGTCTAAAATAGCCATTTCAAACTTCCCCCTTTGTTTAAAAATCATTTTGATGTAATACAGATGTTGCATATGTAATCTGTAGTATAACAGATAAAAATATAAATGAACATCTCTATTTAATTATTATAGTAGAAAAAAACGTTAAAAAATAGAAAATATGTTACGTAACACGTGAATAAAATTATTGAAATACTCTAACAACGTTGTGTTACAATACATATACGGATGGCTCTAATTATGAAGTGTACCGAATTTACTCGTGAGGGGATGACTTGTATGGCGAATAAAGAATGGATGAAGGAATTACGTTCCTTAGTATCACAAGATGAAAAAATAATGTATGAATTTGCGCTTCAAGCTGTGCAAAATCAACCTAATGTTTCGTCTAAATTACTGAACCGTGCATTGGAAACCGCAATTTCGTTTCCACATTTAATCCGTTCGTTTTTAGTGTATGGTAATGCAAAAGCAGTGAACAAGGAAACATTGCCTTTATTATTAGAGTTAGAGACATTGCTGAATTATAGACAGCAAATGCTATTAACGCGTTTCTTTGAACGTTTAAGCACAGCGGTTATTTGCGAAAACCAAGAGCTATTAGAAGGGCGTATTGATGAGGAATTTTTGCGCTTTAATATTGCTGTTGCATCAAGTAGTGATGAAGAATTAGAGCAAATGTATTATGACGTCATGCAGGCATTAAAAAGTGATTCTAAGTTTAACGCAACTTATATGTTATCAGCTGAACGCATTCAAGACCGTCTTATTAAAGTTGGCTTATATACAGAAGAGACAGTGAAAGATACATTAAAGAAGCGTAAATTTATCGAAGACTTTGAGGACTATGAAGCTGTTTTTGCAATTCGTGCCGCCGCTCATTTTGAAATGGATGACTATATTGAAAAGTTCTCGATTTTATTAGCGAGCGATATGGACGTATTAGCTGAAGAAGTTGCTCATTATTATATTGCGATTGGCTCGAAAAAAGCCGTCAAAGCTGTCAAACCATATTTACTTATTGAAGATTCATTTGTTTTTAGCTTAAAAGTGATGCAAGGTATTGCTTCTGAAAAGGCGATTGAAGCGATTGTTGATGCCTTTGAACATGTGTCTGTTGAAGACCAAGCAATTATTCTTGAAACGCTTTGTTATTTATTGAGCGACAAAGCTTTCCCATTAATCGAAGCGTTTGAAGAGGAAGGGTATGAGCCGACATTTATTGATTTAGAGCATTATTATTATAGCCTTTATCACTATCACAAAAAGGAACATCCATCATTAACTACATGGAAGCAAGCTTTTGAAGATCAAGAAGACGCGGCTGCGATTGAACGTGAAAATGCACGACAAGAATTAATTTTACGCTTAAAGCCAGGACGTAATGAAAAATGTATATGTGGTAGTGGTAAGAAGTTTAAGAAATGTTGTGGCGCACCAATTAATAGTCGCCAATATATTTTTAGTTAACGTCACACGA
The DNA here is from genome assembly GCF_001700315.1 of Caryophanon tenue. Classification (GTDB taxonomy): domain Bacteria; phylum Bacillota; class Bacilli; order Bacillales_A; family Planococcaceae; genus Caryophanon; species Caryophanon tenue. The sequence continues at coordinate 25,479 of NZ_MASJ01000027.1, read as the reverse complement.
TATCGTTTGTAGTACGGCTATCGCTGATCAAACCATAGCATATCGATTTTATGGGGGATATATGCTAATGCGTTTTTGATATCATGACAAAAAACATACGGCAATAGTCTAGCTTTTTCTTTGAAATGATGGTTACAAAAAATACTATTGGGTAATATAAGTGTATAGACAACTTATGTACTCCGAAGTTTCAAGATAAGCGGTGGCCTTAAAACGAAGTTTCCCCCTTTTCTTCGTCGTTACCCCACCCCTTATGAAACTGAGTTGTTGTACAACCAAGTGACTCCCTTTTGTCACTTGGTTTTTTTCTGTGTAAATCAACTACGTTTTTATATGAAGAAGCCGATATAAATAAAGCGACAAGAGAGAGATTAACGTTAGCGATATAGATAGATGAACATAGAAAGGAACAACAGTATGGAACGACATAAATTAACGAAATCTATTGCAGTTACGACACTGGCAATCGGTAGTGTAGCTGTTGTAGCTCCGACACCTATACAGGCAGCAACTTTTACAGATCTGAATGACACCAATACACATTATGCAAACATTATGGAGCTATATGAGCGTGGTGTTATTTCAGGGTATAACCAACCGGATGGTACAAAGCAATTTAAACCGAATGCGCCGTTAACACGTGCACACGCAGCAAAAATGTTAGCAAATGCATTAGGCTTGGATACGAATATTGAAACGTTGCGCGACCCTGGCTTTACAGATGTGCCAAAGTCACATGCGTATTATCCATATATCGCAGCGCTTGCGAATGAAGGCATCGTATCAGGGTATAGTGACGGTACATATCGACCAGGTGCACAAACATTACGTCAGCATATGGCAAAAGTTTTAACGATTGGATATGGCTTAGATAAGGCAACGAAATTAACACATCATTTTACCGATGTGTCGAACAATACAGAAGCGGCCTACTATATTCAAACACTTTGGAACTACCAAATTACAAAAGGGACTTCACCAACAACATTTGGACCGACACGTAATTTAACGCGTGGTCAAATGGCAACATTTATCGTGAATACCGAAAAGGTAGCGAAGGACCGTACAGTTGAGTACACAATTACCGATGTAACGAATCAAACGGTAACGATTAATGATGCAACATATACATTTGACCGTACATATAATCAGCTGTTTAAAACAGCGAATGCGGCAGCTTTAAAAGGTGCGGTGATTGAAGGACAAATTGCGAACGGCAAAATTCAACATATTACGAAGCTTACGTTAAAAGCAAACGGTACATCGCGTTCATACGTGGTATTTGATGGTGGCGGTACAACCTTTAATGGCGATATCGACGTACAATCGAATTACGTGACGCTTCGCAATCTCAATGTAAATGGCACATTGACGATTCCAACGACCGATGTGCGCCGACAATCATTAAGTATTGTAGAAAATCAGCTTGTACGTATGCAAACAGCGTCCACATTTAATCAATATGGTTTAACAGCGGCGACGTCTACATTGCCGAGTGTTTCACGTTACGTTGTGTTCGAGGAGATTTCTGCCAATCGTGTCGTTGTTACACAGAATAAATTACAGCTTAAAACAAATAAGGAATTACGTGAATTACGTGTAGAGGGCGAAGTTGAGCAACTGGAGCTGCTTGGCGACGTACGTGATGTGTTTGTCGAAACGGATGTTAGCACCGTATTATACGGAAAAGCAAATGTACGCAAGCTCACAAAGGATAACTATGGTAATGTATCGTTATTTTTTGACGGGATTATTAACCGTTATATCGTGAATAACCGTGAAGGCGGTACAAACTTAGCGACAATGCGCGATTCAAACGGCAATGAAGCTGAAGGGGTAGACCTTTGGATTGATACAGCTGTGTTAATGCAAGAAGAAAATCCAAACTTAGTGTTTAATGATTATAAAAATGATGCGGGTAATATTACGATTATTGTTGATAAAGATGGCAATGAAATTGATAAATCTGTCGATGAAAACGTTCAAGTACCAGACCGTATTGCCCCAATTTTAACGGGCTTAAAAGTAGCGCCAACAAGCAGTAATAGCGCGAATGTCTCGTTTAATACGAATGAAGCCGGCACATACTATTATGTTGTGTTAGAGTCCTCACAAGCAGCACCGACAAAGCGTCAAGTACTTGCACAAGCAGCTGGTGAATTCCAAGGCACAGGCGGTATGATGGAAGGTGAAAATTCATTTACGCTGACGAATTTACACTCCGCAAAAGAGTATAAAATTTATATGGTCATTGAAGATAACGCCGGCAATACATCGTCGCGTGTTGAGAGTGTAACCTTTAATATGGCAAATGCGCCAGATACACTTCCACCACGTTTATCGAATGTGCAAGTGGAACCGCATCGAAGCGGTCAAAAGGCAACATTAAACTTCACATCAAGTGAAGCCGGTATGTTTTATATCGTTGTAACACCAGGACGCAATAGTAAAGGCTATGATGCACAAACGATTATTAACATCGCGTTAAACGATACGTCCAAATATAAGACGATGGTTGCAGGTGAAAATACAATTGAAATTGCAGGGCTTGACCCGTTAACTGATTACTCGGTAGCACTTGTCGGCGTAGACCCAGCTGAAAACCGTTCAATTGTTGAGGAAAAAGGATTTACAACATTACCGCTTGATGATATTAAACCGTATGTGACGAATTACGATATTGAGTTTATTAATCCAACGCAATTTTATTTATATTTCAGTGAGGAGCTAAATAAAGAAGCGGCAGAAAATGTGCAAAACTATGATTTAACAGGTACAGGAATTATTAACATTAGTGGACAAATGAAAATCAAGCCAATTAAAGTGGAATATTCACGTGCGGCAAGTGGTCAATCACGAGTCCTGTTAACATTGCCGGCATTAACTGGTTTAGTACAAAATGATACGATTGTGGCAACTGCATTACCAGGGGTGACCGATTTAGCAGACAATCCAGTGGTGACGGACCGCGATGAAGACAACCCACGTAACTACGCAACGTATCGACATACTGATGTTATTCGTCCGTCATTAGTCATTACGAAATTTGAAAAATTAGCATCGGAAACACATGCACAAGTCACGTTAGAAACATCTGAAGCGGGTACATTCTATTATGTTGTGCTACCAGCAGGCATTGATAAAACGACGATTTCGATGCGTGACGTCATGGACCGTGTAGATTTCACAGTGCGTGACGACGGCAATGTTGCATGGCAACCTGTATATCCAGGAGATAATCCACCACTTGATTTAGGTGAGCAAGTACTCGATGTTGCGATTCCAACGAATTTATCACAATTTATTAGTTGGTCAATGTATGCCTTTATGGTTGACCGTTCAGGGAACTTATCGAATGAAATTATTGAGCTACCAATGGTGATGGATAAAATGCCACCTGTCATTACAAGTATTTCAGGGACAGCAACAGAAGATAGTAATACAAGCGGAAATTTAAATTTCACCGCAGACGAGCCGGGGATTATTGAATATATCGCGATTCCAAAAGAGCTACAAGCGAATTTAGGGGATTCGGGTTATGCGAATACACCGGAACAATTCGAACGCTTGAAAAATACAACAGGCGTACGTACCGGAACAGCGGATATGCGACGTGGACAAAACATCGTTGCGATTACGCCACTGCAAGCGCATAAAGATTACACAATTTACTTTATGGCCCGTGATACATCGCAAAACCAATCTGTACAAGTGTATGAAACGAGCTTCTATACAGACGGGAAACGACCAGAAGTACAAAGTAATATTGTGCGTCAACCAGATGGCTCATTTGAAATTACATTCAGTGAAGCGATTAAACGTGATGCATTTGAGCAACCATTAGGCATTACGCAATCCGATTTAACGGTAACTGTAGCAGGTAATGAAACAGGGAACTACCGTATTGAAGAATATAAACAAGGTTCATCGACAACAGCACCATCGAAATTACGCATTCGTTTTGACCAAGGCATTAATATTAACCAAACGATTACAGTAACGATGAATGATAGTGCCTTTGACTCTGTAAAAGTAAATCAACTATTTGCAGAAAATGCGAAAACAGCACAATACGAGTATCAAGCAATTAACGTTGCTGCGCGTAGTGCGAACTTACAAGGTAACTTAGATCCAGCAATTCCGTACCACACATACCACAGCATTGTGGCGGTATTCTCATCAAGTAGTACGATGTATGATATGGAATATCGTTACGCAGTTGTACCATATTTACAAAACCCAACTGCTAACGTTACAGCAGCTCAAGTAGCAACAGGTGAAGGCGGTAACCGTGCATTCAGCTTTACAGGTAATGGCTTCTTAGCGAATACGAATACATCGATTCAAATCGCTTTAACACCAGACTTAATTGCACGACAAGCTGTGTTTGCCGAAGAAGACTATGTATACTTCGTTATTTTAGACCGTTATGGCAATATGTCGGAAGTAAGCCAAGTACAAATGCAACGCTTCGGACGATAACAGGTAAAGAGGCTAGGACAGAAACCTATTTCTAATAAAAACATGCGGGTGCGTCCTGACAAAAGCGGCGACTTCCGCATAAAAATATCCTTCAGCAGTTATCGTTGCTGAAGGATATTTCTTTTTGTCCTATGCGCTTTTTCATAAAATGACAGTGGTATAATGGAAACTAAAAAAGAAGGTTTAGCGAATTTATGATGTATTTGTCGATGATTTTCTTTCAAATTGTAGCACCCATTTTAGTATTAATGTTTATTGGTGCATTGTTACAAAAGAAATTTACCTTTAATTTAAAGACAATGTCGCAACTCATTACATTTTGTTTTATGCCAGCTGCGGTATTTGTCAATATTTATGAAACGAGTGTTAATAAAGAGGTGCTCGGCCAAATTACGTTATTCATTGTGCTCTTTATCGGAAGCCAAATGATGTTAAGTGCTTTTATTGCAAAGGCAATGGGCTTGAGTAAAACAGAGAGTGCCGTATTTAAAAATAGTGTCGTACTGATTAATTCCGGTAATTACGGCATTCCAGTTGCGCAGATGATTTTTGTCACGCAACCAATTGGCGTAGCCATTCAGGTCATTTTAGTTATTTTCCAAAATATGACGACGTATACATATGGCTTGTACAACTTAATTTCATCGACAAAGTCGGGCATGGCAATTGTCCGCGATTTTTTAAAGATGCCGATTGTCCATGCGCTCATTTTAGGGAGCTTGATGAACATGCTCAATATCCCGATTCCTACGATGTTACGTATCCCGCTTGATTACATTGCCAATGGTTTTATTGCTATTGCGCTTCTCATTTTAGGGATGCAGTTATCACAAATTGAAATGCGTACAATGTTTACGAAAACGATTTTTGTGAGTTGCTTTACCCGATTAATTATTGGGCCAGTTGTAGCACTTGGTATCATTTATGCGCTTCAAATCGATGGGGTTGTAGCGCAATCTTTACTAATTGCGAGTGCTTTTCCAACCTCACGTAACAGCTCAAGTTTGGCACTTGAGTATGATATTGAGTCAGCAACCGCCGCGCAAACAGTATTATTTTCAACGGTTGTGAGTTGTATTACCGTAACACTAGTGATTTATGCGGCGACCATTTTATTCCCGATTTAACAGGTGTTCGGATGGCGAGTACAAAGTCCATTTGATCAACATTTTGCTAATGTATCGGCTATGCGCAGTAGCACCAAAAGCAAAAAAAATATCCTTCAGCAGTTGTCGTTGCTGAAGGATATTTCTTTTTGTCTCAATCTCAATTACGGTTGTTCCAAGCTTTTTTTTGCATTAAATGTAGCCTTGTTTATTTATTGTACAAACGGGCGTACCGCTTGTAATTTATGTTGTAAAACAGTTGGATTTGTTGTCATATACATTTTTCCTTTGAAATATGTAATGATTTCGCGTGAATCTAGCATCGCGCATTCATGAATATAACGTTCCACTAATTCACCAAGTGCATACATTTCAACACCTGATAATTCATTAGCATCCAAGCGTTTATAATAATTGTCGAGTTCAGAGTTTAACGGACTTACTTGTCGAGGAAGTGAGATGGTCGTTAAACGCTTTGGCTGTTGTTTCTGTTTACGTAATTTTATGTGTAATTTAGATAAAATTGTTGTCATTTCATCATCCCTCCTGCACGTGTTTAATCATAACGGAGAGATGTTAGAGAACGATTGCATATTGATTACAGTTTTATAACAGTTATTTTTGTTCACCAATTGCGATTGTACAGCGTGAAATACAGATAACTTTGTGTTGTTCATCAACAATTTCGATATGCCATACCATTGTTGTACGTCCGATATGTAATGGTGTTGCAATCGCTGTAACAATCCCGTCACGTTTGCCACGAATATGGTTGGCATTAATTTCTAAACCAGCTGCAAATTGTGTTTTCGGGTCGATATGTAAAAATGCACCAATACTAGCAGCTGTTTCAGCGAGTGCAACCGATGCGCCACCATGTAATAAGCCGATTGGTTGTCTTGTTTTTTCATTTACGGGCATCGTGCAAACAACGCGTTCCTTTGATAACTCCGTAAAGGTCATACCTAGCGTACCGATTAATGTGTCTTCAATAGCGATAGGTAAAGACGCTAAAAATTGTTCAATGTTCATAAGAAAACCTCCATTCTTTCCTTCTATTATAAAGCATGTATAAAAAAACTGCCTCCAACGATTGCTGGAGGCAGTTTGTCGCAAATACTAAGCAAAGCTTAGTGTAGATTGGATATCATTTGCGGTTAATTATTTAGTGTATGGGTTAGATAAATCCATACCGTCTAATGAAAGACCCATTGCTTTCGCAACACCTTCACCGTAAGCTGGATCAGCTAAGTAGCAGTGTAAGATGTGACGACGTTTGATGAACTCTTCAACACCGTTCATTTCAGCAGCAGTCGTTTCGAATAAACGTTGTTGTTGTTCAGGTGTTTGTAAACGGAATAATTTACCTGGTTGCTCGAAGTAGTTGTTGTCATCTTCACGGAAGTCGTAGATGTCAGCAGCACCGTCTAAAGCTAATGCAGGCTCTTTGTATTCTGGTTGAGCTTGTAATGCACCGTAGCTGTTTGGATAGTACGTTAAGTTAGCACCGTTGTTTCCATCAGCACGACCTGCACCATCGCGGTGGTAAACCATGAATGGGCAACGTGGTGTGTTTACTGGAATTTGGTGGTGGTTAACGCCTAAACGGTAACGAGTTGCATCTTGGTACGCGAATAAACGCGCTTGTAACATACGGTCTGGAGAGAAGCCGATACCAGGTACGATGTTAGATGGAGCGAATGCAGCTTGCTCAACATCAGCAAAGTAGTTTTCTGGGTTACGGTTTAACTCTAACTCACCAACTTCGATTAATGGGTACTCAGATTTGTACCAAACTTTTGTTAAGTCGAATGGGTTGTCTTTAGAGTTACGTGCTTGCTCTTCCGTCATTACTTGGATGTATACAGTCCATTTCGGGAAATCGCCTTTTTCGATTGAATCGAATAGGTCACGTTGTGAAGATTCACGGTCTTTACCGATAATTTCAGCAGCTTCAGCACCTGTTAAGTTTTTAATACCTTGTTGTGTACGGAAGTGGAACTTCACGTATACGCGCTCGCCAGCTTCGTTAATCATTGAGTATGTGTGAGAACCGAAACCGTGCATGTTGCGGTAACCAGCTGGGATACCACGGTCAGACATAACGATTGTTACTTGGTGTAAAGCTTCTGGTAATGAAGTCCAGAAGTCCCAGTTAGAGTTACCGTTATGCATGTTTGTTTTAGGGTCACGCTTTACAACGTGGTTTAAGTCTGGGAAGTGTAATGGGTCACGGAAGAAGAATACAGGTGTGTTGTTACCAACTAAATCCCAGTTACCTTCTTCAGTGTAGAATTTTACTGCGAAACCACGGATATCGCGCTCTGCATCAGCAGCACCACGTTCACCAGCTACAGTAGAGAAACGTAAGAATAATTCAGTTTCTTTCCCGATTTCAGAGAATAATTTTGCTTTTGTATATTTAGTAATATCGTGAGTTACAGTGAATTTACCAAATGCACCAGAACCTTTAGCGTGCATACGACGCTCAGGAATTACTTCACGGTTAAAGTTTGCTAATTTTTCGATTAAGAAAACATCTTGTAATAAAATTGGACCACGACGACCAGCAGTTTGTACATCATCGTTCGATACTACTGGAGCACCAGCAGCAGTTGTTAGCTTACGGCTTTTATCCATTGCCATAGTTATTGCCCCCCATAATTTAAAATTCTTTTCACCACATACTATACCAAATCCACTTAATAATTGCTAGTAGATTATAATAATTCTTTTTAAGGAATGTGTATTATAGTGAAAAAATAGTGAACTTTTAGAGATATCGGCTTCTAAAAGTAATTAATACCCGTTATTACTTGACACAAAACATTTAATATGGTTGGTTTTTGCTTCTTTTGTCACTATGATAATGATGTAAAAGGAGTGTTAATTATTGTTTTTTTATAAAAATAATTGAGAAAAATGTGAAGCTAAATGAGAATTTGATTTTTCGTCAAATTTATGTCGATGTATGTAATATGTATCTTTTAAAAGAGGCTTATTCATCGATTTTCTAGCGTGAATTTTTTACGATAGAGGTGGATAGGAGCGATTGCATGCAAAAGACGATGGCGTTTTTACAACAATTCCAACAAGAAACGAAATTAACCGAAGCGTGGTTACGTAATCGGCTGCAACAAATAGAGCAAAGAGGCGAGTTTGTACCAACGACAGAAGAACTAGTTTACGGCGCAAAAATTGCATGGCGTAACAGCAATAAATGTATAGGACGCTTGTTTTGGCGCTCATTACATGTGTTTGATGCACGCGCGTATGTAACGGCAGATGAGGTATTTGAGCAATTATGTGCACATATTGCGTTTGCCACAAATAGAGGGAAAATTAGACCGGCTGTGACGATATTTGATGAGAAGCGTGTACGTATACTCAATCACCAACTTATTCGATATGCAGGATATGAGGTAGGCGACACGATAATCGGTGATCCACATTCTGTATCGTTTACAAAACAATGTGTAAATTTAGGGTGGCAGCCACAGTACGGTGCATTCGATGTGCTTCCACTCGTGATTCAAATAGATGATGAGTCGCCAAAGTTTTATACGATACCACACGAGCTTATTTTAGAAGTGCCGATTACGCACCCTGTGTATAATTTCGAGGAATTGGCACTAAAATGGTATGCAGTACCGATGATTTCAGATATGGCATTAGAAGTTGGGGATATTCTTTACAAAGCAGCGCCGTTTAACGGTTGGTATATGGGCACAGAAATTGGTGCACGTAATTTTGCGGATACGAGTCGTTATAATATGTTACCGGTAGTGGCACAACTATTAGCATTAGACACGACACAGCAAGCGACATTATGGAAAGACCGCGCGCTTGTCGAATTAAATATTGCGGTGCTACATTCATTTAAGCAACAAGGTGTTAGCATTGTCGACCATCATACAGCGGCTACGCAATTTGCTTTATTTGAGCAACAAGAGCAGGAGCAAGGAAGGGATGTAACAGGGAACTGGACATGGCTAATTCCACCGATGAGCCCTGCAACGACCCATGTGTTCCATCAACCCTATAACAATACAATTAAAAATCCGAATTTTTTATCGCTACCAAAAAAGACTAGCGCCCGTGTATAGCGAGCACTAGTCTTTTTATTTGCGTCGGCGCGTATTTTGAATCATTTCAAGTAATTCATCACGGTCAATTAAACGCACATCGTTATGAGATGCAAGTGTTTGGGCTTGCTTTGTGAAGTAACTATTTGTAACAACCCATGCACTATCCGCATCGTACATACGAATTGCGGCGATAATTTCTTGAACAGCCTTTACACCGACTGATGATTTGTAGCGCTTCGCTTGCACAACGATTGTTTCGCCGTTACCTTTTAATACTAAGTCAGCTCCGAAATCACCAGATGATTTTGTCATCGTAGCACGATAACCTTGCTTCATAAATAACTGCACTAAAAACTCTTCAAATTGAATGCCGGTCATGTCGTCAATTTGATGAATATTTGAACGTTGCAAGCTTTGTTGAGAACGCACTTTTTTCCAAATAGATGCTACAAACAAAAAAACGGCACTGCCGATAAGCGCATACAGTGTAACATCAACATTTGTTGTGAAGTAATACGTAATGGCACCTATTGAGGCGATGACAATTAGTTGCCACGGAATCGTATTTTGTTGCTTTTTTTTTGATTTACGCTTTGCCACGGTCAATCTCCTTTAAAGTAGTGTTTCCTTTAGTATAGCATATTATAAGTACGTATGTTTGGTTTTGTGTGAAATGCCCGAATTACGTCTATGTTACAGTGTGCTTTCAACTGTTTTTTGTTGTGATGCATAAAGCGCACTCGCAAATAATACGATAGCAGCAATAATAAAGCTGAAGGCAGGTATATCCCAATTGCCCGAAATATCATATAAAAACCCGAAGAAGGTCGGACCGATAGCGGCGAGCAAATAGCCAGTAGATTGCGCGAAGCCAGATAATTCAGCAGAGGCAAAAATAGACTCTGTGCGTAATGTAAATAGCATCATCACTAAGCTAAATGAAGCACCGCCTGCAAGGCCAAGTAAAATCATCCATAAAGGTGCGAGGGATGTCCATTTCATATATAACCCAATAAACCCGATAATATAACAAGTTGAAAAGCCAAAAACAATGGCACGGTGTGTAGACATATTACTCGCAATCATCGGAATTAAAAAGGTCATTGGTAATTGAGCGAGCATCATTAATGAAAATGTCCACCCCGCTTCGCTTGCCGTCATACCTTGAGAGACTAACATTTCTGGCACCCATGCCGCCGTCGTATAAAACAGCAAGCTTTGTAAGCCCATCATCAGCGCAATGGCCCATGTAAGAGGGGAGCGCCATAGTGGTAAAGCAGGTGCTTTAGTGGTCGTACTCGTAATGGGTACGTGATGTTTTAACTGTGGTAGCCACATAACAATCGCTAAAATAACAAAAATAAGTGAGAAGCTAAATGCCCCTTGCCAACTAAACGTCGTTTGCGCAAGCGGATAGCTAATACCAGAAGCGAGTCCGGCAGAAATATTCATTGAAACAGAGTAAAGCCCCATCATTAAACCGATTTGAAGTGGAAATCGAAGCTTTAAATAGCTCGGCATTAAGACATTCCCGAAAGAAATCGCAACACCGATGAAAAATGTGCCAATGAGTAATCCGTAAACGCCAAAATTAATACGTACGATAATACCAATTGCTAAAATAAACATAGATGCAAATAATGTACGTTCGATACCATAGCGTCTTGCGATTTTCGACGTAAATGGCGAAAATAGCGCGAACGCCAGCAGTGGAATAGTCGTTAAAAAGCCAGCGAGTACATTGGAAATACCTGTACTCTCACGCACATCCGCAATAACGGGACCTACGACAGTAAGTGGTGTACGGAGCGTCATCGCGATTAGTGCGATGCCCACGACGAATAACCAGGTTGTTTTTGTCCAATGCATTTTTTTAGAGGACATTGTTGCGTCATTCATATGATTTACATCCTTTCAATAAAGAAGTCACTCATTCAGTAAGCATACCATACTTTATTTTCAATACGTATGTCGTCTGAAAACTGCGAAAAAATAGAATAATTATAGTTAGTTGAAATCCATTTTCGCCCATGATAGACTCAACTAGAATAATAATTAAATGATTAAATACCTCTTTAAAGAGAGGTAGAGGTCGCGAATTTGAAAAAGTACAGCACTTGAAGGTCGAGCCTAGTGAAAGTGTTGGAAAGGTCATATTCGCCGAAGCGTGAAACAAACATCGATATGTTACGCGCTGGGGCTGGGGCTGAAGAAGACCAGAACTGGCACATAGAAATATGTGTTGTGCTATCTTTTTTTACATGGGGTTTTGCGTATAAGCCGTTACTTCTATGTAGCGGTTTTTTTATTTTGTTTAGAAAGCCGAAATAAAAGTAAAACACACACATGTAAATTGAACAAAACATGAAGGAGACTTTTTAACATGAGTAGGCAACAAGAACAACCACAATTAAAACGTGGTTTGAAAAGCCGTCATATTACGATGATTTCGCTCGGCGGAACAATCGGTACAGGCTTATTTTTAGCAAGTGGTGGCTCGATTGCACAAGCAGGTCCAGGTGGTGCGCTACTAGCATATGCACTTATCGGGATTATGGTGTATTTTTTAATGACAAGTTTAGGTGAGATGGCGGCATACATGCCATCAGCAGGTTCGTTCAGTACGTACGCAACGAAATTCGTTGACCCAGCACTAGGTTTTGCGCTCGGCTGGAACTACTGGTACAACTGGGCAATTACAATCGCAGCAGAAATTGCGGCTGTATCCCTAATTATGAAATATTGGTTCCCAGATAGCTCTTCAGCACTGTGGACAGTGATGTTTATCGTCGTTGTATTATCATTCAACGTCCTATCGGTAAAAGCATACGGTGAAGCGGAATATTGGTTTGCGATGATTAAAGTTGCAACGGTTGTTATTTTCATCATCGTTTCATTCTTAATGATTTTTGGTATTTTAAAAGGGGAAGACCCAATCGGCTTTGATAACTTCTTTGTCGGGGATGCACCGTTTAATGGTGGCTTCCTAGCACTGTTTGGTATTTTCTTAGCCGCCGGTTTCTCATTCCAAGGGACAGAATTACTTGGGGTTACAGCGGCTGAAACAGAAGACCCGAAAAAGAGCATTCCAAAAGCAGTAAAATCTGTGTTTTGGCGCATTTTAATTTTCTATATTTTAGCGATTTTAGCAATTGGTTTAATTATTCCGTACAATGACCCACGTTTACTATCAGAAGATATTGCAACGTCGCCATTTACGCTTGTATTTGACCGTTTAGGTGTTGCATTTGCAGCATCTGTAATGAACGCCATTATTTTAACGGCGATGCTATCAGCTGGTAACTCTGGTTTATATGCAGCAAGCCGTATGTTATACCAATTAGCAGTGGATGGCAAAGCACCGAAAATGTTTATGAAATTAAACAAGCGCGGTGTACCAATCTTCGCATTACTTGCAACATTAGCAGTTGGTTCATTAGCCTTCTTATCATCGTTTTACGGTGATGGTGTTGTATACATTTGGCTATTAAATGCCTCTGGTTTATCGGGCTTCATCGCATGGCTTGGTATTGCGATTTCTCATTATCGTTTCCGAAAAGCGTACAAACTACAAGGTCGCGATATGAGCTTGTTACCGTACAAAGCGAAATGGTATCCATTTGGACCGCTATTTGCATTTATTGTATGTATGATTGTTATTTTAGGGCAAAACTACACAGCATTCTTCGGCGGTGTAGACTGGGAAGGTATCGTTGTATCGTACATCGGAATTCCATTATTCTTAGCATTATGGTTCGGTTATAAAATTAAGCACAAAACAAAAGTTGTGCCATTAAAAGATGTAGAATTAGATTAATAAATAGAAGGCAATCATCCAATCGCGTATACAGATTGGATGATTGCCTTTTTACATGGATAGATCAATCTAAAGAAAAGATATGCACGTTTTCGCTAAAAGCCGAACGTTCGTTATGATAAAATGTGAATTTTTTGTGTATATACGAATAATCAGAACTTTTTAACTTCTTAAAACATATTGTCAACGAACATTTTCATGCTTATAATGAGAACATTCTAAACGAAGTATATTTCACTCATATAATCGTGGGGATATGGCCCACAAGTTTCTACCGGTTCACCGTAAATGAACTGACTATGAGAGCTCATATAAGTAGACAATCGTCTATTGTTTTTTCGAACCTCAAGCTCGGAAAGTATGACCCTCTCGTAAACATGAGGTTGTACTTTGCGAGCTTTTTTTAGCTTTACCCATCAGGAATTATGTCAAGTAGCATCATTTTCTAAAGTTGTAAACAGTAGGAGGAAGAACACGTGAAGGCGTTACAAGAAAAAATTCATGAAGTCGGACGCGTATTATCAGCGGACGTATTAAAGGTAGATTCATTTTTAAATCATCAAATTGACCCACAGCTTATGAAGGAAGTGGGCGAGGAGTTTGCGAATCGTTATGCAAACGAAGTAATTACGAAAGTGTTAACAATTGAGTCATCAGGTATTGCACCCGCAACATTTTTAGGCTTAACAATTGGTGCACCAGTTGTGTTTGCACGTAAAAAACAATCTTTAACATTAACAGATAATGTATATACATCAGAAGTGTATTCATTTACGAAACAAGAATCGAATAAAATTTCGGTTTCTCGTGATTTTTTAACAGCAGATGACAATGTCATTATTATTGATGACTTTTTAGCAAATGGCGAAGCGGTTAAAGGCTTAGTGGATATCGTGAATCAATCAGGCGCGCATTTAGTTGGCGTAGGTATCGTGATTGAAAAAGGCTTCCAACAAGGTGGCAAATTATTACGTGACCAAGGTTTACGTATCGAGTCATTAGCACGTATTAAATCACTAGAAAACGGGAAGGTCGAGTTTTTCGAAGACGGTGAATTCTAGTGAATAACGCAAAAGCTTTGACATTCGGTTTCCAACATTTATTAGCCATGTATACAGGCGCGATTTTAGTACCGTTAATTATCGGTTACGGAATTGGCATGACACCAGAACAAATCACGTACTTAGTAGCAATTGATTTATTCATGTGTGGTGTGGCGACAATTTTACAAGTATGGCGTGGTAAGTTTATCGGTATTGGTTTACCCGTTGTATTAGGTTGTACGTTTACTGCAGTGCCAGCGATTATTTCAATCGGGAACGGTGCAGGTATCGCAGCAATTTACGGTGCTATTATCGCATCTGGTATTATTGTCGTGTTAATCTCAGGGTTCTTCGGGAAAATCGTGAAGTTTTTCCCACCAGTTGTGACAGGCTCTGTCGTAACCATTATCGGGATTAGCTTATTATCAACAGCTGTAACAAATATTGGTGGCGGTGATGCAACAGCAGAAGGCTTCGCATCAGGTCAAAATCTTTTCTTAGCGTTTTTAACACTAGCCATTATCATTCTTGTGTACCGTTGTACAACTGGCTTTATGCGTGCTATCGCAATTTTAGCCGGTATGTTAACAGGTACAGTTGCCGCATTATTTATGGGCATCGTGGACTTCCAACCGGTGAAAGATGCAGGCTGGTTCCATATGGTACAACCGTTTTACTTCGGAATGCCAGAATTCCATCTTGAGCCAATTATTACGATGACATTAATCGCAATCGTTTCATTAGTGGAATCAACAGGCGTTTATTATGCATTAAGTGATATTACGAAAAAGCCGTTAAATGAAAAAGATTTAGCGCGTGGCTACCGTTCAGAAGGTATCGCCTCTGTGATTGGTGGTATTTTCAACGCATTCCCGTATACAACATACTCACAAAATGTCGGTCTTGTGAAAATGACGGGTGTCACAGAGCGTAAAGTGATTTACATGACAGGTTTCTTATTAATCATTTTAGGCTTCTTACCGAAATTTGCGGCATTGACGCAAATCATTCCAACACCAGTGCTTGGTGCAGCGATGGTGGCAATGTTCGGTCTTGTTATTACACAAGGTATGCAAATGCTTGCACCAGAAATTAATAAATCAATGGAAAATGCACTTATCGTAGCGTGTGCTATTGGTTTAGGTGTCGGCGTATCGGTTGTCCCAGGCTTATTTGCTTCATTACCAGACATGCTTGAGACATTATTCTCAAACGGTATCGTAACAGGTGCAACAACAGCGATTGTGTTAAACATTGTGTTTAATATGATTGGGAAGAAGAAGTAAGAGGAATGCAGCTCGGCCATCACTTCATGTGTAAGGGACATCTAGGTTGAGTAATAATGTTCTTAGCTAAACGAATTATTTAATTATCTTGAAAGCAAAAAAATATCCTTCAGCAACGACAACTGCTGAAGGATATTTTTTGTCCCGGTGTCTTTTTTTTTATATTTTTTGAAGAAATAATGAAACTAATCACGAGTAGCTCCGTCTGTACGGTACATAAAAAAGGAGGAGCTACATGAAAAAATTACTCATAGTGCTCGTGTTCAGTATGATTGCTTGTTGTAGCTATACAAGTAAAGCAGACGCGGCGCTATCAAGCATATTAAATGTTGCAAAAACAAATATACCGCTTCAAGCGAGTGCATCTAAGCATGCAGAAACCATTACGATGCTAGAACGTGGTGATACTGTTTGGACAGATGGTTATACTTTTGCAGGGTGGTTAAAAGTCGTAACAAACGAAGGGAAAGGCTATGTAAATGCTAGTCAAGTAGAGAATATTGGTTGGTCCGTTGCGCCGTATGAACTGCGTTTTACGATGCATAAACTTACGACAGGTTTAACGGTAGAGCGAAACGGTGCATATATCGACTTTGAGAAAGGTGATTTTATGTATCGTGCGCAGACGACACAAAATACGACCATTTCACATGCCGATGATATCCCACAAGCGTTTTTAACGCGTATCCCACCGACAATTCGTGCGGCAAAGGACGCAGTTGTAATGATGTCAAAGCCATCAAAGTCGTCAAATGTCTTAACGACAATTAATGCAAATACAGCTGTTGAGTCATACGGTGTGGTGAATAAAGAGTGGCGTATTATCCGTTACGCTGACATGATTGGCTACGTTCCTGCAAAAGATATGGTTGCGTTAAAAGGACAAACGCAATATATCAAAACAGACGGTGTCGCATTATTTGATAGCCCAAATCGTGTTGACGCCAATATCATGGACATCTTATGGAGCAATATTGCTGTTACAGCGTATCCATCAACAAGTGGCTGGTCATATGTGGAGTATGGAAGTGGACAAGTAAGAGGGTACGTACCGACGGAGATGTTACAACATAAACAAAACGCTACACATTCGACTAGTAGCGAAGTGCTCGATGAAACGATGGTGGATAAACGTATCATTAAAAAAGAAACGCTAGCCAATGGTGATCAACAACTGACGATTCGTTTAAGTAACCGACTGCATAGCCATCGTGATTTCTTTGTAGCGACAAAGAAGAACAATAATACGAAACTTACATTGAATACACAATCTATAATAGACTTCACATATGGTCGCGATGGTTATATGGGTGAGTTTTCGGGTTATGTAGAAACGGCTGCACAGTTATCAAAAGATACAGGTGTTCATTTTTGGACATGTGGTGAGTTATGTTATGAAGTAAACGGCGAAGTGAAGAAGTTTTCGGTACCGGCACACGATTATATTGATCCAGGTTTTATGGTGATGAGCTTTATCAAACCGATTGGTGATGGTCGTTTCCAAGTGCTCATGCCGACAACGACAAATCCAAATTTCATCGATGCGTATGTCACATTTGCATATAACGAAAAGACACAACAAATTGAAGAAATAGAACGGATTATTTTACAAAATGATGACTCAGAACCGTTACAGAAAATACAACAAGTATGGCTTAGTAATCGCTTTTATGTTGTGCAAAAATCACTGATGCCATAATAAATTAAGTTAAAATTCACCTTATTTTCTAAAACAATCCTCAAATTTATGTTAATGTATAGGTAAAACATGATGAGGACAAGCCATATGAATAATTTTGAAGAACTAATCGACACACATAGCAAGCATCTTGTTCGTATTGCGTATTTATATGTAAAAGATTGGCCGACAGCTGAAGATATCGTTCAAGACGTATTCATAAAGTTTTTTCAAACACAGCAACAATTTCGCCAAGAGGCATCGATAAAAACGTATTTAACAAAAATGACAGCGAATAAAGCTAAAGATTATTTGCGCTCTTGGAAATACCGAAAACAAGTGCTATTTGAAAACGTCTTTGGCGAAACACGAGGCATTGACGAGGATGTCGTGGCACGCGAACATCTTGCCGAACTTGAAAAACATTTATTTCAGCTACCGTTAAAGTATCGCGAACCATTGATTTTGTATTATTATAATGAACAGTCTATTGCGGACATCGCGCAAGAGTTAGGGCTGAATGAAAATACCGTAAAAACGCGATTACGACGAGCAAAGCAACAGATGAAAATGTTTTTTGAGCAAGAGGAGGCGGGACAACATGACGAATTTTAAAAACAAATTGGATGACATGATGGGAGATACATCTGCTTCAGAAAAACGTATTCAACAACAAGTGCGTATGAAGATGACACAACCGCCATCACCGTCTAAAAAGCGCATGTGGCATATCCCGGTATTAACATCATTTGCAACAGCTGTTGCATTACTTTTAATTTTAACAACAATGAACTCGCCGCTACTTTCTTCATCCAATGATGGACGCGGCGTTCCGTATGACCCACTCGATGATTTATATGACATTATGGCATTGCGTGGTGACGATGCACTTTCAACGAAAAACTATACACTTTTTGAATCGCTACCAACCATTCAAACGTTAGAGCCGTTGCAGTACATCGACAACGAAGCGTTTATGTTACAAGGGGAATCATTTTCAACAGTCATTGAACGAAAAGCGCGTATGTACGATGAGCCAGTGTATGAACAAAGGGATATTGTGCGTACGCAAACGTATACAGGCAGTCATTTACCTGTGTATAACGAAGATTATTATGAAGTCATTGCCGTGCCAGGTGACCGTATTTATTTACGTGACGGTCAACTAACGGTGAACGGTGAGAAGATTTCAAGCCGTCTATTGAAGCAATATGCAGACAATGATATTCATATTGCAGGTGGCTATGAGCAAGTGTTAAACGCACGTGAATATTTACTGTTAAATCATTTCCCGGCGGATAACAGCTTACAAGGAGCAACGATTATTCCAGTGCATAAAATTTACGGGGAAGTCGTTGGGATTATGCCACAAACAGTTGCGGCTGAAGTGCAACCAACATCCGCTCAACAATATTTTGATGCGTTGTTATATGCCTTAGAATTTAATGACGGTGACGGGGCAGCTGCCTTTTTACAACAAGGCTATACATTCCCATATGCAAGCCGAACAGGCGAATTCTTTTTAGAAGCGGGGTACCGTACTGTACGTGAAGAAGGCGATAAAGCCATTATTCATTATGACTTTGGACGCGAGCAAGGAACAACGTACACATTTATGATGTACAAAACATCAGACGGTTGGCAGTTAGGGCCGAACTCGTAAAAGAAAAAGCACACGCTGTAGCAAATATACTGCTACGGGGTGTGCTTTTTTGATGCAATTTTTACGCTGTAATATGAATGTAGAAATCTTGCCCATTCATAATTTCAGGTAGTAAAATATTACGTTGCTGAAAGTACGTATACAACACAGCAGCTAAGCTTGCATGTCCATTTAAATAACTCCCTACTTGAATCGTAGCGGTCGGATTATTGTGGAAGAAAAAGTAACTACGTGTATTGTCATCAAGGGTCGCTAAAATATGTTGAAACGTGTCGTAAGGAATTGAAATACCACGTGAATATCGAATAAAACGATGGTACTTATCGTGCCGAATATAAATATACTCTTGATGGCGAAGTATTTGTGGTGGTTGCATGTGAAATGACATTCCTTTCTTTTTCAACATCATTGATCAAATGATTCCCATTGGCTTTGTTGGATGTCTTCAGCAATTACTTGCAAGTCATAAGCCGTAATCGTATAAATTTCATATTGTGCATAATGCTCTTGGAATGCTCGTGCCAAGCGTGCAATATACTTTGGTGAGCCTTCATTCTCCTCGTCATAGAGCAGTAAAAGCCCGTCTGTTTGTTCTAAAATAAATTTGTCTTTTTCAACGAACTGCCAAGGTGCTTCATATGGTTTTTTCGTAGCCGCAGTCACAAAGTCAGCGCCACTTGAAATAAGCTGGAATTGTTGTTTTTTATCATCGCTCCAATTAGCATCCATTTCTAAAAATGGTGTAATAATCGCAAGTTTTAATTGCTCGAACTCTTTCTTCAAGTCTAAAACGATTTCAGCCGCCCATGTTTCAACGCCAGGCTGTCCACTTACAATTACCCATTCTAAGCCGTCATCAAGCAATTGGCGTAAACGTTCTTCAAGTGCTTTTTTTATAATGGGTAAACCAGGATGTGAGGAATTGAAGATCCCTAACTCATGTGGACGATACCCAGTTACATAAATACGCGTCATGTGTGAATCACCCTTTCTTCTCCCTTAAGTATACAAAAAAAACGTGCAACATATAATAGTTGAAGCATTTATTCGGACGTGAAAAAAAGATGCATTGTGCACAAAAAAGACGATTATTCATGTGCGAATAACCGTCTTTTTTTCTTATGAAATTAACGCTTTTACAACTTTTGAAATGATTGCGCCTTCTGCTTTGCCATTTAATAAAGGTTTTGCAATTTTCATCGCATCGCCCATATTCATACCTGCGCCAACACCAGCTTCTTGTAGCGCTTGTGCAATTTCTTCTTCTGATAATTGCTTTGGTAAAAAGCTTTTTAACAATGTTAATTTTGCTTCTTCCTTTTCAATTAAGTCTTCACGTGCAGCTGCTTTTGCGCCGTCTAACGCTTGGTTTGTTTGTTTTACTTCACGGTTAATGACTGCGATTTCTTCTTCTTGTGTTAAAGCAGTGCCTTTTTCTTTTTCTGCGCTATCAAGGGCTGCTTTCACCAATGTTAAAACACCTTTTGCTAGCACATCTTTATTTTTCATTGCTGTTTTTAATTGATCAAATACTTGCTCTTTTAACATGAAAATCGCTCCATTCTATTCTATGCGGTAGAGCTATTATAGCATGTTCCTTACACTAAGCGGAACATTGTCGCCTCATCATCGAGAGACATCGCAATGCTTGCTAAACGTTCAGTGGCAAGTGCAATATCATTTGATACTTTTTTCTGTACAAGCATTTGTTCACTCGCTGTTTGTGACTGCGCGGCACATTGCTCAGATAGTGCCATCAAATGGTCAAAGCTCACGACTAACTGCGATGTCGTATCAGCCAACTCTGTTACAAGAACGTCTGTATCGTTTGCTTGCTGTGTAATATTTATATTGGCTTCAGCAATTTGCGAAAATAACGCATTGGTTTCATCGATGCTTGTCACACCATGCTGTACATGTGTATGAACACTTTGTAATTCAGATGCTGTTGTTGTCACGGCATGTTGTACTGCATGAATGGTAGACGATACGGATTTAGCAGATGCTTGCGATTGTTCTGCTAGCTTTCGCACTTCGGCTGCAACGACAGCAAAGCCTTTTCCTTGTTCGCCAGCACGTGCCGCTTCAATTGAGGCATTGAGTGCAAGTAAATGTGTTTGTGATGCGATGTCTTCAATCGTATGTGTAAATTGTTGAATGGCATTCGATGTCACATGTAAATGTTCCATTGCTGCTTCCACATGTGAAACAGCCTGTGCCATCGTATGAATTGTTGCTGCAGTTTCAATCACTTGTTGTTTACCTGTATTAACGAGTGTATTGGCCTGTGTTGTTGCTTCCAAAATCGACGCGGTATGCTTCGAGATACGTTGTAAATCCGTTGCGACGTGCTGAATTGTATCGACCCCTTCTTCAAGTACTTGTAATTGATGTTGCGTGCTTTGCGTTACAACAACTGAAGCGTCATATGATGTCGTCACCGCGCCTTTCGATTGTTCGATATTTGCAACGAGTTCTTGTGAAGAAGCGGCTACATGTGTACTTGCTTGATTGACGCTGCCAATCACTTGCTGAAAATTATAAAGCATCGCATTAAAGGCGAGCGCAAGTGAGGTGACTTCATCCTGTTGTTGTTTCTGTAATGGAATAGGTGTGACCGTTAAATCGTGCTTACTAAGAGCATGGAATTTTTCAGTCATACTGCGTAATGGACGAATTTTCTTGGTGAGCATCACAACAATGACGATAATATTGCTAATGAATAATACAGCTATTGCCATCGTAATACTTAAAAATAATGTTAACTGTTGCTGAATAGCGTCTAGCTGATATTCCGACCAAATATCCACTTTCTCTTGGAATGCCGTTAATGTTGTAATGATGCTTTTCTCATAGGTTATATAATCATCGCTATAAAGCACCGATAGCGCATTTTTTTGCTCGTTCATATTGATTAAGTTAAATGCCCAATCATTCATATCTTGAATATTAGTAGCCGTTTGTTGAACTTGTTCGACGAGTAAAATAGATTCTTCTGGCAAATTATATTGCTGGAATATTTCATACATATGTGTGTATTGTTCGAGTGTATCATTTAGACGCTTTGTATATTGTTCTAAATCTTGCTCGTTTTCAGATTGCACATACACGCGTGCTAATGAAGATAAATTGGCTGACATGGATTGAAGCTGTGTATTTAAGTCAGAAATATAGATTTGTTGCTCATAGCGGTTTTGCTGGTCCGAAATTTTAAGCTGTAAAAAGATAAACGACACGATTAACGCAGTGCTAAGCAAAAGAGTGCTAGCAATCGTTAGACGAATAATCTTTTTGAAGGACATTGTGGGACACCCCAATTCGTTATTTTTTCCTATGTCTATTGTAATGGTCTTTTATTAAGAGCATGTAAACATTACATAGAGTTCAAGTAAAAAGAACGGAAAGTAAGATGAAGGACATGAAAAAGCCGACTGATAAGTAGCGTACACTCAGTCGGTTTTTTAAGAAGTTTGTTTTTATGTTAAAAATGGCGGAAGTTTTAGCCGTTCTGCAATGGCAACTTTTGTATCTTTATGGTTCGTATACATGCTAGCTGTTTTAAAATCCAGTAGCGCTGCATCAATTTTAGCAAAATGAATGAGTAATTCTGCACGCTTTTGTAACACATGTACGTCATGCTCATTAATACGTAGTGCAATAGAGTACAGCTCATATGCATATTGATAATCGTGAAGCATGACGGCGCAATCAGCTGCCCATTCATAAACAAAGCTTGTTTTACGAATCGTCGGCAGCGCGTACTCAAAATATTGAAGAGCGCTTTTGTATTTCTCAAGCTGTAAATCACGGTAGCCCGCTACAATATAGAGAGCGTAGTGTTTAGAGTCTTGTAAATAGTTATGAAAATACGTTTCGAAACCCGCAATCGTTAAAATTTGCCCAACGCGTTTATACAAAGCTTCATCGAGTGGTTGTAGGCGTAGTGCGGTGCTAATCTCTTTCATCGCTTGTAAGTATTGCTGCTCTTTGACATACATACGCCCGCGTGCAATATGAAACGATGGTTGGGTGTCATCGTGAGCAATTGCGCGTTCATAGCAAGTAATCGCTTGTTCTGTCAGTTGTTGCTGCTCATAGTAATAGCCAAAGTAGTAATGTAGAAGTGGTGTTTGTGCATTTACTTTTTCAGCTTGTTGTAAGTTAAATAAGGCAGCGTCAAATTTTTGCGCTTCTATATACGTAAGAGCACGCTCTAAATAAAAGATTTCATGGTGTTCAATAGAGAGAGCGACAGAAAACTGTTTAATGGCGGCATCATATTCTTGAAGTGTACGTTTAACAATGCCGAGCCAGTAAAAAATAATCGCTTCATTTTGTTGGAAGGAAGCGGCTTTTAATAAATCACGCTTTGCTTCCTTGTAATTTTTCAAATAATAAGAAGCAATCCCTCTATATAAGTAAAGTGGGTAGTAGTGAGCGTATTGCCCAAGCAGCTGCGTCGTCGAATAAATAACTTCTTCATAGTGCTGACGCGAGAAGGCAATATGGATTTGTGCTAAATAATGCTTCACATCTTTGCTCGTTTTTGGGAACAGTAAATCGACCATACCATCTTCAGAAACGATGGCAATTAAGCAACTTTGGGCAATGGTATTGCGTGAAAAATACTTAATCGCCGCATTATACCGCGCACCTCGGTCACTTCTTCCTTCTGTTTTCGATGTTACAACGCCATCTAAAATAACGCCGATGCTATGACAAGTATTTTCCGTATCAATAAAAATCGCGCCGTCAATACTTGTTAGCTGTTCAATTAGCTTGTCAGTAGGGAGAGAACTCGACGCTAATGGAATCGGGTCTACGAGCATTGCCTGTTGTGCTTTTGCAAGTCGTCGTGTTTCTCTTTTCGCAAGCTTTGGGGGTGCGAGAACAACCATTGTACCGAGCCGCTGTTTTGTTGCATACTCGATTGTTTTTGCTAACGCATCAATTTTATGTTGATAATGGCGTCCATCTTGTGCGAAATATTTATGGAATGTCGTATGAATCGCATAGGCTAACTCATCTCGCCGATAATTAGAAGGTTGTAGTGACATTTTTTTATGGCTGGATAAGTAAATAAGCACTTCTTGTATTTTGTTTGCATTTCGTGGTTGGTGAAGCTTTGTCATTTTATACGTGTTTCTACCGATGAATGTAATAAAAAAGCATTCGTCTAGCACATGCGTTGGTGGGCGATGGAATTCTCCGATACCATAAATTTTCTGATGATCCGCAATGACGTAAAGAGGCTGTTGGGCAATTTCTAAAATTTTCCGCACTTGCCGGATTGAAGCAAGTGGAAATGGCTTTTGGAACGAAATATGAAATGTGACATGTTGAATATGCTCACTGCGGATAAAAAGCATTTTTGAAAGTGTAGGCATGCCTTCGTAATCCATAATCGAAATCGAATCGAGCAAATCAAATAAATAAACTTGCTCAACTGCGTTATCATGTTGTGCACTTTGTAAAATTGAAAAGAGCTGCTCTGCAAATTGAATGGAGCTTCCGTGCATCATAACAGCCAGTTGTCGTGCAGTAATAGCTTTAATACGTTCAGCAAACTGCTCAAATGTTGTACAGTAACCACGGTCGAGCAAATCAAATAAGCTTTTTAAAATAAAACGTGGATAAGAAAATGTACCTTCATCTAATGCTAATAAGGCAACTTCTTCAGGCACGTTCATACAATGTACAACAACATCACGTCCTTGAAGGCGATATGTATCATAAATTGTGGGCATATTAAATGGCGGCACAAAATCATCGAGTAGTTTTAGTGTAGCTCGATTTGGCATTTCACCAATTGTAATATTAACAACAATATCAGGAAGGATCGGTGTTAAATATTTCGTTACACATTTTTCTAATAAATGTTCTAGATGATGAAGTTCGTCGAATGTATACATGTTTTATCACCTCATTAAACCGTTATTTAGTGCTATACCCATAAATATCTGGTTAAAATCTTTTCTCTATTCTTATAGAAGAAACGCTGGTTCTTTAAATTAAAAATAAAAAAATGAAAAAACTATTGCGTTATATTAAAAATACGTGTTATTATATTGAAGTCGCTTACGAGAGACGTTGAAACACTTACTTGAAAAAATAATTCAAAAAAGTTGTTGACACTTTCGAACAGCGGTGGTAAGATATAGAAGTTCGCTTAACACGAATGAAAAACATGAACCTTGAAAACTGAACAACAAACGTTGATGAAACATAGTCGGTTTAACCGACAAAATTATGACATCTTAAATGATGCCAGCACATCGAGAACTTCGGTTTGAGATGAAAAATTTGAGCTTAACTC
>NZ_MASJ01000026.1 GCF_001700315.1 Caryophanon tenue | reverse complement strand
TAGTTGGGGGTTTCCCCCTGTGAGAGTAGGACGTCGCTTCGCTAGTATTATTCCGAAGTAGCTCAGTTGGTAGAGCATCCGGCTGTTAACCGGCAGGTCGCAGGTTCGAGTCCTGCCTTCGGAGCCATATTTTCTTCTTGGAGAGTTGTCCGAGAGGTCGAAGGAGCACGATTGGAAATCGTGTAGGCGGTTAACACTGTCTCAAGGGTTCAAATCCCTTACTCTCCGCCAGTAACCTTACTCAACAACATTTTCTTGGCCCGTTGGTCAAGTGGTTAAGACACCGCCCTTTCACGGCGGTAACACGGGTTCGAATCCCGTACGGGTCACCACTTATTATTGAATACCCAGATGGAGGATTAGCTCAGCTGGGAGAGCACCTGCCTTACAAGCAGGGGGTCGGCGGTTCGAGCCCGTCATCCTCCACCATTATTTTTACATGTAATATCATAATATTGTCGCGGGGTGGAGCAGTGGTAGCTCGTCGGGCTCATAACCCGAAGGTCACAGGTTCAAGTCCTGTCCCCGCAACCAAATGGTCCCGTGGTGTAGCGGTTAACATGCCTGCCTGTCACGCAGGAGATCGCCGGTTCGATCCCGGTCGGGACCGCCATTTTTTTATTTACATATGTGGGTTTGTAGCTCAGTTGGTAGAGCATTAGATTGAAGCTCTAAGTGTCGGCGGTTCGATTCCGTCCAAACCCACCATATATTTTGCCGGTGTAGCTCAGTTGGTAGAGCAACTGACTTGTAATCAGTAGGTCGAGGGTTCGACTCCTTTCGCCGGCACCATATTTTCCCGGAGGGGTAGCGAAGTGGCTAAACGCGGCGGACTGTAAATCCGCTCCTTAGGGTTCGGCGGTTCGAATCCGTCCCCCTCCACCATTTTTTGGATTTTTTTAGTTTAGGGGCATAGTTCAACGGTAGAATAGAGGTCTCCAAAACCTTTGGTGTGGGTTCGATTCCTACTGCCCCTGCCATCTTAATATTTTTATACTAACATTGTGGCGGTTGTGGCGAAGTGGTTAACGCACCTGATTGTGGTTCAGGCATTCGTGGGTTCGATTCCCATCAGTCGCCCCATTTTTGTTGGGGTATAGCCAAGCGGTAAGGCAGCGGATTTTGATTCCGTCACGCCCAGGTTCGAATCCTGGTACCCCAGCCATTTTTTGCGGAAGTAGTTCAGTGGTAGAACACCACCTTGCCAAGGTGGGGGTCGCGAGTTCGAACCTCGTCTTCCGCTCCATATAGAGGCGGCATAGCCAAGTGGTAAGGCATGGGTCTGCAACACCCTGATCGCCGGTTCAAATCCGACTGCCGCCTCCAATTTTTATGAAATCGGGATAGCCGGTTTTTTTTTGTACTCTTTTTGCGCCGGTGTGGCGGAATTGGCAGACGCGTCGGACTCAAAATCCGATTCTCTCGAGAGTGCCGGTTCGAACCCGGCCACCGGTATTGAAAAAAGCGAAGGGATGGGGATAGCCTCATGCCTTCGCTTTTTTATTTTGTGTGTAAGACATCCATGCTTGTAAGTAGTGTATAGCAATTGTGCTATCGAAAGCTTCATGAACAGCGTATATACTCGGTAAAAACGTGTATGGTTGATCATAAAAACTTAAAAAATTACCTTCATCACTCGGCAATGTCTCAATGGCAATGGTTATGTCCTTTTGCTGTTGATGAGCATACGTGTACTCCTCTTTCGCAACGTCAATGATTGCATTTGCACTGTTACGATATGCCATAATGGTTACTTCATCCGTTAAATCAATAATAAATTGTGCAACGTTTCCACTACCAAACGAATTCCTATAGGTGATTAGGTCAAACCAAAAAGGCATATCAACTTCAAAACGTAGCTGGGCATCGTCTGCAAATGTGCGTGCGCGTTGTAAAAAATTGAAATATTGCTGGAGGACTTGTTGCTGCGCTGTATGCCAAGTAGGCGAAATATAAGGCTCAGCATCAATATGAATACCATCAAAATAACCGTATTGCTGTTGGAACGTTTCGACCCAGTTAAAATAACGCTGTTCGTAATATGGTTGGTCAAACCAGTGCTTGCCAACGATACCTTCTAATGCATAAATTTTAATATTGTGTTGCTGTAGCTTTTCAAAAAATGGTACATAAGCAGACATTGGTAAATCATAATCAACCTGTACAAACACTTTTTCAGTGCGTTGTTTTATTAAAAAATCAACGTAGGCTAAATTTAAATCATATGCGTTCCAAATCCAAGTTGCAGTGGTAGGGTGATTACTCACTGTAAATGGCTGCCGACTGATTTCCACTAATGATTTTTGTGAACGACTTTTTACATCTTGAATGACTAATGTATACGGCTCACTACTTGTATATGGTTGTAGCGGTTCAACAATGACGATATGTTCTGCTTGTAATGAAATAGAAACAGGATGCTTTTGCTGAGTGACTGTTTCGATATAAATCGTTTGTTCATTTAATGTTGTGTCATCTAGCGCTTCAGAAAACGTAATCGTCCAGCTTTTCAAACCATCAACAGTTAGTAGTGGACGTTCCTCTGCAAAAGCATTCTGCGGGAAAAAATATAAACAAAGTAGTAAGAGCACGTATTTTTTCATGTTATCCTCCGAAAATGTATGAGTATATGGAGCTGTTTTGTTAAAAAACTTACTTTTTTGTAAGTGAATTCGATACAATAAAATTAAACACCGGCAAAGGAGTGTGGAAAATGAAGCGATTATTTGCTGTTATCGTGTGTACAGCAATGTTAAGCGTGAGCAAACCAGCGGCTGCACAAACGTTCACCGATCTTGAAGGGAACGGTCACGCAGAAGCGATATATACCCTTGCTGAACAAGGGATTGTGACGGGCTATGAAGACCAAACATATCGCCCAGACCAAGCTGTTACGCGTAATAATGTGGTGAAATTACTCGGACGCTTTATGGTGAAAAATGATTACACAATACCAGAAGACGCAGAAATGTATCCTCGTTTTGAAGATGTTAGTTTAACCAATGACAAAGAGCTTGCACGTCTTGCAGCTGTCGTACAAGAAGAGGGCATTTTTGTTGGGTCAGAAGGTTTTTTAGATAGTACCAACCTTATGGAACGTCAACATATGGCAGTTGTGCTCGTACGTGCGTTAAAAACTATTTACAATGTTGATGTTATATCGGCATATAAAGAAGCACAGTTTACGCCAACAATTCATGATTTAGGGAAAGCTGGTGACATTGAAAAACAAGAAGCGATTATTGCATTACGTTATGCGAATATTACGGTTGTCGATTATTACGAGCCACGTCAACATGTAACACGCGCACAATTCGCGACATTTTTAGCGCGAATGATGGCATATGGCGAACAGCATCGCAACGATGTTGAAACAATACAACCTACATATAATGAAGCATTAGCGCAAATAAGTACAGCTTATATTCCAGAGCGTACAAAATTATATAGCTCAAGTAACTTGAAACAGTATACGGCACTTTGGCGACAGCCACAGCAAGCCATGCCGTTTACATTAGTGGAAAATGACACTGTCGCAGTAGTAACAATAGGGAAAGAAAAATACTATGTAGATGCAGCGTTGCTTCAGCCAGCACCAGTGGTTGTCCCATACGAAGCACCAACTGTTGGAACAGTGCGGACGAAGCCATATTATCGCATATATGACAAACCAGATGGCTCCTTACTAATGGAAGGTGTCACTGTGACGAAGCTGTCCGTCATAGCCATTAGTGGCGATTATTATGTTGTTGAAGCAGGAGGCAAGCAAGGCTATATCCGAATGAACGACACGACACTAAGCAGCCGTCTGCCATATAAGGTAGCGATAGAGACACCGTATTTAAATACAGCACTTAAACGTGTTGGGGCGCTATCACCTGGTTTTATTTTCGAGGGGAATGGCACAACAGGAAACTATGTGAAAATTAGCTCGAATGGTGGCACATACCACGTAGCCAAGCAAGCGCTTGTTGAAGGCACGACACCGCTGTCTTTACAACATGCAGCACAGCCTAGGTATCCAGCACAAATTGTAGCACAGCACGATGCGGCAGTTATGACAAGTGGTGGTGCCAAAATTGGTGCCATTGCGAAAGGGCAGTCGTACACATTACTACAAGTGACGAATACGACAGGGCTTGTCGAATTTGCAGGTGGCATCGGTTATATTAATTTGCAAGATTTTATGCACACAAATCAAATTGCACCGAAGAAAAATATTAGCTATGAAGAGATGACACATCATTTGAAGCTGTTTTCGTTAATGTATCCAGAGTTTACTGAGCTTGTAACGTTCGGCGCGTCTGTTGAAGGTCGTCCTTTATATGCGCTACGTGTCGGCAATGGTCGCAAGGAAGTATTAATGGATGCCTCGATACACGCACGTGAGCATATGACGACAAATGTATTGCTTGAAATGATTGACCAATATAGCTACGCATATGCCAACGTACAAAGCTTTAACGGTTATGATGTGCAGAAACTGTTAGATAGTACGAGCATTTGGTTTGTACCGATGATGAATCCAGATGGTGTAACGCTTGTTCAAGGTGGATTAGCTTCGGCAAAAAATGCAGCCGCGATTCAACGTATAAATGGCGGCAGTACAAATGTCGCTCGTTGGAAAGCCAATATTCGTGGTGTCGATCTAAATCGTAATTTTGATGGCGGCTGGGTACAAAAAGAAACAACTGTAGCACCATCGTTTAAAAACTTTAAAGGATATCGTGTGTTTTCAGAGCCAGAAGCACTGGCATTGCAATCGTTTGTGAAGCAGCGCGCATTTAAGTCGTATATTTCATGGCATTCGTCAGGACAAATTATTTATTGGTCTCACAATCAAAATGCGACAAATGCAAAGCGTGACCGCGCGTTAGCACAGCGTATTTCAAATGTGACAGGCTATTCACTTGTTCCACCGAATCGAGGCTGTTGCTCGGGGGCATCGACAGATTGGTTTATTCAGTATTATGCGCTACCAGCCATTACGATGGAAATTGCACCGTATGCAGGGGAGAGCGTTGTACCGTTAAGCCGATGGGATGATGTGTGGAAGCGTAATAAAACAGTAGGGCTAATTGCCGCAACGGAAGCGAACGGACGATAAAGCAAGGCAAATGGGTGAAATAATGACGCTCATTTGCCTTTCTTATTGTGTTTATGGGGAGAATGGGGTAACGTTTTGAGAGAGGTGAAAGAAATGAAACAAAGACCACAACGTTTACAAGCGGGCGATACGGTAGGTATTATTGCACCAGCCAGCCCAATTAGCCGAGAGCGCTTAGCAATGGCATTACCAGTATTAGAGCGTTTAGGATTACGCTATGTATTAGCAGATTCGGTTGTTGACGGAGATGCCCATTATTTAGCGAAAAGCGACGAGGTACGTGTAGAAGAACTACATGCCATGTTCAAAAATCCAGAAATTAAAGCTATTATTTGTGCACGAGGCGGCTATGGTACAGGTCGTTTACTTGATAAAATTGACTATCCATTAATTGAAGATAATCCGAAAATTTTCTGGGGGTATTCAGATATTACAGCGTTACATACGGTCTTTAATGAATATGCCAACTTAGTAACATTCCACGGCGATATGCTAGGGGATATGGCACGAGAGGATTTCAGCGAAGTAAGTGAGCGTATGTTTTTACAGCTTATGCAACCGTGGGAGCTGTTTTATGACAATACGAAAAGCCCACTACAAACCGTTTCACCAGGTGTAGCACGAGGTGAGTTAGCCGGTGGGAATTTAACGCTGCTTGCATCAACGATTGGCTCAAAGTATGAGATTGATACACGTGGGAAACTTTTAGTGCTCGAAGATATTGAAGAGTCGCCACTGCGTGTAGACCGCATGCTTAATCAATTACGTTTAGCGCGTAAGTTTGAAAACATCGCAGGAATCATTATTGGCGATTTCAAATATTCGCAACGTTTAGCGCCGCAAGATAGCACATTTGACGCTGTGTTTAACGATTATTTTAGTGAACTTGGTGTACCCGTTGTAAAAGGCTTTAATATCGGTCATTGTGAACCGCATTTTGCGCTACCGCTTGGTGTAGACGCCATTTTAAATGCAGATGAACGAACGTTAATGATTTTACCGGGCGTTGAGTGAGACATATGAAAAATGCCTCTTTCGCAGTGTGTACTGTGGAAGGGGCATTTTTTGTATTATTTTTTATTCGTGATTAAGACACCAATAATTACGGTAATACCACCGAGCAATTGGAAAATATGTAATTGTTCCTCGATAAAAAGAACGGCAAATAAAGCGGCGAAGACCGGAATGAAGTTAAGGAAAATACTTGCGCGACTTGCCCCGATTTTCATAACGCCTTTATTCCACGATAAAAAAGCAACAATTGACGCAAAGCATCCAACATATAAAATAGCGGCAATTGACGACACATTCCATGTAATCGTATCGGCGACTGTAAAGCTTTCGTATAAAAAGAATGGCAGTAATAAACCGATGCCAACAATAATGGTCATGAAGAATGTCGATAGCCCTGGTAAAATGCCTGCGTACTGCTTAATCATTAATGAATAAATACTCCAACAGACAATGGCAACAAGTACAATTACGTCCCCTTTATTAAAGTGGAAATTTTGTAGGCTGCTAAGTGAGCCACCACTTAAAATAAATAGCACCCCAATCAGTGAAATAATTGTACCGATAATTTGTTGTTTCGTTAATGTTTCGCGTAACGCTATAAATGCTAATAAATAAATGATAATGGGTGTTGATGAGTTCATGAGCGAAGCATTAATCGATGTTGTATCATGTAACCCGATGTAAACGAGCGTATTAAAGCCTGCAACACCGGTAATCGATAATAGTAAAATAATTTTCCAGTGCTGTTTGAATAGCGGTAAATCTTTTTTCCATGCATGAAAAGCAATGGGAGCTAGTACAAGAAATGCAATACACCACCGACAAAAGGCAAGTGTGAATGGTGCAATATCATCGGCCACAGCCCGTCCAATCACGAAATTACCACCCCAAAGAACAGTAGCTAGTAGCAATAATACGGATGCGGGAATACCCTGCATACGCGTCATCTCCTTTCCCTTTAACGATAATGTGAATAGTAAAGAAATACAATACCGAATTATCTGACTATAATAGTCTTTAGGTCATGATTCTGCCGAAAAATATGTAGTACTTCATATCGTATAGGTCCAATTCACTTATATATATATAATCATAGAATTCTACAAAAATTTAGCATAGTTTATTGGAAGTAAAGGTATACATATATAAGAGGTGAAGGGCATGGAATTAAGAAAAACGAAAGTCATGATTTATTTTGCATGGGTATTAATTTTGTTATCAACAATCATTTATATTGCCCATCACGTATTTCAATGGGTAGACCCCTATATTGTGACAACACAAGCGAGACAAAGCGGCATGGCTGTACAACAAATTGGCATTGCTACTTTTTATGTGTTGTCGGTTGGAACGGTAATTGGTGCAATGCTTGCGTATAAACAACATCGACATGTATATATCGTCCAAATGTGGATTGCATTATCACTAACATTTTCAAGTATGGCAATTATCGCCTCTGGAGAAGGCATGATTGAATATCATTTTTCAATCTTTATGGTACTAGCGGCACTCGCTTATTTTGAGCGCATGAAAATTATTATTGTCAGTACTATTTTATTTGCCGTGCATCATTTTGTCGGCTACTTTACAGTGCCTGAAATTATTTGTGGTATGTCAGACTATTCATTTCAGCTATTGCTTGTCCATGCATTATTTTTATTATTAACGAGTGGTGTATTAATCGCACAATTAGTTGGGCGTAAACGTGACGTGGCAACATTAACCGAGCAAAAAGAACAGGCAGAGCAGCGCGTGCAAGCAACGATGGCGCTTGAAGAAACGATTCATGAAATTCATGTTTTAACGAATCAAGTCGAAGAAGAGATTCAACTATCTACGAAAAATAGTGAAATGACACATACATCGCTCACGCATTTAGCAACGGCAACGAAAGAGCAATATCAGTCTAGCCAGGCGATTCAACAAGACTTAGAAAATATTTCACATTATGCGCATGATATTGTGAAGCAAATTAACGCAGCGACAACAACAGCAACAAATATGCTACAAGTGGCGACAAATGGACAACAGCAAATGAATCAAACGACCGAGCAGATGGCATATTTACAGCAGCAACAACAAGAAGTACAACATGTAACGGTACGTTTTCAGCAGCGCATGGATGAAATAGCAACGAGCTTAAAGGTGATTCAAGATATTGCGAACCAAACGAATTTATTATCACTGAATGCATCGATTGAAGCGGCACATGCAGGTGAAGCGGGGAAAGGCTTTACCGTTGTAGCGAATGAAGTACGAAAGCTTGCCAATTCTTCCACTGATTATGCAAAAGAAATTCAGCAAACGATGCAGCAACTGCAACAAGATATGCAGCAGTTTATTCAGCAAATGTCATCTACACTGCAAGCTACAGCGAAAAGTGTAGAGGAAGTCGCAACGACAGATAAGGTATTTACCGATATTACAACCCATATTCAAGAAGTAACCGATAATGTCGTGCAATCCTTCACGAAAGCGGAACATATTGAACAACATGTGAGCGCTGTCATGCAATCGTTACAACTTGTGAATGAAACAGTTGAAGAGCTAGAAAATAGTTCGGCGCAAATAGCAGGCTCTGCACAGCAACAAGCGACATTACTTCATAAGCTCACACATGTCATGACCAATTTACACAGCTTAACCGAGCGCGTGACAACACAGCTTCGTAATCGTTAATGTAATAAAAGGACATATCCCGTCGTCTTGTGGGATATGTCCTTTTTGTCTCATTACGGTAATAGCGTAATATGTGCTGTGCCGCCATTTACTTGTGTAAACATTTTCGCTGCAGCTTCCAATAGCTTTTCATTTTCTTGTCGAGAGAGCGATGGACGTAAATAGAATACTTGCACCGCTTGTTTTGTCGTTTCAGTAACGGCTGTACGTGCCGAATCAACATAGGCACTGCCAAAGCTACCTGTCGCATCTTTTGTATGGATGATATGCTGTAGCGAAACATTGCGTCCGTTTAATGCTTCGTATGTATCATCCGCTGTACCGAGCACAACCGTTATGTCACCGTTAATGGTCGCTGCATCATATAAGCCGATTGGAATTTCATAGTTCATCGAAAAGAAATTATTAATATCAGCACCGCTATGAATAGGTGCGATATAATTTTCTTTTGCGATGCGGCGCAGTAAGCTTTCTGCTGAGTGACGATAGCGATTTGGGTCAGCCCCGAATGTTTTCCACAACTGACGCCATTCAGCAATATCAGCCCGTTCCGTAACTGGAGTATCTTGCATTTCAAGAAACAGATTTTCTTGGTATAATTGTGTGCGTCCTTTAATCATTTGAGGCGATTCACTAATCGTAATATCGTCATACTGAATATAGCCAATTTTAAAATTAGGGACTGTATGTAAAATTGACGGGTCAATCGTAAGTTGCATGCATTTCCCTCCATATATGTCATTTAACTATAGTGTAGCATAGGAAGGAGTGAATTCGTGTGCACATTGCATCATTACAACGAGAGCTAATCGCGTATGCGAAATCAATTGGTGTGGATAAAATCGGCTTTACGACAGCCGCACCATTTATGGAATTAAAAAATCGTTTACGTCGCCAGCAAGAGCTAAATTACCAGTCAGGCTTTGAGGAGTCGGATGTGGAATTACGCACGGAGCCAACATTGTTACTTGATCGTGCAGAGAGCATTATTTCGATAGCGCTTGCTTATCCGTCGCGTATGGAAAATGCACCACTTGGCAAAAAAGGGGCGCGTCGTGGTGTGTTTTGTCGTGCATCATGGGGTGTCGATTATCATGTCGCTGTGCGTGAACGTCTGCAAAAAATTGAAGCATGGCTACAAGAGCGTGTGCCAACTGTGGCGATTCGCTCAATGGTTGATACGGGAGAGCTTGTGGACCGTGCTGTAGCGGAGCGCGCAGGTATTGGCTGGAGCGCTAAAAACTGTTCGGTCATTACACCCGAGTTTGGCTCGTATGTGTATTTAGGAGAGCTTATTACCAATATTCCGTTTGTACCAGATACGCCAATCGAAGACGAATGTGGTGATTGCCGCTTATGTATTGATGTTTGTCCAACAGGTGCGTTAATTGAAGGGGGACAGCTTGATTCAAAGCGTTGTATCGCCTTTTTAACACAAACAAAAACGATGTTGCCAGATGAGTTCCGCACAAAAATCGGCAATCGTTTATATGGCTGTGATACGTGCCAAACGGTCTGCCCGAAAAATAAAGGCAAGCTGAACTGGATTCACGAGGAGTTTACGCCAGATCCAGAGCTGGCAAAGCCACTATTACAACCATTTTTACATATGTCGAATAAAGAATTTAAAACAACATTCGGTCATGTGTCAGGTTCGTGGCGTGGGAAAAAGCCGATTCAACGAAATGCCATTTTAGCATTAGCGCATTTTAGAGAAGAAGCGGCTGTGCCAGAGCTAATTGAGCTGCTGCACAAAGATACGCGTCCGGTCATTCGTGGAACAGCCGCGTGGGCAATTGGCAAAATTGGCACACCGGAGGCAGAAGAAGTGTTATTATTAGCACGTAGTAAGGAAAACGATGAAGAAGTATTAGCTGAAATCG
The DNA here is from genome assembly GCF_001700315.1 of Caryophanon tenue. Lineage (GTDB taxonomy): Bacteria > Bacillota > Bacilli > Bacillales_A > Planococcaceae > Caryophanon > Caryophanon tenue. The sequence continues at coordinate 14,976 of NZ_MASJ01000026.1, read as the reverse complement.
ACAAAGGGCTACAATTTTTACGTTAGGAAGTGTACATTGTGCCATTACACATTGTGTTATATCAACCAGAAATTCCAGCCAATACGGGAAATATTGCTCGTACATGTGCAGGAACAAACACATCATTACATTTAATTCGTCCATTAGGATTTTCAACGGATGATAAAATGTTAAAACGTGCCGGATTAGATTATTGGGAGCATGTAAATGTTGTGTACCATGATTCATTAGAAGATTTTGTGGAGTATAGTAAGGATGGCTCGGTATATTTAATCGAGACATATAGTGATGAACCGTTTACGACACATGACTTTAGCGACCAACAAGAAGATATTTACTTTATGTTCGGGCGTGAAACGACAGGATTACCAAAAGACTTTGCACAAGCGCGTGCAGATATGTGCTTACGCATCCCACAAAGTGACCATGTGCGTTCATTAAACTTATCGAATACCGCAGCGATTGTAATTTATGAGGCGCTTCGCCAACAAAATTACCCAGGCTTAAAATAAAATACGTCTTTTGCTGTAAAACAGAATGAGTGCATGAAAACGCTCGTTTAGGCCATGATATTGTAAATTTCAGATTATTTATTGACGTTACAATTGATAGGGATTATCATTATCAATAAGAGCGCGACCACTTCGTCATGGTCAAATGCTCGATCTTCCTCCCTTAACTTGTGTAACAGCACAAATCGATAATGTTGTTCGTTTAAAGTTTATTCCATAGAAAAAGACATGCCTCAGCTTGGACAACTGAGTGCATGTCTTTTTCGTTTTAGAAGCGGAAACGAATCGTGTTACCAGCAGGGTCTTGTGTATCAAAGCCGTCTGTTGTTTCCGTATACGGCGCACCGTACGCTGTTAATCGCTCAAGCAATGTTGCTTTTTGCGCTTCATCTGCTAATTGAAGTGAAATCGCAATTAGACCAACGCTTGATGCTGGCGCAGGAGAGCCGCCTTCGCTTTGCCATGTGTTTAAGCCAATATGGTGATGATATTTTCCGGTAGAAATAAATAAAGCACTTGGGCCGTAACGTGTGACCACATCAAATAATAATGCTTCTGTATAAAACTTCTCACTATCAGCGATGCTTGCAACATTTAGATGCGCATGTCCCATCACTGTTCCTTCAGGCATACCATCCCAAGTACCATCTTCAGCTGTCATAACATCTTGCGCATTTAACGGTTCAGTTGTCATATGCACATAGTCATTATTCCATTGCCATTGTTCTTCTGGGCGATCTACATAAATTTCAATGCCGTTACCATCGGGGTCATTTAAATAAAGTGCTTCTGATACGTGGTGGTCGGATGCACCAAGACGTACACCGCGTTCTGCGAAGAAGCGTAAAATATTGGCTAAATGTTTACGTTCCGGTAAAAGTAGCGCAAAGTGATATAAACCAGTTGTCCCATGTGGACGCGCTGTCGCATTTTCGACTTCTTCTAAAATAAGTAATGGTGTGTCACTATTTTTAGCACCTAAATACGCGAAATTGCCCTCTGTTTTTATGACGAATAAGCCGATTGTTTCTTGGTAATACGTAAGAGAGCGCGCTAAGTTGCTCACTTTAATTTCCACATGTTGTACGAAGTTATTTGGTTTTTCAAAGAAGTGCATATGAATAATCCTCCAATTAGGTTGTAATTTATTATTAAGTTACTTTATGTAAGCAATGATAAGCTACTTTGTTTTTAAAGTCAAATAATAAAAAAGACAAAGCCAACTGATAGCTTTGTCTACATAGATTACTCATTTGGAGATTTTAACGGACGATCGTAGCCCGCTGTAAAAATGGCCGTTAAAAAAGAAATACAAACACCTAAAATTAATAGTAGTTTCATAAAATCCTCCTTTATTAACTGACGTACTCTTTCTTAGTATAACGCACGACGATTTTTGTGCAAAGAAATTCAGAAAAAAGATTCGTGAAGCAGGAAGAAGGGTACATATATAACAATATGATGTTAGGAGAAATGGGGGGATGTATATGAAAAAAGAAGAACTGAGCGGTACAATGGCCAATTCAATGGATGATTTAAAACAGCTTGGGAAAGAGATGGAGCAAATGCGTGAACAGCAAGATGATGAAAAACGAGAGCGTGACCCGAAGCAATTTGATAGTGAAGAGTAATTGAACGGAAGCGAGCAATTGGCTTCCTTTTTTTCTGAATACGTATGCTATAATGCGTATAACAAGGAGGGGACAACCATGAAAAAATTAGCAAATGGTGTCGAGATGCCAAAGCTTGGTCTCGGTGTGTATAAAATGACAAACCGCGATGAAACATTACAAGCGATTACGACGGCACTTGATACAGGCTATCGCGCAATTGACACGGCAGCTCTTTATTATAACGAGCAGGAAGTTGGCGAAGCAGTACGTCACAGCGGTGTGGCACGTGACGAAATTTTTATTACGACAAAAGTATGGAATGATGATCAAGGCTATGATGAAACGTTACGCGCTTTTGAAGTATCGTTAAAAAAATTAAATATGGATTATGTTGATTTATATTTAACACATTGGCCAGTAGCACATAAGTTTGTCGATACATACCGTGCCATTGAACGTCTATATGATGAAAAATTAATTCGCGCTACCGGTGTGTCAAACCATCATCAGCAACATTTAGAGCAGTTACTTGCGACCGCCAATGTCGCGCCAATGGTTAATCAAATTGAATGCCATCCGTATTTAACACAACAGCCACTACGCGCTTTTTGTGCCGAGCATAATATTGCAGTAACATCGTGGTCGCCACTTGGTCGTTCGCACGTTTTAGGGGACGTCACGTTAAACGAACTCGCGAAAAAATATCAGAAATCACCAGCACAGCTAGTCATTCGTTGGCATTTACAGCATGACTTAGTTGTCATTCCAAAATCAGTGACACCATCGCGTATTGAAGATAATTTCAATGTGTTTGATTTCTCGATTTCAGCGCAAGATATGGCGATTATTGATGCCCTTAACCGCGATGAGCGTTTTGGCCAAAGCCCAGATTCGTTTAATTTCGATCATTTAAAATAAAGATGTGAGAGGGGAATACATATGACTTCACCGACAATTACATTAGCAAATGGTGTGAAAATGCCACAGTTAGGGTACGGCGTGTTCCGTATGAAAGAATATAATGAGGCTTACGAGGCAACACTTGCAGCATTAGAGACAGGTTATCGTGCGATTGATACTGCTGCAATTTATGGCAATGAGGAAGCGGTTGGACAGGCGATTAAAGATTCAGGTGTTGCACGTGAGGAACTATTTATCACAACAAAAGTATGGAATGACGATCAAGGTTATGATACGACATTACGTGCATTTGATGTCTCACTTCAAAAATTAGGCTTAGACTATGTTGATTTATATTTAACGCATTGGCCAAAGCCACAATTAGTGGATACGTATAAGGCGATTGAGCATTTATATGAACAAAAGCTTGTGCGTGTACCAGGTGTGTCGAATCACCATCAGCACCATTTAGAGCAAGTATTAGCAGTGGCAAATGTCGCGCCAATGGTCAATCAAATTGAATGTCACCCGTCATTATCGCAAGATGCGTTGCGTGCTTTTTGTGCAGAAAAAAATATTGCCGTGACATCTTGGGCACCACTAGGAACAGGCATTACATTTACACACCCAATCATTAAGCAATTAGCGGCGAAATATGGTAAAACACCTGCACAAATTGTGTTGCGTTGGCATATCGAGCTTGGCAATATTGCAATTCCAAAATCAGCGAATCGCGAGCGTATGGCAGAAAACTTACATATTTTTGATTTCGAATTAGGTACGGATGAAATTGCGACAATTACAGCTTTAAATACATTCCACCGTACAGGCTCAGACCCTGATAATTTTAATTTCTAAAAAGCAGTGAATGAACAAGCAATGTTATTATGGAGGGCGTTCCCACCGAAACGAACCTTGCCATTATCAAAAAAACAGCAAACCGACATTTGTCAGTTTGCTGTTTTTCAGCTTTTATCTCAAGCTCTTTTTCTCGATTTACTTATTGGTCTTTTACGGTAATGCGCTCATTTAAGAACGGGTGGTCGAATTCTAATTGAATGGCATGTAATTGATATGTGCCTTCCTTCGTTTCACGTGCGCCGTATAATGTATCACCAACGATTGGATGACCAATATATTCAAGGTGTACACGAATTTGGTGCGTGCGCCCAGTTTCAAGGACAAGGTTGACGATACATGTGCCTTTGTAGCGTTGAATGACTTCAAAATGTGTGACAGCATGCTGACCTGATGCGGATACGACACGGCGGTTCGCATGGTGGCGGTCTTTACCAATATTTTCACTAATTGTGCCAGACTCTGAACGAATATTTCCTTGCACTTCTGCTTGATACGTACGGACGATTGTTTTTTCCTCAATCATACGGTCCATAATGGATTTTGCGAGTGGGTGTTTTGCGACAAGTAGTAAACCTTCCGTCCCTTTATCTAAACGGTGTACGTGCTCCGCATAAATACCGCCATTTGCTTGAATATGTGCCATTACATGGTTCATCGCCGTATGTGTGTCGCGATCATCATTTGGGTGTGTGCTCATGCCTTTTGGTTTTGAAATGATTAAGCAATGTGCATCTTCGTACACGATATCAATTAAACATTCCTTTGTTGGTTTGTAGCTTGAAGCAGGTACGTCGAATGTAAAGGTGATTTCTGTGCCTGCATCAAGTGGGTCGTTCCACTGTACAGGTTCACCGTCACGTGTTACGGCTTTTGCCATGCGTAATTCGTGCACGGTTTTCTTTCCTAAGCGCCATTCACTGCGTAATAATGTATCAACTGTTGTGCCGTTTTTGGCAATTGTGTACGTAAACATAATTGTATCCTCCATAATAAAAAGGCAAACCATTTACATGGATGCCTTTTTCTTTTCATCGTAAAGTTTTATTCTACCACAGTGCTCTCTAAAAATGCGCGTGTCGATTCTTCGGTTGCGTCACCAACTAGACGGTTTGCTTCTACACCATCTTTAAAGTATATAAGTGTTGGTGTAACTGTTACGCCGTAATCATCCCCACCTGCATCGTATTCTAATAAATTGTATTGATGAATGTCTACGCCAACTTCATCTGCAATTGGCATTAATTTTGGTGTAAATGCTTTACAGTGTACACAAATTGGACTGAAGAAATAACCTAATACACCTTCACCGCTATCGATTTTTGCTTGTAAATCTGCAGGTAAAATGATATTTTGATAGTTTTCGTCATTTAATAAATCAATTGTTGCTTGGTTTAAATCTTCCGTATCATACGGGCTATCTTCTAGCTTTGTTTTATTCGATTGATTGTTTAATACAATAATGGCAATGAATAATACAACAACAATCCCACCGATAAGCCATAACTTATTTAAGCCATTGCTTTTTTTCTTTGCAGCTGTTGTTTTTTTCTTGTTTTGTGCCACAATTTATGCCCCCATTTCCTATCTTTATGAAAAAAAATCATGCTTTACCCTAACGATTATATAAAATTCACAGAAAGAAGTAAATAAAACGTGCCACAAGCGGGTATAAGACAAAGAGAACTAGTTGGAGGGGATTTTTGTGTCAGAGGAATTAGATATTAGTCAATTTGAAAAACCAATGATTATTCGTACACTACGTCGAGAAGACTTCGAGGATATTTTAAAAATACAGCGTGTGTCATTTCCGGGAATGGACCCGTGGAAAATTGCACATTTAGAAAGTCATTTACGTATTTTCCCAGAAGGACAAATTGTCGCAGAATTAGATGGACAAGTCATCGGCTCATGTTCGTCAGTGCGATTAAATTTCAATGAATATGATGAACGCCATACGTGGAGCGATGTGACAGACGATGGTTACATTACGAATCATAATCCAAAAGGAACGCATTTATACGGGATTGAAGTGATGGTGCATCCTGATTTCCGTCATATGAAGGTTGGGCAACGTTTATATGAAGCACGAAAAGAATTAGCGCGTGAATTAAATGTACGCTCGATTTTACTTGGTGGTCGTATTCCAAATTATCATAAATATGCGCATGAAATGACGCCGCGTGAGTATGTGAATGCGGTAATGAAGCATAAAATTTATGATCCGGTATTATCATTCCAAGTGATGAACGACTTTACGGTAAAGCGTATTAATACAAATTACTTAGAAGATGATAAAGCGTCACTTTACTATGCGACGTTAATGGAGTGGAATAACTATGATTATATGCCACCGAAAACACGCTCACACTTTAAAACAAGTGATCCTGTACGTATTTGTGTCGTGCAATATATGATGCGTAAAATCGATTCATTTGAAGAGTTTGCGAATCAATGCGAATATTTTGTTGATGTTGCAGCGGACGCTTCATCGGATTTCGTTGTGTTCCCAGAAATTTTCACAACGCAATTAATGTCGTTTTTAAATGAGCGTTCCCCAGGACAAGCTGTACGTAAATTAACGGAATTTACGCCGCAATATATTGAGCTATTTACCGACTTAGCGGTGCGCTACAATATTAACATTATTGGTGGCTCTCACTTCGTTATGGAAGAGGATGACGAGATTTATAATATCGCGTATTTATTCCGTGATGACGGAACGATTGAAAAGCAATATAAAATTCATATCACACCAAATGAGAGAAAATGGTGGGGTGTGTCTGCTGGCGATAGTGTCGAAGTGTTTGATACAAACTGCGGTAAAATTGCGATTCAAATTTGTTACGACATCGAGTTCCCAGAGCTTGCACGTATTGCGACTGAAAAAGGTGCGAACATTATTTTTACACCGTTTTGTACCGAAGATCGTCAAGGCTATTTACGTGTGCGTTACTGTGCGCAGGCACGTGCCATTGAAAACCAAATTTATACGGTTATTTCAGGAACAGTTGGCAACTTACCTCAAACGGAAAATATGGATATTCAATATGCGCAGTCGGGGATTTTCTCACCGAGTGACTTTGAATTTGCACGTGATGGCATTGTCGGGGAAACGAGTGAAAACTTAGAGATGGTTGTTATTGGGGATGTCGATTTAGAAATTTTACGTCGTCAGCGTCAAGATGGTACGGTCAAGCACTTAAAAGATCGTCGTCATGATGTGTACCGTGTTGACTATTTAACAGAACAATAAAACGTAATAAACAAGCACTAACGAATTTACCCTCGTTAGTGCTTGTTTATGTTATATGCTTGTATTACTCGCCTGGAATAGAGTTATACGATTCTTTATTTGTATCGCCATATTCAAATGGTTTTTTACCATCAACATTTTCTTCGTTGTGATGATGTCTTGATGCAACCGCTTTACTTGCATCACTCTCATGCTCTTGTCGCTTTAATTGCGCATCTGCTAATTCGTTTGGTGCTTTTGGATTGTAGTTTGACATTGATAAAATACCTCCTAAAGTGATAAATGACATTACAGTATGTATATACCCTGGCTAAATGTTAAAAAACATATTTTCATCCAAAAGTATGAGGAGGCAAGCAGGAAGAAAGCGTGTATCATAAATATAAGCGTAGAAAGAGGAGAACTGATGTATATGAATGATCCGTCACATACAACATTATTAAAAGAAATTGCAGAGTTCCTAAATGAAGAAACAGAAATTGATGCGATGTTGCAAGGTGCACTTACAAAACTGTTGCAAGGCACGAAATTTGAAACAGGTTGGGTATTTTTTATTAATGAGCGAGGTCGTTCGGAACTCGTTACACACGTTAGCTTACCACCTGCATTATCGTATAACGGCTGTGACCATTTAAAAAAAGGTGGTTGTTGGTGCGTATCTCGTTATCGTACAAATAAATTACAAAAAGCATCGAATATTATTGAATGTCAACGCATTGAAGCGGCGATTGCAGCGGATGTAGGCGACCATCAAAATATTACACATCATGCGACAGTGCCATTACAATCTGGTCATGAACGCTTCGGTCTTTTAAATGTAGCAACACCAAATACGATTCGTTTTAATGAGGAGGAATTAGAACTTTTAGAGTCAGTTGCCTTTCAAATCGGCTCGGCAATTAAGCGGATTTTATTAACAAAGCAAGCGCAAGAGATGGCACTTGTGCAGGAGCGAAACCGACTAGCGCGTGATTTACATGATTCCGTGAATCAACTGTTATTCTCTGTTACATTAACAGCTCGTGCAGGAGTCGAACTATCCGTCGATAGCGATGTAAAAGAGCTATTTCAAGATGTACAAAGCTTAACGCAAGAAGCCTTAACGGAAATGCGCGCACTTATTTGGCAATTGCGACCAAAAGGCTTAGAAGGTGGCTTAGTAGATGCGATTAAGAGCTATGCAGAAATGCTTGGCTTAACGTTGCAAACAAATGTTACGGGCGTTATTCAACTACCATCGCGTATTGAAGAAGGATTATTTCGTATGATGCAAGAAGGCTTAAATAATGTGCGAAAACATGCCGGTGTGACAAAGGCAGATTTTTATATTACCGTCACTGCTACCGATGTTTTATGCATTTTAAAAGATGATGGACGTGGTTTTTCCCCGAAAAATGAAAAAAGCTTACCATCTGTTGGTATGCAGTCCATTCGTTCGCGTGTTGAAGCTTTTCAAGGGAAGGTGGAATGGATAAGTGAAATCGGCAAAGGCACCGAATTATTTATCCGTATACCATATTAAAAAGAGGGGGAATTTATATGATTCGTGTGTTAATTGCAGATGACCACCATGTTGTTCGACGTGGCTTAATGGTCTTTTTAAAAACACAAAAAGATATTGAAGTGGTCGGTGAAGCGAAAAATGGGATCGAAGCTGTTGAACTTGCAGAAAGTTTGCAGCCAGACATTATTTTAATGGATTTAGTTATGCCAGAGTTAGATGGCATCGGTGCAACGAAGCGTATAACAGAGAAATTTCCGAATATGCCTGTATTAATGCTTACAAGCTTTTCAGATCGTGACCATGTTGTGCCAGCGATGGAAGCGGGTGCAGTAGGCTATCAGTTAAAGGATATTGAGCCGGATGATTTAGTGATTACAATTCGTCAAATTATGAACGGTGAGCGTATTGTGCATCCTACTGTGACGGACCAATTAGAGCAAAACGTCGCAGAGCAGGAGAGCTTAGCGCATAATCGCCATCCACTAACACCACGTGAACAAGATGTATTAGCCGAGTTAACAAAGGGAAAGAGCAACCGCGAAATTGCCTCATCATTATTTGTCACAGAAAAAACAGTAAAGACACATATTTCGAATATTTTTACGAAGCTAGAAGTACAAGACCGTACACAAGCTGCACTTTATGCAGTGAAGCACGGCTTGACAGAAGGAAGCGGCGTACAATAAAAATGCTAGGCGAAACAATATCGTTTCGCCTAGCATTTTTCGTATGCGATTATTTCTTATTGTTCAAATCATCGAAAGAAAGTAACTCTTTCTCGGTGTTTTCGATTTCGGGAAGTTTAGACACTTCAATGTATAAAATGTGGTGACCTTCAACTTCTGTCACAACGAATAAGTAGCCTTGTTCTTCAACTGAAGCACCATGTGTGACGTCAAAATGTTTTGTCATAAACCAACCACCAATTGTGTCAACATCATCTTCATTCAACTGAATGTTTAGCATATCATTCACTTCAGAAATTAACAGCTTCGCATCAAAAATATAATGGTTCTCTTTAATTTCTTGTACTTCTGGAATTTCATCTTCGTCAAACTCATCTTGAATATCACCGACAATTTCTTCGATAATGTCTTCGATTGTGACTAAGCCAGATGTACCGCCGTATTCGTCCATTAAGACTGCCATATGGATACGCTCACGTTGAATTTTCAACAGTAAGTCATCAATTGGTGTTGTTTCGATGACGCGAATAATTGGCTGCATATATTCGATAACCTTTTTGTCACCATTTGATGGGTTTTTAATATACGCTGTTAGTAAATGTTTCATGTTCACAAGCCCGATGACATGGTCTTTATCGCCATCAAGAATCGGGTAACGTGTATATTGTTCAACACCCATTACCTCAAATACTTCCTTAATCGTTAAGTCTTTTTCAATCCCAACAATTTCAGTACGTGGTACCATAATTTCTTTGGCAATTCGTTCAGAGAATTCAAAAATACTGTTTACATATTCGTATTCCGATTCGTTAATTTCGCCGCCTTTTAAGCTATCCGACAACAACATACGTAATTCTTCCTCTGAGTGTGCTACTTCTGATTCCGACATCATTTTTAAGCCGAATAAACCAGTTAACGCACGAGCAGAGCCATTTAATAATTTAATAAATGGATACATAATGTTATGGAATAAAATTAACGGACCAGAAAGCGTTAATGTGACAGCTTCTGCCTTTTGAATTGCTAATGTTTTAGGCGCTAATTCACCGACAACAACATGAATAAATGTTACAAGTGCGAAGGCAATTACAAATGATAATAAAGTCATCATACTTGGCGTTAAGTTTAAGCCAAGAAATTCAAATAACGGGTGAAGAATAAGTTCAAATGTCGGTTCACCTAACCACCCTAAACCTAAAGCGGTAATCGTAATCCCTAACTGACAAGCTGATAAATATTCATCAAGATTTGATGTAACTTTTTTTGCGCGTAACGCTTTCTTACTTCCTTCTGCTACGAGCTGGTCAATACGTGTAGTACGTACTTTAACAATTGCAAATTCTGTTGCAACGAAAAATGCTGTTGCGGCAATTAGGGCAGCAAATGCTGCCAGCCTTATGGTTAGTTCCACTATATCTACGTCCAAATAATTTCTTTACAACCGGCCCGAATGAGGGAAGGCCATAAAGAGTACACCTCCTGTTTTCAAAAAATAGTTAATACTTCAATGATAAAATATTTATAAATAAAAAACAAATAGTGTTTGAAGAAAAAGCGATGTTATCTCGAGGCGAACGAGCATTTTTTAGTGTATTACAGTATTTTCCTGTATAAACTATGAACAATAGTTAGCTTGCTTCACGAAGTACTACGTCAAAAAGGCGTAATGAAAGAAAATGAGGAATTTTCTAAAAGTTATTGACCCTCTAAAAAAGCTATGCTAGTATTTAGTAACACGAAATGATAACGACGAAAAAGGAGGTAATGACTATGAACATCAAGCACATGAAACACTTCATGCAATTTCATAACACGTCATCTATCTTCTTTTTCATATGTAAGCAGTAATTTGTAAAGAAGGGATGGCTATGCCCACCCCTCTGCCAAAAAGACGCGCGCTCTTTTTAGAGTATGCGTCTTTTTTGTTGTTTTTATCATTCGTGAGTCGCATTAGAGGAGGCTGAAAAGATGAAGAAACGAATCATTATGAACAAAACGGTACGCACGATGTATGTGAGAGATGACTAGCCGTGTAGAGGCTATGTGAATGAAAAAATAGAAACTAGGTGAAAGAATGTTTGAAGTACTAGGAAAGCTCAGTTGGTTTTTTAAAGCGTATTGGCGACAATACACAGTCGCAATTACATTGCTGATTTTAGCGAGTGTTGTTGAAGTCATTCCGCCGTGGTTAATCGGTGATGCCATCGATGCGATGACAACCGGACAATTAACAGCGGATGATTTACGCAACTATATAATTGTGTTACTACTGATTGTTGTGACAAGTTATGTATTGAATTTTGTATGGCAATATCAATTGTTTGGCGGGGCAATTACAATTGACCGCCTCTATCGTAAAAAGTTATTTCAGCAGTTTTTACGTATGACTCCCACTTTTTACGAAAAAAACCGAACAGGCGATTTAATGGCGCGCGCAACGAACGATTTAAATGCCGTATCATTAACAGCTGGGTTTGGGATTATGACGCTTATTGATTCAACCGTATATATGGCGTTGATTATCGTAGCGATGGCACTTACGATTTCATGGAAGCTAACATTATTTGCGATGCTACCTGTGCCGATTATGGCATTTATTATTCAGTATCTCGGTAAAATCGTCCATGAACGTTATATGGTGGCACAAGAATCATTTGGTGATTTGAATGATAATGTACTTGAATCTGTAGCGGGTGTGCGTGTTGTGCGTGCTTATGTGCAAGAGCCATTAGAAGAACAACGCTTCTTTGAAAAAAGCGAAGAGGTCGTTGAAAAAAATATGGCAGTTGTGCGTATTAACGCTTTATTCGTACCGATTACACGTATCGGCATGGGACTTTGTTATGTCATCGCGCTCGGCTATGGCTCGGTCTTAGTGTCACGTGGTGAACTAACAGTTGGTCAACTTGTATCGTTTAATGTTTATTTAGGATTAGCGACATGGCCAATGTTTGCGATTGGTGAGCTGATCAATGTAATGCAGCAAGGTAATGCCTCATTAGACCGTGTAGAAGAAACGTTGCAATATGAAGCAGATGTGAAAAATGCAACACACCATGTTGACGCGTCACCAACATCAGTAGGGTTCCGCGATTTCACATTCCAATATCCACTATCACAAGTGAAAAATTTAGCCGATATTTCGATTGCTTTGCAAAAAGGGCAAACATTAGGGATTGTCGGCAAAACGGGCGCAGGGAAAACGACATTTTTACGTCAATTATTACGTGAATATCCGTTAGGTGAAGGGCTGTTTACAATTGGCGATATCGACATTGCACAGCAGTCGAAAGAGCAGGTACTCGATTGGATTGGTTATGTGCCACAAGACCATGTGTTATTTTCACGTACAATTCGAGAAAATATTTTATTTGGGAAAGAGGACGCGACTGACGAAGAGTTAGCAGAAGCGATTCGCCTTGCGTATTTTGAAAAAGATTTAGCGAATTTACCAATGGGCTTAGAAACGATGGTTGGTGAAAAAGGCGTATCGCTTTCTGGGGGGCAAAAGCAGCGTGTATCAATTGCGCGTGCGTTGATTAAAAACCCTGAAATTTTATTATTAGACGATTCTTTATCAGCGGTTGATGCGAAAACAGAGGCACAAATTATCGAAAATATTCAGCGTGAACGTGCTGATAAAACAACCATTATTACGACGCACCGTCTGTCAGGTATTCAACATGCAGATATTATTATTGTGCTAGATGATGGACAAATCATTGAACAAGGCACACATGAAGAGTTGCTAGCACAACAAGGTTGGTACAAAGAACAATTTGATCGCCAGCAGTTAGAGGAGGCGAATCAGTAATGTCACCATCAAAACGTTTATATGATTACGCAATGCGCTTTAAAGGATATATTATTGGTGGTTTATTCATTTTAGCGCTGTCTGTGGCAACCGAATTAATGGGGCCATTAATTGCGAAATATTTAATCGACAATCATATGGTTGTTGGACAATTAGAAGTAGCTCCAATTGCATGGCTACTCGCAACGTATTTAGCGCTAGCCATTGCAACAGGTGTTTTGCGTTATTTTAGTATGATTGCGTTACAAGGCGGTGCAAACCGTATCGTACAGAAAATGCGCATTGAAGCATTTTCGAAAATCCAGACGATGCCGATTGCATACTTTGATAATTTACCAGCCGGCAAAATTGTTGCGCGCGTCACGAATGACACCGAAGCGGTACGTAATTTATACGTCACGGTGTTATCTCAGTTTGCGGTTAGTTTCTTATCAATGTTCGGTGTATATATTGCGCTCTTTGTATTAAATGCACCTGTTGCAGCAATTGCGCTGATTATCGTACCGATTTTATATGCATGGATGATTTTATATCGTAAATATGCGCAAAAGTATAATGATGTCATTCGCACGAAAATTGGCGATTTAAACGGCATGATCAATGAAGCGATTAACGGGATGACCATTATTCAAGCATTCCGTCGTGAAAAACAAATGCATGCAGAGTTTACGGAGCTCAATGATACGCATTATCAATATCACCGTAAATTACTTGTGCTTGATTCTGCCACATCACATAATTTAGTTAATTTACTACGTTTGTCGATGTTCGTTGTGTTTATTTATTTCTTTGGCACGAAGTCGATGGAAACAATTGATTACGTAACAGCCGGGACATTATACGCGTTTGTTGATTATGTTACGCGTTTATTCAATCCAATGACAAATATCGTCAATCAGTTTTCGCAAATGGAACGTTCAATCGTTGCAGCGAACCGCGTATTTGAGCTATTGGACAATGACGGAGAAGCAGTGTCGCAAAAGCACATCCCACGTTATGAAGGCCATGTGGTATTTGAAGATGTATCGTTTGCATATAAGGGTGATGAATATGTGCTTCAAAATTTAAATTTTGAGGCGAAACGAGGGCAAACGGTTGCACTCGTCGGACATACGGGTTCAGGCAAAAGTTCAATTATGAATTTATTATTCCGTTTTTACGATCCATCCAAAGGGCGTATTACAATTGATGGCATTGATATTACAACATTGCCACGCCAAACGATTCGTGAGCATATGGGGATTGTGTTACAAGACCCGTATTTATTTACGGGGACGATTGCATCGAATGTGAGTTTAAATGACCCGAAAATTTCGCGCGAAACGGTTGAAGCGGCACTTCGAGCGGTCGGCGCTGAGCGTGTATTAACAAATTTAGCAAACGGCATTGATGAGCCGGTGATTGAGAAGGGTAGCACATTATCGGCGGGACAACGTCAACTTATTTCATTTGCGCGTGCTTTAGCATTCGATCCAGCTATTTTAATATTAGATGAAGCAACATCAAATATTGATACAGAAACAGAAGAATTGATTCAGCATGCAATGGATGTTTTAAAAGAAGGACGTACAACATTTATTATTGCGCACCGATTATCGACCATTAAAAATGCAGATAAAATTTTAGTGCTAGAGCGCGGTGTCATTCAAGAAGCTGGCAATCATGAGCAACTTGTAAAAGCAGGAGGCATTTATGCGAAAATGTATGAAATGCAGGCAATGTCATTACAACAAAAATAATTGAATGTAAAAGTGTAGATGATAAAATTAAAAAACCCCTTCAGCAGTGGTGGCACTGACTGTCTTTTTTGAGACAGTAAAAAAACACCTTCTA
>NZ_MASJ01000025.1 GCF_001700315.1 Caryophanon tenue | reverse complement strand
AAAATTTGAGCTTAACTCAAATTCTTTTTGGAGAGTTTGATCCTGGCTCAGGACGAACGCTGGCGGCGTGCCTAATACATGCAAGTCGAGCGAACTGACTTGAGAAGCTTGCTTCTCAATGACGTTAGCGGCGGACGGGTGAGTAACACGTGGGTAACCTACCCTATAGACTGGGATAACTTCGGGAAACCGGAGCTAATACCGGATAATTGTTTTCTTCGCATGAAGAGAATTGGAAAGACGGTTTCGGCTGTCACTATAGGATGGACCCGCGGCGCATTAGCTAGTTGGTGAGGTAACGGCTCACCAAGGCGACGATGCGTAGCCGACCTGAGAGGGTGATCGGCCACACTGGGACTGAGACACGGCCCAGACTCCTACGGGAGGCAGCAGTAGGGAATCTTCCACAATGGACGAAAGTCTGATGGAGCAACGCCGCGTGAGTGAAGAAGGATTTCGGTTCGTAAAACTCTGTTGCAAGGGAAGAACAAGTAGCGTAGTAACTGGCGCTACCTTGACGGTACCTTGTTAGAAAGCCACGGCTAACTACGTGCCAGCAGCCGCGGTAATACGTAGGTGGCAAGCGTTGTCCGGAATTATTGGGCGTAAAGCGCGCGCAGGTGGTTCTTTAAGTCTGATGTGAAAGCCCCCGGCTCAACCGGGGAGGGTCATTGGAAACTGGGGAACTTGAGTGCAGAAGAGGATAGTGGAATTCCAAGTGTAGCGGTGAAATGCGTAGAGATTTGGAGGAACACCAGTGGCGAAGGCGACTATCTGGTCTGTAACTGACACTGAGGCGCGAAAGCGTGGGGAGCAAACAGGATTAGATACCCTGGTAGTCCACGCCGTAAACGATGAGTGCTAAGTGTTGGGGGGTTTCCGCCCCTCAGTGCTGCAGCTAACGCATTAAGCACTCCGCCTGGGGAGTACGGTCGCAAGACTGAAACTCAAAGGAATTGACGGGGGCCCGCACAAGCGGTGGAGCATGTGGTTTAATTCGAAGCAACGCGAAGAACCTTACCAGGTCTTGACATCCCGTTGACCACTATGGAGACATAGTTTTCCCTTCGGGGACAACGGTGACAGGTGGTGCATGGTTGTCGTCAGCTCGTGTCGTGAGATGTTGGGTTAAGTCCCGCAACGAGCGCAACCCTTGTCCTTAGTTGCCAGCATTTAGTTGGGCACTCTAGGGAGACTGCCGGTGACAAACCGGAGGAAGGTGGGGATGACGTCAAATCATCATGCCCCTTATGACCTGGGCTACACACGTGCTACAATGGACGGTACAAACGGTTGCCAACCCGCGAGGGGGAGCCAATCCGATAAAGCCGTTCTCAGTTCGGATTGTAGGCTGCAACTCGCCTACATGAAGCCGGAATCGCTAGTAATCGCGGATCAGCATGCCGCGGTGAATACGTTCCCGGGCCTTGTACACACCGCCCGTCACACCACGAGAGTTTGTAACACCCGAAGCCGGTGGGGTAACCTTTATGGAGCCAGCCGTCGAAGGTGGGATAGATGATTGGGGTGAAGTCGTAACAAGGTAGCCGTATCGGAAGGTGCGGCTGGATCACCTCCTTTCTAAGGATAACTTCGGAAAGTAACCAATCGTGGTTACTGCTCATCATTCTTTGAAAACTGGATAAAACGATATCGAAAACAAACAAAACATCTATTTTTTAAATAGAAACAAGTCAAGTAATTGACGTGTATCTCTTAAAATCTTAAACCTTCGGGTTTAAGTAGTAACTTTTAGGTTAAGTTATTAAGGGCGCACGGTGGATGCCTTGGCACTAGGAGTCGATGAAGGACGGCACTAACACCGATATGCCTCGGGGAGCTGTAAGTAAGCTTTGATCCGGGGATTTCCGAATGGGGGAACCCACTATGCTTAATCGCATAGTATCTACACGTGAATTCATAGCGTGATGAGGACAGACGCAGAGAACTGAAACATCTAAGTACCTGCAGGAACAGAAAGAAAATTCGATTCCCTGAGTAGCGGCGAGCGAAACGGGAAGAGCCCAAACCAAAGAGCTTGCTCTTTGGGGTTGTAGGACACTCTATACGGAGTTACAAAAGAATGAGCTAGACGAAGCGACTTGGAAAGGTCTGCCATAGCGGGTAAAAGCCCCGTAGTCAAAAGTTTATTCCCTCCAGAGTGGATCCTGAGTACGGCGGAACACGTGAAATTCCGTCGGAATCCGGGAGGACCATCTCCCAAGGCTAAATACTACCTAGTGACCGATAGTGAACCAGTACCGTGAGGGAAAGGTGAAAAGCACCCCGGGAGGGGAGTGAAATAGATCCTGAAACCGTGTGCCTACAAGTAGTTAGAGCCCGTTAATGGGTGATAGCGTGCCTTTTGTAGAATGAACCGGCGAGTTACGATTACGTGCGAGGTTAAGTTGAGAAGACGGAGCCGCAGCGAAAGCGAGTCTGAATAGGGCGAATGAGTACGTGGTCGTAGACCCGAAACCAGGTGATCTACCCATGGCCAGGATGAAGGTGAGGTAACACTTACTGGAGGTCCGAACCCACGCACGTTGAAAAGTGCGGGGATGAGCTGTGGGTAGCGGAGAAATTCCAATCGAACCTGGAGATAGCTGGTTCTCTCCGAAATAGCTTTAGGGCTAGCCTCGTGATTGAGAATACTGGAGGTAGAGCACTGTTTGGACTAGGGGGGCATCTCGCTTTACCGAATTCAGACAAACTCCGAATGCCAGATATTTATACACGGGAGTCAGACTGCGAGTGATAAGATCCGTAGTCAAGAGGGAAACAGCCCAGACCACCAGCTAAGGTCCCAAAGTAATCATTAAGTGGAAAAGGATGTGGCGTTGCTTAGACAACCAGGATGTTGGCTTAGAAGCAGCCATCATTTAAAGAGTGCGTAATAGCTCACTGGTCGAGTGACGCTGCGCCGAAAATGTATCGGGGCTAAATGATTCACCGAAGCTGTGGATGTGTCCGTATGGACACGTGGTAGGAGAGCGTTCTAACAGCGTTGAAGTCAGACCGGAAGGACTGGTGGAGCGGTTAGAAGTGAGAATGCCGGTATGAGTAGCGAAAGACGGGTGAGAATCCCGTCCACCGTATGACTAAGGTTTCCTGAGGAAGGCTCGTCCGCTCAGGGTTAGTCGGGACCTAAGCTGAGGCCGATAGGCGTAAGCGATGGACAACAGGTTGATATTCCTGTACCACCTCCTCACCGTTTGAGAAATGGGGGGACGCAGTAGGATAGGGTAAGCAGAGCGTTGGTTGTCTCTGTTCAAGCAGTAAGGTGTGTATGTAGGCAAATCCGCATACTTTAACATTGAGCTGTGATGACGAGTCCGTATGGACGAAGTTCCTGATTTCACACTGCCAAGAAAAGCCTCTATCGAGGTGAGAGGTGCCCGTACCGCAAACCGACACAGGTAGTCGAGGAGAGAATCCTAAGGTGTGCGAGAGAACTCTCGTTAAGGAACTCGGCAAAATGACCCCGTAACTTCGGGAGAAGGGGTGCTCTTGAGCGTGCATAGCGCATGAGAGCCGCAGTGAATAGGCCCAGGCGACTGTTTAGCAAAAACACAGGTCTCTGCAAAACCGTAAGGTGAAGTATAGGGGCTGACGCCTGCCCGGTGCTGGAAGGTTAAGAGGAGCGGTTAGCGCAAGCGAAGCTGTGAATTGAAGCCCCAGTAAACGGCGGCCGTAACTATAACGGTCCTAAGGTAGCGAAATTCCTTGTCGGGTAAGTTCCGACCCGCACGAAAGGCGTAACGATCTGGGCACTGTCTCAACGAGAGACTCGGTGAAATTATAGTACCTGTGAAGATGCAGGTTACCCGCGACAGGACGGAAAGACCCCGTGGAGCTTTACTGTAGCTTGATATTGAATTTTGGTACAACTTGTACAGGATAGGAAGGAGCCTGAGAAACGTGAGCGCCAGCTTGCGTTGAGGCGTCGGTGGGATACTTCCCTGGTTGTATTGAACTTCTAACCCATGCCCCTCATCGGGGTAGGAGACAGTGTCAGGCGGACAGTTTGACTGGGGCGGTCGCCTCCTAAAAGGTAACGGAGGCGCCCAAAGGTTCCCTCAGAATGGTTGGAAATCATTCGTAGAGTGTAAAGGCATAAGGGAGCTTGACTGCGAGACCTACAAGTCGAGCAGGGTCGAAAGACGGGCTTAGTGATCCGGTGGTTCCGCATGGAAGGGCCATCGCTCAACGGATAAAAGCTACCCCGGGGATAACAGGCTTATCTCCCCCAAGAGTCCACATCGACGGGGAGGTTTGGCACCTCGATGTCGGCTCATCGCATCCTGGGGCTGTAGTCGGTCCCAAGGGTTGGGCTGTTCGCCCATTAAAGCGGTACGCGAGCTGGGTTCAGAACGTCGTGAGACAGTTCGGTCCCTATCCGTCGTGGGCGTAGGAAATTTGAGAGGAGCTGTCCTTAGTACGAGAGGACCGGGATGGACACACCGCTGGTGTACCAGTTGTTCTGCCAAGGGCATCGCTGGGTAGCTATGTGTGGACGGGATAAGTGCTGAAAGCATCTAAGCATGAAGCCCCCCTCAAGATGAGATTTCCCATTACGCAAGTAAGTAAGACCCCTGAAAGACGATCAGGTAGATAGGTTCGAGGTGGAAGTGCGGTGACGTATGGAGCTGACGAATACTAATCGGTCGAGGACTTAACCAAATCT
>NZ_MASJ01000024.1 GCF_001700315.1 Caryophanon tenue | reverse complement strand
GCGGTAACACGGGTTCGAATCCCGTACGGGTCATACGAAAAAAACGTCTAGCATATTGCTAGGCGTTTTTTGTTATTCTAATATAAAAATAACCATCGTCAAATACTTCAAATTCAAGGTATAATAAATGACGTATTCCATAGCTATCTTAAACACCAACTTAATGAAAAAGAGGGAAAATCACATGTCTAAAAAAGTAGAGAATAGCATGCTTATTATGTGGACAGTATCACTGGTTGCGACGTTAGGTTCACTATATTTCTCAGAAATTCGCGATTATGAGCCATGTAAATTATGTTGGATACAGCGTATTTTCATGTATCCGATTGCGATTATGATGACGGTTGCGTACATTCAAAAAAATCCACGTATTGTTGTAACAACACTTGTGTTTTCAATAATCGGTGGATGTATTTCGTTGTATCATTATTTAATTCAAAAAGTATCATTCTTTCAAGATGATGCGATTTCATGTGGAGCCGTGCCATGTACAGGCATGTATATTAACTGGTTCGGATTCATAACGATTCCATTTTTAGCACTAACAGCATTTACGATTTTAACAGCAGTAGGTTTTTATATTTTAAAGCAATTGAAACAAGAAGAAGCATAAACAATAAAATGCCACGTAGTGTGATGTAAACATCCTACGTGGCATTTTTTAATAGGGAGATTCGTCAATGTGACTATTTCGAATGGTTTTGTCTTCGCCGTCATGTGCTCCTATCGTGACATCTTTCCATTGAAGATACGGACAGTCTGTAGCTGTAAAGCCATTGCCATAGCCTTGTAGTAGTGTCGTATGTTGAAGAGCAGCAGTTGTAGCTTTGAGTATTAGTTGGTCCATGCTGTGCTCAACAAAAAGTACATGACTGAAGCTTGCTGTACATTGGTATAAGTAAATACCGGTACCTCCCTTTAAGGCGTGACTATACTTCAGCTGAACGTCGCTATCACTTGCTGTATATTGTGTATCATTCGTTGTGAAGAAGAGCGCTTCTGCACGTAATGAGCCGCCTTTTTGACGTATCCCAGTTTGATGTCCATCTATAAAGCTTTGTGTCATAGAGAGCGCAGTTGTTTCCGCTGAAATACCGTATGCTCCGTTCTGACGAATATGGCTGTTTTTCAAGTGAACAGTACTAAACTCGGTAGACAGACCACCTTGTAAGCCATTTTCAATCGTTACAGCATCCCCAGTAAACGTACTATGGCGAATAAGTAGCTGTGTTTGTGTGCTTCCTTTTAACGAAAGCGTAGAAGCCGTTACGTTACAGTTGTCTAAAATATCAATGGCATGATGCATACAATGTGATAGCTGAATGGCATGCATAGAAAGTATACTGTTTTTAAAATAAAAGGCTGGGTAGCTCGCTGTATGCTCTTTTACGGATATATACTCAAGTGTCACTTTTGAATTTTCACTAAAAATAGCGTTCGTGCCAGCTTGCTCAAACTGCGTATGCGAAACCGTGCCACGTGCTTGCACATTAAATGCCAGCTGACTACTGTAGCTACGCTCGAAGCGACAATGTTCAATAATGCCTTCACCTTCTTGTTCAATAAATAAAGCAGTATCGGTACATTCACGGAATGTTGTAGACCGCACCGTGATTTTAGATTGGCGAACATGTACTTGTAAATAGCTATGTTTTGTTAAGTGACACTGTGTTAGCGAAATAGCCGCGTGGTGCTGTGCGTAAATAGCAGAGCATTGGGCATTTTGAAAATGTGTTTCGAAAAAGTCGACGGTGCTATCATCAATATATGCTTGAGGAAACTGCTGATGTGTACCGTTCATAATGAGTGTGCGTTCTACTCGCACCCGTCCTTTTTCTTTCACATTTAAGGCATTACCATTCGTTGTGGTTAACACGCATTCCTCGATGTGTAAATCATTAGGACCGACTGATTTTATTTGTAAATTTTGATGTTGTTGGCACGTAATATAGAGCAGTCGTGCTTTTGAGCCTTGTTCAAATAAGAAGCCGCTATTGGCACGCTCTAAATGACATGCCTCAAACGAGCCTTCTGACTGTCGAACATAAATTTGGAAATCTTCATGTTCGATAAAATCACAATGTAACACTTGAATATGCGATTCTTCAATGATTGAGAGGGCATGCGTTTGCCCTTTTCGAAATTGTGAATGCTTCATCGTTAATGTCGAACTACTCATGACAACACATTGGATGCCGGTATGATTTGAAAAGGAACAAGCTGTCACATGACCGTGTGCATCTTTTTCAAACTGTAGCCCCTTCACATTATCTTCAAAAATCACTTGATGTAATGTACCTTTACTATGGTTAATAAAGCAGCCAACGCCGAATGGACCATGTATTTCACCATTTTCTAAATGAGCCTCGCCATTTTTCACTTGGATGCCTTGTGCGCAAGGTGTCGCGGTGAGGAGTTGAAACTGTGTCCATTGAATTTTACTACCACTGACAAATAGTGCGATATCTGTTTTTGGATTCACGATGTGTACATGTCGAAAAACAACATCTCCAAAACAGTCGATGCGTTCTGTTTGTTGAAATGTAATATTTTCAATAATCGTGTTTGTGTTTTTTTCAATGCGTATCGCTTTTGAAAAGGTCGTCATTGTGTGACCAATCAGATGAATCGATTTATTGATGACGACCGCTTCGTCATAATGCGGGTCAAGTAACAAAATGCGGTCACCATCGCTTGCGAGTTGAAGGGCTTGTTGGATTGATGAAATGGGACTGTTTTTTTGTACATCATACTGCATAAGCGCTCGACCTCCTTATGCAGTCGTTTTCCCGAAAAGCTTTTTTAAAAAACGTAATTGTGTAGAGGAGAATGTGCGGTTTACTAAATAGATACCGACAATAATGCAAACGCCGCCGATATAAAGCGTCGATGACAGAGGGTCGTTCAGTAATATTGCGCCACTAATAACACCAAAAAGTGGTGCTAAAAATAAAAAGCTACTCGTTTTTCCAGGTTCACCTTGCTGCAGTAAATAAAACCAGAGCGCAAATTGTACAATTGACGACATGACACTAAGCCAAGCGATAATCGCAATAGAAGAAGCGTTAACGATTAGAAAAGGTTCTTCCAATAAAAAGCTTGCGACGAGTAATAACACACCACCAACGAGCATTTGATAAGCAGAGAGTACCCATACATCAAGTGTAGCGCCCCAGCGTTTCGTTAAATGCGTAGCAAATGCCCAAAAAATCGCGCCACAAAAGCCGATCCAAATACCGACTTCTAATTGAAGTGTAGCCCCCATTGTAAAAAAGACACCGATAAAACCAAATAGCACACCAATCCATTGTGTGATGGCGTAGCGCTGTTGAAAACATAATGTGCCTACAATAATAACCAGTAACGGATTGGAGAATGTTAAAATAGACGATTCACTCGCCGTAATCGTGCGTAAGCTTAAAAAGATACACCCCATGACGCCAGCTGTTTGTAGCGCGCCGATAAAGCTAATATGTAACCATTGCTTCCATGTACGTGGGTGAGGACGTTTGAGCATGAGTACGATAAGCGCCATGAATATACCTGCACTGACAAAGCGTAGCGCAGCAAGTAAAAGTGGAGAAGCATATGGTAAACCGAATTTAATGACGGCAAATGAAGAACCCATTAAAAATGTTGTAACGATCATTAAACTAAAAAAATGGAATTGTCTCACGTAACCACACCCTTTTATTTTATCGAAAATGCGTAAATATACGCGTTTATTCGATTATATCGTAAAATGATAAAAATGGTTAGCTGCTGAACTATTTTGTTATCGGTACGTACATAAAGCACAAAAAATCCCTCAGCAGTGTGCTGAAGGATTTTTTTATTTTGCACCTAACTCAGCAAACGCTGGCATGGCACAAATTTGTTGTGTGTATGCTAATGCTTCATGAATGTACTGGCGCAATGAGTTTTCATGCGTTTGGTCTTGTTGGATTAAAATGGTCAGTTCCTTTTGAGCATTCAGTAAGTCATCGAACTGTTCCGCCGTTAATGTGTGTTCACGTAAAGAATAATACGTAGGCAAATTTAAAATCATTTCTAAATGCGTTTTATCGCGGCGTTGCAGTAGTTCATTAATCCATTTGCCAAGAGTCAGCCCTAGAAAATAAGCGAGCACATATACTTCACGCTCGTCCTTTACGGAGGCGATACGTGGTTCGATTAATGGGTGTTGCTTTAATGCTTCATAGAAATAACGGTGAGCAGAGTGCGTAAACCGTCTACCTTCATCGAAATAAATATCATAACGTTGTTGATTAAACAGAAGCCACATATTATAAATCGTTGCCGCTTGTTGAATGCTTATAGGCAATGTTTGTGGAAAGTTTTCTTGTAATAGCGGTGCTAATTGCGCGGACCATTGTTGAAATTGTGTTAAATGTCTCTCGTCTACATAAAATAATGAGTGAATGTTTTCTACCATTGTTAACATACTGCTCACCTCCTTGCTCATTTAGTTGTATCTACTATATATTCATCGTACAGTATATAGTACCACACAATGACATGAAGCATTTCACAAATATAATAGAATTTTTCCAATCAATGAGGGGGATAAAAGATGATTGAAAATAATTTACATGCTATGGTAGATAATAGGACGCGCGTTTTAATTATCGGTTCGATGCCTGGACAGCAATCACTTGAAAAACAACAATATTACGGCAATCCACGTAATCATTTTTGGCCGATTATGGGGGAGCTATTACAGGTGAATATACCAGACAATTATGAGGAGCGTCTACAACTACTCCGACAAGCTGGTATTGGCTTATGGGATGCCATTGCGCGCTGTGAGCGAAGTGGTAGCTTAGATGCGACCATTAAACGGGAAGTGCCAAATGATTTTTCAACGCTGTTTGCCGAGTATCCACATATTCAGTGTGTGTTATTTAACGGAGGAAAAGCATTTACCGTTTTTAAAAAGCATGTAGGTGTTGATGTGTTAGAGCAACGATTTTTCGCGCAGTTACCCTCTACAAGTCCGATTCCAGGCAAAAATATTAAATCATTTGAAGAGAAAATAGAGGCATGGTCTGTGTTGAAAACATATATAAAAGAGCGATAAATTTATTATAGTAGACAATTAAACGATTTTAAAATGAGCTATTATTCATAGTTATAATTATTAAAATGTTAGGAAATGTAACAAAGTTGCGTACACCTAAAACATTGGTAAATCCTTATTTATCAACGTTTTAGGTGTTTTTTATGTTTATATATATGACGTGATAATGTTATATTTATCTATAATACGCACGAATAATCTTAGTTGAGTAAAAATATTGTTAATTAATTGTTCCATTGTGACGTGATTTTTGGTATATTTTATAGTAAATTAGCATATTTCAGAATTTTTAGTATGCTGATTGGATAAGATAAAAGAGGGGGTTGACTACAATGAAGAAGAACAAATACTTAGTAATGCTTATGCTTTTACTATTATCAGTTGTTCTTGTGGCATGTAACTTCGGCGGTGAAGAAGATTCATCGACAGATACAGGCACAGACGGTTCAACTGATGAAAGCGCTTCAAAGGAACTTAACTTAGTTGTCGCTTCAGAACCACCATCATTACATCCGCAATTAGCGTCGGATACAACATCTTCAACGATTATGAACAACTTATTTGAAGGGTTAATGTCGTTAGAAAATGGCGAGCCAGTTCCTGGTGTAGCAGAAAGCTATGAAGTAAGTGACGACCAATTAACGTACACGTTTAAATTACGTGACTCAAAATGGTCAAACGGTGACCCAGTGACAGCGAATGACTTTGTGTACGCTTGGGAGTTCGGGTTAAACCCAACAAATGCATCTGAGTATGCATCAATTTTATACGTAATAAAAGGTGCTCAAGCGTATAACTTAGGTGAAACAACTTCATTTGATGAAGTTGGCGTAAAAGCACTTGATGAAAAAACATTAGAAGTAACGTTAGAAGCACCAACACCGTACTTCTTAGAATTAACAGCATTTAAAACACTATACCCAATTCACGCAGCAACAGCTGATGCAAACGAAAACTGGTTTACAGAAGCTGATGGTTACGTTGGGAACGGTGCATTTGTGATGACACAATGGCAACACGCAGGTTCAATTACATTAGAGAAAAACCCAGAGTACTGGGATGCTGATAATGTAAAATTATCAAAAGTAAACATCGAAATGGTTGAATCTGAAACAACACAAATGACGAAATTTGAATCTGGTGAAATCGACTACGTTGGTACAAGCTACGGTTCAATTTCATTAGACGCAATTGAGCGTTTAGAGTCTGAAGGCAAGTTAAACATTGCTGATTACTCAGGTATTTACTGGTACAAATTCAACACAACAGATGAAGTGATGCAAAACGTAAACATTCGTAAAGCATTAACATTAGCGATTGACCGTGCTAGCTTAATCGAGAACATTACAAAAGCAGGTCAAGTACCAGCTTTAGGTATGGTTCCAGATGGTGTTGAAGGCTTTGGCGATGACGAAGGCTACTTCAAGGATGCAGACTATGAAGGTGCAAAAGCAGCGCTTGAGCAAGGCTTAAAAGAATTAGGTTTATCAGATGCAAGTGAGTTAGAGCTAAAGTTATCATTTAACACAAGTGAAGCACACGCAGCGATTGCTCAATTCATCCAAGAAGGTTGGAATAAAAACTTAGGTATTTCTGTAACACTTGATAACTCTGAGTGGCAAGTATACTTAGATAAATTAAGTAACTTAGATTATCAAATTGGTCGTTTAGGTTGGATTGCTGACTACAACGATGCTTATTCATTCTTAGAAATGTATAACAGCGCTGAAAACGGTAATAACGATACTGGTTGGTCAAACGAAGAATATACAAAACTTTTACAACAATCTACAACTGAGACAGACCCAGCAGCACGTATCGATTTACTGAAACAAGCAGAAGCGATTATTATCGAAGAATTCCCAGTGGCACCAATTTACTACTACACAAATCCATATGTAGTACGTGATGGCGTAACAGGTATGGAGCCAGATGCTTTAGGTAATATCAACTTAAAAAATGTTGATGTAACGGAATAAAAGGTACTAGGACGGGGCTGTTTTCATTCGATTTATTCGGATAAAGCAGTACCCGTTTTATGCTTTATTGGGCTAAAGAGCTAAAGTAATTTTAATTCAGACGTGGGGAGGCCACATTATGTTACGGTACATTTTAAAGCGTTTCGTCTATATGCTGCTCGCTTTATTCCTAATTATTACAGCGACATTCTTTTTAATGCGTTTAGCACCCGGTAGTCCATTTGCGAGTGAGCGTGATTTCCCACCGCAAATTGAAGAGCAATTAAACGCAAAATATGGTTTAGACAACCCTTGGTATATTCAGTACAAAGATTATTTAATTGACTCAGTAACATTTGATTTTGGTGAGTCGATGAAGTACAAAGGTCGTTCAACAAACGACATCATTGCAGAAAGTTTTCCAATTTCATTAACACTCGGTATGCAAGCAATGTTTATTGCAATCGGGCTTGGTATTATACTCGGAGTCATTTCCGCACTATACCATAATAAATTCCCAGATTATACGGCGACCGTTATCGCCGTGCTCGGCATATCCGTTCCATCGTTTATATTAGCCGGGCTGTTTCAGTATTACTTGGCCTACGAATTCAAACTCTTCCCAGTAAGTGGATGGAAGGGATATATATACAGTATTTTACCGTCGTTAGCGATTGCGTTTACACATATGGGCTTTATCGCGAAGCTGACACGTTCAAGCATGCTTGAGCAAAATAATAGTGATTATGTAAAGATGGCGCGTGCAAAAGGACTTGGCAAATGGAAAGTCGTATTTAAGCACTCATTACGTAACGCGTTACTACCGGTTATTACGTATTTAGGACCGTTAGCAGCAGGTGTTATTACAGGTAGCTTTATCATTGAGCAAATCTTTGCGATTCCAGGTCTTGGCCGTCATTTCGTTACGTCGATTACAAACCGTGACTATACCGTGATTATGGGGACGACTGTATTCTATTCAATCATCTTATTAGCAGCGGTATTTATCGTTGATATTTTATACAGCCTTATCGACCCACGTATTAAGCTGAAAGGGGCGAAGAAGTAATGACGTTAGAAAAACAAAAACTTGAAAAACTCCCAGCAAATGCGTTTGAGGTTGTCGGCTCTCGTCAAGCAGAGCAAGACAAGCTTGCTGATAAATCTGTGTCGTTTTGGAAGGAAGTATTTTATCGCTTCATTCAAAATAAATTAGCGGTATTCGGTTTTGTGTTATTAACAATTATTATCGGGATGGCAATTGTCGTACCCGAAGTATCGCAATACAAATATAGTGACCAATTAGGCGTGTATAACCAGCCACCATCTGCTGACCATTGGTTCGGTACAGATGACTTAGGACGAGATATTTTCGTGCGTATTTGGGCAGGGGCGCGTATTTCATTATTTATCGGGATTACGGCTGCCTTTATTGATTTAATTATCGGTGTGTTATGGGGCAGTATTGCCGGTCTCGCCGGTGGACGGACAGACAATATTATGATGCGTTTAGCAGATGTATTAACGGCTGTACCGTATTTATTAGTTGTAATCATCTTAATCGTTGTGATGGAGCCAGGGCTTGTGCCGATGATTATAGCGCTCTGTATTACCGGTTGGATTAATATGGCGCGTATTGTTCGCGGAGAAGTACTATCGATTAAAAACCAAGAGTATGTACTAGCTGCACGTACATTAGGGGCTGGCACAGGGCACTTAATTGTGAAGCATTTAATTCCAAATGCGCTTGGTGCGATTTTAGTAACGATGACATTAACTATTCCAGCTGCTATTTTCACGGAGTCGTTTTTAAGTTACTTAGGGCTAGGTGTACCAGCGCCAATGGCAAGTTGGGGAACGATGGCATCTGAAGGGAATAAGGCATTAATGTCTTATCCGTGGCGTTTATTCTTCCCAGCCTTATTTATTTCGATGACAATTTTTGCATTCAACGCAGTGGGCGATGGCTTGCGCGATGCATTAGATCCAAAACTACGAAAGTAAGAGGTGAGCACCATGAGACCAAAATTAGTGGAAGTAAAAGACTTGCACATTCATTTTAAAACATACGCAGGTATCGTACAGGCGGTTCGTGGCGTGAGCTTTGAACTTTATGAAGGTGAAACACTAGCAATTGTTGGTGAATCCGGTTCAGGAAAAAGTGTAACAAGTAACGCGCTTATGAAATTAATTCCGCAACCACCAGGTATTTATGCAGGTGGCGAAATTTTATTTAACGGTCGAGATTTAGTGCCGTTAAATGATAAAGAAATGGCGAAAATTCGTGGGAATGACATTGCGATGATTTTCCAGGACCCAATGACGTCATTAAACCCGACGATGAAAATCGGCAAACAAATTACAGAGGTAATGCTACAGCACAATGCCGCTTCTCGCAGTGATGCAAAAGCACGTGCAGTGGAGCTGCTACATCAAGTTGGTATTCCGATGCCGGAAAAGCGCTACAATCAATACCCACATGAATTATCAGGTGGGATGCGTCAGCGTGTTGTCATTGCGATTGCATTAGCCGCCGACCCGAAATTACTAATTGCCGATGAACCAACAACAGCGCTTGATGTAACGATTCAAGCACAAATTTTAGAGCTGATGAAAGATATCCAAAAGAAGCGCAACACATCGGTTATTTTCATTACACATGACCTTGGTGTTGTGGCGAATGTAGCGGACCGTGTGGCTGTTATGTATGCAGGGCAAATTGTCGAGTACGGTACAGTGAATGAGATTTTCTATAATCCGAAGCATCCATACACATGGGGCTTACTTGGGTCGATGCCAGACTTAAATAGCAGCGCGGACGATTTACTACGGACGATTCCAGGCTCGCCACCAAACTTAATTAGTCCACCAAAAGGGGATGCCTTTGCACCGCGCAATGAGCATGCATTAGCGATTGATTATGAGCAAGAGCCACCAATGTTTAAGGTGTCAGAAACACATTATGCAAAAACGTGGTTACTACATCCAGATGCGCCGAAAATTCCGGTGCCATTAGCCGTACAACAACGTATTGATAGCTACGTGCAGGAAGGGGACGACGTATGGAACGCAAAAAAATTCTAGAAGTAAAAGGTTTAAAACAATATTTCGGTACAGCGTCGAACCCGATTAAAGCGGTCGATGATATTTCATTTTACGTATATGAAGGCGAAACCCTTGGCTTAGTTGGTGAATCTGGCTGTGGTAAGTCAACGACAGGTCGTTCGATTATTCGTTTGTATGATGTAACAGATGGTGAAATTTTATTTAACGGTGAAAATATTGCGTCGATTAAGGCACGTAAAGATTTAAAGAAATTTAATAAAGATATGCAGATGATTTTCCAAGATCCGTATGCGTCATTAAACCCGCGTATGACGGCGAGTGAAATTATCGGCGAAGCGTTTGATATTCACGGCATGTATAAAGATAAAAAAGAACGTCGCGAAAAGGTTGCCGAACTACTAGAAGCGGTTGGTTTAAGCCGTTTACATGCATCGCGTTATGCACATGAATTTTCAGGTGGTCAACGTCAACGTATCGGTATTGCGCGCGCTCTTAGTTTAGACCCAAGCTTTATTATTGCGGACGAGCCGATTTCAGCACTCGATGTATCGATTCAAGCACAAGTCGTCAACTTACTGAAACAATTACAGCGCGAGCGTAATTTAACGTATTTATTTATTGCGCATGACTTATCGATGGTGAAATATATTAGTGACCGTATTGCAGTAATGTACCGTGGTCGTATTGTAGAGCTTGGCCCAGCCGATGAAATTTACAACGAGCCAAAGCATCCGTATACAAAGTCATTGTTATCAGCTGTTCCGCAGCCAGACCCACTATCGGAGCGTAAACGTCAACGTATTCCATATACACATGAAGAAGTAGACGGCGATGTTATCCGTAAAGAAACATCACCAGGACATTTCGTATTTGGTACAGCACAACAATTACAAAATTGGGGCATTTAATGCCATACAGAAACCGCTCTTTTTTCGAGAGCGGTTTCATGTCGTTTACAGCGCCCTTTTAGCATCATTAGAGAAATGATGTTTGAATAAATGATGAACAGCCTGATAGAAAATACTAAAAAAACATTTGCTCCCCAAACAAAAAATCATCGTTTTGAATACACATGTGCTATTATACATACAGTTTTGTCGGAAAAGTCGGTGCACAATATGAAACGCATAGTACATGTGTTATGGGAGGCAAGAAGTTGGCAAAGGGTGTAGGTATGCGGGCACGCGATGACTTTAATTTATTTCATTTAACGTGGCCGATTTTTTTAGAAATTTTTCTGTTTTCATTAATGGGTTTAGTCGATACGTTTATGCTAAGTGCAGTATCTGATAACGCCGTTTCAGGTGTCGGAACAGCAAATACGTATATTCATATATCTATTTTAATTTTAGAAGTGGTCGGTAATGGCGCGGCAATTGTTGTTGCACAGTATTTAGGGTCAAGACGTTATATTGAAGCAACAAAAATATCCGCGCTAGCAATTTCACTGAATTTAGCGTTCGGTTTAGTGATGAGTGTGTTATTCGTGTGGAATGCGAATCGCTTAATGGAAGTGATGAATTTACAGGGCGATGTTTTATATTATGCACAAAGCTATTTAGCGATCGTCGGGGGCGGCATTTTCTTACAGGCACTGATTAATGCGTTAGCAGCGATTATTCGTGTGCATGGGTTAACAAAGCAGACGATGTATATTTCGTTAGCGATGAACGTCGTGCATATTGGTTTAAACTACGTGTTGATTTTCGGCAAATTCGGTGCGCCAGAGCTTGGTGTACAAGGTGCAGCGATTTCTTCTGTTGTGAGCCGAGCACTAGCTGTTATCGTGTTTTTCTGGTTATTAACAAAGGCATTGCATGTGAAAATTATGTGGAAAAACTATATTACGTGGAACGGTGAGTTTGTACGTAAAATTTTAAATATCGGGTTACCGTCAGCAGGTGAGCAAGTATTGTACCAATGCTGCCAACTGATTTTCTTATATTATGTGACGTATTTAGGGTCAGAAGCATTAGCAGCCCGTCAATATGCCAATAATATTTCAATGTTTACGTATTTAACAGCACTTGCTGTCGGTATGGGGACGTCGATCATTGTCGGTCGTTTAATTGGTGCAGGGCGCAGTGATGAGGCATATGCGCGCGTGTGGAAAAGCTTACGTATTTCATTTAGCATTGGGCTCGTCGTTGTACTGGTGACGATATTATTCCGCGAACCGCTTATGCGCGTATTTACAGATGATCCTGAAATTATTCGTCTCGGTAGCATGGCTATTTTGTGCGGTATTTTACTGGAAACAGGGCGCATTGTAAACATTACAATTATCAACTCATTACGCGCGTCAGGAGATGCAGGTTTCCCGTTACGTGCAGGATTTTTCTCGATGTTATGTATGAGTGTGCCACTTGGCTATTATTTCGTTTTCGTTCTCGATTGGGGGCTAATTGGTGTATGGCTTGCGATTTCAGCAGATGAGTGGGTTCGTGCTATACTATCATCATTACGTTGGCGCAGTTTAAAATGGCAACGTTATGCGTTAGTAGAACAGAAAGACGGTGAATAGTGTGCTTTCACGTAGAACACAAGGAATTCAATTATTACAACAACATGAGGAATTATTTGCGTGCCCTCATTGCAACACGCCCATCACGATTGAACAGAGCGGGCGTATGAGCTGTACACAAAACCATTCCTTTGATATTGCCAAACAAGGCTATGTTAATATGCTGACACATGCAGTACAGTCGATGTATAGCAAGGAGCTATTTACATCACGTAAGCTCGTGTTAGAAAGCGGGCTATATGATGAAGTACAGCAGCAGTTAGCGAGCTATGTAAAGAAAGAGCAAACAGTGCTTGATACAGGCTGTGGTGAAGGAACGCATTTAGCGCGTATTTGTGCAATGTCTGGTGCATTTGGTGTCGGCATTGATTTAGCGAAAGAGGGAATCATTGAAGCAGCACGTCATTACGCCAATGAAGCGTGGGTTGTCGGTGATTTAGCGAAGAGTCCGTATAAAGAAGCACAATTTGATGCGATTTATAATATTTTATCACCGGCGAATTACGATGAGTTTCGTCGCCTGTTAAAGCCAGGTGGTGCCGTTATTAAAGTTGTACCAGCAGAAGGCTATTTACAGCAGTTACGTCAACAAGTATTTGCAGATTCACAAAAGGAATCGTATTCAAATGCGCAAACGGTCGCACGTTTCCATGAAGCTTTTTCACAAGTAGAAGAAGTACGTGTCACGAATACGAAAAAGGTCGAACGAGCGCTGGTGCCACATTTACTAAAAATGACACCAATGAGTTGGCATTACGAGGCACAAGAAGCGTTTGAACTGAACACCATTACAATAGATGTCACGATTTTAATCGGACGTGTGTAAAAGCGTATGTCGCATTGATAAACTAGTAGGAGCTTTCGACAAGGAAACGGTCGGAAGCTTTTTCGTTTTTCAATGCAAATTTCAATGGATTGCGGTACACTTTTAACGTAATTAAGGTGTAGGAGTGATAACGATGGCAACAATTTTAGTATTAGGTGGTACGCGCTTTTTCGGTAAAAAATTAGTCGAGCGACTTGTAGCAGACGGTCATAGCGTAACAATCGCTACGCGTGGAGAAACGCCTCATTCATTTGGGGATACAGTAGAGCAACTATGCTTTGATCGCTTAGATGAAGTCGCATTTGCAAAGGCGGTAGAGGGGCGTACGTGGGATATTGCATACGATAATATTTGCTACAGCCCGGACGAGGCACAAGTTGTATGTCGTTTATTAAATGGACGTATCGGTAAATTAGTGTTTACGTCAACGATGGCAACGTATGCACCGAGCGCTGGTAAAAAGGTAGAAGCAGACTTTGACCCGTTACAGTATGAATTACGTATGGGAACGCGTGATGACTTTACGTATGGTGAAGGCAAACGTCAGGCGGAAGTCGTGTTTTATAAAGAGGCGACATTCCCCGTTGTAGCTGTTCGTTTCCCAATCGTTGTTGGTGAGGATGATTATACAGAGCGTTTATTATTCCACGTACAGCATGTGTTACAACAAAAACCAATGGCATTTGTGAATGTAGATGCACGTATGTCATATATTACGTCAGATGAAGCGGCTGCCTTTTTACAATGGGCGGGTGAACATGCACAAGCAGAGCCGTACAACGCAACGGCAAATGGTGATTATACATTAGCCGAGTTCATTGCACTTGTTGAAGAAGCGACAGGTAAACGTGCTAAAATTGCATTAGGTGGCGATGATACAACACGCTCACCATACGCAGTCGGTGCGGATTGGTATATGGATAATGCGAAAGCGACAGCACACGGCTTTACGTTTAGTCAGTTACAAGATTGGTTACCAACACTTCTTGCAACGCTTGTTGAAGCAGAACAACAATAATGTCCATTGCGACACCGACTACCATCGAGTAAAATATAAAGAGTGAATGATAAAAAAAGGTAGGACAAACGAGTGTATAAATTAACAGCAAATTTCGTAAAAGGCTTACTTGTAACAACAGGTTCATCGTCCAAAGTATTCGGTAAAGAACATTTGCCACAAGAAGGCGGCTTTATTATTGCATGTACGCACACAGGCTATGTTGATATTTTAAGTTTAGGTGTCGCGATGTTGCCACGTGAGATTCACTTTATGGCAAAGAAACAGCTTTTTGACGCGAAGGGCTTAGGTTGGTTTATTTCGAAGCTAAATGCTTTTCCGGTAGACCGTGATAATCCAGGACCAAGTGTCATTAAAATTCCACGCCAGCTCATTAAAGAAGGTAAAGTTGTCGGGATTTTCCCAAGCGGTACGCGTAACGCAGAAAGTGCGGAGTTAAAGCAAGGAGCGATTACAATTGCACAACTTGCGAAAGCACCGATTGTACCAGCCGCGTATATTGGACCGAATAACGCAAAAGATGTCTTTTCATTGAAGCGTCAATCAGGCTATTTAGTGTTTGGCGAGCCATTTGTGGCAGAGTCAGGAAAAGAAGGTCGCGAAGCATCAACAAAGTTTTTAGAAAAAGAATTACAGCGTTTAACGGAAGTTGCGGAGCGTTACCGTGCGGAAGATAAACGATAAGTAACAACAGCCACTCACGCATTTACGTTGAGTGGTTTTATTCGTAAAGGAGAATGGAAATGATTCGTATTTTATTTATTTGTTTAGGGAATATTTGTCGTTCGCCAATGGCAGAAGCAGTGATGCGTGACGAGATCGAAAAACGTGGCTGGCACAGCTTTGTAAAAGTAGATTCAGCCGGTACAGCGAATTATCACGTAGGCGAGCCACCACATAAAGGCACACAAGCAAAGCTACGTGAATATGGCATTTCTACAACTGGTATGAAAGCACGCCAATTATGGGCATCGGATTTTGACAACTTTGATTATTTAGTGGCAATGGATACGAGTAACGTCACAAATATTCAGCAAGCGTTGCGCAAAGAAGACCCGAAAATTTTTCGCTTTTTAGATTTGACAGTACACAAAAAAGATGTGCCTGACCCATACTATACAGGTGACTTCCAAGAAACATATGACTTGGTTGTTGATGGGTGCCGAGCATTACTTGAGAAGGTGCAGCAAGACCATCCCCAATACTTTTAAGCAGGCATTTTTTTCAGTGAAAAGGGTATTGAACAACAAAATGAGTGAATACGTGAAGGGGAGAGGTTTATGGAAACGAAAGGGAGACGTAAAAGTAGCAATGTAGATGACCGTCGTGGGATGAGCCCAGCACAAAAAGGCGGTGTTGGTGGCGGTATTGGTATTATTATCATCATTATTTTTACGTTATTAAGCGGTGGTGATTTAGGTGATGTCATTACAAATGTAACGAATAATAGTGGCGGTACGGAGCAAACAACTGAACAAACAAATTATGTACCAACTGCTGAAGAAGAGGAGTTAGCGGACTTTGTATCTGTTGTACTAGCGGACACTGAAGATATTTGGCACCAATTATTTGAGCAAGAAGGGATGCAGTATGTAGAGCCAACACTTGTGTTATTTACCGATAGCGTAAGTTCTGCATGTGGTCTGCAAAGTGCTGCGGTTGGACCATTCTACTGTCCAGGTGATTATTCTTTATACATTGATTTAAGCTTCTATAAAGAACTACGTGATACGTTTGATGCACCAGGTGACTTTGCGATGGCATATGTAGTGGCGCACGAAGTAGGGCATCATGTCCAAACATTACTTGGTACATCACAGGAAGTTCATGCACAAGCAGGGCGCGTATCGGATGCTGCGTATAATGAGCAAGTGAAACGTTTAGAATTACAAGCCGATTACTTAGCCGGTGTATGGGCACACCATGTAGAAGGTAAAGGCTATTTAGAAGAAGGCGATATGGAAGAGGCACTTGTTGCTGCGAATGCTATTGGTGACGATACGTTACAGATGGAAGCACGTGGCTATGTTGTGCCAGAGAGCTTTACACACGGTACGAGTGAACAGCGAATGCGTTGGTTGAAAAAAGGATTTACAAACGGTACATTGCAGGGAAGTGACACATTTAGTATCCCTGCTTCTCAGCTATAACGATAGATGAGAAAAGAGCCTGGTACCGAACTCTATTTCTGATGAAAATGAGTGTATGAAGATCATAAAAATTTGCGGGTGCGTTCCGCCACAAGCGGCGACTTCAGCAGGAGAAACAATATTTTTCTGCGACGAGGTACCGCATGAGCATGCGCTTTTACTAGAGGACCATCGTGTTTGCCTCAAGCCATGCTTGCGAAACGCGTTCCGCCATGTGGAGTAGCACCCAAAGCAGAAAAGTATCCTTCAGCAGTTGTTGTTGCTGAAGGATACTTCTTTTTGTTCCAATCTCTTTTACTTATGTACGCTAGTAAGAATGTTTCTGCGTGAGCAGTGTAAGCGATTGAGTACGTAGAAACATCCTTACTAACCATCTTATAAAGACGCTTTCTATTATAAGGAACATGAATTTATTTATGCAAATGATGTGCTTTACCATGTTTCTCCTTTTTCTTTGCGGTCATTGTATTGTATAATAGTACAGTCAAAAAAGCTTTATTATGCGCTTTAGGGCGATATATAATACAAAACACGAAAGCGAGTGGAACCTCAATGGGTCGTAAGTGGAATAATATTAAAGAGAAAAAAGCTGGGAAAGATGCAGCAAACAGCCGTATTTATGCGAAGTTTGGTCGTGAAATTTATGTAGCAGCAAAATCTGGTGAGCCAAATCCAGAATCAAACCGTGCGTTAAAAACAGTATTAGAGCGTGCTAAAACATACTCAGTACCAAAACATATTATCGAAAAAGCAATCGATAAAGCAAAAGGTGGCGGCGATGAGCAATTCGACGAGTTACGCTACGAAGGTTTCGGTGTTGCCGGTACAATGGTAATCGTTGATGCGTTAACAAATAACGTAAACCGTACAGCGTCAGAAGTACGCGCAGCATTCGGTAAAAACGGCGGTAACATGGGTGTATCTGGTTCGGCAGCGCATATGTTCCAACATACAGCTGTATTTGGAATTGAAGGGAAATCAGAAGATGAGATTCTTGAAGTCCTAATGGAAGCGGATTTAGATATGCGTGACATTATGGAAGAAGACGACACAATCATCGTTTATGTAGAGCCAGACCAATTCCATGTAACACAAGAAGCATTTAAAGCAGCAGGTATTGAAGACTTCACAGTAGCAGAATTAACGATGTTACCGATGACAGAAGTAGCGCTTGCTGGCGATGACTTAGTGAAATTCGAAAAAATGATTGACGCGTTAGAAGATTTAGAAGACGTGCAACGCGTGTACCACAACGCAGATTTAGGCGAATAATGACGTAAGCAGTTCATCTTTTTATACAGAAAATGGACTGCTTTTTTCTTTATACCTATGGTAGTCGTGCTTATTGTTACTTTATTCCTTTTTGTAAATGGAAAGAGACGGTAAAATAATATGTGAATTGACTGAAAATAGTGCGATTTAATCCTTTTTATTAGGTGAAAGGTGCATAAATGTCTCTTTTTTGTTCAATTCAAAATAATACCATTGAGTCTGAAAATGAACGTGCGATACTAAAAATAGATATTAAGGAGGAACATAGGTGAAAAAAGAAAAAAAGCTAAGTCAACGTATTTTATATTTAGTGGCAGCATTATTTATCGGTGTCATTATTATGATTAGCGTTGCAGTATCGTTTGGCGGTAATTATATTGTTGAAAAAACGATTGCAGAACAAGCGATTGAAAATGTACAACATGTGGCGACACAACTAGATTCAGAAGCATATGAACAATTCATTGCAGCACCAACAGAAAATGACACGTATTGGAAGTTGCGTGAGCAATTAAATGATATACGTGAAAAAGCAGGCGTATTATACATATCGACATATCAAGTACCTGAAGACGGTGCAACAGAAGTGTTATTTTTAATTGACGGCATGCCGGTAGACGATACGGAGACAGCCGCTGCGTTAGGCGAAGCGTCGAATGCGACGAAAGTTCATCATTTAGAAGAAGCAATCGTAGAAGGCAGTGCTACAACAGGGCTTGTAGAAGATGATAATTTCGGCGAATTTTTAACAGCAATTGTACCGTTTTATAGTGAAGACGGCGAGTTGTTAATGTTTGTTAGTGTCGACATTGATGCGACGAAAATTGTTGGCATTAAAACGCAAATCTTAAATGAGTTAATTCCGATTTTTATTGCGGCGTTAGCAATCATTGTCATGATTGGTTTATGGCAAGTGCGTCGTTACATTAATCGAGCATTACAACCACTTGTGACGATGGAACAAGCTTCACGCCAATTAGCAAACGGCAATATTGCAGAAGCAGAGCAATTGATTCAACAAGTGTCATCTAGACATAATGATGAAGTGTCTCGCTTTAGCTATGCATTTACCGATACATTACACCAGTTACGTCAGTTAGTTCAACAAGTGAAACAGCAAACAACAAATGTAGAGCATGTATCACAGCACTTAGCCGTACATGCGAATGACGTAAATAACGTGCAACAACAAATTACTGAAAGCACAACGGTAATCGAGCAGTCCGCACAAATGCAGACGGAAGTGACGACACAAACGACCGAAGCGTTAACGGAAATGGCCACAGGTATTCAACGTTTAGCAGAGTCTACAAACGCGATTACAAGTTCAACGCAAGACGTGACTGTATTTGTTGAGGAAAGTGCAAAAAATGCACAACATGTTTCAACGAAGATGGGTGCTTTAGAAGAGTCGGTGGCACATACAACAGATGGTGTACATCAAATGAATGAGCGATTTAAAACAATCGAGCAAATGGTATCGGTCATTACAAGCATTGCAGACCAGACGAATTTATTAGCACTAAATGCATCGATTGAAGCGGCTCGTGCCGGTGAACATGGCGCAGGATTTGCGGTCGTAGCAGAGGAAGTGCGTAAATTAGCCGTGTCTTCAAAGCAATCAGCCGAAGATATTACGGAGCAATTACGTTTGTTTGAACAATTATCGGCGACTGTGACAGCACAAATGCAACAGAGTCATACACAAGTAACCGAAAGTACGCAGGCTGTGAATGTAGTAGAGCAACGCATGATGCAAATTTTACACAATATGCAACAAGTTGCTATGTATATTCAAGAGGATGCAGCGGTGCTACAACAAATGTCTGCGGGTTCTGAAGAAGTATTAGCTTCCATGGAAGAAGTGAGCCGTGCATCTGTTCACATGTTACAAGAAACAGGGCAAACATACAGTGGTGTGCAACAACAAGTGAAAATGTTACATACATTGAACACAACGATTGAAGCACTTGAGCAAGCTTCTGAACAGATGACGACATCCATGGAGAAATTCACATTATAAAAGCGCATAAAAAAAGAGTTGGAATAGACACAATTTCAACTCTTTTTTAATATCTTATAGGCTAAATACAAGCTATTTATGGTATTTTATAAGGTAATTATACATAGTTTTTTATAGTGAATAAGTCTAGATTATCATCTATAATAATGCGAAGATGGTATGGGTTCGTGACAGAAATGGCATCTTTCTCTATAAAAGATTTTGATGATTTTTTATAGTTCGACGATTTTTGACGATATATTAAGGGGGGATTATGACTATGAAAACAATCGGTAAAAAGTTAACCGCGTCAATTTTGGCACTTGTAACAATTATTAGCATTGCAATTGGCGGTATTAGTTATTATTCAAGTGCGACATCACTAGAACGAGAAGTAGAAGCAAATTTACAATCACGTGCTACCGATGTTGCTCTTTATATGGAGGAAGTATTTGAGCGTTTTCAAGCAGAAATTGAAGGTGTCGCAATGCATGAGCCACTGCGACAGCTACGCATAGAAGATTTGAACAAGACGAATACATACTTAGAAAATTTATTAGCAGATTATCCTGATTATTTAGCGTTTGGGATTGTTGATGGGCAAGGTATTGCACATTATACCGATGATACGACGGCAGATTTGGCAGATAGAAACTATATTCAAAGAGCATTAACGGGTGAGACAACAATATCTGATATTGTCATTAGTCGTGTCACAAATGAGCCTGCTTTAATGTTAGCCACACCGATTGAAACGGTATCAGGGCAAACCGCATTATTAATTGCGCGTGTGAATGGTTATGTGTTAACCGATATTATTGAACGAATTGCAGTTGGAGAAACAGGTTACTCATTTATTTTAAATAATGAGGGCACAACACAAGCCCATTTAAATCGTGAAGAAGTAAAGACACAGGCAAATTATGCAGGTGAAGAACATGCTTTAAGTGATGTCGTACGCGTGTTTTTAGAAAATGACAGTGGCTTTTTATCGTATATAGATGGGGCTGGAAGTGAGCGTTTATCGGGCTATTACACATTATCAAACGGCTGGGTCATGATTGTAACAGCGAGTGCTGACGAAGTGTTAAGTAGCTTAACGTATTTAAAATGGAATACCATTATTTTGATTGGTATTTTCTTAATGGTAGGAACTGCCTTCTCGATGTGGATTGCACGTTCATTAAGCCGCCCTATTCATGAACTTGTGCGCGTCAGTGAACAGCTAGGAAATGGTGATTTTACAGCAAGTATTCCAAAGAAGTATACAGAGCGTCAAGATGAACTCGGCACGTTGGCAACAAGTTTAGCGACGACATCGCAAAGTATGCGTTATATGATTAGCGAAGTGACGAATCATGCTATGGATATAGAAAGTGCATCACAGCAACTGCAGCGAGCAATTGATGATGTTACAACTGGCACAACGCGTATGTCTGATTCGATGTATGAAGTGGGAGAAAATGCACGTACGCAGGCAACGATGGCAGAAGAGGGTGCGCAAGCGATGGAACAGATGACGATGGGCATTCAACAAGTTGCTGAAGTATCCAATACGGTATCATCGCATACACAAGAAATTCAGCAACAAATTACAACGGGTTATGAAGGGGTATCACATACCATTGACCAAATGACAGCCATTCAACAAAGTACAAATGATGAGTTACAACTCATTCAAAATTTAGAAGAAAAATCACAAGAGATTAGCACGATTTCAAAAATGATTAGTGATATTTCAGACCAGACGAATTTATTGGCACTCAATGCATCAATTGAAGCGGCACGAGCAGGCGAGGCAGGAAAAAGCTTTGCGGTCGTAGCGGATGAAGTACGAAAGTTATCCGAGCAAACAGCTACATCAGCAACGCAAATTAATGAGCTTATCCAAAATATGCAGCAATACACAATAAAGGTTGTTACGGCAGCACAGCATAGCAGTGTGAACGTCAATAGTGGTATTGCGTCTATTCATAAAGTAGAGGCCAATTTTGCTGGGATTGTTGCATCAGCAACATACATTTCACAGGAGTTAGAAGTGTTAAGTGGCTCGGCACAGCAAATGAGTGCTAATACAGAAGAAGTATCTGCTTCGATGGAAGAAATGGCTGCAAGTGCGAGCCATGCGGAAGAACAAGTACAAGATGTTAGTGAAGCTGCAGCGATGCAACAGCAAAGCGCCGCACATATGCTTCAGCAATCTGAGCAATTAGCTAAACTATCACAACAGTTACATCAAGCTGTGAATCAATTTAAGCTATAATCACTCTTAAAAATCCTTCGCTCGTGAAATACGGACGGAGGATTTTATAATTCCTATTTTTTCGATGCTTGGCATTGCAAAATATTTAGAATTACGAAATAATAATATTACTGAGCAATTAGAGGAGGAACGATAGATGACAACAACATTTAAAGATTATGAGTATAAACGTCCGAATATTGATGAAATGGTACAACAAGCAAAAGCATTAGTGGCAAAATTTGAAGCGGCAGAAACGCTAGAACAA
The DNA here is from genome assembly GCF_001700315.1 of Caryophanon tenue. Classification (GTDB taxonomy): domain Bacteria; phylum Bacillota; class Bacilli; order Bacillales_A; family Planococcaceae; genus Caryophanon; species Caryophanon tenue. The sequence goes on along the minus strand of NZ_MASJ01000024.1, from coordinate 69,313 downwards.
CAAATTGACGTGATTAACACACTGAACACTATTTCTTCAGACTTCAGCACACAATCGAACTTAGCGTATATTCGCGCATCGATTGACACGAATGATGCATTTTATCAAGCGGAACGCGACTTTATTGATGAAGTAGGACCACGCATGGAAGATGTGACAACAGATTACTATAAAGCGTTAGTCGCATCGCCATTCCGCGAGCAGTTAGAACAAAAATTTGGGCAACAGCTATTTGATTTAGCGGATTACCAAATTAAATCGTTCTCTCCAGAAATTATAGAACTATTAATGAAGGAAAATAAACTATCATCGGATTACAGCAAGCTTGTTGCGTCAGCGCAAATTGACTATAACGGTGAAACGTATACATTAGCCCAGCTAGGTTCGTTTGCAGAATCAACAGACCGTGTTGTACGTAAAGAAGTAATGGAGCTACGCACAGCATTCTTCGCGCAACATGAGGACGAGTTTGACCGTATTTATGATGAGCTTGTAAAAGTACGTCACGAAATTGCAACAACACTGGGCTACAAAAACTTCGTTGAGCTAGGTTATGTACGTATGAACCGCATTGATTATAATGCAGAAATGGTACAAAAATTCCGTGACCAAGTACGTGATTTTATCGTGCCAATTTCGCAAAAATTATATGAGCGTCAAGCTGCACGTATCGGTGTTGACGCGTTTAAGTTTTATGATGAAGCGTTAGAGTTCACAACAGGTAACGCCAAACCACAAGGAGACGCACAGTGGATTGTGGATAACGGACGTACAATGTATAAAGAGTTATCCCCAGAAACGCATGAGTTCTTTGAATTTATGATTGAGCGTGACTTAATGGATTTAGAAGCGAAAAAAGGGAAAGAAGGTGGCGGTTATTGTACATTTGTCGATGACTACCATTCTCCATTTATTTTCTCAAACTTTAACGGTACGTCAGGCGATATTGATGTATTAACACATGAGGCAGGACATGCGTTCCAAGTATATCGTAGCCGTGACATCGGGGTGCCGGAGTATTTATGGCCGACATTCGAGTCATGCGAAATTCACTCAATGAGCATGGAGTTTTTCACATGGCCATGGATGGAATTATTCTTTAAAGAACAAGCTGATAAATATAAATTCTCACATTTAGTATCAGGTCTACAATTTTTACCGTACGGCGTGGCAGTTGATGAGTTCCAGCATGTCGTTTACGAAAACCCTGACATGACGCCAGCAGAGCGTAAAGCAGCATGGCGTACAATTGAGAAGAAATACTTACCACAGCGTGACTTTGATGGCATTACGTATTTAGAAAACGGTGGCTTCTGGCAACGCCAAGCACATATTTATAACAGTCCGTTCTACTATATCGATTACACATTAGCGCAAATTTGTGCGTTCCAATTTTGGAAACGTTCGCGTGAAGACTTCGATAGCGCGTGGAAAGACTATTTACATTTATGTGATTTAGGCGGTTCGATGTCATTTACGAAGCTTGTTAAAGAAGCAGGCTTAATTTCGCCATTTGAAGATGGTTGTGTAGAGTCGGTTATTGGTTCGATTGAAGACTATTTAAATAGTGTGGACGATCAAAATTTATAAGCGTATGTACTACGATGGAAAAACCTCCAGCAATGATTATTGCTGGAGGTTTTTCTTTTGCGCTAAAGCAATTTACTGTTCTTGCAGTTAGGAAATTGTATTCTTTTAATATTGTGAAAAAATAAAAAGCGAAATCGAGCAGACTTAGGTGATTTTTAGTACACTTATGGGTATGTAACAATACGAAAGGATGTGTAGGTATGACGAATAAAGCATGGTTTCAATGGGGCATAGGTATATTATTAGTTATTTTAATTTTGAAATACGCTGTTGAAATAAAATGGCTATTTGACCCGATTTTTGTTATTTTATCAGCCGTGGGTATGCCATTATTAATCGGTGGCGTCCTGTATTATATTACTGTGCCAATTCAGCGCTTCGTTGAAAAGCGTGGTGTGCCGCGTTGGGGAAGTATCGTCATTATTTTAATTTTATTAGTAGGCATAGGTACAGCACTTATTTTTATGGTTGGAGACCCGGTATCAGAGCAAGTCAATAATTTAGTACAAGCAGCACCGTCGATTGCCAATGAAATTCAACGTGCAGTGGATTATGTGTTAGCGAATAAGTCTGATTTCCCACCACAATTAGAAGAAGCAATTGATACAATTTCGAACTCGATTCAAGATTATGCGATTTTATTTAGTTCTTGGTTAGTATCAGCGATTACATCAATTGTGTCAGCAACGTTCTCACTCATTATTGTGCCGTTCTTCTTTATCTTTATGTTGAAGGACCACGAGAAGTTTGCGCCATTTATTTATCAATTCTTCTCTGGCAAACGCCGAGACTGGATGAAGAAAACATTAGAAGATATTGATGAGACAATCAGTAATTATGTACAAGGGCAAATGCTTGTTAGTTTATTGTTAGCGATTTTAATTTTAATTGGTTACTCAATTATTGGTTTAGAGTACACATTAATTTTAGTTATTTTAAGTTTCTTTATGAATATGATTCCGTTTTTAGGACCATGGCTGTCATTTGCGCCAGCTGTCATTGTGGCATTAATTCAAGACCCAACGTTAGTGATTTGGGTGGCGATTATTAACTTAGTGGCACAGCAGCTAGAAAGTAATGTCATTACGCCAAACGTTATGGGACAATCTTTAGATTTACACCCGCTAACGGTAATTACAGTTATTTTAGCAGCAGGTAGCTTCGGTGGCTTCTTAGCAATTATTATCGCTGTACCGGCGTATGCTGTTATTAAAATAATTGTGCGTAATTTATATGAGGCGCGTCGCTCGATTCAAGAAACGGCAAAGCAGGAAGTATCATGACCGAATATATACGTATTTTTAATGAGAAGCATGAGTGGCTCCGTATTGCGTCACGTGACGAAGCACATGCGCAAGGTTTATGGCATGAAACGTTCCATTGTTGGCTATATGATGAGGAACATCTTTACTTTCAGCTACGTAGCCCACTGAAAAAGGATTATCCAAACTTATTTGATATTACAGCTGCAGATCATTTACTGGCGACCGAGACACCAGAGGATGGTTTGCGTGAAGTAGCCGAGGAAATTGGCATTACGTATACAATCGAAGACGTTGAAAAGATGGGCATTGTCGCGTGCGAAATTATGTCGTCACATATGATTGATCGTGAATTTTGTCATGTATTTTTAGCGAGAGCGCCACAAAGTTTTTCAGCATTTACGCTACAAGCAGAGGAAGTAGCAGGCATTGTAAAAGCAAAGTTAACAGATGTGATGGCGTGTTTAAATGGCGATAGCACTACGTTTTTTGTGGACGGTTTTGAAGAAATTGACCGCAAACGCCAACCATTACAGCGCGATATTTCGCTAAAACATATCGTCGGCTTCCGTGAGCAGTATGTACAACAAGTGATTCAATATATTCAACAGCACGTTGCAGTTTTGTAACGTGCTTTTTTATGCGTGAACTCGTATACTTAAAGGAGAAAAGAAAAGGAGCATCTATTATACATGCTAACATTTGAACAAAAGCAACAAATTATTGAGTCATATTCTGAATTAGAGCGCAAAGACATTTCACTAAAACGTGTGAACTACCATTTACCAACAAGTCTTTACGAAAAAACATTAGTGGTAGAAAAATTACATCCAAATGGCAATGGATATGTGTTTGTCGGCGATTTATTAGCATATGAAAGCATGGCAGATGAGCGTCATTTAGTGAATATTCGTGAGTTCTCGGAGAAGCAATTACGCGACATTTTAGCAGACGTGATTGCGTATTTAACAGAGGAAGACGAGCCTGTATTACCGTTACATGAAACATGGTCAAATCGCGAAGGTGATGTGTTAACTGTGCGTTTTGATGGGCATGATTACGGTGTATATCACGGTGAAAATGTTGAAGAGATTTTCGGTAAATACGAAACAGCGAAAAGCTATTTATTAGAAGAAGGATTCCGCTTAAAAACGAAGCATGCATAACGAAGGTGAGGTGCGTGATGAACAGTAAGAAATTTGTCGTGATGTTTATAGGGGCAACCATTATAATGTGTGTTGTAATTGTGTTTACGATATTATTTTTTATTGATCAGCAAGACCGAGCAATAAACAGTGCGCTTGATATATTAAAAAGCTTGTAGCGAAAAAGCTACAAGCTTTTTTGTTATTTTTTGAATGGATACCACCAATTCCATTCGCCAAAAAGCTTCATAAAACTTGGCACAAGGAGGAGGCGAATAATGGTCGCATCAATAGCAATGGCAATGGCAATGCCGACACCAACTTGCTTGACCGGCATAACATCTGTAAAGGCGAAGACACCGGTAATGACAATCATAATTAACGCTGCAGATGTAATAATTTTGGACGTTGCCACTAAGCCGTTAACAGTCGCTTCTGTATTCGTTTTTCCGTTCATATGCTCTTCATGAATACGAGAGATTAAAAATACTTCATAATCCATACTTAAGCCAAACACTAAGCAAAAGACAACAACTGGAATAATAAGCGCAATGGTCGTTTCCGGCAGGCCAAAATGTCCGTATTGGAATACATATACTAAAATGCCGAACGTTGCACCAAGACCTATTACATTCATAAAAATCGCTTTTAACGGAATGAGCACGGACTTAAAGGCAAGCATTAAAATAATAAATGTCGATACGATAATAATGGCAATAGCAACGCCAATTTTCGAAAACATTTCATCAAAAATTTCTTGATTATATTTTGGTAAGCCACTAATCGCAAAATCAACGCCGAGCTCAGCATCTGTTAATGTTCGCGCAAAATCTTGCGCTTCTGTTGAGGTGCCATCAGCGTCAATCGTTACAGGTATCATGAGTTGTGTATCATTAATAAAGGCTTCCTGAATTGGTGCAAGCTGTGCCGCGGCTTCAGGTTGCTGTTGCATGGCAATCCATGTTTCTACGTCTACATCGGACGTAGTAAAGATGGTGTCGACGCGTGTGACGATATCGAATGCATTAATTTTTTCAGCGATATCATCGATTAGCTGCAGCTGTGCATCTGTTGTCCAACCATCTTGTTGTTCGGCTAGTACGTAAACAGTCGCTTGCTCATCAATACCGAATGTATCGGCAAGCAAGTCATAGGAAGCACGCGAGTCAAATCTTTCAGGTAAAGAATCGACGGACGGAATTGCCAACTCAATATCCTTTAATGGAATCATGGCTGTACCGAGTAACAGCAACGCAACGACAATAATCGCAACCGGATATTTCATGACAAAGTTTGCAAAGCGTCGCCAACGCGGTGATGTATCACGTAAGCGAATTAAACGCCATTTATTTAAACGGTCACCAAGTAATAACATTGACGCAGGTAGTAATGTTAAGCTTGCAAGTACGGCCAAAAAGACGGCGATTGCACCACTTAGCGCAATGTTTTGGAAGAGCTCCACTTGAATAACAATCATCGCACCTAAACCGATGATGACACAAATTGCTGAGAAAATAATGGAACGACCCGATGTTTGAATGGTACGTTCAATCGCTTCTTTTGCGCTATATTTCGCAATCTCTTCACGGTAGCGATTAATAAACAAGAGCGCAAAATCAATACTAAGTGCAAGGCCAAGCATTGGTACAATATTTAAAACGAAAATGGAAAGGTCTGTCCAGTTGCTTGCGATTACCATAAAGCCGAATGCTGTCACAACACTAATCGCACCAATAATAATCGGTAACAGCGATGCAAGCAATGTCCCAAATGCGAGCACAAGAACAAGCAGCGCAATCGGTAAGCCAATTGTTTCAGCAGTAATTAAATCTTGCTGGCTCGCGCTATTAATATCGACATTAATGACTGGACCACCTGTTAAGGAAATTTGTTCATAGGGAGCAAGAACGTCACGCAAGTCTTCAATAATATCAGGGAAGTTTGTGACGGTATGGTCAAAGTGCAACATGCCATACGCGATATCGCCTTTTTGATAGGTAGCATCATCGAGTGGTGACACAATCGTTTGTAAATGCTCGACGCCACTTAGCTTATCCATGATCTCACGAATTGTCGTATCATCATGCTGTTCAAAGACGACGAAAATTGTTTGGTCAGGTACGTTAAAGTTTTTCGATAGTTCCTCACCGACATACGCATGGTCACCATCTACGAAAAAACCGTCTCCTTGTAACTTATCAGGCAGTTGAATCGCAAAAAACGCCATTGCTAAAAATAATACGCTCCAACAAGCAAGTATAGCTTTCGGGAAGCGTGTAACGAGCATGGAAAATGGTTTCATAAAATGCCTCACCTTCTCTTAATAAAGTTACGATACTACTTTTTAGTATACAACTTTTCTGATACAACATCTTTTCTGACAAATCACAGCACTAAAAAAGCCCCGACAAATTTGCTGTCAGGGGCTATATCGATATTACATCATGGTGCAAAAAACGCATTGCTAAAGCGAACAAGCTTGAATAAAAGTAAAAAACCTTCAGCAATTATTATTGCTGAAGGCTTTTTTGTGATGTATATTACTTCACATATGAAGCTTATTAGAAGAATAAGTTTAATAATAAGAAGAATATCCCGGCCATTAATGCAGAAATTGGCATTGTAATGAACCAAGTAATAACGATTTTACGTGCGATAGCCCAGTTTACGCCTTTCACACGTTGTGCTGCACCAACACCCATAATTGCAGAAGAAATTACGTGCGTTGTTGATACTGGTAAGTGGATTAATGTCGCACCAAAAATGATTGAAGCAGAAGAAAGGTCAGCTGCAACACCGTTTACTGGACGGATTTTCATAATTTTACCACCAACTGTTTTGATGATTTTGTAACCACCAACAGCTGTACCAAGACCCATTGCTAGGGCACAGGCAACACGTACCCAATCTTGTACTTCGTCACCAGACTGCATGCTTGCAGCGATTAACGCCATTGTAATGATACCCATTGCTTTTTGAGCATCGTTTGTACCATGCGTAAATGCTTGTAGTGCCGCTGTACCGATTTGTACTAAACGGAAGCCTTTGTTTGTTGAATAAAGGCTGAAGTTTTTAAATAAGAACTTGAATAGTTTCATCATTGTAAAACCGATAACTAAAGCGATAACAGGAGAAAGTAATAACGCTTGAAGGATTTTTGTGAAACCTTCGTAGTTTAAAATACCAAAGCCTGCAGATGCAATCGCTGCACCAGCAATAGAACCGATTAATGTATGTGATGAACTTGATGGAATACCGAAGTACCATGTTAATAAGTTCCATGTAATTGCTGAACATAGAGCCGCTAAAATTACGATAGAACCAGTTGTATCACCGTCAAAAGAGTTTAAAGAGAATGGGTCAACGATATCACTCGCGATAGCTTTTGCTACCCCTACGAATGTGATTGCCCCTAAGAAGTTCATGACTGCAGCCATCATGACAGCTACACGTGGCTTTAATGCACGTGTCGAAACTGACGTTGCGATGGCATTGGCTGTATCATGGAAACCATTAATAAAGTCGAACGCTAAAGCGAAAATTACGACTAATATGGTAATGATCAATAGCATATCCATAGTTTAATTCCTCGTCCTTTTTAAATTACGCGTTACGCATAATGATAGTTTCGATTGTGTTCGCTACATTTTGGCAGAAGTCTGCAATCTCTTCGAACTGCTCGTAAATGTCTTTGAAAATGATTAAACGAATAGGATCTTTTTCGCTTAAGAATAGTTGTTTAATTGAAGAACGGAAAATTTCATCACACTCGCGCTCGTAATCTTTAATTAAGATCGCATGTTGGCGCATACCAACTAAATCTTTACGGTTTAATGATTCCATCGCTTTTACGGCTTCATCTGTTGATAATGTGATGTACTTTAAGAATTGGCGCATTTGCTCGTTTACTTCTGTAAATGAATACATTTCAAAGTGAGCAATTGTGTTTTCCATACCATCTAACACATCGTCTAAACGAATCGCTAATGCTAAAATGTCTTCGCGCTCGATAGGTGTTAAGAATGCTTTATTTAATTCAACGATTAATTCGTGAATTAATTTGTCACCAGCTGTTTCGAATGATTTCATTTTAATACTGATCTCTTTTAGTGACGCAGGGCTGTCAATTTTGCAATCATTCGCAAAGTGCATTGACTCTTGCACGTTTTGAGAGATTTTTAAAAGTGCTGCGAAAAATGGATCTGGTTTTTTTGAACTAAACATTGTGGTCTAGTGCCTCCTAGAATATATAAAGTATAAAATATCTTTAAAAATAGATTGGTTTTGAAACCTTATTTATCATAGCAAACGTTTTACAAAAACAACATAAAAATTAACTTGGAAATATCAAAATTTACATTCTTGTAACATAAGGTGTGAATTTTGCACAAAAAAATAGTTAGGATTGTAAACGGATTCAACTGTTTAAAATTTTAGAAAAAGAATTTAATTGTCTTATTTGTCTTTATTTCTATCGGAAAAACAATAAAAATAAAATAGACAGAAAATATTTTTTGTGTACATATTTTTTAAAAACAAGACAAAATATTAAGCTAATGTAAATTGAAAACATCGATAAATACTGTTGTTTTTCACACATATTTTCTAAAATAATCGTATCGTTAGGTAGTTATTACCTTTATTGAAGAAACGTAAACAATCTAAAGAGATTGAGACAAAAAGAAATATCCTTCAGCAATGACAACTGCTGAAGGATATTTTTGTGCTTTGGGTGCTACTCTACATAGCGGATGCGTTTCGTAGGCATGGCTTGAGGCAAACACGATGTTTGTCACATCTGCCTTGCCACACGACGTGGCGCTTTTGGCAGATGTTCTGCTTAAAAGCGTAATGATAAACATGTAAGTGCCCCGTCTTGTTTCTGAAACTCAGATAAGGCAATGGGTGTATACGTAAATCCAGCTTGTTGTAAAAGTGCCGCTGTTTCAGGATACCCTTCAGGAATTAATAAATGTTCATTAATTTTCAACGCATTAATTGCATAGTGTTCATGTGCGGGCACAATGATCTTCTCATACTTTGCAAAAAGAGGATGCTTCGCAAATGTCTCATTGACTAGAATTGTATTTTTGCCGATATATGTGACACATTGTTTTAAATAAGCAGCATGCTCTACGCCAATGATGTCACATTCGTAGCCATTATGCTCAACAACGTGTTTAAATTGCGCAGCGCCTTCTTCATTTGTACGAGCGGTTAAGCCGACATAGAAGTGGTTTGCAATCTTTAAAATATCGCTAGCTTCCAATTTCCCAGGTTCGAAAATACGATAAATTTTATCGAAATGTTCTTGGATCACAGGCTCGATTAGCTTTGCCTCATAGCTACGAGTAGGAGAGGCGGGATTCGCTAAAACAGCAAAGCGACTTGTCGTAATGGCCACATCTTCAACGAATGTTGAATCTGGATAAAGTTCGTTCGCGTAAAGTTCGATAACCTCTAAGCCACACGTACGGATGGCTTCTACATATTGAGCGTGCTGTTGAAGTGCCAGCTCATAATTGGGGGTGGGACCTTCTGACGCTGTTTGACCTTCCGCAAAGCTTTCACCAGGTTTGCGGACAATTGCTCTTGTAATCAATCGTTATTTCACCTCATCTAAATAAGTTGTTAATTCATTGTGTAAAAATGGCTTCGCCGATAGAAACTGAACGAATGCATCATATTGTTCGCGTGCTTCTTGTGTTGCTGGTTTTCTAGTATGATAGGCACGAATTAAAATGTTTTTCGGTGTGTTTTCCATATCAATAAATTCAAGTAGCTGCGCTTCATAGCCAACAAGTGATAAAATTTGCGCACGAATGGAATCTGTTGCAAGTGCAGCAAAACGCTCACGAATTAAACCGTGTTGGAGCATGACATTCAGAGCGGGTGCTTGTAGTTGTCGATTTAATTCATGCTGGCAACAAGGCACACTTAAAATAACTTTAGCGCCCCATTTAACGGCACGTGCTAATGCCATATCCGTTGCCACATCACAAGCATGTAGTGTGACAACCATATCTACAGCAGTTTCATCATTATAATCATTAATATCGCCTACTAAAAATTCTAGCTGGTCATAGCCAAGGTCGTGGGCAATTTGATTACATTCTTCAATAACTTCCTTTTTTAAATCTAAGCCTGTTACATGTAAATCTAGTCCTTTTTCAACTTTTAAATAGTGGTACAGCGCGAACGTTAAGTACGATTTTCCTGAACCGAAATCTAAAATACGAATAGTGCGGTCTTTTGGTAAGTGAGCAAGTGCATCATCAATAAATTCCACAAAACGATTAATTTGTTTGAACTTATCATATTTTTGCTTTTTCACCGTACCGTCTTCTGTTTGCACACCTAAGCGAATTAAAAATGGGTATGGTGTTGTTTCATCTAATAAGTAATTTTTTTTACGGTTATGTGCTAAGTTAACTTCTTTTTTTTGTTGTTGCTTTGTCGTTTTAAATAACACTTTATTTTTTTTGGATAATTGCACATGAATTTGTTCATCGACAAACTCACCTTGGAACTGGCGGAAGTCCTCAAAGCAAGCATCCAGAGCCGCTGGAAATGCGTCAAGTGTCACATTTTCATGTTTTAAAATGCGCTCATATTGATATTCGAGTTGAATATGATAAATTCCTTTTAGCATAAGAGGTTTTAATTTAATACGTTTTACATCATTAGATTTTAAGCGAGGTTGGCTAATTGTTGCTTGTACAAGTTGTTGCTGTTCAATGCGTTCAAGTAGCGCTTCTTTCATTTGTTGAAATTCCATAATTACCGTCCTTTAATTAAAATAGTTAGCAAGGCTAAATCGATTTGATTGGCTTTAGTTTATCATAAAAGTGTAGTGCTTTCGATTTCGTCGTCTCCGAAAAACGGTGTAGTGAATAAGGCTATGTTATAATTAACAACAACGACATGAGCGTTTTAATGGAGGTTACTATGCAAAAATTAAATGAAATTGAAAAATTAATAGAACGTGCGATTTTAGTTGGCGTCAATTTACGAAATGATGAACACTTCGATTACTCAATGGAAGAGTTAGCTGATTTAGCACAAGCACTTGAAGTAGAAGTGGTTGGTGTTGTCACGCAAAATTTAGAACGCGTAACACCATCTCATTATGTAGGTACAGGGAAAATTGAAGAAGTTCGTGCTTTTTATGAAGAGGCAAATGCAAACATCGTTATTTTTAATGATGAATTATCGCCATCACAAATCCGAAATTTAGAGCGTGACTTAGATTGTAAAGTAATTGACCGCACAATGCTGATTTTAGATATTTTCGGGCGTCGTGCAAAAACGAAGGAAGCACAGATGCAAGTAGAGCTTGCACAACTACAATATATGTTACCGAGATTAGTCGGCTTACATGCTTCATTATCACGTCAAGGTGGTGGCACAAGCGGTGGTTTTAGTAACCGTGGTGCAGGGGAAACGAAGCTAGAGTTAGACCGTCGTAAAATCGAAGACCAAATTACAAAGCTACGTCGTGATTTAGAAGAAGTAAAATCACAGCGCGAGACACAGCGTAAACAACGTAAAAAAAATGCGATTCCAGTCGTGTCTATTGTTGGGTATACAAATGCTGGTAAATCGACAATTATGAATCAAATTTTACGTAAAATTGGTCAGCATGATGACAAGCAAGTATTCGAAAAAGATATGCTGTTTGCAACGCTGGAAACAAGTGTGCGTCAAATTGATTTAGAGGATAATAAACGCTTTTTATTAACGGATACAGTTGGATTCGTTAGTAAATTACCACACCATCTTGTTAAAGCCTTCCGTTCAACATTAGAAGAGGCGCGTGACTCTGATTTACTGTTACACATTGTAGACGTATCGAATGAAGAATACCGTTATATGATGGAAGTGACAGAGGACACATTAAAAGCGATTGGTGTAGAAGATGTACCAACTATTTATGTGTACAATAAATCAGATAAAGCAGACTTACGTTATCCAATGGTGAGTGGCGATAATATTTGGATTTCAGCGAAACAAGATGAAGGTTTAGATGAATTAATTCACATGATTCGCGAAGAAATTTTCTCAAACTATGTACGTTGTGACATGCTAATTCCATATGACCGTGGCGATATTGTTTCTTATTTTAATATGCAAGCATCGATTTTTGAAACATCTTATGAAGAGGACGGCACATTATTAAGTGTTGAACTGCAAGAGTCCGACTACCAAAAATATAAGCAGTTTGTTGTAGAGAAATAAGAATTTTATATGTAGAAGCAACCGATTTGAAAGGTTCAACATTTCAAATCGGTTTTTTTATAAATATTATTTGTTATATTGAAATATTATATATGTTATTTTTATTTGTATTTATTTAGTATAAAATATTTATTTGAAAATTAAATGTATTCTAAACAATAAGTTTGACGTCAAAAAAGGTGTATAATGCTAAACATATTGAAAAAATAATATTTTCTAACTTTTTAAATACCTATTGCAAAATAATTAATTTTGCTTTAGTGTAGTGAAATGGTTTGTTTAACAGACTAATAAGATAAATTGTTAGAATATTATAGTAAAGGGTGAAAATTTATGTTGAGTAGAGACGACATTGTCAAATCAGTCCCTCAAAAAGGGTTTTTCGGTCATCCTAAAGGGTTATTTACATTATTCTTCACGGAGTTTTGGGAACGTTTCTCTTACTACGGGATGCGCGCAATTTTACTGTACTACATGTACTATGAATTAAATCATGGTGGTTTAGGCTTAGACCGTACAACAGCAAATACAGTAATGGCGATTTACGGGTCGCTTGTTTATATGTCAGGAATCATCGGTGGTTATTTAGCAGACCGCGTATTCGGTACGCGAAAAGCGGTATTCTACGGTGGTATTTTAATTATGATTGGTCATATATTATTAGCATTACCAGGTAGTGCAACATTATTATTTGGCTCAATGTTCTTTATCATTATCGGTACAGGTTTATTAAAATCGAATGTATCAACCATTGTAGGGGATATGTATACAGAGGAAGATGCACGTCGTGATGCAGGTTTCTCAATCTTCTATATGGGTATTAATATGGGTGCGTTTTTATCACCATTAATTATTGATCGTGTGTACCAAGCAGCAGGTTTCCACGCAGGTTTCTCTGTAGCAGCGTTCGGTATGGCATTAGGGTTAATCGTTTATGTCGTAACGGCTAAGAAAAACTTAGGTTTAGCAGGTACAGTCCCGCCAAACCCAATGACACCAGCAGAAAAGAAAAAAATGTCTATTATTGCGATTATCGCAGTAGCGGTTATTATCGCATTAGTATTAGTAGCCAATGCAACAGGCACATTAACGGTTGCAAACTTCTCATTAGTCATTACAACATTAGGGATTTTAATTCCAACAATTTTATTCACATATATGTATCGTAGTCCAAAGACGACAACGGAAGAAAAATCACGTGTGTTAGCGTATATCCCATTATTCATTGCAGCAGTAATGTTCTGGGCAATTGCTGACCAAAGTGCAACAATTTTAGCGACGTATGCAGATACGCGCGTGAATTTAATGTTAGGTAGCTTTGAGATTTCACCAGTATGGTTCCAATCATTAAACCCAATGTTTATCATTTTACTGGCACCATTATTTGCGACATTATGGATGAAACTTGGCGTACGTAATCCATCGACACCACGTAAGTTCTCATACGCATTATTCTTTGCAGGGGCATCATTCTTCTTAATGGTTATCCCAGGTATGTTATCAAACGGTGGCGAAACATTAGTAAGCCCTTGGTGGTTAGTTGGTTCATTCTTCTTAGCAGTAATCGGTGAATTATTACTATCACCAGTAGGTTTATCAGCAACAACAAAATTAGCACCAGCAGCATTCGCCGGACAAACAATGGCGATTTGGTTCTTAGCATCAGCAGCGGCATCAGCGATTAACGCACAGTTAGTACGTATTTATGCAGTTGTATCAGAAGTAACATACTTCGGTGTGCTTGGTGCATTTGCAGTAGTTATCGGTATTATTATTTTAATCATTTCACCAATCATTTCTCGTGCGATGAAAGGTGTAAAATAACAAGAAAAGAAGTGCGTCTAAGAAGAGATTCTTGGGCGCGCTTTTTTTTGTGCAAAAATACAGTACACTACTATAATAAAGTGTAGGTGTCCAAACTTTTATTTTTTCTAATATAATAGAAGAAACTCCAAAAAAGAGAATGGTGGGATATGTATGTTTCAAATAGAAAGAATGGTTGTACGCACTGCGAAAATGCAATTGAAAGCACCGTTTAAAAGTGGCATCGATATGATTCATGATAAGCCATTTTTAGTTGTCGAAGTACATACAACGAACGGGATTATTGGGTATGGTGAGGGGCTCGCATTTGAAAAGCCTTATTACACTGAAGAAACGATTGGGACGATGCAACATATAATTGGAGATGTACTTGCACCACTTGTATTACATCGTTCGCTAAAGCATCCACGCGATATTCATACACTTTTTGAACCGATTCGTCGTAATCAAATGGCAAAGTCAGCTGTAGAGACTGCTGTCTGGGATGCATATGCACAGCTTGTCGATCAACCACTTGCACAATTATTAGGCGGTACACAGCAAGCGATTGAAGTCGGCGTTGCCATTGGTTTACAGCAAGATGAAAACGCGATGATTGCTCGTATTCAGCATGCATTGGATGAAGGGTATAAACGCATTAAAGTAAAAATAAAGCCAGGCGAAGACATTGACCTTTTACGCATGATTCGTCGTCATTTTCCAACAATTGATTTAATGGCAGATGCTAATTCTACGTACACACTTAAGCAACTAGATCGTTTAAAAGCACTCGATGAATTTAATTTAGTGATGATTGAACAACCACTTGCATATGATGATCTTGTTGAACATGCGATTTTACAGCAACATATCACTACACCCATTTGCTTAGATGAAAGTATTTGTTCATTAGCAGATGCAAAGCGAGCTATACAATTAAAAAGTTGTAAAATTATAAATGTGAAGCTTGCGCGAGTTGGTGGTTTTACAGAAGCAATACGTATTCATGATTATTGTGAACAACATGACATTGGTGTGTGGTGTGGGGGAATGTTAGAGGCTGGAATAGGTCGTGCACATGCGATAGCAATTGCATCGCTACCAAACTTTATGTATGCATCTGATATTGCAGGTGCTAATCGCTACTGGTACGAAGATATTACAGTACCTGAAATTACAGCAAGCGGGGCGAAAATCAGTGTGCCAACAGTGGCAGGGCGTGGCTATGGGCTTAATCACGAGCACCTTGAGCGTATCACAATTGGCATAAATACATATGTATAATCTAAAAACGTACAAATAGCGCTGATTTGTACGTTTTTTAGAATTATTTTATTTGACAAAAATGTCAAATTAAAATGATTCTTAAATATTTTGAATTTGAAATTTTTTTCGCAGGTGATGAAGTCTTTTTGTTATCTACAATATGTTGATATTATTGTATTTTATACATGAAATATGTTAATGATTGGCTATTTTTTTCATTCTCAATTAGCGAGAACGGTTGAATGACTATAGAGAAAGGGTATATAATGAGTTTTACATGCAATGATAATCATTTTCATTGTGAAAAGAAAACAAAATAGAATAAATGAGGTTTACGAAATGAGACTATGGATGCTAATTGTAGCAGCTGTTATTTTGTCGTTTATCTCTCTGTTTGTAGGCGCAATTGATATTAGACCAAGTGACCTACTCGACTGGGATTCTGATAAGATGCAAATCTTTTTAGCCAGCCGTGTGCCACGACTAATGGCGATTATTTTAGCCGGCGCAGGTATGAGTATTGCGGGGTTAATTATGCAATCACTAAGCCGTAATAAATTCGTTTCACCTACAACAGCGGGGACATTAGATGCTGCGAAACTAGGGATTGTAATTTCGATGGTGTTCTTCACACAAGTAACGTATATGCAACAAGTTTTATTTGGTTTTGCATTCGCGTTAGCAGGAACATTTATCTTCATGCAATTACTTGACCGTATTAAGTTTAAAGATGTTATTTTTATTCCATTAATCGGGATTATGTTCGGGAATATTATTTCTGCAATTACAACATTCTTTGCTTATGAATCAGAAATTATGCAAAATGTGAGCGCCTTCTTCATGGGAAGCTTTACATTGGTCGTATCAGGTCGTTACGAACTACTATACGTAGCAGTACCAGCGATTATACTAGCATATATTTTTGCGAACAAATTTACTGTTGCAGGAATGGGTGAAGATTTTGCAAAGAACTTAGGACTTAGTTATAAAACCGTATTAAACATTGGTTTAGTACTTGTAGCCGTTATTTCAACAACTGTTGTTTTAACAGTAGGGGTTATTCCGTTCCTAGGGTTAATTATTCCAAACATCGTATCGTTATATTTAGGCGATAATTTACGTAAAACGATTCCACATACAATTGCACTTGGGGTTGTATTCCTACTAGCATGTGATATCTTCAGCCGCTTAATTGTTCACCCATATGAAATTCCGGTAAACACGACGGTTGCAGTAATCGGTAGTGCCATCTTCTTAGTGATGTTATTTAGGGGGAAAGCATATGCAAAGTAGTGTAAAACGAAAAAACCTCATTAAAATATTAGTATTAGTTGCTCTTGCTATGTTATCAATTGCAGGATTCTTATTTTATAACATTCAAGGTGGTTTTAGCTATGCGTTCCCAAAACGTGTTATTCGTGTCCTTGCAATGATTATTACGGGTGTAGCGATTGCGTACGCAACCGTTATGTTCCAAACTGTTACACGTAACCGTATTTTAACACCGTCGATTATCGGGGTTGACTCGATGTATGAAGTGGTACAAACGGTTATTTATTTCTTCTTAGGTTCGGCATCTATTTTTGTTGTAAGCCGTTACTTAAACTTCGGTGTATCGATTTTAGCGATGGTATTATTCGCGTTATTATTATACCGTTTCTTATTCCGTGCCGATAAATATCCAATCTACTTACTACTATTAGCTGGTATGGTTATTGGCACATTGCTCGGAAGTTTTGTGACGTTTTTACAAGTTATTATTGACCCAGTAGAATATTTAAGCCTACAAACACGTTTATTCGCGAGCTTTACGAACGTAAAAGCTGAACTTTTATATATTGCTGCGGCGATTTTAATTGTGTCCTTCATTTGGGGCGCAATGATGATGAAAGATTTAGACGTAATGGGCTTAGGTCGTGAAACAGCGATTAACTTAGGTGTAAACTATGATAAGCGTGTATTACAAGTATTAATTTTATCATCTATTTTATTAGCAACATCAACAGCTTTAGTTGGACCAATTACATTCTTAGGATTAATTGTCGCCAATTTAGCGTATCAATATTTAGTAACCTATAAGCATTCGATTTTAATTCTCGGTGCGAGTTTAATTAGTATTATTGCTCTTGTCGGTGGTCAATTCCTTGTATTACACGTATTTGATTTAAATACGACAATCAGTGTCATTATTAACTTTGTCGGTGGATTATACTTCATTTACTTATTACTAAAAGAAAGTAGGTCAGCAGGATGATTGAAATTAAAGGCCTGTCGAAGTTTTTTGCGAAAAAACCTGTTGTAGAAGATGTGTCAGTGACAATTCAACCTCGTACAATTACGTCATTTATTGGACCAAATGGTGCTGGTAAATCGACATTATTATCAATGGTAAGCCGCCTATTAGATTCAGATACTGGTGAGGTTTTATTAGATAGCAGCAACGTGAAGGGTATTAAATCACATGAATTTGCGAAACGTGTCGCAATTTTAAAGCAAGCGAACCACATTAATGTGCGTTTAACAATTCGTGAACTTGTCGCATTTGGACGTTATCCGTACTCAAAAGGTCGTTTAACACCAGAAGATGAAGTGAAAATTGATGAAGCGTTAGAATATATGAACTTAGCAGATATGCAGGATAAATATTTAGACGAATTATCAGGTGGTCAAAAGCAACGTGCGTTTATTTCAATGGTTATTGCGCAAGATACAGAATATATTTTATTAGACGAGCCATTAAATAACTTAGATATGAAACACTCTGTACAAATTATGAAAATTTTACGCCGTTTAGTAGACGAGTTAGGGAAAACGGTTATTATCGTACTGCATGATATTAACTTTGCATCTGTATATTCAGACCGTATCGTGGCGTTAAAAGATGGTCGTCTTATTAAAGATGGTCCAACAAATGAAATTATTAATTCAGAGGCATTACAAGAAGTTTATGACATGCACATCCCGGTCCAAGAACAAGACGGTTGTCGCATTTGTGTGTACTTTAACTCGCATTCATAGCATATCGTTCTACATGAATTGTAAAAGTTTTTTTAAAAGATGATTGACAATTGTAAAAGAATTCGTATAGAATTACGTTAGTTAAATGAAAACGATAATCACTATCATTTAAGATGGTGATGACAATCCAGGAGGAGACATTACAATGAAAAAATGGCGTTTTTTAACGACAACTGCAGCATTAACGTTAATGCTAGCTGCTTGTGGAGCTGAAGAAGAGGAAACAACAACTGCAGAGGATACAGAAGAAACAGCTGCAACAGAAACTTCAAACGAAGAGACTGCAACTGAAGAAACTTCTGCATTCCCAATGACTGTACAATCTTTATCAGCAGGTCGTGAAAATGAAGATGGAAGCTCACTTACTTTTGAAGATGTAACTTTAGAAGAAGAGCCTAAGCGTATTATCTCATTCGACTACGGTTTCTTAGATACACTTGATGCTTTAGGTGTTGAAGGTATTGTTGGTGTAGCTGCTAACGGCGGTACAGGCAACGTTCCTGCACACATTAGAGACAAGTACGCCCCATCTGATGATATTGCTGACGTTGGTTCTTTAAAAGAAATCAACTTCGAAGCAGTAGCAGCGGCTGAGCCAGATGTAATCTTCATCTCTGGTCGTCAAAGTGCTTTCTATGAAGAATTAAAAGAAATTACACCAAACGTAGTATTCATCGGTTCTGATAACTCTGATTACATCGCTGGCGTAAAAGAAACGGTTGACTTAGCTGCAACAATCTTCGGTAAAGAAGAAAAAGCAGAAGAGTTAAAAGCAACATTAGATGAGAAAGTGGCAGCAGTAAATGAAAAAGCTGGCGGTTACGAAAGCGCATTAGTAGCAATGTACAACGACAAGAAAATCTCTGGTTTCGACAACGGTGAAGATTCTCGTTTCGCATACGTTTACAATGACTTCGGTTTCACACCAGTAACAGAAGATATTGAAGCTTCTTCTCACGGTTCTGACTTCTCTTATGAGTCAATCCTTTCTGTTGACCCAGAAGTATTATTAGTAATCGACCGTACAGTTTCAGATGTTGAAGCTATCCAAGCAGACATCGAAAACGACATCATCAAACAAACTCGTGCTTACAAAGAAGGCAAAATTGTTTACCTTGATGGCGTAAACTGGTACTTCTCTTCAAACGGTATCACAACTGAAACACAAAAATTAGATGAAATCTTAAACGAATTAAAATAATTCGATGACAGCGACATGTCTCCCAAAGGAGACATGTCGCTTTTTCTAAAGGCGAATAAAAAATATATTTGTATAAATGCGTCGCACAATTATAAAAGAAGGTTATGCTGAAAAAATATTAGTGTTTTTAAAGTGAAGCTTGCCTGTGTTATTACATTTGAATGATAAAAGGCGAGTTGGAGATAAAAACTGAAAAACAGTGCTGTTCTCGCAGGAGTCGCCATTTTCACGCCACTCGCCAGCATATTATTTGATTCACAAATCATATAGAACTCACACTCCGTCAATACGAATGCAACCATTTCTCTATTTTCAACATTTACGCTATATCCAACATTCTTTTGGCTACACTACTTTTCGAAAGCATCATTTACCGCTATAATAATGGAAGTAAAAGGAAGGTAGGGGGACGTATGAAAACATGGCAATGGTGCACAGTGGTAGCTGGTTTGCTGTTGTTTACAGTGATTGCATTTACATATAACACGGACATGTTCCAAACAATTGATGCACGTGCTTCTCAAGCAATTGCCGGAAATGGCATCATTACGGCATTTCATTATTTAGGTGAAACGATTTTTGTACTTGTGTTAGCAGCTGTATTCATCGGCATTTGTATAGTGAAAAAGCGAAACGATTATGCGGTATTCACATTTGCAACAATTATCGGTGGTTATATTATTAACCAAGTGGTGAAGCGTATTTTCGAGCGTCCGCGTCCAGAAATTGCGGACCAGTTAACGAGTTTTAGCTTTCCATCAGGACATACGATGGCAAGCTTATGTTGGATATTAACAGCTGTTTATGTATTAAATGCACTTTATCGTCAAGCACGTGTGCATACGACAGTATGGATTGGCGCAACGGTATTATTTATGCTTGTTGGTATGTCTCGTGTAGCTGAAAGTCGTCATTTCTTCTCTGATGTACTGGCGGGCTGGGGATTAGCATTAGCATGGTTTATCTTTTGTGTTATCGTTTTACAGCGTTGGCAACAAACGAAGAACAAACAATCAGGACATAAAAAAAGGCATCTGGTATGACGACCAGATGTCTTTTTTTATATGGACATAATGAACACGATGTATTTATAAGCATACGTTTTAAACAGCGTTATATGGCTGCTGTACGCGTATACTTAAAATAGAGAATGGTTCACTATGAAGCACTCGTAATGTTCTCAGAAGCGATTGTAATGCGTTCTTGCAAGTGCTGACGGTTCTCAGCCTCATCAACTACTGCAACTGCAAAATCTGCATAGCTAACATAGCTATTTAACTGTGAGTTATAAAGAACATGGTCTTTCCCTTTTATATAATGCCCTGTTCGTGGGCCAGATGGGTCTAAAATTTCAGATGAGCTAATAAACGTCCAATTCACAGATGAACGATTTAAATCTTTTAAGTTTTGTAACTGGTTTAACGCAGTTGGTAAATAGATTTCTGGAAAATCTTCTTGTTCTAACAGGCGACGTGTTTTGTCTTTATCGACAAATAGATTTCCTGCACCTCCCACTGTAATGAGGTGAATCGGTGTGCCTTCTAATAGTTGAATTAAATGCTTACCTAAATCGACATATAGATGCTCTTCGCCTTGACCAGCGCCAAGTGCATTAATGACAGTATCTACACCTAATAAATCATGTGCTGTAATCTCTAATAGTTGTCTTTCTAACACTTCAACGTCAACATCAGTTGGTAGTTTAGCTGCGTTTCGTACAATGGCTACAACGTCGTGTTTACGCATTAATGCTTCACGTAGTACATGTTTGCCGACACGTCCTGTAGCACCGATAATTGCGATTTTCATAGTAAATCTCCCCTTTACGTGTGAAGTTACTTTTATATTATAACGATTAATGACGAAAAAATCGAATAAACGACGTTAAAAATGTTATTTTGAAGTGAAAATCATACTTTTAGCGTATAGGGGATTATACCGTCATAATGCCTGTAAAATGGAAAAAGAGCGTGTCCTTTATGAAAAAGGATACGCTCTTTTACTTATACAGTTGCAATTGTCGTAACTTGAATGCCTTGTTCGTCCGCTTTCGTTAAGACGATACGGTGGTGTGGGAAACACTCTTCCATTTTCGCGACAAAGCTATCTTCAATTGTCGATGGAATAATCGAAATCATTGTTGGACCTGCACCACTTAGTGCCGTTCCATATGCACCTGCTTGTTTAGCCGCGATACGAATGTCTTCGTAGTTTACGACAAGTTGTGCGCGGAATGGCTCATGGAAGCGGTCTTGTTCCATATAATGACCAACACGTTTGAAATCACGTGCCATTAATGCAGCAGCGAGCATATTTGCATTGGCACTCGCTTCAACGGCGTACGTACGTGAAAAATTATCTGGTAATACACCGCGTGCTTCAGATGTTTTTAGCTCGACATTCGGAATAAATACGACAAATGAAGCATCAACATTATTCACATGAAATGTATCAACAATGCCATTTGCATCCATTGCAGAAATCGTTAAGCCACCGAGAACAGAAGCTGTTGCATTGTCAGGGTGACCTTCAATTTGTGAAGACAGGTTGAGGCGGTCTTGCGTCGTTAATTGCAAATCGCATAATAAATTCGCAACTTCAATTCCAGCAACAATTGCGGCAGCACTGCTACCAAGACCACGTGCAAATGGTAACTCCGATGTCATTTCTAGCTTACAACCAGGCAACTCTTTGCCATATTGTTCAGCAATTTGTTTCGCGATACAGTAAATTAAATGTTCTTTAATGATGAATTGTTGTGGTAATTGCTCAGATAAATGGATAATTTCCCATGTATCTTGTGGCGTTACCGTTAGTTCTAAATAGAGGGAAAGACCAAGCCCGATTGAATCGAAGCCTGGCCCTAAGTTTGCTGTACTTCCAGGTACAACAATACGCCATGTCATTATAGTGTGCCCTCAATATATGTGCGGATTTCATCTTCATCATTTTTTAGTGATACTAAATCTACTGTTGAAACATTCATTGCTGTATCTGGGTCTTTTAAGCCGTTACCAGTGAATACTGTAACTACTTTGCTGCCTTGTGGAATTTTGCCGCTTTCCACTGATTTAATGACACCTGCTAATGATGCAGCAGAACCTGGCTCGACGAAAATGCCTTCTGTTCCGGCAATTAGCTGATAAGCTGCTAAAATTTCTTCATCTGTCACAGCGTCGATAATGCCGCCAGACTCGTCACGTGCTGCTTCTGCTAATGACCAGCTTGCCGGGTTACCGATGCGAATTGCTGTTGCGACTGTTTCAGGGTTTGCAATTGGTGCGCCTTGCACGATTGCCGCAGCACCTTCTGCTTCAAAGCCAAACATTTTCGGTAAGCCTGTTTGTTTTGCTTCATTGTATTCTTTGAAACCTTTCCAGTAAGCCGAGATATTGCCGGCGTTACCAACAGGAATACATAAGTAGTCAGGTGCAGCACCTAAGCTATCGACGATTTCGAATGCTGCTGTTTTCTGACCTTCTAAACGATAAGGATTTACTGAATTTACAAGTGCAACAGGTGTTGTTTCAGAAACGCGACGTACGATGTTTAAAGCATCGTCAAAGTTCCCATCAATTTCGATAATTTTCGCGCCGTACATGCATGCTTGTGCAAGTTTACCAAGTGCTACTTTACCTTTCGGGATAACAACGATTGAGCTAATGCCGGCACGTGTTGCATAAGCAGCAGCTGCTGCAGATGTGTTACCAGTAGATGCGCAAATTACGCATTTCGCACCGTCTTCAATTGCTTTTGCTACTGCAAATACCATACCGCGGTCTTTAAATGAGCCGGTCGGGTTTGCACCTTCTACTTTACCGTAAAGCTCGATGCCAAGCTTTTTTGACAAGTTGACTAAATGTACTAAAGGTGTGTTACCTTCATTTAATGTTAACGCTGGTGTATTTTCAGTAACAGGTAAGTATTGTTTATATTCTTCGATTAAACCTTTCCACATAACGGTATTAACTCCTTTGTTGTTCATATGACGAGAACAGTTGTTTTTGTATAAAAGACATTCTAACGTAAAAATGCCAGTCATTCAATAGAATTTGTGAAATTGTCAAAACAATGAAACATATTTCGTACTCGTTTAAAATTGGAAGCGTTTTATATAGGAATGAAGCCAAACACGCGCATAATTTTTCATTGCTATTTTGCACGAATACGTTTATATTTACTGTGTATTCAAGTGTAAAGACAGGTGGAGATAAAAATGACAACAATAAAGGAAACGACAGCAACACAACCAATATCGCGTAATAAACTATTGGGCGTTGCGGGTGTTGGCTGGATGTTCGACGCAATGGACGTTGGGATTTTATCGTTTGTAATTGCGGCATTGGCGGTTGATTGGGGGTTAAATTCCCAGCAGATGGGCTGGATTGGTAGTGTAAACTCAATCGGTATGGCAGTTGGTGCAGTCGTATTTGGCTTATTAGCTGATAAAATAGGGCGCAAAAAAATATTTATGTGGACGCTCGTGTTGTTCTCGGTCGCGAGTGGCTTATCCGCTTTAACCACAACATTAGCGGTCTTTTTAATACTACGCTTCTTTGTCGGTATGGGATTAGGCGGAGAGTTACCGGTTGCATCTACGCTCGTATCTGAAAGTGTAGAGGCAAAAGAGCGTGGGCGTGTCGTTGTCTTACTAGAAAGCTTTTGGGCAGCCGGTTGGTTAATTGGTGCACTTATTGCGTATTTTGTTATTCCTGATTATGGGTGGAGAGTGGCATTATTATTAACCGCTTTACCAGCGTTTTATGCATTGTACATTCGTATGAAGCTACCTGATTCACCGCAATTTGTTGCAAAGGCTTCAGCAAAAAAACGTACAGTCTGGCAAAATATGCGTGATTTATTGGCAAAACCGTACCGTAAACAAACGCTTGTATTATGGGTGTTATGGTTCTCAGTTGTATTTTCTTATTACGGTATGTTCCTTTGGTTACCGAGTGTGATGACGGGGAAAGGCTTTGATTTAATTACAAGTTTTAAGTACGTATTGATTATGACATTAGCGCAATTACCAGGATACTTTACAGCCGCATGGTTTATTGAAAAATTCGGCCGTAAATTTGTCCTTGTCACGTATTTAATCGGAACGGCAGCAAGTGCACTTGTATTTGGGAATGCAGAAAGTGTTGCGATGTTAATCGGTGCAGGTATGGCACTATCATTCTTTAACTTAGGTGCATGGGGCGCGCTTTATGCGTACACACCGGAGCAATATCCAGCAGTAAATCGCGGTACAGGAGCAGGTATTGCAGCGGGGGTTGGTCGAATTGGTGGAATTTTTGGTCCGCTGTTAGTCGGTTCGATGTTAACAAGTGGCTACGATATTAGTACGATTTTTGCGATTTTTTGCGGTGCTATTTTAATTGGTGCAGCCGCTGTTCTATTCTTTGGTAAAGAAACGAAGCAAACAGAGTTGCAATAACATTTCTGTAAAACCAGTCGACAGGTAAGATGTCTGGCTGGTTTTTTATAGCAGTAATGTCAGCTTACATTCACCCTATTTTCGCTTCTTTTATTCGAAATTCGGAATGATTAGATGTGACGGTATAGGCAATGTGACAAAAAAGTTCGTTTGAAAATTGCTACGTAATTACGAAATATAGAACGTTATGTCGTAAAAGCGCTCATTAATTTAGCGAACTAAAGTTTTTTCTGAAAAGTCATTGTTTTCAAACTATAAAAATGTTAATGTAACTAATACTACGTACATCGTGACGTAATAAAAAGAAGCAAGCTACTTTGTATACATTAATCATCCGTATAGCTTGTTCTTTTTGCAGCAATCGTATTTGGCGCAAGTATTGAGGAACAGCTAAAAGGCTCATCCGAAGCTGTCCCTATTAAAAAATGTATTGAATTTTAGATGTGTGGCTACGTCGAAACGCAATAGCATTTGATGATTAATTATATAAAGGAAGGTTGTTTGGCATGACGATTTATGAAGAAATTAAAAAACGTTTCCATCGTTTATCAAAAGGGCAACGCAAAGTAGCACAGTTTATTATAGACAATCCTCGCACCGTATCATTACATGTGGCAGCAGAGGTAGGTCGTCAAGCAGGCGTTAGTGAATCAACGGTTATTCGTTTTTGTTACGCGATGGATTTAGCAGGCTATACAGAATTACAAACGATGATGAAAGAATATATATTACAAACAGAACCAACAAAATCACGTGCATACGGCAGTAATGCGAAAGTGAAAAGCATTCAAAAAAATGCGAGTAGCTTGATGAATGAAGATGCCAAGTTAATAACAGATACCATTCAATTAATTGATGATGAACAGTTAGCAATGGCAGCGAAATCTGTAGATGAAGCCCAGCATATTTATGTGTTAGCAACTGTAGCGACTGCGCCAATTGCACATTGGTTTATCGGCACACTTGAGCAATTACATCCATCCGTTACGTTACTACACGACTCTCATACATATGCGCAGAGTGTGCAGGAGTTTGGACCGAATAGTGTATTAGTCGTATTAGCATTAGATAAGCAAGCGACGGAATGTACAAAGTTAAGTGAAAGTGCACAGCGTAAAGGGGTAGAGGTGATTACAATTGCAGATACGGCATTGTCACCATTACGTACACATTCTTCTTACTTATTCGCGATGGGGACGAAGCAAAAATCTATTTTAAATATGACGCCAGTTGTGATGTCATTTTTACATACATTATTACAATGTACGATTGCACAAAACCGTCGTAAATATGAACAGTATCAAAAAGAAGGCGTTCAAGAAGGTAAACCGGAGTTACGGTTAGTAACGACATTCCAATAAAAAACTTCCGTCGCACCTTTTGGTGGACGGAAGTTTTTTATTATTACGATAAGCACTATTTAAAACGTGGAAAGTGTTGTTGCGTTTCCTCTATTTTATGCGTGCTGTAGCCATTTACTCATGAAAATTTCATCAACAAATGTATCGTTTAGTTGAATCGCTTGTGTTCGTGTACCTTCTTCGTTGTAGGCCATTTTATCACAAAATGCACGAGCAACGTCATTATTTGCAAAGACAGTACATTCAAGACGAGTAATGTGGCGATCTAGTGCCCATTTTTCAGCTGCTTGAGCGAGTGCCGTTGCAACACCTTGGCGTTGGAAGTTTTGTTTTACACCGAATTCTACTGTCGCAATGTGACTTCGGCGGCTTGCTTCATTTCCAGTAAGACTTAAGAAACCAGCAAATTCACCATTGAAAATACAAAGTAATACAGTACTGTTTTTTGTTTTGCGCCATTCACCCATCATTTTACGAATGCCTTGCACTGTTAATTGGCGAGTGCCTGCTTCGTATGGTAGGTAATCGGTTTCAGAATAAATTTCTTCTAGTAAATTGATATAAGGTCGAGCATCTTCTGTTTCAATCGAACGAATGACAAAGGCATTGGCTCCTTTTCCGTCTTCCGTTTCATTATGTTCAACAGGATTTAGGCGTGAGAATGTAATCGCACTTCCTAACTTTACATCAATTACGTGATAATCTGCGTTTGTCCACGCTAAGAAATGTGTTAACGGTGGCTTTGTTTTCTTCCACCAGCTCATATTTAAATAGGCTGCATTTGGCAGTGCTTGCCCCATAATATTTTCAAGTGCTTCAAAAGTTAATATAATTTCATTTTGCGTTGCAGATTGGAAGAAAGTAGCTAAAGGAATGTACTTTTTCTCCATCTTTTTTGACATGTTATTCATCTTCTCCTTACTGATAATACACACGATGATTATAATATCATATTTGTAGCATGGAACAAAACGTTTATAACTCCAGAAACACTAAATAATCCTTGAAAATTTGGCTAAAAAATGACAAGCGCATTCATTTATTTTCAAAAAGATATGAACTTTCTTTAATTGAATGATGAACTACGTTTCTCTTCATCAGTTATGGTAAAATAAAAGCGATATTCATTCATATAGTAGGAGGCTTATTAACATATGAGCAAAGTTATTATTTTTGGGCATCAAAACCCAGATACAGACACAATTACATCTGCATTAGTATATGCACATTTAAAACAACAATTAGGCGTTGACGCTGAAGCGGTACGTCTAGGGGAAGTGAACAACGAAACTGCATATGCACTTGAAAAATTCGGCTTTGAAGCACCTCGTTTCATCGAAGGTGTAGAAGCGGGTACTGACGTAATTTTAGTAGACCATAACGAATTCCAACAATCAGCAGCAGGTATTGAGGCAGCACGTATTTTAGAAGTAATCGACCACCACCGTGTCGATAACTTCCAAACAGCGGATCCACTATACTTCCGTGCAGAGCCAGTTGGATGTACAGCAACGATTTTAAACAAATTGTTTAAAGAAAATGGTGTAGAAGTTCCTGCAAACATCGCAGGCTTAATGCTTTCTGCTATCATTTCAGATACATTATTATTCAAATCACCAACTTGCACACCACAAGACGTAGCAGCAGGTGAAGAGTTAGCGAAAATCGCTGGCGTTGACGCAGCAGACTACGGTTTAGCGATGCTTAAAGCGGGTGCTGATCTTTCTGATAAATCATTAGAAGATTTATTATCATTAGATGCAAAAGGCTTTGAGTTTGGTGCATACAAAGCAACAGTAGCACAAGTAAATGCAGTTGATATTGAAGATGTATTAGGTCGCCAAGAAGAGCTTGTAAACTTATTAAATAAAAATGTTGCAGATAACGGCTTAGATTTATTCTTCTTCGTTGTAACAGATATTTTAAATAATGATTCAACAGCAGTAGCAGCTGGTCAAGTGGCAGAAGCAGCGGCGAAAGCATTCGGTGCAGACATCGTAAATGGACGCATTACATTACCAGGCGTTGTATCACGTAAAAAGCAAATCGTACCTGTATTAACAGACGGTTTAAAATAAGTAACGGACGCATCGACCTACATTTTGTAGGTCGATGTTTTTTTGAAATAACGCAACAAAATTAGTAAATATTAAAGAAGTCGTTTAATGGATAGAGATTCAGCCAAAAGTCTGAGAACTTTTTAATAGATTTTTTCGTGAAATCATATTATGATATATCTTGTATCTCGAAGTTGAGATAAATGATGTGGAAATATTTCCATTTGAAAATATTAAAATAAGTTAAAAATTTCATTTAACAATAGAGGAGCAACTATCATTATGACAAACGTATTAGTAGTAAAAGCAAACAACCGCCCAGATGGCGTATCAACATCAATGTACAACACATTTATTGAAGAAGCAGCAAAAGTAGAAGGTTTAAACCTTTCAACATTTGACGTATTTGAAGAAAACTTAGAGTACTTCGGTCAAGAGTTATTCAACGCATTCGGTAAAGCGCAAGCTGGCGAAGAATTAACAACACGTGAAGCACGTTCATTAGAAGCATTCAACAAATCACGTGAAGCATTAACGGCAGCTGATTTAGTTGTATTTGCATTCCCATTATGGAACATGACGATTCCTGCAGCATTACAATCATTCATTGATTACACTTACGGTGCAGGTTACTCATTCAAATATAACGAGCAAGGTCAATTAGTAAGCTTAATGACTGACAAAAAATACATCGTGTTAAATGCACGTGGTGGCATCTACTCAACACCAGAAACAGCACCAATGGATATGTCTGCAAACTACATTAACGCAGTAATTGGTGGCGTTTATGGTATGGAAAAAGTAGGCGAAGTAATTATCGAAGGTCACGCTTCATCTCAAAATGATGCACCAGCAATCATTGCTGCGGGCTTAGAGCAAGTAAAACAATTAGCACAAGGTTTAGCTGTAAAGGCATAATAAATTTTTTTTACGGAAGGGCGAAATTTTCGTCCTTCTTTTTTATGCGCGTATATGTATTTTTATTCGTATTTATGTGTAAGATGTAATTTATTGTATGGTATCGATACCACATGTTGATATTACGGCGATTGTATGCGAAATAGGGTGCTTTATAAAAGGATGGATGTTTGAAGTCATACCTCTTTAGCGTATTCTTCTTACTTGTTTGAAGTGTTAAACATTTTTAAAAATATGTTTTTAATGGCTATTTTCATGATTTGACGAAATGCCGCATTATGAATATCATTTGAATAAACATACATATTTTGAGGGAGAGATAACCGTTATGCGTAACAAGTTATTAACAGGTGTATTAGCATCAGCAATCGTAGCAACTGGCTTTGGCGCAGCAGCCCCACAAGCAGATGCAGCAGCAAATTCTGTCACACGTGGAGATTATGTAAAGGAATTAATCACACAATTAGGTGTAGAGCTTGGTGATGGTTCAACAATTACATTTAAAGATGTACCAGCAGACTTAGCGCCTTATGTTGAAAAAGCGGTACAATTGAATTTAATTAAAGGTAAATCAGCAACAGAATTTGCACCGAACGACGAACTAACACGTTTACATGCATTTGTCATTGCAGCGCGTGGTTTATCTCAAGAAAATGCAGCGATTTCGACATTAGACCGATTTAAAGATAGCAAACATATCCACGCTTCTCACAAGCAAGATATGGCAAATGCCGCGGCTTTAAAAATTTTACAAGGCTTTGAAGATGGCACAATTCGTCATGCAGCACTTGTAACAGAAGGGCAAATGAAGAAAATCGCAGACCGTTTCGCATCACAATACGTTGTACCTGAAACGAATGAAGATATCGTAAACTTACGTATTTTAGGTACGTCAGATATTCATACAAACTTAGCGAACTACAGTTATTATGCAGATGCTGAAGATAACACAATCGGCTTAGCAAATACAGCGACATTAATTAAAGAAGCGCGCGAAGAAAACCCAAATAGCTTATTATTTGATAACGGTGACCTCATTCAAGGAACACCACTAGGTTCTTATGTAGCACTTAAGAAAACATTAGCACCAGGTGAAACACACCCAGCAGTAGCAGCATTAAACACATTAGGTTATGATGCCGCGACATTAGGAAACCATGAATTTAACTACGGCTTACCATATTTAGATGAAGTAATGAACGATGCGGACTTCTCATGGATTAATGCCAATGTACGTGACGCAGCAACAGGCGAGTACTACTTTGATGCGTACAAAATTATCGAGCAAATAGTGGTTGATGAAGATGGTGAAGAACATACAGTAAAAGTAGGGGTTACAGGTATTGTGCCACCACAAATTCTTGGCTGGGATGCCTTACACTTAACGGGTAAAGTAACAGTAGACCAACCACTTGATGCACTTGAAGCTGTAATTCCTCAAATGGAAGAAGCGGGTGCAGATGTCGTTGTTGTATTAGCACACTCAGGTATCGGTGACGATGAGTACGTAGAAGGTATTGAAAACGTTGGTTACCAAATTGCTGAAATGGACGGCGTAGATGCGTTAATTACGGGACATGCACATGCAACATTCCCAGGTGATTATGCAGACCTTGAAAAAGTGGATAGCGATAAAGGCACAATTGATGGTACACCAACAGTCATGCCAGGTGCTTACGGTGCGTATTTAGGTGTTATTGACCTAGAACTTGAAAAAGTAGAAGGTGAATGGCTAGTAAATGATGGTACAGGTGAGATTCGCTCGATTACAAAAGAAGGTTTAGAAGCGGACCAAGAAGTATTAGATGCAGTGAAAGAAGCGCATGAAGGAACAATTGATTACATTCGTGAGCCAGTAGGTGAAACGAAGTCACCAATTAACTCGTACTTCGCACTTGTACAAGATGCATCAGCAATCGAAATTATTACAGCGGCACAAACAGCATTCGTACAAAAGCAAATTGCGGGTACACCAGATGCAGAGCTACCAATTTTATCAGCAGGTGCACCGTTTAAGGCAGGTTCTCGTGACAATGCCGCGGATTATACAAATATCGCAGCAGGTCCATTAGCGATTAAAAACTTAGCGGACATTTACCACTTCGATAACACAGTTGCAACGGTAAAAGTAACAGGTGCAGATGTGATTGAATGGTTAGAGATGGCAGCAGGCGTATTTGCGACAATTGACCCGAACTCAACAGAAGAGCAAAATATCGTGGATGTAGAAGCTCGTTCTTACAACTTTGACGTATTAGATGGCGTTACATATGAAATCGATGTAACATCACCGATGAAATATGACCGTCGTGGTAATGTTGTAAATGAAGATGCGAACCGTATTAAAAATGTACAGTTTGAAGGGCAACCAATCGACTTAGAGAAAGAATTTATGATTGTTGTCAATAACTATCGTGTTGGTGGTTCATACGGCGCGAACTTTGTGAATGCAGATGGTTCTAACTTAACAACATATGCATATGAGAACCGTGAAGCAATCGTAGACTACATTATTGAAAAAGGTTCGATTGATGTAGCACCAGATAATAACTGGACATTTGCACCATTCCCAGAAAATACAAAAATTATTTATCGCACAGCAGATGTAGCGAAAAACTACATCCCTGAAGGTTCAAACATTGAATATTTAGGTGAAGATGTAAATGGCTTCGGTAAATTCTTATTAAAATAGTAATGTAATATAGAGACTGGGACAGAAAGAAATATCCTTCAGCAACGATAACTGCTGAAGGATATTTTTGTGCTTTTGGTGCTACGCCACATAGCGAACGCATTTCGCAGGCAAGGCAGATGTCCCTCTATTAAAAGCTCATGCTCCTGCGGTACCTCGTCGCAGAAAAACATTGCTTGTCCTGCTGAAGTCGCCGCTTGTGTCAGGACACACCCACAAATTTCGATTATCTCCATACACATATTTTCATCAGAAATAGGGTTCTGTCCTAGTCTCTTTTCGCACATAAGCCCAATTATTTACTTATTGATAATAAAGAGAGTACAATATATAGAAGTTATGAAATATAACTTACTGCTTATAAATAATTTATTAACTTTTTGCGTCAATAAGCGTACAATAACAACGTAGAGGTGAAACAAAGATGAAAGAAACGACACTATGTCCACGATTAGCAAAAGCGATGGAGATGATTGGCAAACGTTGGACAGCTTTGATTTTATATCAACTATTGGACGGACCACAGCGCTTTAACGCGATTGAATCCGCATTGCCAATAAGTGGTCGTTTATTATCAGAGCGTTTGAAAGAACTAGAAAAAGAAGGTATCGTGCTGCGCACAGTATATTCAGAAGTGCCAGTTCGTGTAGAATATAGTTTAACGGATAAAGGGTTAGCGCTAAGTGGTGCAATCCGTGAAATTGAAGATTGGTCAAAAGAATGGCTATAATCGCATGAAAGGATAGGAAGAAACACAATGAATAAACAACAGTGGGTGAAGGATTTAGCACAATATATTCCTTCAACAAACATTAAAATAGATGAACCATTAAGTACGTATACAATGACAAAATTAGGCGGCGCAGCAGATGTTTTCGTATTACCTGAAAATGAAATGCAAGCTCAAGTGGTCGTACGTTATGCACATGAGCACAATATTCCATTATTAATGCTTGGCAATGGCTCGAATATGGTTGTACGTGATGGCGGTATGCGCGGAATTGTTGTGACGTTTGCACATTTGAATACAATCGAAATTACTGATACGCATGTGTATGCAGGAGCAGGAGCATTATTAAAAGAAGTATCAAAAGCAGCAGCGTCACATACGTTAACAGGTTTAGAGTTTTCATGTGGCATCCCAGGTTCAATCGGTGGAGCGATGGCGATGAATGCAGGGGCATATGGCGGTGAAATGTCAGATGTTGTGCGCAAAATTACGGTGTTAACAGCAGAAGGTGAGCGCCTTGTTTTAACGAAGGATGAGCTCGAACTTGGCTATCGAAAAAGCGTTGTCGCTAAAAAAGGCTACTATGTGTTATCAGCTGAGTTTGACTTACAGCGAGGCGAACAAGAAGAAATCGATGCGAAAATTGCAGATTTAACGTTCCAACGTGAATCGAAACAACCGCTTGAATTCCCATCAGCAGGCAGCGTATTTAAGCGTCCACCTGGTCAATTTGCCGGGAAGCTAATTCAAGATAGTGAATTGCAAGGTAAAGGTGTAGGTGGTGCGGAAGTATCAACGAAGCATGCCGGGTTTATCGTTAATAAAGGTGGCGCATCGGCATCAGATTATATTGCGACAATTCAAATGGTACAAGCTACCGTAAAAGAAAAGTTCGATATTGAGTTAGAACTTGAAGTGAAAATTGTTGGCGATGAGCCAGCAAAATAAGAAATAAACAGATGCCCGTTCCGAGACAGTATATTGGGACGGGCTCTTTAACATGCGCAATCGCGTAGTATGGAAACAAGCATGTAAGGAGCGTATATATGAAGTTTATATCATGGAATGTAAACGGTATTCGTGCCGTCTTAAAAAAAGATTTTTTAACATTTTTTAACGAAGTGGATGCTGATTTTTTCTGTATTCAAGAAACAAAGTGCCAAGCGGGACAAGTCGAATTAGAGCTTGAAGGGTATGAGCAATATTGGAATTA
Source organism: Caryophanon tenue (assembly GCF_001700315.1). Taxonomy (GTDB): domain Bacteria; phylum Bacillota; class Bacilli; order Bacillales_A; family Planococcaceae; genus Caryophanon; species Caryophanon tenue. The sequence goes on along the minus strand of NZ_MASJ01000024.1, from coordinate 35,379 downwards.
TGCCGAGAAAAAGGGGTATTCCGGTACAGCGATTTTCACAAAGCATACGCCGTTATCAGTTGCGTACGGTGTTGGTGATCACGACAGTGAAAGTGAAGGGCGCATCATTACGTTGGAATATGATGATTTTTATGTAGTCAATGTATATACGCCAAACGCACAGCGTGATTTAGCGCGCCTGCCGTTTCGTCTTGAGTGGGAAGAAAAATTAGCGATGCATTTAAAGCAATTAGACGCACAAAAACCAGTTGTGTATTGTGGTGATTTAAATGTGGCGCATACTGATATTGACTTGAAAAATGCTAAAGGGAATAAAGGAAATTCAGGGGTGACGATCGAAGAACGAGCAGCGATGACGGCATTATTAGAAGCAGGGTTTGTCGATACATTCCGCATGATGCATCCAGAGCGCGTCGATGCCTACACATGGTGGTCTTATATGGCGAATGTTCGTGCGCGTAATATTGGCTGGCGTATTGACTATTTCATCGTGTCAGAGCGTTTAATGCCTCGCGTGACAGAAGCGGATATTTTACCAGATGTACTTGGCAGTGATCATTGTCCTGTACTGTTAACGCTTCAATAATGCACAAACATATTTGGCTAGTCGGCTGTGGCGGTATGGTAGGTGTGTTACTGCGATACGCTTGTTTAGCGCTTTTTGCTGGGGGTGCGCTATGGTGCATCAATATCGTAGGCAGCTTCTGTTTAGGGGTAATCAATGCGTGGCTACTTAAACGAAAAAAAAGCGATGCATGGCGATTATTTTTAACAACAGGTGTACTCGGCTCTTTCACGACATTTTCAAGCTTTTCAGCAGAATGGTTACAGCTAATGGAACGACATCTTCTATATGGCTTTAGTTATTCAATTGGCATGACATTGTGCTGTTTTCTTGCGGTATGGTGCGGCGATAAAGTAGGCGAATCATTATGATTTTATTATGCATCGGTGGATTTTTAGGTGCGGTGTTACGTTACTATGTGCAGCAAGCTTTGCCGAAAAAGGGGGCTGCGACAATGACTGTCAATGTAGTGGGCTCTTTTTTCATCGGTATGGCACTAGTATTGCCTTTAACAACGACAATGTATCAGTTATTTGTAATTGGATTTTTAGGTGCTTTCACAACATTTTCAACGTTTATGCTTGATGCGTTACAGCTCCAAAAAAACGATAAACGACGCGCCATACTGTACATTTTGGCTACGCTAATAAGTAGCTATATCGCAGTGTTGATGGGTTATAAAATTGGACGAATATTATAGAAGTCTGAAGAACATTCAAACTATTGTTTGAATGTTCTTTTTGTTTGCGGTACAATACATTCAAATGAATATTTGAATAAGGGGTGAGAGAATGAAAGAAGTATGTGAAATTGTTGAAGCACATGAAGATATCGTTACGGATGTACAGCAGAGAATGCCTGACGTGAGTGGGATGCTACAAATTTTTAAAGCGTTAGCAGATGAAACACGTTTAAAAATTGCCTATGCGCTAACATTAACAGAGCGCTTATGCGTATGTGATGTAGCAGAAATTATTAATAGCTCGTCTGCAACAGCATCGCATCATTTACGTTATTTACGCGAGCATGGTTTAGCGAAGTCAACAAAAGAAGGTAAACTCGTTTATTATGCAATTGCAGATGAACATGTTGTTCACATTATCCAAATGGCATACGAACATGCGAAGGAGTGATTGAAATGACAACACAGCAATATCGCTTACAAAACTTATCGTGTGCAAACTGTGCCGCGAAATTTGAAAAGAATATACAGCAATTACAAACAGTCGAGGAAGTGAAGTTAAACTTTGGGGCAGCTAAGCTGACAGTTACAGGAGAGGCGACAATTGAAGAGCTAGAACAAGCTGGTGCGTTTGACAATATTAAAGTTGTACCTGCTAAAACGAGAGTGATCGAACAAGCAGTACCGTTTTACAAGCGCCGTGAAAACATACTAGCGTTTATTGCGCTTGTATTTGTCATCATTGGCTATAGCGCAACTGTATGGGGAGAGCAATATGCACCGTACCTCTTTGCAGTAGCGATTGTTGTCGGCGGGATAGATATTTTTAAAGTAGGCTTTCAAAATTTAGTGAAATTCCAATTTGATATGAAAACACTTATGACGATAGCCATTATTGGTGCTGCTATTATTGGTGAGTGGGAAGAAGCGGCGATTGTCGTGTTCTTATTTGCGATAAGTGAAGCACTTGAAGCATACTCGATGAATAAAGCACGTCAGTCTATCCGTCAGCTTATGGATATTGCACCAGCAACGGCACTTAAAAAATCGATACATAGTGACCATACGCACGAACTAGAAGTACCAACAGAGGACTTACAAATCGGTGACATCATTATTATTAAGCCAGGCTCAAAAATTGCGATGGACGGACGTGTCGTAAGCGGACGTTCTACGGTCAATGAAGCATCGATTACAGGCGAACCAATTCCGGCGTTAAAAGAGGTTGGAGCGGATGTATTTGCAGGAACATTGAATGAAGAAGGCGCACTTGAAGTGGAAGTAACGAAGCATGTGGATGATACGACAATTGCAAAAATCATTCATTTAGTCGAAGAGGCACAGGAAGAAAAAGCGCCGTCGCAAAAATTTGTTGACCGCTTCGCTAAAGTCTACACACCGCTTATTATGCTTGTGGCATTAGCAGTTGCAATGATTCCACCAATGTTTACAGGTGATTGGCAGCATTGGATTTACCAAGGGCTTGCCGTTCTTGTCGTGGGCTGTCCGTGTGCATTAGTGATTTCAACACCTGTAGCAATCGTTACCGCAATTGGCAACGCAGCCAAACATGGTGTCTTAATTAAAGGTGGCGTTTATTTAGAGGCACTTGGTCACGTCAAAGCCATTGCTTTTGATAAAACAGGTACGTTAACAAAAGGAACACCAGCTGTAACGAATTTATATACACATCATGAAACACGTTTACTAGAAGTTGTGAGTGCTGTTGAAACAAAATCACAGCATCCATTAGCACGAGCAATTTTAGATTATGCATTTACACAAAAAGTGACTGTACCATCTGTTACTGACTTTGAATCTGTAACAGGGAAAGGTGCAAAAGGCTTTGTGAATGGCAACGTTGTATATGCTGGAAGTTTAGCCTGGGTATCAACGCTCGTTGACATTCAACCAGAAGTGTTTGAGCAAGCAAAGGTATATGAGGAGCAAGGTAAGTCATTAGTGGCAGTAAGTGAGGGCAATGTATTTTTAGGTCTACTTGCGATTGCTGATGAAGTGCGCGATGAAAGTAAAGCGATTTTACAGCAGCTGCATGCGTTAGGTATTGAAGAAACGGTCATGCTAACAGGTGATGGACAACGTACTGCAAATGCGATTGCTTCGACACTAGGTGTAACAAATGTTCAAGCGAGTTTACTACCGGATGAGAAGTTAGCGGCGATTCAGCAGTTACAGCAAAAGCATGGGGGCGTTGCGATGATTGGCGATGGCGTAAACGATGCGCCTGCACTTGCAGCATCGACGGTCGGGATTGCGATGGGTGGTGCAGGGACGGATACGGCGTTAGAAACTGCAGACCTTGCTTTAATGTCCGATGATTTAACGAAACTGCCATATGCGGTAAAGTTAAGTCGTAAAACATTGCGTATTATTCAACAAAATATAGTATTTGCACTGAGCTTAAAGTTATTAGCGTTACTGCTTGTTATTCCGGGCTGGCTAACATTATGGATTGCTATTTTTGCGGATATTGGTGCAACGCTGCTCGTTGTATTTAATTCCCTACGTTTAATGCGTCTAGATAAGTAAACAATGTTGCGAAAATAATTTAGAATCGATACAATAAAATTTATGATGGCTGTAAGGTCAAGAAATAAGCGTAGGTAGGGACATCATGATGGAAAAAAACGATGTAATTTTAGTCAATGTGACTGAGGAAATTGTACGAGGATTAGTAGGCTTTATGCTACGCGGGCCTGAGTATCAAGCATTTTGTAATTGTTATATTTGTGAGACGGATGTCATTGCGCTTACGTTAAATGCACTGCCAGCCAAGTATGTATCAAATCCGAGAATGCGCGATGCGGCGTTCAAAGAGCTTAATACGCCAGCGAATATTGACATGATTAATCGTGAAATTATTCATGCAATTTATATTGTTGCACGTCAACCAAAACATACAACCGTTTAATAGAGGGAATGGGGTTGGGACGAAATCCCCCTCTAAATTTAAATTGAACAAAGCGCCAGCGAATAGCCCATTCACTGGTGCTTTGTTTTGTTTATGTATAGATTGTCGAGTTGGCGCTATCTAATTTTTTCACACACGCTATTTCTGCAAAAGTCGCGTCCGACGTCGACCAACTCACATAGAATATATAGGAAAAAACAAACTGCTTTCATAAAAAGAATATCGGGTTATGCTACGAGGTATTCTTTTTATGATGGAGTTTGCCAGATTGAAGTGCTGTTTTAAGGCAACTTATGTTATTATAAGCATTCCTGTAGTAAACTAAAGATATGCAATAGAAAGCGAGGGAACGATGAATGCCAACACCGAGTATGGAAGATCACATTGAACAAATTTATTTACTCATCGAACAAAAAGGGTATGCACGTGTGTCTGACATCGCAGAAGCATTGGCCGTTCTTCCGTCTTCAGTTACTAAAATGGTGCAAAAACTAGATAAAGATGGGTATCTAATCTATGAAAAATATCGCGGTTTAACATTGACAGCAAAAGGGCAAAAATTAGGAAAACGACTTGTGCAACGACATGAGTTATTAGAGCAATTTTTACGCTTAATTGGTGTTGAAGAGCACTTAATATATAACGATGTCGAAGGAATTGAACACCATTTAAGTTGGGATTCAATTAATCGCATTGCTGATTTAGTACAAGTTATGGAAGAAAGTCCAGACATACTTCAAAAACTAGAACAATTAAAATCAAATCATTTGTAGGAGGAATATTATTACATGTACGAATTACATGCTGGCGATGTGGTCAGCTTAACAGTGGAAACAGAACAGGGCTCAAAGTGGATTTTAACGAACGGAGTTAACAAAGTATCATTAAACGCTTCAGAAGTATTAGAGCCTTTAACAGTCGGTGACAAGGTTGAAGTATTTTTATACACAGACCGCCGAGGAGATTTACATGCAACAACAGCGATTCCAACAATTCGCAAAGAAGAATATGGTTGGGCACGTGTGTTACGCACAGTAAAACATGAGGGGGCTTATGTGGATATCGGTACATCACGTGAAGTATTAGTACGTGCAGAAGATTTACCGAAGATTGAAGAATTATGGCCACAAACAGGTGACCATTTATACATTACATTAAAGCCAGACCGTAACGGTAGCTTATACGGACGTTTAATCACAGAAGAAAAAGTAGTCGATTTATATGAAGGTGCGATGGAAGACCAGTTTAACCAAAATATCGTCGCACGTCCGTACCGCTTATTACCAGTGGGGACATTTTTAATCGGTGTAGATGAACCGTACCGTATTTTTGTACATGAATCAGAGCGTAAAGCAGAGCCGCGTTTAGGGCAAGAAGTGTCTGTACGTATTATTGACGTAAAAGAAGACGGCTCAATGAACGGTTCATTATTACCACGTAAACATGAGCGTATCGGTGGCGACGCTGAACAAGTTTTAAACTATTTAGAAGATGTTGGTGGACGTATGCCATTTGGGGATAAATCGTCACCAGAGGAAATTAAAGAAATGTTTAATATGAGTAAAGCAGCGTTTAAACGTGCATTAGGTACGTTAATGAAAGCACAAAAAATTAAACAAGTAGATGGTTGGACAGAGTTAGTCTAACAATGTAACGAGCTGTCCTTTACGGCAGCTCGTTTTTTTTAGCTTTCATTTTTGAAAGCTGATAAAACGGAACTTTTTCTACAGCTATCACGTATAATTGAACAGGTATTAGTACTTTTACGAATAATGGAGGTTCTTTATATGAAGAAGTTATTAACAGTCGTTGCAACAGCAGCTTTAACATTATCGCTCGTGTCACCTACACAAGCCGCAACAGGTGTTATTGATGAGAAATTAGGTGTGCCGATTGTTGTATACGGCGCAAACTTAACGGCAGAGCAAAAACAAACGGTACAAAAAGCGCTTGATGTAACAGGGGATGATGCTGTTGAAGAAATTACGGTGTCAGGCGCTGATTTAGTTAATTATATTTCTGATGGTAATCCAAAGGCACGTATGTTTTCATCTGCTAAAATTACACAGCGAGATGGTGGTGAAGGATTAACGATTGATATTGTGACACCGAGCAATATTACGCAAATTACGTCAGAAGTTTACGCCTCTGCTATGTTAACAGCTGGTATTGAAGATGCACTTGTAGAAGTAGCAGCACCAAACCCGGTAACAGGTCACTCAGCGCTTGTAGGGATTTATAAAGCGTATGAGGTATCTACCGGTGAAAAGCTAGACACGGAGCGTACAGATGTCGCTAATGATGAGCTGAATATCGCTACGCAAATTACGGAAGCAACAGGTATAGACGATGCAAAAGTAGCGGAGTTATTAACATCTATTAAGCAGCAAATTGCTGAATTGAATCCTGCGACACGTGAAGACGTGGAACAAATTGTGTCAGAGCAACTGGCAAACTTCAAAATTGAATTATCAGAAGCGGACCGTCAATTATTAGTTGATTTAATGGACCGCATTTCAAATTTAAATATCGATTTTGATCAATGGTCACAACAGCTTAGTGATTTAAGTAAGGATATTGAAGAAAAGTTTGGCTCATTTATTACGGAAAATGAAGGCTTTTGGCAAAGTGTCAAAGACTTCTTTACGAATTTAGTCGATACTGTAAAAGGTTGGTTTAATTAAAAGAAGTTATAAACATGTGGATAACTGGGTATAGTATGTAAAAGGGGAGGTATGTGAATATGTTTTCAGTAAGACAAGATGAAAAAGCAATTGAATATACACAAGACGGGCAAATGCTTGGCGAAATTACATGGTATTTACAAGGGGATACGATGGTAATGGACCACACATATGTATCAACGACATTACGCGGACAAGGGATTGCCAAGCAATTACTGGATGAAGCAGCGAACTATGCTCGTGCGAATCATTATAAAATGCAACCGTTATGCTCGTATGTTGTGACGGCATTTAAGCGTTATGACGACTACGAAGATGTAAAAAAATAATTATATTGATGGAGAGGGTATGTTAGATTTAGTGCTAACATACCCTCTTTTTTATTCGTAAGCACTGAGATGTTTAAGTGAAGGATAGACGGGAATAGTTAGTTATGACGCAGTAATAACTTAATTGAAAAAGTGGGAGGAATTTATTATGGCAATCGATAAAAAAGGTTTAGGGGTAGTATTAGCAGGGTTAGCGGTAGGTGCTGCACAATATTTAAAGAAACCAGAAAATCGTGAAAAAGCGATGGAAATGTTAAATCAATCAAAAACAAAATTCAATAGCTTAATGGACCAAGGTAAAGGTGCTACTCAGCAGTTTAATACATCAGAAGGTCAGACATTAAAAGAGAAGGTACAAGACGTAGCATCACAATTTAAGGCAACGTCAAATACGAATACAACAGACTTACCAATTGACGATGTTGATACACAACATGCAGCAAAATTTAGTGAGGACCGTATGGTAGATGAAGGGCCTCAAGATCCAGCACAATACTTTAATGACACAAATGATGGTGTGAAAAGTGATTTAAACCATACACGCCATACAGATATGTAATTGACGCTTGTAACGGGCAAGTGCGATAAATAACCTATTTGCCCCAAGCTATTCCTCCAAAACGTGCTCGTTATGCGGAATAGCACCCAAAGCATAAAAATAGCCTTCAGCAATCACCACTGCTGAAGGCTATTTACTTTTGTCTGAAATGCTTGTACATACAAAAATCCTGTCATTCACGAGGAATGACAGGATTTACAATCAAAAATTATTTTACTAATTCTTTTTTCATTGTTTTGTTTTCAGCTAATGATACGTGCCAAGATAAAGCTTCAGCTAAAATATGTGGTGTATGAGCATCACCTGTAGCTTCTACTGCACGGTTGTAGTAGTCGCGTAATTGCTCTTTATATTCTGGGTGAGCACATTTCTCGATGATTAATGCAGCGCGCTCTTTTGGAGCTAAACCACGTAAGTCAGCGATACCTTGCTCAGTTACGATTACATCTACATCGTGCTCAGTGTGGTCTACGTGAGACACCATTGGTACGATTGAAGAAATCGCGCCACCTTTAGCGTATGATTTCGTTACGAAGATACCTAAACGTGCGTTACGCGCGAAGTCACCAGAACCACCGATACCGTTCATCATTTTTGTACCAGAAACATGTGTAGAGTTTACGTTACCATAAATATCTAACTCAAGAGCCGTGTTGATAGAGATTAAACCTAAACGACGGATTAATTCTGGGTGGTTAGAAATTTCTTGTGGACGTAAGCAGATTTTATCTGCGTAGTTCTCTAAGTTACCGTATACTTTTTCTTGTAATTCAGCAGTTAATGTAATAGATGCACCTGCAGCAAAGCGTACTTTACCAGCATCGATTAAGTTGAATACTGCATCTTGTAATACTTCAGAAGCTACTACTAAGTTTTCGAATTCTGAATCAGCAAATCCGTCTAATACAGCGTTTGCTACAGAACCTACACCTGATTGTAATGGCATTAATTCGTTTGTTAAACGACCCGCTTTAATTTCATCGCGGAAGAAGTCTAATAAAAGGTTTGCCATTGTTTGTGTTTCCTCATCTGGAGGAACGATCATTGAAGGAGCATCTGGCTCTTCAGAAATAACGATTGCAGCGATTTTCGCTGGGTCAACTGGAATACCAATTGTACCGATACGTTGTTCTGGGTTTGTCATTGGAATCGCTTCACGTTTACCTTGCTCAGCAGGTGTGTAAATGTCGTGAAGACCGATTAATGATTCTGGGTGAGAAACGTTTAATTCGATAATTACGTTTTCAGCGTATTCTACGAAGATGTTTGAGTTACCAACAGAAGTTGTTGGGATAATCATACCGTCTTCAGTAATTGCAGTTGCTTCGATAATTGCATGTTTGATTGGTCCGATAATACCTTGACGTACTAACTCAGCGTTGTGAGAAAGGTGAGCGTCTACATAAGTTACGCTACCAGAGTTGATCATGTTACGGATACCAGAGTCAGCTTGGAATGGACCACGCTTGCGGATAACGCCAGCTTCAGCTAAGTGCTTATCTACTTCTGGACCTAAAGATGCGCCTGTGTAAACATCAATTTGGAATTTTTCGTTTTGTGCACGCTCTACTAATGCCATTGGTACAACTTTAGCATCTCCAGCACGTGTGAAACCAGACATACCTACAACGCTACCGTCTTGAATTAAAGCAGCAGCTTCTTGTGCAGATACAACTTTGTCTAATAAAGACTTAACGCCAATACGATTTTCATAATTAGTCATTTTGAAAATCCTCCCCTAATTTAAGTGATAAAATATTGTCTCTATTTAGCATAAAGACGTGGAAACAAACTGCATTTTGCGAGTTTGTAATTTTCAGTTTATTATTAAAAATAACTGTAGAATTGAATAACGTAAGTCTAACACGTAATTGTCACAGATTCTTCAAAATGAACATGAAAAATGGTTTTATGCTCATTTTAATAGCGTTTTTATGTTTTTTCGAGAATTTATTGATGGAAACGCTTTCTTGCTTTATAAGAAGGTTCTAAGAGAAATACTAGGAAGTGAGACGTTTTGCGACCCACTTGTACAATAATGATGGGCATTTTGTTTTGAAATGCTGAAAGGACAAATATTATAGTATAAAGGCGATAAAAAAACCGAATTCATAAAGGTATGAATTCGGTTTCTTATGCGTCTAGTAATTAGAAGCCTAATGAACGACGGAAGTAGCTTGCATAACGTTGGCTAACTGGGATGCGTGTGCCGTCTTTCATGATTAATAAGAATGTTGAGTGAGAATCTGGTTGAATCTCATCAATATAATCAATATTCACGATGTAAGAACGGTGGCATCGAATAAACGAGTCAGGCGCTAAGAATAGCTCTAAATCACTTAAGTTTAAGCGGTGATAACCTTCACGAGTCATTGTTTTCACAAATGTTTTACGCAATTGTGTTTCTAAATAAATTACTTGGTCATGCTTGATTGGGTACCAGCAGTCATCAATCTTAATCGTAATATAGTTCGTTAAGAATGGCGATGGCTTTTGTGGGAATACAGCTGTAATCGCACCTTTTGTTTCGCCTTCTTCAATTAGAGGGATACTCATACCGTAGTATGGTACGCCGAATACATCAGGCTCGATGTATGTGCTAATTTTTTGACCATAGTTTACAGCTTTGTGTGCTGCTGAGCCTTCTTTTACTGGATCACCCGGTTTAATTTTTAAGTCAACTTTTTTACTCGGCTGGTAGTATAAGTATGATTGAGTATCAGAAATAGCGATAGATGTATTGTCAGGGAAAAATTCTTTGATGACATCCATGATTTCTTCGATTTGTTTCGGATCCACGTCTTAACACCTCATTAATTTAATAATAATTTAATAATACACTATTTTACTACATAATCTCTTAAAATTTTATAGAAGAATGATGAATAAATTAGAAAATTTGCGATTCAGACAAAATAGTGAGAGTAGCATATCAATTATTTCCTATTTATAAGAAGTATATCATGCCATGTGACGATTTTCTAATATTTAGGTTAAAATACATACTATAATATGATGTATTTTCATAACTGCGTAAAAAGCATTAAGAAAAAAGAATTAATTAATTATCTGAAAATTATTGAATAAATTGTATTTTTTATGGTAAAATTCGCTATATAAATCGTGTTTTAAGAATCTTCTAGAAATAAGTTCCATTAATTTTACGCTATTATTAGGTATAAAGATTTGTTTTTTTACAGGAAATTTGACAAACTTAATGCATTGTAAGGATAAATTCATTATGATAAAGAATAAGAACAATATGGAATAAAAGTTACGAGAAACTAGGGAGTGGGTCTATGCAACTACAGCATTCTATGTCAGAAGCAATTTCGAAGCGTTATTTTCAAGAGATTGATAGTATGAATGAGTATGAAGGGGTAGAAGAATTTTTCACGTTAGAAACGAAGTTATTGTTTGAAGTGTATCATTTAGAAGCACCAAAGGCGAAAAAGACTATCCATGAGATTATTGATTTGTTAACGGTACGTTTTGGTAAAAAGGTGATTAAAATTGTACGCTCATATTTTAAAACATTATCGTCGATTGTAGCGCGTAAGTTATTAGACAATCAAGTACCAGCGAAAAAAGCATTTGCGTTTAATGTAGCATGTGTCGATATGATTGATAATCACATGAGAGATGCGGAGTTTTTACAGTTTGCTGATGACTTAGTAGATTTCTTTGTGAACTTTATTGCGGATCGTAAACAACCTATGTTTAGACATCAAACCGTTAACAAAGTAATCGTTTATATTAATGATGAGCTAGAACAAAACTTGACCGTCGAAAGTATTGCAGCACATTTCAAAATTAGTACAAGTCATTTATCACGCATTTTTAGAGAGCATGTTGGTATTACATTAGTTGAGTATTTAAATGTGCGTCGTGTCGAGGAATCGCAGTATTATTTACGTCATACGAATAAAAGTATTACGTCCATTTCGGCTCAATTCCATTTTTGTAATCAAAGCTATTTCACACGTATTTTCAAAAAATATACAGGTGTCACACCAAAACATTTCCGAGATGAGCTTCATCATGAGTTTTACCGATTTGAAATTAATGAAGAAACCTATAACCAATTATAATTATTTTGCATAGAATTGATAAGATGTCGTTTTTATCGAGCGACCGATTTGGCATATACGTAAAAGCCTTCGACATGTTTCGGTGTCGGAGGTTTATTTTATGCAATTAAACGTATGTTAGAACAGACGCGCGCCTATTTATTTCTTGCCCAAATGTATTAATTACAGGCGGATTGCGCTCATTTTTTACGTGTCACATATTTCGCAATCTCAAAAGTTTGATGATACACTAGCGGTAATAAGCAGTAGAGGAAGGAGTACTACATGTTAGTCCCAAACAATCAACATAAGAAAAAGAAAACAGGTCTTATTATTGGCACGACAAGCTTACTAGCAATTGCACTAGCAGGTGGTGTCGTTTATTATACAGCCGTGGTCGACGAGCCAACGGAAGAAACGATTACACAAAGTAGTCAACAACAGAAGCAACAAATCGAGGAACCGGTACAATCTATCACACCGATAGAGCCGGTTGTTGAAGCACCACCACTTGAAAAAGTTGATGCGACAAAATATGACGAAACTAAAGAGTTGCCAACAGAACCTACGTATATTAATGGCATTTTAATTGCGAACAAGCAATATCCATTGCCGTCGACATATGCACCGGATACAGACCCAACAGCGCAAGCGGCACTTGATACAATGGTTGCAGCAGCTGCAAAAGAAAATATACAGCTAGTTGGTTTTAGTGGCTATCGTTCTTATGATTATCAAACGACTTTATATAATAACTATGTAGCACGAGATGGACAAGAAGAAGCGGACCGTTATAGCGCACGTCCTGGCTATTCGGAGCATCAAACAGGTTTAGCGTTTGATATTGGAGAAGTTGGCAAAGAAGACTTATGGCTAACTGCGGCGTTTGGTGAAACACCAGCAGGTCAATGGCTCGTTCAACATGCACCGACATATGGCTTTATTTTACGTTATCCAAAAGGGAAAGAGCATTTAACCGGTTTTATGTATGAATCTTGGCATTTCCGTTATGTGGGTGTGGAGCATGCGCTAAAAATAGCCGAGCAAAATATTACGTTAGAAGAATATTTAGGTGTGTATGAAGGGAAAGAGGTCATTGTTCCACAAGTGGCTGAGGAAGCGCCGCAAGAAAATGGATCAACAGTAGAACAATCAGAAGTGACAACTACTGAGGGAACACAGGTAGGCGCAAAATCTGAACACAATAATCCATAATAAGTAAAAGAGGAGATGGCCATGTTAATTCGTGGGCATCTCCTTTTGTGTATTTATAAAATAGGTGACAATAGACGCGAAATAGATTCTTTCATCTTGATAACAAGCGAGCGTTTTTTATAAAGTTCATGTGTAAGCTCAGAGCAATCAAGCATGTCTTGCTCAAACAGTTCTGCTAAACGATGCGAGATGCTACGGTCATAAATGAACGCATTAATCTCAAAGTTCAGCTTAAAGCTGCGCAGGTCAATATTTGCTGTGCCGACTGTGCAAACTTCATCATCAACGACAATCATTTTTGCATGAATAAAGCCACGGTCATAATGATAAATTTTCGCGCCTGCTTCTAATAATTGTCCAACGTATGAATATGTAGCCCAATATACAAACATATGGTCAGGTTTATTTGGAATCATAATCCGGACATCAATGCCACTTAAGGACGCGATACGAATGGCATCCATAAAGCTTTGGTCTGGAATAAAATAAGGAGATTGGATATAGACATATCGCTTTGCCATATTAATCATTTTTAAGTAGCCATTTTTAATTTGTTCCCAATTCGAATCAGGTCCACTGGAAACGATTTGCATACTGACAGTCCCTTTGCGTGGGATAATCGGGAAATAACGATTGGCGTAATGGATTTCACGATGCGAAGTGGCTTGATTCCAATCGAGTAAAAAACGTGTTTGTAATGGGTGAACGGCACTACCTTCAATACGAAGGTGGGTGTCACGCCAATAGCCAAATCGTTCTTTTAAGCCTAAGTATTCATCACCAACATTAAAGCCACCTGTATAGCCAATTTTGCCATCAATGACAACAATTTTACGGTGATTACGATAGTTCATACGCGGATTAATAAGCGGTAAAATAGATGGGAAAAAAATTTCGATTTCGCCGCCTGCTATGATTAAATCCTTAAAATGTCTACGTTTAGTTGTACGCGAGCCCATTTCATCATATAAAATACGAACTTTCACGCCTTGCTGTGCCTTTTTTATGAGCGCACGGTAAATGCGTGAGCCAAGCTGATCTAATTTGAAAATATAGTACTGAATATGAATATGGTCTTTTGCATGTTTAATATCTGTTAGGAGTGCTTCAAATTTATCGACACCATCATGGTAAATACGCACCGCATTGTCTTGTGTTAAGACAGCATCATTATTACGTAAATGCATAAAAATCATTTCATCGTATTTTTCAATTTGAGGGTTACGATATTCGAATGTATCGTTTGCAATCGCTGTTATTTGGTAGTCAATTAATTGGTCAATGCCGATATCTTGCCGACCTGCCCAGCGAAATAAATGTTTTTTGCGAAGTTGCCGACCGAGCAGTAAATATAAAATAAATCCTGCTAATGGTAGAAAAAATAATACTAAAATCCATGCCCATGTGGATGTTGGGTCTCGGCGTTCTAAAAAGATAATGGTAATGGCTAATAAAATATTAAGTGTGATAATGAGTAACGCTGAAATACTAAATTCTGCAAATTCTAACATAACTGTCACCACCTTTGTTCATTCACCCATTCAGTATATACTATACGTCTTAGGTGAGGTAAGAATGACGCGCATAGAAAAAAGCTACTCTTAAAAAGAGCAACTTAGTAATGGTCCCAATGATAAAGAATATCTGAAAAATCGCCTCGTAATAAATCATCTCGATTAATAAAGAAATTAGCGACACCACAATTTCCCCACATAATGCCATTTTCTTCGTCGGAATCGATTTGTAGTAGTAAAACATCGTATTTTTTTAAGAACGGGTATTCATGACGAGGGTCTTGTGTAATAAAGTAAGGATAACCACCCATCTTATGTCCGCTGCCTAAAAAATGCTCCATATAAATATCATATAGCGGCTGACCTTCGTCGTTAAACAACAGATTCAGCGGTGTTTTAGAAATGTTGCTGAAGCGGTAATCTAACGCTGAAACTGGTTCAGTAGTAGGTGTAAATAATAATCGGCTTTCCTTTTGAATAGGGAAGCTATTATTTTCTAAATGTTCAAATTGAGAGAAGTCTGTTACAAGCTCCTCTATTGGTAAAGGATTTTTGAAAAAGCGTACTTTAAAATCGCGCTGCCATATATCTTCAAAGGTATTAAAGAAAGTGAAGGGATTTGTATAAGGGACGAAAAATTGTAAAATCCCTTGTGATGGAAACAATGAAAAATTTGGTACTTCAGAAAAATTAATTTGTGCCAATAATTTCATCGGCTCTCCGTTTTTATCTGTTGGATAGTGAGAACTTTTTGGTAAGTATGGCTTGCCAATAAATTTACTACAGTATACATCAGTTGACTGAAAAGACGGTGAAATATGAAGAGTGGGCACTCTAGTTGCTTGAATACTATCCTGAAAAGCATATAAATCTTTCGGTAATTCATTGCCCCTAATCATATGTATATAAATCCTCCAATACATTATCATGTTACGTGCTTATTTTTTATTATTTCCGCAAAGCTCAAATCATAAACATAGTGGGGATTTTTAGGTGATTTTAGCGTTGAGAAGTAGTTTTGACAAATTGGTGATGTTTTTACTTGACTTTTTTTAATGTTTTTAAAATTAATGCTTCAAAGCTTTTAAAACGTGGTATGATAAGAACAGATACTTGTCAGACATCTTTAACGAGGAACTTTTCGTCGTTTATAACGTACTAAATACTAAACGCAGACATTGTGAGGTGGATTTATATGACGAAAGAAGTAGATGTGAAAAAAATCATTTCAAATTTGGCGAAGCTAGGCGTGACAGCGAGCATGACAAAATCACGACTGGAGTTATTAAAAGTATTAACGCCTCCACCCAAAACACAAACAACACAAATGTAATGTGGTGGGTAAAGGTCGCTTGAGCAAGCAATTTTCTGAAGATTGTTTGCTCAAGCGACCTTTTTATATATAAAAAGAGAGCACCCATTTCGGGCGCTCTCTTTTTTAATGTTGGTCCTCATCATGTGAACCGAACATATATGTGCGATGGTGGAACTTCATACTGAAAATAAGACCGAGCGCTAGGGAAATCCCCATCATCGAACTACCACCGTAACTAATAAGAGGTAACGGAATACCTGTGATCGGAAGAAGTTGAATCGTCATGCCGATATTTTCAAAGACGTGGAAGGTAATCATCGCGATAACACCTGCACACACATATGAACAGAACGGGTCTTTTAATTCTAACGCAATTTTCGTTAAGTGATAGACAAGTAAAAAGTACATACAAATTACGAAGCTTGCGCCAACAAATCCCCATTCTTCTCCGATAACCGAGAAAATAAAGTCCGTGTGGTTTTCCGCAACATATACTTCACGCCCACCAAAGCCTTTACCAAAAATTTCACCAGAGCCAATCGCATTTAGCGAAGTAATAAGGTGGTATCCTTCAGAAGCGGCATATGAGTATGGGTCTAACCATGAGTAAATACGCGCTAGCTGATACGGGTCAAAGCCGAGCGTATTTTGGATGAAATCTTGTTTATACACAGCCATCCAAAGAAGTGCGCCCCCGATACCAGAAGCAGCTAAAAATACGGGCAAAATAATTTTCCATGTTACGCCACCAACGATAATAAGTGCAGC
This sequence comes from Caryophanon tenue, assembly GCF_001700315.1. Classification (GTDB taxonomy): domain Bacteria; phylum Bacillota; class Bacilli; order Bacillales_A; family Planococcaceae; genus Caryophanon; species Caryophanon tenue. Next base: position 18,746 of record NZ_MASJ01000024.1, on the reverse strand, counting down.
AGTAATGGCCAAGAATACGAGCGCTGAACCTAAATCAGGCTGCTGCATAATGAAGAATAACGGGATTGCGAGTACACCAAAAATTTTGGCTAGCAATAATAAATCCGAACGAATAGATTTATCGAGGTAATATTCATTATGCTTACTAATGACCCAAGCAGCCGCTAAAATGAAGAAGGTTTTCATAAACTCGGCAGGCTGAATGTTACCGATTGGTGTTGCGAACCAGCTTTTTGCACCGTTTACACGTAATGCAAAACTACCGGCTGGAATGACAAAAAGCATAAACAGTAAAAATACGCCGAAACCATATAAATACCATGTGAACTTTTTATATTGATTTGGCTCGAAAAACATGACGAAGGTGATAATAAACGCGCCAATTATATATCCGCGTAGCTGTAAAAATACAAAGTTTGCACTGTATTGTCCAGACGTTTGAGCAGATGAAATGGCCGTTAAACTAATGCACATGAAAATAAGCATGATAAAAGCAAGCGTCCAGTCAAAACGCTGCGCAAAGTTACGATTAGTTTCCAATTTTGAAAGCCACCTATAAGTAAAATTAAATGTATAAAATACAATACTGCTTATTATAACGTAAAAGTCCATCTTATGGCATTTTCGATTATAATAAATTTAAGACGAAAGTTAAGTAAAATTGTTTCAATTTTAGGAAGCGAAGTTTTATAATGAAAAGGATAGAAAGAGGTGAACGGATGTGGTGAAAAAAATGAGGTCATTTGATGAATACGTGCATCATTTTTATGTGCATATGGACGAAATCGGCAAGTTCGTCATTTTTAGTGAATTATCCATTCAACAATTTATCACATCGTTACAACAAGATAATCACCTTTTACTATTGAAGAGTCCATTTGAAGGACCAGCATATAATGGGCATACATATTTTGATTATGTACCTAAATCAGAAATACGTAGCTTTCAAAAGCAAGTAGCGGAGCAAAAAGAGGATATTTGCTTTATTGATTTTCAGTTAGAGCGTTCGTTAGACTTGTTAACGGCGAAAGAACAATCGGAGTTACTGTATTTAGCGCATAAGCGTGAGCCTATTATTTCTCCATTTTTTTATAAGTTAAATAATCGCTTCGTTGTATACGCATCCCCGTCAGAACGGCTCACGAAAGTGTTTTTCCGTTCGTTAGATGATACGGAGCTATTAGTGTCAGCGATTTTTAATCAACATATAGCTGAGCGAGAAGGAACAAATAGCTTTTGGCGACGAAAGCTAAAAAATCCAACGCCAGCCATTACACCGGAAACGTTACGAGGTTATCGTTCTTATGCGAAGGAAGGTGTGTTATTATCACTAGCGAAGCAGCCGAATGCGAAATCAACGTATGCGATTGAGCTACGAACACTCGGTGATAATTACGATTATCCAGATGAAATTTGGTTTGATTTACGAGAAATTTTACGACAAACTGCGGAAGAAACACTAATTGTGTCGTCGCAATAATATTAAATACAGGGGATGTGTTGTGGGACGTCCACGCACATCCACTTTTTATGTTCGGTAAGCATAATTTAGAGGAAAATGACCTAGTGAAATTTTTCTTTGTAATTCGCTGATTAGTGATAAACTATAGATACTTAATTTTTGGAGGTCTTTTCATGAAAACAATTCTCGGGCTATTATATGGCGGTAAGTCAGCAGAGCACGAAGTATCTTTATCGACAGCACGTGCTGTAATTAAGGCGCTAGACTTCAATCGTTATGAGGTGCACCCGATCTTTATTACATTAGATGGTGAATGGCGCGTAGGTAATGTGTTAACAGCGCCAGTCGAGACAATCGAAGAGCTACAATTTGCAGGCGAATCAAAACCAAATGATATTTCTGCATTTTTAACGAGCGGTGTGAAGTTTGATGTAGTGATGCCACTTTTACATGGTACAAATGGTGAAGACGGTACGGTACAAGGGTTTTTAGAAGTGCTAAATATTCCGTACGTTGGTAACGGCGTATTAGCATCATCAGCTGGTATGGATAAAGTCGTGATGAAGCAATTATTTGAAATTGCTGGTTTACCACAAGTACCATACATCAACTTCCTGCGTGTTGACTGGGCAGCAAATAAACAAGCCATCATTGAAAAGTGCGAAACAGCATTAACATGGCCGATGTTTGTAAAGCCGGCGAACTTAGGTTCAAGCGTCGGTATTAGTAAAGCGTCAACGAAAGAAGAGTTAGAACAAGCGATTGATTACGCACTACAATTTGACCGTAAAATCGTTGTGGAACAAGGCATCGTTGCGCGTGAAATTGAAACGGGTGTATTAGGCTATAATGACCCAGCTGTTTCAGTAGCAGGTGAAATTATTCCAGTGACGGATTTTTATGATTATGATTCGAAATATAAAGACGGCAATACAGCGTTAGAAATTCCTGCGAAAATCGAAACAGCTGTATATGACGAACTTAAAGAAATGGCGATTAAAGCATTTAAAATTTTAGACTGTTCTGGTTTAGTGCGCGCTGATTTCTTCGTAACCGCTTCGAATGAAATTTATATTAATGAAGTGAACACGATGCCTGGTTTTACACCGGTAAGTATGTTCCCATTATTATGGCAAGAAACAGGCGTATCGTATAAAGAATTAATCGACCGTTTAATTGCTTTAGCAATTGAGCGCCATGAGGAAAAACAACAACTACAATATACACAGAACTAAGTGAGGGTTTGACGTGAAAAAGACAGTTCAGCAGTTAGCAACATGGTTAAACATCGATGACCAAGCGTTTGGTGATGTGTTTGTAACGGGTGTTTCAATTGATACACGTACAATTGAGCAAGGAGATTTATTTATCCCGTTTCGTGGTGAGCAAGTGAATGGTCACCGCTTTGTAGAGCAAGCGATTGCTAAAGGCGCAGCAGCTTCGCTTTGGTTAAAAGATGAGCCGAATCCACCGGCGGATGTGCCATTAATCTTTGTTGATGATGCAGAAGAAGCCTTACAGCAAATGGCTCGTGCATATCGCAACGAACATGAAGCGACATTTATCGGCATTACAGGCTCAAATGGTAAAACATCTACAAAAGATATTTTAGCAAGTGCATTAGCACCGTTTTACAAAGTGCAAAAAACAATTGGTAACTTTAACAATCAATTAGGCTTACCGATTACGATTTTACGTCTGGATGAAGATACAAAAATCGCTGTTCTTGAAATGGGCATGAGTGGCTTTGGTGAAATTGAATTTTTAACAAAGCTTGCACAGCCACATTATGCAGTTATTACAAATATTGGTGAAGCGCATATGCAAGATTTAGGTTCACGTGCAGGTATTGCAAAGGCGAAATTTGAAATTGTGGACGGCTTAGTTGAAGGTGGTAAGCTATTTTATGATGGCGACGAGCCGTTATTAGTTGAGCGCGTTGCCCAAGCAACTCGACAAGATATTTCTTATATTAGCTTCGGTTTTGATGGTGAGCATGCACAAACAGCAACGAATATTCAAACGGTCGATAACGGCAGTCAGTTTGATGCAAATGGCGTTGTGAGCGGTGAATTTTTCATTTCGGTGCTTGGTAAACACCAAGTGAAAAATACGATGAGCACGATGTTAATCGCACATGAATTAGGCTTAACAGAAGCGCAAATTCGCGAAAGTCTAGCGCAAGTTGTGTTAACGGATATGCGTATGCAATTAGTAGAGACAGATAAAGCATTGTTTATTAATGATGCCTACAATGCAGCACCAACATCAATGAATGCGGCCATCGAATTTATGAAAACGACGACATTACGTGCTGATAAATGGCTTGTACTTGGAGACATGTTAGAGTTAGGTGATGACGAGCAAGCCTTTCATGAAGGATTAGCTGAAGCTATTGATGCAACTAAGATTGCGCGTGTTTGTTTATATGGTACACGTATGAAATCGTTAGCGGCGAAATTAGCACCGACATTTGGTGACCGCCTTATTTATAGTGAACAAGCGTATGAGCCGATTATTGACGATGTACGTGAACATGCAACAGCACAAAGCGTTATTCTTGTAAAAGCGTCACGTGGCATGAAGTTAGAACGTGTTATTGAAGCCTTTAAATAGGGAACAGAGTGTTAGCACATTATGTGCTAACACTTTTTTTAATGAGGTGAGTAAATGACGACAGGCGTATTATGTTTGCATGGCTTTAGTGGCGCACCGTATGAAGTGCAGCCTTTTGCCGATTATATAACAGCGCATACGGGATGGCTTGTCGCTGTACCAACGTTGCCTGGACATGGTGAAACATTGTCGATGAAAGGCTATACAGCTAAGCATTGGGTGAAAGCGGCGGAACTTGCGTATTTACAATTAGCGAAGCAAGTAGACGATGTGATTGTTGTAGGCTTTTCAATGGGTGGCTTACTTGCAATGCATTTAGTGAAAATCTTTAAGGTGAAAAAGTTGGTGTTATTAAGCGCAGCCCTTCAATATGTTAGCCCTGCGCAATTACTGAAAGATTTACGAGATATGCTTATATTGCTACGTCAACGAAAGCTACGCAATGATGAATTGTTTTTACGATACCAACAAAAAATTCGCCATGTACCGTTACGTGCCACGCTAGAGTTTACCAAAGTAGTTGCAGCGGTGAAGCCGTTTTATCAAACGATTCACGTACCAACGTTTATCGTGCAGGGTGCGCAAGACGGCATTGTGCCGGTCGCGACCGCAACGTTATTGTACGAAACAATTTCAGCGACTGAAAAAGAGTTATATATCTCTCAAAATGGTAAGCATCACATTTGTTATAGCGACGATTGTAGACAGTGGTTTTCTACTGTGCTTACGTTTTTACAAAAATCACCATTATCAGAACATTAAGAAAGTAAAGATCTTGAATCATTATCGTTGCAACGTTTTGTGAAGCATGTTATTCTATTCAGAGCAATGGATACATTTTGTGCGAAGACTCTTCATTTCATTGAAGGGTGCTTTTTTTTGAAATACGGTTTCATTCTTGTAGTACGAAACTTAACAATTAGAATTAAACCGTCCGGCAAAGACCGGGCTTTCCCTTTCATATAAGACGGCTCTGCGTTTTTAAGACAGAGAAATTTTAAAGTAACGGAAACGTTCCACATAGAGGCTCGAAGTTTGCCACAATTCATCTGAAAATGTAACCATTTGTCAACTTAAAGGAAAAAAGGAGATTGAGAAGTTTGACAAATTTTTCAGAATTTAATTTATCAGAATCTACATTACGCTCATTAGCACGTATGGGATTCGAATCAGCAACACCAATTCAAGAAGGTACTATCCGTTTTGCGATGGACGGCCGTGACGTATTAGGCCAAGCACAAACTGGTACTGGTAAAACAGCTGCATTTGGTGTACCACTTATCGAACGCATTGACCCAAAAAACCCAGCAGTTCAAGCATTAATTATTGCCCCAACTCGTGAATTAGCAATCCAAGTTTCAGAAGAAATTTATAAAGTCGGTTATGACAAGCGCGTAAAGATTTTATCAGTTTACGGTGGTCAAGAAATCGGACGCCAAATTCGTGCGTTAAAAAATAAACCACAAATTATCGTTGGTACACCTGGTCGTATTCAAGACCATATTAACCGTCGTACATTAAAATTAGACGAAGTACAAATGTTAGTATTAGACGAAGCGGATGAAATGTTAAACATGGGCTTCATCGATGACATCAATGCCATCCTTGAAAACGTGCCAGAAACACGCCAAACATTATTATTCTCTGCAACAATGCCTCCAGCGATTCGCAAAATTGCTTCTAACTTCATGAAAGATCCTGAAGAAGTGAAGATCAAAGCAAAAGAATTAACAATGGAAAACATTGAGCAGTTCTTCGTAAAATCAACTGAGCGTGAGAAATTTGATATTTTATCAAACTTAATCGACGTTCAAAAACCTGAGTTAGCAATTATCTTCGGTCGTACAAAACGTCGCGTAGATGAGTTATCTCAAGCGTTAACACAACGTGGTCACTCTGCAGAAGGTATCCACGGAGACCTTTCTCAAGCGAAACGTATGTCAGTATTACGTCAGTTCAAAGAAAATAAAATCCAAATCCTTGTTGCAACAGACGTAGCAGCACGTGGTTTAGATATTTCTGGTGTAACGCACGTATACAACTTTGATATTCCACAAGATCCAGAATCTTACGTTCACCGTATCGGACGTACAGGTCGTGCTGGTAAATCTGGTTTAGCAGTAACATTCGTAACACCACGTGAAATGGGTTACTTACGTATCGTTGAAGAAACAACGAAAAAACGTATGACACCATTACGTCCACCTTCAAAAGAAGAAGCTCTTGCTGGTAAGCAACAAGAAGCAATGGACACATTATTAAACTTAGTGCATGGCAATGACTTAACAAACTACAAAGTATTAGCTGAGCAATTATTAGCTGATAACAATGCGGTTGACTTAGTAGCAGCAGCACTTAAATCAGTAACAAACGAGCCAGATGCATCTGCTGTATCAATTACAGAAGAGCGTCCATTACCAATGCGTCGTGACCGTCAAGGTGGCGGTGGTGGCCGCGGTGGAGACCGTCGTCGTAGCGGCAGCAATGACCGTGGTGGAGACCGTCGTCGTAGCGGCAGTAATGACCGTGGTGGAGATCGTCGTCGTAACGAACGTGGCGATAGCCGTGGTGAACGTGGTGGCGCAGGCCGTCGTGAAGGTGGCAGCGGTGCTGGTCGTCGTAACGATGGTGGCGGACGTCGTCGTCGCGAAAGCAACTAATTTTGATAATTCCCTCGTATTAGCTTATGCTAATGCGAGGTTTTTTTATGGAAATGAAACAAAGTGAAGTGAAACATCGTATACTGAAACAGAGAGGACGTGAAACTGTGAGAAAACCACCAGCATATCAAATTGCGCGTAAAGCGTTAACTGTTTGGCGCGTATATGGCATGATTCAGACGATTGTCTTATTACTAATAGGACTTGTGATGGCGGTACTAACGAAAATGTTTGATTGGTCACCGTGGTTACATATCATTTGGTTTGGCTTGCCGATTTTATCTGCTATTTTTAGCGTATACTTATTTCCAAAATTGCGTTGGGAGCGTTGGCGCTATGAAGTGCGTGAACAAGAGATTGAAGTGCAACACGGTTTATTCGTTGTGAAACGTACATTAATTCCGATGGTACGTGTACAACATGTAGATATATCACAAGGCCCTATTTTGAAGCGCTATGACTTAGCCAATATTTCGATTTCTACAGCCGCAACGATTCATGAAATTCCAGCGCTTATTACAGATGAGGCGGATGAGTTACGCCAACGTATATCGTTATTAGCAAGGGTGGCGGAAGAAGATGTCTAATCAAAAATTTCGCTTGCACCCTGTATCAGCACTCATTAATTTTTTTAAAGGGCTGAAGGAAATGCTATTGCCGATTGTGATTATTTTCTTTACAAGTGGCGGTTTAGTCATTGACCCGACGGACCCAGATTTTTGGCCGAGTTTAATTCCGAAGCTGTTCTTATTGGTCGGTTTAATTATTATTTTATATGTAGGGATTGTAAAATGGCGTACGTACGTGTACTGGTTCGAAGATGAAGAGCTGCGTGTTGAATACGGGCTATTCGTTAAGAAAAAGCGCTATGTGCCATTCGAGCGTATTCAAAGCTTAAATTATAAAGAAGGTGTTTTTCATCGTTTGTTTAAGCTTGTCGCCGTGGAAGTCGAAACAGCAGGTGGTACGAGTACGGGTGCTGAAATAGCATTAACAGCCGTTACACGTGCACAAGCAGATCGTATTGAAGGCGAAATGCGCGCTGCGAAAAATCGTCTAAAGGCACAAGTTGTTCAAGAAGGTGAGGAACCGCTTGAAGAAGAAATGGAAGTAGAAAAAGTTATTCATCAAATGACGACGAAGGATTTATTATTACTCGCTTCGACATCGGGCGGTGTAGGGGTTGTATTAGCCGGTATTTTAGCAATCTTTTCACAAGTGAGTTCGTATATTCCATATGAAGCGATTTATGATGAAGTATCGACATTTGTGCGTGTTGGTACTGCATTTGTCATTAGTATTGTCGCATTTGCCTTTTTCCTTACATGGCTTATTTCAGTATTATTAACGTTTATTAACTATTACAATTTTAAAGTCGTCGAGTTTGAGAATAAAATTGTCATTACACGAGGTTTATTAGAGAAAAAACGTACGACCATTCCATTATCACGCGTACAAGGTATTCGCATTGTTGAAAACCCACTACGCCAGCCATTCGGTTTTGCGACAGTATTAGTGGAATGTGCGTCGGGTGGCGGTGATGAGCAAGGCATTTCATCGAAAATTAATTTGTTTCCGCTTATCAAAACAGCACAGATTGAACGAAAACTTGCACAAATATTACCGCAATTTACATTAGATGTGCCACTTACACGTTCACCGAAGCGTGCGATTCCGTTTTTCTACCGTTTCGATATTATGTGGATCGTGCCGATTATTGGAGCGTTAACGTATTTCTTCTATCCGTACGGTTTATTGTCGCTAGCACTCATCGCGATCGTAATGATTATTGGGCGTTGGCAATGGAAAAGTTCGGGATATGCTATTGATGAAGCACAGCTTGTCGTGCAGGGAAGAATCATTAGCCGTTCAACATTTTACTTAGAAAAGCACCGCATTCAATCGATGACTGCATCGCAAAGTTATTTCCAAAAGCGCCGGCATTTATCATCTGTTCTTGTAACGGTGATGTCCGGTATGAGTGGCACGCATGTGCAGGCGGTTCATCTAGAGCATGGAGATGCAGATCATTTACTTGCATGGTTTGACCGAGAAGAACCGCATGATGCTATTATGGACGAGCTATCTGAGCAGTAAAATGAAAAGACACAACGAACATCGTTAGACGATGCCCATTGTGTCTTTTTTTATTGCTGTCGTTTTTGTCGCCAAGCTAAAATTCGCTTCGGGTGCAAATAAACAAGCCCGATAATAAAGCCGACAAGCATGCCACCTAAATGTGCAGCGACATTAATATTTGGTTGTAAAAATGTCATGACAACACTAATCGCGATAATCGGTAAAATAATTTGTCGCAAAGCAGGCATCGTTTTACGTGTGTAGAAGACAAGTGCTGCATACGCACCGAACACGCCGAAAATCGCGCCTGATGCTCCAACGCTCACTGTGTAAAAATCTAAAAAGATATAAGTCGCGATATTTCCGAATATCCCTGACACGAAATAAAGGGTAATAAAGCGCATTTTCCCTAAAATACGTTCCATCTCAGGGGCGAATACGTATAATGAAAAACAGTTGAATAATAAATGGAAAAAGTCAGCGTGCAAAAACATCGATGAGACGAGACGCCAGTATTCTCCGTCGGCAATTAAAAAGTTTGCGCCAGCGCCCCAATTAAATAACTCACGTCCGATGTCAGGAATATACGTTACAATATGTACAATAATGTTTAATACGAGTAACGTAAAAATAACAGGGTAGAGCTTCATATACTGTTTTAAGTTTTCTCTACGATTAAACAATGGATTCCACCTCGGTTTCTATAACGGTATTATACATGTGAGACATGACAGTTGGAAAGAAGGAGCTATTATGATTAAAGGAATTGGATTAGACATTACAGAGTTAACACGGATTAAAAAAATTGTTGCAAGAACGCCGCGCTTTACGGCACGTATTTTAACGGCACGTGAACAAGCCATTTACGATACGTTATCGGAGCAACGAAAAATTGAATTTTTGGCGGGGCGCTTTGCAGCAAAAGAAGCGTATGCAAAAGCAAACGGCACAGGGATTCGAGCGGGCTGTGAATTTACAGATATTGAAGTGCTTACGAATGAATTAGGTGCGCCTGTTTTATATTTTAAAGGCGCTTTAGCGAATGGCTTTGTCAGTATTACACATTCAGAACAGTACGCGGCTGCGCAAGTGATATTAATTTCAGACAATTTAGTGGAGTGAAACATTCGGTGTGGTAAAATAGAGAAAAAACTACTTAGACGTTTAAGTATGTGAAAAAGAGGTTATATTGATGACAGTAGAACAGTACTTTCGACCAACAAAAGCGATAATCGATTTAGGTGCAATTCGTCAAAATGTGCAGCAATTAAAAGTACATCTTAATGAAGGCGTAAAAATTATTGCAGTGGTAAAAGCGAATGCCTATGGACATGGAGATGTAGCGGTGGCGCAAGCAGCACTTGAAGCCGGAGCGACAATGTTAGCGGTAGCAACAGCTGATGAAGCATTACATATGCGAAAGCACTTCCCACATGTTGAGATTTTAGTATTAGGTGCAACACCTGCTTATTTCGCACCATATGCGGCGAACGAACGTATTCGTTTAACTGTGTTTTCAACGGACTGGGTACAACAAGCAGCACCTTACTTAGAAGACACAACAGCAACATTAAATATCCATGTGAAAATTGATAGTGGAATGGGACGTATCGGTGTACGTACAGAAGAAGAGTTAAAAGCGTTAGAGGCGGCGATTATTGCACAGCCACGTATGCAAATTGAAGGGGTATTTACACATTTTGCGACAGCAGATGAGTCTCAAGAGGAGCTATTTCAGCAGCAGGTCAGCATCTTTTCTCAGCTGAAATCGTCTTTACAAGAGAAGCCGAAATATGTGCATGCTTCAAATACGGCAGCAGCGCTTATTAAAGACGCGACATTACAATTTGACGCAGTACGTTACGGTATTTCATTATATGGTTTAACGCCGTCTAGCTATGTAGCAAGCATTGAGCCATTCCCGTTACATCCAGCATTATCACTTGAAACGGAGCTTGTGCATGTGAAACAATTACAAGCGGGTGATTCAGTTGGTTACGGTGCAACATTTGTAGCGCAGGAGCCATGTTGGGTAGGGACATTGCCAATTGGTTACGCAGATGGCATGATTCGAAAGTTAGCAGGACAAGATGTGTTAATTGATGGGCAGCGTATGCCGATTATTGGACGCATTTGTATGGACCAGTGCATGGTGCTTTTATCAAAGCCATATGCAGTTGGTGAGAAAGTACAACTAATTGGGAAACAAGGAAACGAGCACATTACCCTTGATGAATGGGCAGCGCGTGTAGAGACGATTAATTACGAGATTCCATGTATTTTTACAAGCCGTATTCCGCGTGTATATCGATAAAGCACAATCAAAATTAGCTACATTAATGCGCGAATTGTCTAAAAGAAACAATTCCAACCTTTTCATTTGCTTTTTCGGATGTTATGATGAAAGGGAATTAATTAGTAGTTGGCTTGGTGGAGGTGCTAGATAATGTACGCAAAACAACTAGAATATGTAGAAGTACAACATGCATTAGCGGAAGACGAATGGAATGAGTATGACTATCGGTTAAAGCGTTATAGTTTTTCGGGTTTACCATGTGAACATAGTTTGAATAGTGATGAATCAAATCAAATGCGAGAAGCAATGATCAAGGGCTATATGGAAATGGCGAGCATTAACTTAGCAATGGCAGAAGAGTTTAACTATGCTGAGTGTGAAGCGACAGATATAGTGGAGCGTCTCGTAAGCGGGGGATGACAATTTGAACGTTAAACGTGGAGACGTTTTTTTCGCAGACCTATCACCTGTTGTCGGTTCAGAACAAGGTGGTACAAGGCCAGTATTAATAATTCAAAATGATATTGGAAATCGTTTTAGTCCCACAGTAATCATTGCAGCGATTACAGCGCAAATTCAAAAAGCAAAATTACCGACGCACGTAGAAATCGACGCCCAAAAATATGGCTTCGAGCGTGAATCCGTAATTTTGCTTGAACAATTGCGTACGATTGATAAATCGCGGCTAACGGACCGCATCACACATTTAGATCAAGATTTAATGAAACGAGTGGATGATGCGCTTCGAATTAGTTTGGGGCTAGTTAAATTTTAAATATACATAGTAACAAGGCATCGGTAGTATGGAATACTCCCGGTGCTTTTTTACAATAAATTTTCAAAAAATAAATTCAAACGAATTTCATTGAAAAGTGGAATGTAGTAATATGCTATAATTATAAAGAGAAATTGCGTATTTAAGACGGAATTGGGGGCATGGAAATGACAAAAAAGTCCTCAGTAGAAATTGTAACTGAGTGGGATATTGTAGCTGTGCGTCAATTAGGTAGAAACGAAGCGAAAGAAATTGGTTTCGGTACAGTTGACCAAGCGCGTATTACAACGGCTATTAGTGAGCTAGCACGAAACATTTATTTATATGCAAAAATCGGTGAAATCGAAATTGAACGGCTAGAACAAGATGGCAAGAAAGGGATTGCCATTATTGCAAAAGACCAAGGCCCAGGTATTAGTGATATTCGAAAGGTGATGGAGGATGGTTATTCTACATCAGGTGGTTTAGGTGCAGGTCTTCCTGGGGTAAAACGCTTGATGGACACCATTAAGCTGGAATCTGAAGTTGGTGAAGGTACAGTAATACGAGCAGAAAAGTGGTTACGTTATTAAAGGGGGAGCATCAGCTTGAAAGAATTGCAGAAGCAATATACTAGAATTTTAGCTGATTATATTGAAGAACAAACGGAACGCAATTTATATATTGGTCAAAATTTCATACGTCAATTGTTGCAAAAAAATGTGGCTCCAGAAGAAGTGATTCATATTCATAAATCAGCGGTAGAGGAAATTATTGATGAATTTCCAGATGAATTGCGTTATGCATACGATTTTTTAATCGAAGTGATGGTTCATTATGGCTTAGCGTTAAGTGAGCATAAAAGTTTGCTACAGCAACAAGAAGAGATACAAATGGAATTGCAAGTGGCCACAAATATTCAAAATATGATTTTAAAGTCAACGAGGCCGAGTATTTCGGGTGTCGATGTTGGTGTCATCTCTGTACCTGCTCGAAAAATGAGTGGTGATTATGTACATTTCGTTGAAGATCACGAAAAGTATGTAGGTGTAGTTGTTGCGGATGTTGTTGGAAAAGGCATTCCTGCCGCACTTTGCATGTCGATGGTGAAATACGGTATGGATAGTTTAGAGCATTCTGAAAGTGAGCCTTCTCATGTGTTGGAAGTTATTAATCGTATCGTTGAGAAAAGTGTTGATGATACGATGTTTGTATCGATGTTTTATGGTCGATACGATGTGGAAAAATCGATATTCTCATATGGATCAGCAGGGCATGAACCAGCGCTTTATTATGAAGCAGCGACGGATACCTATCATGAATTGTCAGCAAAAGGTTTATTGTTAGGGATCTTACCAGAAGGCAACTATCAACAAAAAGAAATTCAACTGATGGAAGACGATTTAGTCATTATGATGACAGATGGTGTGACCGAAATCCGTACGAATTTAGAGATGGATGCGATTGCGAAAATTACATCGATTGTAAGTACACATCGTAACGAATCGGCACAGCACATTGTTGACTGTGTGTTTAAAGAACTAGAAAAGCTACAAGAGTTCGAATTAAGCGATGATTTTACACTTGTTATTTTAAAAAAAATATAAATAAAGGTTTATGTCTCATGTGAATGGGTAAAAGAAACCGAATACGGAGGTGTCTTGAGAGATGAATATTATTTTCCAAATAGATTTATCGAAATTAAATTATATGGATAGTACAGGTTTGGGTGTCTTTGTCGGTTTTTATAAACGTGCGAAGCGTGAACAAGCGAATGTTAAACTAGTCGGGTTATCAGCTCGTTTACGCCGACTGTTTGAAATTACAGGATTAAGCGATTTAATGGAAATTGAAAAAGATAAGAAGGTGGAAGTAAGCAATGAAGGCATTTGACTACATTGAAATTAGAATTCCAGCAAAACCACAATATGTGAGTGTAGCGCGTCTTGCTATTTCTGGTTTAGCCGCTCGTATCGGTTTTTCTTATGATGATATTGAAGATCTGAAAATTGCATCAAGTGAAGCAGTAACAAATGTTGTTCAACATGCATACGCTGAAGATGAAGAGGGCGACGTTGTGATTGGTTGTGCTCTGTATGATTCACGTATGGAAATTATGGTAGCAGACTATGGCAATAGCTTCAGCTTTGAAGAAATTAAAGAAAAGGTTGGCCCGTATCACGATGAAGAAACAATTACCGGTGTGCGTGAGGGTGGACTAGGACTTTATTTAATGGAAACGCTAATGGATGAAGTAAAGGTAAATAATGAAGGTGGAGTTACTGTTTTCATGACAAAATATGTCGCGCGAGAGCAGGTGGAAGAAAATGTCGAAAGAATCACCACATAAAAATTCTTCCAAAGAAGAAGTCCTTCAGTGGATTGCGGACTATCAAGCAACACAAAGTGATGAAGCACAAACCAATTTAGTCGTCCATTATCGCTATTTAGTAGAGTCAATTGCGCGTAAATATTCAAATGGTAAGTCCTATTATGATGATATTGTGCAAGTAGGTATGCTCGGTTTACTTGGTGCGATTCGTCGCTTTGACCCAGATTTTGGGCGAAGTTTCGAAGCGTTTGCTGTACCGACAATTGTTGGAGAAATTAAACGCTTTTTACGCGATAAAACATGGGATGTGCATGTGCCACGTCGTATTAAAGAGTTAGGACCGCGTATTAAAGCAGCAGCAGAAACATTAACGACGGAATTGCAACGTTCTCCATCGATTAGTGAAATCGCAACCCATTTAGAAGTAGAAGATGAAGATGTGTTAGAAACGATGGAGATGGGACGTAGTTATCAAGCGTTATCGATGGATCACTCAATTGAATCAGATTCTGATGGCAGTACGGTTACATTATTTGATGTCATCGGAAGAGAAGATGATGGTTTTGAAATGACAAATCGTCGCATGATTGTTGCAGATGCAATGAATGTTTTATCTGATCGTGAAAAGAAAATTATTCAGCTTACATATTTAGAACAAATGAGCCAAAAGGAAGCTGGAGAACGATTGGGCATTTCACAAATGCATGTGTCGCGTATTCAGCGAAAAGCTATTAAAAAATTACAAGATGCCATTGCTGCGAGTGACAGCGGTGTATCATTATAAAGAATGCTGAGGTGTAAGAGAATTTCTTGCATCTTGGCGTTTTTTTATGTGTTATGGAACGTGCTACAATAATAGGTGAAACAGAAAGGATGATTCGATGGAAAACACAGCAATCGTTCAGCGTATTGCGCAAGTAACAGCGTGTACGCCAAAGCAAACGCAAGCAGTTATTCAACTATTAGAAGATGGTAATACCGTACCATTTATTGCCCGTTATCGAAAAGAAGCGACAGGCTCGCTCGATGAAGTGCAAATTAAAGCCATTGAAGACCACTATCATTACATACAACAATTAGAACAACGAAAAGAAGAAGTGCTACGTTTAATTGATGAACAGCAAAAGTTAACGCCAGAGTTAGCAGAAGCGATTCAAAAGGCGACTGTATTACAACGCGTTGAAGATTTATATCGGCCGTATAAGCAAAAGCGCCGTACGAAAGCGACTATTGCAAAAGAGCGTGGATTAGAGCCATTAGCAGATGCACTTGCTACATTACAAAAAGTAGCAGTTGCTCCGTTAGCCGAGCCTTTTTTAACGGAAGGTGTAGAAACGATTGATGCTGCGCTAGAAGGTGCGCGTGATATTTTAGCAGAACGTATTGCAGATGATGCATCGTTACGTGAGCAATTGCGTGTTTTAACACGTAAATATGGGGTCGTGACGACATCTGTAAAAGATGCGGCAGCAGATGAGAAGAAAATTTTTGAAATGTACTACGCATATGAAGAACCAGTTGCACGTATTGTACCGCACCGTATTTTAGCGATGAATCGCGGAGAGCAAGAGGATGTATTAAAAGTATCGATTCAAGCACCATTCGATAAAATGATGACGGCGATGGAACGTCGCTTCATTGCGAACGCATCTACAAATGAAGTAACAGCGCAAATGATGCTTGCGATTGAGGATAGCTATAAACGTTTAATTCAGCCATCTATTGAACGTGAAATTCGGAATGAGTTAACGGAAAAAGCGGAGGCACAAGCCATTCACATTTTCTCGGAAAACTTACGTAGTTTATTATTACAGCCACCAATGCGCGGTAAGGTTGTATTAGCAGTAGACCCTGCTTATCGTACAGGCTGTAAATTAGCGGTAGTAGATGAAACAGGGAAAATGCTAGAAGTGTCGACGATTTATCCACATCCACCAAAGCCAAAAAAGCAAGAAGCAAAGGATGCAATTGCACAAATTTTAGCGAAGTATCCGGTGAGCATTATTGCGATTGGGAACGGTACAGCCTCTCGTGAAACAGAACAATTTATTGCGGAATGTTTAAAAAATGTGACCGGTGTTTCGTATGTTATCGTTAACGAAGCGGGCGCATCGGTTTATTCAGCTTCAGACACTGCGCGCGCGGAGTTCCCAGACTTACAAGTGGAACAACGCAGTGCGGTGTCCATTGCAAGACGTTTACAAGACCCGTTATCAGAGCTTGTAAAGATTGACCCGAAAGCAGTTGGTGTTGGGCAATACCAGCATGACGTTTCGCAAAAAAAGTTATCGGAGTCATTAACGTTTATAGTAGAAACAGCTGTTAACCAAGTGGGTGTAAACGTAAATACAGCTTCAGCATCGCTTTTACAGTATGTATCAGGCTTATCGAAAACTGTTGCAGAAAATATTGTTGCGATGCGTGAAGAAGTCGGACAGTTTACAGCACGTACGCAGTTAAAGAAAGTGCCACGCTTAGGCGCAAAAACATATGAGCAAGCAATTGGCTTTTTACGTATTGTTGATGGTAAGAATCCACTTGATGCTACAGGTATTCACCCAGAAAGCTATGCGATTGCTAAAGAAATTTTAACTATGGCACATGTCGATGCAAAAGAAGTAGGTACAGCCGCTGCAGAGCAACGAATTGCGCAGTTAGATGTAGCTACGTTAAGCGAAGCGTTACAAGTAGGCGAAATTACGGTTCGAGATATTGTTGAGACATTGCAGAAACCGGCACGGGACCCACGTGATTCTTTCCCACAGCCTTTATTGAAAACAGATGTATTAAAGATGGAAGATTTAAAAGTAGGAATGGAATTACAAGGGACAGTTAGAAATGTGGTGGATTTCGGTGCCTTTATTGATATCGGTGTAAAACAAGATGGGCTTGTACACATTTCGAAATTACGTAAGCCATCTAAGCAACGTATTAAACATCCACTTGAGATTGTATCGCTTGGGGATATTGTAACTGTCTGGGTAGATAGCATTGATGTAGTAAAAAATCGAATTGCTTTAACAATGATTAGCCCGGTACAAGAGTAGGAGGGAACGATAGTGGATAATGAAGCACTACAGTTATATGTAGAGCAACTATCCGAGCAAGCATTTGGTAAACCATTTCTTCACCGTGCTATATTTAATCCGCGTTTACGTACAACTGGTGGGCGTTATATGCTGGCAACGCATCATATTGAGATTAATAAAAAGTCATTCGAGCAATTTGGAGAAGCGGAACTTCGTGGCATCGTATTGCATGAGCTTTGTCATTACCACCTTCATATAGAAGGGAAAGGGTATCAACATCGAGATGAAGATTTTCGACAGTTATTAAAAAAAGTAGGCGCCCCTCGTTTTTGTTCAACGTTAGGGACGACTAAACAACCTAATCGCAAACAGCATTTTTATCGTTGTGTATCATGTTCTAAACGTTATATTCGTATAAAGAAAATAGACGTGAATAGATACTTTTGTGGGAATTGCCATGGTGTTTTAATGTATGAAGGGGCTTCTAGACGTTGATAAATCAATGTTTAGAAGTTTTTTATAAAAAGATTATAAAAAAGTGTTGACCTTTTGTTGAGGTGTCTCTATAATAATAAAAGTCGACAACATACGTCGCAAACGAAGTATCATTATTCCGAAGTAGCTCAGTTGGTAGAGCATCCGGCTGTTAACCGGCAGGTCGCAGGTTCGAGTCCTGCCTTCGGAGCCATAATGGCCCGTTGGTCAAGTGGTTAAGACACCGCCCTTTCACGGCGGTAACACGGGTTCGAATCCCGTACGGGTCACCACTTAAATAAAATATTGTAAATGTTTGGTCCCGTGGTGTAGCGGTTAACATGCCTGCCTGTCACGCAGGAGATCGCCGGTTCGATCCCGGTCGGGACCGCCATTCGTTGGGGTATAGCCAAGCGGTAAGGCAGCGGATTTTGATTCCGTCACGCCCAGGTTCGAATCCTGGTACCCCAGCCATTTACGTGCCATTAGCTCAGTTGGTAGAGCATCTGACTTTTAATCAGAGGGTCGAAGGTTCGAGTCCTTCATGGCACACCATCTTCTTTTTTTGTTTTTACATAAATTGAATGCGGTCGTGGCGGAATGGCAGACGCGCTAGGTTGAGGGCCTAGTGGTGGTTTACACCGTGGAGGTTCAAGTCCTCTCGGCCGCACCAATCTTACAAAATTAAAATATGCGCCCGTAGCTCAATTGGATAGAGCGTTTGACTACGGATCAAAAGGTTGTGGGTTCGACTCCTGCCGGGCGCGCCATATATGCGGGTGTAGTTTAGTGGTAAAACCTCAGTCTTCCAAACTGATGTTGTGAGTTCGATTCTCATCACCCGCTCCATCTTTTAAAAAGAATTTTAAAAAGATGTTGACACTTAAATAATGAAATGTTAAGATAAACGGAGTCGCTAAGGTGACTGCAACATGAACCTTGAAAACTGAACAACAAACGAGGATGAATCATAGTCGGTTTAACCGACAAAATTATGACATCTTAAATGATGCCAGCAACATCGAGAACTTCGGTTTGAGATGA
>NZ_MASJ01000023.1 GCF_001700315.1 Caryophanon tenue | reverse complement strand
CCTCCCTCCCCCCCCCCCCCTCCACCGCAATCCACTCGCCCTATGCAGAGCGAGACATAAATCTGCATCGTACCTAAATTACATCCTGTCCATATCTCTCCACTCGCCCTATGCAGAGCGAGACATAAATCTACATCGTACCTAAAGTAGAAGTTGTCCATTTCAATCCACTCGTCCTATGCAGAGCGAGACATAAATCTGCATCGTACCTAAAGTAGAAGTTGTCCATTTCAATCCACTCGCCCTATGCGGAGCGAGACAGCGATTTACGGATATCAAACGATATGCACACTAAAAGTTGCATTAGTTTATCCCAAAATCTATTACGCTCACATTCCATTTTATGTGAAAATTATTTCATTGACAATATTTTTAAGTGCGAATTTTCTGTTCACTTAGAACCTGTACTTCGACATCTTGTTAAGTAGACAAACGTTCTTTACGTTTAAGTCACTCAAAAGAGTCCAGTACTGAACGTACGTTACAACAATAGAGAGATGATTTCATTCGGTTTGTTAAATGGCTGACCATATCGTTTAGCACAGCGGAAATCGTTAAAGCCTCTTGTACGATCCAATTACTACCTGATTGCCATTTATCACTCATACGCATGTTCGGTACAAACAAAACCACGATGAAGAGTAAATTCACCGTGGCTTTTTTGTATTTTCATAAGGGGTTTTTCAAAAATCTATTCTTAGTGTTTTGTAATACATGTATTACACTTTTCTTCTATTGTTGTCAATGTGTTGTCGTTAAGCTTTCGTTCTTTTAAATCGGATATTCACGGTAGCCATTTTGAACGCCAATCCATTTTACCGTTGTGAACTTTTCAATCGCCCATTCTCCATTAAAGCGACCAACACCCGAGTCTTTTTCGCCACCAAATGGAACGTGCGCCTCATCATTTACAGACTGGTCATTAATGTGCACCATACCCGTTTTGATTTGTTTAGCAAGTTCTACGCCGTGATGTAAATTTTCTGTAAAAATAGAGCCTGTTAAGCCATACGGAGAGTCGTTGGCAATCGTCAGCGCATGTGCTTCATCGTTCGCTTTAATAATACTTGCAACCGGACCAAATGCTTCTTCTTTGGCAATTGGCATATCATTTGTGACATTCGTTAACACGATTGGCGGAAGGACACAATCTTTTACAGCTCCTTCCACTTCAACAGTAGCACCTAGCGCAACACTTGCTTGTACATCTGCTAAAATGCGCTCGACTTGCTCACGATTAATGAGTGGCCCAATAAATGTATCTGCTTCATGTGGATTGCCGACTTTAAAACTACGAACAATCGCTGTAAAGGCATCGACAAATTCATCGTGCACATCTGCTTCCACAATAATACGGTTTAATGACATACAAATTTGTCCTTGGTGCATAAAAGAACCAAATGCAGCTGCACGTGCTGCGCGTGCAATATTAGCATCCTTTAATACAATCATTACATTGTTCCCACCAAGCTCTAACGCCACATCTTTTAAATGATAGCCCGCTAACTCGCCAATGCGACGCCCTACCTCTGTAGAGCCTGTAAATGAAATTAAACTCGGTACGGGGTGCTTGACAAATGCATCGCCAATTTCTGAGCCACGCCCGACGATAACATTGACTAAACCAGTTGGGAACCCTGCTGCTTCAAAAATTTCACCAAATAATAAGCCTGATGTCACGGGTGTATCAGAAGCCGGCTTAATCACAACACCATTTCCTGTCGCAATGGCAGGCGCAATTGAACGCATCGCTAGTAAAAATGGGAAGTTCCACGGCCCGATAACACCGATAACTCCTTTAGCATTACGGTAAATACGGTTTTCTTTATTTGGTATATATGATGGTAATATTTCACCTGTAATGCGCGTTAAAAAGCTGGCTGCTTCTTTCACCATACGTACCGATGAATCAAATTCGGCATTCGCTTTTAGCTTCGTGCTTCCTGCCTCATCGATCAGCCAGTTTGTAATATGCTCGCGTTTTTCTAGCAATACTTCGACTAATTGTTCAAAGCGTTGTTTCTTTTCCACGAGCGGTGACTGTTCCCATACTTTTTGAGCGCGGGCAGCCGCTGCGTACGCATCATCTAAATCTTGTTCATTTGCAGCTTGAATCGTTATAAGCTCTTCTCCTGTATACGGGTTATAGCTTGTAATCGTCTTCTTGCTTGCACCTTCTCGCCATTCACCATTAATAAATTGCTTCGTCAATTGTTGCTGTGTTAATTGTTCCATCTCTATCCCTCATTTCGATTATGAGTTTGCGAGCGCATGCTGCTTGCGTGCGCGATAAATTGTTTCAAAAATACCTCCGTTATGATACAGCTCAATTTCAAGTTGTGTATCTAAACGTAAATAGACGTCAATCGTCAATTGTTCCCCGGTTGGACGCGTCACATGCATGTGTACACGTTGTTTTGGGGTAAGACTTGCTGGCAACTCAATTGTATATGTTTCTTCGCCTGTTAACGCATACATGGCCGCATGCTCTCCGTCAATAAATTGAAGGGGCACTACGCCCATCATTGCTAAATTGCTACGATGGATGCGTTCAAAGCTCTCGGCGACAACCGCTTTGACACCAAGAAGAGCTGTACCTTTCGCAGCCCAGTCACGCGCACTTCCCGTACCATATTCTTTTCCGGCAATGATAATAAGAGGTGTACGTTGTGCTTCATAGCGCTTTGCGGCTTCATAAATATCAACCGT
The DNA here is from genome assembly GCF_001700315.1 of Caryophanon tenue. GTDB lineage: Bacteria > Bacillota > Bacilli > Bacillales_A > Planococcaceae > Caryophanon > Caryophanon tenue. Next base: position 225,787 of record NZ_MASJ01000023.1, on the reverse strand, counting down.
GTCATGTGTTGGTAGATAGCGTGTGTAGCCGCCTTGTTTATCCACAAGCGCATTTTGTAGACGTGGATGCGCAAACGTACCACGCACGAGCGCTTCAAAATTACCGCGACGTGCGCCGTATGAATTAAAGTCTCGATAACTCACACCTTGCTCCGCTAAATAACGACCTGTTGCGCTATCTTGTTCAATGTGCCCAACAGGTGAAATATGATCGGTCGTAATCGAATCACCAAGCTTTAACAGCACACGCGCATCTGTTATCGAGCGATTCGCTTGCAAGTTAAAGAACGGTGACGGCTTGAAGTACGTAGAGTGACGATTCCATGTAAATGTTGGGGTCGCTTCATATGGCAAAGCTTGCCACGTAGCATCGCCTGTCAACACATTGGCATATGCTTTTTCAAATAAAGCAGGCGTAATTATTTGTGATATTAAGCGCTCGACTTCTTCATGTTGTGGCCAAATATCTGCTAAGTAAACCGGACGTCCGTCTTGTGCGTAAGCAAGCGGTTCTGTTGTGACATCAATATACATTGTCCCTGCTAAGGCATACGCAATCACAAGTGGTGGGGACGCTAAATAATTTGCTTTTACAAGGCGATGGATACGTCCTTCAAAGTTACGGTTGCCACTTAATACAGCCGCTACTGTTAACTGATGCTTCTCAATCGCCGTGCGTACATCTTCTGCTAGCTCCCCTGTGTTCCCGACACATACTGAGCATCCGTAGCCCGTAACATAAAAGCCCAGTTTTTCTAAATACGGCAACAACTGTGCTTTCGCTAAATAATCCGTCACCACTTTTGAACCTGGTGCTAAACTTGTTTGAATAGTTGCATCTACAGTCAAGCCATATTCAACTGCTTTTTTAGCGAGCAAACCTGCCGTCATCATATTGTATGGATTGGCAGTATTCGTACAGCTTGTAATCGCGGCAATCACAAGCGAACCATCTCCCAATGTGCGATTACGTACTTGCGCATGTTTCGTCGTATGCGTAAACTGACCTTTTACATCGCGTAACGCTAAGCGGTCTTGCGGACGTTTTGGCCCGGCAATACTTGGTGTAATCGCGGCAACGTCAATCGTAATTACCTTCGTATACTGTGCTTCCTTCGTCGCGTCATAAAATAAACTTTGTGCTTTACAATACGTTTCGACGCGTAAGACGTCTTCTTCCTTTTTACCGCTTAAGCGTAAAAAACGAAGTGTCTCATCATCTACGGGGAAAAAGCCGCATGTCGCACCGTATTCTGGAGCCATATTTGCAATTGTTGCACGGTCTGGAATGCTAAAATGAGCTAAATCACCAAAATACTCCACAAATTTCCCAACGACATTTTCATTACGCAATGTTTCAGTAATTGTAAGGGCAATATCTGTTGCGGTTACACCTACTTGTGGCTCCCCAATTAGCTTCACGCCGACAACCTGTGGAAGTGCCATACTTGTTGCAACGCCCATCATCGCAGCCTCTGCTTCAATTCCGCCTACACCCCAACCAAGTACGCCAAGCGCATTGACCATCGTTGTATGAGAATCTGTGCCAATGACAAGCTCCGGATGTACAACTCCGTGTTGCTCGGTCACAACATGCGTTAAATATTCCATATTCACTTGATGAATAATACCGTTTGCTGGTGGAATAATGACGACGTTTTCGAAAGCTTGTTGTGCCCATTTCAAAAAGGCATAACGCTCTTCATTGCGTGCATATTCCTCAGCTAAGTTTTCAGAAAAGGCATGGGCATGTCCGAATGTATCTACTTGGACTGAATGGTCAATGACAAGCGCCACCGGAATGACAGGATTCACACTTTGTGGATCAACCCCATCATGCGCTAATGTTTCACGAAGCGTGACTAAATCAACGAGCGCTGGAACACCGGAAGCATCCTGCATAATCACACGCGTTGGTAAAATGGGAATGTCCACGCTTTGGCCTGTTGCTACTTGCTTGATGAGCGCTTCACATTGCTCATTTGTTAGCTTCAACTTTTGTGCATTGCGCATCAGTGATTCAAGCACAATCTTAATCGTATACGGTAATGTGTGAAGCGGCACACCGATTATTTGTTCAAGCGATTGTAAACGGTATAGCTGCATCGCTTCAAATGTTTGTTGTTTCATCGCGTATGCCCCCTACTTACGACTCTACTTTTACTTGCGCTGTTGGTGTTGCTGATAAATCAGAGCTTTTTCCTGCTTTCAAAATAAAGCTATCAATGTATGCTGGTAGCTGTTCTTGAATCACTGCACCCGCATGAATGACGGCATCAAGCGATACATTCGTTGGAATCCCCATCGCTTCAAAGCCATGAATTAAATCCTCAGATGCGATGTTGCCGCTTGCTCCTGGTGCATACGGACAGCCGCCTAAACCACCTGTTGAGCTATCAAAATGACGAATACCTTCTTCATAACCTGCTACTGCATTCGCAAATGCCATGCCGCGCGTGTTATGTAAATGCAAGGTGAAAATAAGCTGCGGGAAACGCGCCTTTAACACACGAACCGTCTCTTTAATCTGTGTTGGATTGGCCATCCCTGTCGTATCCGCAAGTGACACTTCTTCAATACCAAACGCTGCGTAGCGCTCGCAAATCATCACTAAGCGCGCGAGTGGTACTTCACCTTCATAAGGGCAACCAAATGCGACCGAGATTGAGCCAGCAATTTCAATATCGCTGTCTTTTGCGCGTTCAATTAACGGCTCAAATTGTGCAAGTGCTTGTTCTGTCGTACAGTTTGCATTACTAATACTGTGCGAATCAGATGCAGATAACATGAGCTTTGCTTTATGTACACCTGCATGAATGGCACGCTCTAAGCCACGAACATTTGGCACAAGTGCACGGAATGTCACACCAGGTGGACGTTTAATTTGTGCAAGTACTTCATCTGCATCCTTTAACTGTGGAATGGCTTTTGGATGCACAAAAGACGTGACTTCAATTTGCTTGTAGCCACAGTCAATTAACGTATTTATAATTTTGACTTTGACATCGGTTGGAATCCATTCACGAATGCTTTGGAAACCATCACGTGGACATACTTCCGTTAAATGAACAGCTGTTTTCGTCATAGTGTGATGCTCCTTTAAATAATATTTTTTTCTTTCAATTGCGCAATTTCTTCTACGCTATAGCCAAGTAAGCCATGTAAAATCGCTTCGTTATGATCCCCTAAATCAGGCGCAATTTCGCGAATCGAGCCAGGTGTTTCTGAAAACTTCGGCACAACGCCTGGAATTTTCACTTTCCCTAAGCGTGGGTGCTCCACTTCGACAATATTTTCACGTGCTTGATATTGTGGATCATTAAAAATATCTTCAATACTATAAATAGGGCTCATTGGTACGCCACATTCATCTAAATAGCTTTGTAGTTCGTCTTTTGTTTTCGTCTTCACCCAATCTGCGACAATACCATTTACTTCGTCAAAACGCTGTAATCGCTCTGAGTTTGTATGGTAGCGTGGATCGGTTAACATATCTGCTCGGTCCATCGCATGCGCTAAACGCTCAAACGTTTTATCAGAGCTTGTGACTAAAATAATCCAACTTCCATCTTTTGTTAAAAAGTTCCCTGCAGGTGCAGAGTGTCCACTAAGCCCTGGTGAACGTTGTTTAATGTGACCGGTTTGATCGTAATCCGTTACTAAAAACTCCATCATACGGAACATCGATTCATATAGGCTCACATCAACTGATTGCCCAACGCCATCTTGACAATCGCGGTAATATAATGCGGTCATCGTCGCAAACGCTACATAAATACCCGTCACATAATCTGTTAATGAAAACGATGGACTAATCGGTGGACGGTCCTCATAACCGTGTAAATACGTAAAGCCACTAAACGCGGTTGCCGGAGTACCAAAGCCTGCTTTATGTGCATACGGTCCTGTTTGACCATAGCCTGTGACACGTACCATCACTAAATCGGGATTCACTTCTTTTAACACATCATAGCCAATGCCCCATTTTTCAAGTGTGCCCGTACGGAAATTTTCAATGACAACATCTGATTTTTTGACAAGTTCTTTTAAAATTTCTTTCCCTTGCTCTTGTCGTAAATCCAGCGTTAATGACTTTTTATTGCGTGCAATACCTGACCAGCGTAGGCCTTCCCCTTCATAGTACGGACCTAAATTACGTAATGGGTCTCCAACGCCTGGCATCTCCACTTTGATAACCTCTGCGCCAAAATCACCTAGCAATGTCGCTCCAAATGGTGCTGCAATAACGGTCGATAAATCTAATATGCGAATGCCATCAAGTGCGCCTCGCTTCATTTGAACTGTCATGTCCTCACATCCTCCATGTACATAAAATAAAGAAGGAGCTATATCCTCCACTACGTAACAGAATATAGCCCCCTTGCTTATTGATCGTGCTACGCGTTACACAGACGCTGGTTTTCGTTCTTTATATAACCACTCTAAATACGTGTAGTCATCTGCGCGACGGTTTAACATAATTGTGTCACGTAATAAGCGTGTCACATCATCTTCTGCGTGTTTAATTTCGCCCCATTGACGTGCACCACGTTGTACTTGCGCTGTACGTGGCATACGTTCTTGCTCGTAGGCATGGAAAGCATCTGCTACATTCGAAGCATCGCGTAATTTATCCACTAAACAAGCGGCATCTTCTAATGCTTGGCATGCACCTTGCGCTAAATATTGCAGCATCGCATGCGCACTATCGCCCAGCAATGTCACACGATTCGTTGACCATTTTTCCAATGGCTCAATATCATGTAATTTTGAAACGAAGCCTTCTTGAACGAATTTTAGTGATTCTTGAATTGTTGGACAACAATCTTTGAACATTTCACGTAGTTCGTCTAATGAGCCCCAATCATCTGTTTCTTCGTTATAGCGATAGCTTTTAAATACAGCGACTTGGTTAATGACACTTTTATGGCGTACTGGGTACTGCACAAGATGAATCCCAGGACCAATCCATGTTAATTTTTCATCCCAATCGATGTTAATCGTCATTTCATCCATTGGTACAGTGAAACGGTAAGCAACATATTTTGATGGCACTGGCCCAGCTTGCGTAAATAATTTACGCGTTGCTGAGTGAATACCATCTGCTCCGACAACTGCTTCGCCGCGCAATACTTGGCCACCTGCACATGTTAACTCAACATAGTCCGGTGTTTCATTTACGTCCACCACTTTATGATCGGTATAAAACGTAATGTTCGGCAATTGCTGGCAATGCGTTAATAAAACATGGTGTAGATCTGAGCGATGAATCACGATATACGGATAGCCAAAGCTATCTTTAAACTTATCGCCAAACTCAACCGCTGATAATGCTGTACCTGCTAATGCATCCATAAACACATGCTTACGTGGGAATACTGCTAGCTTATACACCTCTTCTAATACACCAAGCTCATCTAATGCACGTAAACCGTTTGGTGCTACTTGTAAACCAGCACCTACTTCGCCAAATTTTTCTGCTTGCTCTAATACAGCGACACGTTTGCCAAGCTTAGCGATACCATAAGCTGCCGCTAAGCCACCAATTCCGCCACCAATTACGATTACTTCCTCCACATTCATGCGTTTCACCTCATTTTGTTATTCAATAACTACAGAGTCTTCTGCGAAATCTGGCTCAAACACTTTAACGATGTGTTGATGCCCTTCATTTTCACTGTACGCTTCTTCGCGTTCAAAGCCGAATAACTCCATGATTGGTAAGTCATTTGTTGAGAATAAAAATGCTTCTTCTGTTTCTGATGTATTCACATGCTCATGCACAGCCCATACCGGTACGACGAAGAAATCGCCCGCTTCCCAGTCGAAACGCTCGCCGTTAATTACTGTGTAGCCGCTTCCTTTATGCACAACATATACTGAGCTATGTGTATGACGATGCGCTTTACCTTTAAAGCCTGGTGGTAACCCTTGCATACGTGCACCAATGCGTCCATTTGCATCTTTACCAGTTGTTGGATTAATGTACTCTACTGCATAGCCATCAAATGGATCTGCTTCAAATTCACTTTGCCCATCAATTGCTTGCTTCGTTAAATCCCATGTATAACGACCAATTGGTGCTGGTGATGGCTTACGGTCAGAGATTGGACGCACCATCCCGCCTGCATAACGTTTTGTTCCGTAATCTTCTGGGAAATCAATTGGCTGTTTTTCCGCTGGATACATTTCAAAGAATGAGCTCGTTAACGCAGATGTGAATGGAATATCTAAGCAGTCCATCCATAAAACCGTTTCGTCTCCTTCGTTAATATGATCATGCCAGCACCATTCTGGTGTAATCACATAATCCCCTGGCTCGAAATTGTATTTCACGCCATTTACAACACCAGATGCACCTTTCCCTTCCATAATGAAGCGTAAGGCAGATGTCATATGACGGTGCGGTGGTGCAATTTCACCTGGATTTAATGCTTGTACAGCTGCATATAACGTTTGTGTTGCACCGCCCCAGCCATGTGGTTGTAAGTATTTCATCCCTGGGTTGACTAAATAAACCGCACGACGATCAATCGAACCTGTTCCTACTTGCAATAAGTTTTTCGCTTTCTCCAACATATCTAAAATTAATTGTTTCTTCCATAAGTATGGAATCGCACGTGGTGTTGGTTGCGATGAACTAAATACAGATGCCCAAAGTGGTCCCATATTTTTTGCTTGCAGTTCCTCGTGAAATTGTAGTAACTCTGGTGTCCATTGTTGATCTAATTTGTGTTCTGCCATTGTATATTCCTCACTCTCATATAAGTAATGGTGTCAATAACGTACAAACGCTGCTTCAATTAAATGCCTGGCTTATAGTCAACGTGCACCGAGAACTCACCGATACGCTCGATGTGAATGCGCACTGTATCCCCTTGTGTAATTGGCGCTACGCCTTCAGGAGTGCCAGTCGTTACGATATCACCTGGTAATAATGTCATGACACTTGATGCGGCTTCTAAAAACTTGTAGCAATCATAAATTAAGTCACTTGTATTTGCAGACTGGCGAATCTCATCATTCACCCATAAATTCATTTGTAATTCATTTGGATTTTGTACTTCATCATTTGTGACAATCCATGGACCAATTGGTGTGAATGTATCAAATGATTTACGCCATGGACGATCTTCTTTTCCACGCACTGTAATGTCCATTAATGCTAAGTAGCCAAAAATATAATCTGCTGCGTCTTCTGCTTTCACATCTTTTGCTTCTTTCCCAATTACGAATGCAATTTCTGCTTCATGGTCCACACGGCGGTCTTTAAATGGTAATAACACCGTATCATTTGGTCCGATAATTGATGAAGGTGATTTTAAGAAGAAGCCAAGACGGTCTACTGTTAACGCTGTATTCATTTCTTCTTTGTGTAAAATATAGTTAATCGGTGCTGCAACAATTTTACTTGGATTTGGAATTGGTGCACGTAATGAAATTTCATCAATTGTATACACCGGGCAATCATTTAAGCTCGTTTCAATTTTTGGCTTTAAATCATTGAAATTCCCCATAAATTTCACAAGAGAACCTTGTGGATCTTGTTTATCCCAACCTGTTAATTCGGTTACATCTACTATATTTTCACCATTTACGACCCCAACTGAATTTTCATTAAATAATGCAATTTTCATCAACTTACGCCTCCCTAATTTTTCAGTACTGGTGCTTGAATTGTTGTATATACCGTTTGTAGCCAGTCATCGAAGCTTGTATATTGCTCTAGCTTCATGCCATCTTCATAACACTGTATATACGCGTCTGTATGTACATCAGACGTATAAAACTGTAAACAGCTCACCCATTTATCACGATGTTCCGCTTCAGATAACGGTAATTCAACGGAGCCTGGCGCAATTGGTACAGCATGTTCATATACGTGTCCGTTTGCTGTAATACGCAACGTAACCGGTAATAGCCCTTTTACAGGCTCATTTGGCTCCTCAAGTGGTAGCACCGTCACTTTATGAAATGCTTGCTGAATGTGTGGGCGCTGTACTTGTTCGTCTGTAAAGCTTGTTAGTGATACATGTCCATCTTCAAGTGCTGCTAACACCGTATATTCGGCACTAAATTTGCCTTGTAGCCCACTTTGTGGACGTGAATGGACAAGTGGTAATAAGCTGCGCGACTGTGCATGAAGCACGATGTCCTCTACATTATCGAGCGTTAAATGATGTGCTTCTTTTAATGTAAGCATGCCATGAATGAAGCGATGCGTCGCAAAACAACATGGGAACTTCTTAACCGCTAAGCTTGTCAATAAGTCATACGGCGACCCAAGTATAAAGGCGCTACTTTTTTGCGCTACGTCTTCCTCAGTCATGCCACCATACGCTAAGAAAAAGCCACGGTCGTTAAAAATATAACGATTGCCGGTAAAGTTTGCGGCTGCTAATTTGACAGCTTGAATACCATTAGAAGCTGCCAGCCCGACATGTAACGGCTTTGTCATCGAACCGAAGTTCTTTTGTAAACCGCCACTCATCGATGCAGCAATTGCTACTGCGTGAGCACATTGCTCGTCTGTTAATTGTTCTAAATATGCGCACGCTGCGGCTACGCCAAGCGTGCCTAACGTATCCGTTGCGTGCCAACCAAGACGATAATGCTGAACCCCCATTACTTCGCCAATACGAATCATCACTTCTGTTCCAATTGCATAGGCTGTAATGACATCTTTGCCACTGCTTTGTAAACGCTCCGCTACCGGTGTAATCGCCGCTAAAATCGGTGCGCTTGGATGAATAATAACCCCTGCAGATGCATCGTCGTAATCAAGTACATGCGATGCTGTGCCGTTAATGAGTGCCGCAATTTCTTCCGGTACGGTACGCGCCTCTCCCCAAAGAGAAGCATCGCCTGACTGTGTACCATATACAGCAATAATCTTTTGTACCGCTTCTTCTTGCCAACCAGCAATCGATACACCGAGCGTATCAATAATTGCTTGTTTCGCTAGCGTGACAAGTTGTGTTGGCAACGAATCGTACGTCGTTTGTTGAATAAACGTAACGATTTTGTCCATGATGTCGTTATTGGTTTTTCCATTTTGGTTTACGCTTTTCATTGAAAGCCGCAACCCCTTCCAGACGGTCTTCAGATTTTACAAGTAAGTTATACGCGGCAATATCAAGTGCATACGCGCTATGATAATCCGTTTCTGAGCCGTTATTGATCGACACTTTCGCAGCACGTACAGCCATTGGTGCGCTGGCTGCAATTTTAAAGGCAATTTCAATTGCTTTGTCACGCGCTTGTCCTTTTGGTACGACTTCATTTACAAGACCCCATTCATACGCGAGACTCGCATCTAATTTGCGCCCTGTATAAATAACTTCTTTCGCACGACGTACACCAATTGCACGCGCCAAGTTTTGTAAACCACCACCGCCTGGTAAAATACCGCGCAGTGCTTCAGATAAGCCAAATACTGCTGTTTCAGAAGCAATAATAAAATCACTTGATAATGCAAGCTCACAGCCACCTGCTAATGCATATCCTTCAACAGCTGCAATAATTGGCACCGGGAAATCTCGCGTTAACAAGACTAACTCTTCAATAATCTGGTGCTGATTCCCCCATGATTTATTGCCCATGTTATTGCGCTCTTTTAAATCGCCACCTGCACTAAATGCTTTATCACCCGCGCCTGTGATGACGATGCAACGCAATTCACTGTTATATGCTTGCTCGCGGAACAACGCTAAGCGTTCCTCGAGCATTTTTGTATTCATCGCGTTCATTACATCGGGACGGTTTAGCGTGACAACCATCACTTCTTGATCTTCACCAAGAAATTCGACCTTTAAGGTTTCATACGTTTGTGTTTCGACTGTCATGTGCGAAAACTCCTTTCAAATTATTAATAAGAACGAGGCATTTTTAAAACGTGTTGACCAACATAGCTTAAAACTAAGTTTGATGAAATCGGCGCGATTTTCATCATGCGCGCTTGCATCCATTTACGATTTACATGGTATTCATTCGCTGCTGCGTATCCACCGAATGTTTGCATACATGCTTCTGCTGCGTGGTAAGCTGCATCTGATGCTAAGTATTTAGCCATGTTTGCATCTGCACCAGCTGTTGGATCTTGCGCATCAAATTTAGCAGCTGCTTCATACATTAATGCTTCCGCCGCACGTAGTTCCATATACGCTTGTGCAATTGGGAACTGTACGCCTTGGTTTTGTGTAATCGGACGATCGAATACTACGCGGCTGTTTCCGTATTTTACTGCTTGGTCGATAAACCATTTACCGTTTCCAAGTGCTGAACCTGATACTAATAAACGTTCTGCCACCATGCCGTCCATTACGCAATATAAACCGCGACCTTCTTCACCAATTAAGCAGTCTTCTGATACTTCTAAGTCATTGAAAAATAATTGGTTTGTATCACCGCCAAGCATCGTTGGAATTTTTGTTGCTTCAATACCATCGCCTACCTCGCGTGTATCAATTAAAAATAGACTAATACCATGTGTTTTCTTTTGTACTTGGTCAAGTGGCGTTGTACGTGCTAATAACAGCATTAAATCTGTATTGTTAAAGCGTGAAATGAAGATTTTTTGCCCGTTAATAATATATTTGTCACCTTTTTTGACAGCATATGTCGTTAATTTCGTTGTATCTGTTCCTGCATCTGGCTCCGTTACAGCAAATGTTTGTAAACGTAAATCACCTGATGCAATTTGTGGTAAATACTTTTGTTTTTGTTCTTCACTACCGTGACGTAATAGCGCACCCATCGTGTACATTTGCGCATGTACTTGGTTAGCGTTACCACCAGAGCGGTTTACTTCCTCTAAAATAATAGCGCCCTCTGTGAAGCCTAAACCTGCTCCGCCGTACTCTTCTGGAATTAATGCACCTAACCAGCCTGCATCGCTCATTGCTTTTACGAATTCTGTTGGGTATAAATTTTCTTCGTGCGATTTGCGCCAGTACTCTAAGTCAAAACGTGCACATACTTCGCGCACCCCGTTACGAATATCTTGTTGTAAATCTGAATAAGCTACTACCATGTTCCATTCCTCCAATGTGTATGTTTAATTATCCTTGCACGTGTTTCCATGTATGTGGGCGAATGTGTGCTTGTAAGCCGCCCTTTGTTAAATGTCCTGGCAATGCCCGACCGACAAGTTCTTCTGCTAGATTTGCACAATCAATTAACGCTGGTAAATGTAAGCCCGTATCAATGCCCATCTGCTCGCATAAAAATGCGACATCTTCCGTGGCAATATTCCCTGGTGCGCCTTTTACTGCTGCAAACGGACAGCCACCTAGGCCACCGATTGCGGTATCAAACTCCCATAAACCTTCTTGTAAGCCTGCATACACATTCGCTAAACCTAAGCCACGTGTATCGTGTAGATGCAGGTGAATATCTAAATGTGGCCATTTATCTTGAATCGTTTGGACTGTACGTTTAATTTGTTCCGGATTAGCCCAGCCCATCGTGTCAGCAAGCTTGACTTTTTGAATGCTTTCTCCTGCATCTGCTGCTAAGTTCATCACATTATCCATAAGCTTCATTAAATGTGACAATTCAATATAGCCTTCGAAATTACAGCCAAATGATGCCATAAAGCCCATTTGCTTCACGCGAATATTCGCTGCCTTGTACGCCTCAATCCATTGTGGCAATTTCGCAAACATATCTGCAGTTGTCGTGTTCATATTGCGCTGTGAAAATGCATCACTCGCTGATAACACTAAGCTGCCATCTAGTGTCACATCACTTTGTAGTGCGCGTTGTAAACCTTGTATATTTAAGTATGCCGCGCGATAAATAACGCCCGGTTCGCGCTCAATATCGCGCAGTAGTGCTTCAGCATCCGCCATTTGTGGCACCCATTTCGGGCTCACAAATGACGTCACTTCAATATGTCGTAAACCTGTACGACTTAACGCATTCACAAAGGCTACCTTTTTTTCGGTGTCGAGTACTGGCTCTGATTGAAAGCCTTCACGTGGCCCGACTTCGTATAATTGTACGCGTGCTGGTAACGTCATGTACGTCGCCCTCCTATCGCACAACAGATGCTTGTTGTAAGTGCTCTAATTGTTCTTCCGTTAAGTTTAAGCTACGTAAAATTTCGTCTGTATGCTCACCAAGAAGTGGTGGTAATGATTGAATATGACCACGCTCATCATTAATGCGGAACGGTAAGTCCACGATACGGAAATCTTCTACACGGAAATCCTCTACATCTTTAATCATGTTTAACGCATGAACTTGCTCATCTTTTAATACGCGGTCTAATGTATTAATTGGGCAGCTCGGTACGTTGTATTTCGCCATTAATGCTACTAAATCATCGACATCATACGTAACTGTACGTGCTTCGATTAGCTCTTGTACTTCTTTTCGGTGCTCCACACGCGCTGAGTTTGTTGCAAAGCGCGGGTCATCCACCATATGTTGTAAATCAAGCGCTTCGCATAATGCGCTGAACAAACGGTTATTTCCTGCTGCAATAATTGCCCATTGATCGCCTTTTGTTTTAAATGCTTGGTACGGTACAGTTGTCGCCATGCCCGTTCCCCATTTACGCGGTAAACGTTTTGATGCCATATATGTTGATAATTGAAGCGTTGTCCATGCTAAGCCTGTTTCTAATAAACTGCTTGCTACTTTACTACCTTCACCTGTTTGATGACGATGCTGTAGCGCGCTTAAAATACCGATTAAACACCACATACCTGTAGCCATATCCACAATTGATACCCCAACACGAGCCGGTGCATCACCTTCATTACCTGTTAAGCTCATAATGCCGCTATAGGCTTGAATTAATGGGTCATAGCCTGGCTTATTTTTCATTTTGCCTACATCTCCAAATGCACTGATAGATGCGTAAATAAGCGATGGGTTGTTTTTTGACAATTGTTCATATCCTAAGCCACGTGATTCTTCACTACCTGGCTTTAAACTGTGAACAAAAATGTCAGCTGTTTCGCATAGCTTCTGCACAATTTCTTGTCCAACTGGGTCATTCAAATCGACACATACACTTTTTTTGTTACGATTTAACGCTAAAAACGTTGATGATTCCTCGCCCCATAATGGTGGATGCCAATGTCTCGTATCATCACCATGCCCTGGACGTTCAATTTTAATGACCGTTGCGCCTAAGTCTCCTAAAATTTGTGAACAAAATGGACCTGCTACGTTTTGTGTTAAGTCAATTACTGTCAAACCTTCTAATATGTTCGCCATCAAATTTCCTCCTTTATACTGCTGGAACCTTTTTAAATTCTTCTGTTAGTAGTGGTACGACTTCAAATAAATCACCAACGATACCGTAATCCGCTACTTTAAAAATTGGCGCGTCTGGATCTTTATTAATGGCAATAATAATTTTTGAGTTTGACATACCGGCTAAATGTTGCACCGCACCTGAGATACCACATGCAATATATAAATCTGGTGTTACAACTTTTCCTGTTTGCCCAACTTGCATTGAATAATCACAATATCCTGCGTCACATGCTGCACGAGATGCGCCAACTGCTGCACCTAGTACGTCTGCTAGTTCTTTAATTGGTGCAAAGCCATCTGCACTTTTTACACCGCGTCCACCAGAAACGATAATTTTTGCTTCTGTTAAGTCAATCGTACCTGTTGTTTTACGTACAATATTTTGAATAACTGTGCGGATATTTGTTACGTCCACTGCTGTTTCAGTAACCTGTGCTGTGCGGCTTGTGTCCGGCTCAGCAAGTTCGATATTGTTTGGACGAATTGTCGCAAAAATCGTGCCGCTTGTTACCTTCTTCGTTTGGAAGAGCTTCCCTGCGTAAATTGGACGTGTGAAAATCACTTCGTCGCCCTCTACTGTGACACCCGTACAATCTGAAATTAAGCCAAGTCCTAAACGTGCTGCTACACGCGGTGCATAATCACGTCCAATGGCTGTATGTCCGATTAACACGGCATCTGGCTTTATCGTTTCTACCACTTGTGTAAAGGCCTGTGTGTAGCCGTCTGTTGAATACGTTTGTAAATCGGCATGTTGTGCAACATGGACCGTATCCGCACCGTATTGTGCTAACTGTTGTACTTGCTCTTCTGTTACAGCACCAAATACAACTGCTGTTACATTGCCACCGCTCGCAATTTTTTGCGCGGCTGTTAATACCTCAAATGATACGTTACGTAAAGTACCTTCACGACTTTCTACTACAACTACTACATGTTTACTCATTTGCTAATCCCCTTTCGTATCCTCGTTAGACAACTTTTACTTCGTTACGTAATACATCCACTAACTCTGCTGCTTGCTCGGCTAATTCCCCTGTTAAAATACGACCAGCTGTTTTCTTCTCTGGTAAGTATTGATTTAAAATAGCTGTTTTTGACGCGATGGCTGCTGTGTCTATACCTAAATCAGCAGCTGTTACGCGTTCGATTGGCTTTTTCTTTGCTTTCATAATGCCTGGTAACGTCGGGTAGCGTGGTTCATTTAGGCCTTGCTGTGCTGTTAATAACACAGGTAATGTAACTTCAATCGTTTCTAAGTCGCCTTCTACATCTTTTTCTGCACGTGCTGTTTGACCATCAATCACTAAGCTTGTAATTGTTGAAATATGTGGTAAACCTAACTCTTCTGCTACACGTGGACCAATTTGTGCTGCACCGTCATCTACTGACATATGACCTGCTAAAATTAAGTCATATGATTCTTGCTTGGCGAATGCTACGAGTACTTTTGAAATCGTATATTCGTCCCCCGCCAACGACTCATCATCAATTAGAACCGCTCGATCTGCACCGACAGCAATTGCTGTACGTAATGCTTCCTCTGCACGTACTGGGCCAGCTGTGACAACCGTTACCTCAGCGCCTTGCTGTTCTTTTAATAACACGGCTTGCTCTAATGCATACTCATCGTACGGGTTAATCACATATTTGACACCGCTTTCATTTAACGCATTATTTACTAACACAATTTCTTCTTCTGTATCAAATGTTTGCTTTAATAACACTAAAATTTTCATACATACCCTCCTAGAATTAGTCATGCATTCGGACTTTCGTGAGTTCGAATATTCTGTTTTTTTAAAATTAACATGCTTTTTCACAGATTACTAATATCGGTATAATACCTTTAATATACTTTTTAAATATAGATAAGCATCTACCTTTCACAAACATTGATGTACCAAGCTTTAAGACTTTCACCTCCAGATCAATCCACTGGTAAAACACCAAAAAAACAATAAAATTTTCAAGCGAATTAAAACATAAACGCCAAAAAAACTGCTTAAAAAACAAAAAAAACGAGTAACGAATATTCGTTACTCATCTTTAAAAAATATTTTTCCGCCCTTATACAGTATATTTTTTATGTATTTACTCTTATATATAGACGAAAAATATATGCTTTTTACATCTCAACATCTGCTGCTAGCTTGCCACGTTTGTTTTTCACACCACTGAAAATACTTAACGCGAATACAACAAACGCCACAATTAAAATCACGGCTGAAATTGGACGTGTGAAGAAGATTAAGAATCCTTCGGTAGAAATTGATAACGACTGTAGCATTGCAGACTCTAATTGTGACCCTAAAATAAACGTAACAATCATCGCAGACATCGGAATATCTAGCTTCTTCATAATATAACCAATAATCCCGAATACGAGCATCATGCCGACATCCCAAAGGCTACCTTTTAAACTATATGTGCCGACTAGAATGACCATTAAAACGATTGGGTATAATAGCTTATACGGAATCATCGCAATTTTCGCCCATAGCCCGACAAGTGGTAAATTTAAAAATAGTAATAACAAGTTTCCAATAAACATACTAGCAATTAATCCCCAAACAAAATCAGGGTTTTTTGTAAATAATGCTGGTCCTGGCGTTAAGCCATGCATAATGAACGCACCTAAAATCACGGCCATCGTTGGTGAACTAGGTAAACCAAGTGAAAATAGTGGAATCAGTGCGGCACCACTATGCGCATTGTTCGCTGTTTCTGGACCTGCTACACCTTCAATCGCTCCTTTACCGAAACGACTTGGATCTTTCGCAACTTTCTTTTCTAGCATGTATGAAAATGTTGACGCAATAATCGAGTTTGCACCTGGGATCATCCCAAGCACCATTCCGATACCTGTACCGCGACCAACCGACTTCAATGTTGGATTCCACTCATTTTTTTGCGGTAATAATCCTTTTACTTTTGGGACCTGTCCAATACGCGTCGGTTTTTCTGCATTTAATAGAATTTCTGAAATTCCGAATAGACCCATTGCCATTACTGCAAAGTCGATTCCTTCCATAAGCTCTAGTGAACCAAATGTAAAACGGTATTCACCAGATACTAAATCTTGGCCGACCATCGCTAAAATTAAACCAATTATCGCTGCGATTAAACCGCGAACAAGTGATTTCCCCATCAGTGCGACAATCATCAACATGCCAAGTAACATGATGGCAAAAAATTCTGGCGGACCAAAGCTTAGCGCTGCTTGTGCTAAAATTGGACCAAAAAATGTAAGTGCGACAACTGCAACAATCCCACCAATAAAGGAACCAATTGCCGCTACGCCTAAAGCCGCACCTGCACGGCCTTTCTTTGTCATCTCATATCCATCGATACATGTAATTACTGACGCGGCCTCTCCTGGTACGTTTACTAATACAGATGTAATCGTACCGCCATACATAGACCCGTAGAAAATACCCGATAACATAATAATGGCAGATACAGGCTCCATTCCAAATGTAATTGGAATTAAAAGTGCCGTCCCTGATACTGGTCCTAAGCCTGGTAGTACACCAATAATCATGCCGAGCATAACACCGATAAAGCAATACAGTAGGTTCGACCACGTTAATGCTGTAGCGAACCCATCAAGAAGTAGTAAAAACGAATCTATCATCGCCTGTCCCCCTAAAATAGAATTCCATTGGAAGGTAAATGTACTTTCAATACGTTATTGAACATGATGTAAATAAATAAAGTAATACCTACTGACATAGAAACTGTCACAAATAACTTGAATTCTCTGACGAACAGTACGAATAAAAAGACCGTTCCCGCAATTAAAAAGCCACATAAAACAAATAATAGTAAAAATAGCATTAATGTAATCATAATGAAAATTAGATCTTTTAATGACCTTCCTGTCGGCCATTCCTCATCGCTTACATTTTTACCTTTAAAGCTTTCATAAATATACAGTACCGCTAAAATAATTAAGATAAGGCTGAGCCAGAATGGAAAAAACCCTGGCCCAGGACCAACAATCCCGGAGTAGCTGTACTGAAACGATATTATAAACGTGATAATGGCAAAGACAAGTATAATGAGCCCTGCCCATACCCCGACATTCAAGTCTTTTACGTTTACCTTCATATACGCCTCATTCCTTTCGCTCCATTACTTGTTAGTCGATTAACTCTAGCTCTTTTAAAATAACAGCTGCTTTTTCATTTTCAGCATCTAGCTCTTTTTGTACTTCTTCAGCTGTACCGTATTGCACTTGTAAACTTGCTTTTTCAAACTCCGCAATTACTTCTGGGTCTTCCATCGTTTTCTTTAGTGCTTCTTGTAATTTTACACGGATGCCTTCTGGCAAATCAGCTGGAGCAATTAATGACGTATTACTGTCATATGCAATATCAAAGCCTTTATCGATTAATAATGGAATTTCTGGGAAGTACGGAACTGGTACGCTACCTGCATTGAAAATCGCACGTAATTCACCTGATTCGATTAATGGCTTCGCATCACTTGGCTGTAAAATCGCCCCTTGTACGTGACCACCTAAAATGGCTGTAATCGCTGGTGGTGTGCCTTCAAATGGTACCGCTTTCACTTTAATGCCTGCTTGTAACTCTAGCTCTGCCATTGGTAAATGTGAGCCTGAACCAATCCCACCTGATACACCAAATGTAAATTCATTTGGATTTTCCTTTACATACGCTAACCATTCTTCAAATGTTTGCCATGGTGCATCGGCTTTTACAACTAGGATTTGCTGATTACCAAATACTTTAGCAATTGGTAAAAAGCTTTCATGATTGTATTTTGTTGTGCCATATAACGGCTGTAGTGCTAATGCGCGGTGAGTCGTTAATGCTAATGTATAGCCATCTGGTTTTGAAGCGTATAAATCAGAAAGGGCAATTGTCCCACTGCCACCTGGCTTATTAACAATAACAAATTGCGCTTCTGGTAAATATTGAGGTAAGTATTTCTCTAAAATACGTCCCCCAATATCTGTCGAGCCACCAGGTGCAAACGGTACAATAATTTCGATTGGTCGTTCTGGATAATCTGTATCACTAGACTGAGCTGTCTCACCTGAACATGCTGCTAACACTAAAGCCATCAGTAGTACACACGTTAACATGAATTTTTTCATTCAAGTTCCCCCTATAATTATAAATTCGACCAACCCTTTTACACGCTAGTAATCCGTTTGCGCAGAAATGGCTGCTAAACGAACATCAACAATCGCACTGCGTCCTGCTTTTACACAGTCCATCGCTTGTTGCAATACGGCTACTACATCCTGTGGGTCGCTCACCGTTTGTGCAAAAGCGCCTCCAGCTGCTTCTGCAATTTTTGCTAAATCTGCTGACTGATCAAAGTTTACCCAATAACTGTCTGTTTGTTTTGCTACTCCATCTGGATAGCGCTTCAGTAAGTTCATCTTCGTCGCGTTCCAGCCTTCATTGTTATAAATGACGGTTAAAAATGGTGTATCATAACGACGTGCCATCCAATGAACAGCTGCAGGTTCACTAAATAAATATGTGCCATCTCCAGTTAAGCTCACGATATGCTTCGTCGGATTTGCTAATTTCATACCGATTGCTGCACCACCATTCCAACCAAGAGAAGTTCCGCCACTTGTGAAGTATGTACCAGCCTTTACACGTGGTAAATATTTACACACTGTCATTGTACTCGTAATTGTTTCATCTAAAATAATTGTGTCATCGTCCACAACTTGTGCTAAGCAAGCGGTTAGCCATTCAGGTGTAATCACCTCGTTATGTGTGACTGCCTGCGCCCACTGTGCACGCTGCTCTGTAAAGCGCTGTTCCCACTGTGTAAAACGTGTCGTAACATGTGATACATCCACTGCCTGTTCTGCCACATAAGCGCCTAATTGCTTCAATGTTTCATACGCATCGGCACGGTATGATTGTGTTGTCGCAATATGCCAAAGCGGTATTTCTTCCTTAATAGGATCAGGATCAATGAAATACACCGCACAATCTGGCTTCGGTGTTGCTTGTGTAACAATCCATGGCACATCTGTATCAAGTGCCACAATCACATCTGCTTCCGTAATGAGCGCATGTGGATCATATCCTGCATGAAGTGCATGATTGCGCGGGAAGTTTACATATGTTGGAATATGCTCAATAACTGGAATCGCCAGTTGTTCGCAAAGAGCCACGAGCGCATCTACTGCTTGTGGATTTTTCCCTACATACGATGTCACGATAACCGGATTCTTCGCTTGAATAAGTGCATCTCCTACTTGTTCGATATGTTGTGGTGGCATGCCAGCTTCCGTAATCGTTGTCCAATTTGGCCATACATTTTCGCGTTGCTCGACTTGCTCCTCTAACACTTCACGCGCACCTGTTAAATACACAGGTCCTGCTGGTGTACTTTTCGCCATTTGCATCGCGCGGTACACTAATTGTTTAACATTTTTACCTGTACGAATATCACCCTCCCATTTTACATATGAGCGCACTATGCCACGCTGGTCGTACACATTTTGTAAATAGTTGACGTACGAGTTACGGCTTCCCGGCAACTCGCCCTCCATTGTGTACGGTGTTTCTCCAGCAAAAATAAAGACTGGCACGCGTGCGCGAAACGCATTGTGAATAGCGCCTCCTAAATTTTGCGTCCCCACATCGGTATGAATGATGACACCTTGGGCTTCCCCAGATGTCATCGCATATCCTTGTGCTGCTGCTAACGCAACACTTTCATGTGGACACACAAGCGCTTTTGGCAATGAACGTCCTTCTTGCTTCGCTTTTGCGAGTGCTTCAATAATTGAAGGATGGTCACTCCCTAAGTTGCAGAATAAATAGGAAATACCTACTTCCTGTAACGCTTCCATTAGTGCTTCACCCGTTGTCACGGTTGCTACGTGTTGTGCGGTTTTCATCAATTCACCACTCCTTTTGTATACACCACCGAACGATCAATAATTTCGGCAATATCTAATGTTTGAACATCTTCCTCTACTTCCATTGCCTTCGTACCATCTGATAACATTGTTAAACAGTATGGACAGTTACTACCAATCATTGTTGGATTCGTTTCAAGTGCCATTTCTGTACGTGCTAAGTTAATACGCGTGCCTTGACGGTCTTCCATCCACATACCGCCACCACCAGCGCCACAACATAATGCATCTTCACGATTACGTTTCATCTCTAAAATCTCAACACCTGGAATCATGCTTAAAATGTCACGCGGTGCATCATACATACCGTTATAACGCCCGATATAGCATGAATCATGATAAACAATTTTTTCTTCAACACGTTCTGTTGGTACAATTTTTTTCTGTTGAAGTAAATCACGTAATAGCTCTGTATGGTGAACTACTTCCGCTTCTAACCCAAACTCTGGGTATTCATTTTTAAAGCTATTAAATGCATGTGGGTCTGTTGTCACAATTTTTTTCACATTATATTGTTCAAATACTGCAATATTTTGTGCACACAAATCTTGGAATAAATACTCATTCCCCATACGGCGCGCTGTATCCCCTGAGTTGCCTTCGTGATTACCTAAAATCGCAAACTTCACACCCGCTTCGTGCATAAGACGTGCAAATGCTTGGGCGATACGTTGGTTACGAATATCATATGAGCCCATTGAACCGACCCAATACAACACATCGAATTCTTCTACTTCATCTACTGTCTTTACAATATCCTCCATACCTTCACGCCACTTCACGCGCTCGTTACGGTTTGTGCCCCATGGGTTACCTTGACGTTCGATGTTTTGGAAATAACGTGATGCTTCTGATGGCATTTCGCCTTGTGTCATTACTAAGTAACGGCGTAAATCCACAATTTTATCAACATGCTCATTCATTACTGGACATTGATCTTCACAGTTACGGCACGTTGTACATGCCCATAATTCTTCTGATGTAACAACATCGCCGATAAGCTGTGGCATTTCTACCGTATCAATTGTCGCACCACCACTGGCTTGTAACGCCAATTGATTAGCAGACGTGTCAGCTGAAAACGCAAGTGCTGGTACCCATGGCGCGCGCGATGTAATAAGTGCACCTTTATCCGTTAAATGATTACGTAAATTAACAATTAAATTCATCGGAGATAATGTTTTGCCTGTAGCAGATGCTGGACACATATTTGTACAACGACCACATTCTGCACATGCATACAAATCAATTAATTGACGCTGTGTAAAGTCTTCAATCTTCCCAACACCAAATTCCTCTAATGTTTCATCTTCAAAGTCAATTTTTAATAGACGGCCAACCGGACCTGCTTTTTTGAAAAATAAATTAAACAGTGCAAATAATTCATGCGCTTGTTTTGACTGTGGTACAAAGACCATAAAGACAAGCACCGTTAATAAGTGAATCCACCAGAACACATAAAACAGTACTGCACCAATTGTCGGACCTACAAAGCCAAATACAACTAGCACTAAACTTGAAAATGGTGCGTACACAAAGTTTGCTTCGCGCTCTAGCATGATGGATTCAAAGCCAAGCGTTAATAAAATCGTCGTCGTTAAAACTGTTAATGCAATGACAACAAAAGCTGCTTTTGCATCACGTTTCCACTGTAAGCGCTTTAGTTTCTCGATGTAACGACGGTAAAAGGCATACAATACGGCACCTAACATTAAAAACGTCGTCCATTCTTGTAAAAAACTAAAATATTTATGGAAGCTTCCTAATGGATACTCAAATCCTTTACTAAAGCCTTTAATAATGATTTCAATCAATCCAATTTGAATGATAAAAAAGGCATAAAATAAAATAGCGTGCATAATTCCACTTTTTTTATCTTTAAACAATTTCTTTTGTCCAAATCCATTGATGATAACAGTGCGGACACGCTCTCCAACATTCCACTCCATGTTCGGCTTTTTGCCTAATTTAATAAATGTATAGCGGCTGTACACCATTTGGAAAAATAAATACAGCGCATACGCAACGACAATAATAACTGCCGCTAAATTGATATACATTAACACAGAACCAACTCCCCTCAACCATACTTTTAAAGTTTACTTTCTTATTATTTTATGGCACGATATCTATAGAAGATATTTATGTGCATAAAACAAATAATCTACTTTTAATGAAAAATAAGCTCGAAAAATCAACTTTCTTCATCAATTTGATTATTCTGAAAATATTTACGTTTATCTTATCACCGGTATTACTATAGTACAAATATCTTTATTATATGTTTGAGATACATTAAAAGTATAGGAAGGATGAGACGATGGATATTCGACAATTACGCTACTTTGTTACGGTAGCAGATGAGGGGCAAATTACACGTGCGGCGAAGAAATTAAACATGGCACAGCCCCCATTAAGTCATCAATTAAAGATTATGGAAGAGGAGTTGGGTACGGCTTTATTTTTCCGCAATAGTCGTAGCGTAGAGCTAACAGAAGCAGGTCAATTATTGTACCAACGTGCTGTTAGTATTTTACATCAATTAGAAGATACCGTTGTAGAAGTTAAAGAGACCGGCGATGGCTTGCGTGGACAACTCGCAATCGGTACAGCAAAAACATGTGCAATTAATTTCCTCCCCGAACGTATTCAATCATTTCAGCAGGATTATCCACTTGTGACATTCCGCATAGTCGATGGACATCCGTACGAAGTGTTGAAGTTTTTAGATGAACGTTTAGTGGAATTTGCTGTGGTACGTTTCGCAGCAGATATTCATCTCGACTATGACACGAAAACACTGCAAGTCGAACCATATGTACTCTTTATTCCAAAACAATGGAATTGGCCATCAACGAAAACATCTATTTCAATGAAGGATTTAACAGATATTCCGCTTATTATGATTATTCGTGAGGAAAAATACGGCATGTACAATTCATTCCACAATTTATGCGTAAAACAAGGCATTAAATTAAATATCGTCTGTGAATGCCATGATGCCTCTATTATTTGCTCGTTTGTCGCAACTGGCATGGGCGCAGCTGTTTTGCCAAAGTCAACACTTTTATCACATGAGCATGAAATTGATATTATCGAAATTGAAGATTGTGACCTTTTTAATAAAACATCGCTCGTTTGGAATAAAGACCGTCCATTATCAAAAGTAGCTCAGCATTTCTTAGATTCATTTTAATAATAGACACGCTGACTAAAAAGAATCTCATTGCACAAGTGACTGTATCAGAATGAACCTCATTGTAATCGTAGAAAAATGCTCATCTGAACGATTAACTGCTTGAGTTGAACGTTTAAGCTTCTATAAAAAACAAGCAGCCGATTGTCACACTGGCTGCCTGTTTTTTATCTAGATACTAATGAGTCTACCAAACCGCTTGATCCCTTCACCCTTCCACCAAACTCTCTAACGCAGATTCTATGTCCTCTACATACGGTATGCTCGGCGCGTTCAGTTCTTCTCCATGCACATACAGTAGCCACACATTTCGTTTCGTAAATGCTTTATATGAAACGACGTTCATTGAAGCGGTCTGCTCAGTAAATTCCCACTCACTGTCTGCACGTTGCTCGGTATTTTCAAATACATATATAATGAGTGTTTGCTTATCCATGTCATAGACGCTTGGCTTCACCGAATTTAATGTAGACGTAAAAAGCTCATCCCCTCGCTTCGACGTTGGCGTAACAGGTATTTGAACATGTTGCAGTGCTGCAATAACGTCTTCCTCACTTATATACGAACTGTCATACACATTCGTTTGTACGCAACCCGCCAACAATAAAAACAGTATGACCATGACGATTTTCTTCATATTATTCCCCCTTCTTATCCGTTCGAGTGTTTCATATAATTAGTTTAGCATGACGACATAGTTTCTGTTATTAACACCAAACAAGATAATGAAGTCGACATTAAAACTAATATTGACTGCTAAAATAGTTTCAACATTGAATTCTATTTTAGTGAAGTGGCGCGCGTTCTCCACCAAAAATATACATGCTATTCTGTAGTTTTGTAGCGTCTGAGCGAATGAATTGTAAGCAATATTTCTTGGCGCATTGAAATGAAACGCCGTAGAAAAGCACGTTCCTTAAGACATGAACGACGCGAAATATAGGCGGCAAAAAGCCCATTGCACCGATGTGAAAAGCTAAATCATTGTTCATCAACACGTATAACTAAATATATATTTTTAAATCCGCACTTTACAACTAAGTTTTATTGTGTTTATAATTGAGCCATCCATACACGAGACCGACTAGAAAACTAGAGGCCTTTTATGTGCAGTTGCACATGAAAGGTCTTTTTTCGTTGTAGGACATAACAGCTCTAGAAATATCATACATTCAAATAACAGAATATTTTGTATATAGGAGGAGGAAATGTGACGTTACAATTTGCTTACTGGGCACCTAATGTGAGTGGCGGTTTAGTCATTTCCGATTTGCCACAGCAAACAGGCTGGACATTTGACGATAATGTTCGCTACGCCCATACTGCCGAACAATATGGTTTTGACTATGTATTATTACAAACGCGCTTTTTTGCAAGCTACGGTGCAGACCAGCAATTAGAAGCGGCAACATTAGCCGCAGCACTTGCAGCGAAAACGACATCACTCAATATTATTACAGCGGTACTTCCTGGCTTATGGCATCCAGGGGTGATGGCAAAAATGCTTGCAACGATTGACCATATTAGTGATGGACGCAGCGCCATTAATATTGTAAGTGGTTGGTTTAAAGGCGAATTTACAGGCTACGGCGAACCATGGCTTGACCACGATGAACGTTACCGCCGTTCTGAGGAATTTATTCGTGTGTTAAAGGAAATGTGGACAGCGGAATATGCGAATTTTAAAGGGGATTTTTACTCGTTAAATAATGCCCAATTAAAACCGAAGCCACTTGCACAACCAAAAATTTTCCAAGGAGGCAACTCAAAAGCTGCAAAGGAAATGGCGGGGCGCGTATCCGATGTGTACTTTATGAATGGCAATACGCTTGAAAATATTGCCGCACAAATTGAGCAAGTACGCACGTTGCGTGAGCAAACTGGACAAGGAACGATTCAGTTTGGCATCAACGGCTTTGTGATCGTTCGGAATACCGAAGAAGAGGCAAAACAAGTGCTGCGTGATATTGTGACGAATGCCAATCAGGAAGCAGTTGCAGGCTTTAAACAATCGGTAAAATCAGCAGGCGCTGCTTCCCCTGAAGGCGAAGGTATGTGGGCACATGCATCGGATGAAGATTTATTGCAATATAACGAAGGTTTTAAAACAGGTTTAATTGGCACTGCCGAACAAGTAGCGGACCGCATTATCGAGCTGAAAAAAATCGGGGTCGATATTGTGTTAACAGGCTTTTTACACTATGAAGAAGATTTAGAGGCGTTTGGCAAAAATGTGCTACCACTTGTACGTGAAAAAGAAAAACAACTGCAGCTGGAGGCGATTTCATGATGATTCATACCGCAGCGATCGACGAAGCGGTGGAACAGCTTATCACTACATTTGCCAAAACAGCCGCTAAGCGTGATAAACAAGGGGGTACTGCTTACGAAGAACGCCAACTGCTGCGACAAAGTGGCTTGTTGTACTTATTTCAAGACGGCGACATTCCGTGGCAAACGGTATTACGCATTACACGCCAACTTGCGACCGTTGATAGCTCACTTGCACATTTATTTGGCTACCATTATTTATGCATTGCCACAATTGAACTCTATGGTACACAGGCACATTACGAGCGAGCGATCACACAAGGTACGCAGCACCAGCACTTTTATGGCAATGCCTTTAACCCACTCGACACGCATGTCACTGCGACAAAACAAGCAGATGGACAATGGTTGCTACAAGGCACAAAATATTTTTGCTCAGGTGCAAGCGATGCGGACTGCTTGCTTGTATCGGCACAAAAAAAGGATGGCAGCGGACTACTTATGGCAGTCATTCCAGCAAATCGTGCTGGCGTTCATATTCATAATGACTGGGATAGCTTCGGGCAAAGACAAACTGATAGTGGCGCAGTGACATTTAATGATGTGTCTATACTTCCTCACGAATGTTTGGCACTACATACCGAGGAGCAACATTATTTTTCAACGTGTCGCACGCATATTGCGCAAACGATTTTATTACATGTGTTGCTTGGTACAGCTGAAGGGGCTTTTCAAGAAGCGAAGTCGTATACAAAAACGTCAGCTCGTCCTTGGGTGACAGCACATGTGAACGATGCGACTGAAGACCCGTATATATTACAGCATTACGGCACATTTTTTGCGAAGCTCCAAGCGGCTGATGCGTTACTTGAGCGCGCTGTTCAGACGCTTGTGACAACACTTCACAAAAAGCACCATGTTACAGAAGAAGACCGCGGCATTTGTAGTGTTGCCATTGCCACAGCAAAAGTGCAGGTCGTTGAAACGACGCTACATATTACATCAACTATGTTTCAAGTAATGGGGGCACGCGCAACAAATGCGCAGTACAACTTTGACCGCTTCTGGCGCAATGTTCGTACCCATACATTACACGACCCAATTGATTATAAATTACGCGATTTAGGGCAATACGCGCTCAATGACCGTTACCCAACGATTTCATCATATTCTTAGGAGGCTTTTATTCATGGAAATCTTTTGGTTTATCCCAACAAACGGCGACTTTCGTCAACTAAACAACCCGCTAGGTGCACGTCCTGCATCATATGAATATTGTAAGCAAATTGCACAAGCAGTCGATTCACTTGGCTATAGTGGGGTGTTAATCCCGACTGGTAAAACGTGTGAAGAAGGCTTTATCGTAGCATCTACCCTCGCACCGGTTACACAAAATTTAAAATTTTTAGTCGCAGTGCGCCCAGGCTTAATGTCGCCGAGTTTTGCGGCACGCATGTCAGCTACATTAGACCGTTTCTCAAATGGGCGGCTGCTCATTAATGTCGTAGCAGGTGGCGACCCCGTCGAGCTTGCCGGAGAGGGTGTGTTTTTAGACCACGACGCGCGCTATGATTTAACCGATGAATTTTTGCATATTTGGCGTGATTTGTACACGAAAGAACAGGTAGATTTCAACGGTGACTATTTACAAATTGAGCAAGGACAATTACCATACCCAACTGTTCAAAAACCATACCCGCCGCTTTACTTCGGCGGCTCTTCTGAAGCGGCACTACAAGTAGCAGCTGACCATATTGATGTGTATTTAACATGGGGTGAACCACCTGCACAAGTGAAGAAAAAAATTGATAAAGTACGCGCACTTGCTGCTGCCCAGGGTAAACAGGTGAAATTCGGTATTCGTTTACACGTGATCGTTCGTCCAACCGTACAACAAGCGTGGGAAGCGGCTGCGCAACTAATCGAGCATGTAGATGATGAAACGATTGCAAATGCCCAAAAGATGTTTGCACGCATGGATTCTGAAGGACAACGCCAAATGACGCAACTTCATAACGGCGACCGCACGAAGCTTGAAGTGAGCCCGAATTTATGGGCAGGTGTCGGCTTAGTACGCACAGGTGCAGGTACTGCATTAGTAGGTGACCCTGATACGGTGGCAGCGCGTATGCAAGAATACGCAGATTTAGGGATTGAAACGTTTATTTTATCAGGCTACCCGCACTTAGAAGAAGCGTATACAACAGCTGAGCTATTATTCCCGAAACTGCCAATCGCACAGAAAAAAGACGAGCTAGGTCGTACATTTTTAAGCCCGTTCGGTGGCGATATTAAACCAGCAACGGTATAAATATAATACAAAGGTAAATATCCTTCAGCAATGACAACTGCTGAAGGATATTCTTATGCGATTCCACATAGCGTACTACTACAGCTAGCTTTTCGGTCGTATAGTTTGCTTCACGTTTTCAAGTATGTCGTCTTCTAAGTCGAAGACAAGTGTTTGCATCGGACCGCGGACGATTAAGCTAATACATGTATCTAAAATTTCGTCTGTTGGTGTGACCATGTTTTCGTCCACCCAATGATCCAATATCGTCATAAATAAGCTTGATGCAATTTTCGCTAATAACGTTAATGAAAAATTTGCATGTGTATATTCAGGATTAGACGTTATGGTGAAATGCATTAAGTTCGCCATGCCAGCACGAATATGTTCATCAATTTGTGGCTTTTTAGGACTATTTAATAACACCTCTAATAATTGCTGTTGCGATTTTAGCTGTTCTAATAAAATTTTCATCGATTCCCGGCGTACTTCTATCATTTCAGCTACACTGTTTGTCTGTACTAAAGCACGGTCCATCGCTTCATCGACGGCGATATAAAATTGCCGCTCATACGCATTTAACATCATGTACTTATCTTCAAAATGCGTATAAAATGTCCCACGACTAATATCCGCTTCGCTCACGATGTCAACAATCGTAATTGTGTCAAACGGCTTTTGCTGTATCAACGTATGGACTGCATGCAAAATTTCCTTTCGTGTTTTTAACGCTCGACGGTTCATCTCCTCACCTCATTCTTATTATACAGAAAAAAGGCGAACCGGTACGTTACGCACGGTTCGCTTTCTGACTTACTGTTCGACTTTAGTGATACTATTTTTGACCCAAACTATGATAAAGGATACGACGAATATCCACATTAGAATGGTCGTATTATCATTTATCAGGCCTGAGCCAAAAAATAAAATATCCTTTAAGCCTTCAATTAAAAACTTAAACGGTATCCATGACACGATAAAATCTTGGTAAAACGCCGGCAACATTTCCGGTGCAAGCTGAATTAACGGTAAACCGTAAAACATTAATAACACGAAAACAGCAATAACCGGTAAGCCAATCCACACCAAAGCTGCTTTGATTAAAAATAAAAATGCTATACATGCCATGCTGACAAATAAGGCAACCGTATGGAAGCTTTCAAATTCAAAGCCCAGTATCCATGTCGTACACCATGTCACAAAATACCCTGCTATAAAAGAATATACAATGGCTACTACCGATTGCAAAATATTGAATGTCAGTTGCTCTTTTCGTGACAAGAACACGCTCTTCTTCCCTGCCATGACAAATAAAACTGCTCCTAAAATCGATGCGAACCATAGTGGCTGGAAAAACACAGTTGGCGCAGTTGCTAAATCGCCTGTCGTATTCACGACTTGCACATCCGCCTTCACGGGGGCGATGAGCCCTTCTACCTGTGCAGCTGGTACTGCTACACCACTTGCCTCCATTTGCTGTAGCAATTGCGCGCGCATCATATCATTGATTGTGCTATTCAGTTGTGTGAACATCGTTTGTAACATCGTGCTAACATTCGCATTTTGTCCTTCATTGATATAATATTGTATGTCCAGTCGCATCGGCGTTGGTGTCGCTAAACTCTGCACTGCCGCTGAAAAATTTTCAGGTATAACAATGCCCCCGTAAAGCTCACGATTCTGTAACGCTTGCTCCATATCTTGTTGTGAATCAAATAATTGAATATCAAGCGCATCATTACTCGCCATTGCTTTTTGTACATTTTCTTGAATGAGCATAGCCAGCTGTCCATCATCCGCAACGACAAAACCTATTGCTATATCTTTTGGTGCCATTTTCGTCATCGGAATTTGCGTACTGACAAAGACAAGTACTAATACAAGCATCACGATAAACGGTACAGCTAATAATTTCTTCTGCATAATACCCCTCCACATTTTTATATGTATAACTATATGACTGATGGCGTAAAGGAGCTATATGCAATTCATTAGTAACTGTTTAAAATTGAACAGAATATACAAAAGTGTGTAATTTTTGTGCGCTCAGTCAACTACTGGACATTCTATTCCATAATTTGAATATATCTCTGCACTTTATATCCTTCTTAATCCAGATAAAACTCTAGCGCCACCATCGTATTAATGACACCTTGCACTTTATATCCCTCTTAGTTCAGATAAAACCACTATACTCACGTAATGGTTTCCCGTAATAATCAGTCTTTATATCCCTCTTAGTTCAGATAAAACATGCGTCGGTTAACAAAAGAGCGTGTGGAGCGCGACTTTATATCCCTCTTAGTTCAGATAAAACTAAAAAGCCCTTGCATGATATTAGCACCAATGCTGTAACTTTATATCCCTCTTAGTTCAGATAAAACTCATGAACTACAACACGGGGTCAATTTCAGTTGCAACTTTATATCCCTCTTAGTTCAGATAAAACTGCCCGTGGTGAATGATTATGCAGCCGCCTTTATACACTTTATATCCCTCTTAGTTCAGATAAAACTTTCAGCCGCAACCGTTGGTTTCGCTTCAGCTACCTTTATATCCCTCTTAGTTCAGATAAAACATGAAAGCACTCGCAAACACGGTGGGTATGGTAGACACTTTATATCCCTCTTAGTTCAGATAAAACCCGAGGTATTTTCTATACACCTACATCGTTATTTAGCTTTATATCCCTCTTAGTTCAGATAAAACGGTGGTGTTGCAGCAGCAAGTACGGGTGCAAATATGATCTTTATATCCCTCTTAGTTCAGATAAAACTATCAGTTGAAGCGATTGTTACAAGCATTTCAAAACTTTATATCCCTCTTAGTTCAGATAAAACCTGACTTACTAAGAAGGCTATGATTTTCAACAAGCCTTTATATCCCTCTTAGTTCAGATAAAACAAAGATGTGTAGTATGTGGTGCGAAATTTAAAAATCCTTTATATCCCTCTTAGTTCAGATAAAACTTTTTTATTTGGTAGTGCCATGTCGCGCGTTTTTCAAGCTTTATATCCCTCTTAGTTCAGATAAAACCCCTGGCAAAAAACCTTTGTTTACAACGTTTATTCAACCTGTTTTGCAGTAAACGTCTAATCATGTAATTTGATATTTGTATTAACATGCCCGAATCCATTGATATCACTAGCTTTTATCAATAAATACGTTAACTTTCCAAAATGCATTTTAAAAGAAAATATCCATATCCCCTTTTTCTGCACCTACAAATGTTTTTTTCAAATGTTTCGGATTTTCCACTACGTAGTAATACAAACTATCTACATCTGGATCAATAATTTTTTCTAACTCACTTTTACATTTCATAAACTGTGTTTTCGTTATTTCACCTTCAAAAACTGAATTTTGCGTCCATGTTAAGTATTCCTTTAACTTTTTACACACTTTATTTACACGCTTTACATTCACATCGTAAGTGATAATGACAAACATTCAAATCACCACCAAGCTTGTAATGGTTTATACGATACATCACCGATTACATGTTTAATCAGCTTATAACATTCTAAGCGGATAAAGTAGCGATACGTTACATTCCTTTTTAGCTGTCTATGCTTAATAGAATCCGTTAACTTTTTATCAAAAGCAGCTATGAATAGTTTCTTTCCTTCTTCATTTAAATATACCATTCCCTCATGATCTTCAAAATGCTTCGGCTGAATTTTTTTCGTATTCACTAACGATACAATCAATGGATCTACAAAGAGTGGTTTAAAAATTTCTGCTATATCTAGGCTCAAGGAAAAACGTTTTTGCGATGGTTCATGTAAGTAACTCACTGTTGGATTTAATTGTGTTTTATACATTTCACTCAAAACAGTTGTATACATTAAAGTGTTTCCAAATGATATTAATGCATTAAATGGATCTCTAGGTGGGCGTTTTGTGCGCTCAGTAAAATAGAATTCTGGCAAGATCATTTCATTTAATGTACGGTAATAATGTTGACGCATCATACCTTCAATACCCATTAGTTGTTGCACATCACTCGCTTGTGCTATTTGTTTTTGCAATGTCATAATTTCTTTTACAAATTCAGAATGCATGTTATTTTTCTTTCGATTAAATCGAATCATATGAAAAGCTGCTGCTTTGACAAAAGCACGTGCAAGTATCATACGCTTTTCATTATTTAAATAATGTTCACTTTGTCTCACTGTCACAATACCAGAAACTTTTTGATCTCTTGGTACAAAACTACCCGTATAGAAACCATAGTAATTATAACAATGAATAAATACTTCCTTTTGCCCCATGTAATTCAAAAAAGTTGTATTTAAATTGACTTCTCCAAATAGATGTAAATTTTCAATTTGTTCAATTGGTAAAGGTCGTTTTTTATCATCTACTTCCGAAATTAAGTAGATTGTATTATCTTTTCGTTTCACTGTTCCATTCGAAAACATAAAAATATCACGTTGCATCTGCATCCTCCTCTGTGATGAAACAGAAATCAAAGTACGCACAATTTTTACAATAAGGCATTTTTTTTAATTTCGGTGCAAATTCTGATGTTAAAATGGAATTAATGTCCGCTATTTTTCTTTTAAGTTGTCGTTCCTTTTCCTCTGTTAAAGTAACTTCTACAACCTTTTTTTCCTTTGTATAAGCGATTTTCCCACGCTTTTCAATCCCTTTTTGTTTTAGCAAATATAAGTAATACAGCAATTGCCATTCATCTACACGTTGCATTTTACTCGACAGCTTTGTTTCTTGAATAAATTCTCCATCCACCACATCAATGACTGCTTGATCAATAGCCAGTTCCTTTTCTTTACGAGCGTAAGACGATTCATGCAGTAATGTGCCCTCAATTACTCTTTCATGCTCGGTTTCAAATCCAATTTGCTTACTATATAGCCACAATTTCCGCTTACAAACTTCATAGTATTGTATATGCAAACCGCCTATACTTTGCAATGGAAATCCTCCTTAGTAAAAGTTATCAAATTTTTCATCTAGCTTTAATTCTAACCCTCGTTGCTCACTGTATAATACATCCGTCGAATAGCGAATATGCGAAAAATCTCGATGATTAAACGTACCTACCGAATAATGCTCATTTTCTGCTGTAAATTTTAAACGTCGCTGATTAACCGAAATCGTATATTGCTCAATCTGTAAACGTAATTTTTTTCGTAATTTACTTTTCTTTACCGGATCTATTGCTTTAGGAATGTGCTCATATCGTTCAATTAACTTCATGACGATTTCGTAATTCTTTTGTCCTGGCACTAGCAGACAGGATTGAATATCCCTTAAAATCTTTTGCGCTTCCTCTTTCTTAAGTTCAAACGCCCGCATATTTTCTAATTCTTTGTTAGCTTGTTCAAATTTTTGAAGATAGTCTGTTCCAACTAGCTCCTTCTTGCTGAACGTTTGCGCGACAATTTCTGTTTTTTCCAATTCGCCAATTAACTCACCATCAAATGATGAAAGTTTTTCTAACCCATTTTCAACAATAGCGCGCTCATAAATCGTTTCCAGACCGGATACCTCGTTTAAATCGGTGAAAATAAAAACATTCGGAGTAGTTGGTGTTTCTCCATTAAAGCGCATTCCTTTTCGGTTACATCGGCCAAAACGTTGAAATAGCGCATCTGGTGTCGCAGCTTCCGTAAATAAATAGTCAAAATCTACATCAAGAGATGCTTCCACGATTTGTGTTGTTACCCACACACCTGGTGTAGTGTTATTTAATTGAGCAAATTCTTTAATTTCCTGTTCTTTAGGTGAACGGTCTTTTTGTGTAAACTGGCTATGTAATAAATGCAGCTCGTTCCCTTGTAGCTCCTCTGTCAATCGGTCATATACAGAAAGTGCTTGTTTCACTGTATTCACAACAATCAATACTTTCGATGTTTTTGCGAATGTACTAATTTGATGAATGGCGTCTTCGAACGTCGTACATAATTGTATGCGATGTCTTCTTGGCATTTCCTTATGTTGTTCGCGATCATCTGGAATAAGCATCGTTTCAACGAGTGTTTGTTCATCTAATAACCCTTTATTTTTTAGTTCATCTAAGAAAATCTCAGGTAAAGTAGCAGTCATAATCATCCACTGTCCGCCTAGCTGATGAATCATTTCTAAGCCCCTTATTAAAATCGCAACGATATGCGCATCATACGCTTGAATTTCATCGATAACGACTTTAGAATATGCCAATGTAGCAAGCTCTGTTTCAAAGCCTCTATATAACAATGGGAATTTAAATAATTGGTCTATTGTTGATAGCGTTAATTTTTTTGCTAGTAATCTAGTATGATCTGTTAAAACTACAGATTGCTCAAAAGAATCTACTTCATTTTCAGCATTTAATAGATGATCTAACGCTGCTGAATGTAACAAACCTGTGCTTTTAAAATGAATTCCATTATCTCCTCGAATTCGGTCATACATCGCATTCAAACTGACACGTAGTGGTAACGTAATGAATCCTTTTTTCTTGCCAATCCATAAAAGTGCTGCCTCCGTTTTGCCACTACCTGTTTGAGCGATCAGCACAATATTTTTATGTTGATTGTTATACGTAAAATGTTGTAATGGTCGAAGTGTATAATTGTTTTCTAAATACGTTTTTGTACGCTGCGCTACATCGCTTTCTACATCTTCTTCAACGTAACATGAAATATCTTCGCCTTTTCGTTTAGCAGAAGCAGCATGGTCTGCTCTTTGCAGTAAACCTTTCACTAAAATATATTTATACCAATTCGTTTGTTCAAATCGAGAAATGATACTTTGACGATTGCATACTGTTTTAACGGAATAGCGGTTTACTTTTTCTGGAACATCAAAAGGCAATTTTATTTCTTGTTGTATTGTTTTCACATGCTTCGCCATGTAGTCATGATGAAAGCGTAGAATGATGTCTTCTTTAGGCTGTATGTCTCGTTCATGATGAAAACCGACAGTTAATACAACAATTTCAGCTTCCTCTTTTGAGTAGATTCTTTTCAATTCACCATATGGGATTATAGCTGTAGAAAGATAATTATGTGGATAGTTACTTTCTGTTATACGCTTTTGTACTTTATCAATCGATGCTCGAATAACATTTTGAAAACTATCACTATATTTCCCTAAATCGTGATATAGAGCAGCAATTTCGATTAGCTCAAAATCTTTCGGTGTAAAGAATGAAATCTCATTACCATAGCTTTTCACAAGGCATTGTACAGCTGCTACAACATCTGACGTATGCTCTGCAATTGTTAAAACATCTGGTTTAGACTTTGCATAATACATATAACATTTATCCTTTCATTAAGAAAATGCTATAACTACCATCAGTTAAGACACAGGTATCTTCACTTATTAATGTATCCTTTAGCGCATAAATTACGACTGTATAATCCCATTCCCGTCTACCATTTACGATGGTATATTTTCGTGGTAATCGATAATACGCCAGATGACCGGTAACAAAAAGTACATCCTCATGCTCTACTGGTACATATTGGTTGTAAACTGTTGCTTCAAAAATTTGCTCACTCGCTTCGACAAAAGTTACTTCATCAATCCTTACTAAATCTTCCCAGCGACCTAAGCTAAGCGTCGTATTCAAATGATGTAGCTTTTCATATAGTGCATTGAGTATAGCTTCTTCTGCCTCCACATGAATGACATGCTCCACATTAAAAAGCAAGTGCTGATACATAGGCATCGTAGAATACACAGATGTATCTGGCTCTGGTTCCTCTCGTAACCCAGCTGTCGTAACTATCGGTGGTACTTCTAATTTCTTATACATATATTTTTTTTGATAATCAATGACAAAGCTTTCTGATTGACCTTGAATCGAAATATTCATCGGGATGTATTCTTTTGCGTCAAGTACAGCATGTAGCATCCCTTTAACCGTTGAAAATGGTGCTAATGGAAACGTTTCTCCGACTTTAAACGCAAACGGTTTTAAATAACAAGCAGTCTCCTGAAAAATTTTAAGCCTTAGCAATTTCATAAGAAACCTCATAATAATTCGCTACTGCTTTAATCATTTCTTGGAAGAATGTTTCAACTGATGCTACTTCCGGCAAAGCTGCTTGTATCGCGTCTTCATTCGCAAATGTTCCACTCGTTAAACCTGCTTTTGTAAATTGCTTCATTGCTTCCCCACCAAATGTAAATTCCGTTGTTTCAACAAGAGCATCTACTTTGAGATTTTTTCCTTCTAATTGAATTCGCCCTTGGAAAAATGGGTTGGCTACTGGGTACACACCGCCAATGACAAACAACGGTGTTAAGTTTTCTTGACGACCTCTAATGTTGCGAGAAAGTAACTTTAAAATGTCTAATAATTGATGGATACGTGTAAAACGTTCCTCATTAGATAGTTCAATCGCATTATTTGCATCCACACCGACTTTATCCAAATCAATTGTAATCGTATACGTGTAGTAGCTTACGTGATTTTCAATATTCGCTAAGTTCGCTGTGTCACCTAATCGCTCTGCTAAGCCCATATTCGTTAAAAATTCCATATCTCCGTTATATGGCTCTAATGAGATTGCATGGCTTAATCGCACAGTTGCTGGACGTTTCAAAGATTTCTTCCCCGTCTTCAAATATCCAAATAAATCCATTTCTACAGAATCTTCAATTGTTAATTCATCTTTAAATTGAACCGTTCCTTTTTGTTTAGATACTGTATTTAAGTTCCAGCCGAATAGTTCATTGCCTAATCGTACGACATCATAACGAATTGCTTGGCGTGATGCAAATGTGTATGTATTCCCATTTACACGGCTAAATTTTTTTAACTCTGAAATATTCGAAAAACCTTCTCCATAATTTAAAGAACCTGCTTCCATAACAGCTGTAAACGTTAATGTTTTGCTCATGATTTTACTTCCTCCGTTTTTTCTTTGACTTCATACTGAGACATTAAGCCAGCAATAAATGCGAGTGACATTGTCGCAAACTCGTGATCACTTACAGCTTCACGGTCTAACAAACTTGCAAATTCCTTACTAATTGGTTTACTAGCTGATAAATGTAAACGTAATACTGTATCGAAAAATACTTGACGATTCCCACCTTTTGCTGCATTCAGTAGGCGATACGAAATCGTTGCTAATTTTTTTTCATTTGGTGCTCTATAATCGTCACCTTCAGATTTCTTTTGAGTAAAATATTTATTAATGCTTTGACCACGTCCATACATGCGATCTGTTAACGTTTTTTGCTCCATCATTTCCCCTCCTTTTGAAATCAACTCTCGTAAAACTAAAGCCATTTTGATACTAATATATATTTTTGAATTTTCAGTAATATTTCTGCGAAGCTCTTCAAATATAAGTGTTTTTGTGTCATTATTACGTAACGATTGATGTACTAGTTGTTCTCTAAAGGTCACTGGAAATATTTTATTAAGGTCGAAGCGTTTAGGATGTTCCACTAAAGTTTTTATAAAGACTTCGTTAACAACTCGGTACTCTAACAATGTTTTTTTAGCCTGGCTATACGTAATCCATTCAATGAGCACCGTTAAATTTGTTCTTTCGTTTTCAACGTGTACTAAT
This sequence comes from Caryophanon tenue, assembly GCF_001700315.1. Lineage (GTDB taxonomy): Bacteria > Bacillota > Bacilli > Bacillales_A > Planococcaceae > Caryophanon > Caryophanon tenue. The sequence continues at coordinate 188,291 of NZ_MASJ01000023.1, read as the reverse complement.
TTTTCATGACTACTTACTAATGCCTTACTAAACAGTTTATCCCTATTAAAAGATTGCAAAAAGATATCATTACGTCGCTTCGTTTCTAAACAATCTCCTTCAACATGTAAAAAGCCATACACAAATTGCTCTTCTCGACCAATCATTTTTTTATAACTCACACATCCAATGGGTGCAATAAATAACAAAATCCTTGCTAGCTTGCTTATTACAGGCGCATTTTTACGTTGTCCGTTATAAAAATCATTTGCACTATTAGACGCAAGAGGCATAAACATCATTTCTTCATAAGTAAGCGTTCCCCATTGTCCTTCAATACCACTACAATTTGGAAGTTCATAAAAATAAGAAAAATCCATAGTAGTAGCTTTCTTATTTTTCTTTTTCCATTCTACTGCTAAATCGCATTCACTCTCCTGAATGAGTTTCCATGCTTGTTCCGTATCTTGATTTTGAATACATTGTTGCATTTTCAATTCAAATACTAAAGGGTCGATAAAATCTTTACGAAATAATGCTATTTGTTCCTTATAACTCAACGCATTTTTCGTGACATTCAAGAATGACACTTGTCCACCTGAATTCGCTAACAATGTGGCTTTAACAACGTTTAATGTTAGTTTTTGATCAATTTCTGGTTGCTTTAACAAATCAATAGTTCTGGAAATATATGACTCTAATTTATCTAACGCAACTTCCTTAAGAGCCGTATTAATATTTAATACTAATTCCGTCACCTCATCTTTATAATCTGGAAAGTATTTGACGACACGATCTAAGCCCTCCTTCGCTGTAGACTTAATGATATCGCTATTGAATGTATATATTTCTTTTTTCTTCACGTCAGCGTCTTCTATGCTTGAGCTTAATTTTTGCAATGAACGTTTCAGCTGTTCTTCACGTTTATTGCCCATGCTATAAGTGTTTATTAAATAACTGAATAGGCGCTCTGGCAACGATTCAATCCATTCAATCGGAATCTCAAGCAAATTACTTTTACATATAATTTGCTTTTCTATATCCATTCGTAAAAGAGCTGTTGCTCCCATCGAAAATGGCCAATCATTTATTAAAACTTTAACCATGATTTTGTACCTCCAATAAGCCAAACCCTTGTGATCGTCTTAAACCTAGACCATCTTGATAAATAAGCTGTAAATCTTTAGGGTTGCCTTGAAGAACTAAATCACCTTTTTGTGCTGTATAATATAAGACTTTTCCATCTGCATGACGGTTTGTTTCTTTAATAACCTGCTTTTTCAATTTGTGGGCATGAATTTTAAGAGGTTCATATAATTCTCGACCATATAATGATTGGAATTGTTTATTCGTTATAACATTTAACTCTTTTTCAAAATTAGAATCTGTAAATAAAATAGGCTTTTTATTCTTATCTTCTAGTAATACTGAATTTAAAATTGAAAACGCCGCTACATCTGACTTAATCAGCTGCTCTCTGCCGATTTCCTTACTTGTGATTTTGAATGGATATTCTGGATGAGTGAATTTGTCAGTTTGGCTTAATCCGTTAAAAAAAGCAACACCGATAGTAGGATTAGAAGTAGAAAAAATTAATGTGGCATCTTTAAGCTTATATTGCTGTGATTCTTTGTTCAAATGAAAGTCTTTCATATAAAGCGAAAATGTAAATGGCTTAGGGTTTTTGGTCCCATTGTATAATTGCTCATACAATTCTTCATCTCCTTTACGTATCATGTCTTTTATAAATGATAGTAAATACATCCGATACATTTGTGGTATTATTTGTACATCTAAAAAAACTTTAAACCGCAAATTTTATCCCCTCCTTTATTATTAAATAATATACAATACAACAAGTGTATATGTAAATAAAATAATGTAAAATGTTTACTTTTTATAGGAACTTATATGGGTTTTAAAATTATTTTTAAACAATAGAGTGGAATCATTTATCTGAATTTAGTAGGTTAAGCTAAACTTAAACAGAAGGCATTTGTGTAACAATTGGCTTTCCATCCCGATCACATCAGTAAAAATCATTCTATTTTTACGATTAATTTGTTTGAAAGCACATTATATAAAAGAAACTGGCGTATCACAGTTATAATCAAATTACTATTACATTTGTTCTAAAAATGACAAAATTTGACTGCTACTATCAAACCCGACTCATTCTAATAATTATAGTTATCTAAGCCTTTCCCATCTAATAGCTTGCTATCATTCTTTGGCTAATTGTCGTGAGATACATATGGCACAAAAAACCACAGCGCTGTCAATATCGCGCTGTGGTTTTTATAATACGTTATGTTGTTATACGGCTAGCTTTGCATACATATAACGAGCAAGCTTGAACAATAGCTTCAGCCCAATAAAGATGGCTGCGAAATAAAGTGCAAAGTTAATAAATTGATACAAGAAGTTCGTGAAGCCACTAAACATGACGTTCAAGTCAATATGCGTTGTAGCATACACAATGGCGATAATGAAAATAATCCAATTATAGACATTTGATTGCATTTTCAATGTCATCACATCCTTTTTTAAATATGGCCGTTTGTTTTACAATAATCAACAAACCACTTATAGCCATTTTTATATTTTTGGCATGTCTTTACAATACCATATGTCATCGCCTCGTCAATAATTTTCCCCGCTGCTGCGCCACCTAAAAATGAAAGTGCGGCAATCACAATTGGTGCAAGTCGTGGCTGTGGCCCATCACCGTACATCGCTTCGATTGTTTGCGCGTACAATGCATCTAGGTCAACACCTAATGCACGTAAAAGCTCTTCTGATTCCGTTCTTGATAAAGAGGAAAATCCTTCATGATAAAAGTCTAGCTCCTGTTGTGTAAATGAGTAGTTATCCGTTGCTACTTCCACATCTAACATAATTTTTCCAGTATTAAAGTTGTACGACATAGCACTAAATAAAGCATTGTACTTGTCCTCGGTATTCGTTGCTGCGCTCACTTGTACGCTCGGTGCCACGACAAACGATAATAGCATCATAAATGTCACGACAAAAGAAATTGTTTTGTTCATATGTATTGCTCCTCCCAATGAATTGTTTGTTACTGTCTACATCATACAAGAAGTCGCAAATAGCGGATGTATTTTAAAATACATTGGTTAAATCAGCACGTTTTCTTCAACGTTAATCGCTCGACAATATTACATAATTTAACCTCTAGTATTCAACCACATCTACTCTTTATGATAGAAGCAACAACATAACGGAGGGTTACTTGATGAAAAAACTACTACTTGCATGTCTACTATTTTTTACGATTTCAATGGGCGCACAAACACTATCACCACTACTTGACGAGCCAACGCTACTTAGTGATAAAGGCTTACAACCTTTACCGATTTTAAAAGAACAGCGAGGGCTATATGTATGAAAACAATTTTAGACACGTATCAATCTTCTTATTCGATTCCTTGCACCATTTTAAAGCCGGATAGTTATCAGCATTTTCAACAGATGGACTATGTCATTGATAAAGATGTACTGGCACAAATGTTATACGAAGGACGAACAACTGGCATATGTCCGATTGTTTTTACGTTTCACGACCATTTAATCAATGGGATGGCAAGAAAAGGCGCGTACTTATTTGATGATAGAAAGGAGCAATTTATTTACGCATTCGGGGAAGCCGAACATCCTTTCCTTTGGCACACATGCTTAATGAAAAATCGTGCGCTTAGCCGCAATGCGGTACTCGTGTCATTTTTCACACCTGATGACCAATTATATGACGATGCCGGTCCTCATCTGACGCGCTTTATCGAGCTACACGGCAATTTATGTGTAACGGTGCAGCACAATATTGCACTATCCATTCAACTCGACACACAGCACGGCACACTACAAACATTTTATTGGATTACACCCTATCAACAAGAAGGAGCGAACCAACATGACATTTACGGAACGCGTGTTATGCCCGCACGAGATCCTCACACTCGATGAAGAGATGATTTATTACGTCGATGAAGGTGTGTTACAGCTTTGGGAATTGCACCACGACGGCACAGAAATTTTAGTCAATTTACTCAAAGAAGGCGATGCATGGAAACGAAACACGGCACTTGATTATGTATATGAGCTGCGTAGTACGAGTGAGCCAACAACCGTTTATGAATACAATTGGCAATCGGTTCACAACGTTGAAGAAAAGTATTTTTTATTGCGTAAAATCCAAGAGACCTATATGCGAGCAGAATCCTTTAACATTATTAAACGCATTAAATTTGTGAAGGACCGACTCCAATCATTACTGCAATTACTCGTACAAGAGTTTGGCGAATATGCGCATAACGGTTATAAAATTAGCCTTACCTTAACACATGAACAACTTGCTTCGCTCATTCTTTCGACGCGGACGACCGTTACAAAATTATTAAACGAATTAAAAAAAGAACAGGTTGTGACATTCGAATATCAAACGATGCATATTCACCTGTCTCATATTATAGCATCACCTACGCAGGAAGTGGTTTTCGCCTAGTGAACCATTTCCTTTTTATGTGCGTTTTAATGCTTTTGCATAAAACATCGCCGCTTTCTTATAAAATCGTTGGTCATAATAATATGTGCCTAGTTGTGTTGCAATGCGTTTAATGAGCAAAAAGTTCTCATGCTGTTCAGCAAGCTCCAGCGCTTTTTTTAAATGTAGTTCATAACTTTGTTCATCGCCGCGTGCTTGAAATACTTCTGCTTGCATACACTGTAAATCAATTTCGAGCGACCTTATCGCATGCGTCTCCGTTAATTGCAATGTTTCTTCTAACAAGTTTTTGACACATTCCCACTGCTTCAATTGCACATAAATCTCTACTAATGATTTTAAAATATGCGCTTTATATGTCGGCACTACTGCTTGCGCTAAACACCATTCATAATACGCGATAGCTTGCTCCTCATTCCCGATACTTTGGTGCACACGCCCGATATTATACTTAATCATCACTTCATTACTCGCTTTATTCGGCGAGGCGCTTTGTTCGATATAACGCTCCGCTTCTTCAAGCACGTGCAATGAGCGCTCAAATTGCTGTGCAAAATGATACTGTACCCCTAATGTAATTAGCGCATTAATCACATTTTCACGGTCATTTTGCTTCATGAAAAGTTCATATGCGCGCTCACTATAAAAAATCGCAATAGATTTATCTTCTAATAAGCGCTGCTTCACAAGGCTAATATTATAGTAAATTTTTGCGCGTTCCTGCTGGTGACGTTCGTCAATGCACTGTTCGGCCACTAAAAAATGATAATCCGCCTGTGCAAAATGATCCTTCATATAAAAGTATTTCCCTAACACATTATGTAAATGGAAATAAACGTGTTGGTGTTGCGTAACGTCCATCGCCTGTAAATCCATTAATTTACTTGCCGCTTCGTATACTGCTTCTGCCTGCGCTACATGACCACGCTGTAAATAATGCTTCAGCAACACCGTGACGACACGAATAAGGATATATTGTGGCACAAATTCAAGCAAGACCATCTTTAGAAGTGCCTCATCATCTTCTTGAAGCGTCTCTGTACGCTGTTCGACACGTGCCAATACCTCTTCGACGCGTTGTAAAAAATCATCGGATGACGACGGGTCAATCACCGCAACACTTACTTGTAAACGTGCGGCTACTCGCGCTAAAAAAGAAGAAGACGGCTTCGTTTTGCCATTTTCTACTTTACTTAAATACGCAACCGAGCAAAGCCCTTCGATTAACTGCCCTTGCGACAATCCTTTATGTATACGTAAATGACGTATCTTTTCTCCGATATTTTGATGCATTACAATAACCTCCCATACACTCTTATTATCCCCTATCGGCTTATGGCAAAACAAATATGTGCACCGCCTATAAAAAAGCTGTACGAAAAGCAACGATAGCTTTTCATACAGCCTGCTAAACATCGTTTATCCGCGTATCGCCTTTTCCGTTTCCTTTTTACTTCGAGACACATAATCAAGAAGTGCGATAAGAAGGGCAAATACCATTTGCGTGATGAGCTCGATCTCGATAGAACTCATCCATTGGTTTAACAACGATACAATCGTCCAGTTAACAAAGAAAGAATACATAATAATACTATATTTTTTGTATGGGATTGACCATTTCGCAGACATGCTCGTTAAGATGACAAACACTTTAATCATAATGTCACCAAAAATACCCAGGAAGAAGTAAAATAGTGTAAACCAAAGTAAAGACCATAATGATGCGTATTCAACGCCCAGTACTTGAAATAACCCGACGATGCCAAAATAAAAAGCGCCTATCACAACGCCAATCGATCCAAGTAATAAGAAAGAGACGACTGTAATAATGACGATTTTCGTACCTAGCTTTTCCTCTTTAAATGAACGTTCGTTGCTCATAACATACCTCCGTATGTAGCTGACTATGTATGGATATTACTACATATACGGCATAACAAAAGAAAAGTTTCATCTTTTTACGACATGCTTTCCTTAGATGTTTTTGTATATACACTGTATGCTTTTCGATTCGTAAAGCCCAATGTCGTACCTAAGTAAATTGAAGCAACGTTATTCACATCGCAATCCCAGCGAGGTTCAAGTTTATGTGCAATACAATCGTCAATAAATCGCTCCCCAATGATTTTAGCTAAACCTTGTCCTCGGTAATTCGCATGTGTAAAAATATCGATTTCAGCATACGCTTGCGACCTAAAAATCGACACCGCTTCACTAACTACTTTTTCATTGTCCATGATACAAAAACCAATACCGTGCGTGAGAAAATTTTCTACTGTATCCCAATACGCCATATAGTATTGCTTAGTAAACTCAACAGATTGCTCGATCAATGGTTGATTGATTCTTTTAACATCGTATGATTGCTTTAAAGGACGTTTGCCATTTTCATGATATCCCGCTTGAAAGGAAAACGTATACCACCTTACTTTTGTTAGCTGATGACAAAAGCGCCTATCAAGTTCTGTTTCTAAAAGACTATCATCACAAAATAATGTAAATCGTTTTTGTTCGTGTAGCGCTTGTTCATACATGTTACGCAATTGATGCCATGCGGTTTCGCACGGCTTCCCCGTTATATAATATAAGCCTGCATTTGTTTTCACCAATATCGTTTCTTCCTTTACCGAATGTGTATAGACAGCCCCATCAATCATTTGGTCTAACACACTATATACGAAGGTCGGTGCATCCATCATTTTTTCTTTTAGTAAATGAAATTGCTCTTTCGGTACAAGTAACATGCTATTTCATTCTTTCTTTTTTGTTTAATAGAGTGCCTATCCATATGAAGCTGAAAATCACTCTGTAATACTAGTGCTTCCACTTATTTAACACATCGTCAAGGGACTACCCTACATAAAGTAACGTTAAGTCCGTCGTCGAACACGCTCGATTTTGCCCATTACACATGCTGCTTCATTTTCCGCAACCAATACTGTATTGTCTTGGGAGGAGGGATCGATATGGAATTAAAGCTAAACGCATCTATATACAAAGTAGGAATCTATGCATTACTTGGCTCCGCTATTTTGACATCGATTAGCCAAGTTTTTTACGCACATCACGTGCAGTCGGTGCATCCTTTGTTATTTACGGGTATTAGCTTTTTGATTACCGCACTTTACTTTCAATTATTTGCAGTGAAACAAAAAATGACTGTGCACTGGGCTACCGACAAAAAACCGTTATTCAAATTAAATATCGCTTCTGCTATTACCTTTCTTAGTTTCTATGTTGCATTAAAATATGTAGTGCCTGCCATTGTGAGCGCATTAGAAATGGGCGTTGTGCCTTTATTTGTCGCCTTGCTCCTACTGCTACAACGTCAAAAAATTTCGAAGAGGAAGTGGCTCATTTCATTCGTTACGCTCGCCGCTTGTTTGCTGTTAATTTGGGCTGTGTTCAGTGGTACGTCTGGTATCGGCACTACGCTTTCATTTGAACTTCTATTAGGGATTTTAGCCAGTATTATCGCAGGCATTGGCGCTGTTTTTTGCTCGGAATACTCAAAAGAGCTGAGCAACCGTGGATGGTCAAGCTCGATGATTTTAGCGAAGCGCTATATTGCAGTTATTATCATTTCAATGATCTTTACATATGATATCATTATCCCTTACTTTGTGGACAACATTATATGGATTTTACTCATAACAGTCGGTGGCGTACTGTTGCCAAATTATTTATTACAAAAAGGCATTCAATATACGAACACTTTTTTAGTCATGATGTCTCTTAGTTTTATTCCCGTATTGACCTTTTTCTTTCAGCTCTTCGATACACGGATTCAATTTTCAGTCGTGACGTGTATTGGTGTGCTGTTGTTATTTCTTTGTGGCTGTAGCAGTTTAAAAGAACAACAGCACGAAAAAGCCACTCATGCGTGACTGCGTGAGTGGCTTTTGTTACATGGTCTTCGGCTTTTTCTTTAACGATAGCAGCATCAATGGAACTAAACAAAGCGCTAGAAATGCTCCGCCTATCGACAAGTACTGATAACTTGTATTCGCAAATAAAACCCCTGATAGGCCACCACCCGCTGCGCCTGATAATGCGACGAATACATCTGCAGAGCCTTGTACTTTCGCACTTTTTGACGGCTCTGATGCATCGACAATCATTGCTGTCCCCGCTAATAAGCCAAAATTCCAACCAATACCGAGTAAAATTAAGGCAACAATCATCCACACAAGAGAATGTGCTGGTGCCAGTGCGGCAACAACCCCAGCAACTAGCAATGTCCCACTTGCCATATACACCATAAACATGCGGCCAAGTCGGTCAAGCATATATCCCGTAAGTGGCGACACAAAATACATCGCCCCAATATGTAACCCAATCACTAAACCAACCTCGCTCAAGCGATGACCGTGATGTCCCATATGAATGGGTGTCATCGTCATAATAGCGGTCATGACAAGCTGTGCAATGACCATTACGACAACCCCTAGCACAATTTTTTGCGTATGATGCATTTTGCGAGGTGCGTTGCCATGCGCTGCTTCTTCTGCTGTGTGAGAAGCACGAATGGCATTGGCCACAAATAACGGGTCGGGTCTTAAAAAAATAAAAATAATACAGCCTGCCATTAAAAAGGCACATGACGACATTATAAACGGCCCTGCAAGTGTCGGGATGCCGAGTGACGCGGCAAAGGTACCCATTGGACCGACTAAATTTGGCCCAAGCACAGCACCAACCGTTGTCGAAACAAGCGCCAAGCTAGCTGCAGTTGCCTTTTGGTCCACTTGTGCTAAATCTGTTCCGGCATAACGCGTTTGTAAATTCGAGGCCATCCCTGCACCGTATAGAAAAAGCGCCACAAATAATAACGGAATATATGTTTCTATCGCAGCAATAATAATGCCAATACCGCCGAGCCCACCAATGATAAAACCGCTCGCTAAACCTAAGCGGCGACCATAGCGCTGTGAAAACCGCCCAATCAAAAAGGCTGCAACGGCTGAACCAAAAGTAAATAGCGCGACTGGAATACCAGCTGCACTGTTGGAACCAAGTAACTCACGAGCTAATAGCGCACCGACTGTAATGCCGGCACCAAGACCAGCACCCCCGAAAATTTGTGCAATCATTAAAATAATTAACGTTTTTCTATACAACTTTTGTTGTTGTGCTGGCTGTTCTATGTATGACTGATACTGCATGTGAATTCCCTCCCCTATTGTGTTTTAGTATACGCCAATATGGAAACGAACGACACAACCGTTTATCGCAAAAAAGCACCACACTTGTCTAAAGAGCTTAACAAGTGTGGCGTAATTTATCTTTTGTTCACTTCTTTACACAAATTGCTTTACTTTCATTGAACCTGTTTCGATTAAACGCGTATGCCATGACAACGCTTTGTCTAAACGATGTGGTAAATGGTGATTACCTGCAACTTCACATGCATCCTGATAATATGCCCATAGCGCTTCACGATAATCTGGATGTGCACAATGCTCGATAATACGCCCCACGCGTTCTTTTGGTGCTAAGCCGCGTAAGTCTGCAACGCCTTGCTCAGTCACGATGATATCGACATCATGCTCGGTATGGTCATGGTGTGACACCATTGGCACAATCGACGATACATCGCCGTTTTTCGCGGCAGATTTCGTCACGAAAATGCCGAGACGAGCATTACGCGCAAAGTCGCCTGAACCACCAATACCATTCATCATTTTCGTCCCACAAACATGCGTTGAATTAACATTGCCGTAAATATCTACTTCAAGTGCTGTGTTAATCGCAATTAAACCGAGACGACGAATTAACTCAGGATGATTTGAAATTTCTTGTGGACGCAATATCACATGCGGTGCATACCGCGCAAAATCACGAAAGACCGCGTCGCTCATTTCTTCTGACAATGTAATGGACGCCCCGCTCGCAATATTTACTTTACCAGCTTCAATTAATTCAAACATCGCATCTTGTAGCACTTCAGAATACAGATTAAGCATGTTAAATTCCGACTCTTTAAAGCCACGCATCACCGCATTCGCAACGGCACCGACACCTGCCTGCAGTGGCGGTAATTGTTCGGTCATACGCCCTTCTTGAATTTCACTGCGTAAAAATTCGAGTAAATGACGCGCCATCGCATCCGTTTCTTCATCACTCGGCGTAATCGGTGACGGAACATCCGGAATATTCGTAATCACGATTCCCTTTACTTTATCAATGTCGAGCGGAATGCCAATTGTACCGATACGGTCATGTGCCTTCATCAGCGGAATTGGCTCGCGCTCCCCCCACTGTTTCGGAACGTACACATCGTGAATCCCTTCTAACTGTGACGTATGTGCCACATTTAACTCAATGAATACTGCTTTTGCTTGCTCCACGTAAATCGGTGAGTTGCCCAGCGACGTTGTTGGAATTAAATAGCCATCTGCTGTAATCGCACTCGCTTCAATCACCGCGACGTCCAGCGGTCCGTAAATACCTTGTCGGACAAGCTCCGGTGTATGCGATAAATGAGCATCCGCATAAATAACTGTGCCCTCGTTTACCTTTTTACGCATAGCAGCCGCTCCTTGATATGGTCCACGACGACGAATCACCCCTGCTTCGGTCATCACCGTATCAATTTCAGGTCCTGTTGATGCACCAGTATACACATCAATTTGGAACGGCTCGACTTTCGCACGTTCTGCCAACGCTACCGGAATCGCTTTAACATCGCCTGCGCGTGTAAAACCGCTCATCCCAACAGCCATGCCATGCTGAATATACGAAGCGGCTTCCTCCGCTGTCATAATTTTTTGTTGTAACCCTTTATGCCGTAATTTTTGCTGTACCAATTCCTTCATCGTTCATTGCCCCATTCCCTTTATAATTTTGACAACAACTTGAAATAAACTGTAATAATTTTACTTAAATTATCATTTTTATTGTACCGCAATAATTTTTATAAATACATATTTTTCTACAAAAGCGTTTTATATTTCTCACTCTCGTAAACTATTCGCTATTTCTCCATTTTTATTATTCTCACATATAGATTACGCTTTCATTGCTGTGAAATTATGGCGAAATGAAGGCGATATATTGTCAAACTCAGCTACTTTTTTACACAATAAGCATAATTATTGTATGGCAAAATAAAATAGCAACAAAGTGCATAAGAGATTCCATTGTTTCTCCCATCACTTTGTTGCTGTCGTTGTCACTTCCATCAGCGCTTATTTTTCTGCCGTACAGAGGCAAACATGAAGTTTGTTACTCGTACGATTCCGCAAGAAGTTCGCTCTACTTATCATAAAATGTTTTTTTAGTTCACAAATACGCGACTTCTATCTCAAACTTTTTCCATTATACATCATGCTGCTCAAACGCTTCATGCAGCGGTAAACGGATGTGTACCGTTGTGCCGTAATAAGGTGTACTTTCAAAGGTTAATGTGCCTTTATGTTCTTCAATAAATTGCGCAACGATGGCTAAGCCTAAACCACTGCCACCATCACTGCGAGTTCTCGCTTTATTCACACGGTAAAAGCGCTCCGTCACATGCGGTAAATCTTCTGCTGGAATACCGATGCCTTCATCGCGAATTTGAATATGCGCAAACTTGCCATCCACGTCCGCCACAATCGTAATCGGCTTTTTCGGTTCACTATATAAAATAGCATTTTCAATGACGTTAATCAGCAGTTGCTTTACGCGACTTTCATCGGCGTGGATTAACAATGTTTCATCGAGTAGCCACACAATATACAGTTGCTTTTGTTCTAGTTTTAAATGGAGAAGCTGTGCCACTTCGCGCAGTAGCTCCCCAACAATGACAACACCTAGTGACAGTGGTTGCTGTTCGCGGCGCACTAATTGCATAATGGCCGTTGTTAATTGCTCCATGCGCGTTGCTTCTCGTGCAATAAGCTGTAAGATTTCCTGTTGTTGTTCTTTTGGCACATAGCCTTTTTGCAGTAAATCACTATACCCTTTCACATAGCTAATTGGTGTGCGCAGTTCATGAGAAACGGTAGCTAAAAAGGTTTTTTGCGCATCATCTTGCTGCTGAATCGACGTTGCCATTTCATTGAACGCTTGTGATAACTGCCCAACCTCATCGCCGGAGCGAACGGTGACGCGCGTATCATATTTACCAGCAGACATCTGATGTACCGCGTCTAGTAATGCACGCATCGGTTTTAAAATTTGGCGCAAAATAATTAAACATAACAGCGCGATTAAACCTGTAAATACGACCGCGCTAATGGCTAAATAAAAGAAGTCGCCCGTCGCAAATTCTGTAATTTTCGCGAGTGGATAATACATATATAAAATCCCTTCTAGACGCTTATCATCGACAAGTGGCATGACAACTGTAATTAAATCTCGGTCAAATCGCTCGACATACCCAATTTCAGTAAAATGCTTTCCTTCTATTAATAACTTGCGCTGCTCAGGACCAATCAATGTATCATAGTCAATATCAAACGGTACACAAGCGCTCAGCTCTTTCGGATTACGTACCGCAAAAATATTGTAGTTGGAATACACATTATACGCTTCAACATCTGCAACATACTCGTCGGTCACAGGACCATCTATATAGCGACTTTGTAGCTTCGTGCCAATTTCAATTAGTGCTACCTCTGTGTCTGCCACATAAAGACGTTCATATAAAAAGTCGGTCAGCGCATACATAAAGCCAATTGTTACTAAAATACACGTTACAATTAATAAGCCAATTTTGGTCGCAATCGAATTCATTGGACTTCGTAGCGATAGCCAACGCCCCAAACCGTTTGAATCGCTTCACTCGCTTCTTTTGATACATTGCCTAGCTTTAAACGTAGCGTTTTAATATGCGTATCGACTGTCCGCAAGCCCCCAACATAATGGACATCCCATAATAGTTCTAATAACTGTTCGCGGGAATATGCCTTATTCGGATGCTGGACAAATAACATTAGTAGCTCAAATTCTTTAAACGTTACATCAATCGCTTTATCATGCACAAATACTTTACGCGCGGTTTCGTCAATTTTAATACAGCCGCTCACATAATACGTTGGCTCGGGCATCGTGCCTGCTGTTCGGCGCATGACAGCTTCAATGCGTGCGATCAGCTCCTCCTCAGAAAAAGGTTTCACAATATAATCATCCGCCCCTAATCGTAACCCCTTCACCTTATCTTCACTTGCATCAAGCGCCGTTAAAAAGATAATCGGCACCGTTGAAAAAATACGTACTTCTTCCAGCCATTCAAAGCCAGAACGTCCAGGCATCATCACGTCTAACAACACCAAATCAATATGCTCCATTTGTAAAAAGCCCATTGCTTCTTCACTATTTGCAGCTAAACATGTACGATAGCCGTTATGCTGTAACATTAAATCAATTAGCTGACGCATCGGCTGCTCATCATCGACAATTAAAATTGTTTGCATCATTAATCCCTCACTATCAATTGAAACGGACCTTTCTCCGTCTCTACCTTTTTTGTTATCGCATTGTCGTCAATAAAATATAAAATTTGGTCATCATAGCCTGCAACGAGCCACTGGTTTTGCCAATAGTTTACCGCAAATGGATTCGCACCTACTGTAAGCTTTTGAATAACCTCATAGTCTTCAATAAAATACAACGCATTATTGCCATGGCTAATAACGGCCTTTTGTGTCGGTGACATCGCAATATTGACAGGCATTAACGGAGCGGGAATGATTTGTCGCTCCTTTCCTGTCTGTAAATCGTACACATGCACAAGTGTATTCGATTCCGTTCCTTCACCGTGCCCACCGACCCATACTTCCTGCGCCTTTTCATCAATCATAATGCCATTCGAATATGCAGCAATTGGCCATTCCGTGACTACCTGCTGTGTCGTCATATCAATGACTGATAACCATGTGTCTTTGTAATTAATAATATAGGCGTAATTGTTATACATCGCCATTGCCATCGGATAATTGCGCACCGGCACTTGTGCTCGCTCTGTTCCGTCTAACGCATAAAAGCGTACCGTATTCGTCTGTTCATTCGTCAGGATCACTTGCGCATTCACTGCGTCATACAATGCATTTGTCGTGCCTGCATCCACAGTCCATTTGTCAATGAGCTTGCCAGTTTCCAGCTCATAGACAACGGCTGTTGGCAACGCGTGACTATAGAGGAACAGCTGCTGTTCGTCTAACAATACTGCACCTGTATAATATTCTTCTAACGCCCATGTTGTTAGTAATTCTCCATCTTCGTCAAAATATTGGATTGACGGTTCATCTATATTTAATGTGGCGACAAAGGACTGTTCAGGCGCAACTGGAGGCAATGTTTGCAAATTACAACCTACTAACATACATAAGCTCAGCAGCAGGATGATATATTTCATCTGAACGCTCTCCTTTCCTCCGTTTCCCTCTGATGCTCATTGTAAAGAAAAAATATGAAATTAACGTGAAATCTGTGATTTTGTCAATAGATTGGCACACTTTCCATTGCTGGTCTGACATCATTTCCTTTTACCTATGCATTTTAAGGTTTTTCAAGAGGAAACTACGTTATATTTAGAAAAACGCTAGATTTTTATACTTTTTTCCTATAAAATGTGATTTTATGATAATTTTTTAGGAGAGAAAAGTATGAATCTTATTCGGAATTTGCAGGTACAACGAAAAATTGCGCTGATGATAGTTGTCGCAATGTTTGGTATGGTGTTAATTGCTACGCTATCGTTTAAGCAAACAAGCACCGTGACGACAAATGTAGAAACCATTTATGAGGAGAAATTTATTCCAAATGACTGGCTCAGTAATGCAATTGCTGTCAACTTACGCATTACAAGCATTATCACAGAAATGATGATGGCAACAGATATGGATACAAAGCAAGCACTCCATGCCGAAATTGATGATGGCGTAGATCAAGTGTTAACCGATTTAGCCGCCTATGAAAAATTACCACTAACCGATGCAGAACTTGCCGGTTTAGCAGAATTTTACGATGCGGTCGAACGTTTAACATTTAATCAAGATGAAGTCATTCGTTTAGCATTAGCAGGGGAAAACACGAAAGCTTACACGATGTACCAAGATGTTGTGCAACAGCCTCGTGCCGATTTAATCGAATCGCTCGATACATTACGTCAACACAAAATAACGCAAACAGAAGCACTAGTAACAGAAAGCATTACGTCAACGGAAACGAGTACACTGCGTAATATTGCAATTAGTGTGGCCATTATTATCGTATTACTAGCACTAAGCATTATCATTTCACGCATGATTACACGTCCACTGCACCAATTGCACGACCAATTAGCACGCGTACAAAATGGCGACTTTACCGTAAAAGGTACATATAGATCACGTGACGAAATCGGCGAATTAACGACATCATTTAATGAAACGATTGCTAGTTTACGTGGCGTGTTACAACATGTTCACCAATCGTCTACACATGTCGAACATACATCACAAGAATTACTGGCAAATGTCGAGCAATCGTCGTCTGCCGCTGAACACGTTACAGCATCAATTCAAGAAATTGCTGCTGGCACAGAGGAAACAAAACAACGCCTGGAAACGAACGCCACTGTAATTAACCGTGTCGCTACAGGATTTACGGACATTCGTCACAACGCTCAAGAGGTCGAACGTCTAGCCAATATTTCATCAACAGAAGCAATAGCAGGTTCGGCGATTATTGAACGCAATGTTACGCAGATGCAAAATATTACAGCGTCGATTCAACAATCACATGAAGTAGTTCAAACATTGTCACTTCAAGTCAATGAAGTCGATAAGATTTTAAAAGTGATTGATGATATTTCTGCGCAAACAAATTTACTAGCGCTAAACGCGGCGATTGAAGCAGCACGTGCCGGTGAGCAAGGTAAAGGATTTGCAGTAGTCGCAGACGAAGTGCGCAAACTCGCAGAACAATCACTGGATGCAACAAAGTCGATTGCCAATATTTTAGCAATGATTAAAGCCGATACAACGAATTCTGTTGACATTATGCATGTCGTGATGAAAGAAGCAAATGAAGGGTTAACCGTTACAACAAACACAGCCAAAAAATTTGATGATATTTTACATACAACACAGCATGTCGCACCATTAATGACCGCTGTTTCAGCATCGATTGAGGAAATGGTGGCAGACTTTCATACATTTACGCAAAGTGCCGATAGTATTTTAGCAATTTCGCTCAACAATGCAGATCGCACGAATCTTGTATCAAGCGCGTCTGCTCAGCAAGCTGCTGCTATGGACGATATGACTGCTTCAAGTAAAAATCTTGCAAACGTCGCATATGAGTTAAATGAAGCGATTAAACAATTCACATTAAAATAAAAAACAAGACCTTAGCTAATCACGTTAAGGTCTTGTTTTTTCTCTTGATATAATTTATACCAACCAATACTCATAACAATAACCCCAATGATAAAAACAATTGGTACACCAAATAACCAAAATGGTACAACACTTAACGCTTCTTCTGTTAACAAAACAACAATGTAACCCGCAAAGGTCATCGTTGACCACGAAAATAAGATACAAATAACCGCACCTATTAATATCCATTTGACACCTTGCGACTGCCGCTGTGTTAACGCAAAGCATGCTAAAACGCCAAACACAATCCCAATAATACTAATAATAACTAACTCCATTTGCATCTGCCTCCTTGCACCACCTTTGTTTTCTTATTCCCCTAAACACACAGACAAAACGATAAACAGATTCTTTGTCATGTGTACGATAACGTATTATGATAAATATATTCTGTAGAAAAGGATGCGACGCTCATGCAAGAGATTTTACTTATTTTATTGCTACAACTTTTATACGTACCACTCTTTACACTCCGCACCATTTTTCTTGTAAAGAATATTACCGCACTTGCTGCCATTATTGGCATTGTTGAGATGCTTATATATGTATTCGGTCTATCACTTGTCTTTAGTGGTGACCAAGGCTTTTTAGCAATGGTTGTCTATGCTGTTGGTTTTGGTATCGGTATTATTATTGGTACACGTATTGAACAAAAACTAGCAATTGGCTATATTTACGTAACGATTAATACACAATCACGTAATGAAGAATTGATGCACGCTATTCGAGAAGAAGGCTTTGCATTGACTGTTTATGTCGGTGAAGGTCGTGATAGTCAGCGTTATAAATATGAAATATTAACAAAACGAAACCGGGAAGCAGAGCTCTTCCAACTCGTCCAAATGTTTGAGCCAAATGCCTTTATGATTTCTTATGAACCAAAATCATTTAAAGGTGGCTTCTTAGTAAAACGTATGAAACAACATAAAACAAATAAGTAAATGTAATGCGGTGCTGTAGATTACAGTACCGCAATATTAATGTTAATGTTGACATCAATATTAATATTGAATTCCCATGCAACACTAAATCTAATGAATAACTACATGACTATTCTTTACATAAAGCCTATTGATACCTATATTGATGTCAACATTAAATGCAACAGTAAAATGAATGCCTGATAATAGTAATTCTATCACGCTAAAAAACAGAATCCTCCCTACCTAGACAAACTACATACACAACTATCAAACATCTTCTTCTATGCACCTACCCCAATAGAATAGAAATATGTTTAGGCACAGTGGAGTATTAAGATGTATTGATAGCATATACTTGTCTATTTGTTTGAGTTGTATAGGTTTGTTCTTCTTCTTTATTTTTGGCATAGTGCTGGATATAGTATGTATAGTTTTGTTTTTGTTGTTTTACGGTATGAATTGTATGGCGCATAAAGGCTGTGCGTGTTGTCCATCCAGTTTTAGCATTACGACCTTTGCCTGTTACTTTTTTCATAATGGCTGTAGATTGTTTTATTAGGACATTTAATGTGCTTTGGGGCATTTGTAAAGCTTCACATAATTGTTTTTGTGTATGCCAAATAAACGGTTCTGTGTCCGTTAATTTTGACATGATATATTGTTCAACATCTGCCTCCCATTCGTTGTAGTGACTACGTGTGCGTTCTGTGCGTGCCTTTTTATGTTTGTACCATGTGTTTGTTGTTGATTCGACACGAATGGTATGGTTTGGAATGTATTCGTCCAACAATGCGTAAATATAAGTTGTACTTGGGCCACTATATTTGCCAGAATAAGCAGATTGAATAATTGTTTGGACCATTTTATGTGGTAATGGGTTAGCAAAGCGAGAATTCAATTCATCAAGGAAGTCGTATGTACGTGTTTGGTCCCAATCATCAGCAAAGCACGCTAAAGCGAGCGTAAATATCGTGTTATTACGCCCTAGTTGGCCTTTACAGCCTTTAATATGTTTTGCATGGACCAAAGCTTCAAACCACGCAGAAGTTGTATGAGACGTTTTATGCGCATTTTTAGGCATATACATCGTTTGCTGTAAGTCATCATCGTAGCGCATCGACCAGTCAATAAGCTGTTGTAGCGAATATGTTTGGTCCAGCTGTGCGTGTACGACATTTGTAGCAGTAGGAAGACGGAAAAAACCAAAATCATTACAATATTGGTCCGCATCAATCATTTGTAAGCTATGTTTAATATTTCGTGCAATACGTTTGGCAATATGTAACGTTTTAAAGTGTTGGTCATTCGAAATAAAGAGTGGTTCATTTAGCGCGAAGTAGAGCTGGTAACCACGGTCAGAGGCTACGATACATGTTGGAATGCCAATCGAGTGGTCCAAACAAGCGAGAAGCATCTGTGGTAACGAATGCTTTGTCGTATCAATATCGACAACAAACGTATTAATTTGCTTTAAATGACGCTCTTCAAAGCCTGCTACATAGTTTTTTTGATGGTCTTTATATGTGTATGTACGATAAATGTTCGGTGTAAAGTGCGAAAGGGTTGGGGCATGGGCAATAAGCGTGTCTAGAGATGTTACAATGGACCCTTTTACGCCAGCAGCTGTGAAGTCACTTTTCGAACGTACAGTAAAGACAGCACCATATGCACGGTACTGGTTCATTTTAGATGCGTTTTGTTGAATATTGCCATGTAAAATGGTGTGTAGTAACTGCGCAGTTGTGACCATGAAAAACCCTCCTTTTTGCAAGATGGGTCTATTATACAGAAGTCACAAAGCCCAAAATGGCCTTCTCTAAGGAGAAATGGACCACTTTTTTTTTGAACTTTTTTTCTTAGAGCCACAAGGGATACAGCGATTTTGAAAAAAAAAGTTGTTATGAAAGGTTCCCGAAAAAATGAACCGATTTCTCCGAAATGGACCACTTTAGAAAATAACCAATAATAGCTCGTAAAGCTTACAGCCACAATGAGTAGCGAAGTTCAGAACAGAGATGCTTAGTACACCTAGTTCCCGAAGAAAAACAGATCTTTGAAAATGACTAGTACACATCAATTCCGGAAACGACTAGTCCTTATGTAAAAAAAGTGGACCACTTTCATAACAGATGTGATAACAGCAACGATTTTAAGTACACCTAGTTCCCGAAATTGTTATAAGTACACCTAGTTCCCGAAAAAAAATAAAAATGAACCACTTTTTAAGTACACCTAGTTCCCGAAAACAGCAAAAATGGACCATTTTTGAACAACTGTTTTGTTTAATGACTAGTACAGATGGTGAAAAATACCAATAAAAGGGATTTCGAGAATTACAAAAAATGTGGTTCATTTTTGCCAACGATGAAATACATGTCACATTCAATATTTACAAAAATGAACCACTTTAGTGATGAATGCTCAAAAGTATAGCGATATAATAAAAAAAGGGCTGTTTTTGATGGGAATGAACCAGTTTAAGTACACCTGGTTCCCGAAACTTTCGAAAATGGACCGTTTTTTATTGACATGATCAAGAGAGTTTGTTAGGCAGATGCCATGTATTTCATATAATGCGCATGTTTTTGCTACATCTTGTGGTCATTTTGTAAAAATGGTTTACTTTTCGGAAATCTGGTTTATGTACAGCTAGAAAACGGAAGTGGTTCATTTTAAGGGGCTTTGTTATACTTAGAGGAAGAAAGTGAGGTGGCAGCGTGGATTATCAATCATTTCCGGAGCGTATGATTATTCGGCAACAAGTATTACCGGTAATTATTGTTGACGAAGTATCAACGGTGCTCCAAACAAATGGTCAGTTTCAACCGCTATTAGAGCAATGGCTTATAGAAGTACAACTGTATATGAAAAATCCGACGTATGTGCTGTCAGAGTCATTACAAGCACTTTGTCAATTTTTCACGGAATCGTTGTACCCGAACCAGCCGTTAACGAAATTAATGATTCGCATGGCAGCCCATAATTATATTGATTCGTTGCTGGCAGAACTTGAACCATTTACGATGCCGCTTCTTCAGCAGCCAGCCGAGCATATGCAGCTTGAGTCGTTTGAGGATGTTATAGAGCAAGATTATATTTATGGCTCAATGAATTCGGATTATCAGTTAATGCGTGATTTAGTGACGCAAAAAAAGCAGTTTGTTGAGACATCTGAAGGGGTGTTAGAAGCGACAATTGAGGATAATAAAGGTAATGTACGTGGGAAGGCAGAGGTTCGCCCGACAGAGATGGAAGTAATGCCAAACGAAAAGCAAAAAATATGGTTGTCACTGGTGGAGTCGACGATTAGTTCATTAGATGAATGGACCGCGGATTTATTTGATTTAATTTCGTATTTATGGATTATTCAGCCAAAAGACGATGATGGCTATATTAAATTTCATAGTGACCAAGCATTGAAGTTACGTTTTGCGGATGCGATGAAGGAAGAGTTTTATATTCGCGAAAAAGAACGCTTCAGTATTATGCGACGCGTGGCTGCACTATCAAGCATTTGGGTGTCGATGCGCGGTGATAGCGTGACCGTTATTGATGCCGAGAAAATTTCCGATGAGCAGGAATATGACTTTACAACATTTAGCCGTATGTTTGAAATTGGTACACTCGATATGGCATATGATAAACGTACAAAGGAAGCGAAGGGGATTTACTCGCTTCAAATTCGTCCCTCTGCGTTATTGTCCCAGTATTTAAATAATGAGCAGCAAGCATTCGGTGCACTCGATCTAAAAGTGTTTCAATACAGTCATTTTACGCACCGTGAGCATAAGCGTTTAACGCGTTATTTAAATTATCATTGGAAAATTCGGACGATGAAGCGTTCGATTAGTCAGCCGTACCGTGTCCAAACGTTATTAGATGTGATTGATTTCCCTGCGAGTTATAACGGTATTCAGATCCGTGACCGTTTAGAAACAGTGCTTGATGATTTACAAAATGATGGCATTGTGAAAGTATGGCATTATACGACACCGATTGATGAAGACAAAGTAGGCAAGCGTTTTTGGGTGCAAAAATATTGGAGCCGTTTATCGATTGTGATTGTGCCACCGGATGATATTTTACATGAGCATTCAAAAAAGGTTAGCATCGAAACATTGGCATTTATTGCGCCGTCAAATGCTACGGATGATTTAATTGAGGAAGCAACGTTCACCGAAGTACAAGAGCAGTTGACGTTGGATGTAGAAGTTGAAGAGCCGGTTGAAATTTCACCAGAATTGGTAGCATCACTGATTGAGAAGCATGCGTTAACGATTCGAAAAGCCGCCGGTGAAATTGGCATGGCACATAGTTCATTACTGCGCTATTTAAATAAGCAAAATAAACGTGCCAATAAGAAGAACCAGCAAAAGTTAGAAGAATGGGTCGCATGTAAACAGCGTCAACCGTAGTTTCACAAGCGATGAAAAGCGAGCGTAAGGAGTGTCCTGACACTTGCTTTTTTTGGGAGGAAGCAGCGAAATAGGGTGCACATAAAAGACCGTCATGTTTCACGTGAAACATGACGGTCTTTTTATACACGTATTATTGAAATTAACTTTGACATCAATATCGAATGCAACATAGATATTAATATTGACTATAATTTCATTAGCATGACACCACCAAGCATAAGGAGCAGTGCACAAGCTTTTAATAGACGCACCGGCTTTTTCATTGCACCAAATAAGCCGAAATGTTCGATGATGGCACTCGTACATAATTGTCCAAATAACGCGAGTACAATCACTTGACCTGCACCAAGCGCTGGTACTGTAAAAGCAATACCAAATACATAAAATGCCCCGAGTAAGCCACCTGTCCATACCCATAGTGAGCGTCTTGTTTCACGTAGCGCAAATAGAATACGTGAAAAAGGTGCTTTTGTGATGATGACAAGTAGGAATAAACAAATCGTACCGACAACAAAGGAGATCGTTGCAGCTGCAATCGACGAATGTAATAAGCTACCTAAGTGACCATTGACAGCAGCTTGGATAGCACTTAGCATTCCTGCACCAACGCCGACCGCTTTCCATATAAACGGTGCGTCGCTTTTTTGTTTTACCGCTGCAAATACTAAATCAGTCACGATAATGACACTGCATAGCACGACAACAAGACCGAGTGCTTTTGTCCATGTCATCGCTGTAAGAGGCGCATAAAAAAGCCCGAATTGGTCAATTAATACCCCCATAACCACTTGTCCAAATATCGGCAGCACTGCTGTTTGGACACCACCAATTTTTTGAAACAAAATAATGTTACTTGTTAAATATACAACGCCGAGTAAACCGCCTATAAATGTCCAAGCCGGTAAATCGGTAAGTGACGTAAGTAAAGATGCTTCACCCCGACTAAAGAAAATAAGAAATAAGGCAACTGAGCCAATTGTAAATGAAATAAACGACGTTAAAAAGGGTGATTGGACAAATGAACGCAACTTAGCATTTACAGCTGATTGAAGCGCCACCGCAACACCTAAAAGAATGGCTAAACTAAACAATAAAATCCCTCCACTTTGTAAAACAACAATTCTTTCATTGTATCATGAGAATGAGTATATACAATAAAAAGGTAGGGGAACTATCTAATTTTTAAAAAGTTAATATTAATGTCAAAGTTGAAAGTAATGTTGATTTATAAAAGGTATTAATAATGATGGGGGCAGATGTTGTAGCATAGAAAACGGTGATCTATACAAACTGACAACATGTAAAAAATAGTAGCATGAACTACGTGACAGGATTAATTGACGAAAACGTAACGCCAACATTACGCAACAGCTAAAAAGTTAAGGGAATAGAACGGATGTAGGCGTAAGATTGATTGAATTTTAAAATGTTGATATCAATATTGACATTAATTATACAATTAATGTCAATGTTTTAATTATATAGAGGACTAGGTTTTCTATATTATTGATGGCGATGATATATTGCTACGTGCTAATGCGCATAGAAAAGCTGCAGTTCAAGGGAGATTTAATTATATTTTCGAGATTAATATTAACATTGACGTCAATTACGAATTTAAATTAAATGGTAAGTGGAGCGCAAGTAACCCATCGTACCAGAGGAAATGTTAATAATGAGAGGAACCAATAGATTAGTTTGTGACATAATTTACAGCGGGATTCCTCCGCAACAAGTAACATATGTAAGACACTTATTTTGAAACAGAAGAGAAAATACACTCACAATTCACCAACACCATTGACATTAATATTGACGTCAATGGTGTTGGTGATATTAGATGTAAGCTAACATTGATATGTGACGCAGCTTAATGGTGTGTTAAAAATGCTTTTATATGTGCCGTAATGTCCTCTTTATCGCGACTTAATGGCATTAAGTGTGAGGAATTGGCATAGCCTTTTACGAGCGGATTTACTGATTGGACATGTTCGGCAATACGTGCTGCGCTTTTTTCATACAGTGGCTCGTCGCGTTTACCATATAAAATGTGAATGGGTGCGGTAATCGATGCTAAGTCGCGCATGACGTCATCAATCATTGTTGAAAACTGCTGAAGCGGTGTGCGGTCCGCTTCAAGCAGCTCCCCTAGCTCCCGCTCAAATAGGTCGCGCTCTGTGCGAATGAGTTTTTTATAATTTAAACCGTATGCAAGCACGCGCTCAAATAAATCGTCGGCACTGCGCGCATAAGGTACGGACATAATGACAATTTTTTCGACAGCATATGTTTCCGCAAGTTTTAACGCAAATACTCCGCCGAGTGACACACCGATAACGGCAATGCTCGTTGCGCCGTGTTCCTTTAAGATGTTATAGCCTTCGACAACGTCTACCCACCAATCACTTGGGCTTGTTTCAAGTAGCTGCTCAACCGGCAAGCCATGACCACGGTAGCTGGGCACATAACAGCTATAGCCGTCTGCTTGCAAACTTTCGGCAAGCTTTTTCATGTCGCGTGTTGTGCTTGTAAAGGAATGGAGCAGTAATACGCCGCGAGAATCCCCTTGTAAATGAATCGGCTTTGGTGCAACAATTTTCATGTTATCCACTCTCCTTTGTGTTCTTCATCATACAGCACATGTGCAATTTTTTCAGTTCATGTGCATAGCCGTGTTATGATAATGTCGAATTGGAGGAACAATATGAAACGGTTAACGACTAATGATGACATACGCTATGATATTCAGGCAGCGCGTCTGCCCGTATCGTATTTACATATATTGACGCTCGTCGTCGTGATTATGCTACAGTTGCCTACACTTATCTCGTATATGCAGGCATCGCTTCTTGCACTTTTTGGCATGCTCTTTATTGCACTACATTGGTATTATAACCGAATTGGCGCCTCATTTTATTTCCCTGTGCAGGCGGTGCTTTGTATGAGCTGTGCGACGCTTGCGGCAAATTATACGGTACTTATTTTAATGAGCTTTGGGCTAATTTTAATGATTCAGCTTTTTTATGAAACAACCAACCCGAAGCTCTATAGTCTGTATGTGCTCTGTTATTTTGCGGTGAGTACAGCTATTTTAAGTTTGACACATCGAGGGGAGCACTTATTATTTTTACTAATGATGCTGTTACTGATGCTTGTGCTTGTGTATTTAGTGCTCGCCATTTTTCATCAAAAGGATATTGAAAATAAGCGTTTAGAAGAAGCCAATAACCGAATTGCACAGCTCACACGCCAAACAGAACGCCAGCGTATGGCACGCGATTTACATGACTCGCTTATTCAGCGCTTAATTGGCGCGAACTTAAAGCTTGATGTCGTCGAGGTGCATTTGAAAAAAGGTAACTATGACAAGGCTGAACATGTCGTTACAGTAGCGAAGGAGCAAGTGGAGCAGTCGATTCACGAGGCCCGTCAAGTGGTGGAGGATTTACGCCAGTCGCTACACAGCTTGCCGTTTGAGGACCGCTTTATTGAGGAAGTGGAGCAGCTTGGCTTTTTATTAGCGTTGCCTGTCACAACGAGCATTATGATTGATACGGCACTACCGCCACAAGTGGAGGAGCATGTGCTAGCCGTCGTAAAGGAAGCATTGACGAATACGCATAGGCATGCAGAAGCAACCCACGTGA
Source organism: Caryophanon tenue (assembly GCF_001700315.1). Lineage (GTDB taxonomy): Bacteria > Bacillota > Bacilli > Bacillales_A > Planococcaceae > Caryophanon > Caryophanon tenue. The sequence continues at coordinate 162,452 of NZ_MASJ01000023.1, read as the reverse complement.
CGATTACGTTGCTACAACAACGCACGATGTATGTACTTGTCATTGAGGATAATGGGATTGGCTTTTATAATGAGCAAGACATGACCGGGCATTACGGTTTACTTGGAATGCAGGAGCGCGCAGCCATTATCAACGGTGCGCTCCGTATTTATTCGCAAAATGGTGTGCGCATTGAGTTACAGTTTCCAATTTCGGAGGGGGAGTAATATGATACGTATTTGCATAATAGATGACCATTATATTGTACGCGAAGGCATTCGCATGGTGCTAGAGCTTGAAGAACATTTCGAGGTCGTTGCCGAGGCAGAAAACGGTCAGCAAGCGATTGCGTTATTGGCGACACATGACGTGGATGTGATTTTACTTGATTTAAATATGCCGGTAATGGACGGCATTCAGTTTTTACAACAATATAAAGGGACGACACCAGTGATTGTACTGACGACGTATAATGATGAGCAGTTATTACTGAAAGCTGTGAATTTAGGTGTGAGCAGTTATTTATTGAAAGATGCAGGACGCGCCATCATTTATGAAACGATTGCGCGCGTTATGAACGGTGAAACGTATTTTCCAAGTGCGCTACAACACGCGCTTCGTACAGCACGTGAGCGACCGGTATTTACAAATAAGGAGCTAGAGTTATTGCGACTGTTGGCAAGTGGCTTAAAAAATAAAGAAATTGCAAGTGAGCTCTTCGTGTCAGAACGCACCGTGAAAGCATATTTAACGACGATTTATGAAAAGCTCGACGTGAAATCACGTGGACAAGCGATTGCCATTGCTATTGAACAAAAATATATTTAACTTTTTGCCCAAACGTACATAGGATGTGTACGTTTGATTTTGTTATGATTATATATGTACAGTATTTTTTTATGTGAGAGGAGTATTATTGTGGCAAAACTTTTATACAAGCTTGGCTATTTGGTAACATCGAAGGCTAAGCTTGTCATTGCAGCAGCGATTGCATTTTTAGTAGCAGTCGGTGTGACGGCGCTTCTTGTCGGCATTAACTTCGATGATGATATGTCGATTCCAGGTACAGCTGCACAGGAAACAATTGAAATGCTTGAAGAGGAATTCCCAGAGGTTGGGAAGGCGGGTGCACAGTTACAAGTTGTGTTGAAAGCACCTGAAGGTAAAACGTTACTCGATGAAGATGTAGCACAGCACATTGCGCGTTTAACAGAACAGGTAAGCGAGCTAGATGGTGTAGAAATGGTTGTCACACCAGATATGCTACAAAACTATAATGAAGATAAAACAATTGCGTATATTATGGCGATTTATGACGTACCTTCGAAAGAAGTAACGTTTGACCAAGTGGACGACATGCGCGCATTGTTTCATGTGACCGAGGACGAGGGCATTCAAACAGAGCTTTACTCGTCTGAAACGGAAATTTATCCGATTGAAATTCACTTTATGACCGAAATTATTGGGGTTGGCATTGCGTTTGTCGTGCTGTTCTTTACGTTCGGTTCGCTAATTTTAGCCGGTATGCCAATTATGACAGCTGGTATCGGTGTTGTCGTCGGCTTATTAGGGATTTTAATTGCGACAAACTTTGCGTCGATTGCATTTGTATGTATTAGTTTAGCAGCGATGCTTGGGCTAGCAGTCGGCATTGACTATGGTTTATTTATTATTTCACGCTTCCGTCAAGAATATGCAAAAGGCTACTCGGTTCAACAGTCGATTGCTATTGCGAACGGCACAGCCGGCACAGCGGTTGTATTTGCGGGTATTACCGTCATTATTGCACTTGTTGGCTTAGCGATTCCACAAATTCCATTTTTAACGATGATGGGACTTTCAGCAGCAGTAACGGTATTCCTTGCGATTTTAATTGCAGTGATTGTCGTACCAGCTGCACTGTCACTGTTCGGGCATAAAATTACACCCGCAGTGGAACGTCCAAAAACAGCGGCAGAAAAATTTACAGACCGTGTGAAGCTATCAGGTAAATTTATGCAAGCATGGGCAACGATGCTGAATAAAGCACCAGCGCTTGTCGCGATTATCGGCATTGCCTTTTTAGTGTTTGTGTCGATGCCATTTTTCGATATGAAGCTTGGCTTACCAGATGATAGCTTCTATGAAGAAGGCACAGACCAGCGTGACTCATATGACTTATTAAAAGAAGCATATGGTGAAGGTGTGCACGCACCACTTGTCGTTGTTGCAGAGGCAACGAAAGAAGATGGTGAAGTACTTTCAAAACTAGAGCAACTTCAAGCAAATATTATGAGTATGGACCATGTCGATACGATTACTAACGTTGTACCGAAAGAATCAGGGGACATGGCTGTTATTACATTAAATCCAACGACCGGTCCAAATGATGAAGGAACAATTGATTTAGTGCATGAGCTGCGTGACGCGCAATACGATGGTATGAAGTTACATGTAACAGGCACAACAGCGATGAACATCGATATTTCTGAAAAGCTAAGTGAAGCATTACCAGTGTTTGCGGCATTAATTGTCGGCTTAGCATTCGTCATTTTTATGGTCGTCTTCCGCTCGATTTTAGTCCCATTAAAGGCAGTATTAGGCTTTGTGTTATCGCTTGGTGCAACGCTTGGCTTTGTAACGTGGGTGGTACAGGATGGTAACTTCCATGAGTTGTTCGGCTTTGCGACGACAAGCCCTGTGTTAAACTTCCTCCCAATTATTACAATCGGCATTTTATTCGGTTTAGCAATGGACTATGAAGTGTTCCTTGTGAGCCGTATGCGTGAGGAGTACACACATTCAGGCAATGCACGTAAAGCGGTGCTTGCCGGTATTCGTGATAGTGGCGGTGTTGTAACCGCAGCGGGCTTAATTATGGTTGCGGTATTCGCTGGCTTTATGATGGCACCAGACCCAATGACGAAAATTATTGGTCTTGCGTTAACGTTCGGTGTAATTTTCGATGCGTTTATTGTACGTATGCTAATCGTACCAGCAGTAATGCTATTGCTTGGTAAATCAGCGTGGTACTTACCGAAATGGCTCGATAAACTATTACCAAATATTGATATCGAAGGCGAATCGATTGTACATGAGTTAGAAAAAGAGAAAACACGCAAGTAAACAGTAGCACCGCATGAAGGCAACTTCGTGCGGTGTTTTTTGTATAGTTTAAACTGTAGAGCCTAATATACAACGTTACGAATAATTGTGAATGGCATAAAATGAACAGAGTAATCCTTGTGAAAACAAAATCCCCCGCCACAAAGTCTTTCGCTGGAGGGGGATTTTTGTAAATTGATTTATTCGCTAAAGTACATATCAAGCAGCTTATTAATCAGCTCTGATTTTTGCCCTTTTTCTTTTAATGCATTGAAGCGGGCGAAGTTTTCAGGTGTTAAGTAAACGGTAACTTGTTTGTTCGCTTCTTTTTTCTTTGCTTGTTGCATTTCGGCCTTTAACGCTGCAAGTGGGTTTGCTTCCTTGCCACCGATTTCGATATTATTTTCGACTTCATCATTGACTGCAATGTTAGTTTTAACTTCAATTTCTTGTGGTTGCGCTTGTCCTAATAGTGCATCAATACTTGTGCTGCGTGGTAAAGCAGTGTTTTTTGGTTCACGTGCCATTATTTCATCTCCTCCCATAAATCAAAATATTCACGTACTTGGTCAGACTTTTTAGTGCTTAATAGTGGTGGTAATGCTTCGTAGTACACACTATTTGCAATTTTAATCGTGTTTGGAATAAACGATTTTAAGTACGGCTTTTTACTTGCTTGGACAAATGTACGTGCTGTGCCAATAATCGATGCGTGAATATTCGTTTGTGTTTTCACTTTCGTTGCAAACACGCCACCAAATGTTGCACTTGGGTTACGTGTTGCGAATGAATCAAATGCGCGAATCGTTTTGCCCACAGAACGTAGGGCATATGTTTCTGGCTCATATGGTACATACACTTCAACATTATCAATCATTAATACGTTCGATACGAGCAGTGAATAAGCAGGTGGTGTATCAATAATAATATGTGTGTAATAGTTCGCAAGCTCACGACAAACATCGCGTAGTAGTGTTGTTGGGTCTGGATAAATTTCTAAGTTCGTTAAAATAGTCATTTCAAGTAAATCACAGCGTTCATTCGCTGTTAAGCAGTGTATGTACTTTTTGTCACTTTCTGCATATAGTTCATGAATTGTATTTTCAATCGCTGCCATACCCGTCACATTTGAGCCATCTTGTGCTGTATAGCCAAGCATCGCTGCACTTAAATCTTCATATTCTGGTAGCATATCGGCATCAAGTCCAAATGATGTGAACACATTAGCCTGTGCATCAATATCTAAAATACAAATTTTCGCTTCATCAATAGAAGCATCTTTTAAAATTGCTGCTGCAATATTTACTGCAGATGTCGATTTTAATTGACCGCCTTTTGCAATCGTGAAGGCAATTGTTCGACAAGTGACACCAGCATTATTTTGTACAAGTGTCCCTTTTTTTAATGTAGCCATCGTATTCGCTCCTTTGCTTGTTTAGCAATAATGCTAAATGACATAATAGCTTTATTATAACGAAAGGAACATCAACATACAATGCAATGTTAAAACTATCTTCTTCATTATATTTGACATTAATGTTGACGTCAATGTGAGTGTTTTGGGTCTTTCGTTAAGAATAGAAACACTTCTGTCTTAACCTGGTGCTTTTTAATCTCAACATTAATGTCAAAATTAACTTCAATGTTTTATAAATTGCGTAAAAATTGTGAAGATACTGTGGCAATCTTTGCATTCAGGAAACGTGAATGCTATCGTTAAAGAGAGGTGAGAGAATATGGAAAACTATGATGTAGCAATTATTGGTGCAGGTCCAGGTGGTTATGTAGCGGCGATTCATGCAGCGAAAAGTGGATTACGCGTCGCATTAGTAGAACGTGATAAAGTAGGAGGTGCTTGTTATAACACGGGCTGTATTCCATCAAAAATTATGTTGGAGCATAGTAAGCTTGTACAAGAAATTCGCCGCGGTACAAATTGGGGTGTGACCGTGCCGACGATTGATATTGATTTTGCGAAGCTAATGCGTCGTAAAGATGAAGTGGTCGATGAGTTATTAGCGAATATTGAAGGCTATATTGAAGCGGCAAATATTACATTTTTCCGCGGTGAAGCGTCCGTAACCGCTGCGCGAAAAGTCGTTGTGAATGAACAAGAGTTTACAGCGGAGCATGTTATTTTAGCAACAGGTAGCCATCCGTTTGTGCCGCCGTTTAAAGGGTTAGAGACCGCGAATTATTATACGACCGATACATTTTTTGCGTTAAAGGAATTGCCAAAACAACTAACAATTATCGGTGGTGGTGTAATTGCTGTTGAAATGGCATTTGCATTAGCGCCAATGGGAACAGACGTTACGATTTTAAATTATAGTGCAGATATTTTACAGACGGAAGAGCCAGATGCGCGACCACTCATTAAAGAGCGTATGGCAAAGCTTGGCATTAAGCTTGTGACAAACTTTGCGTTTGAGCAGTTTGTTGGCAATGAAATTCATACATCAATCGGTATTTTTGAATATGAGCATTTATTGTTTGCGACAGGTCGTCGTCCAAACACAGCGATTGCAGAAGCACTTGATTTACAAATGGATGGTCGCCTCATTCAAACGAACGTTCATTATGAAACGAGCATTCCGCGTATTTATGCGATTGGTGATTTAGTGGGTGGTTTCCAATTAGCGCATACCGCTTCTGCCGAGGGGATTCATGTCATTGATACGATTTTAGGCAAAAACTTGCCGAGCTTAAACCAGCAGGAAGTACCGCGTTGTGTGTATACACATCCAGAAATTGCGACATTCGGTATGCTCGAGCATGAAGCACCAGCTGATGCCATCGTAACAAAAATGTACTTACCGACGAATGCGAAGGCGTTACTTGAAGGGAACACAAAAGGCTTTATGAAGTTTGTCGCGAGTCCAGAAGGCGATATTTACGGCGCATGTGTTGTTGGGGACGGCGCGACGGAAATGATTAATGCGATGCTTGCCGCAAAAGTGTCAGGTGGTTCGGTAAAAGATTTAGCACGTATGATTTTCCCGCATCCAACTGTGAGTGAACATATTGGCGATGCAGCACGTGCTGTGTTCCAAAAAGCGATTCATCAATAAAAGGTTGTGCAAAACATGACGCTCATGTTTTGCACAACCTTTTTTTATAAAACCCACCATACATACACAACAAGAAACAGTGGTACGATGAGACTTTTAGTTTTACTGTCTTTCCAAGTCGTGATAATTGTACCGATTGCACCGAGTGAAAGCAGTGCAATACCGCTATACGTTAACCACAGGACATGCAGTAAATGGCCAAGCGAGGCGGTAAAAACACCGCCGGCAATTGCACCAATTGTGCAGAGAAAATGGGCCGAACAAAAATCACGGCGCGCCTCACGTTTATGTTGTGGGCTCATTTTTAAATACGTCACGAGCATGGTTATAAGCGGTGTTCCCCAAAGGATGCAGAAAATAATAAGTGCGTCTGTATCGATATTCATGTTCTCTCCTCCAGTTTCCCTATTGTATAAAAGCATACCATAGATGGAACAAATATTAATGTTCCTACTTTTGCCACATTGTATAGAAGAAAAAGAATACGCTTTAGGATAAAAGGTTGGCGACAAGTGTGCATGTGTGTAAGAAATGGAAAGAATGCTACTAGGCAACTGGATAAATTTTATAAACAGCTAAGCGTATTGACGTGTTTTTTGCCGAATTTGGTTTCTTTATGATGGCATGGGTAATAGTAAAGACAGCTCTAAATATAAGTGAAAATTTGTAGAGTTATACGATTCATTGAATACTACCGAGGAGGCTTTCTGATGGAAGAAAATAAAAAACTACAACAGCTAAAGCAATACAAAGTAAACGACAATGAACAACCGATGACAACAAATCAAGGGCTAAAAATCACGGATGATGAACATTCGTTAACGGCTGGGTTACGTGGCCCGACATTAATAGAAGATTTTCATTTTCGCGAAAAGATGACGCATTTTGACCATGAGCGTATTCCAGAGCGCGTCGTACATGCAAGAGGAACGGCAGCACATGGTATTTTTGAAAGCTATGACAACCATAGTGCGATTACAAAGGCGGACTTTTTAAGTGAAGCTGGAAAGCGAACGCCGGTATTTGTACGATTCTCGACGGTCGCAGGCTCACGTGGGTCAGCGGATACAGTACGAGATGTACGCGGCTTTGCGACAAAGTTTTATACGGATGAAGGTATTTATGATTTAGTTGGAAATAATATTCCTGTTTTCTTCATTCAAGATGCGATTAAATTCCCCGATGTCATTCATGCAGTAAAACCTGAGCCACATAATGAAATTCCACAAGCGCAAAGTGCTCATGATACATTTTGGGATTTTATCGCACATAACCAAGAATCAGCCCATATGATTATGTGGCATTTATCTGACCGTGCGATTCCACGTAGTTATCGTACGATGGAAGGGTTTGGTGTGAATACATTCCGCTTCGTGAATGCACAAGGGGAAGCACATTTTGTGAAATTCCACTGGAAGCCAGTACTTGGTATGGCGTCGCTTGTATGGGACGAGGCGCAGAAGATTGCGGGGAAAGACCCAGATTTCCATCGCCGTGATTTATATGACAATATCGAAGCGGGCAATTACCCAGAGTACGAACTATGTGTGCAATTATTAAAGCCTGAACAAGAGCATGATTTTGACTTTGATCTTTTAGACCCAACCAAAATTTGGCCAGAAGAGCAAGTGCCACTGCATAAGCTTGGCAAAATGACGTTAAATCGTAATGTTGATAATTTCTTTGCGGAAACAGAGCAAGTGGCGTTCCACCCAGGGCATGTTGTACCAGGTATTGATTTTACAAATGACCCACTATTACAAGGTCGCCTATTTTCATATACTGATACACAGCTTATTCGATTAGGTGGGCCAAACTTCCACGAGTTGCCGATTAACCGTTCAGTTTGTCCGTTCTTCAATAATCAGCGAGACGGTTACGGACGTCAAACGATTAATGTAGGACGTGTGAGCTATCATAAAAATGGCATGCAAAATAACACACCACACGAAGTACCGGAAGAAGATGGTGGCTATCGTCATTATGAAGAAAAGGTGGACGGTCATAAAATTCGCGCCCGTAGTGAATCGTTTAATGACCATTTTACACAAGCGCGTATGTTTTGGATTAGCTTAACAGATGTAGAGCGCGAACATATTGTGAAAGCGATGAGTTTTGAACTTGGGAAAGTCGAAACATTGGCGATTCGCCAGCAAATTGTCGATATGTTTGCCAATGTGTGCCGCGATTTAGCCACAACGGTTGCACAAAATATCGGCGTAGAGCCACCACAAGAAGGCATCGAACCACCAGATGTGAAGACGCCGTCGCCAGCTGTTAGTATGGAGCAACGTCCTGCAAAAGGAACAGCGACTAAAAAAGTAGCGGTTGTTGTCAATGATAAGAGCGCAATTGAAGAACTAGCAAGTGCCTTTGATGAACAACATATGACCGTCGAGTTTATTAGTAGTAAGCAAGGCTTCATCCGTGATTTTGAAATCAAACAAACATTTGATACTGCACATCCGGTATTATATGACGGCTTATATGTAGATGCGACCTTTGATTGCCCGGTAACGAGTCGTAAATTGCAAACATTTGTGGATGATACGTACAATCACTATAAGGCAATTGGTTATCACGAAGCACCGTTGATTGATGCACAATATGTCAATGAACCAGGTGTTGGGCAAGGTGTACAGACATTTATTGAGCTATTAGCAGAGGGGCGTCATTTTGACCGCACATTTGCGATTGGTTAAGTACGAATAAAAAAAGCATACTGCCCGACAAAAGTCGTGGGCAGTATGCTTTTTTATTCTGATGCTTTCGCAAAAAACTGTCGTAAATACGCAGCCGCTTCGACCATTTTCGCACCGTACCAAAACATTTCGCCATCAATTAAGCGAATGTCGGTGTGTGGTAAATGTGCTTGTAATTCTTGAATATGTTTATCACGAAACGGGAATGGCTCAGAGGATAGAAATAAATAATCGAGCTGTGCGTGCTGTAGTTGTTCAATCGTCACAGCAGGGTAGCGCCCATCGAACGAGGCAAATGGATTATGAAAACCAATACGTGTGAGGACGTTATGAATATATGTTGTATCACCAACAACCATATATGGTTTTCGCCACATCATATAAGCTGCGCGCCCGTGCTGTTGTGGCAATTGCGCAAAGGCGCGTGTAATGTTTTCTTGAAGTGCCGTCGCTTGCTCGGTGCGATGTGTGAGCGCACCCATTTTTTCAATCATTGTTAGTGCTTCGGGAATGGTTTGTACTTGTGCAACATAGACAGGATAGTATGCCGCAAGTGTTTCTACGATGTCTTTTGTATTTTCTTCCTTTTCACAAATAATCAAGTCTGGTTGGAGCGCATGAATAGCATCAAGATCAATATCTTTTGTGCCACCAACTGTTCGTACAGTCGCCGTTTGTGCTGGGAAAATACAATAGCGTGTGCGCCCAACAATATTGTCTTCTAACGATAAGGCAAATAATGTTTCCGTAATGGCTGGGCATAGTGAAATAATGCGTCGAGCAGGTGTTTGCATATGGACAGTTCTTCCTAATTCATCGATCATCTAAAAAAGCCCCCTTTCCTTCTAGTATACAAAAAAGAACGAGGAAGTTGTGTCCTCGTCCTTTTTTATCTTATGATTTTTTCGTATTTACAGGGATGTGCTTATGCTTTTTTGTGATTTTTTTAATTAAGATGTGTAATAGCTCATCTTCTTCATCATTGTCAGTAATGATGGAATTTGTATCATGCATCGCCATATAACTACTGCTTGGATATTCTTCTAATTCAGGTGTGATGAAGCGACCATAACCTTGACGTATACCAGCAGATTTTACATCAATTGCGACAATTTGTGCGAGCGGAATATGTGTCGTACGTGGCTTCACGCGATAAAAGAATAAAAAGCCTTTAATGCCTTTACATTCGATGATTAGTTCTTCATCGGTTAATGTGGCAATATAGCCACCATTACTATCAAACTCAAATGTTTCCATACAATATTACGCCTACCTTTGTTGTCATTCGTTTCTTCTATTGTATGGGCAATGTTTCATGAATACAAATAAAATTACACACGGACTGAAATTGTTTCAATAATCGCTTCAGCAATCGGTTGTGCAAGCTCCAAATGGGACGTGAAGCCGACACATGAACAGTTTAGCTCACTTAAAATATAAGTTGTTTGTTGCTGTGGTGTTGTATGCAAAATAAAATCAGCCGTCCATAAAAATGGCAATGTATAGCCAAGCAGTGTGCGCATTGTCGGCAGTGCATCCAGTAAATGCTGAATGAGCGCTGGGTAGGCATTTGGTTCATGATACGTATAGCGCGCGCCTGAAAATAGTGTTGTGCTAAACGCATCTTGTACAGCCGGCTCTTTTTTCACAATTTGCAGCGGTTTGTCGTTTAGCATAATAACACGTAACTCACCTTCTGTAACACGTGGTAAATACGGCATATCAATTAACGAAGCTTCCTGAATATAGAGTTGCTCCGTACACTGCTCAATAAAAGCTTGCAACGTCATTGTGGTTGTTTGATTATCTTTCGCCTCTGTGCAATGAATACGCGCATGAAGTGGGATAAGCGTTTGTTGACGCAGTGATGTATCTTCTAGTTGAATGCGCCAAACACCTTCACCTGTTGACCCGCGATTTTTTTTCACAACCCGGTCTTGTACAGCGAGTGTCGTCGGTAAGAAATGTGTGAAGCTTTCTGCATCGGTATATAAAAACGTATCGGTTGGGACAAGAGGCGTATGGCGTAATGTCACGAGCGCTTCTTTATCGCCATACGTTTTCATTGTACGCGGATGCGATAAGCCAACAATGCCTTGCTCGGACAATTTCTCAAGCATCGCCATATAGAGTGCCTCGTTTTGTAAATTCCCAGGATTAATACGTGACACATACGCAACAGCATGTGCTACGGTATAGGCATAAATTTCATCAATGAATGCTTCGTCAAAAAATAATACTTCCGCTGCTTGACCTCGTTTTTGGAGCGCATCAATCATCGGGCGTGTATCGGGACGAAAGCCGTCGGGACCTTTATCAGAACCACCACGTACTTCAAAGAAAATTACTTTTTTCATTGCGTCAACCTCCTTTAATAGCTCCATCGTACCAAATGACTATGTTGTGAATATAAAGGGCAGTTAAAGAATTATCACAGCACGTGTACGCAAATTTCAATTTTAAAATGAAATTTGCGCCAATTGTTTATGCGCCCTTTACAAATTGTCCTTACCTGTTAACAAGCGTAGGATTATGGCTTGTGCAAATGCGGTATAGTACAGCAGGAGGTGCTTTTGTTGAATTATTCATTTAAACAAGTAACAGATGACGATGTATTAGATGTGTTAACCATTTATATTTCAAACGATGCTTATTTTGAAGCGATGTCAGAAAGTGCACCGTCAGAAGATATTATTGAGCAAGACCGAGATACGATACCAGATGGGGTAGATGATGATGCGAAATATTATGAGATTGTGTATCACGAGCAGGAACCGATTGCCATTTTAGATTTTTTAGTCGGTTATCCAAGTGCTGATACGATTTATATTGGCTTACTGATGATTGACGCAAGTTTGCACGGGCAACGGCATGGTGAGCGTATTTTAGCTGATTTTTGCGAGCGTTGGCATCATGCGCCCATCACAACATTACGTTTAGGTGTGGCAAAACAGCATGAACGTGCCTATGCGTTTTGGCAACGTTTAGGTTTTGACGCGGTCAATGAAAAAGAAGCAGTCGTCGGTGGTGTGACGCATTCGTTTATCATCATGGAGCGTGCGTTATAACAAGTGTTCACAAATACGTCATAAAAAGACCGTCTGAGTGCATTTGCTCAGACGGTCTTTTCGGTATGAAGCGATGATAAACAGCAGCAGTGTCTTGTGAGGCTCAGTCGGTGAGAATGTATTGTATGACAGAAGCTACCGCCTATGTGTATAGGCAATCATACAATTTTTTTGAATTCATCCATAAAACTTTTTATTCAATGAATGGGGAAAAGTGTGGTATCATAGTGCATTGAGATTCCTAAGAAACCTAATAAATGTACGTTACGTCCTACTAAGGGAACGACACGAGACTGTAGTAATATGAAAGGAAGAAAAGAGGAAGACTTTTGCGCAATTTAAAACCATACAATATTTTACTGCTGGCATTAGTAGCAGTATGGGTCAAAACCGTTGTGATTCATTTAATGAGCTTTGACTTAGGTATTGAAACATTTACTCAACATTTAATTTTATGGCTAAGCCCGCTCAGCTTTTTATGTTTAGCGTTTGGCGTTGCCTTCTTATTTAAGAAAGCGAGAAATCGCAATCTCTATATTTTAGCAACCATTTTAGTACTTGATATCATTTTGTACGGGAATGTCGGCTTTTACCGCTTCTATACGGATTTTGTAACGATTCCAGTATTATCGCAAACAAGTAATTTTGGTGATTTAGGGTCATCTATTGCAGAAATTTTGTCATGGACAGACATTTTCTTCTTCATTGACTTCTTTATCGTAGCGATTGCGATTAAGCTTGTAAAAGACCAGCAAGATACATTTACATTCCGTAAGCGTTTTGCATTAGCAAGTATTGCCGTAGCCGGTCTTGTATTTGCCGTAAACTTATACTACGCAGAACAAGAACGTCCACAACTACTGACACGCAGTTTTGACCGCGTGCTACTTGTGAAAAATTTAGGTGTGTATAACTACCATTTATATGATATTTATACGCAAACGAAAGCATCGACGCAACGTGCAATGGCAAATAGTGATGAATTAGTGGAAATTCAAAACTATGCGACAGCGAACAAGGCATCTATTAATGAAGAGATGTTCGGAAAATACGAGGGACGAAACGTCATTTTCGTATCGATGGAATCACTTCAAAGCTTTGTCATCAATCAAGAAATGAACGGACATATTGTGACACCATTTTTAAACTCACTTACACAAGATAAAGATACGTATTACTTCAGTGATTTTTACCACCAAACAGGGTTAGGTAAAACGTCGGATTCAGAATTTATTGTCGAAAACGGGTTTTTAGGAAGCGGAAATGGTGCAGCATTTTTCACAAATGGTGAAAATACGTATACAGGTATGTCAGGTGTACTAAGTGACAATGGCTATTACACAAGCGTATTACACCCAAATAATAAATCGTTCTGGAACCGTGACCGTATGTATCAATCATTAGGGGTAGATCACTTCTATGATATTGATGCTTATACGATTGGCGAAGGACAAAGCGTTGGTTGGGGCATGAAGGACATTCCGTTCTTTGAGCAATCGGCACAAATTTTAGCAGATTCACCACAACCATTTGCATCACGTTTAATTACATTAACAAATCATCATCCATTTGAGCTAGACGAAGAGGATAAACTAATTCCTGAATACGATTCAAATTCAGGTACATTAAATCGTTATTTCCAAACAGTGCGTTATATGGATGAATCGTTAAAGGTATTTTTTGAACAGTTAAAAACACAAGGGATTTATGATAATTCGATTATTGTTATGTACGGTGACCATTATGGTATTTCAGAGCTTCATCATAAAGCGATGGCGAAATATTTAGGCAAAGAAGAATTAACAGCATACGATCATGCATTACTACAGTCGGTGCCGTTATTTATTCATATCCCAGGGTCAAACGATGGACAAGAAATTACGAAAACATCGGGTCAAATCGATATTCGTCCAACAGTGCTTCATTTATTAGGCATTAGTACAGCGAATGATGTACAGTTTGGTGATGACCTATTCTCAGAAGAGCATGATGGTATTGTGCCGTTCCGTGACGGACGTATTATTACAAGTGATTATGTATTTACACAAGATGTGTGCTACGACCGCGCAACTGGCGAAGAAGTCGAAAAAGCGGTATGTGAACCAGCGTTTGAAAAAAGCGGGGCTGTGTTAAACTATTCAGATCAACTGATTTCACTTGATTTACTACGCTTTTATGAGCAGCATCAGGACATATCACCACAAACAAATACGCAGTAATAAACAGGCAGCTATCTTACGAGGTAGCTGTCTTTTTTTATAGTGTAGCAAAGAAACGAGCTAAAAAGGGAGTAACTAACAAACCTTCAACAAAAATTTACAGTAAATTCATAATTGATAGAAAGTACTAAAAATCATAAAAAAATTCATCGTCTATACAAGAATTTGCTTTTTGTCATTGTGAGAAAGCATGTTATAATGTAGCGTAGTAATATGTAAGAGTATATGGTGAATTGAAAAAACTGATAAGGTGAGAACAAAATGACAGTTACAGATGTGCAACTAGCAGAGTTGTTTATGGTCTACTGGAAGCGGAAAAAAGCATATGAAGAGTTACAGAGCTCGTCGCTTACGAATGTAAATGCGTATTTAACATGTAAACGTAATTTGCAGTTAGTGAAATTAGAAATGGAACGCCGTGGTTTAACAAAAAAAGAAATGAAAGTCTTATACAAGCAACATATTTCATCATAAAAGTGCCTTTAAGGGTGCTTTTTTTTTGGTTGCTACATGTAATATAAACGGCTATGGGTATTTACCAGTATAATCAAGAATTATGTGCTTTTTATAGAATTATGTGCGATTTGGATAGCTTGATTGGCAACCGAAAGTATAATTAGCTATAGGGGGATATAAATATCACACGATTTTCATAATGATGAGATTCTAATTAATGTATAAAAATAATACTCTGTGATATTTTTATCATTTTTTAAACTGATTTATCTTTTTACTTCTAAAAGTAAAAGTTTTGTTGTTGACATAAACCTATAGGGGTATTAATATAAAGCATGTAAGGTATCATAAAAAACAACACCGCAAATGCGGGTTTTTATTTTCAATAAAATAATACCTATGGGGGTAAATATGGAGAAGAAAAAAACAACAATCGTCCTATTTAGTGGCGATTACGATAAAGCAATGGCAGCTTACATTATTGCCAATGGCGCAGCAGCTTATGACCATGAAGTAACGATTTTCCACACATTTTGGGGCATTAACGCATTACGTAAGCAAGAACCAGTACATGTACAAAAAGGCTTTTTAGAAAAAATGTTTGCTAAAATGATGCCGCGTGGTGCTGAAAAACTTGGCTTATCGAATATGAATATGGCAGGTATGGGACCAAAAATGATTAAGCACGTAATGAACAAGCATAATGCTTTGACATTAACGCAGCTAATTGACATGGCACAAGAGCAAGATATTAAACTAATTACATGTACAATGACGATGGATTTATTAGGTCTTCAAAAAGAAGAATTATTAGACGGCATAGAGTACGCAGGTGTAGCAGCTTACTTAGCTGATGCAGAAGACGGTAATGTAAACTTATTTATTTAACACGATATTTTTTTTATTAAAATTAATACCTATGGGGGTAAAGAAATGATTAAAGCAGACGTACAATTAGATGCAAAAGGGTTAGCATGTCCAATGCCAATCGTAAAAACGAAAAAGGCAATGAATGATGTAGCAGAAGGACAAGTACTAGAAATTCAAGCAACGGACAAAGGTTCAGTAGCAGACTTAGCCGCTTGGTCAAAAACAGTTGGTCACCAGTATATCGGTAGCCAAGAAGACAACGGTGTATTTTATCACTACATTCGTAAATGTAACCAAGAAGCTAGTGAAGTTGCCGAAAAAACATTTGCGTATACAGCAACAAATGAAGAAGCAATCGTATCAGGTGCAACAATTTTAGATGTACGTGAAGCGGCAGAATACGCATTCGGTCACATTCCAGGTGCTGTATCAATTCCAATGGGTGAGTTAGCACAACGCATGAACGAGTTACAACAAGACGAAGCAATTTATGTGATTTGTCGTACAGGTACACGTTCAGATATGGCGGCACAACAATTAGCAGAAGCGGGCTTCACAAATATTAAAAACGTCTTACCAGGTATGGTTGGGTATGAAGGCGAACTAGCGAAAGAGGTCAACTAATATGTCAAACAAAGTAGCAATTATCGCAGCAAACGGTGGTCTTTTCGACGCGTATAAAGTGTTCAATATCGCAACAGCAGCGGCAGCGTCAGAAAAAGATGTACAAATTTTCTTCACATTTGAAGGCTTAAACTTAATTCATAAACAACGCATGCATGTACTTGAAATGCCAGCAGGAAAAGAGCTTTTTGCGGAAGGCTTTCAGAATGCGCAAGTGCCAGCAGTTCCACAATTAGTCGAAATGGCACAAGAATTAGGGGTTAAATTTGTCGCTTGTCAAATGACGATGGATGTAATGGGCTTAACGAAAGATGATTTCGTTGACGGTATTGACGTAGGTGGCGCTGTCACATTCCTTGAATATGCAAAAGATGCATCACTAACATTAACCTTTTAATATCGGCACTATTTTTAGTTTCCGTAGCACTATGTTACGAAACCAAAAAAATTTCACAAAAATAATACCTATGGGGGTAAAATGATATGACAGTAACAGCATGGACAGCAGCACAAGTTGCACGCAAAGTAATCGATAACAAAGAATTCTTCATTTTAGACGTACGTAATGCAGATGCATTTGAAGAGTGGAAAATTGATGGTCACAACTTCGACTATGTAAACATTCCTTACTTTGAGTTATTAGACGGTGTAGAAGAAATTTTACCACAAATCCCAACTGATAAAGATGTACTTGTCGTATGTGCGAAGGAAGGTTCTTCAATCATGGTAGCAGATATGTTATCAGAAGCAGGTCGTGAAGTAGGCTACTTAGCAGGTGGGATGAAATCATGGTCGATGTACCTTGAACCAATTAAAGTAGGCGATTTAGCAAATGGCGGTGAGTTATACCAATTTGTTCGTTTAGGAAAAGGCTGTCTTTCTTACATGGCCATTTCTGAAGGTGAAGCAGCCATTATCGACGCAGTACGTTTCACAGAAGTATTCACAAAATTCGCTGAAGACAAAGACGTACAGATTAAGCATGTATTTGATACACACTTACACGCTGATCATATTTCAGGTGGTCGTCATATCGCTGAAGTAACAGGGGCTACGTACTACTTACCACCAAAAGATGCAGAAGAAGTTGTGTTTGACTATGCACCACTTGAAGATGGCTTAACCGTGAACATCGGCTCGTCAGCAATTGAAGTAGGCGCATTGTACTCACCAGGTCATACAATCGGTTCTACATCATTTGTCATTGATGGCAAATATTTATTAACAGGGGACATTTTATTTATCGATTCAATCGGTCGTCCGGACTTAGCAGGTTTAGCGGAAGACTGGGTAGGTGATCTGCGCGAAACGTTATACGCTCGTTACCGCACATTAGCAGAAGACTTAATCGTTTTACCAGCGCACTTCATGATTATGGACGAGTTAAACGCAGACGGTACTGTTGCAAAACGTTTAGGTGACTTATTCGCTGAAAACCATGGCTTAAATGTAGAAGACGAGGAAGCATTCCGTTCAATGGTAACGGACAACTTACCGCCACAGCCAAACGCATACCAAGAAATTCGTCATGTCAACATGGGGAAAATTACGCCTGACAATGACGAGCAAACGGAAATGGAGATTGGACCGAATCGTTGCGCCGTGCGCTAACGATTCGCCCCAAATTCAGCGGAACGAATGCCTTGCCACATCGTGTGGCAAGGCATTCGGAGGAAACATCGTGTTTCCCCCTAATCGTTGTGCGGTACGCTAATAAAAATTGGGCAAGCTATGTGCAATGCTTGCCTACTAAATAGCGCTTAGTTGAAGCAGCACGTATCGGATGATGTTATTATATACACTATTTTTTAGGCATCAGCCGTCCACGCGTCCTATTCAAGAAGCACTTATAAAAAAACTTAAGAATCGAGGAATTTCACATGAACATTACACAAACTTTAGACGCAAAAGGCTTAGCATGCCCAATGCCAATCGTTAAAACAAAAAAAGCAATGGATACATTAAGTACAGGTGATGTGTTAGAAGTACTTGCGACAGATAAAGGCGCATTAAACGACTTTAAAGCATGGGCGACAGCAGGTGGCCACACAATCGTTGACCAAAAAGAAGAAGCAGGCGTGCTTTACTTCTACATTCAAAAAGCATAGGCATTTGCCAAAAGCTGTCGACGCAACATGTTGTGAAGGCAGCTTTTATAATGGAGAAAGAAGGAAATTACAATGGAAATCGATTTATCGCTCACCTATATTGTTGTCATCTTTGCCCTTGGATTTATCGGCTCCTTTATTTCAGGGATGCTCGGTGTTGGTGGCTCAATTATTAAATACCCAATGCTGTTATATATGCCATCACTATTTGGCTTAGTGGCGTTCAGCGCGCACGAAGTATCTGGCATTAGTGCGGTACAAGTGTTCTTTGCATCGATTGCAGGTGTTTGGGCATACCGTAAAAGTGATTTACTGCATAAAGAGCTTATTGTCTATATGGGAGGCGCTATTTTAATAGGGAGCTTTATTGGCAGTTATGGCTCTGGCTTTTTATCAGAAAACGCGGTCAATATCGTCTACGGTTTACTAGCAGTTATTGCGGCTGTTATGATGTTTATACCACGCAAACAAGTGGAGCACACAGTAACGATTACGTTTAATAAGCTCCTTGCTGCAAGTTTAGCACTTATTGTTGGTGTAGCATCAGGGGTTGTCGGCGCAGCAGGCGGTTTCTTACTTGTACCGATTTTATTAACGGTGTTAAAGATTCCAACGCGCGTCACAATTGCCACAAGTTTAGCCATTACATTTATTTCGTCAATTGGCGGTTCTGTCGGTAAAGTTATGACCGGTCAAGTTGAATACTGGCCTGCCTTTTTAATGATTATTGCCTCGATTATTGCCGCTCCACTTGGCGCAAAAATCGGACAAAAAATGAATGTTAAATTGTTACAAACCTTACTTGCGGTGATGATTGCAGGGACAGCCGTGAAGATTTGGTGGGATATTTTACTGTAAAGAGGTGTATAATACATGAACATTGAAGTGTTTAGTGATTTTGCTTGTCCATTTTGTTATATCGGAAAAAAACGTTTAGAGCAGGCGATTGTACAACTTGGTTTAGAACAGGACGTCACGATTTCGTATAAAGCGTATCAGCTACGTCCAGATGCAAGTAAAACAGACACAACGCGACTGACAGAAGCGGTGATGTCTGAGGAGATGATGGCATCGATTACGGCACATGCAAATGAGGTCGGCTTAACATATCGCCTCGATTTAGTGCAAATAGGCAATACTGAAAATGCACATCGCTTAGCAAAATGGGCACAAACGAAAGGTGCAGAACACGCATTTATTGAAGAAACATTGCATCGTTATTTTACGCAAGGCTTAAATGTGAATGACGATGAGACACTTGTACAAATCATAGAAGCGCTCGGACTACCAGTCGATGAGGCGCGAGCTGTACTGCAAGATGAGCATGTTTTTCAAGAAGCACTTGCGCAAGACCGTTACGATACGCAACAAATTCCAGTCACAAGTGTACCCTTTTTCGTGTTTGAAAATCGTTACGGCATAAAGGGTGTCGAGCCGCTAGAGGTATTTGTTCAAACATTACGTCAAACAAAGGCATATGTTGACAAGCAACAGGCATTACGCATTGCAGGAAGCGACGGCACAAGTTGTTCAATTGATGGATGCGAATGAATGTAGCAAGAGAAAGTAATATTGCATATACTAAATGGGTCGTTCAGCAGTGATTAATGCTGAACGATTTTTTATGAGGCTTGGACTTTTCTGCTTAATCACGGCGGGAAAGTAATATTTTTACCGATTTGTCTTGCGCTTACGGCAAAATATTCAGGATCAAAATGACCGTTATTTGTCACGCTTCTCAGAAAAGAAAATGAATGCGTGAGTTGATAAGGGGAAATATAGAGCGATTGAAAAACACCCTAGACATTCGTGTGAAAACGAACGTTTAGGGTGTAGCTAGTGTTCTCAGTGCTGATGGTGGTGCTCCTCAACAGTCGGTTGCGCTGGTTTTGCTGTTAGTGATAACGAAGCAACGCCGAGTGAGAGCATACCGATAATGGCAGCTGCAAGCATCGGACGCGGAAGTGTTTGAAAAATGGATTGTTGTTGCTGCTTTTGTAAGCTAGCAAGCGCGCCAACACATGCGGCGATAAAGAGCACTGTGAAAAATAAAAAGCTTAGTGCTTCATACGATGTCGTCATGAAGTGGAGCATCGCGCCCATCATTGCGCCCATAAGTAATGCTCCAGCACTTTCTGCAATGGTACGTGCGGATAAGCCAAATGTAAGCGCCGCCGTTAGTATACCCGCTACACAAATGGCGATAATTGTAGACAGCACCATATCAGGTATATAATGTGCCGTAATCATGCCAACAACAGTACTCATTGTCATAACAATCAGCATGGCAAAGCACGACGTATTCGTATGTGTTTTACAATGGGTGCGGAATAAATGCCCCGTTAACACGCTAAAACTACTAATGATGATACTACAAACGATAATTAACATATAGCATGCACTCCTTTTTTACTGAGTGTTTCATAAATGCTCAAGAAATAGGCAATTTCTTGTTTTGTGAACGCAATGCCTTGATGCATCGGTGGGAAAATTAAAATGTGATAGCTGCCTGGAATGACCGAAAAACGTAGCGTGGCTTGCTGGTTGCATTGCGTATACGTAAGTGATGCAATGTCTACTACATGTGGATCGAAAAAGGCAAGCTGTGGCAACAATCGTTGTTGTTTTTTTGTAAACCATGCTTTTTTATGGAATTTATAGCTTGCTTCGGTTGTTTCACTAGACGTAACGGGAAACGTATACGTCACAATAAGTGGGTATAGCTGTGCGAGTAATTTTTTTTGTACGTCATAGCTAACTGAAAGTGTGACGTCTTCTGTGCTGAAGCAGTAAGCGAGTGGTTGCTGTTGTGTAAGTGGTAGCGTAAACTGTGCTACTTGCTGTTGTAAAAACTGTTCGACCTTTAGCTGTCCAATTGTACGCATGCGACATCACCAACTTTTCGTCGGTACTTGTTCAGGTACACGTTTTGGTACAGGTGCAAGCTCCGGCTCTTGTAGCGGTTGTAACTCTTCAAGCATAACCGGTGTGAAAAACGGTAGCTTTTTATAGCGGAGCCACGCAATCGCATAGACGATAATAACGGCCATAAAGCCACCTGCAATACTAAACACCAACCATTTTGTTTGTGGGTCAGGATGCACCGTCACAATCATATACATACAAGCAACAATCCCGATAATTTGCACAACCGGTGTAAAGGGTGCTTTAAACGGGCGAGCAATATGCGGGTAGCGTTTACGTAAAATTAAGACGTTCACTTGTGCGATGATATATGTAATTAACCATGTGACACTTGCTGACATAAGTAGTGTCGTCATAAGCGTAATGTTGATATCTAGCACAAATAACGGCAGTAAAAATAATGAGAAGACGAAGAAAATGCTAAAGGCAGGTGTGCGAAAACGCGGGTGGATATAGCCGAAAATTTTCGGTAATAAACCTTGGCGCGCAAGTCCGTAAAACATACGTGGAACAGCGGCAAATGTCGCATTAATGGTACTCACCGCAGCAAGCATTGTTAATAGTGCCATGATAATACCGCCACGCTCACCAAACATTGCAGACGCACCAATAATTTGTGGAATATCTGCAGCGGCGAGAGCATCTAAGCCAATATAACGTGTTAGTGCATAGCCAAATAACATATCGACCACAAAAATCGTTAATAAGCCGAAAATCATCGCCTTTGGAATTGTTCGCTCTGGCTTTTTCACTTCATTGCCAAGTGGAATGACGTATTCAATGCCGATAAATAGCCAAAGTCCAAGGGCGAATGCTTGAAACACCGTTGACCAGCCAGCTGGGTTAAATTCAGGTGTTACCGGTGTGCCGACTGTGAATAGATCGAGTAAACCGAAAATGCCAAGTGCCATCGTACCAATCATTAAAATACCGACAACTGTTAATTGGACAGAGCCGAAAACTTCGACGCCTAGCACGTTAATGAGTAAAAATAACGTCAACAATGCAATGGCAACGTATAATGTGTTAGCACTTGGAAATAAATACGCAACTGCCATACTTGCCGTCATCGTTTCCATTGGTCCAACTGCAGCGACAAGTACTAAATAACCACCAAGCACGGCAATAATCGACATAAAGCGCCCCATTGAAACGAGCGTGTAATCCCCAATCATCCCAGCACCTGGAATAATCGAAGCGAGCTCTGCATAAGAGAGTGCAATAATAATGCTAATGACCATTGCAATAAAGGCGGCGACAATGAATGCTGGCCCAATCGTTCCAAAGCTATTCCCAAGTGATACCATTGTAGAACCCGCCACGACTAAACCGGTAGCCGTTGCATATGCTTGCCAAAATCCAAGTGAACGTTTTAATTCCATATAATTCCCCCTAACGTGTATGTAATGCAATAAAAAGGAGATGGTTGCAGCGCGAGGCTACAACCATGTGGAAAGTCCGAGGCTTAGTCTTGTGAACAAGTAGAAGAAGTCGAGCTACAGTTACTTTGTTCTGTAGTGTTCGATACACTACAGCCGTGTTTTTGTGATGGGCGTGGCACATCAAGTGCAGGGTTGCGGTCAAAGAAGCCAACTGGTTTTAGCTTAAAGTCAATATACGCAGTAGGCATGACTGGCCAATCTTCCGTACGTGTTAAGTGATGGTGCCCCATCGTGTACCACACAACGATATCCTCGTCATCAATTGGACGATCCGCTGCTGCGTATTTCGGCAAGCCATCGCCACCTTTATGTTGATTCGGGTATTTGCCCGTTGCGTACATTTCGTCGCGGTCAAATGGTGTGACATATAAGTGATTTTTAATAAAGCCGGCACGTTTCATAACACTTGCGCTATCATGAGCAAATGGTAAACAGTTTTCACCTGGCATAATTTTGTAGCCAACAGGTTGGTTGACGAAATTTTTCGCGTTTTTATTAATAATTTTCCACGTGCGTTGCGTCGCTAAATCAAGCTGGCGAATCGCTTGCTGCTCCGTTTCAAATGTGCGTGATACGGGATAGAAGGCATTGCTATGTGGGTTATTAGGTCCTTCTGGTTCCGCGTGTGTTTCCGTTTCAACGACCGAGTTTTTCACACCGTCTAACATCGTATCTAAGCGGAAGTTAAAGAAATGTTGGTGATGCACCGCATTTAAGCCTGGTGCAATTTGTGTGCCGTATTTTGACGTACCTGTTTCATCAAATGTACCGGTATTTAACATCCCTGTTAATTTCACTTCCACTTGAATCGTACCGTCTTGGTAGAAGCTCCAGTAGAAGCCGTAATCATAGTTTCCGACTGTACAGAAGAATGAAATGACAAGGCGGCGAGAGCGACGAACTTCCATATGATTTGTACGCCAGTCTGTATGTTTCCAGCCGATACCGAAATCTTCCTCATGTAAGCAAATTGCATTTTTAATGGTACGTGGATTGCCCAAACCATCGCTCATTACAGCATCGAAGTAATGAATATGCCCTAAGCAATCACAGCCAAGCTCTAACGAATTAGCAAGTTGCCCCATCCCATATTCGCCTGCATCGAAGGCATTTTGTGTATTGTGCGCAAAAGAGGCATCCCCGTAAGGCACAACCATTTCAGATAATGCGCCGCGGTATAAAATCGGACGGTCAACGCCTTTATCGTTATAAGAAATCGTATATAACACAAGCCCTTCACGCGGTGTGAAGCCATAGCGGAAGCTCCATTTTTGCCATTTAATTAAGTTGCCCTCAACAGTGAAGCTCGGTCCTTCTGGCTGAATAATATCAAGTGGCTTTAAATCATCACGGAATGTAATCGAGTCGCTTGTTTCTGGGTAATAGTTCGCATCGGTTGTTGGCATGTCACGCACACCGTAATCTTCAACGCGCTCGACTTCCATGTTGTTTAAATCAACATACACAACGATGCCTGTTAGTGGATATGCATAGCCGTTATCATCGGCAAATTTTTTCTCCCAGCAAATCGCACGTGCAATACGCTTCCCTTCATGTTCTGGAATATCGAAGTAACCAGCTGACCACGGATCAACCATAATTAAATCAGCTGATGCAATGCCACGTTTTTTCAGCGCTGCTTGGAAATCTGGATGTGCCTTCACAAGGTCCTCGCATTCTAAAAACTCATCGAGCATAATGCCAGGTTGTACATCTGGAATTTCAGTAAAGCTGAGTACCTGTTGTTGTGTAATTGATACGACGGCTTCATATGTCGTGAGCTCTTTATTGTCAAGTAAGGTGATGAACACTTCACGCTCAATTGCATCACCTTCTTGGAAATTTAACACGACCTCTTTTGACGGCTCATGTAGCGTAATCGTTGGGAAGCGGAACGCATCATGTAATGGATGTGTCGCTTTTAAAATGGCAACCGCTTGCTCGACCTCTTCAACTGTTAAGGGACTTAGTGGATGAATGACGCTTGTTTTTTGTTCTTGAATGTTTACCATATGTAACATCTCCTCTCTTGTTACGCTTATATTATCTGAATTTTTCGGCTTTTTCATTGTAAAAAACGGAAATGATTGATTTTTCGTGTAATAAAATATAACATAATGAAAAGGTATGTTAGAAAAAATAACAAAGAGTGAGGGGATTATAATGAACGATAAGCAGTTTTATATGGCACAGCCAGAATGGCAAAAAGTTTTACCAGCTTTACGCGAGTTTCATATTCCACCATGTGCAAATTCGAATGTTCAAACGATTTACTTCTTTACAGTCGAATCAACACGCATTGTCGAGTTGCCCGGCATTCCGGATAGTTGTCTTGATATTGTGTTTTATTTAGATGGACCGTTAACGAATAGTTTTGTCATTCCAAGTCCAAAAGAACGCATGTTGTTTACATTTGCTGAAGTAGGACGTTACGTCGGAATTCGCTTGAAGCCGTGCCATCATGTAAAACAATTTGCCCTATCGCAAGCAGAGCTGAACGATCAAATGCGCTGGCTTGTTTTAGAGAGCGCCCCTTTTTTAAGCCTGTTATGGGAGCGTCTAATTGGTGAAACAATGGATGCTGCGATTATTGCACATATTTTAGCAGAGCCTATCTTTCAGCAAGCCCCTTTATCGCCCCAACAGCTTCTTATTGAACAAATGACCTCGATGATTTATACCTCAAACGGCAATATTACACTAAAACAGCTCGAACAACAGTTTTGCTACAGCGCGCGCTATGTCCGCATGCTTTTTCAGCAACATATTGGCATGAGCCCAAAGCAGTTTATGCAAATTACGCAGCTCCAACATCTTGTAAATGAAATGAAACATGCGCCGCTTAAAACGAAAGATATTTTAGCGACGTATCCGTATTATGATGAATCCCATTTTTATAAAATGTTTAAAAAATATATGAATATGACACCACAAGCGTATGCGATGTTGATTTGAAGCGGGGAATGGTGAGGTGGTCTCTTGTAGTTATCGTACATTCGCGAATGTATGCTTCGAGATTGTTGAAGGAAGTTCCTCTGTTCCACGTATAAAACGCCTTCCGTCATGATAGCTACTGAAGGCGTTACGTGTCTGTTTTTTTTAGTAGTTTACAATAGCGGCGACAGTAATCTCGAAAAGGCTTCGCGTATTTTCGTCCAAAGTGGGCGGTTTGCATAAATGTCATGTGTAATTTCACGGCTAAGTGAAATATTGTGCTCAAATAGCTGGCGACATTGAATCGCGAAATTTTCATCAAAGAGAATGGCGTTAATTTCAAAGTTTAGGCTAAAGCTACGCACATCAATTATTGCTATCATTTAAAACAAAACCTGTGAAGCTGCATCCACTTTTTCAATAATGAGCATTTGTCCGCTTGCCAACAATAATTGCTGTGGTGCGGTTAGCTGATGAAGAAAAATGATTTGTTTTTGTTTTACTGGATAGGCGTCTATATGTACAAACTCGAATGTGCACTGGTAATAGTGCGCGGCTTCAGTATGTAAAAAGTGAAAAAGCACTTCGGCATTTTGTGGCATATCGGGCACATGAAAAATCGGCAAGTGACGTGCTTGAAAAATTGTGGGCATTTCTTCTGTGCGTGTAACGAAATGGTTTTCTGGAAGTGGTATGGACGCGGTGATGTAATAAGGCATGTTGATACATCCTTTCAATATTTGGTACACAGAGTATAGCATGTTTGCATGCAGTTTTTATGAAAGAAATTCACTACTGAATGTTTCAAGTTAATATAAATTTAACACGCGCTGTACGAAGCTTCGACAATGTCCCTTTATAATAGAAGAAACACAAAAAGGGGGAAAATGAAACGATGACCATTACACAACAATATTTTAATGAGCGGCTCAAGCGTTTAAAGCTAATTGTCGCCGTGAAAGACCCAAAATCGTTAGATAAGGCACTGCGTTATAAAGATTATATTGGTTCGGTGATGCTACTAACAGGCAATGTACTATCGGTGAAGGAATATGTGCATATTTTGCAGCGGAATGGGCTGCCAGTGTTACTCGATGTCGATAAAATCGGTGGCTTAAAGACAGATAAATACGGAATGGAATTTATTCGCTCGGTCATTCAGCCATTTGGGATTGTCACAAATAAAGTGGCTGATATTAAACGCGCGAAGGCACAGCAGCTATATGTTGTGCAGCGCATCTTTTTAATTGATACGGAAGTGGTGACACATATTGAAGATACATTGCGCGACACGAAAGCTGATATGATTGAGCTGATGCCGAGTCGTTTACCGGATATTATTCGCTATGTTGTTGGTGTTTCTAATATTCCAATTGTGACCGGTGGATTTGTTAATGAGCGGCTACATGCTGAAGAAGCATTAGCGAGCGGTGCGCAAGGTATCGTGACATCGTATGAGCCATTATGGAAAGTGCTCCGCGATGAGCCGCTTCTTGACTATAAATGATAGAAAATTCATAATTATTTACATGTTTTTGTGCGAGCGTTAACATACGATTAACATTCGCTCGGTATACTTGTGTTAGAAAAGTAAATACATAGCCGGCTAGATGAAGAGATGCCACGAATTGATATTGCATTCATACGTACAGCATTGTACGACGAACGTAATGTTTATTTGTGGTGTCTCTTTTTTGTGCCAGCGCATAAGGAGGTTTGTATATGTAGCGAGCGTACCGAACTACATACACACCGAATTACATACAACAAATTGAAATAAGAGAGGGAGATTATCATGAAACGAAAATGGACAGCCTTAATGGGGACAGTAGCACTATGCGGTATGTTAGCAGCATGTAGCAACGAGGAGCAAGATGCACAAACAGAAGCCTCAACAGAGGACGAGAAAATTGAACTGACGTTTTGGTATGCGTATGCAGACAAAATTCAAGAAGCAAATGACGAATTGGTTGAACGCTTTAATGAGAGCCAAGATCGTATTGAAGTAACGGCGTCAACGCAAGGTAGCTATACGGAAGTGGAACAAAAAGTACGTCAGTCGATGGTAGCTGGCAATGAGCCTGATGTGTTTATTACCGTGATTAATAGTGTATCAGGCTTAGCAAAAGACGGCGTTGTTGAAGATTTAACACCGTTTATTGAAGGGGACGACACGTTTGAAAAAGATGATTTCATTGAAGGCATTTTAGCAAGTTCTAATATTGATGGCTCTTATTACGGCTTACCGTATTTCAACAGTACACCGCTTGTGTATTACAACAAAGATTTATTTGACGCAGCAGGGGTAGACCCAGCGCAATTAAATACATGGGAAGGTTTCCAACAAGCAGCAGCACAGTTAACAAAAGACGGTGTGATTGGTGGGACACAAGAGGAAACATTTTGGCTATTTGAAGCGAATATGAATCAACAAAATAGCAAAATGTTTAGCGACGACAAAAAACAATCGTTATTCGCGACAGAGGAAGGGGTAGCATCGGTAGACTTCACAATGGATATGGTTAAAGAAGGTACGTGGGAATTTCCAATTGGTGACCAAGGGATAGAGAAGGCGGTACAATCATTTGAAACACAAAAAGCGGCTATTTTATTAGCGTCAACATCGCGTTTATCGCAATTTGCGGAATCAGCAGAAGCGGCTGGGTTTGAAATGGGTGTCATGATGTTACCAGAGGGCGATAAACGTGCCGTTGCAGTAGGTGGCTCAAATATTGTTATGACAGGCAACTTAGAGGAAGAAGAGCAAGAAGCAGCGTGGGAATTCATTGAATTTGTGACGAATGCCGAATCAAACTCATGGGCAACAGAACATACAGGGTATTTACCAATTCGCCATAGCATTGCCAATTCTGAAGAGCGTCAAGCGTTAGAAGCGGCACAACCGTTTTATGCGGTAGCACGTGAGCAACTAGAATATGCAGTGCCTGGGGAGTCAGTGCCAGGATTTAATGAAATTACAAGCATTTGGCGCGAATCCGTTGAAGCATTAATTGCAGACCCAGACTTAACAACAAAAGAAGCGATGGAAATGGCAGATACGCGTGTAACAGACGTATTAAATCAGTAAGCAGCGTAAAAGGCGTGTCATGCTGACGCGTCTTTTATCGAAAGGAGAATCGTGCATGGCGGATGTAAAGCTAGTAAATATTTCAAAAGACTATGACCAAAAAGTACGTAAAAAAAAGCAGCCGACTAAAAAGGCTGTTGAAGACATTAATTTTGTTATTCCAAGTGGCTCGTTTACCGTTATTGTTGGACCTTCAGGATGTGGGAAATCCACAACACTGCGCATGATTGCAGGTTTAGAAGCGGTAACGGAGGGTGAAGTATGGATTGGTGACCGTATTGTGAATGATGTGAAGCCAGGTGACCGCAATATCGCGATGGTGTTTCAAAATTATGCGCTTTACCCAACGATGACCGTGTATAAAAATATTTCGTTTGGATTAGAAAATATCGGTGTGCCGAAAAAAGAAATTGACGCACGTGTGCAGCAAGTCGCGACATTGGTCAATTTATCGGCGTATTTAGACCGTAAGCCGCACCAATTATCCGGCGGCCAGCGCCAGCGTGTAGCGTTAGCCCGCGCGATTGTGAAGCGACCAGACTTATATATTTTTGATGAGCCATTATCCAATTTAGATGCGAAGTTACGTGCTGAAATGCGTAATGAGCTGATTAATATGCACAAGGAGCTACAAACGACATTTATTTATGTAACGCATGACCAAGTAGAGGCCATGTCGATGGCAGATCAAATCATTCTATTAAATGAAGGCAATGTCATGCAAATCGGTAGCCCGATGGAATTGTATCATCGTCCACAAAATATATTTGTGGCGACGTTTATGGGAACACCTGCAATGAATATTTTACCGGTGACGGAAGTTATTAGCCTAGTGCATCAAACGGTTAAGCCAGGGGAGTCAATTGGCTATCGCCCCGAAAAAGCGCGATTAAGTGAGCAGCCAAATGATGATTTCTTTTGGGTGAAAAGTGAAATTGTTACGACTGAGCTACTTGGGAGTGAAACGCTCTACCGCGTCAAAAATAAGTTTGGCGAACAGCATGTGAAACTAACGGAGCCGTTCATATCAACTGCACGAGATGTGTATGTTTTTGTAAAACACGAAGATTTATACTTCTTTGATGAGAACGGTGAGCGATTGGAGGGCGTGAATACACATGAGCACCATCAACAATATGCCCTCCGCTAATGTTGCACCACGCGTACGCCAACGTAAATGGCAACAAGCGCTCGTACCGTATGCGTTAATTTTTCCAGCGATGCTTGTGTTTGGTTTGTTTTTTATTGCCCCGCTCGTCTTTATGGGCATCTTAAGCTTTTCCAAATGGAATTTAATTAGCGATGATATTCCGTGGGTTGGCTTTGCGAATTACCAAGCGCTTTTGCAAGATGCGGTGTTTTTAGAAGCATTGACAAATACGTTGATGTACACGGCGATTTATGTCATTGCGATTGTTGGAATTTCGATTCCACTCGGCGTATGGCTCAATAAAAATACGCTGATTCATCGTATTGCCCAAGCGGCGATTTTTAGTCCGCATGTCATTTCATTAGTGTCGGTTGCGATGATTTGGATGTTTATTATGGACCCGACAAATGGTGTGTTAAACGTGGTGGTCTCTTGGTTTGGGGCAGAGGGGATTGGCTGGCTGACGAATCCACAGATTGCGCTCTATTCGTTAATTATTGTTACAGTGTGGAAAGGTGTCGGCTATTACACAATTATTGTCATTGCGGCTTTAGCGGCAGTGCCGAAAACATTGTATGAAGCGGCAGCTCTTGACCGCGCGAGCGCCTGGCGTACATTTACGCGTATTACGGTGCCAGCGATTACGCCAACGATTTATTTCGTTATCATTATTAATATTATTAATGCCATTCAAACATTTGAAACGATTAATATTATGACACAAGGTGGTCCGATTAATTCGACAACGACACTTGTGTACTATATTTACGAAGAAGGTTTCTTAAACTTTGATATTGGACCTGCATCCGCAGCGGGCATGATTTTATTAGGTATTTTAATGATTTTAACGTATTTTTACTTCCGTTTACTCGGTCGAAAAGTACAATATGAACAGTAAAGGAGCTTGTTATGAAGAAGTCGCTAAAAGGCGTTGAATATAGCTTGTTAGCAATTGTGATGTTGCTGATTGCGTTCCCCTTTTTATGGATGCTATCGGCAAGCTTTCAAACATATATTGAAATTATTGCAACACCACCGACATGGTTCCCGTCAAGCTTTGACCTAAGCAATTTTATGGCGGCGTGGCAATCAGGCCCATTTTTAACATATACGATGAACAGTGTCGTGACGACATTCGTTGTACTTGTGCTGCAGTTTATAACGATGATTCCTGCTGCGTACGCATTTGCACGACTAGAGTTTAAAGGGAAAAATATTTGTTGGTCGATTACGATTATTTGTTTAATGATTCCGATGCAACTTATTTTTTTACCGAACTATTTACTATTTAGCCAGTGGGGCATGATTGATACATATTGGCCACTAATTTTACCTTTTGCGACGAGCGCGTTCGGTATTTTTATGCTGCGTCAGTCGTTTAAGCAAATTCCAGAAGAAATTATTGAATCTGCACGTTTAGATAATGCTTCTGAATGGAAAATTATTCGCACGATTTTTATTCCGGTTGCGAAGCCAACGATTATTACAGTGCTATTATTTACATTTATTAGTCGCTGGAACGACTATTTCTGGCCGCTTGTCATGACAACGGCAGAAGATGCACGGACATTGCCGATGGGGGTTGCGTTACTGCGTACAACCGATGCAGGTGTACCGTGGAATGAAGTAATGGCAGCCAATGTCATTTTAGTTATTCCGATTTTAATTGTTTATTTCATTGCACAAGATAAAATCATTAAAGCCTTTACGTATACAGGCATTAAATAATAAGGAGGAATTTAACATGAAAATTGCAGTAATGGGTGACTTACATTATGTACAACAGACACAATACAACACGGGGGAGGCACATACCCCTGCTTTTATTGAAGCACGTGACCGATTTTTTGAACGTTATATTAATGGATTCTTTGCCGTAGAGGCGGATTATTATGTGAGCGTTGGTGATTTAACGAATTTTGGCACAGCTGACGAGTTAAGTGAGGTGTATCAACTAATTCGTAAGCACGATAAAACATTTATTCATACACTAGGCAACCATGATTTATATACGATGACGCGACAAGCAGTATGTGAACAAGTTCAACAGCATACAAATTACAGCATTGACACCCCAGAAGCGACATTAATTTTTTGGGAAACTGCGCGTGAAATGGATGAGGAAGTATACGGGGGCACCGTAACAGCGCAACAGCTTGCATGGCTGGAAAAAGAATTGCTTGCGTCAGGCGACAAAACGGTCTTCGTATTTGGGCATCATCCGATTTATGACACAACGCATCATTCAAACTATGAAAACTTATCGATTGACCCATCGATTGATGTAGCATCGGTGCTACGTAAAAAAGAGTACGGGCAAGCATTTTATATTTGTGGGCATACGCATTATGATTCAATCGTTCAACACGAAAACTGGACATATGTGCAAATTGCTGCTGTACTTGATGTCCCTGCAATGCGTGTAATTGATGTGCAACAAGGGAATGTTACAGTAACAGCGCAAACGGTACTGACTGCTGAATACCAGCATGATGCGGCAATAATCGCAGAACAAATGGACTTTTTTGAAGGCAGATTAGACGGAGCTGGCACAACGCTGACACGCAATATTGTTGTGCCAACAGCAGTACCTTCATCGGTGCGTTAGTAAAAGTTGAAGGAGATAACTGATGACCATTCAATTACTTGCGATTGATATTGACGGCACACTCGTCAATTCGCGCTATGAATTAACGGATGTGACCATTCACGCTATCCATGCGGCGCAACAGCGTGGCGTACATGTTGTACTTTGTACCGGTAGACCATTTTCAGGTGCACGAGGCTATATGAAAATGCTCGGTATGGACACACAGCCAGCGCACATCATTACGTATAACGGTGCACTGATACAGCGAACAAATACGCTAGATATTGTGTCACATATCGGTGTAACCGGCAAGCAGTTTAAAGCATTAACGCAACTTGCGGAACAAGTTGGTGTACATTGTCATGCGCTGGATTTTGAGGCAATTTATACAGTGCAACACAATATGAGTATGTATACAGGACGGGATGCTTATTTTGCGAATATGCCCATTTTGTACCGAGCGCCAGATGAACTAGAAGATGATAAACTGTTTACGAAAGTGATGTTTATTGATGATCCGGCAAAGCTCGATGCTGGCATCTCACAAATTCCTAATGCGTTCACACAGCAGTATACGATGTTTAAAAGCGAGCCGTTTTATTTTGAAATTTTACACAAGCAAGCGAGTAAAGGACAAGCACTTGCTACACTTGCAGAACAATTACACATCGCACCGCGTGACGTCATGGCAATTGGCGACCATCCGAATGATTTTGATATGATTCAGTATGCAGGGATTGGTGTTGCAATGGGCAATGCTGTGCCGATGATTCGAGACGTTGCCGATTTTCTGACAGCTACGAATGACGAAGACGGCGTTGCACAGGCGATTCACGCACATATTTTGGATAAATAAAGAGAGTAATTATGAAATCCACTGCAACGTTAATGTTGCAGTGGATTTTGACGTTAATGTTGATGTCAAAAAAATGCAGCGTATATGATTGCTCTAGTTCGCCTTTTCGAAAAAAATTGTTTATACTGAATGAAATGTTAGAAAATTCTAAAAAGGGGTGTTGACACGTGATAGAAAATGAATTTTATTCACAGCAAAATGTCGGTCCTTATGAATACTATCAGGTTGGAGAATTTGAGTTAGAAGAAGGCGGAGTTATACCGCAGCTACAGCTAGCATATCGAACGTACGGTACATTAAATGAACAGAAAACAAATGCTATTTTAGTGCCGACATGGTTTTCAGGCACGAGCAAAAACTATGAAAGTTATATTGGTCCAGGGCGTGCGCTTGATGAAAATGAATATTTTATTATTGTTGTGAATCAAATTGGGAATGGTGTCTCAACGTCACCGCATAATAGCGGCTCCCCGATTGCGATGGAAGCATTCCCACATATTCGTATTGGCGACGATGTGCGCGCGCAATATGTGCTTGTAACTGAAAAGTTTGGCATTACGGAGCTTGCGTTAGTAGTGGGCGGTTCAATGGGTGCGCAGCAAACGTATGAATGGGCGGTGCGTTATCCAGATATGGTGAAGCGGGCTGCTCCGATTGCTGGCACGGCGAAAAATACAGTGCATGATTTTTTATTTACACAAACATTAATCGATGCGATTACATCGGACCCTGGTTTTAAGGGTGGGCGCTACACATCGCATACCGAGGTTGCGGACGGATTAGGCAGACATGCTGATATTTGGGCGGTAATGGGGCTAAGTACGGAGTTTTATCAGCAGGAATTGTGGCGTTTGTTTGGTGTAGAAAGTGTCGAGCAGTTTACACAAGGCTTTTTACGTCCATTGTTCCAAAGTTTAGACCCGAATTCATTACTGACGATGGCATGGAAATGGCAGCGCGGTGATGTGAGTCGTCACACAGATGGCGATTTAGCAGCAGCGCTCAATCGCATTACAGCGAAAGTGTTTGTGATGCCGATTGATGAGGATATGTTTTTCCCAGTGCGTGATTGCGCGCGTGAACAGGCACTTATTCCAAATAGTGAGCTAAAAGTGATCGAAAGTCGTTTAGGGCATTTTGGTTTGTTTGGTGCAGAGGACAGTTATTTTGAGCAAGTTGACTGCTATTTACGTGAATTGTTGGCGTCGCCATAAATAAAAGAGGACTTGTTTCTATAAACTAGGCAAGTCCTTTTATACGTTATTTTAGTTGTTGTGACGCTATCGTCGCAACAATATAATCAATCATTTTTTTTACGGCAGGTGTTTGTGTATGTTTTGCGCGTCTTGTGAGTAGTCCGAGTTGACGGCAAGCGGGTTCGGCAAGCGGGCGCACAGCAAGTCCTTGTGTGCGCTGTAAAAGTAACTGTGGCACAAAGCTAATGCCAAGATGATGTTTGACCATCGCTAAAATTGTTTCGTCCCCTTTAACTTCGTATGCAATAAGCGGCTGAATACGCGCTTGTGTAAACAAATTGCGGACCTCTAAATGTGAGTTCGGATGTGGCAAAATAAATGCCGCATGTGCCGCTTCAGCTACAGAAATCGTTTCTCGCGCAGCAAGTGGATGGTTTGGATGCATAATGGCGACAATCGGGTCATTCATTAATAAATCGAATTGCCAATGTTCATTATGCGTCGTCCCGAGTGCCATATCAATTTTGTCCTCCATTAGCCAGCGGTCAAGCTCCACTGCATTGCCTTCATATAGCTGAATATGAATGCGCGGATAATCACGTTTAAATGCTGCAAGTAACGGTGGTAAAAGCGTTGTCGTGACACTAGAGTAAGCACCGATACGCACATGTCCCGTTTCAAAGCCGTTAATACG
Organism: Caryophanon tenue; assembly: GCF_001700315.1. Classification (GTDB taxonomy): domain Bacteria; phylum Bacillota; class Bacilli; order Bacillales_A; family Planococcaceae; genus Caryophanon; species Caryophanon tenue. Next base: position 127,396 of record NZ_MASJ01000023.1, on the reverse strand, counting down.
GTCTACGGTCTCAGTTAGCTTCGCATAGCCCCGTTCGATTTCACGCATAGCGACGAGTAATTGTTCCCCGTGCGCAGTCGGTACAACGCCGTGCTGTTGCCGAATGAGCAGTGGAAAACCGTATTCTTCTTCTAAACTATGAATCATTTGGCTAATGCTTGGCTGCGTATAATGCAGTGCCTCAGCCGCTTTTGTTAAACTGCCTGTTTCGACGACTTTACTGTACGCGATATATTTTTTTATATTCATAAAATCTCCTTCGTGATATGCAATTTTCTTATATATACTATGCAATAAATTTAGTTTACGTATACCTACTGCAAGCATACAATCAAACACAACTAAAGAAAACAGGAGATGTATAAAGTGAGCTATGTTGCACAGTTTTTATTAGGTGGAACGATTATGGTATGCGCAGCGCTACTCAGCAAGTCAAAATATTTATTTTTATCGGGTGTCATTACCTTATTACCGATTATGACGCTGGCAAATATTTATTTACAAATGCATCATATGAGCGTTAATGATTTTCGTTTAACGCAAAAGAACGCAATGTTTGGCGCGTTCGGTGTTGTTATTTTTATTGCACTCATCTTTACGTTAACACAGTGGGTAAAGCCACTACATGCAGTGTTTGGTGCGTTTACTGTGTACGTGTTGTATATGATTGGCTGTAAATTATGGTTTGCGTCGTGATATAAAAAGAGCGTGCGGGACAGTATTTCTGTAAAAATGAGTTCATCGAGATGATGAAAATTTGCTGGGGGGTCCCGACAAGCGACGACTTTAGCAGGAATCGCATGAACTGGAGCTTGAAGCGGACATCTGCCAAAACGACTGTTCGTGTGGCAATAGCACGAAGCATAAAAAACCCCCTTCAGCAATGTGCTCAAGGGGGTTTCAAACTTTTCGGTTTTAATACTTACACCTTTGTGCCTTCTTTTGGTGCGCGCGGTGGTAATACATGTTCTGGAATCGCACAGCGGTACTGTTTGCCGTTAGTCAGACGCGCGAATTCTTCTTTTGCTGCTTCAATAATCGAAGGATCTAGTAACGCGTCGAGTGCTGCACCTGCCATTGTTTTTGCGGCATAGTGCATGCCCTTCAAGCCAATCGATGTACCAAACGAGGCAGTAGCTTGCCAAGTGTGTAGTTGTACACCATGCGGGGCACATACTGTAATGACTTGTCCAAGTGGCGCAATCCATGACACATCGCCTAAATCACTTGACCCAGGCATTGACATTCGGAACATTTGCGGAATATGGCGTTCGCCTGTAATGAATGATCCGTCTACTTGTGCGCCCATTGCTTGTACTTGCTGATTCGCACCGGCTAATACAGACGGGTCAAGCGTGCTCATAATTTGCTCGGCAAACTGTTTTTCCGCTTCCGTAAATGTGAGTGGTGGGAGCTCCTGCCACTGCTTGTACATTTGCTCGTTTAACGTTAAGTTTGGCATGCTGTCGTAACAAGCGGAATGGATAACGTAATCCATCGTTGTTTCAGTCATCAGTGTTGCGCCTTCTGCAATATTAATTAAGCGGCGCTGTAATTCATCGACAGCTTCACGGCTTGCTCCGCGTAGGAAGTAATACACACTCGCTTCATCTGGTACGATATTTGGCGCTAAACCACCGTTTGTAGTTTGGTAATGAATGCGTGAACCATCTGGCACATGCTCGCGTAAATAGTTAGCAGCAACATTCGTCAGCTCGACAGCATCGAGCGCGCTACGCCCTAAATGTGGAGCAGCTGCAGCATGTGCAGTACGCCCATGGAAGAAAAATTCAATCGCTGTTAATGCTTGCATCGAAATATTAGCAGTCATATTGTATGAGCCTGGATGCCATGTATACACAATATCTAAATCGTCAAACACCCCGTTACGTGCCATAAATGACTTGCCTGATAATAGCTCCTCTGCTGGACAGCCGTAATAGCGAATTGTACCAGCGATACTCTGCTCCTCCATTAGCTGTTTGAGCGCATACACCGCTTCTACACCCGCTGTTCCAAGTAAGTTATGCCCACAGCCATGTCCTGGTCCACCTGCTACAAGTGGGTCAAGGGATGGGCTATCCGATTGGCTTAAGCCAGGTAATGCGTCGTACTCACCTAAAAAGCCAATAATCGGTGAGCCTGCACCCCACTCAGCGATAAATGCTGTATCAACGCCGCCTGCTTGCTCAGTAATACGGAAGCCTGCTTGTTGTAAAAACTGTATTTGGCGGTCAGCAGCATAGGTTTCTTCATAGCCAAGTTGTGGATTATCCCAAATATCTTTTGCGATTTTCGCAAACAGTGCTTCTTGTGTCGTCATTTTTTCAAATAACTGTTGTTTCATACTGTTCCCTCCATTGGTTTTACGGATGTCGGTTGTGATGATGAGTCATTGAGTGGTAATGTCATCGCGATAATGGCAGCGATGGCACAAACGATGGCTAAAAAGACGAATGATGTGTTAAAAGAGCCACCTGAAATATTAATTAAGTATCCCATAATTGTTGGTGAAATGATACCAGCAGCCTGTCCACCGAAGTTAACAATACCAAATGCTGTTGCGACATTACGGTCTTCGACAACACGGTGTGGCGTTGTGAAAATAAACGAAATAACAAATGCGACACCAACAAATGCGACACATTGATATAGAATGACCACAACAATCGAAGCGGTATTGGCCATTAAGAAGAGACACGTTGCTAACACAGCAGCGCCGATAACAACACCGTATTTTGATTTTGCGCCAAGCTTTGTAATGATGCGCCCACTAAAAATCATGCCGACAGCAGAGAATAACGCTGGAATGGCTGCGACAAGACCGATGCTTTTCATGTCAATATTATGTACTTGCATTAAGTACGTTGGCATCCATGAGCTAAGTCCCCAGCTGGCAATATTAATAAAGAAGAAAATACATAAAACACGTACTAAATAAGGATTCGTTAACACAGGTTAACACAGATTTGAATGAACCTTTTAGACCGCCCGTTTCTTCCGGTGCATACACTTTGGCATTTTTCGTTACCATAATAAGTGCTACAACAAAAACAATGCCAAGAACAGAAATAATGAAGAATACAGAACGCCAACCAAATAATAAAAGAAGCGGTGCGCATAAAATAGGAGCAAGTGCGCCACCAAGCATATTCGAAGACATCATCGTTGATTGGGCTTTTGTACGTTGTGATTTTTCATAATACATCGCAATCGCCTTCGTACTTGCGGCAGGGTACGCGCCTTCACCAAGCCCGAATAAGAAACGAATGAGAATGAGCGATGTTAGTGACCAAGCAAGTCCGGTAAATGCGGTAAATACCGACCAAATCACAACAGCAAAAATAAGAACATATACAATGTTAAAACGGTCAGCAAGCCAGCCCCCTGGAATCTGCATCAGTGCATAGCCTAAGAAAAAGGCACTGAGGACAAAGCCAAGATGCGCGGCATTGAGCGCTAAGTCTTGCCCGATGCTTGCCAGTGCAAGCGTAATGGCAGTACGGTCTACATACGACACAATCCAACCAAAATAAAGGACTGCTAAAATCCATACACTACGATCTTTTTGTTCAGTTATCATATTATCGCCTCCTTGTATTAATAGTCAAAATATTATAAAAAATAGTCGACAGATACATTAGAGTTTCTTACAATTTTAGTATATAAACATTGGGAGAACTTACAAAAATTTAACGAGAGAAAGGAAGTGTCCGTATTGGGAGGACAAATGCAACATGTATTTGGTCACGAAGCGTGTACCTTTTATTGAAGCTACGTATGCAAAAAGCAATGGAGCTGCTGCGTGTCGATGGACTGAAAAACTATGAAGTGGCAGAAGCAGTCGGCTACAGCAATCCGCAATACTTTAGCATTTGCTTTAAAAAATATACGGGCTATACACCGGCTGAATATAAGAAGAAGTTTCATGTGTGAAAGAAAGGCTATGATGTGCTCTAGAAAATGTTGAGTAATCATAGCCTTGTTTTTTATTTAGCGTAGCGTGTAGCTACCGATTTCAAATAAGCTGTCGCCCTCGCCATTGGTCACTTTTAGTAAACCGTAGCCCTTTTTGAAGTAGTAAATAGTATGTACCCCGTCGTACTCAGGAGACATTATCGAGCCATCAGAATCTACTGTATACAGTTCCTTTTCAGCTACTTTAACAACATCTTTAAATAGCACATTGTTGACATACACACGGTCTTCAAAATATGCGGTTAAGGTGTGATGATAATGAGTTCCGTACATCTCTCTCATGCGCTCTTGCGGTTTACCGTCCTCTAAGCCACGTAAATCCATATAGTAGCCCCATGCATCTGTACCATCTTGTCCAACATATATCCACTCCTCGTAGACATCATAAATTAAGCCAAATTCTTTTACGATATTATTACCATTTGACATAAATTGCGTATAAAAATGATGACGATAATCGCTGCGCGGTAAATCGGTATAATTCGCGGCTTTTAGCTTTGTCGGTGCATAATCAAAATTACTCGTAATTCTTTTCACAGCGACTGGCTTTTGTGGTTCCATCCCGTATAAGCTACGGTAAATAAATGTTGCCAGTTGCATGCGTGATACCGGTGCATTTGGTCGGAACTGGCCGTTTGGATAGCCTGTGACAATCCCTTTTTGTACAAGTGCGCCAATATGTGTATTGTTCGGGTTGGACAACGCAACGTCAGAAAAAGCATTTGTCGTTTGCGGTGTGAGCTTTAATAAATTCGTAAATATTTTCGCTACATGTGCACGCGTAATTTTGTCGTCCGGACGGAATTTTCCGGTTGTAGACGAGCCGTCCACAATGCCGGCACGATACAATGCTTGAATCGCCGCTGCTTGCGGATGCGAAGCGGGCACATCGACAAATTGCTTCGCAGGTCGCACCGCATATAATTTATAGGCATTTTGAATATACGCTGCGACATCGCCACGCGTTACTGGTTGGCTAATACCGAAATGGGTAGTGGAAATGGGCTCCATAATGTGACTGCTAACGATACGATTGACGATATGTGTATGGGTGTAATTTGAAACGTCTTTATACGGACTGTTGGCGAGTGTCGGTGTTGGCAATAAGAGCGCACCAGTGAGTAACATCGCTGTGAGTGTTTTTTTCATAATGAGTACCTCTATTCCTTTATAATTATCATTATTTTACAATAAAAATAGGTATTTGTTAATAGATATTATCGATAAATATGACTACAAAGCGAACGTGAGCTTGTAACTTATCTTGTCGTGAGAAGAAATAAATGTATGCATGCTCCGTCTTTCACAAAAAAATTTATAACTCACATGAAAAACTCCCTGCCGCATCGAAGCGACAGGGAGCATTTGTTATTGATTATCTTCGTCGTCGCGATCAAACCATAATAATTCTGGCTCGTCCGGTTCGCCGTTATAGTTAATGAAAATTTCGTCACCTGGTTGAATATCTTCGTAGGCGAAGAAATCGAATGTATGGTTATCAAAATTAATTTCGTACGTGGCATTTGCATGGTACGAGTGGTTAAACAGCATACCGTAACCTAAAAGCATCGCTGTATGATTAATACCATACTCAAACGCATAGTCAGCTAATAATGTTTTTTCAATATGCTCGTGTTGTTCGTTTGGATAAGCAATAACAGGTGCTTGGTGAAATAATGTACCTTTTGGAATAACCGTTGTTGCGAAGACGCCGCGGTTAAATTCGCCGTCACTAACGGGCGATGTTTTTACTTCAATCATAATAGTTTTCAGTCTCCTAACGTGTAATACATTATTTTATCATGAAAGTTGAATATGTGTCACGTGTTATTTTTGTCTAAATGGGCAAAAATGGTTGTTCACAATTGATGAAAAAAGCCGTTTTTTATGCAAATAGTAGTTGATTTTTAGTGCGTTTTCATAGCAAAGCTCTCAAAGTCAAGCAGGACAAGGGGTTATGTCGCATAGTACTGTCTATATGCAAGCGTTTTCCTATGTGAAAATCATCTGGAAAAAAGAAAGAAAAGATGGTTTTATTATCCGTTTATTGTTATTTCGATGTTCACAATTGCAAGAATGGTCGGGGGAATTTTACCAATGATTCATTGAGTTTTCAGGAGAAAATTTGATACAGTTACAACCGTGCTGAAAAATAACAAGAGGTTATCGCACTGCAAAACGTATGATACATGTGGAGTTATCATCGCTTTTCAAGAAATACGTTTCATATAGGAGGATAAAAATGGCAGCACCTTTTTTTAATGTAAAAAGTCCAAAAGGGATGGCAGCTGTTTTAATGATTGGTACTTTCCTTGGGTTATTCGGGGAAACAGCATTAAACATGGCATTAACAAATATTATGGAAGATTTTGATGTATCTGCGGCATCTGCAGCATGGTTAACGACAGGTTACTTACTTGTATTAGCTGTACTCGTACCGCTTTCATCTTATTTAGTCCGTTGGTTTACAACACGCCAATTAATCGTCGCAGCACTGACATTTGCGATTATCGGTTCGTTACTTGGCGCACTTGCACCAAACTTTACTATTTTATTAGCAGGTCGTTTTGTACAAGCACTTGCGACGGGGATTATTTTACCGCTAATGTTTAGCGTTGTTATGTTAATTTTCCCGATTCAAAAACGCGGCGCTGTGATGGGAATTGTCGGCATTATTTTAACAGCCGGTCCAGCACTTGGTCCATCTATCGCAGGTTTAATCGTGTCAGCACTGAGCTGGCGCTATATTTTCTGGATGATGGTTGTTGTGTATGCCGCCGTCATTTTCTTAGCACTTTCGAAAGTAGATAATGTGTCACAAGTTACACGTCCTAAAATGGATATGCTTTCATTAGTATCATCCACGTTTGGTTTTGGTGGTGTTGTGTTTGCACTTGCTACATTAGCAGAACAATCGATTACAGAAGCGATCGTTTATGGTCCACTGATTGTCGGTCTTGTCTTATTAGTCATTTTCGGTGTGCGTCAAACGAAAATGGAGGAGCCGATGATTGACTTATCGGTCTTCAAATCACCGATGTTTCGCTTAGGTGTTGCACTGATGGTCGCAACGATGTTTATGATTTTATCAGTGGCAATTTTAGTGCCCATGTTCTTAAAAACAGTGCTTGGTTTTGCGGCATTAACAGCAGGCTTATGCATGTTACCAGGGAATGTCTTAAATATTATGATGTCACCAATCGTAGGTACAAACTTTGATAAAGTAGGCGCGAAAATCTTTACGCGCATTGGCTTTACGATGATTTTCGTGTCAATGATGGTGTTCTTAATGACGATTTCAGCGACGACTGCAACGTGGATGGTTATTGTGAACTTATGCATATTCTTCGTCGGTGTATCGATGACAATTATGCCTGCACAAACGAATGCGATGAATTCACTTGCGCCACAAAAATTCGCAGACGGTTCAGCTGCACTGAACACATTAACGCAAATTGCTGGGGCACTTGGAACAGCAATTGCGATTACGATGTTTACTATCGGTCAGCAAAACTACATCGAAAAATTCGCTGATGCATTGCCAGCAGAGTTTTTAGCGCACGGTATTCATACAGCCTTTATTGTTGTAGCCGTTATTTCTGTGCTTGGCTTAATCGGTTCATTCTTTGTGAAAAATGTACAACCATTGGAGAAATAATAGCTAGTATACAATCTTTAAAAAGAGACAAACATGATGATGGAATCGTGTTTGTCTTTTTTGTCTACTAGGCAATGTTTTCTGCGAGCATGGCTCTCTTACACATTACTGTATGTCATGCTTTTTTTGTCTTTTACCCGTTATTTTGTATAAAAATTTAACGAAAGCGTTTGATATTTTAAGAACGTGCCAGTGACAAATTGTAAACCCTTACATCTTTACTTATACTAAAAATGAACGAATAATCAAACAATATATACGCGGCATGGAAGGGGATTTTACGATGGAAACACGTTATGCGCATCACCCAGAACATATCAAAACATTTACGACCGATGAATTACGTGAGCAATTTTTAGTCGAAACATTATTCGAAGCTGGGCATGTACATTTAACATATACACATGTAGACCGTATGATTTTTGGCGGTGTGACACCGACAACAACACCACTGACGATTACGCTAAATAAAGAGCTAGGGGTGGAGTTCTTTTTACAGCGTCGTGAGCTAGGCATTATTAATATTGGCGGAGCGGGTACGGTAACGATTGATGGTGACACATATGACATGGCGCATCAAGACGGCTTATATGTCGGGCGCGGGGCGAAGGAAGTATTCTTTGCGTCAGCGGATGCCACACAGCCAGCCAAGTTTTATATTAACTCGACACCAGCGCATCATACCTATCCAACGGTGAAAATCGATTTAGCACAAATTAAGCCACTAGAAGCAGGTGCGGGCGAAACGTTAAATGACCGTAAAATTTATCAATACATTCATCCAAATGTATGTGAAAGCTGTCAATTACAAATGGGCTTAACGATGCTGTCACCAGGTAGTGTGTGGAATACGATGCCTTGCCATACACATGAACGCCGTATGGAAGTGTATTTATACTTTAATATGGATGAACAAACACGCGTCTTCCACTTTATGGGGCAACCACAAGAAACACGCCATTTGATTTTAAAAAATGAGCAAGCTGTTATTTCACCAAGCTGGTCGATTCATACAGGGACAGCGACGAGCAACTATACATTTATTTGGGGCATGTGCGGGGAAAATATTACGTATGACGACATGGACCATGTTGCAATGGAAGATTTACGATAGGGGGAATTTGATGACAACGTTAGCGCAATTTTCACTAGATTATTTTTCACTACAAGGAAAAGTTGCCATTGTTACAGGTGGTAATACGGGGTTAGGCCAAGCATATGCCTATGCTTTAGCAAAAGCTGGAGCGGATGTATTTATCGTCACACACGGCACAAACTGGGCAGAAACAGAAGAACTATTAGCACCGCTAAATCGAGGTGTACAATTTTACCAAGCTGATTTATCAGACGAAACCCACATTGATGGCATTGTCGACGCATGTGTGAACGCATTTGGTCGCATCGATATTTTAGTCAATAATGCGGGAACGATTCGCCGTGCACCGCTTCTTGACTACAAAAAAGAGGATTGGCAAGCCGTGATGGACTTAAACTTACACTCGGTGTATTACTTAAGCCAAGCCGTTGCAAAAGTGATGGTGCCACAAAAGAGCGGGAAAATCATTAATATTGCGTCGATGCTCTCCTATCAAGGCGGTAAGTTTGTACCACCGTACACAGCGAGTAAGCATGGGGTTGTCGGTTTAACGAAAGCCTTTGCGAATGAGTTAGCTGAGCACGGCATTCAAATTAATGCGATTGCACCAGGCTATGTCGAAACGAAAAATACCGCACCGATTCGTGAGGACGAGCAACGCTTAGCGGAAATTACAAGTCGTATTCCTGCGGCGCGTTGGGCAACACCTGAAGATTTAATGGGTACAGTTGTCTTTTTAGCAAGTCGTGCATCGGATTATATGAATGGGCATACGGTTGCTGTTGATGGCGGCTGGTTGGCACGTTAATAGAAGAAAAGCTGTCTCAGACAATTGTCTAAGACAGCCTTTTTCATAGAGGAGGAAAAATATATGACAATTCAATTAGGGATACGTGGGCATGATGTGAAAGCACCAACATTTGCGGACACTGCAGCACGCATTCATGACATGGGCTTTTCATACATGCAACTTGCACTCGTAAAAACATTGCCCAATTTTGAGGCAACACCGGCATCATTAACACAGCAGCTTACGACATTTATTACCGATACACTCGCACCACATAACATTCAGATTGCAGTGCTCGGCTGTTATATTAACGTCATTCATCCAGATAGAGATGAGCGTCAGCGCCAACTTGATTATTTTAAAGCGCATTTACACTTTGTGAAGCAGTTAAATGGGCGCATCGTTGGCACAGAAACAGGTAGCGTTATTCCGAACTTAGGCTATAGTACACGTAATTATGAGGAAGAGGCATATCAGGACGTGGTACGTAGTGTAGCGCAGCTTGTTGAAGTGGCAGAACGTGAGCAAACGATTGTCGGCATTGAAGGCGGTATTAATCATCCACTACATACACCGGCGCATATGGCTCGTATTTTACGAGATTTACAGTCACCTGCTGCGAAGATCATTTATGACCCGGCAAACTTCTTACATGACGGGAATTATACGTCACAGCAAGCACTTGTTGAGGAAGCGCTACAACTTTTTGGGGATGATATTGTGGCCGTGCATGCGAAGGATTTTATTGTGCATCCATCACTGCATTTTGTACCGGTTGGGAGTGGGCAAATGCGCTATCATACGTTATTTGCGCATATGAAAACGTCGATGCCGCATGTACCCGTATTACTTGAAAATACGCAGCACCCACATATTGAACCGGCATCTGCGTATTTACGTGAACAATGGGCAAATGCGTAAATAAAAAAATTTTAAACAATTGTCTAAAAATTTTGCATTCTTTTTGAAAGCGTTTTCTATTATGCTGACTGTAGGAACATTAACAAGGGGGATGACCGCATGGCGCAGTTGAAATTAAATAATATTAACAAAGTATATGATAATAAAGTAACCGCTGTAAGTGACTTTAACTTACATATTGATGACAAAGAATTTATCGTATTTGTTGGGCCATCTGGGTGTGGGAAATCGACCACGCTACGGATGATTGCAGGGTTAGAGGAAATTTCAACAGGTGATTTTTATATTGACGAACGCCGTGTCAATGAAGTAGCACCAAAGGACCGTGATATCGCGATGGTATTCCAAAATTACGCGTTATATCCACATATGACTGTTTATGATAATATCGCATTTGGCTTGAAGCTGCGCAGAGTATCAAAGGAAGAAATTGAGCGCCGCGTACAGGAAGCAGCCAAAATTTTAGGCTTAGAGGAGTATTTAAAACGAAAGCCAAAAGCACTTTCAGGTGGTCAGCGTCAACGTGTGGCGTTAGGTCGTGCCATCGTACGTAGATGCTAAAGTATTCTTAATGGATGAGCCATTATCAAATTTAGATGCGAAATTACGTGTGCAAATGCGCGCTGAAATCGTCAAATTACATCGACGCCTTGGCACAACAACGATTTATGTGACCCATGATCAGACAGAAGCAATGACGATGGCAAGTCGCATCGTTGTGATGAAAGACGGTGTCATTCAACAGGTCGGCGCACCGAAATATATTTATGATTACCCTGAAAATATTTTCGTAGCCGGCTTCATCGGCTCACCAGCGATGAACTTTTTACGCGCAACCGTGGAGCATAACACGGTCACAATTGGACAACAAACAATTCAGTTAACACAACAGCAAACAGATATGTTAACAGCACAAGGGTATCAAGAGAAGGAAGTGGTGTTAGGTATTCGTCCAGAAGATTTCACCGTAAATGATCCTGACGTACACGAAAACACATTTCATGTACTAGTCGATGTCGCAGAATTAACAGGTTCTGAAACGATGTTATACACAAACTTTGAAGATGATGCGATCGTTGCAACGTGGATGCACAGTTACAAATTGAAGCCGGTCAAACAATTACGATTGGCTTTACGATGGACAAGGTACATTTCTTTGACCCGACAACAGAAATTCGCATTCGCGCATAAACATAATGTTACTAGCTATGTACGCAGCATATCTGCGTATATAGCTTTTTTTAACGTGAAAATCGATATTAACATTGATCCTAACAAAATGTATACAAGACTGGACGAATTATATATATCTATATACTCGTTTAGAGCGTTAAACATTGTACAAAAATAATGCTATTTGTTCTAAATATTATTTTTTTGTAAAAATAGATGTAAATATGCCGAAGTACCATAAGGGGATTGTGATAGAAAAGTCATTATATTGAATAGACTAAAAGTTTTGCGATGCAGTCGTTTTGCATGAAAATGATATAGAGGAACGGAATATAGGAGGGAAGCTACATAAAGTAGCGGTTACACATGAATATAAAACAAAAATTATTTTTAAGCTTTGGGAGTTCCATCCTATTGTTTATTAGTTTAGCAACATTTGCGGTATTTCAATTACAAAAAATAAGTGATGAGTATACATATTTACTTGAAGACCGTGCGTATAAAGTTATCGAAGCAACAAAAATCCAAAATGCGACATCGTTACAAGGTTTATCGATTCGCTCATACGTGTTGCGTCAAGATGAGGAGGAACTTGCAGCCATTGATGAGCAGCGCGAGTTTATTTTAACGACATTAGAGAAAATTGAGCCGTTATTTGTCGTACCAGAGATGAGAGCAGAACTTGATACATTACAGCAATTAGAAATAGCTTATACGACATATGTCGATAATGTCATTGCTGATGTACAAGCAGGCAATATCGAGCGTGCGACCGCAACATTATTTGACAAAGCTGTACCAACAAATGACGCCATCCAAGCATCAATTGAAAACATCGTGACTTTCCAATCAGGTGAAATGGATAAAACAGGTGAAAATACGCTGGCAGCAGCAGCGACAACACAGTTTATGTTAATTGCACTAGCGATTATCGGTACAATTATTGCAGCAGTTCTTTCATATCGGATTGTGCGTAATATTTCTGTACCACTCGCGCAAGTGACACACGCAGCGAATGTTATTGCATCTGGTGATTTACGCCAAGCAGCGCTTACTGTTCAAACAAACGATGAGTTGCAAACGTTAGCGACAGCATTCAATACGATGCAAACGAATGTAGCAGATGTCGTCAAAACCGTTTCAGCGAATGTCATGAATACAACGGCAGCAGCTGAGCAACTAGCCGCAAGTACCGATGAGGTATCGGTTACATCACAAGCAGTTGCTGCACATATGGAAAAAATCGCACAAGCAGCGAATCAGTCCGCAATGATGGGCAATGACTGTGCGATTGCAACCGATGACAGCGCGCAAGGTGTCGCACGTATTGCCGAAGCATCACACCAATTACAAGAGCGTGCGTTAGTGATGCAACAAACGGCAACAGATGGCAGTACGACATTGCAAACAGCGAAGCAACAAATGGCAATTATTCAAGAAACCTCATATGAAACAAAAGCGCGCATTGAACAATTACATGCGCAATCAACCGAAATTGAGCAAATGACAAAGGTGATTACCGATATTACAGACCAAACAAATTTACTTGCACTGAATGCAGCGATTGAAGCGGCACGTGCAGGCGAGCATGGCAAAGGCTTTGCCGTTGTTGCTGATGAAGTTCGTAAGTTAGCGGAGCAATCGAAACAATCAGCGACACAAATTGTGTCATTAACAGCAATCATTCAACAAGAGACAAAAGCGGTTGCTGAAAGTGTTGATGCGACGGTGCAAAGCATTGATGAAGGTGTCACATATGTTGGCAGTGCGCAACAGTCCTTTACACATATTGAAACCGAAATTAATGAAATGACTGCGCATATTCAAGAAGTATCTGCGTCTGCAGAAGAAATGACCGCAAGTACTGAAGAAGTCGCGGCATCTGTAAATGACATGGCAACCGGGGCACAACAGGCGTCCGATGCATGCCAAACCGTTCTTGCAGCAGTCGAAGAACAAAATGCAACGATGCAAGAAATTCATGCCGTTGCCCAAGTATTAACGACAGAAGCATTACAAACACAACAACAAATACGCCAGTTCCGTGTTACGGAATAAACATGTGCTTGACTAAAAACTGCCCTCTTATAAAGAAGGGGGCAGTTTTTTTGTATTTTATCGGTTGCGGATTCATGCATGCTGCTTAAGTATATTAGCTATAATTCCTTGAAAACTGCTCAGCACACATGAAAAGTAGCACGCGTAGTGATGAGCCAAAATCATCCAGTATGTATGTGATATATTTCCCGATAATATTTTCAAATTTGGCAGTCGTTCTAGCAATCGATATTGCCGAATTATTCGGAGGATTTTTACATCCATTAGTAAACGGTGAATGATCGGAGCAATTTGATAGTCAAACATCATTATTTGTCGCAACTAGAGCGGCTATGCGCGCATTTTTTATGACATGCTTTTTTTAAGAAGCTGCATGCTATATGTAGCCGACCAAAAAATCCTCACAGAAAAAAGGTAACGACGACCTAAAAACAACCTTGTCAAATATCTGCAGCAAGGTTGTTTTAATATTAATATTGAAGTCAACAATAATATTAAATAAGCATTTTATGAGCGGTGTTTCTTTAAATGCTTCGTATAATTCATATAGGTACGTAGGAAGAAGAAACCTGCAACGATCATAAACCAAGGCGAGAAGAAGCGAACAAGCGCAAATGGTAATTCAAATAAAAAGGCACTTATAAAAGCACTTCCTTCTTTGTTCCATAAGCCAGGTGTTAAAAAGGCAGACTGAATATTAAAGAAATTGGACATGTCATCGACGAAAATAATCGCGAGCACAAAAAAGAATGTCGTGTATAAGCTGTAGTACTGTGTTAAACGTTGTAAATATAATTTTTCAGAGTCGTGGTCAGAAAATAATTCGTCCTCCCGACTTGCGGGGCTACGCCAATAATGTAAATGTTGCCACTGTGAGCCATCAATATAGTGCCAGCCGAGCTCTTCATGAAATTGTTTATAATGCTCAAAGGCTTTTTTAGACGAAAAGCTTTGACAGTCGATACGGATGGCGCGGTTTGTATCGGCGGTGCGTGTAAAGGAATACACTTGGAACATATTTTTTCGCGTTACTTCATAGCCAAGACGCATCCATTCATTCAGCCAAGCTTCTTCTTTTGTGGCGTCCGTAAATAACTTAAACTTTTTCATAAAATCCCTCCTTCATATAATGACACAATATGTTGTAAACGTTGGCGTTCTTGTTCCAAAATAGCAAGTCCTTCATCGGTAATGTGATACACTTTGCGGCGCGGGTCATCAGAGGGTACTTGGACAATCCAGTCATATTTCAATAAATTTTCAACCGCTCCGTATAGTGTCCCAGCAGCAATGCGTACGTCACCATGACTCATATGTTCAACTTGTTGCATAATAGCATATCCGTGAAGCGGCTCACGAAGTGCCAGCAAAATATAGTGCATCGTTTCTGTTAACGGGAGTAGCTTATGTTTTTTCATCGCATTTGTCCTTTCTATGTTGTTACACTCATTATATACAGTCTAACTATACATTTCAACTATATAGTTGAAATGTATATTTTTATTTAACAGCGGATGACAAACACAAAAAATGATAGAAGAAATTTCGTGATTTTTCTTGATTTCTTCTACCATTGTATGCTCTCCAACGTATACGCATCACCGTGAGCATGCTACTGTGCGTCAGCATAATATGAAAATGTTAAATAACGATGATGCGAACGTTCTTTCACAAGAAAAAAGAGCGCAGTCGGCACCTGCGCTCTTTCGTTTTTTATATAAACATTTATAAGGGTAAGGGATGGATGTACGAATCAGGGGGGATGCGTACAAAATTAAGCGTTTGTAAGTTGTTTTACTTTATCGATGTGTCGTTCAAGTTGACCAACGTGACCCGCCACATGTTTAATAATTAAATGATCGATTAAAAATGATAGCGGTTTGCCATCAAAGTTTGCATTGTAGCTTGGTGCAGTTTTCTCTAAATCTGCATCTTCTACACGTACAAGTGCTTCTTTTACAAGAGGGATGAGTGCTTGTAAATCAGCAATAAGTCCGTCTGTTGTTAATGAAGCAATGTAATTGTCTTCCACCGCAGCAAGGCGACGAACGTGTTCATGGTTACGTCCCCATTTTGCGCCTGGTACAACAAGTAATGCTTCTAAATCAGTTACCCAAAAGCGTACAGCTTCTACAACATGGCTAGCGATTTGGAATGCAGACCACTCCGCTGGGGATGGCTGTTGACGCAGTGTTGCTTCAGGTGTGGATTGGAATGTTTGTGTGAACGTAGCAATGCTTTGTTCAAATTGTTCGATATTCGTTGTAAACTGTGCATAAGTCATAAAAAAACCTCTTTCCTCATAGTATCATTGTCTGAATATGGTATAGTTTTAAAAAAGAAAGGATGATTGTGGTATGTCAACAAGTACAACGATTGGGTCACTCGCACAAGGCATCGACATTATCGATGTCGTCGCTAAAAGTGACGAACCGCTAAAATTTACGGATATTCAAGAAGCAACAGGAATTTCCAAAAGTAATTTGTATAAATACTTGAATACATTGACACAGCTTGGTCTCTTATACCGCGACCAAAAGCGTGGTTATTTTTCACTCGGCTATAAGTTTTTAGAATACGGCACAGTAGCGATGCAAAATACAGATTTCATCGGGCGTTTAACACCGTACTTTAAAGAAATTAGCAAAATGACGAATATGTCCACGCTGCTTGCAACATGGGTCAATGATACACCGGTCATTACAAATATTTGGAACACCAATTACGGCTTAAATATCGGTGCACAAGTTGGGACAAAGTTACCGCTCAATTCGGCAACCGGGAAAATGTTTGCGGCATACGCGAATTCATTTGAAGTGCTGAATTGGATTGAGCGTGAACAGCAAACAATTGTAGGGTTCGACGTTGCGGCATTCCAAAAAGAATTAAAGCAAATTCGCGCGCAGCAAGTCGTACTTGCATATGAACCGCTTGTGAAACATGTATCATCGGTGAGTTTCCCCGTATTTAACTTCCAAAAAGAGCTTGTTTGTGTCTTTGCGGTCGTTGGCTTTAGTGAAGATGTGCCAGACGACGTACAAGATGAACACATTCAACGTCTTTGTGCGATGAGTCGCGAAATGTCTGCCATTTTCGGTTACATAGAAGAAGAGGCGTAATGCTCTTCTTCTTTTTTTTATGCGTTTACTTTTTCTTGACGTTTGTTGAAGTAGCTGTATAAGAAATCTGCTACTTCATAGCTCTTCGCTGTATGTTGTGCAAAAATCGTGTTGCGCAGTAATGTTGTAATATCATCTTCAGCGTGTAAAATTTCTCCCCATTTACGTGCAGATGTTTGGACATTGGCAGTACGTGGTTGACGTTCTTGTTGGTACGCTACGAATGCTTCGTTATAGCTTGATGCGTCTTGTAATGATTCTGCTAATACAAGAGAATCTTCTAATGCTTGTGCAGCGCCTTGTGCTAAGTATTGTAGCATTGGGTGTGCCGCGTCGCCAAGTAATGTTACATTGCCATCTGTCCAGTTCTCGATTGGTAGACGGTCAAACATCGGCCAGCGGAATTGTGTTGAAATAAACTCAAGTGCTCGTTCTACTAATGGGTGCGCTCCTTCAAAACGCTTCGCCATTTCTTCTGGTGTACCCCAGTCGCCTTCTGGTTTATAGTCGTATGTTTTGAATACAACGACTTGGTTATATAGCTCACCACGACGTACTGGGTATTGTACTAAGTGTAAGTTTGGCCCAATCCACATAATTACGTCATCTAACTCAACGTCACCTGTTGCTGACATTTCTTCCATAGGAATCGTTCCACGGTATGCTACATATTCTGAACAAATGGGCTCATCTTGTGAGAAATGTTTACGAATATTTGATTTTAAACCATCTGCACCAATAACGGCTTCAGCGCTAAATGATTCCCCGTTTTGGTTGACAACACTTACTGAACCATCTTGTTGCTCTACTTTTTGTACAACTTGGTTATTTAAAAATGTGATATTGCCGTTTGCTTGACATGCTTCATATAAAGAACGGTGTAAATCTGAACGGTGTAATACGATATATGGCTGACCGAAGTGTGCTTGGAAATCTTCCGTTAAATCAAGTACCGCTAATTCTTTTGCTGTGTATACATCTTTTAATACTAAACGTTTTGGTAATACGGCTGCTTTTAATACTTCTTCTTTTACGCCTAATTGGTCTAACACGTGTAGTGCGTTTGGTGCAAGCTGGATACCTGCGCCCACTTCTCCAAATTGCGGTGCTTGCTCAAGTACGGCAACAGTTTTATCTGTTTTTTTCGTAATGGCAAGAGCAGCTGCTAAACCACCAATTCCTCCACCGACTACGATTACATTGCTAAGTTGTTCCATTTCATAACCCCTCCATTTTTTAATTCTACATATAGAGAACTAAGTTCCTTAAATTGAAATTTACATGAAAACGCACTCATTTGTCAACAAAAATTATAATTTTCTAACAATATTTCGGTTTGATGATTAAGCGCTGTAAAAATCATTTAATAGTAGAAAAAAAGTTGTTCATTGATTTTTCTGAAAAAAGTTGACTTTCTAGGTTGTTGTATATTACATTAAATCTATAAATAGAGAACAAAGTACTCTAAAACGATAAGGGGTGTCCGAGAGCATGAAATTAATCAACTATACATTTAACGGAACAACACGCGCAGCTGCGTTAGTAGAGGAGCAAGTAATCGACTTAAACTTAGCATACGAGGCGAAGTTAGTAGCAGAAGGCGAATACCGTGCAAAAGAAATTGCACATGCCTTCGTACCAGCAACAACAGATGAATTATATCAAGGTGGACAAAAATCATTACAACTTGCTGATGAAGCGGTAGCATTCATTTTAGAAAACCCACAAGCATCAAAACAACAAGCGATTTTCGCACGTGAAGATGTAAAAATTGAAGCGCCAGTATTAAACCCAGGCAAAATTATTTGTGTTGGTCATAACTACCGCGAACACATTTTAGAAATGGGTCGTGAATTACCAACACATCCAGTTATTTTCGCAAAATTTGCGAACACAATCTTAGGGCCAGACGACGATATTCCGTTCTACCCAATCTCAGAGCAATTAGACTACGAAGCAGAATTCACATTCGTTGTCGGTAAACAAGCGCGTAATGTATCAGAAGAAGATGCACTTGATTACGTAGCAGGGTACACAATTACGAATGATGTAACATACCGCGACATTCAGCGCCGTACATTACAGTGGTTACAAGGGAAAACAGTAGATGGTTCAGCGCCAATGGGTCCTTACCTAGTAACAGCTGATGAATTACAAGATCCATCAGGTTTAGATGTTGTGTTAACAGTAAACGGTGAAGTTCGCCAAAAAACAAACACAGCGAACTTAGTATTCTCTGTACAAAAGTTAGTAGCGTTCTTATCAAACTTAATGACATTAGAGCCAGGTGATGTTGTATTAACTGGTACGCCAGGTGGAGTAGGTGTAGCAATGACACCACCGACATTCTTAAAAGATGGCGATGTTGTACGTATTGAGATTGATAAAGTAGGCGCACTTGAAAATAAAGTAGCGACAGTAAAAGAAGCAGTACCAACAGCGTAAGGAAATTTAAGAAGCGCGTTACACCATCAGAATTTGACAAATGGTGTAGCGCCTCTTTCTACACAGATATGAAAAGGAGCGATGTATGATGGCAGGTCCAATGTCACCAGAAGTAGCACAATTTATGAAAAGTCAACTTGTAACCGATTTCAAAAATGATATTGCGGAGTACAACTTAGGACCACTTTGGGAAGCGATTCCAGAAATTATGCATAAAACGCCAAAGCCACAAGCAGAAGCATATTTATGGTCAAGTGAATTACTAGAGAAGAAAATGGGCGAGGCAGCACAAATTTTCACACCAGACCGTGGTGGTGAACGTCGTGCGATTTACTTCCAAAATCCAGGCTTAACATACCGTAAACCATGGGGCTGGGGCTCAACAACACAAACAATTTACGCGGCGATTCAGATGCTACAACCAGGCGAAAAAGCACCGTCTCACCGTCACTCACAATCTGCGTTACGCTTTATTTCAAAAGGGTCAGGCGCTTATACAATCGTACAAGGTGAGCGTATTTTCATGGAAGAAGGCGACTTCTTAATTACGCCAAAAAACTTATGGCACGGCCATGAGCATGTAGGTACAGAACCAATGTTATGGATGGACGCGCTTGATATTCCAACACTTTACGGCATCGGTGGTACATTCTTTGAACCGTATGCAGATGGCTTAGAGCAACCAGGTGTACCTGATAACTTTACTGAACAACGTTACCGCGGTGGTATGGTACGTCCAGTAGGCGATGATAAATTTACCGTTGCACCACTTGCAAACTATAAATGGGACCGTACTGTTGATGGCATTAAAGGCTTAATGGCCTTCGATCCAGACCCACATCACGGCTTTGCAGTAGAATATATCAACCCATCAACAGGTAAATCAGCGAACCCAACACTTGGGACACGTATGCAACACTTACCAGCTGGCATGCATACAAAAGCATTGCGTCATACGCACTCAACGGTTTACCATGCGCATAAAGGAGAAGGTTACACGGTTATTAACGGTGTGCGCTTCGACTGGAAAGCCGGTGACTACTTCGTTGTACCAAACTGGGCTTGGTATGAGCATAAAGCAACAAAAGATGCGTACCTATTCTCAGTGAACGATATTCCGATTATGGATCGCTTCGAGCTTGAGCAAGTACAAGCATATGACGAGCAAAACGGTCACCAAACGATTACAGGCGAATTTAAAGCGGACTTCCGCTAATGAATTGAATATGTGCAAACGAGCGATTTCTATAGTGCTATATAGAAATCGCTCGTTTTTTTGTGTGGCTTTGTATCGCGGAGAAAACGATTTGTCAAGAAATTATACCGAGGAATTTTGCTGTATAACTGACGAAAAAGACTGCAAAAATAAGAAAATAGCAGTGCTTAATGTTGTGCTATAACAGATTTTGATTGTAAACAAAGCGTTATGTTTACAAAAATTATTCAGATGTGTATTGTTCTATAGCAATAATTGTGCTACTATTGTGAAAAATTAGTATATGCCATAATTTGTACATATTTTGACATGAATATGAAGGAGGAATTACATAATGAATGCCATTACACTTGTAATTGGTGCCATCTGTGTACTGACAATTGCGTATCGTTTATATGGTATTTTCTTCACAAAGAAAGTATTAAAAATTAACGACGATCGCCCAACGCCAGCACACGAAAAAAACGATGGTAAAGACTATGTACCAACGAATAAATGGGTTGCCTTTGGTCACCACTTTGCGGCAATCGCAGCAGCAGGTCCATTAGTAGGTCCTATTTTAGCTGCACAGTTCGGGTATTTACCCGGTTATTTATGGTTATTAATCGGTGCCGTTATCGGTGGTGCCGTGCATGACGCTGTTGTGTTATTTGCGTCAATGATGAAAGGCGGTAAATCGTTATCGGAAGTAATGCGTGAGGAGCTTGGTCCAGTTGCTGGTTTCTGTACGGGGTTAGCGATGTTATTTATCATCACGATTACAATGGCGGGTCTTTCAATGGTTATTTTAGGCGCATTAGCCGATAATCCGTGGGGGACATTCGCCGTTGCCGCAACGATTCCAATTGCGATGTTAATGGGAGTTATTACACGGACAACAGGTAATTTAAAATTGTCTACCGCAATCGGTGTCGGACTATTAATCCTTGCCGTATTCTCAGGGCCATATATTCAAGGTACATGGCTTGGTGAAGTTTTAACATTAGACAGAGAAGCACTATCATTAATTTTACCAATTTATGCATTCTTCGCGGCAGCATTACCAGTATGGTTCTTATTAGCACCGCGTGATTACTTATCAAGCTTTATGAAAATCGGTGTATTCATCGCCTTAATCGTTGGGGTATTCATCATTAACCCAACAATTCAATTCCCAGCGATTATTCCTGACTTCTTAGGTGGTGGCGGTCCAATCGTAGCAGGTCCAGTATGGCCGTTCGTATCGATTACTATTGCATGTGGTGCGATTTCTGGTTTCCACGCATTTGTCGGTTCAGGAACAACACCAAAAATGATTAACCGTTGGGAAGATATTCGCGTTGTTGGTTTCGGCGCCATGTTAGTAGAGTGTGTCGTAGCGGTGATGGCGTTAATCGCTGCAACGGTATTACACCCAGCCGATTACTTCGCGATTAACTCAACGCCAGAAGTTTTCGCAACATTAGGAATGACCGTAGTCGATTTGCCGGCGCTTTCTGAAGCAATTGGTATGGACTTAGAAGGACGTACGGGTGGTGCAGTAACACTTGCCGTTGGTATGGCCGCCATCTTTGCGGGCGTTGAATGGTTTAGCCATTTAACAAGTTACTTCTATCAATTTGTTATTATGTTCGAAGCGGTATTTATTTTAACAGCAATCGATGCTGGTACACGTACAGCTCGTTACTTAATCCAAGATTTCTTAGGCAATGTGTATAAGCCACTAAAGAAAACTGACTGGATGCCAGGCGCAATCGGAGCAAGTGCGCTCGCTTGTATTATGTGGGGGTATTTATTAAATTCAGGAGACATCGCTTCGGTTTGGGCACTGTTCGGCGTATCGAACCAATTAATGGCCTCAATCGGTTTAGTATGTGGTGTCACATTCGTCTTAAAAATTGCCGACAAACGCATTTATGCCTTAACATGTTTCGTGCCACTTGTTTACTTATACATTACAGTAAACGTAGCTGGCTTCTGGATGGTTAAAAACGTCTACTGGAACGGCGATGCGGGCGGCTTCAACGTATTAAACGGTGTGTTATCTGTCATCATGCTGACACTCGGTTTAATTATCGTCATTACATCTGTATTGAAATGGCGCGAGCTTTGGGCACACCCACGCTTCAAAAAGCAAGCGGTATAAACGAAGAGCGATATGAGGAACCCCCCACCCGATAATTTTCGGGTGGGGGGTTTTTAATGCTATCTATTTTCAGCTTTTTTTATATGATAATTCCTAAGTTCCAACAAAAACAGCTTCGGCATTTCCCGAAAGCTGTTTTTTTATGCGTAAATTTGGGAATACGCTACGTAAATAGATGTAGTCGGGCGTAATATGTGAATCTAAATAAAAGGAGGATGTCATAATGCGTAAATATGCAGTAATGGTCGGGGCAGTACTCATGTTAGTCGCATGTAATGAGCAGGTAAATGAAGAAACGATAAAACCAACGCCAGTAACGGATACAGCTGCAACAGAACCAGTTGGAGGGGAGACGAGTGAGACAAGAGAGTCAGAAGGAAGAGATGACGAACAGGTCGTGATACCAGAGCCACAAATGGACGAGGAAGATGTTGAGGTAAGCGACGAAGTGGACGAGCCACAAGAAAGCGTGTCACAGGAAAATGTCACAGAAGACGAGCTACTTATGTGGATTTATAAAATGGAAGATTGGTCAGGCTATTCGTCGTTACTACGTATTGAAAATGTTTATGACGATGAGCAATTAAATACGATGACACAACAAGAAACGACGTATGTGTGGATGCCGGAGCAATTATATACAGTGACACAACATGCGGGGATAAGCACTACACTCATTGAACAATATATGACCGAAGAAGAAGCGTACGAGCGACTGAATTTAGATGAATGGCTACCATTAGAAGGAGAACGTGCTTATAGCCCACTTCCTGCAAAAATGTCCTTTTTTGAACTAATGTTGGAGTCTTCTGCCTATACGGTCGAGCAACAAAATGAGGCTGCACACGTAACATTTACGGTACAGCCTGATAATATCGCATATGTATATGCCATGTTACAGCGTGCATTTAATATCCAAATGGACGAGACAGTAACTGCAGAGGATATTTATGCGGAATTTCATTATGAGGACCGCTTCTTACAACAATATAAAATTACGGTAGATTTCGACGCAGCAGAAGATGATATGCCCAAGGAGCTAGTGATTGACGAGGCGTTTACCGATATGAATCAAGTAGAAGCGTTACCAGCACGCGATACGTTGTAGTATGTCATTAACGTAATATAACACTAAAGCGCCTGTACATGGAAGATTATGTACAGGCTCTTTAGTAGTGAGTGATTTCTTTTTGTTGCGGCAACGGCTTGCAAAGAATCCAGCAAGTATGCGTATGGCACAGCCCAGCGTTGTTACGGTGGGGAAGTTATGAAAAGTGACGTCCATTATTAAAGGAAGCTACGGCAAATTAACGTGTAAATGCCGTGCTATAATACATGTAGATGAACGATAAAGGAGTCTACACATGGAACATGATATTCAGCAATTTATGGCAACATACGGTCTTTATGAAGGGAACGATATTCAAGCAACACAGCTCCGCCACCGCTTCGCATTAGTCGATGCTTTCCACATTACTGAAGGGATGCGCGTATTAGAAATCGGCTGTGGGCAAGGCGATACAACAATGGCACTTGCGAAAGCAGTCGGTGAAGCGGGACATGTGACGGCGATTGATATTGCGCGCGGCGATTATGGTGCACCGATGACGTTACAGCAAGCGCATGATGTGATTACTGCTTCCACATTAGGGGAGCGCATTACATTTTTTCTAGAAACGGACTTTTTAACGATGGAAGCAGATGATTATGACGTTATTGTCTTGTCACATTGTTTATGGTACTTTACATCGCGTGAACAGTTATCTGCCTATTTTGCGAAAATGGCACAGCTATCTGCACGTATTTGCATTGCAGAATGGGATTTAGCCTTTACATCGCTTGCACAGCGCAACCATTTTTGTGCGGTGTCCATTTTAGCCTTATATTCAGCATTTATTGAAAATGATGGCAATATTCAGCAGCTTTTCGGGAAGTCTGACATACGTGCGATTGCCGAACAACACGGGCTCATATGTCAGCACACGCAAACGGTTGATGCTTCTTATTTACAAGACGGAGCATGGGAAAAGGATTATGCTACACATGTTTTACCGGAGTTTACAGTAGCGCCTACAAGCATTCAGGCACTCGTACAGACGTATGCAGATGTAATGAATGAAACAGAGGACACAGCATCATTGAATAGCTTTGTTTTGCAATTTCAAGCATTATAACGCCAATAAATGGGCGCTGATACCTATCATTTAAAGTAAGAAAATTCATATAATATAAACTTTTTACCACTTTGAAGAAAACAGTTGCAACATGCTTCGAAAACGAATAATATGTTTAATGTTCTTTAAAATGTTCGTGTTTTTGAAAGAGGTGCAAAATGTTTAACTTACAACAACATGGTACAACAGTAAAACGTGAAGTACTTGCGGGGATAACAACGTTTTTAACGATGGTATACGTTGTTATCGTCAACCCGAGTATTTTAGCAGATGCTGGTGTGCCCATTAACCAAGTATTTATGGCGACAATTATCGCTGCAATTATCGGAACATTATGGATGGGGCTTGTTGCCAATTATCCGATTGCGATAGCGCCAGGAATGGGCTTAAACGCATATTTCACGTATACGGTTGTGTTAACGTCTAACGGGGCGATTGATTATTTAACAGCATTCGGTGCTGTATTTGTCGCAGGTTTATTATTCGTGATTATTAGTTTAACACCATTCCGTGAAACATTAATTTCAGCGATTCCAAATAACTTAAAGCTAGCGATTACAGCAGGTATCGGTTTATTTATCGCCTTTATCGGTTTACGTATGTCAGGGCTTGTTGTGCAAAACGATGCCAATTTAGTGGGATTAGGCGATTTAGCTGCGCCAAGTTCATTACTAACAATTTTTGGTTTAGCTATTACAGTAGCACTGATGGCACGCAATGTGCCGGGTGGAATTTTTATCGGCATGCTCATTACCGGTATTGTCGCATTCTTTACGGGACAATTACACATTGAGCAAGTAGTAGCAACACCACATGTACCTGAAGGCATTTTAGTGTGGAATCCAATTGAGGCGATTGGTGATGTTATTGCATACGGCTTATATGGTGTAATATTCTCATTCATTTTAGTAACATTATTTGATACGACAGGTACATTAATCGGTGTCGCCAAGCAAGCTGGTTTAATGAAAGATGATACATTACCACGCGCACGTAAAGCGTTACTAGCAGACTCATTAGCAACGACAGCAGGTGCGATGGTCGGTACAAGTCCATCAACAGCATATATCGAATCTTCTGCTGGTGTTGCAGTAGGTGGTCGTACAGGTTTAACGGCAGTTGTTGTCGCAAGCTTATTTATTGTTGTTTCATTTTTCGGGCCGCTTGTCGGTGCGGTATCAGGCGTTGCCGCGATTACAGCACCAGCACTTATTATTGTTGGTAGTTTAATGATTGGTGCGGTAAAAGATATTCAGTGGCACGAAATTGACGAGGCGTTCCCAGCATTTTTAGTCGTGCTAGCAATGCCATTAACATCAAGTATTTCAACAGGAATTGCAGTTGGCTTTATTAGCTACCCATTACTTAAACTAGTGACGGGTAAATATAAACAAACACATCCTCTTATGTATGTGTTTGCTGTACTATTTGTCATTCAGCTCGTATTTTTACCTCATTAATAATCGAAAAACACAATCGACATCTGGTATGTTGATTGTGTTTTTGGTTATATAAAAGTTACTATAATTTTCTATTTTACAAAAAATATCCTATAATGAAACAAAATATAATTGGATAGGGTGTGTTAGAAATAGAAAACATCATATACTTGGCGAAGAAGTCGTATTATGTCGTAGCGGAAGAACAAATTCAAGAGTTTGAACAGCTTAATAAAACAATTAAGCACTCCCCACTCTATGTCGATTTATGTGCGAGTGTCTTACGCCCAGAATGCCAATTGTTTTTTGACTTCTATATTTATTTAACAAATGAAGATTGTTATGTAAATTACGAACGGACGTTAAATATACCGCTATACGCTTATTTAAATGAAGTTGTGAGTAAGCATCCACTTGTTAAACAATTAAAACAGCAACAACGGTTAAATAAGGAAATGCATTTAGTGATGAGCATGCAGTTAAATAAAACACTTCAGTATGTATTGCGTGATATTTTAGTTGAGATGAACATACCATTGCCACAAGTTATTGAAGCGATTACACGTTTAGAAGAAATGCCGCAGCACGAGCAAAGTGCGGAATTTATTTATTTGCAAGCGGAAGTGATGCGTGCATTAAAGGCACGATTTCAAAATGAAGCGTATTTAAGCACATGTATTAATGCGGCGATTTCAGATGCGAAAGCGTTTCAGTATTTATAAATGACGGATCTTATATGGCGTATAGTATTTTATGATGTCATCATCCATAAAAAGTACTAATTAGTAAGCTAGCTCCCGACAATCATTACCATGTCGAGGGCTATTTTTTATTCGCGCAGGGTGTTGGAGTTTTCTCATAATAAACAACTGTCTACATAATCAAGGCCTAGGTGAACGGTGCTGTTTATGAGTATGCTACCAAATTCAATAAAATGGTAAAAATATAATAAATAAAACTGCTTGTATTTTATATTTGTGTGCTAAAAAAACTATTATAGAACTTTAAATTTCAAATATTGTATCTTTCATTTCAAAATATATGTCGTTTGTTTTATATTGTATTTTTTTATAAGTAGTTGTGGTAGAATAGCCTCAACTTAAAGCGTGTAGGAACATTTTCGTAAGCCATTTCAACAGGCGAAGAGAATACCTATATCGATATGACAGGAGAGTATTTATGAAAAAGCAGTTCGTTCAAAACCGTTTATTGTTGGTTATTGCGACGATTATGTCAAGCCTTGCAATCGTGGTGTTCGTACTTCACCGCCACTTTGGATTTTTAGAGGAACAAATTATAGCAGCGAAAGGACAAGCGCAGTCGGGTGGTACACTTGGTCCAATTATCTTTTTACTAGCAATGATGAGCTTATGCAATGTATGTGCAATCTATGCGTGTCGTCGTCAAAAGTCACAAACCTTTATTCGCTGGAGCATTACGCTCACACTTGTAATGAGTAGTATTGCCATGATTGCAGCAGGAGATGGGCTTGTTGAGTACCACTTCTCGATTTTCGTCGTCATTTTATTTATTTCGATGTTTCAACAAATCAATTTAATCATTGGTGCAGCAAGTATTTTTGCGGTGCATCATGTTGGTGGCTTTTTCTTTTTTCCAGAATTACTTTGTGGAACGCAAAATTATGGGTTTTCATTACTGATGATCCACGCGGTGTTTTTATTGCTGATTAGCATCGGGGCTATTCAAATGATTCGTTATACCACAGCAGCAGAAGCAGCGCATATTGCAGTAGAACAACAAGCTCAATTGCAAATTGATCATGTGATGGCTCAAATTGAACAGATGAGTGAAGAAATTAAGCAACAAGCGTCCTCATTAGATATTCAAACAGCAGATGTGTCGATTGCGAGCGAGCAAGTGCAACAAGGTATTACACGCAGTAGTGGTAATTTAGCCCAAACGTCTGAAACATTAACGGTTGTTGCGCGCAATCACGATGAGCTTGAATTACAATTACAGCATGTCGAGCAACTAGCACGTGACATTGCGATAGAAGCAAATGGCTCGGCACACTCAGCACATGATGGCGAATTAGCGCTACAAAATGTGTTAAGGCAGTATGATGTGCTTGGCGAAACATTAACGCGTTTACAAGAGCAAGTGCAGCAATTATCAACTGCCTCAGACCAAATCGCGACGAAGGTTGTAGCGATTGAGCAAGTGGCAGATCAAACGAAATTACTGGCATTAAATGCCTCGATTGAAGCGGCACGTGCAGGTGAAGCAGGGAAGGGCTTTAGCGTTGTGGCAAGTGAAATTCAGAAGCTATCGGAGCAAGCGAAAAGTTCTACCGGCTCGATTGAACAGCTAATTACAACGATTCACGCAGATGTTACCGATATTTCCACAAGCATGCAGAGCAGTTTAGCTGAAATGAAATACGGGCAACAATTGATGAGTGAGACGAAGCAAACGTTTACGCAAATTGTTGGGGCTACGGACATGATGGATATACGTACAACCGAAATTGCAGCGATTATCGCACAAGCCGTTAGCGCGATTTCGCAATTTAACGGTGTGTTCCAGCACGTTGTGAAAGATAATAATGTGCTTCATCAAGAAATGGAAGAAACAACAAGTGCTGCGAACATGCAGCTACAAGCGATGCAGCAAGTTACGCACGTGACATCAGAATTAACACGTATTGCAGAAGTACTGCAATCACTTTTACAACAGCAGGCGGCGTTAAAGCATGAACTTGTTACCGTACAACAATAACGCGAAAGAGATTGGGACAAAAAGAAATATCCTTCAGCAATGATAACTGCTGAAGGATATTTTTTTGCTTTTGGTGCTACGCCACATAGCGGACGCGTTTCGCAGGCATGGCTTGAGCTTGTAGTCTCAAGCTGATGCTCCTGCGATTACTCGTCGCAGAAAAACATTGCTATTCCTGCTGAAGTCGCCGCTTGTGTCGGGACACACCTGCACATCTTCATACACTTATTTTCCTCAGAAATAGGGTTCTGTCCCAGTCTCTTTTAGCAGGTCTTTAAAATGACGTAATCGTTTGTTCTAAGTGCTGTGTGGCGCGTGTTAGTTCATGCGATGTTTCCTCAATTTTTTGAACGATTTGTTCGACTTGCTGATACTGTTCGTTGACCGTTTGAAAGTCTGTAATCGTGCCGTCAATCGCATCGGTAATGGCTGTAAATGTATGCAGCGTACGGTCATGCAGTGACAGCCCTTCTGTCACGAGCTGTTGAATAGATGCAATCGCATGAACGACATCTGTTGTAATACCGGACGATTGTAAAATTAACTGCCCAATTTTATCAACCGATGTAGCCGTATTATTCGCGAGCTTACGTACTTCGTCAGCGACAACGGCAAAGCCTTTGCCTGTTTCACCCGCCCGTGCCGCTTCAATTGCTGAGTTTAACGCAAGTAAATTCGTTTGGTCCGCAATTTGCTTCACGATATTCACAACCGCTTGAATTTCGGTCGACGATAGGGATAGGCGCTGCACCATCGACGTCATTTCATTTGCTTGTGTATGAATTTGTTCGGTTTGGATATGAAGCGCCTGCATCTGTTCAAAGCCAGACTGTGCCTCTTCTTTTGTATGGATGGAAGCAGCTACAACTTCATGCATCTGTGCTTTCACTTGCTGTGAGGATGCAGCAAGTGTTTGAACAACGTCATTGGATGCGACAACTTGCTTATCGATACTTGTCACAATACTGCCAATTTGTTCTTTAACAGCAGCTCGAACGGATAGCTCTTTTTCTAATTGCTGTGCGTAAAAAACATCTTCGTATTCTTCAAGTACAAGCTGTTTTTCAAGCGACATAATTTTTAAAAAAGCATCTAATACATCTAAGCGCTGCTCCAGCATATACGGCAACGCCATTAAAATACGGCGCACTTCATCTTCTAGCTTTTGGAGTGCTGCTAAATACCATTTTGTCGATAAACCGATATGCAGATGCACTTGCGCAACTCGTTTACGCCGTTCAATATACGCTTCGTCTAAGCGCCCACTAAAAATCTCAACAATATGCTGATGGAGTGTGACTTTTAGCCGCTGTGAGGTTGAATGTTGCGCGATAATATGACGAAGTTCAGGCACTGCTTCAATCGTACTGTAAAAGGCATTTGTAATTTGCTCTTTTGTCGCGTCAATATGTGGTTTAACGGTGGCAACATACTGTAGCATTGCTGGTGTAATACCGATAAGCTCAATTTGCATAAGAATGGTCGCGTCCGTAATGTAAATGCCATGTGACGTGTCTGTACAAAGTGTCCAAGATAGCGGTCTGTTTTTTCTTTTTATAAACATCTTAACGCCTCCAATGTAAGTAATAACGAAAAGGGTAAAAGGGCAAGAGACTCATGAAAGACTATTTAGAAAATAAAGGAATCTAGCAATATTATAGAACCTTCATCCTAATTAAAGGAGTCCGAACACCTTCAAAAGAAAGGTAAAAGTAGAAGTTAATGAAAAAATGGTAGAAATATATAGGAGGATAAGAGGTTCTGGTAGGTAAAAAGGAGGATGTGTCGTTGATGGAAGGCGCAACGACAATATGCGTATCGTCGTTGCGAGGTGTGATAAATAAGGCTACTGTGTATGTAAGGCTGTCCATTCTTCACGTAAAATGCCCATGCGAATTGAATCGTAATACGTTCCGTTATAGTAACGGACTTTTCGGATGCGTGCTTCTAACTGCATGCCAAGCTTTTCACCTACACGCATCATGCGTTCATTGCCAGACCATGTGGTAAAGCCAACACGTACAAGAGGCATCGTTTGAAATAAATGTTGAATCCACAATGTAAGTGCGCGCGTACCAATACCATGACCCCAAGAATGGCTTTCATGCAACACGATGCCAATTTCTAGCCAATGAGACGGCTCATGCTCCCAATAATAGGACACGATGCCACAGACGACACCACTAACTTCAATTGCCCAAAAATTATCGGCATCAACCCAACGCGTTTTTGTCATGAAAAAGTCTTCATATGTTTTTGTTTCGTGTGGAAAATACGGAGCGTCCCATTTTTTCCATTCTGGCTGCTCATCTTTATAAATAAGTGCCCAGGGCCTTGGCAAATCTGCTTCGGTAATCGGGCGGATGATCAATTCTTTATGTGTGTACATTTTTTCACCCCATAAACGACTATGTAGATGCGTTTTTCTTTCTAGTATATCTGAATATTTTGGGTGGTGCCTAGCTTTTTAATAACAGGACAATACTCGCAAAAAAACACACGCCCAAAGTATTAAATACTTTGAGCGCGTGCTTTGTTTACGTCGCAGGAATTGGTGATGGACCTTCGTCTTCATCTTCAATGTCGCCAACGATTTCTGATAAAATATCTTCCATCGTCACAAGACCGACTGCTTTGTCGGTATCACCCATAATGAGTGCCATGTGCGTGCGTGTTTGTTGCATTTTTAAGAATGCTTCTTTAATCGATGCTGTTTGTTGGAAGCGTGGAATCGGGTGAATAAAGGCATCCACTGCGCTTGTACGTCCCGCCGCAATATCTGTCAGCATCTCTTTTGTGTTAATAAAGCCGATAAAACGTCCGTTATGGTGAACCGGGTAACGTGTATATTCTTGTTCATCAATAATCGCCAGCATATCTGCTAAAGGTAAATTCTTTTCGATTGTAATGACGTCGCTACGTGGAATCATAATGTCACGTAGTTCACGCTCATCAAATGCGAAAATATTTTCTAAGTATGAAAGCTCTGTTTTGTTAATTTCGCCACCTTCATAACTTTGTGTAACGATTAATTTTAACTCTTCTTCAGAGTAAACAGATTCGGGACCTGCTTCTTTTACACCGAAAATCTTTAATAGTAAACGTGCAGAACCGTTTAACACGAAGATGAATGGGCTAGCGATTTTACCGAACCAATATAGTGGTGGTGCAAGTAATAACGTCATTTTTTCTGCGTATTGAATCGCTAATGTTTTTGGCGCTAACTCACCAAATACAACGTGTAAGAATGTGACGATTGACAACGCTAAGGCGTATGATAGCACTGTTGATAGTGCGGCTGGTAAACCGTAGTACTCAAATACAGGACCGAGAATTTTTTCAACGGTTGGTTCACCAAGTTCACCTAAAATTAACGCGGTAATCGTAATACCTAGCTGACACGCTGATAAATAGTAATCTAAATTTTGTGTAACTTTTTTGGCTGTGATGGCTTTTTTATTGCCTTCTGAAATAAGTTGATCGATACGGGTCGTACGTACTTTTAAAATCGCAAACTCTGAACCAACGAAAAAGGCGGTTAAAAGGATAAAGAGTGCGACAAGTAGTAAATTTATTATGATACTGTCCAATTAGCTCCCTCACAAATTGAGGGATTCACCTCCATAAATGAGCATTATTTTTCGTGATATTGCATGAATGTAACTTCTTTAATTTGATGTTTATCAACGTCGCGGATAATCCACACATGATGGTCGTACTCAATGGCATCACCAATTTTCATTAAATCAATTTGGTTAATGTGCATATGTTGTAACCAGCCACCAATTGTATCTAAATCTTCACAATCTTCGAATGTTAAGCCAAAGCGCTCTTCTAAATCGTCTAAACGTACACGTCCGTTAATAATGTATTCATAATCTTTTACTTTACGAATTTCATCTAATTCATCGTCATCAAATTCATCGCGAATTTCACCAACAAGTTCTTCTAATACGTCTTCCATTGTTAAGACACCGGCAGTACCACCGTATTCGTCCAGCACGACTGTCATATGCACCTTTTCTAGTTGCATTTTCAGTAATGCATCTTGAATTGGTGTTGCTTCGATGACAACCGGCACACTACGAACGTAGTCAGCAAGCTTTGTTTCACGTTTTGCTACAATATGGTTTAGTAATTTTTTCGCGTTGACAATACCAATAATTTGGTCTTTATCGCCGTTTTCTACGACGGGGTAGCGTGTATAATTATGCTCGTCTAAAATTTGAATAATTTCGTCATAGTCCATATCGATATCAATTGTGATTAAGTCCGTACGCGGTACCATAATATCCTTTGCGACACGCTCGTCAAATGCGAATACATTTTCTAAATACTGTAGCTCTGTTTGGTCAATCGCGCCACCTTGGAAGCTTTGTGCCATAATGATTTTTAATTCTTCTTCTGAATGTGCTTGTTCATGTCCGGCAGGTTGAACGCCGAATAAACGTAAAAATAAACGTGACGCACCATTTAACGCTTTAATGAACGGAGACGTTAAACGTCCGAACCAGTAAAGTGGTGGGGCAAGTAAAAGCGCCACTTTTTCAGAGAATTGAATAGCAAGTGTTTTTGGTGCCATTTCACCAATTACAACGTGTAAATAACTAACGATAGCTAAGGCAATCATATAAGAAGAAACTGTTACGGCGCTGTCTGAAAAATTAAGCGCTTTAAAGACTGGATAAAATAACTCTTTTACATATGGTTTTGTGAATGCACCTAAACCAAGTGATGTTACAGTAATCCCTAGCTGACATGCTGATAAATAATAATCTAGGTCATCCGTTACTTTCTTTGTAATGATGGCCTTTTTATTACCTTCAGCAACTAGCTGGTCTAAGCGTGACGCTCGAATTTTTACAACAGCAAATTCCGATGCTACGAAAAATGCGGTTAATGCTAATAAGATAATCAATAAAATAATTTGTACGATACTGTTTATGTCCAATTAGTACCCTCGTTTGTGAGGGATTCACCTCCATGAGAAATATGTAGTGTATTTATGATGTTATTACCGTTCTTGCTTACAAATAAACCTTCTTGTAACATGCCTCCTTTATCATGTAACGTGCTTTTTCTGTTCATTTTCATCATCTATACATAGCTACAAGTTGTTTACGCAAAAACCATCACGTTACGGTTTGATTATTAGTATAAATGTATCGACAATACATAGCAATTAATCGCACACAAACAGAAGAATAAGTGGGGAAATGAGCAGAATTTTGAGGTTGTTATGATGTAACTTTTTATACAAAAAGATGGTCTTGATTGCTTTTTATTGTGATTTTACGTATTTTGATGCAGCGGCAATAGACGTAATTGCACATATAGATGCAGGGGCACGCGAAGCAGGAGAAACCTTCTAAACGATTGTCGGGTCGGTATATGAAATGACCGCACACAGAGTCGGAAGGTCAGCGGTCATAGAAGAACTATCAGCACGCGGTGAGCTAGGAGTAATTGAAAAAGATGATATTTCAAAGCAACTGAATAAACAAACTATCGCTACAAACGAAATACATATGATTTTATAAAGTTTAAGCCGAAAATTAAATGCTTTATTTGTATTAATGATAATATTTAAAGTGTGAATATAAAAAAGAGCGCACCGAAGAAATATGGTGTGCTCTTTTTTATTATATAAAGGAATGATTACCGCGAAACTTTTGACGGATATCCTGCTAAAAATGTTAAAATATGGTCGATAAATGGCTCGGTTTTTTCAATTTGAGTCCAGTGTCCACATTGTGTGAAGACATGTAGCTGTGCATGTGGTAATAGTTCCACTAAACGATAGCTTGTTTCTTCAATCGGAATGATTTGGTCATTTAAGCCGTGGAAAATCAATGTTTCGATATCAATTGCACGAATTTCCTCATCTTCTAGTGCCATTTCGTCAAGCTTTGCTTGGCGTGGTTCCGGGAACATTGCCGAAAAGGCCGCATGTGCTTCAGGGTCTTTACTCGCTTCGTAACGTAAACGTACAAGCTCTTCATTATTTGCCGCAGCTTGGTCATATGAGAATAAGCGAATTAATTCACGCATCGCATCTAAACTTGGTTCATAGCCCCATACTTTATCAAGTCCTTCAGAGATTGGATGCTTTGTACCGACGCTACCCATTAAAATCAGCTTTTTCAGTAAGTCTGGACGGCGGTGTGCAATTTGAAGTGATAATGCACCACCAAATGAGTTCCCGATTAAATAAACAGGTCCTTTTGCGACGGTTTCGATAAATGTAATTAAATGCTCGACCCATAACTCCATTGTATACACATGGTCTTGTGGCTTCTCTGTTTGTCCAAACCCAATAATATCTGGTGCGAATACGCGGTACTGCTCACTTAAGCGTGGAATCACAAGTCGCCAGTTCGCAAACGCGGATACACCTGGGCCAGAGCCGTGAATTAAAATAATCGTCTCATCACCTGAGCCTTCTGCGTGATAATGTGTCGAAGTGCCATTAATATCAATGAATTTTGATTGAATGTCCATCGTCTAAAATCCCCTTTTTGCGTAAAGTATACGTTGTATGGAAAATCGCCATACAACGCACCGTGTTATTTAATGAGTTCGCCTGTACGTGCAGGTGTGCCATAGTTAAAGAACTCCTGTGGTAAGTTTGAGCCGTGCCAAATAATCGCTTTTTCTAAATCTTTGCCTTTCCACTCAATTGTTTTCCAAGCAGGGTCAAAAATTTGGTAGCCTGGGTCACCGAATAACTCGACGCGATTTCCGCCTGGCTCTAATACGTAAAGGAAAGCAGCTTGTGTTACGCCATGTTTACCAGGACCAGCTTCGATATCATAGCCACGCTCAATTAATAAATCCGCTACATCTGATAAATGTTGTGGGTAGCCATACCAGTAGCAAATGTGGTGAAGACGACCGCTTTCGCCCATACCGTCACCCATAATTGCGATGTCATGTACTAAGTTGCTGACACTTAACCATGCTGCAATCGATGAATCATCGTCGGCTACGATACGCTCACGTACTTTAAAGCCAAGTGCTTCTTGTAAGAACGCCATGTTTTTATCTGTTTCTTTGCTTAATAAGTTAATATGGTCTAAGCGACGTACAGGCACGCCACGGTTTGGACGACGTTGTGGACGGTTTAGCAGTGGTGTACGTTCTGCTTCTGGTGCTTCGTAGTAGTCAACATCCCATAAGATTTCAATTTTATGCCCATCCGGTGTGCGGAATTGGTATGCACGTCCATGTCCAACGTCACCGTCAATCCAGCCGATGCCGCAGCCAAGCGCTTCAATAGCAGCAGCGCGGCGCTCTAATGCTTGCTCAGACGTTGTACGTAATGCGATATGACCTAAACCAGCTTCATGATGCTCAGTAATAATGAGCGTGTTATGATAGTGGTCTTCATAAGCACGCATATAGACTGATTTCCCTTCACGGTGTGACTCATCCATGCCTAAAATATCTTTAAAGAATGCTACAGATTCCTCTAACTTTGGGCTGTAAATCTCGATGTGTGCTAATTGTGCAATATCAAACATTGGTTCTTGTACCATAATAAATTCCTCCCTTTTTATATGTGCATTGAAATAGTATTTACCAAATTGGATGTCCTTTAAAGCCTAAAATCGCGCTACCATATCCAGCAAGTGCATCTTCATATTGATGTGTCGGATGTGCTGCGACTGCTAAAATATCACGTACAAAGCGCTCGGAGCCATCACTCTTATACACAGCATTACCACCCATTGTAATTAAAATGCGTGATGCCATTTCTGTACATGTTTTCGCGACATAGCCACGCATTGCGAATAATTGCTCGCGCTCTTCTTCATCTAACGTGCGAAGACCTGCATCTTGATAGCGGTGTAAACGTGCTGCATAGTCGTTTGAAAGTGCTTTTAATGCCGTTAGCTGTACATTTAATTCAGCGAGTGTACGTTGCGCTGTGCCAGCATTTTTTTCGTTGGCGTTATTGTTGAAAATACGCACGCGCTTTTCTGTTTTCTCTCGGAAATTTTGAACAAGCCGTTCAACTGCACCGATTGCGACATGTTGGAAACCTGCTAAGAAGAAGGCTAAGTACGGTACGTTGAAAATTTGATAATCTTCCTCATAATTGCCGTCTGGCGCAACTGCACCATCTAACACACGTTGTAACGGGAATACATAATGTGCAGGTACGTAAATGTCATGTACTTCTACGGCATTACTACCTGTACCACGTAAGCCGATTGTGTCCCAGTTTTCGATAATCGTAATGTCTTTTTTATGCACGATGAATAAACTTACTTCAGGTGCGTCGCCGTCACGCATTTGATGTGCTGCGCCAAGAGCAATCCAATCACACCAGAAGACACCACTACAGAAGTTCCATGTTCCTGAGAGACGATAGCCTTCACCGTCCGGGTCATTCGTTACTGTCCCCATTGGTGCGAACACATCTGCCATTAGTGCGTCACTGCCAAATAATTCTTCGCGACCTTGCTTCGGTAAAAAGGCTGGCCATGTTTCGTGAATAATCGCGAAATATGTGAGCCATGCAGCAGAAACACTATAATTCGCAACGGTGCGAATAATGTCACCGAATGTGTAGTAATCTAAGTTTTGACCGCCATATGTTTTCGGACGTAATAGCTTTTGGAAGCCCGCTTCTTTAATTTTGTCTAATACCTCGTCTGGTAAGCGACCATTTTTGTCTGTTTCGTCCGCGTACTTCTCCGCAAGCTGTCCAACCTCTTTTGCTTTTTGAAGTAGTTCCTCGCGATTTACTGTCTCTTCTACAGATGCTAATACATTAACAGGCATAGTATAGTTCCTCCTTCCAAAATAAACGCAATCAGTAAATAAATCTGATGTACCCTTAGTATAGAAGAATGTGACTACGACAAAAAGCTACACAAAATACTGAAAAAACGATTTTTTTAGCATTTTTTCGCGAAAACGCTTTCAAAGAATGGATCTTTTCCTATAAAAGGGGAGAGAAAAGTGAGGGGATTTTTTGGGTGTACATCACAAAAGACCGCTTGGCAATGTAGACGCCAAGCGGTCTTTCATCTAATATTTAGCGCGATAACTTAATATGCCCTTGTGCTTTTAAAATTTTCAGTGCCATAAAAATTGAGAATAAACGCTCGGTATCGTCAAGTGACACGTGCAGAAGCTCGCTGATTTTGGCTAAACGGTAGCGCAGCCCACTAATGGACATTGTGAGTACCTTTGCTGTGTGATTTAAGTTCATGCCCTGCTCAATATAACGATACAGTGTATTCGTTAAATCGAAATCTTTATCCTCGGCAAGCAGTAGCCCGACTTGCTTGTCGATAAAACGGTCGACCACATCCGTACGCTCCATCTGAAATAATAAGCTTTCTAGCTCTAAATCTTCAAAGTAGTAAATACTTTTGTTTGCTTGGTACATACGAATGGCAGCTTGTGCTTCTTCATATAATGTGTTAGCACTTTGAATGGTCGGCAATACAGAACTAACACCAATCGCAAATGTATGTGTTTTGAAGCGGCGTGCGCAGTGCTTCAATAAATACTCGAAGAAAGTATGACGCTTTAAGTTGAGCTGCTGTACTGAGTCATCATCAAGTAAAATCGTCAGCTGCTGGTCTTGTGGCGAAATAATCGCATTGACATGCCGCGTTTGGAAAAACTGATGAATATGTTGTACTACTGCTTCTGTTAGCTCAAACGTATCATCTTGTGCGCCCATTTCATGCTTCATCACGAGCATACTGTAATTCGCATCGGGCTTAAACTTTAAGTAGTATGCAATTTTATGAATCTCGTCTGCTGTCAAACGTGTTGCGAGTACATCATTTAAAAAGTTACGGCGCACATTTTGCTCGGTATGAATTTTCACTTGCTCGTTTAATAACACAATGGATGCGGTTAAGGATGCTTTGTCGAGCAGCAAATAATGCAGATTTGTCGACGTGTTCGGCTCATCGTAAATAAATGAACAGTAACCTTTAATGGCATGTTCAAAGAAAATAGGCGCTTTTAACACATGTACATCAGCACATGTGAGCAATGTTGGTTCTTCAACACGCGTTGGGCATGCATAGTTCGCTGGCATTGTACCCGCAAAAACAATTGGCTCATGCTGTTCGTTTTCAATACACGCCGTCACGCCAGTTGTTTCGTACAATAAATCAACAATTTTTTGAATGCCTTGGTTGCTGAGAAGCGCATTTGTAAATTGTTTGAGCACGTCATTGGCTTGTGTTAAATAGTCTTTTTCTTTTTTGAGCTTTGCGGTTACTTCATCGAGTTCTTCAAGCATGCTTGTTTGTTGGTAATAGCGATGCTCATTCTCAAGTTCATCGCCCCATTGCGCAAGCGGCATACATACGGCTTCACAATGCGTGTGTCCCATGCCGACGCAAGCAGTTTCTTTTACGATAACTTGCGTATTTAAGACGCTCGATAAATAACCGCTCGCATAGCCGCATAAATGATGACATACTGGCGTATCATTAATATCGTGCTCGCGTAAATATTCGGCTGCTTCAAAAGAATTTGTCCAAATAAGGTCAATGCGCTTTGTGTGTCCATGCTCATCCATTTCTAAATTTGTAATGTCAACATCATCTAAATAGCCATGCAAAATATGAAATTTCGGGCCCATTTTAATTAAGTCAAGTTCCGTTTTTGAGCCGAGCGCTTTACTTTTTTCAGCATCGCTCATGCCACAGTGCCAGCCGTAACGAATAAACACGCCTTTTGTGCGGTCATCGCCAATCGTCGCGCGTAGCTCTTTCTTTAATGCAGTACGCACAGAGATCGGCACGCTAATGACACGCTCATAAAAATGATGTAGTGCCGCATCCTTTGACAAATTAAAAATATCCTTTGTTTTCATTAAATTTACGTGATGTTCCATAAATGCCACCTCTTATTCTAATGAGTAATCTAATTGAATTCGCTCAAACATGCTGAAAAAGTGAAAATTATGCTACTTTTCGTAGGAATCATTCGAAAAAAGCATATGATACGATACAAGTGTCAGCAATATATCGTTTTCAGCGCATGTTTATGTGAGGTAGCGAAATGTATATTTATCTTACATGAATTTATCTGAAAATGTGAAATAATCTTTCTTTTTGAGTAATTCGTCTTAGACGTTTTGCTCTTTTCGTGTTCGAAAACATGCGGGAAGCCGTAGTCGTGAGAAACGATTAGGTTTGTGCTTTTGAATAGTAATATATTGTTTTAACGAGAAATTTCAGTGGTTATAAACAGAATTTCGTATGTTTACAGCGGAATTTACGGAAAATTCCTCACTTTTGTGTGAATCTTTTCGAAAGTGGTCATGTTACGATAGCAATACTTACAAAAAAATTTTATATGGAGGGATTTAGATGGACGATCGTTTATTTCGAGATGCAATGGGCAAGTTCGCAACAGGGGTGACGGTATTATTGACTGAAAATGATGGTGAGGTACATGGCATGACGGCGAATGGCTTTATGTCGGTATCACTGGATCCAAAATTAGTCGTCATTTCAATTGGTCATAAAGCAAAATTTTTAGAAAAGGTGTCGCGTGCAAAAACGTATACGGTCAATATTTTAGCGGCTGACCAAGAAGCGTATTCACGTCACTTTGCAGGGCGTCCAGGTGAGGACATTACATTTGACCGTTTAGCCGACCAACCGGTGTTACGAGGGGCGATTGCGCAAGTTGCGTGTGACATCGTTGCTGAACATATCGAGGGCGACCATACATTATTCATTGGAAAAGTAAAAGATATTCACCTAACAGACGGCGAGCCATTATTATTTTTCGGTGGACAATACCGTCAACTACAAACAGTGCCAGCGAATGTGTAAGGGGGAGAGTCGCATGAATATTGAACAAGTAGCACAGCGTTTATTAGAAGCAGAACGTACAAAAAAAACGATTGCGCCACTGACAGAAACGATGCCACACATTACCGTTGATGATGCGTATCGTATTCAGATTGCGCAAATAGCCGCAAAAAAAGCACAAGGCGCAACAGTGAAAGGCTTAAAAATAGGGTTAACAAGTAAAGTAATGCAAGATATGCTCGGTGTGTATACGCCGGACTACGGGTTTATTTTAGACACAATGGTATTTGATAGCACGATTGATGTGACGCCGTTTATTCAACCAAAAGTTGAATTTGAGCTTGCATTTTTCTTTAAGCAAGCCCTTACAGGGACTGTCACTGTAGAAGATGTTATCGCCGCTGTTGATTATGTTGTCCCAGCAATTGAGATTATTGATAGTCGCATTGCGGATTGGCGTATTCAATTTGAAGATACGGTTGCGGATAACGGTTCATCCGCTGGTGCAGTGCTTGGCACGACAAAAACGAAGCTCGTGGATGTGGAAGATATTACAGCGATTCCGATGACAGCGTCTAAAAATGGTAAGGCTTTCGATACAGCAACGAGTGCGGCAGTGCTTGGCAATCCACTTGAAGCGGTTGTATGGCTGGCGAATGCGATACGTGAATACGGCGTTATGATTGAGCCAGGTATGTTTGTGTTGTCAGGTGCAGTGTCAAAAGCAGTCACATTTGAAGCGGGCGACGTATTTGAAGCAGATTTCGGTGCGCTTGGAAAAGTAAGCGCTACCTTCGCAAAGGAAGTGGGCATTAGATGACAAAGTTAAAAGTTGGAATTATCGGTTCAGGCAATATCGGAACGGACTTAATGTATAAAATCGAGCGCAGCGATGTGCTTGAAATGAGCGTCATGGTCGGCATTGACCCAAACTCAGACGGCTTACAGCGCGCCGCAAAACGTGGCTATGAAACGATTGCGACAGGGATTGACGGCTTAGTCGAGCGTTTAGACTTAGTGGATATCGTATTTGACGCAACGAGTGCGTATGCGCACAGACAAAATAGCGATGCTTTAACAGCTACAGGGAAAAGAGTCATTGATTTAACACCGGCTGCGATTGGTCCGTTTGTCGTACCACCAGTGAACGGCGATACACATATTGAAGAGCCGAATGTCAATATGGTGACATGCGGTGGACAAGCAACGATTCCGATGATTTATGCGGTAAGTCGTATTGTCCCAGTTACGTACGCAGAAATTGTTGCGACCATTTCAAGTAAAAGTGCCGGTCCTGGAACGCGTGCCAATATTGACGAATTTACATCGACAACAGCACGAGCAATCGAGGAAGTGGGCGGTGCGAAAAAAGGAAAAGCCATTATTTTATTAAACCCAGCAGAGCCACCAATCATTATGCGCGATACGATTCATTTATTAGTGGAGGAACCTGGGCATGAAGAGGCGATTCGTGCGTCGATTCACAACATGGTAGAAGCGGTACAGGCGTATGTACCAGGCTATACATTAAAGGCAGAAACCGTATTTGAAGAGAAGCGCGTGTCCATTTTCTTAGAGGTCAACGGAGCGGCGGACTATTTACCAGCGTACGCAGGGAATTTAGATATTATGACAGCTGCGGCGGTGCAAGTGGCGAACCGTATTGCCACTCATTTACAGCAAAAAGGAGCGGGTATCGTATGACAAACAAACTAACATTATTAGATGTGTCGTTACGGGATGGTAGTCATTCGGTACGTCATGCCTTTACAGAGGCTCAAGTACAAGCAGCAGCGCAAGGGTTAAATGCAGCAGGTGTCCCTTATTTTGAAGTATCACACGGT
The DNA here is from genome assembly GCF_001700315.1 of Caryophanon tenue. Classification (GTDB taxonomy): domain Bacteria; phylum Bacillota; class Bacilli; order Bacillales_A; family Planococcaceae; genus Caryophanon; species Caryophanon tenue. The sequence goes on along the minus strand of NZ_MASJ01000023.1, from coordinate 84,817 downwards.
GACGGTCTTGGCGGTTCATCGTTACAGTACGGCTTATCAGCAAAAAATGAACTGAAGTTAATTGAAGCGGCGGCGTCTGTTTGTACAACGTCAAAGGTTGCAGTCTTACTCATTCCGGGTATCGGTACAAAGTATGATTTACAGCAGGCAGTGTCAGCAGGCGCGAAAATGGTGCGCGTTGCGACACATGTAACAGAAGCGGATGTAGCGGCACAGCATATTCAACTAGGACGCGAGCTAGGCTTAAAAACAGTGGGCTTCTTAATGATGGCACATATGGCATCAGTTGAAACAATTGTCGCACAAGCAAAGCGATTTGAATCATATGGTGCAGAAGTGGTATATGTGACCGACTCAGCAGGCGCGATGTTGCCACAAGACGTGACAGAACGTATTACGGCATTACGTGAGGCATTATCATGTGAAATTGGGTTCCATGCGCACAACAATTTATCGATGGCGATGGCGAATACGATTGCGGCAGTAGAAGCAGGCGCAACGTATATTGATGGGAGTATGCGTGCACTTGGAGCGGGCGCAGGGAATACGCAAACAGAAGTGATGGTAGCCGTACTCGAAAAGCTTGGCTATCATACAGGCATTGATTTATATCCGCTCCTTGATACGGCAACAAATGTGATTGCGCCTTTAATGCAACAGCCACAGGAAATTACGGCGAGTAGTCTGATTTTAGGAAAAGCGGGCGTGTATTCGAGCTTCCTGCTACATGCACAAAAAGCGGCACAGCAATTTGGCGTAGATGAGCGCGAAATTTTAATGCGTATCGGTAAACTAAAAGCAGTCGGTGGACAGGAAGATGTCATTTATGAAGTGGCACAGTCACTTGTAAAAGTATAACAACTAACGAGGGGGCACTAGCATGCGTATACAATTTGTAGAAGCACATCAGTTAGCGGGCATTCAACAGCGAGCACCACGTGTCGTCATGGCATTAGGCTATTTTGACGGGGTACATGTCGGGCATCAAAAAGTGATTTTAGCCGCCAAAAAACAGGCAGTGAAGCAAGGTATTGCGCTTGCAGTGCTCTCTTTCTTTCCACATCCAAAAAGCGTGCTACAGCGACAAGCTATCCATTATCTTGAGCCGATTGAACAAAAGGCACAGAAGTTAGAGCAGCTCGGCGTCGATATTTTTTATGTTGTGCAGTTTACACAGGAGCTTGCGCAGCTATCACCTGACTGTTTTTTAGAAGCTTACGTGCGTAAATTGCGCGTCCAGCATATTGTATGTGGCTTTGACTATACGTACGGACATAAAGCATTGGGCAACACGGACACATTGGCGGTGTATGCAGCAGCACATCGCATCGGCTTTACAGCGGTGCGTGCATATAAATGGCATGGTGAAAAAATTAGCTCGACAAAAATTCGTGAGCATGTACGCCGAGGAGATGTGCGGACACTCCCACAGTTATTAGGCACGTACTATACGACAAAGTATTGCCAAGTAACGGGGGTGCTGCCGTATTATACATTGCCACAGCAAGGTCATTATCATGTGTTGATTGATACTGGGAGCACATTTATTCCGTGTCTTGCTACCGTTTTATCCGCAACAAAAGTCCAGCTACATGGCGATGAACCAAGCTTGCCACAGCTGCTGACGATTCAGTGGATTGAGCAAGCACAAGATGTGAAAATTTATGCGTAATGATAGAAGCTATCTAGGAAGCAGTCGCTTTTTAGATAGCTTTTTTTAACGTAAAGGGCATGTAGTAAGGGCGTTTCGGACTGAACGCTATTTTTGATCAAACGAAATGCATAGAGGCAATACGAATACAAGCGACAGCTTCTACGAAAGTAGCGCGCGGAACATCCATTTTTAAAAATTTTAAAAACGATGAAACTTTTCCAGCCTCATACCGTCTGTACAGCAGCAAACGATATAGGAGGATCAAGAACATGAAAAAATGGATGGCAACATTTGCGACCGTGGCGGCAGTTTGTGTCGTTGCACCGCAAGCAGAGGCGAATGAAGCGTCACAACAATCTGAAATAATTATTGAAAAAAATGTGCATTACGAAATTTTCACTGCAAAGAACGGTAAAAAAGAAGCACGAGCACTACGCGTAGAAGGTTATGGTTATATTTATCACGGGATAGAAATTGAGCTTGTTGACGAAGTAAACGGTATTCCCGTAACAGAAATTGCGGCAGGCGCTTTTAAGGGCGAGCACGCAGATGATACGGTTTATGGTAAGGTGATTCGGCATTTACCACGTTCTGTCAAAGTAATTGGGGAAGGGGCGTTTGCCGATGCTATGTTTAACGAGCTTGTTGTGCCAGGGAGTGTTGAATATATTGGGGACCGTGCATTTGCCAACATTTCGGTGGGGCATTTAACGATTGAAAAAGGAATTGACCATATTGGAAAAGAAGCATTTATCGTACGTACGCAATCGGCAATAATCCCACAATCATTAACATCAAATCAAATTCGTCTTTCCTATTTCTCAGGAGTAGAAGTGGTCGTACAGTATATTCCAGATACAGAATTGGAACGACAGCAGCATGACGGCTTGATATATGAAGTGTTTACACGAAACGGTCAGCAGGAAGTACGCATTATCAATTATGACCGCATACAGCAACGCACCGAGCTATATGTCCCAAGCCAAATTGATGGTATACCTGTCACAGAAATTGGCGTGAGCGCATTTTCAACACCGATTGCCTTAAATGGGCTGACAGAATCGCTGCTTGAAAAAATTGTGCTCCCTGCTAGCATTCGAAAAATTGATGCCAATGCTTTTGCTAGCTTAGGCGACACAGTAATTGATATACGGGCACTCACTCATGTAGAAGAAATCGGCGAGTATGCGTTTTCTGACGCAACGTTGCTCACAAGCGAGGATGGATTATTACTATTGCCGAGAACCCTGCATACAATTGGCATATATGCTTTTGCTGGCACAAATTTAAAAAAATTGGCGATTCATAAAGAAAATAAATCCATTGGTGTAGGCGCATTTTGTCAAAATAAAAGCTTGACGCATGTAACGATTGAGGAAGGGGTTACGCACATCGCATCTCATTTATTTACAGAAAGTACGTTACAAAGTGTGACGATTCCAGGGTCTGTTACACACATTGGGAAGCATGCCTTTTATGGGAATCGATTAGAGGAGTTGATACTTCACGAAGGCTTGCAAGAAATAGGCAATAATGCCTTTTATGGAAATGCTTTACGCAGTGTGACATTCCCGAAAGGTTTACAAAAAATAGGGAGTCAAGCCTTTTATGGGAATCAATTAACAGATGCCGTATTTGAATATGGCTTAGAGGAAATTGGCACGTCGGCATTTTTTGATAATAAATTGGAAAATGTCACATTCCCAAACACGTTACAAACAATCGAGGCATCTGCATTTAGTGTGAATCATATTCAAGCGGTGCATCTGCCAAATAGTGTTACACATGTCGGATCAGGTGCGTTCAGTTCAAATGCTATTGCCACTTTACGTTTATCGGAAAGCCTCGAAATGATTAGTGGTGAAGCCTTCTCAAACAATAAATTGACAGAACTGTATGTGCCAAGGTCTGTTACACTGATTGAAAGTTATGCGTTTGTTAATAATCAACTAGAGGATGTCACACTTGAACGCGTGTCGTCAATTCGAGAACAGGCATTTAAAAACAATAAAATTCATACATTAAAGCTACCATCTAATTTAAGAACGATTTCGACTGAAGCGTTTGCGAATAATGAATTAAAGCGCATTGTTTTACCAGCGTTAGTCGATTCATTAGGACATCAAGCATTTATGAATAATCAGATTGCCTCTGCGACGATTCCGGCTTCGCTAAAACAATTAGATTTAGTTGCCTTTTATTTTAATCCTATCGAACAGGTACATTTACAAGGCAGTGACACCGCTGTAAGGTATTCACTACGTTCATTCCAAAATAAAAACGGCGCACCATTTAAAGGCGCTTATGTAGATGAAACACTGAAAACGCCGTATGCAAACTTGCAGCAAAAAGAACCAAACGGCAAACCGATGACGCTCTATTTAGCGTTTGGAGATACGGTTGCGCCTGAACCAAAACCAGAGCCGGTTGCGAAATTTAAAGATATTGGCGGCCACTGGGCACAAGGTGCAATTGAAAGCTTTACAGATAAGGGCTATATTAATGGTTACCCAGACGGTACATTTAAGCCAGGTGCACCGATTCAACGAAAACATGTTGCGCGTATTTTAAATGATGTGTTCCAGTTTGAAGCGGTAAAACCAGCGACACCATTCGCAGACGTACCAAAGTGGCATCCATATTATGATGTCATTACAGCCGTACAGCAAGCTGGTATTTTTAGTGGCGATAACGGCAAATTCCAACCAGAAGCGAACTTAACACGCGGACAACTCGCAAAAGTGCTTGTACTAGCAGCAGGATTTGAGCCAGGTGGTAAGTCCACATTTAAAGATACACCGAGCACATATTGGGGCACACCGTACGTATCAGCGCTTGCTGATTTAGCGATTGTGAAGGGTACAGATGGCTTCTTTAACCCACACAGTCCGATTACACGCGCACAATTTGTATCAATGACATCACTTGCTTTAGCAGAGATGGAAAAGCGCCAGCCGTAAATGAAAAAAGGAGACGCCCAAATGTTTGGGACGTCTCCTTTTTGTTATGTGTGTGATGATACTGTTTGCACATCTTTTGGCAATGTTAAGAAAATCAGCAAGCCGATAATAAACAGCGGGATAATTGATAAAATACTGTACTGCGCAACGCCTGTCAATGTCGTTGTCAGTGCCATTAAAAACGGGCCGATAATTGCGGCGAATTTCCCGAAAATGTTGTAGAAACCGAAAAATTCATTCGAGCGTTCTTTCGGAATAATTTTGCCATAATACGAACGGCTAAGTGCTTGAATACCACCTTGTGCCGAGCCAATCATAATACCGAGCACGAAAATATGCCACATTTCTGAAATGAAGAATGCCGCGATACACGTAATAATATACGTCGTGATGCCGACAATAATCATCGTGCGCGTGGAGTATATTTTCGCTAAACGTCCGTAGAGAAGCGCACACGGAAACGCGATAATTTGAATGACAAGCAAAATCGCCAGCAGCGTAAAGGTGTCGAGCGTATCCGTACCGAGCACACTCGTTGCGTATGGGACAACCATTTTAATAATCGTATCTACCCCGTCAATATAACAAAAATAAGCAAGTAAAAAGACGAAGACAATTTTATAATGGCGAATGTCTTTAAAGGTGCTGCCTAATCGCTTGAAGCTTTGGCGAATAGGCTGTGGCTCCGGTTCAATATAATGGCGTTGCTGTACATCTTTAATCATTGGAATCGTCAGTAATCCCCACCAAAGTGCTGTAATAAAGAAGCCGATTTGATAACCGATTGCGGCGTCCATGCCCATAAAGAAAATGACCGCTAAGCTAATACCAAATGGAATGACCGATGAAATATAGCCGAACGCAAAGCCACTCGTTGAGACTTTGTCCATCTTGTCATCGGTTGTGACATCGACTAAAAATGAATCGTAAAAAATATTCGCGCCGGCAAAGCCGATGCAAGAGAGTACATACATGACGATTAATAATTGCCACTGACCAGAAGCGGGCGCAATAAATGCAAATGATAGCGTCGATAAAATACCGAGCAATGCAAAGAACGTAAAGAATCGTTTCTTTTTATCTTTATAATCGGCAAATGACCCTAAAATCGGACTTAATATCGCTACTAAAATGCTGGCAAGAGAGTTGAAGTAGCCAAGGTCCATATTGTCGACACCTTGGAACATGCCAAAAACAATTGGAAACAAGGCGGTTGTAATCGCCATCGAATACGCGGAATTGCCACAATCGTAAAGAATCCATGATTTTTCTTCTTTTGTAAGCTTCACATGTATCCTCCTCTATCTGTATAGGTTGATGTTATTATATCATTTTAGTTTCGTTATTTTGTCAATTTTCTGTAAAGTTATTCCACAAAAATAGTCAGATGTATTATTATTGTGAAATTATATATAGTCGGCATGTGAATTACCTGTTATGATAGAAACTATGTTTTTTGACAACTAGAGGAGACGTAGTATGCAAGCAAAACTTTCATTTTCACAGTATGCCGTTATTGGCACAATGTTATTTGGCTTATTTTTTGGCGCAGGTAACTTAATTTTCCCGATGCAGCTTGGACAGCTTGCAGGGACAAACTTCTGGCTTGCGTTAGTAGGCTTTTTAGTGACGGCAATTGGCTTGCCGTTTTTAGGTATTTTAGCGATTGGATTATCGGGGAGTACAGGCTTACGCGATTTAGCAAGTCGTGTGCATCCGTTATTTGGTGTCGTGTTTGCGATGGCACTATATTTAACAATTGGACCGTTCTTTGCGATTCCACGTACTGCAACCGTACCATTCGTTGTCGGCTTTGAACCGTTTTTAGCACCGGAGCAAGTGACACTTTATTTAGCGTTATTTAGCTTTGTATTCTTTGCGATTGTGTATTATTTCTCACTGAACCCAGCGAAGATTATGGACATTATCGGTAAATATTTAACGCCGGCATTTTTAATGTTCTTATTTGTGCTAATTGCCATTAGTGTATTCAAGCCAATGGGTGCGTTTGAAGCCCCACAAGGTATGTATATAAATGAAGCATTTGTGACAGGCTTTAAAGAAGGCTATAATACGATGGATGCGCTTGCGTCGCTAGCATTTGGAATTATCGTTATTCATGCGATTCAGCGTGCAGGTGTTACGGATAAAAAAGAAATTGCTAAAGCGACATGGAAAGCGGGCAGCTTTGCCATGATTTTAATGGCGGTCATTTACGGCTTAATTACGTATATGGGCGCGTCAAGCATTCAAGCTGTTGGCACATTTGATAACGGCGGTTTAATTTTCGCCGCAGTGGCTGAGCATTATTTTGGCTCATTTGGTGCGGTATTACTTGCTTTTATTATCGTATTAGCGTGTTTAAAAACGAGCATCGGGCTAATTACCGCATGTAGTGAGTTTTTCCATGACGTGTTCCCAAAAGTACCGTATAAAGCATTTGTATTCGCACTTTGTGTCGTATCATTTGCGATTGCGAATGTCGGCTTAACAAATATTATTACGTTTGCGGTGCCGGTACTAATGTTCTTATATCCATTAGCGATTGTACTGATTTTAGTCGCGCTATGCTCACCGCTCTTCCAGCATAAACAGTCGGTGTATGTCGGGGCAATGACCGTAACATTTTTCATTAGTGTCATTGATGGCTACAACGCGTTAAAAGCGAGCGTTTCAGGTGTGGATGTGGGGCTCTTTAATACCATTGCACAATTTTATGCCAATGTGCTACCACTGTATTCTATTGGTCTTGGCTGGATTGTGCCTGCCATTATTGGAGCAGTCATTGGCTATATCGTAGGACGAAAATAATACATGACAAGCACATGCGAAATTGAACATTTTGCATGTGCTTTTTTCTGTATAATAAAGATGAAAGGTTGTTTTGTAATTGGTACACGCGATGAAACAATTGATTCACCAATTAGAAGAGGAGGAAGTACGTGCTTTATTGCTTCAGCAGTTTGTGCAACTACAACTCGTTGCCGAGGACAATGGCTATACAGCGGAGCAATTTTATTTACAAACCCAGCGTACATATGATGCGCTCGTTGCATCACAGCAACAGCAAGCACGTACAGCACAAACAGAGGCACATATTACGCATATTGTGTTTAGTGACGCAGCAGCAGGTAGCTTAAAGATTGCGTTACGTGAAGCGGGTAACTATGAGCAAATCATTGTTCTTTCCGATGCGTGGTCAGCTGGTCCACTGCGTCATTTGGAAAGTAGAAGCGGGATAGCGGAACGTTATGCGTGGCTCGCTAATCATTTTTCAATGGATGACGATGAACACTTTACATATACAGAAAAGATGCACGATACGGTGAATAAAATTCGTAATATTCCGTCGAATCACTGCGTTATCATCTGGGCAGGCGACAATGGGCATGAGCAAACAGGCTTCCGTTTTGTACTGTCACTGTTACACGATAAAAAGAATGAGCTGCGTGTGATGAACATTAACAAAGCGTATGAAGCGGTTTATGAAAATACCGCGTTCACGCCGCGTCATATGGGAGAGCTATCTGCTGTGCAGCTTGCGCGAATGTATACAAGTGTCGAAAGCGCATATCTATTGTCACAAGCAGAGCGCCATCAGCTTATCGAACAGTGGCAAACGCTAAGTGAAGGGCCACATACATTACGCATTTGGCAAAACGCTACAATTGCGACTGTACCAGAAAGCTACTATGATGCGTATATTTTAGAGGTCGTTCAAGAAAGCCTCGCAGAAAACGGATATGCTACGTCGATTAAGGTAGCGAGAGTAATTGGCGAAGTAATCGGGCATTTAGAAGAGCCTATTGGCGACCAATTTATATATGCTCGCATCATTCGCCTTGTGATAGACGGCGTGTTACAAATGGAGGGAATACCAACAGCTATGCAGTATGACCATATTCAATTACGATGTAAAGAGGAGCGAACAACATATGAACTATGAAGAGATTTACCACGCGAATTTCATTTGTGCTGTGAAAGACAAAATGAAGACAGCTGGTGACATCCAAGCGGTGAAATTTGTGCGTCAACAAACAGGCATGTCCTTAATTCAAGCGAAGAAATTTATTGACTTTTGCCACGCATTAGAGAAGTAAGCCAGAGGAGGTAGGCGAATGAAAAAAGTGACGGTGATTAGTATGGCGTTACTCATTGTAGGTGCACCACTTGTCTATTGGCTTCTGACAAATCCATCAAACTCCGTTGCGCTTATGCAAGCATATCGCCTATATACAGGAGCATTTTGATGTGCAAGCCGTTTCACAATTTACGGTGCTTGAATTTGATGAGAAAGCGTATGTCGTTGAGACGACACCAGGGACAAGGAAAATGAACATTATTGCGATTGAGGAATTGCCAGAGGATATGCGAGCCTATTTGACCGAGCAGAGAAAGTAGCGACGTGTACGTGAGTCAAAGGAAGAACACTAAAAGCCACCAACTGATTATCAGTTGGTGGCTTTTAGTGTATGTGTATCAGCTAAACTTTTGGAAATGTTTCGCACACGCGGCCTACTTGACCGTCTGTGAGGCGAACTTTAATGCCGTGTGGGTGTGAAGCGCTATTTGTTAAAAGGTCTTTCACGATGCCTTTTGTACGCACACCACTGCGCTGATGCTGTTTTAAAATGATGTCTACCTCTAGTCCTGGATAAACATCTTTGCGGTTTTTGCCATTCATGAATTTCAACTCCTGTGACGCTTAGTATACCATAACACCCCCTGCGAACCAATAAAGGCTCACAGGGGGTGTTGTCGTTGTTATTGTTGTGTTGCTTCCCATTCAGCGCGCGTTACTTCTGCTAATGTTAAGTCTGACCAGCCGTCTGTCGGTTGACCATCTGCTGTATACGCAATTTGCTGTAAGTCTGGCATATTTGTAAATAATGTTGCTTTAATTGGTTCAGCAAATGAAGCTGCTGCAGGGCCTGTAATGGTTTCTTGGTCTTTCGTGATACCTTTTTCATAGAAGTCTACAATTAATGTTTTGCCGTCTTCTGAGAAGGATGTGCTATTCACAACACCTTCAAGGCCAATTTGCGTTAATAAAAACTTCGCTAAATTGCCATCTTTGTCTGCTGAGTATTCCACTGATTTACTTGTTACGTCAGCCGCGTCTTCTGTTAGTGTGAAGACTTCATATGTTGAGGCAGTTGCTGTTTCTTCTGTCGTTTCCTCTGCTGTTTCTTCAGCTTGCTCTTTATCGTCCGTTGCATTACATGCAGCTAGTACTAATGCAGATGCAAACAACATCGAAAGTGTCCGTTTTTTCATTATCCAGTCCCCTAACATTATGTATTTAAAAATAAAAATGTATCTTATTCCATCATAATGGTAAAAAGGGTGTCTTTACAAGGAAACTTTGAGAAAATTAGTGTTTTTTATGAGACATTAGGTCGGAGGGAAGGTGATTTTTTAGACTTTGTTTCACTTAAAGACAACTTCTAATGAGACATTATCCGACTTTTATTGTTATTAAATAAAAATAAATTGGTCATTATGGCGAATTTCGTACTAAATTGTGTAACGAGCAGTTCATAATTTTGCCAAAAAACTGCCACGGCAAACTCACGATTCCCTCACAATTGTTTTTTATACTAAGGAAGTGAAAACAAACGTACTACATGATAAAGGAGTTTAAAACAGATGAAAAAACTATGGGTAGCTGCACCAGTAATGATGCTGATGTTATACGGGTGCAATGAACAGCAAACAACAGAACCAGAAGTTAACACCGAAAAACCAGCTGTCGAGCAACTAACAATGGAACAAAAAGAAGTGACAACTGAGCGTGTGTGGGTAGTCGATGAACGTCTAGGTGAGCCGGCTGAAAATACAACATGCTTTATGTGCAATATGAAAGTGCATATGAAGGATGATGAGCAAGGTGTGTTTTCTGCACAAGCAGTACGTGAAAATGGCGAGGTTGTGTTTTATGACGATATTGGTTGCTTGTTAAATGATGAGTATGTGCATGAGGTCGAAAATGAAAAATTTGTACGGGATTATTACACGTTAAACTGGTTTAACGTAGACGAAGCCATTGCTGTTAAGACAGACTTACAATCCCCGATGAACTGGGGTTATATTTTCTTTAAATATGAAGAAGATGCCCAAGCCTATATGGATGCGCACGCAGGTAGCGAAATTGTCGCAATCGACGCTATTCGTCAAGACGCCATTGAGCGCCATCAAAAAAAGCAAGCACATCAAGGTGACGACCATACACACGGTCAGATGATAACTGAAGACAGCCACGAAGAATAGGTGACAGATCAATGAAAAGATGGATAGTCGTGTTCGTAATGGTATGTCTCGTTCTTGTACCGACGTATTCTGTGAGGGCACATGTTCATGAAGCATTGCCGATTCCTGAAAAGAAAGTGATGAAGTTTGGGAAAAACACATTACAGGGCTTAATTGATGACACAGAAGCAGGTGGGACATTGTATTTAGAAGACCGCGTGTACCGTGGCACATTTATGATCACAAAGCCGATTACGATTATTGGGCAACAGGGGACAGCGCTCCATTCCCTTGAAACAGTACTCATTATTAGTGATACAGAGGATGTAACGCTAAAAAATGTGTCGATTGAAGGAAAGCAAGCGATGTTTATTGAAAAGGCATCACGCGTCATATTGGAAGATGTTCATATCGAGCAAGTTAGCGGCGGTATTTATGTGACTGAGAGCAGCGACCTGACGTTTGAGCGTTTACGTGTGACGGGAGAGGACGGGCATTTTTCAGAGAAGCAACACGCAGTGGCGGTGTTTAAATCAAAGCATTTTACGGCGAATGCGAGCGACATTCGAAATGTGATGGACGGCTTTTATTTGGAATCGACTTATGGTGTGACGTTAACAAATAGCCATGTCGAAAATAGTCGTTACGCGATGCATATGATGTATAGCGACCATGTGCGATTGCACGACAATACACTTGTCAATAATATGACAGGCTTTATGGTGATGGTTGCAGAAGACATTATGATTGAACGTAACCGCGTGCTCGAAAATCATTCGTTAAATAGTTTAGGAGTGTATGCTTATGATTTACGGCATGTCGTGTTTCGTGACAATGAGCTCGCTGAAAATATGACAGCGATGGATATTCAACAAGTAAAAAATATGCGCGTGTTTAATAATATATTTACAGCGAACGGGACAGCGCTACAAGTAGAACGTTCACCAAGCTTAGTGGTTGAACACAATGAGTTTGCTGGCAATATTTTAACAAGTCGTACTGATGCAGAAGGCTTTACGTTAACGAGCAATGTTTACGATGACTACGACGGGCGAGATTATGACGGCGATGGCATTGGTGACACTACGTATGCAGCTGCAAATGCGTTCGGACAATGGATGGTACGCAAACCCGTGTACCAATATTTTATGGGATCCCCAAGTGTTGTTGTGCTCGATATGATGGAAAGTGCCGAACAAGCAACAGGCGTTGTTGATACGTCGCCGCGCATTGCTACAACAGAACGACATTTACAATTTGACATGAAGACCGGACAATTACTCATCAGTGCAAGCCTTATCGGTGCACTCTGGATAGCAAGGAGAAAATTAGGATGAAGCAATTACATGTAGCTTTTATTGCGGCATGTGCCATTTTTCTAGGTGCATGTAGTAATGACACATATGAACCACGAGAAATTCAGGCGGAAACGGACATATGCGCCATTTGTAATATGAGTATCACTCATGTGGATTACGCGGCACAAAGCGTGTTGAAAAATGGTGATACGATCGTCTTTGATGATATGGGTTGTTTAATGGCTTATAGAGAGGAGCATGGTGACGAGAACATTGGCGCAAGCTATATTCGTGATTTTGAATCCAACGCGTGGCTTAATATTCAAGACGCAAGCTATGTATATGATAGTGAGCACTGGACACCGATGAACTACGGTGTGCTTGCATTTGCGAATGAAGAAGCGGCACAAGCTTTTATCGACGAAACGAGCGGTGAATTACTAGCGTACACGGATTTAACGACATTTAATTGGGGAGTTCATGAGCATTGAGAATGTTACAGATGATACTGCTTGAAATGAAGCAGCTTGTACGCAGTCGTTGGATTCAAATTGTAACAGTGCTATTTGCGATTGTGTTTACAGCCATTTTAATGATTCAATATTTAGCTGTGCCACAAGTCGGCAATTTCACACGCCAAACCGCTTCATTGCTCAATATTTTACTGTTTTTACTCCCGCTGTTTATGCTGACCATTGGCAGTATGAATATTGCGAGTGACCAAGAAAGTGGCTGGCTACGTCTACTACGCACCTATCCACTGAAAATGTGCCACTATATTTTTACGAAATATATCGCCCTTGTTGGTGTGTTTACGGGCATTATGGTATTTGTGTATGCGGTGGCATTGTTTGTCGGTAGCTTTTTCGGTGGCTTAACGTTACCGCTATTTGCGATTGGCATTACGTTATTACTAATCATGATGTTTAACGCGGTTAGTATCGCGCTTGGCAGCTTCGCTCGTACACGTTTACACGCACTAGCATTAGGACTTGGTGTCTGGTCACTGGTCAGCTTATTATCATCGTATATGTTAATGGCGGTTGGCACAGTCATTGCCGAACATGTACTGCAAAAGCTTGTGATGGTGTCAATGCATGTAAACCCGCTTGAATGGGTACGCTACGGCTACTTTATCTTTTCCGACCAAACGGCTGTACTTGGCCCTGCCTTTTATGACATGTCTGCCTTTTACAGCTCGGCACTCGGCACATTATTTTATATTGCGATTTCTGTTTTATGGGTTGTTGTGCCATTGACGCTTGCAGTATTTGTATTAAAAAGGAGAGGGAAGCAAGGATGACCATTACATTTGAGAACGTCACGAAAGTGTTTCCGGGTGGGCGCGGGATATTTGATATTCAGTTTACACTACAGCCTGGGCAAATTACGGTATTAGTTGGCTCAAATGGCGCAGGAAAAAGTACGGTTATTAATGTGCTGATGCATTTACTAAAGCCAGATAGCGGCGTTGTAAGTCGTAGCCAACATGACGTGCGCTATATGCCCGATGATTTATCGTTTCCAGATACATTAACAGCGCGGGAAATTATGCATTTTTTAGGAAGCTTAAAAGGCATCCCACTCGATAAACAACAGCATGTGTTACAACTAGTAGGGTTAGAAGAAGTAAAGCATATGAAGGTAAAGCAATTTTCAAAAGGGATGCGGCAGCGCCTCAATTTAGCACAAAGCTTACTGGGAAGTAGCACATGCTATATTTTAGATGAACCGACAAATGGACTTGACCCATACTGGATTGCGAAACTGAAGCAATTGTTAGAAGCGGAAAAGGAACGCGACCAAATGGTGTTATTCTCAACACATTTACTCAGCCTCGCGCAAGAAATTGCAGACCAAGTTATTTTAATTGACCACGGTCGTATCGTTGCGACAGGACGTGTCACCGACTTATGTGCACAACATCATTGTGACACATTAGAAGAAGTATGGTTGACGCTAACGAAGGGGCAGACGACACGATGAGAAATGTTATTGTTTTCACGATACTTGTTGCCGCACTTGGCTACGCTTGGTGGTCAACAAATAACACCACGGTAGCAGACAAGACCTCAAGCGTGCAAGCGACCGACTTTACATTACCGACCTTATCCGGTAGTGACATGTCGTTATCAGACACGCGCGGAAAGGTGACGATTTTAAACTTTTGGGCATCGTGGTGTGGGCCTTGTCAGCAGGAAATGCCTCACTTTCAGCAAATCGTTGATACGTATAATGATGTATCGGTTGTTGCCGTAAACGTCACCACCAAAGATACAAAGGCAGATGCGAAGGCGTTTGTAGCAGATTATGGTTTGACATTCCCAATTTTGTTGGATGAAACGGGCGATGTGTCTACAATGTACGGTGCGTTTAGCATTCCGCTCACGGTCATTTTAACGAAGGATGGGCATATCGCACATGAAATTATGGGTCCGCTCGATACAACACAGCTTACCGCGTTGATTAAGCCGTTACAATGACTGATGGATAACGATATGAATGGCGATAACATCGATGAAAATCGTTAAGAAATACGCAATAACGCCAAACGTGATTCGGCAATAACACCTAGTTTCATATTCATAAGCGATGCTTACTTTAAAATACGTAGTCTCATGCATTTTTCTTTGATTAGTGTCTCCGTACTGTCAATGTATAGAAACGGTAGCCAAAACTCAAACGAAGAAACATGATAGAAAAAAACAAACAGCCTCGTTGGTAAACATGCTACCAGCTTGACTGTTTGTTTTTTTATCGTGTCTATACTTCTGTAACGGCAACAGGTGCAAGTTTTGTACTGAGCAGTTTAAACGGCCCAAAACCCGCAAGCTTTAATGTAATCGTATAATTGGCAAGTAGTGGCTTTTTAATATAAATGGCAGTATCGTACATCGAAATTTGTTCAAACTGTGCCTGATGTTTCGGTGTGTGAAAAGAAATTGTCGCTTCGCTCACAGAGGGCGCACAGCAACTTTCCACATCGACTAATTGAATTGTCACGGGCTTTTGCTTTTTTTGGAGCCATTGTTTAGCATCATCTTCAATGTGTAACGGCATGATGTCACCTCCGCTTCGTTTTTCTTAGCGTAAAAGGTGCACGCGAATTCGTCAATGCTTTTATCGAAAAAGTATGACAATAGTGCATGGAGGGATGGAATATAGACGAGCTAACGATAAGCCGCAAGTCGTTTTTTCACGCGCATAGCTTCTTGTTGGAGTAAGGCAATATAGTGCTGCTTTTTTAAGTCATCGAGCTGGTTAGAGGGGAGGACGATGTTGATCGTTGCAATAACGGTCACAAATGGCAATTTTCACGATAGAAGCTACATTTAAAGATGCACAATGTAGATGTACCGTAATTTATTGTCCATCTTTCGTGTGAAAACCGGGGGCAAATAGTATACAAATCTACAACCTATCGGCTAAAATGAAATTGTTCCGCGATTTTGATAGTCGCATATCACAAGGAGGTTTTGACAAATGAAATTACAAGACAAAGTAGTCATCATTACAGGTGGTGCAGGTGGTATTGGCGCTGGTATGGGACGTGCCATGGCAAAGGAAGGTGCAATCATCGTAGCGATTGACGTAAATCCAACAGCTGGTGAAAAAATTGCTGCAGAATTACAGCAAATTTCACCAAAATCTTCATTTGTACAAGCAGATTTAACAGACCACGCGAATTTAAAATCAATCGTGGATGACATCGTTGCAAAATATGGTCGCTTAGACGTATTAGTGAACAACGCACATGCATCAAAGCAAGTTTCATTTTTAGAGACGACGCCAGCAGATTTAGCATTATCAATGGATACAGGTTTCTACCCAACATGGTACTTAATGCAAGCAGCGATTCCACACTTAAAAGAAACAAAAGGCAACATTATTAACTTCGCATCAGGCGCTGGTTTAAAAGGGCATAAAACACAAGCAGCGTATGCGGCAGCGAAAGAAGCCATTCGTGGTATTACACGTGTCGTTGCGAATGAATTTGGCGCAGATGGCATTACAGCGAACTTAATTTCACCGATTGCCAACTCAGAAGGCGTTCAAGCATGGGCACAAGCACAGCCAGAATATTATCAAAATGTATTAGCGGGCATTCCAATGGGCCGCTTCGGTGACCCAGAGCAAGATATCGGTCGTGTAGCTGTATTTTTAGCATCAGAGGATTCAAAATATATTACCGGTCAAACATTTATGGTTGACGGCGGTTCAATTATGCTGCACTAAGCAGTAAATGACGGACAGACAGCGGCGAAACATTCGTCACTGTCTGTTTTTTGTGCGAAACAAGCGGTTTGTTCGTATGATGGCGGTGATGGTCGGTGTTATTTTTATCGTCATTTTTGTAATAGAACTTGGCACAACACCTATATATAAACGGTATGTGATACGTCAACCGTAACTAAAAAAGAAGCGGTTCGACTTAGTCGGGCCGCTTCTTTTTTGGCGATAATAGCGCTTCGTTCACAAGCTGTGAGAGTAGCTGAATACCGGTTTTTAATTCCGCTTCCGACGCATAGCTAAATGATAAGCGAATATGGTGAAAATCATTCGGCTGATACATATAGCCAGGATTGATTAAGACGCCGCGCTGAATTAATTGTAAAAAAAGTGATTTTTGGATAACTGGTTCATGAAAACGAAGCCAAATATAATAGCCTCCCGTTGGTGATTGCCACGAAGCCACGTCCCGCAAATACATGTGCAGTAATGTTTCGGTATAGCGTGCTCGTTGCTGTAATTGCTGGCGCAGTGTGTCAACTGATGCGTCATATAAACCTGATGTGAGCCAGTGTGTAACGACTGCTTGCGAAAGTGCACTAGAACCGTAGTCCGTCTGCATTTTGACATCGGCTAACCGCTGAATAACTGCTTCTGGTGCAACAATCCAACCAATGCGCAGTCCAGCACTTAACGCTTTTGATATACTGCCAATATATAAAACATGCCCGCTTCGATCATTCGCTTTTAACGGGCGTATGGATGTACCATCGAATTGAAGTGCTTCATACACATCATCTTCAATAATCGGCAATGACAGCTGTTGGCACATCGTATAAAACGTTTGCTTCTCCGCCTCACTCCAGCTATAGCCTGTTGGATTATGCAAGGTTGGCATGACGTAGCAAACGCCTTGTCGTGTTTGTAACATCGCTTGCATTGATGGTTTGTCAATTTGTGTAAGCCGGCGACCAAGCAACTGCATGCCGGCAGACTGAAACGGGTGAATGGATTGTAAATAAGACGCCTCTTCGTGAAAGACGAGCGAGCCGCGTTCTAATAAACCGAGCGCGATGAGTTGAAGTGCCTGCAATGCACCCGACACAATTAATATATTGCGCGGCGTTGTATGGATGCCGCGCTTTTGAAGGTGTACACATAACGCTTCACGCAGTGCTATGCTTCCTTGTGGTTCGGAGTAGCCGAGGGCGCGCGGGGAAAGTGTAATATGTGCGAGCGATTGTTCAAGTGAAGCGGTTGGCAAAAGCGTTGTCGCTAATTCACCTGTACCGAGCCGAATCATATCGCTGCGCTGTTCATAATCATTAATGAGTTGAATGGTGTCCATATTTGGCTTATGGATACTTGTATCAATATAACGTTGCCATTTTGGCTGCGAAAGTAGTGCTTGCCATGGGTCTGCACAAATAAATGTACCTTTCCCGACAATGCTTTCGATAAGACCGTTTGCTTGTAGCTCTTCCATCGCTGTGTGGACGGTACTGCGATTCACGCCAAACTGCACTGCAAGTACCCGCTGTGGTGGACATTTCATCCCAGGCGGAAAATCACCGCTTCGAATATTGTCCGTGAACCATGTCACAATTTGTGTATGCAGTGAGAGTGCTGCTTGTCGCTTTGGTTGCCAGTGCATCATAATCCTCCGTAAAATTGGTTGGATATTTACCCAACCAATTGGTCGTTTTCTTTTACTATAGCGTATTGTACAGTGAAAGAGAAATGGAGTGAATAACATGGATGCCTTTTTACATGGCTTAATTTTAGCGCTGGGCTTAATTTTACCGCTCGGTGTGCAAAATATTTTTATTTTTTCACAAGGTGCCACCCAGCCAACCTTATCGAGAGCATTGCCCGCAGTTGTAACTGCATCGATTTGTGACTCATTGCTCATCGTGGCATCGATATTTGGCTTATCGTATGTATTTTTACAATTGGATATGTGGCGTACAGGACTCATGATAATGGGCATTGTATTTTTACTCTACATGAGTGTGAGTATTTGGCGCAGTGAAGCGAGTGCTTTTCAAACGGAGCGTCCCATGAGCGTCAAAAAACAAATGATATTTGCGCTGTCGGTATCATTTTTAAACCCACATGCGATTTTAGATACAGTTGGTGTCATTGGTACGAGCGCACTTGCATATGATGGAAGTGATGTCGTATTATTTACGGTCGCTTGTGTCAGCGTGTCATGGGTTTGGTTTTTTAGTTTACTGTACGCTGGCTCGACGCTTCAAAAATTACGTGAGCCACAAAAAATCATGCGTCTTTTAAATAAATGCTCGGCCGTATTTATTTTTGCAATGGCACTTTACTTAGCAACGACGTTATAACGGCTTTGTAAAGCAGATGATGCGGTTCGCCTCGGTGAAACCAAGACGCATATGCACGTCATAGCTTACCATGTTTTCTAGCTCACAGTCACTTGCAAATTGTGCGCAACCCTTTTCCTTTGCCCACGCTTCACAAGCTTCAATGAGGTGGCGCGCAATGTGCTGTGTGCGAAATGCCGGTGCAACGTACACGCCTTCTAAGTAACCGACTGGTGATGAGTTCGTTCCTTCGACATAATCATATCGAAGCTGGCATTGTGCAAAGCCCGCCGCTTCTTTTTCTACAAAAGCTAGCATAATTGTAGCATCCGCACTTTGGATAAACTGTTGCATGTCTGTTGTAAATGCGTCTACTGAATGGCCTGGCCAAAGCGCACAGGCAAGCGTAGCAGCTAGGGGTGCTTGTTCCATCGTTGCTTGTTGAATATGCATAAAAATTACTCCTTTTTCTTTAGTATAGCGCGACTACATGAGAAAGCGATTAAAATGGTCGTTACAAAGGGGAGCTTAGCCCACTGTTAATGGATAACTTAACGCGCTTTCAAATAAAGTTCTGCGGAATCGGAAGAGCCACAATCGCACGGCGTGGACATGATTCCACGTTAAATAGGGTATCCGTATTACCTGCATACCAAGGGCGAAAAATTGGCGAGCAATTAATGATTCATATTAAACAAATTGCGAAAGCACAACGCTATCCGTGTATGTTATTAAAGGCGAGGTGCTGAAGTATTGTCGGTACTTCTTAAATAAAATAGGTTGCAATTTATGACGCTACGGCATAATATAAGTAAATAATTATATATTAATGGAGGATGAACATGGAACTGACAATAATGGAGAAGCAGTTAAAGGCGGTTGCTGATTTAAATCGCTTAAAAATTTTAGCGTGCTTAAAAAATGGCGAAGTGTGCGTGTGTGATTTTACTGATGTGCTCGGTATTTCACAGCCAGCAGTCAGTCAGCACTTACGTAAACTAAAAGAAGCGGACATTATTCAAGAACGCAAAGTCGGCACATGGAAACATTACCGCATTGCCGAGACGCAAACAGTGCTGATGCAGCAAATTTTAGCGACAATTACACCGCAAGCAACATGTGCTTGTCGCACAGACAAAGGATGTAACGAAGCAACATGACGATGTTAATACTCGCGTCACTCATCTTTATGCTGACGCTTATTTTTGTGATTTGGCAGCCAAAAGGATTGAATATTGGTTGGTCTGCTATGGCAGGTGCAGTGATTGCACTTGCGGTAGGTGTTGTTGACCTACAAGATGTCGGGACAGTCATTGACATTACGTGGAACGCGACACTGTCATTTATTGCAATTATTATTATTTCACTTATTTTAGATGAAATTGGTTTATTTGAATGGGCAGCGCTTCATATGGCACGCGCGGCTAAAGGAAACGGTATGAAGATGTTTGTGTATGTCAGCTTGCTTGGTGCAATCGTTGCAGCATTGTTTGCCAATGACGGTGCAGCGCTTATTTTAACGCCAATTGTATTAGCGATGGTGCGCCATTTACAGTTTAAAGAGGCGATGATTTTCCCGTTTATTATGGCAAGTGGTTTTATTGCCGATACGACAAGTTTGCCGTTCGTTGTGAGTAACTTAGTGAACATTGTGTCTGCGGACTTTTTCAATATTGGCTTTGTTGAGTACGCGTCACGCATGGTCATTCCGAATGTATTTTCACTCGTTGCAACGATTACGGTACTATTGCTGTATTTCCGCAAAGTCATTCCGAAGCATTTTAATGCGACAATGTTACAAGCACCGCATACAGCGATTAAAGATGAGAAGCTATTTTCTATTTCATGGGTGGTCCTTGGCGCATTAGTCGTTGGCTACTTCTCTAGCGAAGCATTACACATTCCCGTGTCGGCAATTGCGGGCACAATCGCGATATTCTTTTTATTGCTGGCACGTCGTAGTCCAGCGGTGCAAACAAAGACCGTTCTTCAAGGGGCACCGTGGAATATTGTATTTTTCTCGATTGGGATGTATGTCGTGGTGTACGGACTTGGCAATGCCGGACTAACGGAATTGCTTGCATCCATCATTGAATGGACAGCCACGCAAGGTTTATTTATCGCAACGATCGGTATGGGCTTTATTGCGGCATTCTTATCATCGGTTATGAATAATATGCCGACCGTCATGGTAAATGCTTTAGCAATTGCAGAGACGAATACAACGGGCGTTGTACGTGAAGCACTTATTTATGCGAATATTATCGGCTCTGATTTAGGACCGAAAATTACGCCAATCGGTTCACTTGCAACACTTGTATGGTTATATGTGCTGTCGCAAAAAGGTGTACATATTTCTTGGGGCACGTATTTTAAAACCGGCATTCTATTAACGCTACCGATTCTACTTTTCACATTAATCGGCCTATATATGACATTACTTATTTTTTAACGAAGAGAGGCTCTTTTTATGACAACCAAAACACTTTATTTTTTATGTACAGGCAACTCGTGCCGTTCACAAATGGCGGATGGCTGGGCACGTCAGCTTTTACCGACTAATTGGCACGTATACTCAGCAGGGATTGAAGCACACGGTGTTAATCCACATGCAATTCGTGCAATGGCAGAAGTCGGTATTGATATTTCACATCATACATCGGACATTATTGACACAAAGCTTCTACAAGAGGCAACACTCGTTGTGACATTATGCGGTGATGCGGCGGATAAATGCCCCGTAACACCATCACATGTCCGCCGTGAGCATTGGGGCTTCTTTGACCCTGCAAAAGCAACAGGCACAGAGGAGGAAAAATGGCAGGTGTTTCAAGAAGTACGCGATGCAATTGGCGCACGAATTCAGCGCTTTGTCGATGAGGAATTATAAAAGAGGAGGAACGCTATATGACATTTCATATTACGACACAATCCACATGTTGCGTACCGAATACATCGTGTTGTGATGGATACCCCGTAGCTATTATTGGCGCAGGTCCAATTGGCTTGGCAGCTGCGGCACATTTACAGCAGCGCAATATACCGTTTTTTATTGTTGAAAAGGGAGATGTTGCTGACAATATTCGGTCGTGGCAGCATGTGACACTTTTTTCACCATGGCAATATAATATCGACCATGTCGCAAATCAGCTATTAACGGCAACGGGATGGCAGACGCCGATACAAACCAATATCCCGACTGGCGCACAGTTGATTGATGCGTATTTACAACCGCTTGCGGCACTTTTTGAAAAACAAATTTTTACGCACCATGAAGTTATCGGTATTAGTAAAGAACAAACAGACCGTATGAAAAGTCAAAACCGTGCACAGCAAGCTTTTCAGTTAGTTGTCGAAACGAAGGTCGGCATTAAGACCATGAAGGCACGAGCGATTATTGATGCAACTGGCACGTGGGGACACCCAAGCCCTGCGGCAAGTAATGGTTTATGGTTACGCGGGGAACAACAAGCAGCGCCGTTTATGACATATACGATTCCAACAGACGAACAGCTACAACTGTACGCTTCTAAACATGTGGCGGTTATCGGTAGCGGGCACTCGGCGATTCAGTCCCTTTTACAGCTTGTCGCATTAAAAGAGCACTATCCGCAAACGACAATTACATGGATTGTACGAAAAGCACGAATAGAAGATGCGTATGGTGGTGGATCAAATGATGAACTAGCCGCGCGTGGGGAGCTTGGTTTACGCATTGCGTACTTTGTTGAAAATGGCACAATTCACGTAAAAACAGCATTTACAATCGAGCAAGTACGTGCAACGTCACAACGTTTAACGTTGAAATCACAAACAGAAACATTAGCAGTGGATTATGCTATTGTGAATACAGGTAGCCGACCAAATTTTGATTTTCATCGAGAGCTTCGCTATGAAGCAGACGCGATTACTGAAGCAGTACCAGCACTTGCACCACTTATTGACCCGAATGAGCATAGCTGTGGTACCGTTGCGGCGCACGGGGAACGAGAGCTTCGACAAGTTGAGCCGAACTTTTATATTGTCGGTGCAAAATCTTACGGACGTGCGCCAACATTTTTAATGGCAACAGGCTATGAGCAAGTGCGCTCTGTTACGGCTTATTTAGCTGGTGATATCGAAGCGGCAACACAAGTTGAGCTATCTTTACCAGAAACGGGCGTTTGCCATAGTGGGGTTGGCGGTTGTTGTTAAACAGCTAACTTTCAAGATACGTGCGAACTACGTGAGTAGCGTCTCCTCTAAAAATTGTGCAGCAAGGTGCTGCACAATTTTATGTTGAAAAGCCTCGTAATTCACGTAAAAAAAAGCATGCCATTGATTTTCTGAATGTTTGTGCTATAATCGACGTATACTCTATTTGATAATGATTATCATTTGAGAATACCGAACGTCTTGGAGGCATATAACATGCAAATTGATTGGACAGCTATTAAAGAAATCGTTAATGAAACATCTGAAGTGAAAACGTATTTATTAGAATGCCCAGAAGGTTTTACGTGGGAGGAAGGCGCACATACACATTTCGCGCTAGAAGGCTTTAATGCAGGTGAGAAACCGAACCGTGCATTAGTACGCCACATGTCTATCTCTACAACACCAACTGAAGGCACGATTGGCATTACGACACGTATTAAAGAACAATGTTCAGAATTTAAATCAGTTCTAAAAAGCTTACAAATTGGCGATAAAGTTGCGCTCTTTAAAACACATTCAAACGTGCCATTAAAACGCCAGCAACAACCGATTTACTTATTATCATCAGGTGTCGGCTTAGCAACATTCCGTTCTGTTGTATTAACGTATTTAGCGAATACACAAGATGTACCGAGCGTACATTCATTAAACGTAGATTCATCAAAAGATTATTTATTTACAGATGTTTTCACAACGAATGTTGAGAAAAACTTCACAGCACAATTTGTTGATAGCCGTGACGCGTACTACACAGAAGCACGCGAGCTTGCGAAAAATACAGATGCGTTATTTTATGTCGTTGGTAGCAATGAATTTTTAACGCAAAATATTGAGTTGTTACGTGAAGCGGGTGTCCCAACAGCGCATATTATGTTAGATAAACGTCCACAGCAAATTGAAGAGCTTCTTGGTACTGCACCAACTGTTTTAACAGAAGCATAATATAAAAAAGAACCAATGCGACTAATCCATTGGTTCTTTTTTTATTGCGTCATGTAAATTAGAAAGTTTCCAACATACAGGTTATGTTGACGGAAAGAAGTAGGATTTTGTCTCGCTCGTGTTTCTTCTTTCAGAAAAGGGGAATGGCTATGATAAGCAAGAACTAATTTCTTGAGGGGAGCATACGTACACATGACGAAAAAAGAACAGCCGTCACAGGAAACTGTGCAAGAAAACAAAAGCATCCCCGCAGAACACGCTGCCAAGCATGAAGGACAGCATTTAAAAGATACACAAAACACAAAAGGTCATCAATTTGATCCAAGTCGCAGAACAACGAATAAATAATAAATAGGCTAGTACGTATTCCGCATATTCGAATCCCTACTAGCCTATTTTAGTTTATGTATGCTACAGGTCCCGTCAGAAATATGCACGGTGTTATGCAAATGCGGATAGCTACAATAGAAGGAAAGTCTTGTAATAACAATGGTTGTGCGGGTCTGCATAAAAAGCTGTATAACTTAGGGACACAAAGAAACCCACGAAACGCTGTTATAGAGCCTTTTGTGGGTTTTTAGTAGATTCTCAAACTTTCATTTGAGAACGTTATTTTGTATAAAGATGTATTAAATACTTTAAGTTTTCAGCACATAATATAAAATATTGTTTTTCAAAAAGATAAGATATTCATTGTACTCAAAAACCTTTAGAGAAGCATATTCAGGGAGATTTTTTATATCTGATATAGGACCGTTTGATATTAGCTTTTCTAAACTTGTAATGCCGTAATCTGTTAAGTCTAAATAAGTGACTTTTACGGCAACTAGCCTATCTTCATTTTGAGTATAGAAAATGGGCATAATTTCATTTGGAAAGTTATTTTCGAGCAAAAGTGCCTCACTTAATTTTTGACCATAATAAAATTCTACATCGGCAGTATAAGTCTGCAACTGAACCTCTGTACTAGTAATCATTGTATAGTCCGGATTTTCTGTTATTAAAGGCTTTTTATCTAAGCTTTCGAACCAATTTAATACCTCCTTCTCAGTATTACTAGAAACAACAGGAGGCGTACTATTTTCAAAACTTATTCCACCAGTTGTAGTAAAGGACAAATTCGGGTCAAGTTTAGCTAGAATAATAACAAAAATAATAAACCCAACTAATAATATTATTTTTTTCATTTCATAACTCATTTCATAGATTGATATTCTTTAATAATATATCAATTAAGTATGGTAAGTGAAAGTATAAGCAAAATACCTCCAGTTCACTTGAAGTAGCATTTGGGAACGTTATTTTGAATGTAAATTAATACAGATCTTCCCAGAAGTTCAATGAATATAATTAAAACAAAAGATTAATTGTATATTTAAGGTAAAATAATTTAATATTTAGAATGAAAAAGGGGGAAGAAACGCTGTTTACAATTAAAGAGGATTTCAAAACATTTACCAAGAAATATCCTGTCACCGTATCAATTATTGCAATATGTATGCTTATAACAATTGCTATCACAATATTAGGTGGCTATACAAAACCAAATCTAATTTTTTTAGGCGCGTACGATAAAGAGTTAATTACTAGTGGTCAATTTTGGAGACTTCTTACATATTCTTTTAATCATATGAGTTACCCACATTTTATACTTAACATTGTATTCTTAATTTTACTCTCTCATCCACTTGAACGAACTTTAGGGAAAATTAAATTCATCATGATTTTTTTATTTACAAGTATATTTGCAGGAGTTATCATTCACTTTTTTTCAAATGTCGATTATATAGCTGGCTCTTCAGGCTTTGGTTATGGGTTACTAGGCATATATATTTTTCTATTTTTAAAATATAAAAATAAATTTGATCAAAGTGATAGGAAATTCATTTTTCTATTTATAGCTATTGGATTTACAATGACTTTATTAATTCCAGGTGTTAGCTTTGCAGGTCATCTTGGAGGTTTTATTGGTGGAATCATTTTTGCTGCTTTAGTATTTAGAAGCGAAGAGCAAGTAATATTCTATGGATAATTGAATTCTTCTAACACAAGTAACAAAGAAGACTGACCTTGTAAAGTCGGTCTTCTTTGCTTATAACCATTCCTAAAGCGCTGTTTGGGAACGTTTTTTGTATAGATTTGTATAATCCAAAAGCTTTAATACAAATAAGTCACTATTCTTTTTTGTAAGAATAAGGTTTTTTAGCCCATTCATACAAAAATGCAAATAAGTAAATTACAATGATTGAACCAATAAAGATAAAGAGATTTTTCTCCCACTGAATTTTATGCTCATAATATAATTCACCAATAGTAATAAGTATGAAAAAAATACAAGGATAGGCAAGATATTTTCTATATTTTTTAATCAAAATAGCATCTACCTTTCTTTAATTATGTTATTCACCTTTTTGGGCTTGTTTCACTAAAGCTTTTGACATATTAGAATTTTGCTCCACACCATGGACAAAAATTAATTTCTATTTGTGAAGAACCACCATCATGAATTATTATTCCGTATTCATTAGATTTTTCATCAAATATGATGATTTTATCAGGACAATCATAAGGATTTTCATGAATATCACACTTGAAGTTTGCATGATAATCCATATACTCACAGCAAAAATCTTTCATTGTTTAATTTCCCCTTATAGTATTCAAGATTTTGTTAGTTTAATTTTAACATCTCCAAAGCACTGTTTGGTAACTTTATTGTATGTAGATGTATAGTAACATTTAAGCCCATCTTTCTTCATCATCTACAAACTTTGCCGTCTGTAAATCATAAGAAGATGTTTCATCGTGGAAACCAAAATAAACAGGTAGGATAAAATGTTTTCCTCCTGCTTTCATCCAACAATCCGCAAACCATTCAGTAAAAACCTGTTGCTCTTTGTTAGCTAACTCTTCATCGTTTTGTTCATAGAAATCCCAAAAACTTTCTTGCTGATTATCCAGTAAATAATAATATGGAGTGCTTGTAAGAACATCAATACTTCCAGCAAAGCTGTGAGGTGTAATATTTTCACCAAATACTTCATTTGCATCTGTATCCATTGAAAACATCATAATGGATAGTTCAAATCTTGTAGGGTCTGTAAATGCAGAAAAATCTACTAATTCTACTGTTTCATCAAATGTATAGGAAACAATCTCTTTTAATTTCTTTGTTAAAATAGGTGTTGATTTATGTAAGTTATTCTGTAGGGATGCTATATAATTTTCTGTAGAAAACATTAGGTGATTCTCCTTTAGTATCCATATTTGTATTTATAATACCTTATTCTACCAAAAAATTCGACATAATATAGAAAGTTTTTCATAATTATGTTCTAATTAATTGATAATATTTATATAACTTATAGTTAGGATGATTATTGTGAAACAGTCTCATGAAAATAGAAAAACGCTCTCGGAAAAAAGTTGAAAAATCTAGGTATAAAAACTAATTCTTATCTTCCTCCATTAGAAGAAAATGTATCTATTAAAAGTAAAGAAGAGCTCGTTGAAAGGTTAATAGCATTAACTATCGTT
Source organism: Caryophanon tenue (assembly GCF_001700315.1). Classification (GTDB taxonomy): domain Bacteria; phylum Bacillota; class Bacilli; order Bacillales_A; family Planococcaceae; genus Caryophanon; species Caryophanon tenue. The sequence continues at coordinate 57,417 of NZ_MASJ01000023.1, read as the reverse complement.
ACGGCTAAAGCGTTAGACGCTCCTAATGACAAAGTCGAGAAATTTATTCGAAACTTTAATGCAAATCGTTTTTTTACGCAATCAGAGAAACGTTTTATTTTAAATCCTAATCCCTCGTTGGAAGAAAGTAATTTGTTTTCATGGAATGTAGAGGCTGCCTGGATTTTAATGTGGACACTAGGACTAGTTCCACATATAGAAAATGAAATAATAGAATGTGATGCAGATTACGTTTTTATGAATATTTTAAGCTCATCTCAAGGTGCATTAATAGCCAAAAGTAACGTCCGAAAAAAAGAAGAGATCTTGGATTATTTAGATTATATATATAGGTTACATTGGGCAATTAAAGATTCAAGTGTTAAAGGGAGGACGATTCCTTTAATGTTTAATTATAACATTGTCTTCGAACGACACTACACTCTAAATTGGGCAACTAGCTATTTAGAGCAATCATGGGATGACATGAAAGTTAATACTTGATTATTAATATTTGAATTGTTTTAGTGTGGAACTAACAAATTTTTTGAGACAATAATAAAGGGGATAGCGTCATAAAAATGCGTATTTACAACATTAAGCATTGCGAAGCAGCAGGAATAGCAATGTTTTTCTACGACGAGGTACCGCAGGAGCATGCGCTTTTAAAAGAGGAACATCTGCCAAAAGCGCCACGTCGTGTGGCAAGGCAGATGTGACAAACATCGTGTTTGCCTCAAGCCATGCCTACGAAACGCATCCGCTATGTGGTGTAGCACCAAAAGCAAAAAAATATCCTTCAGCAGTTGTCGTTGCTGAAGGATATTTCTTTTTGTCTCAATTTCTTTTCTGCTTTTACCGGTTCATTCGAATTCTACGTCTATCTTAATCTCTTTGTCGCTCATTCTACTTTTCTGAAGTACCAAGCTTGCGCATTGGCATATAAAATTTTATGCGCTGCCGCTTCATCAAACATTTCATGAATAAGCATTATATCGTTTTGCTGGAATGGACGCTTCGCACGTGTTGATGGTAAATCTGTCCCGAATAATAACGCGTCTGGACGAACGTCATAAATTGAGCGTAATGCTTGTGGCACATCTAGGTCCACACGTCCAAAGCCTGTTGCTTTTACACGAACGCCTTTATCAACAAGCTTAAGCACATGCGTAAGCCCTTGTTGCGATAAGCCTAAGTGGTCAATCGACACAGCTGGTAAATTGATCACGGTCGTCATAATGTCCGGCAACAACTGCGCATCAATGTACAGCTCACTATGCCAGCCAACTAACGCATGCACACGCCGCGCGAAATAATCTAATTGTGTTATATCGGCGGACCCACCACGTTTAATATTAAAACGCAATGCTCTCACACCGCTTTCATGTAGCGCTAAAATGTCCTCATCAGACGTACTTGCGGGCAATTGCGTCACCCCACAAAACTGCGGACCAAGCTGTGCAAGGGCATGGCATAAATACGTTTGGTCAAAGCCTTGAAATGACCCGGATACAAGTGCGCCCCCTCGAATGTCGAGTGCTTGTGCCTCTTGTTGATAGTCAGCGACAACATAGCTCGGTGGTATATAACCATCGTTTCCAATGACCGGAAAATCGAAATCAATAATATGAAAATGAGCGTCAAAAATAGACATGCACGTATCCTCCTAGAAATTATTTCTATAGTGATACATTCGTGATGTGGCGAAAAGAATCCTATTGCTAAATCCAAATGTGTTACCTTTGGCGATTAGAAAAGCTATGCACGCGCTAAAACGCGCCACATAGCTTTTTTATTAGTGCAAATATAATTCTAATGCGAGCTGTCCAATTAAAATAACCGTAATACAGCGCAGTAAAATTTTCGCAACGTTTGCGTTTACTTTACGTGCAATATGTAAGCCTACATGCGCCCCAATAATCGAACCAATCATGAGCGCAATCGTTTCTTTCCATAAAATTTGGCCTGTGATAATATAAATCATCGCTGCGCCAAAGCATGTCGCAAAAATCGCAACGCGTCCATATAATACCGCTTTAAAATATTGGAGCTTCTTCGCCGCCATCACATACAGCATTAATGTACCGCTTCCTGGGCCGAACAAGCCGTCATACACCCCGATACCAAATAATAACGAGGACGTACGTTTTGAAAATGGGAGCTTCTCAACATTTCCAAAATCTGTTTTGCCTAAAAAAGATAAGAAGAATGCAAAAATCAATAAGCAAAGAGCTAGAAAGGTTAACGTTTCTCCATCAAATGATGACGCAGCTAAACCACCTGCTGTGCCACCTAGTCCACAAATGACTAAAATCGGCCAAATTTCTTGTATGGATAGCTCACGCGAACGAAATAGCCGTAAAAAGCTTGAAAACGTCGAAACGGTGTTGGCTACTTTGTTGGCTCCAATGGACGCATGAACCGGCATGCCAAGCAGCAGCATCGTCGGTAACGAAATTAAGCCGCCACCACCAGCAAGTGTCCCGATAACATTCGCGACAAGTCCGACAAAAAATAAAAGTATAAGCGTAAAAAACCCTTCTTTCTATTATGTATATGCATGTAACTGTACACGGAATAGACTGAAAAAACAAATGTGTTTTCGGCATAGTGTAGCTCGCTAAAAATGCTCTTCCTATATTTCGTTGGGAATTTGCGCGAAAAAACAGATTTTTCGGTATAATTCACCAATCAACCTAAAACCTACTTGACTTATAAGAATTATTTATTTATTCTAGACTTACATAGAAGAAGTGACTGGAAACACCAGAGCTCCTGACGTACTTAACGAATGACTAGTTAATACGCGAGGGCTCTTTTTGTCTTTTTTAGACAGTGTTTCACACTCATACTTAACTATCAACCATACTAGGAGGAAATAAAACATGACAACACCACATTTTTATTGGTTCGCCCCAACAAACGGAGACGGAGAATTTTTAGGCTTACAAAAGCCACAGCGTGAGCCATCACTTGAATATTTAGTGGAAGTTGCCCAAGCAACAGAAGAAGCAGGCTTTGAAGGGATTTTAATTCCTACAGGGATTCCGTATTTAGATTCGTGGATGGTTGGTTCAGCAATTATTCATAACACAAAAAAAATTAAACCACTTGTCGCATTCCGCCCAGGTTTCGTTGCACCAACAGTAGCGGCGAAAATGTCCGCTACATTAGACCAATTTGCGAAAGGTCGTTTATTAGTGAATGTTGTAACAGGCGGCTCACAAAAAGAGCTTGGCCAAGATGGTGACTTTACAGAGCATGGTGACCGTTACGCACGTACGGGAGAATTTTTAGATGTGATTACAAAATCATGGGCTGGTGAAACATTTAGCCATGAAGGTAAGTTTTTCGAAACAAAAGATGCACAGCTTGTTCCACCACTTTATCAAGAAAATCGCATTCCAGTTTACTTCGGTGGTTCTTCAGATAGTGCCAAAGAAATTGCTGCACAGTACTCAGATGTTTATTTACAATGGGGCGAGCCAGTTGCCCAAGTAAAAGAACAAATTGAAGATGTCAAAGCACGTGCTGAGAAATTAGGGCGTACATTAGAGTTCGGTATTCGTTTACACATCGTTGTACGCGAAACGGAAGAAGAAGCGTGGCAAGCAGCGTACCATATCATTAGCGAAATTGATGACAATGTACAAGAAAAAATGAAAAATGTCTTTGAAGAAACAGACTCAGTTGCCCAAAAGCGCATGACTGAAATCGCACGTGACACAGACCGCTTCGATAAATATAGCTGGACAGGTATTGGTCAAGTACGTAAAGGAGCAGGTACGGCAATCGTTGGGACACCAGCACAAGTAGAAGAAGCATTACGTGACTATATGGATGTAGGTATTACACATTTCGTCTTATCAGGCTTCCCACACGTAGAAGAAGCGCGACGTTTTGGACAAGACGTACTACCACGTTTTGAAGCGGTAACGGTATAATACGAAAGAATTGAGGAGATTATGATGTCATTTTTATTCCATCAACAAGTGCCGATTGATTTCGGCGCGGGTCATTTAGATAAATTACCTGAACTCATTGCGCAGTTTGGCTATACAAAAGGGCTGCTGATTACGACAAATTCCGCGATTCAAAATGGCACAGTTGCGCGCATTATCGACACAAGTAATGGTGTCATTACACAGTCGATTTCGGGCATTCAGCCAAACCCAACTGTCGAAAACACACAGCACTGCATCGACGCATTACGCGCAGATACATATGACTTTGTCGTTGCACTTGGTGGTGGCAGTGTGCTAGACTGCGCAAAAGTTGCTGCAGTGCTTGCACCAACGAATGCATCTGCCCAGCAGTTTTTCGATGGGGATTATGCCATTACAGCACCAGGCGTACCGTTAATCGCTGTGCCAACGACAGCCGGCACAGCGAGTGAAATTACACGTGTTTCGGTGTTAAGTGACCCAAACTCAGGGAAGAAAGCGCCATTTAATCATCCGTATTTGTATCCAGTGTATGCGTTAATCGACCCATTGCTAACGATTAGCTGTACAGAACATGTGACAGCAACAAGTGGCATTGATGTACTTGCGCATTCATTAGAGGCACTTTACAGCAAAAATCATCAGCCATTTACGGATTTATTTGCTAAACATGCCGCGTCTATCGTCTTTACGTATTTAGAAACGGCATACCATGAGCCAAATCATTTAGAAGCGCGTACGAAAATGGCAGAAGCATCTGTTGCAGCTGGTTTAGCCTTTAACTTAACGCAAACTGCGGCAGCCCACGCTTGTTCATATCCGTTAACAGAACAATTTGATGTACCGCACGGGGAAGCATGTGCGTTCACACTCGGAAAGTTTTGGCTACTTACAGCGCAAAGTGAAGAAGCGGGTGAACGCATCGAAGCTATTAGCCGTGACTTAGGCTTCCGTGACGCCGCGCATTTAGCCGAACGTTTAGAACAGCTAAAGGATGCCTTACAGCTACGTTCAACGTGGCATGAAATTGGTGTGACAACAGACGAACAAATCCAAGAAATTGTCGTAACAAGTTTTGCGCCAAATATGGCGAATATGCCAGTAACGATTACACCCGAAAGCTTATTTGCTTTTTACAAATCAATTGCTTACGAGCGTCAAACAGTATAAGAAAAAGAGTCTGTGACAGAAGGATAATTCAAATAAAGTCCAACGATGTTCAATGATAAACATTGGATACGTCGTCGTTAAACGAAGAACGGACTTCTAGCGGAACAGTACGAGCGAGATACTACAGGGATACATCTGCAAAGAACGCCACATCGTGTGGCAAAGCAGATGTGACAAACTTCGTGTTTGCCTCCGTACCGTAGAAAAGCCTGCTCGAAAGTGTATGACGATAAAAGCAGAAAAGTGTTAGGAGAAATTTCGTCATTTCTCTTAACACTTTTTTGTCCTAAGCTCTTTTCGTGTTCTTTTAAGTAAGCTTATATAGTTTAGTATGTGTCAATTTCTAGCACAACATGCTCTAATTCGAGTGTTTTATAGATAGGGGAAGCGGGGAAGATAAACGTCCACGGCATACTTGTAAATGGTGGAACGGATAGTGCTGGAATTGTCATCACATGTTCCTCTGAGAAATCATCGCAATGCACAAATAAAGAACGTTCGACGAAGCGAGCACTATGATGCGTAAAATTATGCACAAGTACCATTACTAATAATTCACCTTTATGATTAATCGCGGCGCGTACAAGCGGGCTCATAATCACATCATCTACTTGTGTGTATGTTTCTTCAAAGACTTCTTCAATACGTGTACGGTCTTGTGGGCTAATCGCCTTATCCCATGTGGGGTGAAAATAAAGTTGCTGCATTAGTCCACCTCTTTTGTAGTTGTTTGGTTTGCGGTCATCAATTGGAATAGCTTCTCATGATACGCATCCATTTGTTGCTGTAGCTTTTGCTGGAATTGTTGTTCTTGCTGCATCAGTGCTTGTTGTAATATTAAATCCGATTCCTTCTCAGCAAGCGCTTGTGTATGGCGAAGTTGCTGTACATCTTGTTCACGCGCTGCGAGTTGCGCTGTGAGTGCTGTAAGCTTTTCTTCGTACTGCTCCGTTATCGTCGTAACACGTGTGTTTTCAGCAAGTAGTTGCTGTTCATATTGCTGTGCTTGTTGTTCTAAAGCTGTTTTATGAGCTTCCTTTGTTTCTACAACTTGTTGCTTAGCTGTTTCATAAGCCATTGCTTGGTCGGTTAATGCTTCAACCTTTTGCTGTAGCTCCTGTACAAGTGCCTGTTGCGTGTCACGCGCTTGTTTAATATCAGTCATTTGTGTGCTCGCTTGCTCATAAGCTTCACGTAAAGCCGCATTTTCTTCTTGCACTGCTTGTAGCTGCTGTTTCACTTCACGTAATTTCTCCTGATAATCTGCTACGATTTCGTCTTTACGATCGGCTTCTTGATATGCTTCACGTACAGCTTGGTCTTTTAAATGCATGGATTGCTGCACCATATGAACAGCAAGCTCATGAATACGCGTCGTATGCACTTCTAGTTCATGTAAACTTGTCACAAACTCCGGCGCAGCCGTCCCGACATTTTTCGACTCGTACATCGTAATGGCTGATTGAATCCAATCCTTTGCACTCATGCCAGATGCTTCAATCATCTGTTTGGCACGATCCTTTACCTCTTCACTTACCTTAAATCCTAATGTTACATCTGCCACTGTCCGCACTCCTTCGTGTAATTGTTTACTTTATTTTAACTCTAAAATACTTATTTATCAATAGGTTAACTAGTTAACTTTATTCAAATTGTATAAAGTATAGAATGGAAATGGGTGAATGCTGGGATGTGAGTTAACCTTATCAACACATGAAAATCTTGCTTGTCTTGCGTTGATACAAGCCATTGCATATTTTCCGTTGGGCACTAAAAATGGTCGCTAAAATGAGGGACGAAAGAAAAATCAACCAATAAACGAAATGGCCAATTAGTATCATGTACTGAAGGAATGCGAAGAATCTACTCGTTTGTCTGCAACAACGTGCCGAACAAAGCCAGCTATAAAATACGCTTAAACGTTACGGGTACTAAATTTGTAGAATCGTGGATAAAATCACGTCTAAACAATCTAGCCATAAACGTTGATCTGACAGCGTTTACGGCTTTTATGTTCACTCCCGATCTTTGATTTAGAAATGTTTATTCGGTTTACTTTGTATTCTTTATAAGCGCTTATCGTATTAAAATAATTATACGTCGAAAAAATTTTTATTTATGATTCTCGACTATATTTAAGAGGTATCAGTTCACTAATTTTTGTTTTTTGTAGTTCTCCATCTATCTCTAAAATAACAAAACAATCCGGAGAATAATCAGAAATCAATTCCCGGCACATCCCACAAGGACTAACAACTTTTAACTCTCTATTTTTTTCATCAGCATACGGATGTCTAACCGCAACGATTGTATCAAAATATTTTTCTCCATTTGAAATTGCATTTCCAATTGCAATTGCTTCAGCACATACTGTAGCCCTTCCAATATAAGCTTCTATATGTACCGCAGAGATTAACTTGCCTGATAACGTTCTTAATGCTGCACCCATGTGATGTTTATTTTCTTAATATAGGATAGTGATTTTTTCTTTAGCTTCTTGTATTAATTTAAAATCATTTGCTGTTAAATCGTATGTTTTCATAATGTTCCCTCAATTCTTTTTGTTGACCATAGTATAGTTTGGGGACGTTTTTTACTAAATGCTCTTTAAAAATTTAATAAAGATATCTTGAATCGTTAAAAATAATAGCCATCCTACTATCTCTAGTAAAACTGACCATAATAAATGCAATGAATTTTTCATCCCTAAATAAACAATAATCAATAAAATTATCGTTGCTGGTAAGCCCATTAAAACACCGGCAATAAATTTTAGAAATCTATGTAAAAAGGTTGTGTACTCTCATCTAGGCAGTATTCAATTCTTTGACGGAAATTCCCGATTGTTACCATTTTTAAAGCTTCCTTAATTGGGAAAAACCCTACTTCTAAGCTTTCTGATGAAGTAGTGAATTTACCTCCAACGGGTTGTGCTAAAAAAAGTGTATTACAAATGGATTTTCTTACATTTTGGAATATCCCACAAAACTTTATTATTTCTACATCTATACCTGTTTCCTCTTTTGTTTCTCTAATAGCAGCCTCTTTTAAAGATTCACCCTCCTCTACTTGACCTCCTGGCATCTCCCAGCCTCTTAAAGGTCCCTTAATTAATAATTTCTCTTTTATCATTAATTACAATCGTTGCTGCGGAGACAATGTGTTTTGGTGGTGTGTAGACTTTTGATATACTTTGTTCCAATAAAAACACCCTTTCTCTTAAGATTGTTTCTATTTTACCATTTTTATATTTATAGATTATTTACTTTTCATTCGTTCAAAAATAGATTGTATAAATTGCTCTTTATAATCTGTATATGAATGAATACCTTCTAGGTCTGCATTGAAAAAAGACTCTTTTAGATTTTCGTATTGTTCTTTCACATCTTGATTAGTATTTAAATAATTCCTAAAGAATAGCATTTGATTCCATTTTTCCGTTTCTAACTCAACTAGATGAATAAAATGTGTTTTGATTTCAAATGTTTTATCAGTAAATTTAGCGCAAACGATTTCATTGGATCTTTCAACTTTCAATCTGTAAAATCCTGCATTTTGAAGAGCTTTAAAAAATGTTTTATCAAGCGCTGTAAGGTTATCTACACCTATTAAAATATCTATAATAGGCTTTGCTCGAATTTCATTAATAGATGTGCTACCAATATGTTCAATTTGGTTTGGCTTTAAATTTGTGTGTTGGATAATTTCCGTTTTTGTTTTATTAAATTCTTTTTTCCACTTTTTATCATACGGAACAATGATAACTTCATTATTTCTCAAGCCCAACTTCATAACTAATCCCCCATTTCCTAATGTAAGTTAAGATTATAGACGATTCAGACCATTTACCAGTCTATAATTAATTTGAAAAAAGTGTTAAAATAAAATCACTAAAAATTTAATATTTTATACAAAAAACGTTCCAATATAAAAGTTTGAACGCATAAAGAAAACGAGAAGACGCTGTTCAATCAACGTCTTCTCGTTTTTTATGGAACATTATTTATGTAGGGTTTTATAAAGCGATTGACAGCAACAGTTTAGGCGGATTTTCATGATCATTGCACTTCCTACAATCTCGCATAAAATCCGCATATTTTAACAGTCCTTATCATACAACATTTCTAGATGAGGTAATACGCATGTTACACTAATTTGGGATTAACAGTGCAATTATTCAAGCACCCATGGCTGGTGTCCCCCCTTCATTTGTCGCAACTAGCTGTGAAGCGGAGGCACTTGGCTTTCTTGCAGCAGGTGGTCTGATGACGCGAGAACAAATCTCAAAAGCACTTGCTCTTGGGGCTGACATCACCTATGAAGTTGCTTGTTCAAATCCTATTTATTCGGAACAATTGAATGTGTTTGAACGAGAAATAGATTTTGTACATCTTCATTTTACAAATAAACAAATAACTTAAGAGCGTCCACTTAGTTTATCGCTACGCTATACTTGTTTAAATAAAGCGCTAGAAATGAGTGAATATAGATGACACTTTCTCGTAAATATTGAACACAAAAAACTATAACATTCATACATAATCCCTCGATACAACATGGCACGAACATTATTCTATCTAAAACAATATCCATTGGTTTGGAAGACGTACTACACAAGCGGAAGTTGCACAGAAGTGAGCAAAATGAAAAATATATGAGCATTTCGTGACGACGTATGCGCTTTATTGACTTGTAGCACGCCCCACGTTATAGTCAACATACAATGTGGAATTACTTTATAGAAAATAATAGTTCATCATTCGAAATCATATCATTAGGGGTATTGTATGCTACATTATACAAAAATGTTTTCTTGCCACGAAAAAGAGTGGCTTGTGTTACTACATGGCTTAGGTGGGAAAAGCACATTATTTTATAAGCAGGCGGATTTTTTGTCGAAGCATTATAATTTATTGTTTATTGACTTACCTGGGCATGGGGGTTCAGCAGGCTCAGACGCGAAGTATTATGTTGCGGCAGATGTTGTATCTAAAATTACAGAAGTGCTTGAGAGTTTGCACATTGCACGTGCGCATTTTTTAACGTTTTCACTGGGTACAATTATTGGCAACGAGCTGATGTACCGCGCGAAGCAATATATTCAGACCATGACATTAGCAGGGCCGGTGTTAAAGTTTAATACGTGGTCGTCGCTGTTAATTAAATGTGCGTGGACATTGCGTCATTTTGCTCCGTATATGCTGTTTTATAAAACGTTTGCGTATTTAATTATGCCGAAAAAATCACATGCGAAATCACGCTTTTATTTTGTGCAAGAAGCCGCAAAACTCGGACGTCAAGAGTTTGTAAAATGGACATATTTATTAAAAAATGCAAAAAAACCATATGATCAGCATCAAAAAAGCGATTGCACGATTCCAAAGTTCTATTTAATCGGCAAAGAAGACCATTTATTTTTAGAAGAAGCAAAACGTGCTGCTGCCCAAAATCCGTATGCATCGCTCCAAATTTTAGATGATTGCGGACATGTATGTGTTATTGAAAAGAGTGTGGAATCGAATGAAGCGATTCACCAGTTTATCCAAAAGAATCAGCTACCGGCAACAGTACAAGCATCATAAATAGATAAAAAGCGCCTTCTCGTAGCAATAGGCACTGACCTAAAATAATGAGACAAATAAAAACACCTTTCGTTGAAAAACGGGTATTAAACGGCACTGACTGTCTCAAAAAAGACAGTCAGTGCCATACAAGAAGGCGCTTTTGTTATGGTTTCAAAATGAACTTAATACTTTTATCTTCATGGTCATGGAATTTTTCGTACGCATCCTGTGCGTCGGCCAGTGGCATTTTATGTGTAATGATATCAGTCGGGTCGATTTTTCCGCTAGCGACCATATCATATAACATCGGACTGTAGTGAATGGCCGGAGCCTGCCCCATTTTTAACGTGACATTGCGCTCAAATATATTACCAAGTGGGAACTGATTATATGATGAGCCATATACTCCTGTTAATTGAAGCGTCCCAAACTTACGCACCGCTTTGATACCGACTTCGATCGCGCTTAATGTCCCCCCTTGTAGCTTCAGCTTTTGCTGCGCCTTTTCAGCAAGCGACATTTTACCGTCCATACCGACACAATCAATGACAACATCTGCCCCGCCATGTGTTAGCTCATGTAAATAGCCACCAATATCATCTATCTCATCAAAATTATAAACTTCAACATGGTTTGTTTGTTTTGCATGGTCTAAACGGTATTGAAGCGGGTCGACAACAAGTACACGCTTCGCTCCCTTCATCCATGCAAATTTTTGAACCATTAAGCCAATCGGTCCAGCACCTAACACAATGACAGTATCGCCTTTTTTGACACCAGAATGCTCAACACTCCAATACGCAGTTGGCAATACATCTGATATAAACAGCAGTGCTTCATCCTCTAGCTCACAATCATCTGGCACTTTGAATGGAATGAAATTGCCATACGGTACACGTAAATATTCGGCTTGACCGCCTGGGAAATTACCGTAGCGCTCGGTATAACCAAAATACGCGCCACTGTCAATCGCTGGATTTTCATTGGCATTATCGCACTGGCTCTCTAAATCATGTTGGCAATAAAAGCACTCTCCGCATGATACATTAAATGGAATGACAACCCGATCCCCTTTTTTCACTTTTGTGACCTGTGGACCGACTTCTTCGACAATGCCCATCGGTTCATGACCAATGACAAAATCTTTCTCAGTAGGAATTGCCCCGCGGTAAATATGAAGATCTGAACCGCAAATGGCAGTTGACGTAATTCGTACAATTATGTCGTCTGGCTTTTGGAGTTTAGCATCTGGAACATCTTTTACTTCTACTTTTTTTGCACCTTGATACGTAACAGCTTTCAAAAAACCCCTCCTATTGAATAACCAATTTATAACTAATTTTATATGGTGTTATTCGTTTATATATATATACCCTGACATGTCGAAAATAGTCACTTTTTTGAAAATTGATGCGAAAGACTAAAGACATTCATTCAATTGTGTTAACATATTTATAAAAATGGTTTACATAAGGAGTGTACATATGAACATGGAACTAATTCAATTACGTGGGCATCATCTATTTTGTTTATTGGGCTTTCGTGGCATGGGCTATTCAGAAGCATATGCAATGAATATGAAACACATTCACCAACAGCTACGCGAACAGCCACATACTATTGTCCGCGTGATTTCAGGCGCAGATGATTTATGTGCAAAGTTCCCGTGTGATCAGCCCTATCATTGTGACGCTGTGCGCGTTTTCGAACAAGATCAAGCATTATTACATGTGCTTCAGTTGCACATTGGCGATGAACTAACATGGCAAGATATTGAAAAGCGCATGCGCACCTTTGCTACACCGGACCTCATTGAGCGTGTCTGCTTTGATTGCCAGTGGCGAAAATACGGCGTGTGCGAAGAAGGCATTGTACGCATACAGCACGGTGAAGGCTTACGTGAATTGTCGTAAACAAACGAGAGCTGCCGACTTTATGTGGCAGCTCTCGTTATTAATTGCGTAATCTTTGTCGCGCGTTGTTGTAAATAAGCAGCGGCATGTTTCATCGCCGCTTCTTGTGTGATATCGCCATCCACAATCGCTACTACATAATCAAATTGCGCACGAAGCGGTTGCTGTGCATGTTGTGGAATCATACCAGACAGTAAAATAACGGGGATATGATGCTTTTTAGCAAGTTGCTGAATGCCCATTGGTGCTTTTCCATATAATGTCTGAGCGTCCGATTGCCCCTCTCCTGTAATAATATAATCTACATTTTGCAAATGTGCCTCATACTGCATCGTCTGAAGCACTACATCAATTCCTCTTTGAAACGTACCTTGTAAAAAAGCGATGAGTGCGCCACCCATGCCTCCAGCTGCTCCAGCACCAACCGCGTCGTGAAGACGAATGTGCAAGTGTTGTTCAACAATGCTTGCCCAATGTGTCAGTGCGGCATCAACGCGGGCAATTTCATGTGGTAAAATACCTTTTTGTGGACCGAAAATCGCGGTTGCCCCGTTCTCGCCGACAAGTGGATTCTGAACATCACAGGCAATACGGATGTGACAATGTGCTAATTGTGTTTGCCAATTCAAAAAATCAAGCGTTGCCAGTTCAAAAATACCATCAATCGTTGGTGGAATGTCTTGTCCATGTACATCGAGTAAACGCAGCCCTAAAGCACGCAGCATCCCAATACCACCATCATTTGTCGCACTACCACCTAGACAGATGATAAAGTCCTTAAAGCCTTGCTTGAGTGCATGTTGGATCAATTGCCCCGTACCATATGTCGAGGCAATATGCGGATTACGCTCGTTTGGCTGAAGTAATGTAAGGCCTGATGCTACAGCCATTTCAATAACACAAGTTGTGCCGTTACCAAGTACCCCGTACTGCGCGGAAATAAGACGTCCGAGTGGGTCTGCTACAATAACCGAAACGTACCGCCCATTTGTTGCCTCAACAAGAGCCGTCATCGTGCCCTCACCGCCGTCTGCTACGGGTAATTTTACCGTTTCAATCGTGTCATCCCACGCGTGAACGCCCTGCTCAATCGCAATTGCCGCTTCCATCGCCGTTAAACTACCTTTAAATGCATCTGGACTAATAAGGATTTTCAAACGGTCACGCCCCTTCTATGATAGATTTCTCCCTTCTATCATGCCACAATTTTTCAGAGTCACCTAGACATAAAAAAACGTACTAAGCAGGAATCCCTTCTTAGCACGTGTCGTCGTTAAAGCGTTTCAACAAGCTGTGGTGTGTCAATCGGTGTAGCTTGACGGAAAATATATCGCCCACTTGTTAGCGTGTCACAAATATTACCGTCTTTCGCAAGGATATCTCCGCGGCGTAATGTCATGACTGGCCAGCCCTGTACATGGCGCCCTTCATAAATCGTGTAATCCGAATTGATTGGTAAAATGTCCGGTGTGATCGTTACAGCCTTTTGTAAATCTACGACCACAAAATCAGCGTCACTGCCAATTTCAATCGCACCTTTTTGCGGATACATGCCATACGTTTTTGCCGTATTTGCCGACGTAATTTCCGCGATTTTCTCCAGTGGTAAGCCGTGTTTGAAATGCCCTTCACTTAATGTTAATGGGAACATAAATTCCGCACCACCGAAGCCTAAAACCGTTTTATCAATATCATAGCCGTTTTTGAATTTTTCTTGCCATGAAATCGATACATGGTCGGTTCCGACAAATTTGACGATGCCTTTTTGAATACCTTCCCAAAGAAGCGCATTATCCGCTTCATAACGCAGTGGTGGCTTTACAATTGCTCCTAACCCTTTTGCGTTATCAACCGTTTCTAGTAAATAGTGTGGGCATGTTTCAACATTGACGATATCAGGATTGAAGTTTTTCATGTTTTCAAGTGCCTGCATGCTGGTCCCTGCGCTCATATGGACAACGGTAATTTTCGCATCATAATGCATCGCTAATGTTGCGCAGCGAACAACGGACTCTGTTTCAACAATGTCGGGATTATACTTTTCAAAAAAGACAAGTTCGTTGCGGTCTTCAATATGTTCGTACTGCTTGAAATAATGTTTGCCCATATCGACATTTTCACAATGAATGGCTAATACTAAATCTTTCGAAATGGCATTCATCTGTGCGAAAATATCGAGTAACAGCTCATCATCAAGTAAACGGTCTGTCCCAAAGCGGCTTTGTTCCTGCCCACGATAGCCTAAATATAATTTGTACGATGTAGCGCCAAACTGTTCGACATATGTACGCATTTCCGCTAAATGCTTATTTGTCATAATGCCTAAATGGAAACAAAAATCAATGGCACTTTGCTGTTCGGCAATCGCGATTTCTGTTGGGAGCTGCTCGGTATAAGACTGTGAGCTACGCATAAAGTTAATAACTGTTGTGACGCCACCTAGCGCCGATGAACGAGACGTTTTATAATAATCTTCCACTAGCCCTTCAAGTCCCCCGTATACCCCGTAATGGCTATGTCCATCAATCGCACCTGGAAAAATATGTTTTCCCGCCACATCAATAATTTCTGCGGTGTCGCTTTGTAAATTCGGTGCAAGCGCACTAATTTTCCCATCAGTAATGCCAATATCTATTTTTTGTACCCCTACATACGGAATAACGACATGTCCACCTGCTAAAATTTTATCCATATTAACATCCCCCATTTATTAGTCTTCAATTAATTGCTTTTCAAATTGTATACGCTGTGCTGTTGTTAAATACGCACTAATAATGGCAAGCAGCGTTATGACGAAAATAACACTAAACGCGAGCTGGAAGCCGTGCGCAATCATCGTCAGCTCCTGCATATTCAACGAACGTTCACCAACTTCATATATACTTGCTTTTAATTCTTTCGGTAAGCTCACGGTGACAATGACGAGCGCACATGCAGTACTTAATACACCGCCCATATTTTGCAACATTGAACGAATGCCATTCGCAACACCTGTTGTATGTGCCGGAACACTTAACATAATGAGCTGTGTATTCGGTGTCATGAAAATGCCAGAGCCAAAGCCAATTAAAAATTGTCCAAGCATTAAGGCAAAAAATATGCCGTTCACATGTAAATTCATGAAAATACAGACGATACCGAGCGCGGAAATAATGAGTCCACTCGTTGTTAACACGCGCGTTTTCCACCGTGCAGCGAGCTGTCCGATAAAAAACGAGGCAATAACAGTTCCCGCCGTTAACGGAAGTACCCAAACGCCCGCTTCTAGTGGATTTGCGCCATATATTACTTGGAAATATAACGCCATTAATAACACGACCGACGAACGTGCTAATGCATTTAAAAAGGTCGTCATATTCGCAAAAGAAAAGGTGCTGTTTTTAAAGATTGTCAGTTCAATCAGTGGTTGCTTCGCATGTTTTGCTGTAAAAAGAAACAGGATGAAAAACACAAGCCCGATACTCACACATCGTTGAACGATGGTACTGCCCCAGCCGTATTCACCACTCATCGTCACGCCGATAATCAAGCTCCCGAGCCCGATGAAAATTGCCACACTGCTCATATAATCAAATGAGATATTCTTTTTCGCTGGTATACGTTTTGGTAACAATATAACGGCACTGACAATCGCCAAAGCCCCAAGTGGCACATTACACCAAAACACCCACTGCCAATCAAACATAAACGTAACATAGCCACCGATTACCGGTCCGACCAACTGTGCTACCGATGACACGACGACATTAATACCGAGCGCTTTACTCATTGGACCACTTCGAAACGCGTCGGTAATCAGCGGTGTCGTATTCGTAATAACTAACGCTCCACTAATGCCTTGCAGTGCGCGATACACAATGAGCCATTCCACACTCGGTGCGAAACCACACAGGAAACTAAAGCATGTAAACGTAATAAGTCCGATGACAAACAGCTGCTTGCGCCCAAATAAATCGGCGACCTTGCCAAAAATTAAAATAAATACTGTATTGCATAACATATACGCTAGCAGTATCCAACTAGCTTCAATTGTCGATGCCCCGTAATAAGACGTAATAGAAGGGAGCGCAACGGTTAGCGTACTCATATTCATCATGACAAGAAATACACCGAAGCTTGTCACTACTAGCACATTCCACGGATTGTGAGCTGCCTTCATCGTCTCCCCCCTTACCGTAACGCGCGCATCGAAAATGGATAGCCTAAGCGTGCCGATAACTCGCTGGTTGCTTGTAGTAGCTGTTCAATTAAGTACGCTTCTTTTTCATGCGTCCGCACGAGTGGTCCTGATAACGACAAGCCTGCAATAATTTGACCTTGATGATCAAAAATTGGTGCGGCAATCGATAACAGGCCGCTAATACGCTCTCCTTTACTAAGCGCATAGCCTGCTGCCACAATACGTGTAATTTGTTCATTTAACTGTTGTTGCTCTACTGGTGACAAGCCTTCCTTGTCCATGACGAAATGCTGCTCTACTTGTGGCAAATAGCTGAGGAGCATGCGCCCTGAAGCACCAAAGCATAACGCACTGCGGCTACCAACCTTTACAAAATTACGAATATCTTGACGGCTTTCTACTTTTTCAATGCAAATACGCTCATAGTCATCTAAAATATTTAAACTAACCGTTTCACCTGTTTCAAGTTGTAGTCGCTGCATCATCGGCAACGCTTCTTTGCGTAAATCCATTTGCTGTGCATACAGACTGCCAAGCTCAAACAATTTAAAGCCTAAACGGTATTGCTGGGTTTGCTCATTTTGTTCAATAAAGCGGTGTGCCTTTAATGTATGGAGTAAACGCACAACCGTACTTTTTGGTAATGCTAGCGCTGTGGCGATGTCTTTTACCGATAATTCTGCTTGCTCGTCTGTAAAGCAATCTAAAATATGTAATGCACGCTCTACAGCTTGTACTAATAATGGTTGTGCCTTCATACGTTCACCTACTTTCTGCCATTACGACGCGTTAACATGCAATGTATCGAAATACGCGAGTACGTGTTCTGTGTCAATGACATCACAATATTTCATCCATAAATCAAGGAGTGCAGCCTTATGTGACAGTTCAATACGGTCATATACCGCATCTTCAACAATCGCCACATTGAAGTTATGCGTCACAGCATCGACAATTGTGGCACGTACGCAACCACTCGTCGAACCGCCAACCACAATTAATGAGTCAACGCCAAGCTTTACTAAATAGCTAATTAACGGTGTGCCAAAAAATGCACTCGCGTAACATTTATCGACGATGATATCCCCGTCATTTGGCAATAGTTCCTCGACAATCTGTGTGCCAAAAGAGCCGTCAATATAATTCGATTGGTCGCGGTTTGCTTTTAACGCAAACGAGTCAAACTGTGTCGTTTTCTTTTGCACATTACGCGTATAAATCGTTGGAATGTTCAATGCATCTGCCATCGCTTTTAATGCCTGTACCTTTTCAACCGTGTTCCAAGCAGTGCTACCGCCACCGCTCGGGTATTTATGCAGCTGTTCTTCAATCGGTACATTTTCGCCCATATAGTTATATTGCGGGTCAATAATTAGAAGTAGTGGCTTTTTTCCAAGTCCGCGTGATTTACCGTAGCCACCACGCTCAATTACTAAACGATCTGTTTCTGTTAATAATGCATCCCAAATTTTTGTCATCCTCTATTCCTCCATTCAATTGTTATGTGTTTATACTGGGTTTGCTTCACCGCGCCAACGTAGGAAGTATTGTTCAATCTTCAAAAATACAAAGTTGATACCATAGCCGACAATGCCCAGTGTGAAAATACCTGCGAACATTTCTGCTACTTGGAAAATACGTTGCATATCTAAAATGAAGTAACCAATGCCACTGTTACCGGTAATCATTTCTGCTACAACTGCCACGACAAGCGCAATCCCAATCGAGACACGCATACCTGTTAAAATCGAAGGCAAAGCAGCCGGTAAAATAATTTGGAATAGTGAACGTATTTTTGATACACCGAATGTGCGCCCTGTATCAATTAAAATGCTATCGACACCACGTACACCGCTATATGTATTTAATAAAATTGGGAATAAGCTCGACAGGAAAATGACGAATACTTTCATTTCATTTTCAATGCCTAAAAATAAAATTGCGACTGGAATATACGCAGATGCTGGAATTGGGCGAATCAGCTCGGTAATCGGCTCAAGTAAACGGTAAATAAAAGGTGTTGTGCCCATCAGTAGTCCAAGCGGTATTGCCACAACTGCCGCAAGTAAAAATCCTGCAAAAATACGTCCTAAGCTTGGCAATAAATAATCAAGCAATGTACCATCTGCAATAATGCCGCCCCATGTGCTAAAGACATTGCTGACAGGTGGTAGACTAATCGAGTCCACCATCCCTGATTTTGATGTAATTTCCCACAATACAAGTAATCCAATAATTAACGCAAATCCTGGCCATCGTTTTAACATGCACATCGCTCCTTCGTGTCTTTTTTAAAGATGTCCTTTTTCCTGTGAAAAAATACTTTCAAACAATTGATGTTGCATCGACGTGAAATGTTTATTTTTGCGTGTCTCAATTTGGTCTCGTGGATATGGCAACGTTACAAGCATTTCTTCCTTCAAGCCAATTGGTGCTTTGCCGAGTGAAATAATATGGCTGGATAAAAACACTGCTTCTTCAACATCATGTGTCACAAATAAAATGGTAATATCGAGCTTTTGCCAAATTTCAAGCAACAGCTCTTGTAAAATCGCACGCGTCATCGCATCAACGGCACTAAATGGTTCATCCATTAACAATACTTTTGGCTCGCAAATTAAGGCTCGTGCAATGACCACGCGTTGCTGCATCCCACCCGATAACTGCGATGGATAATAATCCTCGTAGCCTTCTAAACCAACCAGCTTAATATATTGTAAACAGCGTTCACGTGCTTCTTGCTTCGAGATTTTTTTCTTTTGGGTGCGTAAACCAAATTCAATATTTTCAATGACTGTATACCACGGGAAAATCGATTTTGTATATTGCTGAAATACATAAATCATCCCTTTTGGTGGTCCGGCAATCGCTTGTCCATCAAAGACAATTTGTCCGTCTGTTGGCATCTCTAGCCCAGATACAAGCTTCAATAATGTTGATTTACCACAACCTGAAGGACCAACAATCGATAAAAAGCTCCCTTCTTGAATGTCATAAGAGAAGTTATCGAATACTGTAATGTTCTTTTTGTTAACATGGAATACTTTATTCATATTGGCAATATTAATTAATGTTTTCGGTCTTGCTGTGCCTGTGAATGGACGTTCCTGGTCTAACCCTAATTCATATACATTTGACGTTACCATTTGACAACACCCTTTCTCGATTATTGTTGTAAGCTCTCAATGACATGGTCTGCAAAATATTCTGTCGCTTCATGTGACTCGTTTAACTCGCCTGCATCGACGTACATATCAATAATATCTTGCCACGTTTCTTCACTGTATGTGTTGCTCCAAGCAATTGGTGGCATCTCAGCAATTAATGATGCATCCACACCTGTATATGCCACAATATGCTCCTTTGCACGCTCCTCATCTTCTAACATATAGGCACTGGCTGCGGTAATCGCATCATAAAAGCGCGATACAGCTTCGCTATTTTCTTCCACAAATTCCTCTCGTGCGTACCAAGCACCAACTGGCTGTTCTGGAATACTTTCAACATAGTTCCAAGAGATAACCGTTGTCTCACCTTCTGATAGTAATTGTGTTGTGTACGGGTCGACTAACGAAATCGCATCCACTTGTCCGTTCTTTAACGCGTCTGCCATGCTCGCAAACGGCACTTCGACAAAATTGACTTTGTCAATATCGACACCCGCTTCTTCAATAATCATTTTGAGTCCAATGACAAGCTGGTTACGCGAGTCATAAATGGCAACCTTTTTTCCTTCTAAATCGGCAAGTGATGTAATGCCCGAGTCGGCGAGCACTTGAATTGAAGCGGTATCAGGGCCTTCTGCTTGCGCAACCTCATTTTGTGCAATTGATACAAGGTCAAAGCCTGACTCATTCGCCACCATCGCTGTGCCGGGTGCCGATAAAATAATATCTACACTGCCAGAACGCTGTGCATTAATCGATTCTGAGCCGGATTTAAACTCAATCAGCTCAACATCTAAGCCGTGCTCTTCATAAATACCAATTTCCTCTGCAATCCAGGCATTGGATAATGCTGCAATTTTTTGAATACCTACTTTTAATGGAATAGCATCTCCGTCTGTCGCTTGTACATCTTCTGTTTCCTCTGCCCCGCAGCCAACTAATGCAAGCGTTAATAACATACCCATTGGTAAAAATCGTTTTTGCCATTTGTTCATATGTAGTTCCTCCTTCAAATTGCATTCATTCCACATTATGAAACGCGTTCCATTTTAGTGGTGTGCTGATTGCTTAATGTACTTTGATTATACGTGCTTCAATCATCGAAAAACGACCTTTATGTTAGATTTTCTAACATATAATTTAAAATATATACAAATGAATAAGTTTTAATGTTATATTTTCTTACATTAAAACAAAGTTAAGGAGGCGTTGCATATGGAAGAAGGTACATTTAAAGATAAAAAGCTTATTTCAATTGGCAATGTGAGTGAATTACTCGGCTTATCAACACGACAAATTCGTTATTATGAAGAGAAGGGCTTAGTCATTCCAGAGCGCTCCGCGAAGGGGACACGCAAATATTCGATTCAAGATATTGAAATTTTAAGCATCATTTCTGACTATGTATTAGAAGGAATGCAAACAAGTGATATTAAACAAATGCTTAAAAAGCGCGGTTTCTCATGCGCGCCACAGCTGTATAAATAATAGGGATATAAAAAAGAGGGCGGGATATAACGTAATGTTTAAAATACAGAGATGGTTTCATTCGTATGTATCTCATTTCGCATAGGATATTGCGTGTTGTGCTAACTCCTATTTTTTAATTAAATAATATGCTGGCGAGGGGCTTGAAAGTGGCGACTCCTGCGGGAAGAGCACGTACAAGAGACTACAGGGGAACATCATGTTTGCCCCAAGCCATGCCCGTGGAAAGCGTTCACTAAGACGAACCTTGCCATTATAAAAAACAGCAAACCGACATTTGTCAGTTTGCTGTTTTTCGGCTGCTGTCTCAAGCTTCCCTTTACATAGGTCCTCTTAAAAACGTGTAATTACATCTGTAACAAGCTTCAAGAATGTCGCTTTCACACGTTCTGCTGTTTCAATGACTTCATCATGGCTAAGCGGCTGGTCAAGAATGCCACATGCCATATTCGTTAAACACGAAATACCTACTGTTTCAATGCCTGAGTGGTGCGCAATTAACGCTTCTGGCACAGTTGACATACCTACTGCGTCTGCGCCGAACATACGAATCATACGCACTTCTGCTGGTGTTTCATACGTTGGACCTATCCACCATGCATACACCCCTTCACGCAGTGTTACGCCATGTGTAGCGGCTACGTCTTTGACGATGGCGCGCAAATTTTTGTTATACACTTCCGATACATCTAAGAAGCGCACACCTAACGCATCATTATTTGGCCCCATTAACGGATTAGTTGCTGTTAAATTAATGTGGTCGGTAATGAGCATTAGATCACCTGGGTTAAACTCGGTGTTCACCGCACCACACGCATTTGTAATGATTAGTTTTTCAACGCCTAACGCTTTCATTACACGGACCGGGAATGTCACTTGGTCTAATGTGAAGCCTTCATAATAATGGAAGCGTCCCTTCATTGCGAGCACTTGTTGCTCACCGATTGTGCCAATGACTAATTCATTAGCATGTCCGACTGCTGCTGATTTGGCAAAGTGTGGGATATTATCATACGGGATGCGGACTGCATTTTGTAATGTATCGGCAAATGGGCCAAGTCCTGACCCTAAAATAATACCGACTCTTGGCTTGTTCGTAATAAATGATTCAATATATTGTTGCGCTTCTGTAATTTCATGAATGTGATGCACGAAAACTCCTCCTCTACGTGTCTTTAGTTATAACGAAATGGCGGCTAAAAAGCAATTATTTTCCTGTGTATTTATAAAAGAGATGCCGTAAAGTTTTCAAACGACCAATTCGTGCCACCAATTTTAAGTAATCGCTCGCCCGCTTCCTGTGGTGAAATGATGAAATATTGTTGCACCCAAATGCTTAAATAGCCAATTGTGCCGTAACTTGCAAATGTAGCATAGTCTTTATCTTGAAACGTCACATATAATTTCTCGGCAAGCAAATTCGATAATTGCTGAATTTCATACGCGTCATGAAACACACGTTCATAAAACGTACGATATTTAAAAATATGTTCACATAGCGTAAAAGTGACAATGCGGTCTGACGTGCGGTTTGCCGATTCATAATACGATAAAAAAAGCGCATAAATTTTTTCTTTTACAGCGCCCCAGAGTGCATCTTTATCGGCGAAATAATGATAAAACGTCGTGCGTGATACATTTGCTGCAACGGTAATTTCCTTAATCGACAACGCACCATGTGTCGTTTTGGTTAATAATTGTAGATACACTTCCATAATTTTATGTTTTGCGGTAATCAGATGTCACACCTCCTGACATTTTAGCGTGAAATGTTCACTTTCTTTATAGAAAAAGCTTGTACACTAAGTATAAATGAATAGTTGGAGGAATGAACATGACAAACAATTTATTTGTAATTACAGGTGGCTCGGGCGGTATGGGCAAAGCGACAGCCGAAATCGTTGGAAAAGATGGTATCGTATTATTAGCTGATATGTCAGAGGAGCGCTTAGTCGCGACGAAAGAAGAATTAGCGGCGAAAGGCATCACGAATGTACATTACCAAACAGTGGACATTACATCAAAAGAAAATGTAGCAGCGCTTGCCGAAAAAGCAGCAACGCTTGGTACATTAAAAGGCTTAGTGCACACAGCAGGATTATCACCAACAATGGCAGATTCACGCCGTATTACCGAAGTAAACTTAGTCGGTACAGGCATTATTTTAGACGCCTTTTTACCACTTGCAACAACGGGCACAGCGGTTGTATTAGTATCATCAATGAGCGGCTATATGGTACCACGCCAAGGACCATATATCGACGTGTTAAAACAGCCATTAGCGGAAAACGCCATTGATGCGATGGAGCAATTTGCACAAGGTAATCCAGGCACCGCGTACTCAATGTCAAAACTAGGTGTACAATTAATCGCGGAAGACCAAGCATGGACATGGGGTCAAAAGGGGGCACGTATTAACTCATTATCACCTGGTTCCATTAACACGCCAATGGGTCGCCAAGAGGCGGCACAACAAAAACAAATGCAAGCGATGCTACAAATTACACCACTGCAACGTGAAGGTGAATCATCAGAAATCGCAACAGCTGTCGCATTTTTATTAAGTGATGCAGCATCATACATTACAGGTATTGACTTACGTGTAGATGGTGGCACAATTGCTAACATCTCAAAAATGGGTCAATAAATAAGCATAGAAAAACCGCTTCTGCGTTCAGTTGAACACGGAAGCGGTTTGTTAGGCGATAGCTTCTTCGATTGCTTTTGCTGTAACAGCGTGGTGTGTCGCTTGCCAAGAAGCTTTGCCGTCTTTAATGACAATCGCTTGTGGAGATGCATGTTGTACGTCTAGGTTTGCAGCGATTTCATTAGAAACGTCACGGCTTTCAATTACTTTTACTAAATACGCATGCTCGAAATCTACCGCTGTAAACTCGCTATACGCAGCAGCGCTAATCGGGCAAGTTGTGCTGTGCTTTAAGACCAAAATCGGTTGCTCGTTTGACGTTGCTAAAACTTGTTGCCACTGTTCAATACTCGTAATCTCTGTGTAATTCATATGTATCTCTCCTTCTTCTGTTCTCTTCCTTATCTTACGCGTGAATGAAGAGTTTGACAATCGATTCAACTTCTCAACAACTTTACTGCGAGAAAAAAAGTACGGTTTGCTGACTCATTTCAAGTGGTGTTTTGGCATAATTACTTTTGCGCCAATGATTAATAACGCCAATTGTTGCGCTGATACAAAATGTGTAATACAGCTCTTCATCCATCTCGCTTTTGCCGGACTGTGCAATAATTTCTTTGGGCACTTGCATATAATAATGACTAAAAAGAGCGAGATATTTTGCTGGAAGCTTATCTGAAAATAAAACATCATAAAAGGTACGGTTGCTTAAAATGTGCTGAAACACATTCGTTAATGCTGTTTGCTCACCTCTTCCTACTTGTGTATGTGCTTGTTGATATTCAGCAATGAGCGCCTCCATCATTTGCATCATATGCGACACAAATAAATCTTCCATATTTGTATAATGTGCATAAAAAGTCGAGCGGTTTACGTCAGCTTTTTCGCATAGCTTCGTGACGGTAACATCAAAAAAATTGTATGTTTGTAATAGCTGTAGTAACGCTTCGAACAATGCTTTTTTCGTCTTTTTCACGCGTAAATCTTGTTTCAATGTGCTCACCTCAATTATCCAACAATATCATATAATTTGTTGGATAAGCTACAATTTGCACACACATGTCGTTCCATTAAATGTAGGACAGATTATACTTAAACGTACTTATACCTTTGCGTATAAAGTAGAGGAGGATTTCACATGAAAAAAGTCGTATTAATTACAGGTGCCGCAACTGGGTTAGGTCGTGCAACCGTTTTACAATTAGCTAAAGAGCCTTACAATATTGCCGTTGTTGATTTTAACGAAGTAGAAGGACAAAAAACGGTAGAGATGGCGAAGGAATTAGGTGCAGAAGCGATTTTCATTAAAGCTGATGTGTCAAACGAAGACGACGTGAAAAATTATGTAGCACAAACAATTGAAGCATTCGGTAAAATTGATGTCTTTTTCAATAACGCAGGCTTAATGGTGCCGTTCCGTCTCATCCACGAATATGATGTCAACGAGTATGACCGCATTATGAATGTGAATGTCAAAGGCGCATTCTTCGGTGTAAAATATGTCATCCCACATATGCTTGAAAATGGTGGCGGTACAATTGTTAACACGGTATCATCAAATTCATACAAACCGACAGCGTATAACGGAGTGTACTCGATGACAAAGCATGCGGTAAACGCATTAACAAAATCAATCGGACAAGATTACCAAGACAAAAATATTTTTGCAGTTGGAGTTGCACCAAACAATATGTTAACAAATATTTCTGCAAACGCGGCTGTGACAATGAACGAGGAAATCGGTAAAGCGATTTATGTGACAACACCACCAAATATCGCCGCAACACCCGAAGAAGTAACAGCAGCGATGCTATTTGCGATGAACAATAGTAAAATGTTAAACGGTTCAACAATTAATTGCGCAGGCGGTCAAATTTATAACTAATATAGGAAAAGCCCTATCTTGATTGTAAAAAGCTACAGCGAAAATCACATTCGCTGTAGCTTTCATTCGTTTATTTATATCAAGTGTACACGCTACATACAGCCGCGTGCATGGCTATACTAAAATTTGCTGGTGCGTCCCAATACAAGCGGTGACTTCTACAGGAATAGCCATTGTTTTTTGGCGACGAGGTACCGCAAGAGTATGAACATTTAAGCAGAACATCGTGTTTGTCTCAAGCTCTTTACGCCATTTAAAGATGGTTTTGTCCTACGCTCTCATAGGAAGTTTAAAAAACGTTATTATGTATGAGTTTGTATAGATGCTGAGCCATCTAACGCCTTCTTCATCACAATAAATACTACTGGATGTCCAAAAAAATCTCCGTTGTTTTCATTCGTTATTGTAAAGCCCATTTTTTCATAAAATAAAATGCTTTCATTCCCTTTGTAAACAACTAAAAATAAGGTTTTAGGCTCATTATATTGTGCAATCCCAAATTGCATTAAGTGTTTGCCAATCCCTTTCCCTTGGTGTTGCGGATGGATATATAGTGATTCTAAAAAAATATCCGCGCTTAATAAATTGCCAGAAAAAAATGCATAGCCTAGTATTTCGTTATTCTGTTCAAAAACTAAATTTAAAGAGTTTTTAAAGCGATTATTCATTTCATTTTCAGAATATGCATCTGCTAATACTTTATCTTGAATTGACAGTGGGATAAAGCTACTGTAAGTATCTCTCCAAGTTACTAATGCAATCTTTTGGACTTCTTCTAAATCGTTAGCTATCATGTTTCGAATTACCATGCTTCCACTCCTATCACCTATTTTATGTGATTTTCTGGAAGAACATTTAATCTACATAAAAATAATCCACTGGCAACTGTTATTTCATAGCTTTTTGGATGCGTTCAGGTATCATCACTACTTCCGTTTGTAAGTCCACTGAACCGAACGTTTCATCGATGCATTCATGCCAAAATTGCAAATGCTTTTTATCAATCCAGTGATCAGAATGTTCTACTGCTTGACCACCTTCTCCTTGGACTGAATACCAATATAAATACTCCTCACCATTTAAAGTTTCCCTAAAAATGGTTTCAACATACATTTTTTCACCTTCAAGTGTGACTAAAACATCGTTCATATTATCATTTAAAAAGGTTAACCATTCGTCCACTCGGCTCGATTTCCCATTTTTCACTCGGTAACGGGTTAATTCTATGTTCATATTTACACTTCCCTTCCACGATTTATCCGCTACATTTTTAAAGTATATTCGGAACCATCATCATTTCGCATCATAAATCCATATTCGATTAAATGACGGCGCAACGACACAAAATCTGCATGAACTGTTTTCAGTATGTCATTCACTTCTTTTTCCGTATATATTTTGCCAGCTTCAAAGCGTTTCACGATATGCTGTAAAATAATGATTTTTTTCTTCTCCTTACTAGGAATAATCGTCATTTCGCCTTCAAGGCCATTTTTGAAATACGTTTTCAGCACTTTATCACGTTCTTGCTGTTCTACGCCATAACGTTCATCCACTTGTTTCGCCCCCTTATGAATTGAATAATTTTCTGGCTCTTTTAATAGCTGCATTAACGCAAGAAATAATTTCGCCTGTCTTTCCTTTTCACGTAGTTTAAAGCGATGTTGACGCACTGTTGAGACACTTGTTAAATTGCTTTGACTGACAATATCTTTATCAGATGTACCTTCATAAAAGTGCTTCATCATCTCCATTTGTACATCCGATAAACCGTGTATTTTTTTATCTAATGACAGCAATCCGTAAAAAGACGAACGATGGTGCAGCGTAATATGATGTTTCATCATGCCTTCAGCTGTTAAAAATTGCTCATTCATTGGATACACATAGTCATGATTAAAAGCAGCTTCGCAAAATAAACAATGGTACTCATTATTTATACATTGATAACCTTTTATTAAGTCCTCTAATGGTATATCTAAAACTTCCACCCAACCACTCCTATAAACTTATTTAAAATAAGTTTATATAAAAATAAACGAAAAGTAAATATGTTTATTTATAAAGTCGTTAATATAAAAAAAGCGCCGGCGAATGTAACATTCACTGGCGCTTTTTTTATTTATATATCGTAGAGTTGGTTCCGTTTTGAACGATGCTTTTTACGGACGTGGTGCCAACTAATTTTTTCACTTGTTGACAGTTTGCTTTCTCATGTTTTTAATTTCAGCGTTCTCAAATACATAACATAATAAGAATGGTAATGTCTCACAAATTGCTTAAAAAGGACGCATTTTGAAAGCCTTTCTAACAGTGGTAAGCGTTATTCATTATTCCCCTGAATGAGCGTAAAGTAATTTCAACAAATGAATAGCATAGTCGTTCCATCGCACACAGCTCACGATCTATTTGTATGCTCATTCGAACGAAAAAACACATCATAGCTAATAAAGAGCACAAAAAAGACAAGCACGGTGATAATACTTTCATACCAAGGATTATGTCGAATATATACATCAATAAGGAAATATATGAACACAAGGCAGAAATAAAACAGAATATTACGTTTCATAACAGACAACTCCCATCAACATTTCAGCTGCCTAGTAGCTTCTAAGCAGGCACGTTATTAGTCGCCAATATAAAATACACATTGGAACAGGCAAATGAAAAAGGC
Organism: Caryophanon tenue; assembly: GCF_001700315.1. Lineage (GTDB taxonomy): Bacteria > Bacillota > Bacilli > Bacillales_A > Planococcaceae > Caryophanon > Caryophanon tenue. The sequence goes on along the minus strand of NZ_MASJ01000023.1, from coordinate 28,803 downwards.
TACGTCTTGAATCGGACTATCTTCTTCAATCTCGACATACGTTTTAAAAAATTCTGTCACTTTCATGTTCCATCTCGCCACTTCTTTACGTTGATAAAAGAATTGCACCGAATCTGTGATGCTGCTTTTCATTGTAAATTCACCAGCTTCACTTGTAATCAGAAATTCCGGCGCAATATTTAAAAAGCTTGTATAGGTTACATGATACACCTCATTCGTTTGACAATTGACAATGTCATATGAAGGATGTCTAACCCACTTGCTGTTCTTTTTACAAAAATAAATGAGTTCTCCATCATTTGAATAAACATTTATTTGCGTATACCAATCAAAATTTTGCCAATAATACATAAGTTTGACGAAAAGATTTTTATATATTCGTTTAAACCTGCATTGCACATGACCTTGTGCATCGACGACATCAATTAATTTCGTTGAACCTTTTAATTTTGGTGGAGAATAATGATATCTTTGCATACGAAGTCCTTTCTATTGTCTATTGATAAATGCGTACATCCACGTGTTAATAATGCTTCATATTTAAAAGCCTGATATACCAAACATAAAGGAGCATAACATAACAATAACACCTAGTGGCAGCGCGATTAAAATCGTTGCTGATGCCTTTTTCCAAAAACCACTTTCGCTATAGCACGTAACGATTGCCGCTGCTAAATAGCCTACTACCATTATCCATACCCATAAATGAGCGATTTGTTTACCAACGAGTAACTCTAAAACGAGGTAAGTACCTAATAACATGATGATTGCGATGATGCCTAAATATTGCCTCAATCGAACTCCCTCCTATATGTAACATATTAGAAGGCCAATTCCATCTATTTACCATATGCCCGATACACGTTTTGTGAACCTTCTACGTTAATCACCAAAACGAATTAAACTATTTTAAATTTCAGTCTATTCACTGTCTAATAGATACATTTCGCGAAAAATTCATGTAATATTAGCACAATTGCTTTTCTTCGTTAGCGGTCAAGGGTTTTGATGGCGAGCACGGATTGGTCCTGTATAATGCTCGTTTCTACAAAACCAGCAGCGCGGTATACATATTGTGCTGCCGCATTTTGTGTAGCGTAAAACAGCGCGACATACTCCGCTTCTTCTAACGTCCTACTGTGCATATGTCGTAACACTTGTTCAAATGCACGTTTGCCGTAATGTTTACGCTGGTACTGCGCGTCAATCATAAAATGCCACACAAAATAACACGGACGATTATAAAATGGCAAATCCGTAAACGATTCATGGTCAAGTCGATCATATGTATACATGACAAAACCGATCACGACATCATCTGCATAAATCGCAAGCGGTACAACGACTTCCCCATCTGTTTGTAAAGCATATGCATGGGCTAAACTGCTTGCATTTGTCGTTTGTAAAAATCCTTTTTGCGCATCGGTAACATCCAGTGCCAATATTGCATCGACATTGTCACGATTGATGCTTCATAATGTAACCATTGTGATACTCCCCTTCTATCCACTCGTTTTTTAACATGCTATAAACAATATGGTCAACATAATGGTCGTATAGCCACTCTGCATCACGTATTTGCCCTTCCTGTATGAAGCCGAACTTTTCAGGAAGCGCTCGACTTTTCACATTGCCGACTGCCACTCTTACTTCAATACGGTTTAAGTTCAAGTCCGTAAAGCCGTATGCTATCATGGCGTGAAACGCTTTTGACATAATGCCTTTTTGCTGAAACGTCTCACCTAGCCAGTAACCAATCACACCGATTTTTTGCGCTTTACTAAGCGTATTAAAGCCAATTGTCCCTGCAATCTCTCCTTTATATATAATCGCAAAGGTTTGCGGATAACCGCCCTGCTCAAGAAGGGCTTGGTGTGTCCCTTGAATGTACTGCGCGGTATGTTCTACTTTCGTCGTATAATCAAGCCAGCCAAGCCACTCTTTTAAATAAGTCTTTGACGCCATCGTTACATCATATAAAGCTTGTGCATCATCGGTCGTAAATAAGCGTAATGACACGTCCTCATCAATTATATATGTAAGCATAATTATCCTTCTCCTTCTTTTTCTAATGCCGGAATCCAGTGATGCGTAGGCATATGTAGCGTAAGCGCATCACGTAACCATTGTTTACGATGCTCTTCAAGGAAAGGCTTCACCGCATAAAAATCGGCATCATCCTTTTCACGCGTTTGTGTTGCTTTGTATAGTAGTACAACTTCTGGCGCCAAATACGGTATGCCTGTAGATGTTGTGCATCGCAGTAAAGAAAGCGGCAATGAAATACGCGTATCTCTTCGGAATGTCCATCGTTCATTTGCCACATCATTCAGTAAAATTTCAAGCTGTTCGCCTGTTACAGTGTGCGTCGCATGGATTTCGTGAATAGGTAGCGCTAAAAACTCCTGCTCCCACGGCTGTAGCTGTCCATGCACCGCCTTTTGAAATGACCAATCGTTTAAATACGCTCGCACATATTGCTGGTCTTCACGTAAAACAGCCACCTCAATGTCTTTATGCGCTCTTGTATGGCTTCCGATATATAAGTCAATAGCCCAGCCACCTGCAATATACCAAGGTTTATCAAAATGTTGTAACCGTGCCGCAATAGTTTCACACACTTCAAATGACACGTGCATCCCTCCCGTAAATGATGTTTGTTTATGTCCATCTTTCTTCTAACATTTTCACATCGGTCATTTTTCGTGCTTTTATGAATAAAAAGGACGGGCGGCGAAATTCCTTTTGTATATTTGGGTATAGCTCGCTGACCGCCTCAGTCGGTACAGGCTCCACCACATTTTCAATGGATAGGCCGTTATGAATAAGCGTGTTCAAAATCGTCGCCATTGTACGATGGTACATTATCACGCCATCAACAAGCCAGTTTTCTTTGCGCATCCCTTCAGATTGATAGTTATCGAGCGCAAAATGGGTGATTTGTCCATGTTCATTCTTTATCCAATCATCACCGCCTTTATTTGCTGTGGAAATGGGATGCTCCATTGAAAAAAGTAATATGCCGTCCTGTCGTAATAGCACACTAATCTTCTCCATTAATTGGTCAAAGTCCGCTATATAATGAAACGCTAACGAGCTTGTCACTATATCAACGCTTTCAGGCTGAATGGGCATATCTTCAAAGGCGATTTGTTCAAAATGGAGATTATCGTCCGTATGTTTTTTAGCAGCCGTAATCATATTAGCTGAAATATCAATACCTGTTACGTGGCGAGCTCCTTGCTTCACACAATGCGCCGCAAAGTCACCGGCTCCACAGCCAATATCTAGCATGACTTTACCAACAACAGAAGGTAGTAAGGCAAGGAAGTTCGGCTGTTCAAGCATATTATTATAATTATATGGTCGTTTACGTATTTGTTTGTACTGTGTAAAGAAAGTCTCATTATCATAAATGTTTTGTTTCATATTCCGTCTCTTTTCGTCATAACGTTATGAAGTATTTGCGCTACTTCATTATCGCATTCACACAAAAAAATAAATAGACTTATAATTTAATTTTTGATATGATGTAGATAGAGGCGTGTCTTCTTTAAAAATTGCATTTATACAGCCATTGACATGAAAAATGTCGATGGCTTTTTTGTTTGAAATTTGGCATTGTAAGATCGATTCAATATACGCATCATAATTTGACATACACTAAAAAGCAACCTGTATAGACATAGGTTGCTTATACATGTGTATTCTTCTGTAATCGATACTCAACTTTTTTTAGGATATACACCAGCACATTCACAGAAAAAATTGTGAGCATCATACTATGTAAAACACGCATCCAAAAAGTATCTATCGTGTATCCGTTAACGATATAGCCAACTGCATACAATGCAGCGATCCATTTAATTATCGTAAATAGAAGAGCTTTCACGGTTTTCACCTCGTTTTTAAACTACATGATATTCGTACCTTGGTGAAAATGCATTTTCCAGTTGCCGTCCACACATTTCCAAATGGAACTACGCAGTGAAAACTGTTCGGTACACTCATTATAAATTTTGTACGTCGTTAATATAATATCATCTGATAAAGGATGAATGTCAAAATCACTTAGACGCATATGGACTTCACCAAGTTCAATCGTTTGGCTTGTTTCCCCTTTATATAGTACTTTTCCTGAACTGCCGAATTCAAAAAAACCGTCCGCCAGTAAATTTGCTAATTCTTCTTTAGAACGACGAATCTCTGGCTGTTCATCCAATACCCAACAAATGTCCGCTTCAAAATCAAGTTGCAAAACAGGCTCAGGCACGTTCTCGGATACAAACGTCACTTCATCGGAAAAGCCAACGATAAAATTTTGAATGGCCATTGTATTTGTAGGATTCCAATTTGATGTGTTGCTTCGTTCACCCTCTAGCAAGTTCCCAACGAGATGATAATGCCCGATATATAGCTTTTTCATTGGATGTGCCGTTGAAAACTGCGACAGATGCGCGGGCATTGTCACCTGGATTCCTAACTGCTGAAAAAAATGCGCCACGGGTTGTTCGAGACGCTGACAAGCTGCCACAAAGTTTTGGCAATCGAGGCACGTACAGACGTCGATACCTCGTTCGTAAAATGCACGTGTTTTCGCAACATCTATTTCGACGAGCCAATTGTTAATACGGATCGTTTCAAACATGTCCAAGCTCTCCTCATACGCTTTATTCGTGATGAATATGCGCTTTTACTAACTGAATGGCGTTCATCACTTCGTTCACATGCTTTGTATCCTTCATTTCATCGCGTGCGTAGCGTAATACAGGTCTTACGGATTCAACAGAACGACCAAATTCATACATCCAGTCATAGCGAGGGACCATCCATGTATGAAAATGATGTGTTGTATCTTCATTATAAAAATAATACACATGCTCAATCTGTAAAGCTTGTCGCTGTGCTTTTCGTAAACGCGTTAGCACACTCATATAATCCACTTTTTCAGCCTCGGTGAATTCATCGAAAGATTTTATATGTCGTTTCGATGCGACGATAATCAGCCCTTTAATCGGATAGGCGACATCTTGATGGGCATGGAAATAGTCCGTTTCTAAAATGACGCCCCCGTCAGCTTCAATTCGTCCACTTGTTAAAGCACAGCTTAAACATTCGACCTCCACTGTTGTGCCATTCGATAATGTAATCGTCCTCATTTATTCGTCCCATTCTTTATCTGTTGGCTAATTGGTGCTGTCTTTTTATCGATGCTAGCCTATGATTCGATTAAACATGCAGATAAAGATATTACATTAGCTGGTGAGAAAGTGAATAAATCTTTCTTGTCGACGTACCGAAACGGCTTACTTGTCGCAGTATCTCCAGGTAATCTAGTATTTTGGGTTTCTGTTTTTGGGGCAGTACTTGCCGATTCGTATACGGCAACTAGTTCGAATCAGTTTTTCATTGTTGCATTTGGCATTTTAACCGGCATTTTAATACATGACGTCGGCTTACTAACAATTGTTTCGTTCACACGAAAAGTAATGAATCGTAACATGATTAAATGGACGTCGATAATTGCTGGTATTTTGCTATTTGGCTTTGCTTGTTATTTTCTGTATGAGTTTTTCATCGATGTACAAGCATTTTTATAAAACACGAGCGTATGTGAAATGTCATCATTTTTCACATACGCTTTTCATCGCTCTTTTTCTCTTTTTTTGTACAAAACATGGCCGCTTGCCCATCAAGTAACTGGGCCGTTGTAGACGTGACAACCGCTTCATCACCTTCAAATCGGATACATGGCTCACTCGCAACGACAAATAAAAAAGGTACCGTTTTTTGAAAGTGAGCGAGCTGTGCAAGTGTTCGCTCAAATAACGCGAGATGTCCTTTTATATGTGTTGTTCGTAGCTTCCCGCTTCTGTTGCCGTAACCGAAAAAGTCGAGGCGATAATGCGTAAAAGCAAACCACATATTGTCGTCAATTTGCCAATCGTACATGTTAATGGTTGCCCACATATGACGGCAATAACGACACTTGCCTCTAAAGTTTTTCATTGTTTATATCGACATTCCTTTTAAACCATGTGTACGATTGCCTTCCACTTGAATCAAATGTTCCTTAAATAATGCCTTCGTAGAAAAATACACCGTAAATTCACCATCTACCTGCATGACAATGTCTTTAAATACAAGGTGCTGTAACAGTTCACAGGATTCATATTGTTTGCCTGTCCATTCTTCGGTTAGTGGTGCTAGTTCTGTTGCCGCATATTGCTTGATTTGTTGTAATTTCTCTCGCTCTAGTAATGCCACAACATCGGCACATTGTTGCGCAAGTACGGCGTCATCTGCTTGCTGAATCGTCACTGTGCCTTTATCTGTATCCCACTGTATTTTTTTCGTAAAACATTCGAAACGTTTATTATAACGCAGTTTCCCAAGAAGCGGGTGCTCATAATACACCGGCTTCTTCGCACTTTTCCTAAGACGGTGCAACTCTTCATCTTCTACAGGTGCTTGTACAACATCAATAAGGTTGAAATGTGACACCTGCTCCTCAATGATGAGGCGAACAATCATATAGTTCGTAATGCGCGCTGACATGTCTATTAAACCGTCGTACGTTGTAGTCCAGTGCACCATTTTTTCTTCTGTATGTAGCGTCTCGTCTTTCCACGCAATAAGCCGCAACGCCCCGACCCATATATGCTTCTTATAGTGTTTGCCATCTACACCGACCTCGTCCACTAATGCAATAATTTCTTTTTTCATGTAGTACCTCCCGTAACCCAGTAATGTTGTGCGTTACGTAACTGATCAAGTACATGGTACGCAACTTATGCCATCGTTTCCGCTAAATCATAACGAAACCACTGCCCGCTTTTTTCATTTAAACGCAGTCGTTCACTAACATCACGGGTGGTCACTTTATGCGGTGGTATATGCTCGCCCCATTCATGCATGACGCCTGCTGTTGAACACACCGCACCTTCTACTACGAAACCACCTCCGTAGCGGTCAAACTGAAAGCTAAACGAGTCGATTGGGTACCCAGTCATTTTTCGAAAGTGCGGAAAAGTACCTGTAAAGCCGTCCGCTCGTAGCGATGGGACAACGATTCGTTGTAAAGCCGCGACCATATCCTTACGTGTATTAGTAATCGCTTAGTGCACCTTCTATCATCTTTTGTACGTTTGCTTCGCTTTCGTAATGCGGTTCATTGGTCATAAACGTAAAGCCATATGCATCATGCTCCGTCACAAGAATCGTTTCTTGTGGCGTTAATGTCATGCAAGCAAAGCCTTGTTTATACGTCAGCGTCGGGTGTTGATAAACGACCCATAAATGATTATCAAAGGCCAAGTAAAACCAGTGTTCAAAAACATCATTCAGTGCTTGTTCGTTCGCAATTTCCACTGTAAATGTTGGTACTTCTGCTTGAAATAGCTTACGTCCACGTTGTGTGAGCACTGTTCGTCCAGACGGCGCATAATGAATCGGTAAATCCGTCTTTGCTAAAATGTCACCCTCCATCTCATCATAGCTTTCAAATGTAAGATAAAACGGATACGTCAATAATTTTTTCGCAACAAGACGCATGCGCATACTTGTTTCTTCTACATAATCATGCGCCTCTCCCGACACTGCAAATGCCACGCTATAGCCTGCTACCTCTATCATCCCGCTATAGTCGCGGTCGTATCGTAATAAATTGATCACGTTAGCCCCCTACTCCTTTTCAACATGTTTCTTTATATTCGGCATGACCATGCAACAAACAGCCAAATAACTGACAGCCACCATACGGATACATGTCATACTCAAATGGAGGCACGTAACCATGTTGCAGCTGTTCAAATAAAGATTCATACATTTGTCTATATGTACGAAGTTCGTGTAACCGCTCTTTTTGATGTTGTCGCGATAAAGCATCATCCCATGTCGTTTGCTCTTCTTCCTCCATTTCTGCTACTGTGAACGCGATCATTTGTGCAATGAATTTTTGACAAGACTTTTCATCTTGTAATTGCTTATCCATATAGGCAAAGCGCGCTGTAGTAGACGGCAAAAGAAAGGTTGTTAATACTTCCTTTTCAAACTGTTCACGCGCTTCTGCAAAGCAGTCAAGTTCAATGTACACATCGGCGATTTCGATGGCACTAATATCATTTTCGTCATCATCTTGCCAATTCATAAGCATGTCCTTAGCGGTCGCATGTTCACCTGCATATATACGTGCGATTATTTCATGTAGCTTTGCTTGTCCATGCATCATGCTACAACGACTAAAATAATGTGCCGCCTCTTTATATTCCGCTACATGAAAATACGCAAGTGCTAAATTATAAAGCGTACCTTCCTGCTCTTCAAATGCCAACGCCTGCTCTAAATACACCTTTGCTTGTGTATACGCGCCGTTGTGTAAAGCGATTTCACCAAGCATGTTATATGGAAACGCAGACTGAGGCTGTAGTGTAAGCACTTGTTGCAATAGTTCCTCTGCTTTCTCCATCTTCTCTTCTTCACGCAAATACATATACGCTAAATTGTTTAAGCTTTGTACGGACGGTGTTTGATAGGCAAGCTTTTTGAGTAACCCAAACGCCGCTTCATACGAATTACTTTCAAACAACATGAGCGCAACTTGATTAGGTGACATCATTCCATGTAAGAAACGGTCAAGGTTGTCCATATAGCGCCTACGATGTAACTCAATATTGAGCGCTATCATATAACGTCGTACCGCTCGTTTTACGATTTCAAGTGGTACAACAGGTGTAAATTCGCCTTCAAATACCTGTATCTGTACATCCGTTTCCTTCATATAAAATGCAAGTAAACAATCTTCACAATCAATCGAATCATATTCAAAATCGCGTACATGTCCTGCTTCGATATCCGCAAGCCACACGCCGAGCTGAATCGCTAACTCCAGTACATTCATATACGTCTCTTCAAACAATACATCACCGTTCATGTATATCGTAAAATCACCTTCAATATAGCCGTTCTCATACGCCCATTTATTACGATTTACATGTTCTCCGTCTAAATTAAACTGAATTAACATAGGAAACCTTCTTTCTGTGACTCGCATTTTCTTTATCGTAACATAATATACCTTATACAATTGTGCTTGGGACCGCTCCTATATTTACGAAAAAAACTATCCGTGCATCCCGCCATCTAAAAAGAGGCACGGTCAATGGACAAAGACCGCACCCCTTTTGTTAAAAAACGTTCCTCACAGCGCCATATAGCTTTTTAATATGACGAAAAGATAGAGGAAAACCGAAGTGATAAACATACCAAAGCTAATAAAACCTATGCCCATGCCTACCCAACTGCCAATGAGGAGTGAGAGGATTAACACGACAACAGCACTTATGAACGTAAAATGAGTTGCCTTTAACATGGGTACATGAAAAGCAGCTCGCATGGCAATAAATAGCACAATCGCGATTACAACACCGAACAATACCGGAATGAATACACTTCCTTCCATCAATGTCACCTCACTTTATGATCTCTTTTCCATTCTTGCGATGCGCTAAGCATTTTCGTTTAGAGACAATAAAACATCTTACGCTAAATCGGTCATGATGCAATCGCCAAAATGCCGTACATCGTGTAAATAATCATAGCCTGCGGGATTACCGAAGCTATTAAATGCGCGCACCGCGACAATTTGTTCAGCAGGAATGACAAGCAATGTAACTGTCGTATAGCCTGAAATTTGAAATGACCCGTTTGGTACAAGCGCACCGATTTCAGATTGCTGTGCTTGCGTTGCCTTTACAAACCAAAGAATCCCATTTTCTGGTGTGTCACAATTTTGAAAGGACGGGCTTTGTAAAGTTGTCGCTAGTTGAAGAATGGCTGGCTCGACTAGTTGTTGACCAGCTACCATGCCCTCATTTAAATGAAGTAGCCCCCATTTTGCTAGCTCACGGGCGGACGCATACATATTCATCTGACTGCCGTCAATATTGTCAGAAGCAGACCAGTGTCGATTGTGTGCTGCATCTATCACTTCGACAAATGTCTCATCAAATGTGTTGTACCAATTCGTTTCTTTGAACTGTAATGGTGTAAAAACTACATCTTGTACTATCTCGGCGATGGTTTTGTTCGTGGTGTGCTGAATAATCGACGAAAGTAGGTCGATATTAACACCTCGGTATGCCCACGCTGTTCCTGCCTCAAATTCTTTTACAATATCACCATTCTGTTTTGTCAGCCCATGTGAATGTGTCACAAGATGGCGAACCGTAATCCCTTTATAACATTCTTTTTGGTCGAGCTTCGGCAAATACACTCGTATATCATCATCGAGTGACCGAATATAGCCGTGGTAAATTGCATAGGCTACAGCAAATGCAATATAGCTTTTGCGACAAGAGGCGAGATGAAATTTCGTATGTGGTTGAACGGGCTGCGCTTGTTCATTCGCCGATTGCGTTCCCCAGTAACGTTCAACTTGTAGCACATTGTCATGAAAAACCATGAGTGCCGCACCGCTACAGTGTAATGTCTGATATGTACGTTCGAACGCTTCTACTACATGTGTAAATGTTGGCATAGACAGAATCCTTTCATTTTCGCGAGCATCGCGTCTTTACACGTAATATGCTCCGGCCTTTTCTTCTACAGCCATCTCGATTAAATCCCAATAATCCTCCCCATGTTTTCGCGCATTTTTTTAACATTCGTTCTTGTATAAAGCCTAATTTTTCGTAACACCGAATGGCAGGCGTGTTAAAGGTAAATACACCGAGTGTCACCTTTTGTAAAGTGAGTTCTTCAAATGCGAAACGGAGCGCCGCTTGCATTAACTGTTTACCATAGCCATGTCCCCTCTGCTCAGATGGTCCGATTAGCACTTTGCCAATACGTGCGGTTTGGTCGCTGCGGTCAACACGACCAATCGAAATATGACCGATTACCTCACCGCTTGATGTGTCAATTGCTTTAAAAATATACGTAGAAGACATTTCGGTATTCGCACCGCTCACATAATCTTCTAACTGGACGACCGTTAGCGGATATGTAAACGCAGGACCACCCCATTGTAAAAGAAACGATGAATCGGGTATCCATTCGATTAATTGCTGAAAATCCTCAGTTGAAAATGGCACTAATGTTAACATGGCCGTTCTCTCCTTTCTTCGTTTATCACCTACTATAACACGATATGCGTGAATATTCCGTTATTTACAAGGGTGATCAATCCCTACAACGCTCTTCATTGCATAGTATAATTGTTGCGAAAACATTCTTTGATTTGCATGCCTCGCCTACATTACAATTCGTAATCATTGATCATTTATTTTTAGAACGCCAAACATTCCTTATTACACACAAAGAACGACAGTCCCCCTCCGTCACTTCAAGCCTTTTAGGTTTACTAGAAGCTGAACTTGCCACGCGGTGACATTTGCTTAAAAGTGTGTGACACAAAAATACCCTTCAGCGACGACAACTACTGAAGGGTATTTTGCTGTTAGAAGTTCGTTCTGCGTATGGCGAATACTTATCAAATTTATCTCATAAAAAACTCGTAACATCCATTCGAATGGTACGTCTGGCTCAAATTCTTTTGTTCGTTTAATTCATTTACGGCATTCGCTTTGTATATGGTCCGTTCAGCGATAACTCAATTAATACGTTTGCCATGTCCGTCGCCGAAACTGAATAATTTGACGTAATCCACCAACGCAAACTTTCAATATACGCACCTGCTGCGTACGCAATAATGAGTTCTTCATTGGCAATCAAATACGCTTTTGTATCAGAAAAATGTAATCCATTTCGTATATATTTTTTTAAAATTTCTTGTATACCATTTGTTAGTAATGCATCTGGCTCGTAAATGAGCATTGTTTCATATGCGATATGATGCTGTTGCACATGCTCAAATAACAATGTTAAACGCTCTCCTCGCTCATGCTCTGGCAGTTCAGCAAGAGGCTTCGGATTTTCAATCGTTAACGCACGGTTTAGCTCTGCAAGTAAGTGCATCACAATATCTCGACGTAGCTCTTGCGTATCTTTATAGAGCTTATAAAATGTCGGTCGCGTTATACCAGCTTTTTGACACACTTGCTGGATTGTTAGCTGTTGTTGTCCTTCCATTAATAGCGATACATATGCTTCATGTAATTTACTTTTCGATTTGACTTGTCTTGGGTCTAATTTCATTTCTCTCACCTACTATCGTTTATAGTAGCACGAAACAGAACACCAATCATTAATAAAATCGGGATGATTTTCATGCCATACAATAAAAACAGCGCACTTACTTTACAAAATGTAAATTAGTTCATATAATGATGTGGAAAGTGTATGTACACATACATTAAAAATAAATGAGGTGTTAATTGATGAATCGTTTAGAAAATAAAGTAGCAATTGTTACTGGTGCAGCGTCAGGTATGGGAGAAGCAACGGTAAAATTATTCGCAGCTCAAGGTGCTAAAGTGATCGCGGCAGATATTAACGTAGCTGGTTTAGAGCGCGTTGTAGAGGAAGTAAAAGCAGCAGGTGGCGACATCACAGCTGTACAAGTCGATATTGGCAATGAAGAAATGATTCAAAATATGATTCAAACTGCCATCGACACATACGGAAAATTAGATATTTTAATGAATAATGCCGCACGTCTTGATTTCCAAAAAGATGTAACGGTAAAAGATATGGACATTTTTGAGTGGGACGAAACAATGCGCTATAACTTAAAGTCTGTAATGCTTGGTATTAAGTACGCATTACCATTTATGATTGAAAATGGCAGTGGCTCGATTATTAACACAGCTTCAATTGGTGGACAAGTTGGAGAGATGACAAAATCAGCGTATGCTGCTGCAAAAGCGGGTGTCATTTCATTAACACGCTCAACAGCTGTTCAATTCGGTAAAGAGGGCATTCGTTGTAACGCTATCGCACCAGGTATGGTATTACCGAAAGACCGCATTGACAACGCGCCTGATTATTTAACAGCATTAATTGATGTGTATAAAGATGTTAAATTAGTAGACCGTATTGGTGACCCAATGGATATTGCCAATTTAGCGCTATTTTTAGCAACTGATGAATCATCATTTATTACAGGTCAAGTGATTAATGCAGACGGTGGTATGCTTGCGCAAAATCCAACAGTGAATGCAGTAAAAAACGCAAATCTTAGCTGGTAATACTGAAACAATGATAAAAAACGTACCTTCTGCGCGTATGCACAGAAGATACGTTTTTTTTGACTAGAAACTTCCCTACTTCATATGAAATTCAGACGTTACAAGCGTCATCAGTTGGAGCACTTGTTCAGCCATAATATGTAACGACGTTGAAAACCCTTTGCTTCCTTCTTCACATTCATACTTGCGTGCAAACCTTCTTTTCCGATGATGTCTTGGCTTTTGACAATGTCGGTCAAAATTTTATGCAGCGATCTTGTTGAACGCTCAAAATTCCTCCTGTCATTGCCCGCGACTTTGTGAAATGAACCCAGCCGAGCAAGCAATTCGCTCATTCCGAAGATAATCACGAATTTTTTCATAACTGTATGCCCTCACTCATCTTATTCCGCTAGAAATTCGTTCGCCTTGTCGCAACGACGTATCCAATTTTCATCATAACGTTCCGTTTAAATTTACCGATCCTTCTCGACACAGCACACAATAATATACTGCGGGGCAACGGCTTCTTCTGTTTTCGAGGCGAATGAAAACGTAATATGTGGGAAATGCGTCGCAAAATACGTATGGACATGATATAGATAACTGAGTGTAATGGCCGGGCTACACACCATTTCTAAATGTACATGTGCACTACGTAAAACAATCGACTGAAGCGGTCGTACAATGCTTTGCTCATCGACGATAAACGATACCGTATGTACATGACGCGCAGATGTATTCGCAATGCGCGTTGGCGGCTGTTGCTTTTGTACTGCCGGAAACGTAATAATTTCCCCCATATGTCGTCCTCCTTTAAGTTGTCATTGTTCCATTTTAACATAGACAACTTGAAGAAGTTTAATTATTCTGTCATTTTAAGCGAAATTTGTCTCTATTTGTGAAAATCATCGTTTATGCAAGTGCTAGCGTAACAGGCGGTGTCATCATTCTTGCGTACATATAATTCGGCTCCACAAGCTTGCGTGCCTGTCGAACATCCTCTTTTAACTGCGCAACAAGGGCTTCTAGGTTTTCGAATGCTTGCTCTGGTCGTAAAAAGGCAATCGTTTCCACCGTTAATGTGTCGCCGTATAAGTCGCCCGCAAAATCTAAAATATGTACCTCTACTGTCGTATGCGTACCGTCTTCAAAAGAAGGACGTACACCGATATTCATCACTCCTGCGTATTGATTTCCTGCGTGATGCACTGTTACTGCAAAGACACCATGCGTGTCAATCTGCGTACGATTTACAACAAGATTGGCAGTTGGAAAGCCAATTGTTCTACCTAGTTGTTTTCCTGAAACTACGTGACCTGTGAAATTTAATTTGTTCATGTGAACGTCCTCCTTTAGTAGACAAAAAGACTCCCGTACTTCAAGCGTAAGGGAGCCTCTAGTGTTCTAGTCAGCGAATTGTAATTAGCAGTATCATACCAAATATTATTTTTCGCTGTCAATGCTTTTCATTATAAAACATATAAAAATAGTACGGATTAAATATTTTAGCGCGAATGTGTCTCATATGAAATGTTATGTCGCTTCAGCACTTCACGGAATACGCTTTTTTTATACGCATCAAAAAGAGGTGTTTCATTAATTGTTATCTCTTCGCCTGTTGTTGTGACAAAAGTATATTTCCCGTCATCAGTATGCGCAGTGTAATAGTACGTCACACGCGCAATTGAATCCCATGTATAATGCTCTTTTTTATAAACGTCACGTATTGTAATGCCCTGTTGTTCAATTAATATAATACTTTGTGTTGAAGCGTAGCCTGTTATGCCTGACAAGAGAACGACAATTGTGGCAAGCGTATACGACCACGGCTTTTGAAGAAAGGCAATAATAACTAACATCACAACCAGCATGCCAAGTGCGACGGCAAGCAACATAAAATTTTTCGCAGGAATCAATAGTAAAATGGTGTCACGGCTATAATAAAACGTTTGTGCAACAATCAATGGCAAAAAAAGGACAAGCATACTACTGACTAATGTTAGCGCCAACGCAAATAGCAATAATTTCCCACGTCTTGATGGTCCGTGCATCAAATACCCCCATTCTGCTTTTTACTATGTAAAAAGCGCTAGCCGTAAATACACTTTCGACTAGCGCCTACCCTTAATGTGTTTGTACAATACGCGCATTGTCTGGCGCCGTGTACACATCGTCCCCATTTGCCAGCTCAGAAACTAAACGATGCCAATCATTTGGCGCTACCGTTTGTGAAAAGGTAAGCGGCATACGGTCAAAGCGTTTAATCGACCCTGCAATGTTATATTGATATGCTCGTTCAGCAGAAACAGTTGGCATTTTCCGAACGCTTACAGCACGCTGCGTCGTTATGCCGAGCGTATATGCTTCATAATCTTGTCCGCCAAGTACTTGGTCGAGTCGAAACATATGACCTGCTGTTTTTGCGCCCCAATACGGATCCGATGCGTAACGAACATTCATGCCAATCATTTTATTGCCAAGTGCAGCCCCGTTATACCGATAATCACTCATCGCGTTTGGATTAATATAATAATCCGTAATGCGTGAAATAAACGCGCGAATATTATCACCAACTGTCTCAAAATATTTCACATTCGTTGTATCAGCGGGCACAGTACAAACCGCATTCCCATCTGTCACATGTAAGCCAAATAAATTATGATAATGTTTCGCATGACAGCTCATACCGTAATTACTTTCATGAATCGCGAGTGCCAAAATAAACAACGCGTTTACATCCACTTCTGCTTCAATGTCTTTTAATGTGTCGCCTAAACCGAGAAGTGGGCTTTCTGTTGTGGCATGTTGATATTGCGCAGCGCCACTTTGTTCGCGCTGTAGTAACTGTGTATAAATAATGTCATTTAATTGCGCAGCTGTATACGTTGTGGGCGTGCGTGGCGATACATACTGGAAATACGCAAAGCTTTCGCCAACAAACCGCTGCTGTGCATCAACGAAATTTACACCATCCGTACTGTAATAACGCTGCCCCGCTGTTAAAAAGCTTGGCGCGTTACCAATTTGATATGCACCATCATACATACCTTTATGTGGACGATATACCGCATGCCACAGTAAGCCGTTCGTGACGTAATAATAAGACTGCCCCGTCATCCACGCACTTGGAATAAGTGTCGTATCCTGCTGCTTCATATACATTGTTTGTCCAGCAACCTGTACTGCCACTGCCTGCTCGGTACTGTCTACATACACAAGCTCCGTATCTTTTTCAACACCACCATATTGCTCACGTCCTAACAATGTCGGCGCTGTAAAAAATTCCGTGACGCGAGACGGATGTGTGGCGGCAATACCTGTAGGAATTTTTAAAAACTTCCCGTCATACTGAATACTTTCAGTAGCTGTACGTGTAGCATCTGCCTCGGCAAATGTCGCATATGTATCACGCAATGCGAATGTACCGTCTGACATTGCCGTACCAACCACGTAACCACCTGTAATCGTAAATGGTTTCTCAATCGCCGTGTTCAGTGTAAGGCGTTCGCCATTCACAACCCCAGCAACATCCGGTGTTACAATCAGTGTATATGTTTGCCCATTTGTATACGGTATGTGTGGTGTCACCGTCACAGTATCCCCAGCTACTGTAAGTGTTACAGGCACAGGTGTTGAGCCATTTGTAACATAAACGCTCGTCGGTGTAACAGAAGCAGTATCGACGTCCGCATTAAATATAATATGCCATTCTTTATCGGGTGAAATATCCAAAGCTGGTGCATCGACAGTCGCAAAAGCTGCGTGTCCTGTTGCCATACTCATTACAAAAAACAGCAGGAATGATAGGCTATTTCGTAGCATCTTTTCAACTCCTTTTTCTCGTTATTATACCATATAGGGGTCTTGCTAGATTTATGCGGATTTACAACGTTAAGCACCATGTAACAGCATCAAACGCTTGATATAACAACGATAAGAAATCGGGGTCTTATAAACGACTGTTTTTGAGACGATTTTCATTTCAGTAATTTTAACCCGTATTACTTGCTAAATGCTATTTCAAAACTTTGCTCAAAATCTATGTTTCATAAAGCCCCCTTTGTGATATAGATTTGTATATCAAAGGGGGGAAACGATGGCTTCTTATACTTATGGCTATGCACGAGTGAGTACACGACAGCAGGAATTGAATCGACAGTTAGATTTGTTAGAGCAGTACAATTGCCACGAGATTTTAACGGAGAAATTATCTGGAATGAAAACAGATCGTCCAGAATTAAACCGGCTGAAGGATAAATTGCGACCAGGAGACATGGTAATCGTAGAAAGCTTTTCTCGATTAGGTAGAAGTACGAAGGATTTAATTGAATTAGTTGCGTATTTTGAAGAACGGGAAATCAAGCTACTGAGCATTAAAGAAAACTTTGATACTTCAACACCACAAGGGAAATTAATGATGACGGTTTTCCAAGCATTCAGCCAATTTGAACGTGATTTAATTGTCCAACGAACGAAGGAAGGGCTAATCAGTGCTAGAGCAAGAGGGCGTCAAGGTGGGCGTCCGAAAGTGAATGAACGTGAGCTGAAAAAAGCCATCAATTTATATAAATCTGAACAGTATAGTGTGAGTGAAATTGTTGAAATGACAGGGATTAGTCGTGCTACAATTTATCGCTATTTAAAACAAGAGCAGCCCAACAGTTAGCGTTATGCATGCTCTTGTTTTGTGTTCATTTTTCCTTAACGTTGTAAATCCGCATTTTTCTGACGGGACCCCGTTTAGATTTTAAAGCCATTTTAAAACTGCGTATGATTCTGTTATTGAAAGATGAGTATCGCGTAAAAGGATTAAAACAACTTTTACGGATCAATGAAGATGGCCATATGATCAAACGAAGTCCAACTTCAGAAATCTTAGCCGCCCCCATACAAGATAAGCGGTTAGATACCCTTAGCCAAGCATTCACACAAATGATGCAAACTGGATTGTTTCTTATTGAACAAGATGAAGAGAGCGAAGAAACGAAAATCGTAATCAACGAAGCCTTCCTGCACCAGCAACTCCAAGCCATTCCTTCCGAATCTTCGCAAGAAATCGAAAAGCTTCACGCACTAACGACACAGCTGGAGCAGAAAAATCAGGTATTAGCCGAAAAAGTAGAGGAGATCCTCACATCCAATAAAGAAGATATCGCCGTCAAAATACGAGAAAAACACATTGAACAAAATGCCCTAAGGCGCCTTGAAAGTGAAGCCCTTGAACAATACATGGCAACAAAAAAATGGGGATTCTTCGCAAAACTTTTCCCTTCATCGCAAATCGAAATCGAGAAGAAACAGTATATCGCTGCCTATATCGCGGAACATTTTACGGAACAACTCACGCAAGAATTGAACCAGTACCACGAGCATTTAATCGAATGAGGGTTCCTATTTTCTACTTTTGTGAGGTAGTTTTTTGTTATTAATATATTGCCTAATGTTTCCTTTAATTGAACTGCCCCCCTTTGTTAGACAGGTGAAATAACTAAAATCTGTTTAATCTTTGGGGGATTTTTTATGGTACGAAGTAAGCCTATTGTTGAACAAAAATTAGCAGTTCTTCAAATGATGGAAGAGCCACTTATACAATTAAAGAGCTATGCAAATCATATTCTATTTCTGAAAGTAGCTAAATCTACGAAATAAACTAATGAATATTATTCTATAAAATTGTAAAATGGAGTAATGTTGTAAAAATAATATTGAAAGAAGCTAATAACGTGTTAACTAAAAGCAACGGAGGTTTTTATGATTTTATTTATTTTAGGCGTTATTTTAGTTGTCTTAGTGGGAGCTATTATTTTCGTCAAGGTTTTAGAGCTGATTGAAATTTTAAAAACACGTGAGTTTTGGATCGGGGCTGGGCTGCAAAATGGCTTTTATATGCTTGCAATACTTCATATCGGTTTAGCTTTAGACTCAAACGTAAGTGATTTTTATTTAATTGCAAGCATCATCTTTTTTGTAGGCGCATGGATTGCGTTAGTATTGGTTTCTAAAACATTTAGAACGCCTGTTAAGTTTGGCTTAAAGGTATTGTCGCTAGCACTTGTCATTTTTATGATTAACAATCGCGCAAATGGTGGAGATTTTGGTGGAGATGCATCAGGTGATGCCAGTGACGCACTAACAGTAAACGGCTTAACGTCAGCGGATATACATCAGCAATTTTTTGAATGGAAGCAGGAAAACGATCAGGCGATGCGAGATTTCCTAAATGCAAATGAAACAACGCCACTTAGAGCGGAATTCCCGCCGTTAATGAATGTATCGGAACTGATGAATCAAAATGCGATTTTGCAGAGTGAATTCTCGCAATATGGGCTTGCACCTATTCCAACACATTATGATCTGCAAGAAGCACCAACATTTTCTGCGCCGCAAATTACACCGGATAGCATGCCAACGATTTTAGAGAATATGCCAAGTGCAGAGCCAATCATTTCAGTGGGTGAAGTGTATGGGGCAATGTCAAATCAGCAACTAGGGCAATTTAATATCGATATTGATAAAGATGGTAAATACGACAAATATGACCTTGACCTTGATAACAACAATGTTTTTGATAAATTCGACTTAGACATGGATAACGATAAAGTTTGGGATAAATTTAACTTAGATATGGATAATGATAAAGTTCTCGACAAATTTGACCAGGATTTAAATAGCAACTTCATCTTAGACCAATTCGATTGGACAATCAATGAAACGATGATTCGTTCAAAAGTTTACGGGCCGCAAGTAAATCAGTAAGAGGAAGGAGGGAAATTGATGAACGAGCAAATTTTACAGGAACTAAAAAAATGGCAACAGTTTGAGGCGCAAAATAAAATAATTTCACCTGATATTTTTACACAAATGGAAAAATTACAGCAAGTACCACTTAGCTTATTATGGCTTGGGCATAATGAGGAAAGTGGAAAATTAATCGATGCCTTTTTAAATTTGCAGTTTTTCAAAGGCTTTGCAGACAATATTCATGGAGTACAGTTTGAATTTGAGTATAATGACTCAATAAGCTATGAGGCCACATTTACAAATGGTCCGAATCAAAAGCTCGATGAAGTTACATTAGAAAAAATCTTTTTTGCCAAAGAATCTGTTTGGCAAATTTTAAGAGGGCAAGTTCAAAAAATTACTATCGGTGCACCGAATGACATGCTAAAGTGGCTGAACGTTAAATATTGTCCGGCTAATCAAGTAGCAAAGCTTCCTAGTAAAGAACAGCATGCGTGGATTATTTGTTTCTTAAATGAAAAGGCTGAGCCTGAACAAGCTGTTATGAACACTTTATGGCTAAGTACAAGCATACAGCTAATTTTAAACGACGTGAAGGAACTTTTAGCGCTTAAGCAGGCGTTTAAAACAAAGGAGCAAGTAGAGCAGCACATATTTAAGACTTCGCTTCAAAAGCTTAATTATAACGCCATTCCTTTTTTTGAAAAGCTTACACTTACGTTAAGCAAGCGTATGCAAAAAATGCAAACTGCTAAAAGCTTAAATGAAGAAATTACATATTTACTCAATGCTGAGCGTGTAAAAATATATTTTGAAAGCTTAAGTAACTTACAGCTTCAAAATACCCTACAAATAACGAAATTACTGAATGACTTGGAGCTGCTTCAGCAAATCGGTGAGGGTAAACAGATTACGGCCGAGCTAAACGAGTTAAAAAATGTCTTCCAAACAAATATTGAACAGGCTCTTACAGCCTATGAGTCCGAATACCACAAATTTCAGCAAACAGTGAATAGCTTTGACGAGGCACAGCAGCAATTTAATAAAGTAATGCCTCGTGCAAATGGCTTACATATTACCAAAACGCAATACAAAGAAATTATGTTTGCGAATCGTTTATACAATCAGCAAGCAACACAAATTAGTGAGCAGCTAGATGTTTTGAAAGCGCAGAGAGCAAATCTGAAATCGAATATTCTTTCCTTTGAAAAAATGTTAAATGCTTTTTTAGCAAATGCGCAAAAAGGAATTAGCGAAAAGCAGAAAGCAATCTTAAATTCAAAAGAGGCAAAGATTAAGCAGAACGTATTCCGTAAGCAGCTTGCACTCAAGCAATCATTAACACATCTGATTTCATTAAATGAAGCAAGTAATATTTCAGATGAATGGATAAATGAGCGTTTAGTAGCACTTTCAAAAACGACAGAAAATGTGGAGCAGCTTGTACCTTTATATGCCGAGCAGGGGAATGCACCGGCTATTGCAATTAAAGTTGCCATTCCTTCCATCAAGGCGAAGCTACCAAAAAAGCCCAAAGAAATTATTTTAGACAAGGCCGCACTAAAAACGACCATTAAATCAAATGCGAAAGTTTGGACTGTATCCATTTTATTAGCGGCTATTTATATTGGTGGGAATATTTTGTATTTCTCTACTTCCTCTATTTCAAATGCTTTTTCGAAGGACGTTGAGGAAAGTGCGCTTGCAGTGATTGAACAAGAGGAAATCAGCGAGGACGGTATTTCAGATGATCAGCTGATTGAATTTAGTAGAAGCATGTTATGGAAATATTTACAGTTAAGTCAGCACCGAAACTTTGAAGAAATCGAGCCTTACTTAGATACGGATTCAAACATTCATCTGCAAATGAAAGAGCGAACGAAGGGACGAATTGAGCATGCAAGCTATGCTGTAGAGGAATTTGAAAATATTTCAATTCGAAAAAAAACAACGCAAGAAGCGTATACACTCATTTCAAAAGTCCTTATCAGAAAATCACCTTATAGCGGTGGACGTAAAACATATGGAGAGTACTATTTATACACAGTACTAGACACTGAGGACCCTTTTAACATTAAGCTCCAATTATTACAGCTTGAAGATGAGCTTCTGGACTAAAAACGGCCTATATGGGGTCCCGTCATAAAATGCGGATTTATAACGCTAAGTAAAGAATGTTCCCAAACAGCGCTTTGGGTGCATTTTTTTTCAACTAACGCAGCAGTGTTTTAGCTTTGTTTCAACAATTCGACCATATTGCAACACTTTTAAAGGGAACTGGATATTAAAGTGAGGAAGAAAATAATTGTATAAAGAAACTCAATAAACTTCCTTAAATAACCATTTGTTTTATTTTCTGATTAATATATAATAATGTCTAATTATTCTTATTTTATTTAAATTCTATGAAGAGAAAAAGTACGTTATTGTTTCTGTTCCAAAGAGAGCTGGTGTTTTGCTGAAAACCAGTGTTCAGATAATAACCGAAAATCATCTCCGAGAAGTAAAGCCGAATGTTTAGTAAGCTTTATCGG
Organism: Caryophanon tenue; assembly: GCF_001700315.1. GTDB lineage: Bacteria > Bacillota > Bacilli > Bacillales_A > Planococcaceae > Caryophanon > Caryophanon tenue. The sequence continues at coordinate 6,398 of NZ_MASJ01000023.1, read as the reverse complement.
TTTCCACCGTTACAAGGGACAACGTATGATTGTACGTTTGTAAAGGATAGTAAAGTGTTATTCAAACATTTTATTAAACAAGAGTGGTACCGCGAGTTTCAATCTCGTCTCTTACTGAGACGGGATTTTTTGTTTTTTAGGATATTTTTACAATAAAAATTTAAGAAAAGCAGGTGAAGGCGTAATGAAGACGCTACTATTTGTAACAGATTTATATTATGAAGCAAAAGGAAGAAAATATTATGAAGAGGATTTATTTCTTACTTCTAAACTTAGAGAAACCTTTAATTTGGTCATCTGTCATCCTGAAGATATCGAAGCATTTGAAGATCATGCTGATTTAATTGTTTTCCGAAATGCAGGTCCAGTCTCAAATTTTAAAGACAAATATGAAGCATTCCGCAACCGAATTGTTTCTAAACATTTAAACACATATAATTCGTTTGATGGGAAGGCTGATATGAACGGAAAAGAGTATTTAATTGAACTAACAAATGCTCATTTCCCTGTTATTCCAACGATTGATACCCTTGATTCCCTAAATAAACTCCCTAGTGTAGACACGTATATCGTAAAGCCGAAAGATGGAGCAGACTCTATCGGGATGGAATTTGTTACAAAAGATGAATTGAGTGAAAAAGTTAATTCAGAATCGAAAAATACATTGGTACAACCATTTATCAATTTTGAATATGAAGTCTCATTTTATTTTATCGACAAAGAATTTCAGTATGCTCTTTATGCACCAGATAAAGATAAAAGATGGGAATTGAAAGAGTATGTACCTTCGGAAGAAGATTTAGCTTTTGCTAAACGTTTCATCGATTGGAATAATCTTGACTGGGGGATTCAACGAGTTGATGCCTGTCGAAGCGAACAAGGGGAGCTTTTATTAGTTGAATTAGAAGATTTAAATCCCTATCTTTCTTTATTGGAATTATCCGAAGAGACACGTCAGAACTTTGTAGAAGCAATGAAGAAATCATTACAAAAAGCTCTTCAGGTTTAAAAAATTTAATTCAAGAAGGATTTATAAAGTATACAAAATAAACCTAATAAACGTTCCCAAATAACTCATTGGGAACGTTAGATCAAGTAGCTGGGACATTCCTTGTCTCAGCTGCTTTTTGTTTACCAAACAGCACTTTGGGGATATTAAAAGCCTTTATCCAATCATTTGTGGATAAAGGCTTGTCTTGACTATCAATCTACTTCTTTTAGGGGTCTCGTCAGATTTTCGCGGATTACCAACGATAAGAAATCTTATTAACGCTGGTTAGTAAGATTTTGTTTTTGAGCAATGTTTTGAAACAACTTTTGATGAAAATATAGCTGTTTTTTAAAGCACAATTATTCTATCTCAAAAACATTCGTTTATAAGAACGTTCTTTCTTATCGTTGTTATATCAGGGGTTTTCTGCTGCAGTATAGTGCTTAACGTTGTAAATCCGCATTTTTATGACGCTAGCCCAAATAGTGCTTAAAAACATTTGAGAATATTTATAAATTAGACTTACTCATTATTTCTCTGCAATATGATCTAACCATTGCGACCAATAGCCATTCATATTTTTAGATCCAATAATTCCATAGTTTTCTGCTATATAGATTTTTTCAGTATAGGGTTGGTTGTATCCGTCAGACTGTGCATCAAAGTTAGTAGTAGTAGCAACTATTTCTATTACATTTTCATATGTCTTCCCAGCAACCTTCACATTTAAATCTGTATTTAGTATTTCTAAACGTTGATTACGATAGCCAACTTTTTTTCCAATTGTAAATGGATAAGGTACCTCTAAGATAATTGGCAACGACATTTGTCGGCTATAAAAGTTTTGAAATGCCCATTTAGATTGACTAATAGTATACGTATCTATTGAAACATAATGGCCGTTTCCTTCTTCATCCAATATATAATATGAAATTGCCTCAATTTCTTTCGACTTAGAAGTCACATTTTTCTCGTCATACCATGAACGAATATATTCTCCATATGTTGCTGTATCATTATTGTGATAATAATACGCTTGATTAGATTCAGGATAGTACTTACCATTTTTCAATGATAACGCGCGTGCTAAAAATGCCGAGAAATGAGCACGAGTTAATAATTGATTTGGTTTAAATACATGCTTGCCATTTTCTACAAATCCTTTTGCAATGTTATTCATTGTTACTAACTGAATATCACGGTGAAATGAAGAATTTTTTGCTACATCTACATATGTAATTCCATTTTCTGAAATAGAATTAAGAGAGAAACTTTTTGCTAATATTTTTGCCATAAACGCACGAGAAATATTAGAATCCGGCTTAAAATATGTTGCATCACTGAAAATTCCAGCTGTATATGCAGCAGCAATTTCTATGTAATATGGATGTGTTACCGGAACATCTTTATAATTAGGGTTTTTTAAGTTAGTCATTGGTAAATCCAATGCATGAACTAGCATTTTAGCAATATGCTTTTTACTAATTAATTCATTTCCCCTAAAAGTATTATCTGGATAGCCATTGATAATTCCTTTATCAACTAAGTTATTAATTTCAATAGCTAAAGAATGTGATGATGGAACATCTTTAAAATTGGCTAATGACTGTATAGGTATACTCAATATGATTATTATAGTTAGAAATCCCACTACTATATTTTTCATAAGTAAACCTCCTTTTTTTATTAATTGTAAACTTCAAGAAACCTTATTACATAATATTACACTTTTTACAGTCTGAATAGCTGATTAGAAAATAAATACGCAAAGATGGACGCAAAACAAAGTATGCTTTTCAATCGTTTACACGTGTATTTTTGCGCTAAAAAGGATACCAAACAGCGCTTTGGGTGCGTTTTCGTTATTCCACAATAGGGTCATATTGTTGAATATGAGAGGGGGAATAAAGATGGTAAAGAAAGAGAGTCGTAAAATAAAGTACAAAGAAGCCCACATAAACATTCACGTGGGCTTCTTATATTAGGCAATCATTTAATTTTCGCTTTTCGAAAACCATTATATGAATCAATTCCACTTGTCACAATAACTGTCGCAACAGTGAACCATTTGATCCAAGTAATAGCTATATTTATAGATTGTATAGATTGATCAAGAAGATTCGCCATATAAGGGGCGAATTCGGCATGCATTAGATTTGGATTACTAGCAATAAATATTAGAAATACAGTACTTCCGATGTTGATGATTATATTACTAACAGCAAGCTTGAATGTCCATTGGCGAGCAATAGCTTTGTATATCGCTCCAAATACTTCAAGACCAACAAGAATGATCACAATGACAAGGTAGGCCATTAACGTATCCTGATTAAAGACAGGAGTGGTAAACTGTAATCCGTTACTATCTTGTTGATAAATCCCGATGATATTCGCTGCATTTAAATATAAAATGATGAATAACACTGGCCAAAATAGACTAAACACTACTTCACCTATTGTGATTTTCTTTTTCAGAGGAATGTAAGGAATCGAATCCAAATCACTTGGTACCCACTTTTTACCTGAAAGAGAAATAGCTGTGTCATCAGGAAACTTAACTGTTCGCTCGATGATAATAAAGACAATCGTCACCCAGAAGAATGATTGGATACCGGTATTTATTAAGATCCATATTGCTTCACCTAGTAATTTTGAAATGAGAACGAGTGGGCTTGCTTCACTTTCGAAAATGATGCCAATTTTTTCAGTAGAGAATATGACAATTGAGACGATGACCGATATCATTAGGGCCATCTTTAAAACGGTTATATACATATCATAAAACTTAGGCCCAATGAGATGCATTGGTTGGTCCTGGTAACGAGAAGCTAACACAGCTGGGTTCCCGAGTTTATCAAGGACTTGATCCACATCGTTTTTTGTAAAATCTTCGGGAAGCATATCTAAAATAGTTGAGCGTAATTCCAAAGAAATATCTTCACGCATTTTCTCTGGCAGTCTTCGTGTAACTTCTTGAATATACAAACTAATCCGATCCATATTGTTCATTCCCTTCCAATAGAGCCCTCAATTCTTCATTCATCTTTTCCCACTCAGCTTTCAATTGACAATATATATCAATTCCGTAATTGCTTATTTGGTAGTACTTCCGTGGTCTACTCTGTTCTGTATCCCAAATACTTGTGACAAGTTTTTGTTTTTCAAGACGTCTAAGTAAAGGATAAAGCGTACTTTGGTCAATCATGATACCAGATTTTTCAAGTAGTTGGACAAGTGAATATCCGTATTGAGGCGTATTTAATTGACTAAGTACAGCTAAAGTTAGTGTTCCCCTACGTAATTCTGTTGTTAAAGGAGCCAGTAAATCTGTCAATGTTATCATTCCACCTTCATGCTGTATATTATACACTATTGGTATAATAATAATAATGGTCAATAACAATTACTTTTTTAAGTTGGCGTTCTTTTAATATCTTAAAGGTTGATAAAACTGCAAGAAAATCCAATTCATGCATCGATTATAAATCAATGCATGAATTGGATTTTCATTGTGCTCTTACTATTTGAATTAGGGAAGAAAGATAACTTAGTAGTGTTTAATATATTGACCTAGGATCCAATAATCGATCTAAAAAAAATGAGAGTGATTATTATTTAAACAAAAATGTCAATTGTTGGAAAAGTAAAGACTTGGGTACAAAGGGAAAGACCATGCTTCTAAAGCTGACTAAAAATGGGTTATGGCATTGAGCTATTCAACCAATTTGCCAATAAATTTTAATCATTTGTTTTATATTCCATAAGAACTGTCTTCAACAAACGGGCGCTATTGTTGAATAAGCCTCTCTATTTTCATTAAAAATTTATACATTATGCAATATAAACCTTAATAACGTTCCCAAATCAAAGTTTGGGAATGAACAGAAAAGCCGTAAACGTTGTTAAATCAACATTTACGGCTTTTCTATTGGTACATCGTTTTATTCGTTATTTTATACACTTTTACTAAAAACCAGCGCCAGCAACAGTTTATATGTGTTTTGACGTTAGGTGTGTTCGTCACGATGTTGCATACGCTTAACGTTGTAAATCCTCATTTTTTTGACGGTTCCCTACACATAAAAACGCTAACATGCGCATATAATTGTTAATTTTTCGTAAAGAATATCCGCTTGTAGTCGCTTTCTTTACAAAAACGCCATATACTCGGTAACGTAGGGTGTGTCCGAGATGTCATTCTGGGGCACACCCTTTGTGACGCATCCTATAAAACGACGTTGCTCACCCCTGTATACTGTTATATGAAACCCTTTTCATATATAAAGCGTATACATATTTAGCACAAGAGTTTACAAACGGAAGGAACGATTACATGATAAACGACTGGGAGAAAGATATCCCTTCCCTTTCATATATTACGGTGCACGCTCAACCAAACAATGCACCTGTACAAATTAAAGGTGACGCGCCACAGCTAACCTGTATGGGCGTAGGAACAGATGCAGCTGTATTTCGATCAACATCTGCCCCACAATATGTGTATAAAGTATATGCCCAAGAAGAGGTACGTAAAGCAGCGATTGAAGCGGCGGTCTACGCACAGCTTGGCGATGCGCCGTATTTTGCGACATGTGTTGCCGCAACCGATACGTTTTTGGTGCTGAGCTATGAGCCTGGCAAAACATTGTACCATTGTTTACTCGAAGGTATTCACATTCCCAAAAGTGTCATTGAGGACGTCGAAGAAGCGCGCGATTATATTCGCAGCAAAGGATTAAATCCACGCGATATTCATTTAAAAAACATCGTGCTGCAAAACGGCAAAGCGAAAATTTTAGATGTGTCAGAATATGTCGTAGACGGCAATGATTTTCGCTGGGACTATTTAAAACAAGGCTACGCGCAGTACTATCATTATATTGATGGCAATCGTGTACCACTGCGCATTGTCCAAGCCGTTCAAAATCGCTTCAATGAACATCGTGGCAATTCGTACTCTTATGAGGAATTTGCGAAAACATGGCTACGACTTTTGTTGAAAAAGTAGCTTCTCGTGGAAAGCGAAAACAATTTGGCGTCTGAAACTTTATCTTCTCGATTTCGTATAGTAGAAACAGAGAAAAGGGGTATCACAATGCAAATACTCATTGGTTGTCTCATCGGTGTGTGCTTTCTTAGCATGGGCTATGTCGTTTGGATAAAAAAAGCATTTCACTTTTTAGCAGGATTTCAAACATTATGGATACCTATTAATCCCGAGAGGCTCAGTAAGCGCATTGGTATGTTGTTGATGGTATTAGGGGGCATTGCCATTTTAACCGCCATCTTCACCATTCCATTTGGTGAAGTGGTCGAAACAATTTCTAGTGTGTGTGCTTTTATGACGATACTTTGTATTTTTATCGTAAGCCCGAATTATAAAAAATAGCGCACCTGTACGGTACGC